>NZ_DAIMLM010000004.1:0-27804 GCF_036721215.1 Rhodoluna sp.
CTTCACTAGCCGCAACAGCCATTATGAGCCCAAGTCGAGTCTCGTCTCCAAGTGCTTTGAACTGCTCGGCAAGGCTTGAAAGCGCCTTTGGCGAATACGAAATTTTGAGTTCTTTAGCCACGCCATAACTATACATTGACATTCTTCGATGTGTCATCTAATCTTTGAATCGAAGATTATCGATGGGAAGATTGTGAACGACAGCACTAAGTTGAATGAAGAATTCGATTCATCATGCTGTTGTTGCTGGTGGTGCTGATGGATCTGTTTATAACTGGTGGTTTTGCAGGACTTGCCCTGGCTATCCCCTTAGGCCCAATGGCGATTTTGCTTATTAGCACCACCATCAAACACGGTCGTGGAATAGGTATCTTCGGTGCCCTTGCTATGGCAACGGTTGACCTTTGTTATGCCGCTGTGGTTTTTGCTTTTGGAAATCTAGCAATAAGCCTTCTAACCGACTGGCTATTTCCCATGCGCTTGGCCGGCTCTCTCATATTGACAATTGTGGCTGTGAGGATTTTTATCGATGCCAGAAGATCCTCGGCCCTGAATCTGTCTTCAGATCCAATAGCTAAGCCCACAAGATTGGCAACATTTGCAAAATTCTTTGGACTGACCGTTCTAAACCCCGCTACTGCCTTTTACTTCGTAGGTATCACGCCGTCGGTAGCTGAGTTAGCATCCACTGGGGTTTTGATAGTTGGCATTGGCTTGTTTGCCTTGGGTGTTTTTGTTGGTTCGCTGGTTTGGCAATTTGGTCTGGTTTTTGCAGCCACCATCACTTCTAAATTCACCAATCACAAAGTTCAGCAAGGAATCCAGTACTCAGGAGCTTTATTGATCCTGGTTTTGGCAATAGTTCTAATTCTTCGGTAGTTGGGCTTAGCTCTGCCGGATCAGGTAGAAAACTCCACGTGTTGCATTAATGCTATGTAGCATCTATACTACATCTATGAGTAGAAATTCCGAAGACCCGGTATTCAACCAGATTGAGCAGATTCGCACTGCCCAGGGGCTGAGTAGGCAAGAACTAGCAGATCTGGTTGGAGTCCACTACCAAACCATTGGCTACCTAGAACGCGGGGAATACAGCCCCTCTCTGGTCCTAGCCCTTCGCATCGCCAAGGCCCTGAATAAGGAAGTTTCAGAGCTTTTTTCACTCAATGAAAAGAAGACAGGAAAGAAGTAATGTCCAAGAAGAACAAGATCTACTGGTCACTAGGCGTGACCGAGAAGGGCACCAGAGCCCTGCTTACGGATGAGAATTCGAAGTTCAAGTGGCTTAGGTCTCAGCGCAACAGGCGAGTGCTAGTTGTGCTTTACGCGCTTGGAATCCTTATAGTTTCCTTGGGAAGCTACTACCCGACGCTAAAAACTAACCTGAACATTTCTTCTGAGACCGAGATAACTGTTTTGGTTGTCACCGGAATTTTGGTCGCACTATCGGTTCTGATCGGGTACTCACTGCTAAGAGTGGCAGTTAGAGGAATCGCGGAAGCCCCTGACGAGCTTTTGGATGAGAGGCAAATTCAGATTCGCAACACCTCTTACCGGTATGCCTACTTGACCATGATGTACGTAGTGTTTGCAATTCTTCTGGCGATGCTCTTTGGTCCAGAGCTTGTGCTCTTTGAGCCTGAAGGTAACGACGGAAGCTACCTGGTTATTGCGGCACTCTTTGCGTTTGCCTCTGCGCCTTCGATGATTCTGGCTTGGCGAGAAAGGGACATCTAAAATGGCGATAACTCAAAGAGACAGTTTTCCCGACGTCCTTCGCGGCTTTGCCTTATTTGGCATAGCCATGGTCAACATCCAGTTTTTCTCAATCAGCACCTTCAATGGGGCTGAGGCCCTTGATCTAACGGATCCACAATCAGCAACCGTGGCATTCCTGGTCATGGCGCTTTTTCAAGCAAAGTTCTACCTGCTTTTCTCATTCCTATTTGGCTATTCGGCTCACTATGTACTGAAGGGTGAAAAGAGCAATAGAAGAAGATGGATTGCCAGGTCAGTTGGTTTGGTGACTCTAGGTTTACTGCACCTAACGTTCTTCTTCCACGGAGACATACTCTTTATCTACGGGGTATTTGCTCTCCTAATAACCCTGCTTTACTTCCGTAAGGAAAAGACTCTGAAGGTATGGGCTTGGGTGATTTACATCATCACAGCGCTGTTGTTTGTTGCAATTTCACTCCTGGTTTATCTTGGCGAAGTGTTCTTAGCGTCCAAAGGAAAAACCTTCCCGAGCCAAGAATCGATTGACTTCCTAGACGTTGCTTTGACTTCAGGTGGTTTCCTAGAGATAGCTGCTGCCAGATTTGAATTCTGGCTAATTGCAGCCGGGCCGGCATTTTTGCTTCAGGGATCTCTGGTCTTTGTTGCATTTATTATTGGTGTGCTCGTTGCTCGAAAGGGTGGACTCGGCGCTTCCTTGAAGCCAGAGCTAATGAAGAAATTTGCTATCTGGGGACTCACTCTGGGTCTAGGGCTTCAGTTACTTGCGGGCTACATCTTCATTACAAACGAACAAGCTGAGAGTTACAGCCTTAGCTTGTACCTAATCGCAATTGCAATGAATTTCTTGACCGCTCCCCTGATGTCAGCAGGATTAGTTGGTGGACTTTGGCTACTTAGCCAAAAGATGAAGCTTTCACTTCTAAGTGCCGCTGGTCGTCACTCGCTGAGCATCTACCTTGGTCAATCCTTGGTGTTTTCCACTTTGTTCTCGGCGTGGGGCTTCGGGTTGTTCCAAGAACTTAGCTTGCTTTACGTGGTTTTAATTGCAGTTGCAACCTGGCTTGCTCTCGCTTTGTTAGCACTACTAAACCTTCGTTACCGAACCAGGGGGCCTATGGAAGCACTGCTTTCGAGCTTCTCCAGATTATTTGAGAGGAAATCATGAACCTAGAGCAACTTGGCCTATTTGGAGTGTTCCTTGCTGGAGCAATCCCATGGTTTGAGGCAATTGCAGTGGTGCCAGCCGGAATCCTGTTTGGACTAGATCCAGTGCTGACAGTGATCGCTGCCGCCACAGGAAACATAATCACAATCGCAGTGTTCGCCTATGGTGGCAACTCAATCCGAAACTGGATTATTCGCAGGAGAGTGACCAAGGGTAAAACTGCCGAATCACCAAAACTAATCAAGGCCCAGCAGGCCTTTGATAAGTATGGAATCTATGGGATGGCCGTGCTAGGCCCAATCCTTATTGGAACTCAGTTTGCTGCAGCTGCTTCGGTAGCAGCTGGAGTAAAACCATTAAAGGTAACGCTATTGATCTCTGCTGCCATGGTCCTTTGGGCAATCGCAATTGCTTGGGTTATGGTCGCTCTCGGGGTTTCCGTAGTCGATTTGTGATCACTAGAAAACATCCAGAGTTAACTGGTCTTTGATCATTCGAACACTTTACTCCGCGAAAGCTATTTCACCCTAGGCCCGATTACTGCCGCTAGAGAATAACTTTTTGGCCTGTTTGAAAACAAAAATGATAAACAGTAAAACTATGTTGTTAATCTGCCATTTTTTCTTCTTCGGCTTTGACTCAACTTGAGGTTCCACTCTTGGAATGGCCCACCGTGAAGTGAATCTCCCAGGTTGTTCGTCGGGACGTGTCGCAGATGCGCCGACTCCTAAATAGCGATTTGTGCTCATTTTCCTTGCTCTCTCGACTCCCTAGATTCCTTCTGAGCACATTCGATGAAGAGCACGAAGTGTGGCCAAGGGAAATCTTTCAACCTTAACTTTGTTAGATTATGCCATATTTGGAATAACATGCCAATTTTGGCAGATTGTTACTAAAACTGGTTGCCCCTGCCTGGTTAGTTCATAAACTGTTAATGTGGCGAGCAAGCAAAAACAGGAGAACAATGGCGGTCAGCCGCTCTCGGCTTCCCAGCGCAATCGACTAGCCCTGATCAAATCTGCTCAAGAGGTGCTCGCAGATATCGGGCCGGAGGCCACTGTGGAGCAGTTTGTGGCGCACGCTGGGGTATCGTCAACAACGATTTATAACCATTTCTACAACAAAGAAACGTTGTTCAAAGAAGCCCTCGCCGAGGCTTGGCGAGAGTGGATTGACTGGGCGCATGGCGGCATTCCTGCTGACGAAAACTTCGAAACGATGATCGACGTGTGTAGAAAGTTATTCCGAGCTGCAAAGACTCATCCTGAGTTCAGCAGACTTATCAGCAAATCACTGTCTTATCCTGGGTTTGCAATCGAAGCAGTTCAGGCAGATGCGTTGCCCGCCCTAAAAAAAGTTGCGCGCCTCGGAGGTTTAACTAAGTCTGACTTCGATAAACGAACTAGGTTGTTCAGTTACTGTATTGCAGGAATTCTGCATGGCGTCCACACAACAAATGAGCTTTCGCCAGCGGATGCTGATGTTTCTTTAGGCATAGCACTTGGGATTTGGAATATCAGCCCTGAGAAAGCAAAATCAATTGTTTCTCGTCCGCTTTCAACATTTCTGTAATTCAGTCAGACTCAGTTACCACCCGAACGAGATTCGCAACCTTAACCTGGGCTAAAGAATTGACTTAGAGCGACTTAAGAATGTCGTTAACTCGTTCTTTAGCATCACCAAAGAGCATCTTGGCATTCGGCTTGTAAAACAGCGGGTTGGCAACACCGGCGTAACCAGAAGCCATCGATCGCTTGAAGACAATCACGTTCTCTGCTTCCCAAACCTTTAGCACCGGCATACCTGCGATTGGACTAGATGGGTTTTCAGTTGCGGCAGGGTTGACGGTGTCGTTGGCTCCGATCACCAAAACCACATTGGTGCCAGCTAGGTCGTCGTTGATCTCGTCCATTTCTAGAACGATGTCGTAAGGAACCTTGGCTTCTGCAAGTAGAACGTTCATGTGCCCTGGAAGTCTTCCTGCAACTGGGTGAATACCGAAGCGGACCTGGACACCCATCTCGCGAAGTTTCTTGGCAAGTTCCGCAACAGGGTACTGAGCTTGAGCTACGGCCATTCCATAACCTGGGGTGATAACTACCGACTTAGCGCTCTTTAGAAGCTCTGCTACAGAGGCAGCATCGATCTCGGTGTGCTCGCCGGTTTCCTCTTCAGATTCGGAAGGGGCTTGAATTCCATAGCCTCCAAAGATAACCGAGATAAAGCTTCGGTTCATCGCCCGGCACATGATGTAAGAAAGGTAAGCACCGGAGGATCCAACCAGCGCACCGGTCACAATCAACAAGTTGTTGCTCAAAAGGAAACCGGTTGCAGCAGCTGCCCAACCCGAGTAGCTATTTAGCATCGAGACAACTACCGGCATATCTCCACCACCGATAGATGCAACGAGGTGCCAACCAAGAGCTAGGGCCAATACTGTCACTGCTATTAGTAGACCCAGTTCTGGGGTGACAACGTAGGCAACGGTTAGAGCTACGAAGCCAACTAGTGCAAAGAGATTCAAGAAGTTTCTGCCTGGCAGAATCAATGGCTTTGAAGATATTTTTGCCGAGAGCTTTAGGTAGGCAACGATGGAACCAGTAAAGGTAATGGCTCCAATAAACACACCAATGAATACCTCAGCGCTATGAACAGCGGCGAGATCTGGACTTAGTTCCTTGGCGTGAAGTGCTCCGTTCCATCCAACAAGTACTGCTGTTAGTCCTACGAAGCTGTGAAAGAGGGCAATTAGCTCTGGCATGCCAGTCATGGCAACTACCTTTGCTCGCCATAAACCAATAACCGCACCAATAGCGAGTGCACCAACTAGAAGGCCTAGGCCAAGGACACCAGAGTCGCTCCACTCACCCGAAAAGGCCAACCAAATGGTTGCCACCATGGCGATAGCCATACCGGCGATTCCATATCGAACACCGGTTCTACCAGTTTCGTGCTTGCTGAGTCCTGCAAGGCTCATGATAAACAAAAGGGCAGCCGCAACATAAGCGGCGTTAGCGATAGCTAGTGCACTCATTAGTTATCTCCCTTCGTGAACATCTTGAGCATTCGGGAGGTAACGGCGAAACCACCAAACACGTTGATGCTGGCAAGTAAAACTCCAACAGCAGCAAGAATCTGAACCAGCAAGATGGCGTCGGTGATCTGCAATACGGCAGCCACAACCACAATTCCAGAGATGGCATTTGTCACAGACATTAGAGGTGTGTGAAGGGCGTGGTGGACTTTGCCAATCACATAGAAACCAATTACAACCGAAAGCATCAAAACTAAGAAGTGCTCCGGAAGAGGAGCTGGAGCAAGGGTCACAACACCAAACAGTGCCGCTAGGCCCAAGCCAATCAAGAGTGCTCTGGTCCTACCAGGCATCTTTTTCTTCTCTGGAATCACAACAGGCTCAGCCTTCGCTACCGGTGCCGCTGATACCTGAACCGGTGGCGGTGGCCAGGTGGTAGCACCATCCTTGACCACGGTGACCGAGCGCATCACAACATCTTCAAAGTCGATGACAGCCTTACCGTCCTTACCAGGAGTTAGTAGCTTCAAAAGGTTTACCAGGTTTGTTCCATAAAGCTGCGAGGACTGAGCCGGGAGTCTGGAAGGTAAGTCCGTATAGCCAAGAATGGTGACACCGTTAGCGGTGACAATTTTCTTTCCAGCAACAGATCCCGCCACATTTCCACCCTGAGCTGCGGCCATGTCAACAATTACGCTGCCAGGCTTCATAAGGGCAACGTCCTCAGCAGTAATTAGCTTCGGAGCTGGTCTTCCAGGAATTAGGGCGGTAGTAATAATGATGTCAACATCAGCTGCTTGCTCTGAATAAATCTCGGCAGCTCTTTGTTCGTAAGCCTTGCTAGTTTCTTTGGCATAGCCATCGCTTGACTGCATCTGCTCTTCGACTTCAACCAAGAGATATTCTCCACCAATTGATTTCACCTGATCGGCTACCTCTGGTCTTGGATCAGTTGCTCGAACAATTGCTCCAAGACTTGATGCAGAACCAATCGCTGCAAGACCTGCAACACCCGCTCCAGCAACAAGGACTTTGGCAGGTGCAACTTTTCCAGCAGCAGTAACCTGGCCGGTGAAGAAGCGACCAAATTCATGGGCTGCTTCAATAACCGCACGGTAACCTGCGATGTTTGCCATGGAGCTAAGTACGTCCATTGACTGCGCACGTGAGATTCTTGGGACCGCGTCCATCGCGAGCGCCGTGACGCCCTGCTTAGAAAGAGACTCAAGTAGTTCAGGCTTTAGGGCTGGGCTTAAAACTCCAACAAGAACTGCGCCTTTTTTGAGATTGCTGATCTCGGAATCTGATGGAGCGCTAACGGTAAGAACAATGTCTGCACCCCAGGCAGCAGCCTGGCTATCAATCTTGGCCCCAGCCGCTTCGTAGGCAGAGTCTGGAAATGAAGCCTTAATCCCGGCGCCTTTTTCAACCACAACTTCATAGCCAAGGGAGCGAATAACCTTGACTGTCTCAGGGGTTGCGGCAACCCTAGATTCAGCTTCCTGCTCTGCAACCACACCAATTAATGACACTTTGCTCCTTCGGGAAATCTAGTTCAGCATAAGTCTAGAGGGGCGTTTGAGGCCCAAATGGCGAGCGCCTATTCAGGCCTAATGTCACCATCGTTAGATTGCTGATTGATCATGGCGGTTAGGGTTTCATTTGCGGTCTTGACTATTTCGTAAGTCCTCGAAATCAGCTCTTCTGCCGACTGGGAGCTAAGTAGGTCTAGTTGATCCAGTGGGCCAACTGGAAGCACCCCAGCCATCTGCCAGCAGGCATCCATTGGATCATCGCTGAATTCGATGTCAGCGCCAAACTGGAGGCTGCCAAATTCGCTAACAAAAGCCAGTAATTGCCGAACTTTTGTTTCCAGATGAGCTTTGGCGGGAAGGAGGCTATCGTCCCAAATCAAGTCGGGAAGCAACTCGACGTCGGCAAGTGGATAGGGGTCATCGGGTAACCAAGCGTTCACTCTAAATCTTTGTGATCCGAAAGATTCCAGTCCTAGGAATTCTTGTGTGGTGCCAATCTCGGTAACGGAGGCAATGGTTCCTATGCTCATACGCTTTTCTCCACCGCCTACTTCTTTACCGCGCTCGATTAGCACAACTCCAAACTCTGGTTTCTCGGAAGCCACAAGATCGCCTAACAGCTTTAGGTAGCGCTGCTCAAAGATTCGAAGCGGTAGTGGCATGGCAGGCAACAAAACAGAGCCTAGGGGGAACATGGGCATTACTGGCATGGTTCAGTTAGCACTCGACAACGTTTACGGCCAAGCCACCCATCGAGGTCTCTTTGTACTTGGTAGACATGTCAACACCGGTTTGTCTCATGGTTTCAATCACGGTATCCAAAGAGATCTTGTGATCGCCATCCCCCAACATAGCTAGCCTCATGGCTGCAACCGCAGTTCCTGCTGCAATGGCATTTCTTTCAATGCAGGGCAGTTGAACAAAGCCTCCCACTGGATCGCAAGTCAGTCCTAGGTTGTGCTCCATGGCAATTTCCGCAGCGTTCTCAACCTGCTCGTTCGTGCCACCCAGCACAGCAGTAATTCCTGCAGCGGCCATAGAGCAAGCTGATCCAACTTCGCCCTGACACCCAGCCTCTGCTCCAGAAATAGAAGCATTTAACTTATAGAGCGCGCCAATTGCTCCAGCGGTTAACAAATAATCGCGCGCAATCTTTTCGTCGCTTATTCCACGGAACTGATTGGCAAAGTACGCAACCGCAGGAATGATGCCGGCGGCACCATTTGTTGGAGCAGTGACAACCCGCATCCCTGCGGCATTTTCTTCGTTTACGGCAATGGCAAAGGCCTGAAGCCATTCGGCTGTTAGATCCCCTGCGCTGTTTTCGCTTTTGGACATTTCGGCCAGGCGCTCTGTCATGCCGCGAGCTCTTCTTGGGACATTGAGGTACCCAGGTAAGACCCCCTCATTGCTAAGCCCGGATTGAATACAGGCCTTCATGGCAGACCATATCGAGGCAAGCCTGGCGTGAACGGCCTGCTCGCCATGGATTGCCACCTCATTGCGATAGGCAATTTCCGCAATTGAGACCCTTTCGGAGTTGGCATGGGCCATCAACTCAACCGCGGAATTGAAAGGGTATGGAACATCCCTATGGACCTTTAGGGTTTCTGTTTCACCCTCGATAAAGCCGCCACCAACTGAGAAGAAGACCGCGCCGTGAATCAGTTCATCGTTTTTGTAAGCCTGGAATCTCATGCCGTTTGAATGCTTAGTCAGCCTTTCTTTGCGCTCAAAAACTAGGTCACTTTCGCTAAAGGCAACAGTGTTTCCAAGAAGAGAAATCTGCTTGTTGGCTTTGGCGTTCTCGTAGAGTTTTAGAACTTCCATTGGATTGCACTCTTCTGGAGTGTTGCCTGCAAGACCAGCAACTAAGGCGTTGGTAGTTCCATGTCCTGCGCCGGTAGCGGCCAAAGATCCATAAAGCGTTACTTGAATGCGAGTTATATCTTGGGGATTATCAAGCTCCAGCGCAAAGGCGCGAGCTGCTCTCATCGGTCCCACGGTGTGAGAAGAAGATGGTCCTATTCCTATGGTGAATAGATCTAGTGTTCCTACGTATGTCATTTGCTTCCGTTCGTGAAAACGGGCCGGCGCAATGCCGGCCCGTCTCTCATCACTAATTTACTTGTTGTTCTTAATTGCGTATTCCTCTTCAGGAGACATAACTAGGTTGTGTCTTCCGTATACCGCGAAGATGATCAACATAATCACGTAGATCACAGCGATACCGAAGATGGCAGTTTGGAACGCAGGGTTGATTAGGTATCCAACGAATGAAATACCTGCGATTATCGCAGCAGCCCAAGCTCCTGGAACACCCCAAGGTGAAACGTATGGGCGCTTTAGGTTTGGTAGCTTGCGGCGAAGGATTAGGAAGCTAACTGCCTGCATCATGTAGGCAAGCATGGCTCCCCATACAGCGATGTTTAGAACGATAGCTCCAGCAACTGCACCGGCACCTTCAGCGTCCAAAGCTGTTAGGACCTCGATGGCTAGTAGAGCCAAGAAGCCGATTAGTCCACCAACGATTAGAGATGCCAAAGGCACGTTCTTGCTGTTGGTAACAGATAGACCCTTCGGGTAGTAACCAGCTCTAGACAGTGAGTACATGTTTCTGGCGTAAGCAAACATGATTCCCTGAAGAGAAGCCAATAGACCAATCAGTGCAATCAGTCCAAGTAGGGCAGCTAGCTGATCTCCAACCATCACACGGAAACCATCAAGTAGTGGCTCTCCCGCAACGCGAAGCTCCTCTGCTCCAACGATTCCAGTGTTTAGGAACAGGATCAACAAACCGGTTGCAATCAGTGTGGTACGTGCCCACAGACCAGCCTTTGGAATGTCCTTGGCAGGGTCTTTAGCTTCTTCAGCTGCAAGTGGAAGTTCTTCAATACCTAGGAAGAACCAAACTGCGAACGGAATGGCCCACAAAATACCTTCGATACCAAATGGCAGGAATGCACTCTGTCCTTCTTCGGGAGCAATGTTGAAGAGGTTGTCCCAACTAAACAGTCCAGAGAAAGCAGCCATAAGTGAGAACACAAGAATGATTGCTAGCGAGACAACCGCAACGATAATTGCAAATCTAAACGCGGTGTGTGAACCAGCAGCGTTGAGAACAATAAACACAACGTAGAGAATTACCCACCAAGCCCAAGCTGGAAGTGATACTCCGAGCAGCTCGGTTGCGATTCCATCTGCATACGATGCTGAGAAGAAAACGACAACGGCAGTTGTTGCAACATAGGTAATTGTTTCAGCAAGACCGGTGATGAAACCTCCCCAGGGTCCAATCGCGGTTCTTGCAAAGGAATATGCTCCGCCAGTGTGAGGCATGGCAGCTGCCATTTCTCCGATCGAGAACATCAGACCGTAGTACATGATCACCAAAATTCCAAAGGCAATCAAGAGGCCACCAAAGCCTCCAACGTCTAGACCAAAGTTCCAACCTGAGAAGTCACCGGAGATAACTGCAGCAATTGCAAGTCCCCAGAGACCCAAAAGGCCAGCCGCACGAGTCAGCTGGCGTTTTTCAAAATAACCGGCTTCAGGCTTTTTATATGTAACGCCTGAAACTTTTGTGTTTTCCGAAGACATTCGGTTTCCTATCCGTCGCTTCAGAATTGCACCTCGAGGGTCGAGGGGCTTCATCCACGACATTGTGAATGGGTTGTTTCACTACGAATGCTAGACCCATTTGAGGACCCAAATTGGCCCTTTGGGCAAAAATCCTCGTTCAATTTGTAAACAATTTAGGGGGCCGTTCTGGCCCTCTGGCCCTAGGTCTAGGCTGGTTTAATAAGCAGTGGAGAACTCTCCTGTAATGTCGTGGTTGGAAAACCAACCTCAAAGAAGAGGAATTACCTATGGCCACCAAAGGCTACATTTCAATGGACCAGCTCAAAACTCTCTATAAAGCTGGTGAAATAGACACCGTCATTATGGCGTTTACCGACATGCAGGGAAGGCTAATCGGCAAGCGAGTAGCCGCTAGGCACTTCATCGACAACATCGCAGGTCACGCAGCCGAGTGCTGCAACTATCTACTTGCAGTCGACATCGAAAACAACACCATCCAGGGCTATGAGATCTCCTCTTGGGATACCGGCTACGCAGACATGGCAATGGTTCCAGATATGAAAACCATGCGCATGGCCCCATGGCTTCCTGGCAGCGTAATTGTTACCACCGATCTTCACACCACATCACACCAAGTTATTCCTCAGTCCCCTCGTTCAATCTTGAAAGCTCAAATCGACAAGCTGGAAAAGATGGGAATGAAAGCGCTGGTTGGAACCGAGCTTGAATTCATTGTTTTTGACGACAGCTTCAGGGAAGCTTGGGCCAAAGGCTATCGTGACATCAAGCCTTCTACCGATTACAACGTTGACTACGACCTACTCGCTTCAACAAGAGTCGAACCTCTCCTAAGGGAAATCAGAAACTCGATGGATGATGCTGGAATGTATTGCGAAGGCGTGAAGGGTGAGTGCAACCTAGGTCAGCAAGAAATTGCATTCCTATACGACGAGGTTATGACTACCTGCGATAACCACAGCATCTACAAATCAGGCGCGAAGATGATTGCCGATAAGCATGGCAAGAGCTTGACGTTTATGGCTAAGTACAACGAGCGTGAAGGCAACTCCTGTCACATTCACATGTCCTTCCGCTCGCTTGACGACAAGGCAGTCTTTGCCGACAAAGCCGATCCGCTTGGCATGTCAGATACCTTCAAGCACTTCATTGCTGGACAAATTGCCCTGATGCGCGAATTCAGCTTGCTTTACGCTCCTCAGATCAATTCATATAAAAGGTTCGTTGAAGGAAGCTTTGCTCCAACATCTGTTGCCTGGGGCGCTGACAACCGTACTGTTTCTTTGCGCGTTGTTGGCCAAGGGCTTGGAATGCGAGTTGAAAACCGCGTTCCTGGAGGAGATGTCAACCAGTACCTAGCCACCGCCGCCATGATCGCAGCTGGAATCTATGGCATTGAGAACAAGCTTGAGCTGGAGCCGATGACCACCGGAAATGGCTACGCCTCCGGAAAGCCTCATGTTCCAGCCACCATGCAAGAGGCCTTGGATCTTTTCCGAAACTCCAAGATCGCTAGAGCTAGCTTCGGTGACAAGGTTGTTGACCACTATCTCCACTACGCCAAGACTGAGATTCAAGCTTTCAATAGCGCCATTACCGATTGGGAGAGGGTGCGCGGCTTTGAGCGGACCTAAACCCCTTATTGGACTGACGAGCTACCGCCAGCAAGGTCAAACCGGAGTCTGGGACACCGAGATGGCAATGATCCCTGCCTTCTATATAGAAGGCATTACCCGATCAGGTGGGGTAGCTGTAATGATCCCGCCGCAGCAGCTTGAAACCGCAGAAGCTAAAGACATCATTGCCTCTTTAGATGGGCTGATGCTTTGTGGTGGAAGAGACATTGATCCATCTAGATATGGCCAAGCCCCTCATGGTGAAGCCGAGGAACCAGACAAGCTTCGTGATCAGCTCGAGGAGAAACTTCTATCTGCAGCCATCGAGGCTGACCTTCCATTTCTCGGAATTTGCCGTGGAGCACAGATGCTAAACATCAACCGTGGTGGAACTTTGATTCAGCACTTACCGGATGTAATCGGTGACAACCGATACCAAAAAGGCAATGCGGAGTTCACCCCAGCTGAAGTATCAGTAGAGGGCGATTCCAAACTGGGCGAACTTGTCGGAGATAAAGTTTCCAATGCTGCTTTGTATCACCACCAGGCAATTGATCAAGTGGGCAAAGGGCTCAAGGTGACAGCCAAGAGCGAAGACGGAATTGTTGAAGCTGTGGAGCTTGAAGATCACCCATTTGGTGTTGCGGTTCAGTGGCACCCAGAGCAAACTCTTGAAGATCTAAGAATCTTTGAAGGCCTAGTCGAAGCGGCAAGAAAGTATCGAGGATCTAAATGAGCTACACCCTGATAAACCCAGCCACCGAAGAGCAGATGGAAACCATCGCACACGCTGACCTGGGCCAAACCGATGCTGCAATTGAGCTAGCCGCTAAGGCCCAAAAGAAGTGGGCTGCCCTAAACCCTTCTGATCGAGCCATGTTGTTGCACCGCTTTGCAGCCACGGTAGATGCCAACATCGAGGCCCTAGCTCAGCTAGAGGTTCGAAACTCTGGTCACCCAATCTCCCAGGCTCGCTGGGAGGCAACTCACGTTAGAAACGTGCTCGAGTATTACTCGGCTTCTCCTGAGCGGCTAATTGGAAAACAGATTCCAGTTGCTGGCGGAATAGCCGTTACCTTCAACGAACCAATTGGTGTTGTTGGAGTTATAACCCCTTGGAATTTCCCAATGACCATTGCCAGCTGGGGTTTTGCTCCGGCACTAGCTGCTGGCAATGCAGTTGTTCTAAAGCCAGCCGAGTGGACACCTTTATCTAGCGTCAAGATTGGCGAGCTTGCTCTAGAGGCGGGTCTTCCAGAAGGACTATTCCAGGTAATCCCAGGTAAGGGATCAGTAGTTGGAGATAGGTTCCTGACCCACCCTAAGGTTGGCAAAGTTGTCTTCACTGGATCCACTGAAGTTGGCAAGCAGGTTATGCGCAAGGCTGCTGACCAGGTCAAGAGAGTAACTCTCGAGCTTGGGGGCAAGAGCGCCAACATTGTTTTTGCTGATGCTGATGTTGATAAGGCAGCAGCAGCTGCGCCTAGCTCGGTATTTGAAAACGCTGGCCAGGACTGCTGCGCAAGAAGCCGCATCTTGGTTGAAGCTTCTGTTTATGACCGCTTCATGGAGGGCTTAGAAAAATCAGTCAAGGCTTACAAAGTTGGCGACCCAACTGATGAAGCAACGGAGATGGGTCCATTGGTTTCCAAGAAGCATTTCGAAAACGTAGATGAGTATCTATCCGATGGCAATGTTGCCTTTAGGGGAAATGCGCCAACTGGTAAGGGATATTTCATGGCTCCTGCGGTACTAACCCCAGCAAAGCTAACTGATCGTTGCATGACCGAAGAGATCTTCGGTCCTGTTGTTTCGGTTTACCGCTTCAAGGACGAAGCCGAGGCTCTGCAGATTGCTAACAGTTCTGAATACGGCCTAAGTGGTTCTATTTGGACTCGTGACCTAGGACGTGGAATCAGGGTCTCGAGGGCTTTGGAGAGTGGAAACCTTTCTGTGAACTCTCACTCCTCCGTTCGATACAACACTCCATTTGGAGGCTTCAAGCAATCTGGTCTTGGCCGAGAGCTTGGACCCGATGCACCGCTTCACTTCACCGAAGAAAAAACCGTTTACTACCCCGCTGATTAGGAGAAACAAAATGACAGTAAAGAAGATAGATCTGACCCAGCGTCTAGCGGGCAAAGTAGCCGTAATCACAGGCGGTGCCTCCGGTATTGGATTGGCTACCGCCCGCCGCTTCGCTGCTGAGGGTGCCAAGGTCGTAATCGGTGACATGGATCCGGTAACTGGCGAAAAAGCCGCCGCCGAGGTTGATGGTGCTTTCATCCAGGTCAACGTAGCCGATGAAGCTCAGGTGAACCACCTATTTGATGAGACAGTAAAGCTTTTTGGCAGCGTTGATATCGCTTTCAACAACGCTGGCATCTCACCACCGGATGATGACTCGATTGAAACCACAGAGCTTCCAGCTTGGCAAAAGGTGCAAGATGTAAACCTAAAAAGCGTTTACCTTTGCTGCCGTGCAGCCCTTAGGCACATGACCAAGCAGCAATCAGGTTCGATTATCAACACTGCTTCCTTTGTTGCTGTGCTTGGTAGTGCTACCAGCCAGATTTCATACACCGCCTCCAAAGGTGGAGTGCTTGCAATGAGCCGCGAGCTGGGAGTCCAGTTTGCCCGTCAGGGAATTAGAGTAAACGCACTTTGCCCTGGGCCTGTAAATACACCACTGCTACAAGAACTGTTTGCTAAAGATCCAGAGCGTGCAGCTCGTAGGCTAATCCACATCCCAATTGGAAGATTTGCTAACCCAGAAGAACTAGCAGCATCGGTAGCATTCCTAGCATCCGACGACAGCTCGTTTATTACTGGTTCAACCTTCTTGGTTGATGGCGGAATCTCTGGAGCTTACGTAACTCCGCTATAAAGATTTCTTCGGCTTTACTAGAGCAATCTTTTCGAGAAAGTTATCAACCAACTCGAAAGCTCGCTGCCTTGACTCAGCAGTTAGAGCTCTGGTTTGCTCCATAACAACCTTTGGGTCTTGTCCGTCTGCTGCCAATTCATCGTTGCCATCCCAGATCAACCATCCCTCTAGTACTTCGACGTCTAGTTCTGGGTGGAATTGCAGGGCTAATGATTTGCGATATGTGAAGGCCTGCGAGGCCAATGCGGTTCTTGCAATTTCTTTAGCTCCAGGCGGAACTTTCCAGTAGTCATAGTGAAACTGAAACCAGGGACCGTTAGATACAAGGTCTTGCTGGTCGCTAAAGATGTATGTCCAGCCAAGCTCAGGTCTGGGTCCTGGTGCAACGCTGCCACCTAATGCTCGCGCCATTAGTTGACCGCCGAAGCAGATTCCAAGAACTGGGACATCGGCTTCAATAGCAGCTTTGATCCATTTGAGTTCTGGTTGTAACCAGTTGCCGATACAGGCATCATCCCAAGCTCCCCAAGGTGAGCCCAGTGGAATGATGACGTCGTAGTTTGAATAGTCAGGAAATTCAACTTCGATGTTGGGCTCCCGATACTTTTCTTTTGGGACCACAAGCATCGTTTCAATCTCAAACCCAATTTGTTGAAATCTTTCACCAACCGGTCCGAGCGGAGACACGTGATCGTGTTGGATAAAAAGCACTTTCATGGAATCTCCTCTGCAGAAAAGATTACTAGCTTGAGGGAGAAAAAAAACTCAGGTGTTATTCGAACCTAAGCGCATCAATTGGCTCGAGCTTGGCTGCGGTTCTGGCTGGCCAAACTCCAAATACCACTCCTACTAGCAAGCTGAAGCCAAGGGCCAGCACAACAGTGTCTAGCTTTATTGCAAAGACCCAGTCGCCCAAAATGGCCAAAAAGAAAGCTGCTATCTCGCCAAGGATTAGTCCAACAACACCACCGGCCAAAGACAGCACAATTGCCTCAATCAAGAACTGCGTCAAGATGTTTGATTGCTTAGCTCCAATAGCTCTTCGAACTCCGATTTCTCGCGTGCGTTCCCGAACAGAAACCAGCATGATGTTCATGATTCCAATACCACCAACAATCAAGCTGATTGCCGCGATTCCAGTGAGCAAAAGACCCAAGGTGTCAGTAATAGAGCTAACCGCCGCAATCAAAGATGCCTGGTTGGTGATTGTGTAACGAGCTTTGGTGTCTGCACCAAGCCCGTACCTTTCCCTGAGCAAACTATCTGCTGTAACTTGCAGGGCGTCGACTTGTTCAGGAGTATTTGCCTGAATCACAATGCTAGACACGTAGGGATACTGGCTAAATAGTTTTCTAGCTGAATCCAAGGTCACATACACTCGACCTCCGGTTCCGAAGCCTGCCTGGTCGTCCAGCACACCAACCAACCTAAAGTCCTGCCCGTTTAGCTTCACGGTTTGGCCAAGCATGTCGGCTGTTAGTCCAACATCATTTGCGGCATCTGCTCCAAAGACCACGTCTTTGGCAGTTTGGGCATAGGAACTACTAGAAAGGTAAGACCCAAGTGCTATCTCTGGCTTAACGGCTTCGAAGTACTTAGAGGACACTCCAACTAATCGAGCGTTTACTCTTATGTCTCCGGTTGCAATCGTGCCCTCGTTTTGAGATTGGACGAACATCACCGACACGTTCTCAAGTTCAGCCAGGGCATTAGCATCAAGCTCAGTCAAAGCATCTGGAGCCATGGCAGTGATGTTTAGCTGGTTAGTTCCAAGAGTTGCTAGCGATTTGTTGATGCCTTGCGATGCGCCATCAACAATTGAGGTCAGGGCAACGATGGCAGCCACACCAATTACGACACCGAGCATGGTTAGAAGTGACCGGACTTTGGTGGCCCAGATTCGATTTAGCGCAAGAGATGCTGTTCCAAGTAGGTTCAATTGGCACCTCGCTCGTCGCGTTCTACTTGGCCATCTCGCAAAAATACTCTTCTTGGAGCGCTGGCAGCAATCTCCAAATCGTGGGTGATCAAAACGATTGTTCTGCCTTCTCTATGGAGGTCTTTCAATAAATCAATTACGGCAGCTCCTGTTTTGGAATCCAGTGCTCCGGTTGGCTCATCGGCTAAGACAATGTCTGGGCCGGTAACCAGTGCCCTTGCGATAGCAACTCTTTGCTGCTGACCTCCAGAGAGGCGATTGCGATCAAAATTTAGCCGGTCTCCAAGGCCTAGCTTGGTCAGCATCGCTGATGCTGACTTCTTTGCTTGCTTGGAGCTAATGCCTTGATACAAAAGAGGCGCCATTACGTTTTCGATAGCTGTGGTATTTGGAAGAAGCTGGAACTGCTGAAAGACAAACCCGATGGCTTTCGAGCGAAGACTGGTTAGTTGATTATCGGTGAGTTCGTTAGTTGGGTCTCCGGAAATAAAAACCGTTCCAGCACTTGGCCTATCTAGGCAGCCAATTAGATTCATCATGGTGGACTTACCACTTCCCGATGGTCCAACAATTGCTACAAATTCACCGCGCTCTATTACTAGATCAACGCCATCCAGGGCAGTTGTGATCTGATCGCCAACTAAATAGTCTCGGCGAACTTTATCTAGCCGAACAACTTCATTAGCCATTGTTTCCGGCTCCGCGAGGAGGACCGAACTCAACCGGGCTTGGAACATCTCCCGCTAGGCCGATGATTACAAGATCGCCAGCTTGAAGACCTGAAGTGATTTCTACGAGGCTATCTCCCCTGGTGCCAAGTTTGACCTCGACTGTTGTTACGCTCTGACCACCAGATGCTCTAGTAACCAAGATCTGAAGTTCCGGTAGCTCTCCAATGAGAGCACTAAACGGAACGGCTAGAACCGAACCTGACCGCTCAACTTCTATCTCTGCAGTTGCGCTCATGCCGAAGCGGGCGCCGGTTGGAATCTTGGTTACTTCAACCAAAACCTCATACTGCTTGATACCGCTTACGGACTTGGCAACTTCACCAATTGAAATAACAGCACCTTCAAAAACAGCATTTATGGCATCTAATTCAATGGTGGCCTTCTGGCCAATATCCAACAAGTCTGCGTCATACTCGCTAGCAAAAACTGAAACCACCGGCACGGCGCTTCCAACACTCACGACCTGTCCAGAAGTTCTTAGTCCCTCAGAGGTATCAACAGAACGAACGATGCCATCAGCGATTGCGGTAACCTCAACCGATTGCCCTAGTTGGGAGTTGAAGCTGAAGAGTAAATCTCCTTCTGCTACTGATTGACCTTCTGCTACCTCAATTTGGTTAATTTCTAAACTGATTCCAAATTGGGCAGGCAATGCTTGAGATCCATTAGCGGATACAAGAATTGGTTGTTCACTCGGGCCATAAGCCAATAGCTGCGACTCAGCGAGTTGACCATTAGCAGCCACGGTCTTCACAACAGCCGTTGGAGTTACCTCATAAGTCTCATACTGCGTCTGCTCAGTAAGGGCAGGAATAGCTATTGATGCGATAACCGCCACCAAAGCAACTGCAGATCCAACAAACCACAACCAACGTCGCTTTTTCATCTTTTGGTCTCCTAAAGACATTTACTAAAACTACAGATTTCCCTCTGATTACAATCTCTCACACATTCCCGATAGTTGGCTGTTAGTTCCATGAAAATCAAAACCATAGACTGTGAAAGTAGAGAAGGTGGTTCCCATGAGTGATCTAGATGCGATTGGCACTAAAGACAACTGGCGGTGTTGGTTGTGTGATGCACCTGTAGACCCAGACGCATCAGTCAATTCCGACCTAGGTCCCAGTGCCGATAGCTACCAAGACGCTAAGGGCAAAAAAGGAACTCTAGCAACAGAGCGTCTTGCCCACCGAGCTTGTAACACCAAGCGAGGCAAGATCGCTCCGGTTATTTCCTGGTCAAATGATCTTTTGGTTTCTGACCCAGCGCCTATTTTTGAAACAGTGGAAAGACTGCTTCGCAAAGGCGGCCGCGAAGCGGTCGCTAGATGTCCAAGTGAATTAGATGCTGAGCAAGCCTCCAGTTGGTTACTGGATCGTCTTTCAAGGCTTGCTCCGGGAGTGAAATTTGCAACCGAGATTTCTGCAGGTGGCGGTCAGTACCTAATAAAGCTAAGTGTTGACTAGCTAACGGAAATCTTCACTTGGGTATCTGAGATACGAGTTACCCTTACCCCCGAGTACTCCACGTAGCTGGTTATGATCGGTTTACCTTGGGGGCCTAGATAACTCCAGAAATTCTTTGAGTCACCGTTTGGGTCACTGTCGTCACGGTAGTGGGCAGCGTTGACGTTTACCTTGTAGGCAGTAAAGCCACTCTCGGTGGGTCTGTAGCAAGTGCTACATAGATTTGTAAATGGACCCGGTCCTCTTCGCTCGACAATTAGAAGCTCCTGAGAATTCAATCGAATCATGGCTGACTCTTTCCCGGCACCAAAGTTATCGATGGTGTCGAGCGAGATAAATATCTCTTTGTTAAGAGAATCCTTATTTAGGCAAAGCACCTCATTGGAGTCAAACCATCCGTTCAGGAAAGCTTCCCAAGATGTGACGGCCTTAGAGGCACCCCAATTGTCTGTAGTTATGTAATAGCCACTGCCATTCGAAGGTCCGTGACTAATAAATCCTTGGCCGTGAAGGATCTCATGAACAACGTGGTCCCAAATCCTGGTTCGATCCCCTCTATAGCCTGTACCTGCGCCCATTTCGCCATAAGCCAATGCAAAGAACTGTCCCTCACTCGAGTTGAAATTTCCACCACCAATCGGGGCAGTTCCAAACTCTCGCTCAGCTTCTTCGGGTAGAACGAAATAGACATAGTCGACTCCCGTGAAGTCGTAAATCGGGTCAGCCGCTGTAATCAATTCCTGGATAGCCACCTCTCGAGGCTGCTTATCAACGGATGACCCTTTACCGCAGGCTGTGCAGGTATACCAATCAGCACCTCTAGGTGCTCTAACCCAGGAGGTAGCGCTGAGGTCTACTTCGTAACTTAGTTTTCCCCTGCTGAAGTGCTGTGCCCAGCTGACCATTTGGTTGACATCGTCTCTGAACAAAGTTTGTGGATCTCCAGAGCCAACCGCATTAGAAAAATCGACAGGGATAATGGCTATCTTGATGTTGCCCGTTGACGGAATCGATTGTCTGGCTGGAAAACCTTTGGCGCCTGCACCTGTGATGTTTTGAGTTTCCTGAAGTTGGCAAGTAGACAAAGGCTGCTCAAATCCAAGCCAGTTATCTGCGTAAACCGGTTGAGCACTTGGAGTAGGCGAGCTTTTTGGCGAAGCGGAAGCTTTTGGACTAGCGGAAACAGCAGACTCAGTCTGCTTTTTGGATTCAGGTGAGTTCGTTGAAGAGGATGTCGATTCGATACCTTTTGGATTATTCTGAGCTGAAAACCCAACAGCTGTTATGACAAGAACAATTAGAAGAGCAAAAATCGGAGCAAATATGTTCTTCTTTGGTAGCTTGACCAAATCGCGCCAAAAGGATTCAAGCCTGGACTTCAGTCCTGACGAACTTGTTGAGTTATTCCTGCCCAATTTAGATCGTGCCATCACTCAACCCCTGCAGTACTTTCTTGGCGCGAACTCGAAGCTCGGGTAAGTCGCTCAGTCTGGTTAGACCATTTACCTGCTGACTCATCCGGTGGTTTTTGGAAAACTGCGCCTTATGGCGATCAAGGAAATCCCAGTACAAAGTTGTAAACGGACAAGCATCATCGCCAACTCGCTTCTTTGGATCGTACTCACACCCCTTACAGTACTGAGTCATCCGAGAGATGTATGCGCCACCTGCCGCATAGGGCTTGGTCATGAGCCTTCCCCCATCGGCATGGACTCCCATGCCGATGATGTTTGGAACCATTACCCAATCCGCTGCGTCGATGAACTGCTCACGCATCCAGTCCAAAAACTGCTGTGGATTGGTTCCCGTCACTAGTGCCAGATTGCTAAGGATCATCAACCTTGGAATGTGATGGGTCCAGGCTCTGGTTTCCACCTGGGCAACTACTTGTTTGACGCAGTTCATCTTGGTCTTCGAAGAATCAACAAAAAGCGGTAACAGTTCTCTTTTGGCGGCAAGGCCGTTGAGCTCTTTGTATTCAGGGCCCAAGAACCAATACATACCGTTTATATACTCTCGCCAGCCAATGATCTGGCGTATGAAGGCCTCCACTGACTCAATTGGAGCAAGATCCTGGTCATACCTCTTTATAGCGGCTGAAATAACCTCATCGGCAGTCAATAGGCCGTTATTCAAATAGGGGCTCAATAAAGAATGGTGAAGTGACCACTCATCAAGGGTGACCGCATCCTCGTAGGGTCCAAAGCCAGCCAAATGGTTATCCAAGAAGTTCTTTAGCTGCTTTAGAGCACCGGCTCGGGTAGTAGCCCAGCTATCGGTTGGCTCATAGCCAAGTTCCTTGGCTACTTGCTTGTCTATTTCATCTCTCGCGTGAGTAAGTCTTTTAGGCCAGGTGTAATTCTTAGGCGGTGGCAGCCTGTTCTCGGCATCGAAGTTCCACCTTCCCTGCACGGGTTTGTTTCCTTCAACCAAGATATTCAAACGAATTCTTTGTGCTCGGTAGAAATTCTCCATTACAAAGCTCTTTTGGCTTTCAGCCCAGCTGGTGAACAGTGCTCTTGGCGTCAAGAAGAAATCGTTATCAACAAACTCAACACCTAGTTTCTTTAGTTGTGCGAACTGCCTATGAGAAGAAGGCTCCGCACAATAAACCGGTAACTTTCCATACTCTGCTTGAGCTTTTTCAATACCTGCCTGGGTTGACTTGGCTTTGAAATACAAGACCTTGAAGCCCCTAGCTTCCAAAAGTGCGGCAAAGTGTCTCGCCGAAGAAATTAAAAAGAAAAGCCGTTCTCTATGCCAAGGCCGACCTTGGGTCATTCTTTCGCTTTCAACTAATAGCACTAGGTCGGTCTTAGCATTAGCTTTTTTTAGAACACCACGTTCGGTATTTAGGTGATCAAAAGGAATCAGAAGTATGCGTTCAAAAGAGTTCTTAGCGGTAGCGATGAGTTAGCCCCTGCACTTTTCAGAGCAATACTTGACGTTTTCCCAGTCCTTGGCCCACTTCTTTCGCCACTCAAATCCCCGACCGCAGCGCAAGCAAGTTTTTGGCTCAAAGCCGTTTTTGATCTTTGGGGTTGGACTCATGACTCAAGCCTAATAAGGCCACAAAGACAGGTGTTAGATAACGCCGGCCAGGTTCATTGTGAATAGCAGCATCACAATTCCACCAATACGGTAGATCCACTTGAGCTTAGGCCTGCGGATGAATCGAACCTCGTCCTCAACGCCCTCGCGGCCAATCATCGCAAGAACCGCCAGCGCCAGCATCGGGATTGGCAATAGCGCAAAGGACCAAAGCGCAAGATCTGGGCTTGTGCCAAACCACATTCCAACCACAGAGGTGGTCGCGGAAGCAACCAAAAGGGTGAAGGCAAGGCCTGGGATTCCAGTAGGCAATAGCCTCCAGATCCAAGGGAAATTCTTGAACTTGTGGGAGAAGAAGCCAATTATTGTCGGCAAGATAAATAGTGCGCTACCTACCCAGACCTGCCAAACATTGCCCATCAAGGCAGCCGTTACAAAGATAAACACTGACAACCGGAAGGCAATTGATATCCATCTCTGAGGCGGATCGGTCTCGTCAACATCGGTCGGATGAAGAGTGTCAAGGCGCTCCGGGAAGAACCTCGCAACACCCTCTTCCAAAATCACCCGAAGCACGATTGCAAAAGCAACAGCCAAGGCAAAGTCATTTACGTGGTTGGCTACCGCCAGGGTGGTTCCAGCAAGAGCCGGCAAGGTGCCAATCATCGAGGCGGTTACCAAACCACCGATAAATGGCAGAACTACCAAGTCAACGATTCTCTCCCACCAGTAAATGTCGCCAGATTCAGGCTCCTTGCGGAAGGCCCGGAAGGCGTTAGCAAGTAGTGCCGGTCCGTAACCGACGATGACCACACCCAGCAGCAGTCTGACGTCTTCGATTGGAATCGCTCCATGCATCAGCAAGGTGGTCATCACAAACAAACTGGTCGAAACAAAACCAGCTAAGGTATCGAAGATACCGATCACCGCAATAACAATCAGCCACTGCCACTGCGGAGGTGCAACATCTGTCGTGTTTAACAACGCTGACCAAACGGCAACTACTGCACCAAACAGTGTAGGCAGTATCGAGAATGAGCCGAGGCTTGCTCGAAGATACGCACCGTCAACAACAATCTTTGAGAAAAGCGGTGAGAATCTAGCCGAGCGAATAGCCAAGGAAATAGTTGGCTTATCTAAGAAGCTCAGCCACTTCTTCTTCCAAATCTTCAAACGATCCCCACGGCCTCGACGACGGTTCTTGTAATTTTCGTGAGTGGCATTGATGGTTGCAATTGATCCAGCGCCACCGCTTCCTTCACCGCTTCCGCCTCCGGCGGCACCTCCTCGAGCACCACCACCAGAAGATCCACCAGCTGCTGCTGCCGCTCCAGCTGCTGCTGCAGCTGCTGCAACAGCACCGGCAACAGCACCAACTTCTCCGATTGTTGAAGTTAGGGCAGCAATACTTTCTGGAGTGGCAAGCGGATCAAAGGGAACTGGTGGAGCAGAGTCGTCACCAGTGGCGCCAATAGCTGGGTTAGGAACTGGAGCGCCCGGGATAAACTCAGCAGCGGGTTCTTCAGTCTCTGGTTCTGCTTCTGGTGTAACAGTTACTGGAGGAGTAACCGTTTCAGGCGGGGTAACAACTGTTGGAGGCGTTACCGTTGCAGGCGGGGTCACAGGAGTTACCGCCGCAGGTGGGTCTACCGTCACTGGAGGGACAACGACCACTGGAGCACTCGCGGTTGTGAATGTGGTGGTGCCGGCAAGGCTTTCGCCAACTGCGTTTCGAGCAATAACACTTACGTTATAAGAAGTACCGTCAGTTAGGTAACTCAAGTCACAAGACAGTGCAGTTGTTGCTAGGCAAACAACGTTTCCATTAACCAGCACATCGTAGTTATTGATCGCACTTCCACCGCTGTAGGTAGGGGCACTCCAAGATACAACCGAAGAATTCCGTGAACCACTTACCGCAGATACGGTTCTAGGAGCAGTTGGTGCGGTAGCGGCAACTACAAGTTCTGGGTCGGAGGTAATCTCGACCTGAATGCTGCCATCAACGGTTGCTCGCTTCAAATCAGTTACGACTCCATCGACAACCTGGTAAACCATGGCGCCAGCCCTAATTCCCGTGTTGGACAATGTCACAGTGATTGGCTTTCTAGCGCCACTAACGCCATTTATAAAGTTCGTGTCTGGGACAGTGGCGGTAGCACCCGTTCCATAAAGCCAAGAGACCACGATGGAGAAGAAGTAGTTGTTCTCCTGGCCAATCATTTGTTGTTGACGATAAGCATCCTTGAAGTATCGAACCGAAATCACAGTGCCGGTGGGCAAGGTGCCTCCAGGAATCTGGATTCGCGCACTTGATCCTGAAGGGTTGTGAGTAATCAGGGTGTCGATGTCTGTAGCAGGATTAGATATAAAGTCGGTGGCTGTTTCTAGTGCTGCCTCATCCACTCCAGCAAACGAGCTCTGTACCCAGCGGGCATAAAGGGTAGAGGTTGCTACCGGCTGGTGCGATGCACCAGCAGCGCCAACCATATTTCCATCAGTTAGAGCATCGAACCAGCCCAAGAACCTAAAGTTTGCGCGAGTTGGAGTTGGCAAAGTAGTGCTGGTTCCTCGTGGCACTAAGGACTGAGACGTTGGGCTAGGTCCGTTTTGGGCGTTATAGGTAAGTGTGTAGTTTCCATCTACCCACTTCGCATACAGCACTCCGGTAGCAGTTGGCTGGTAGTTGGAAACTACCGATCCACCTGCAGTAGTAGACCAACCGGCGAATGTGTAACCGTCTTTTACCTGGTCACTGATAGTTGGCAGCGTTAGGTTTCCAGTTCCAACTGTGTATCTGGAATCGGCAACCGATGAACCAGTTGCTCCTTGCCAGTCGTAGACGACGGTGTAAACGTTTGGAGTCCAAATGGCCTCGAATCCAAGTGCTTGGGTACCGACCGTGAAGGTTGAGCCCTGGCTGTACTTTGTAGTTCCACTATCTGGGCTCCAACCAGCGAAGGTGTATCCGGTGCGGGTACCAGGATCTGGCATGGTCAGGAGTTGCCCAATTGTGCCTGGAGTAATCGATACTCCAGCACTTCCACCCGCAGCGTTGAAAATGAACGAGTATGGCTCGGCAGTCCATTTTGCGTAGAACAGGTAGTTGGTATCAACAACGTTGACCTGTGATCCAGCTGCACGAACTGTACCAAGCTGATCAATCCAGCCGTCGAATATGTATCCAGGTCTAGTTGGGGCTCCACGAAGGGTGATCAGCTGGTCGGGAGTACACAACCCTCCTGTCACACATTCCGCGTCAACATCGGTAGTTTCAACATCTGAAACCGCCTTGGTTCCACCACCGAATGAGTACCTGACATCCAGTAGCTTGATCCATTGGGCAGTAAACACCGGAACTGTCTCGGTCAATACATACGTATCGCCCGATCGGTAGGTGGTTATTCCATCACTCCAACCAAAGAATAGGTATCCGGTTCCGCTAACAGTAACCGTTGTTCCTGAAAGGTTTGGAAGAGTAATCGCAGAACCAAACTTCCCGGTTAAGGAGTCCGGGCTAGGCCAGCCAGCAATGGTCTTGGAACTCGCGATTCCCTTGTTGTAGCTGTAGCCGATGTCCTTCAGGGTCCAGATTGCGAACAGGTTCTCGTTGTTGAAAGTTGCAAAGCTATTTGCAACAGCTGTCGAGGAGCCCTGGGTTTGCGACCAGCCACCAAAGTTATAACCAGTTCTGGTGAAGCCTGAGGAAGGAAGTGTAACCAGTGAGTTTCCAGAGGTGTAGCTAGTTGGAGCACCAGTAAGGCTTCCTGAACCGCCGTTTAGGTTGTAAGAAATTGTGTAAGTGTTTGGCGTCCACTTCGGGTAGAAGTTAACGTGGTCTGCCTGAACGGTCACGGTATCACCGGAGTTCATTTCGGTACCCGTTCCAGAAGACGATGTCACCCAACCCGCAAAGGTGTAGCCCGACCTACCCAACAAACCAGAGTTTCCAAGAAGAGAAATGGTCTGACCGGTGTTGTAGTTTCTAGCATCCACTGGAACAGATCCTGAGTTAGCAGTTCCCGCGTTGTAGATAGCGCGGTAGTTAATTGGAGTCCACTTGGCATAGATGGTGTGGTTAGTCGTCGGCACGTACTTGGAGTTTTCCAAGGTCACGGGACTAGTCAAACCAAGGTCAGTAAACCATCCAGAGAAGGTGTAGGCGGTTCTTGTTGGAGTAGGAAGAGTAATGCCCGTTCTAAGAATGTCAGTCTCGTAGGTGGTACTTGATGTAGAGGCTCCTCCAGTAGCGCCGTTGTACTGGTAAACAACTGTGTAAGTTCCGGCCTCCCACCTAGCGTGCAGAGTGAAGTTGTCTGTCTTTCCGTGAGTGTAAGGGAATGTGATAACTGTTCCGTTTTCAGTTGCAGCCCAACCCAAGAACTCAAAGCCTGGGTGGGTTGGATCAGTAGGTTTTGAGGCAGAGGAAATCTGCGCACCCGTGGTGGTGGTGCCTGAAACGGTTCTTCCAGTGCCATCGTTTAGCTGGTAAGTGATGTTCAGGGTGTTGGCACTCCAAATGGCGTAAAGATTGAATCCTGCCGTGTCATTTGGTGCGTATCCGCCATTAGCAAAGCTAACAACCGAACCATCAATGGTTCTAGACCAACCAAGAAGTGTGTAACCGGCACGGGTTGACACTGGAGCAGAAGAAATAGAGCCGCCGGTAAGCATGGAGCCGTCAGCAACATCAGAGCCGCCTTGTTCGTAATAGGTAACTGTGTTGCTGTTTGCTGACCAAATGGCGTACAGGGTAAAGCCGCTGGTGTCAGCCGGTGCGTAACCGCTACCCGCGAAGCTAACTACAGCTCCGTTTGAGGTCCTTGACCAGCCAGAAAGTGTGTATCCAGATTTTGCTGAAACAGGTTCCGAAGAAATCACTCCCCCGGTAAGCACAGTGCCATCAACAACGCTCGATCCACCTTGTGAGTCGTAGATGACGGTGTTGGTGTTTGGGTTCCATTGAGCAAACAGAGCCAGGTTGCCAGTTAGGGTGACTGACTGCTGGTTGGTGTAATCGGTTCCTGAGCCATTAGCTGC
>NZ_DAIMLM010000003.1:0-48839 GCF_036721215.1 Rhodoluna sp.
TTGGGAATCTGGCGCTGCATCCGACTGATTTGCTTCCGCTTTTTCTTCTTCACGTTTTTTACGCCAAAAGAAGATGTTGGACATTAGGCGTCGGCCTTCTCACGCAGTCGCTGACCAACTACAGCTGAAATACCGTCTGACTTCATGGAAACACCATAAAGCGCATCGGCTATTTCCATGGTGCGCTTTTGGTGAGTGATGATGATCAGCTGCGAGTTGGTTCTAAGGTCCTCAAAGATCGAAAGAAGTCTTCCAAGGTTCGCATCGTCCAGAGAGGCCTCAACCTCATCCATGATGTAGAACGGCGAAGGGCGAGCCTTGAAAATCGAAACCATGAGAGCTACCGCCGCGAGCGATCTTTCTCCACCAGAGAGCAAGGAAAGTCTTTCAATCTTCTTACCGGCAGGCTTTACGTTAACTTCCAGGCCTGAGGTGAGCAGATTATCTGGATCGGTTAGGAAAATGGATCCTGTTCCACCTGGGAACAGCACTGGGAAGACTTTTTCGAAAGCCTTCTTGGTGTCCTGGAAAGCGTCACTAAAGATAGCCTGCATTTTCTCGTCTAGATCGTGGATGATCTTGATCAAGTCTTTGCGGGTTTCAGTTAGGTCTTGTAATTGGTCAGTCAGGAACTTGTGGCGCTGCTCAAGGGCGGAGAACTCCTCTAGAGCTAGAGGGTTTACCCTGCCTAGTTTTTCAAGCAGCTTCTCGGATTCCTTTAGCCGCTGGAACTGCTTCGCGCGATCGAATACTTCAGGTTCGCCATCTTCCTCGTTCGATGGAATCAAGTTCTCGGGGTTGTATTCGGCAAGCAGCGTCGCTTCGTCAAGGCCCAGTTCTTCTTGGGCTCGGGTAACCAAGTTTGCAAGGTTTAGACGCTTTTCGTGATTTTGGAGTTCAATGTCATGAACTGATTGAGTCAAATCGGAAAGCTTTTGCTGAATGTCAGCAATTTCGCCTCTGACTTTGGTCAGCTCCTGGAACTGATCGGTGCGCTCGCTTTCGAGCGTGGCGTATTCACGTTTTGCTTCATTCGAGCCAATAGACACCGCGTCAATCAATTTAGGTAGCACCTTTAGAACTGCCTTAGCCGAGCTGAGCTGCCCCGCTCGAGCTTTGGCCGCGCTGATAGCTCCTTCAACGGCTGAACGGGAGGTGTCTAGCTGCAGTTTTAGGCTTTCGGACTTCTCGGTTTCTACGCGAAGTCTTTCTTCTCCGGCGCCAAGCTCAACGCGGATCTCAAGCTCCCTAGATCTTTCAAGTTCAAGTGCTTCAACCAATCGGTTTCTGTCGGAAAGGGCCTGCTCTGGTCTACCCAGGCTCTCAAATTCACGCAGTCTAGATTTGGCAGCTTCTAGCTCACCTTCGGCTTCTCTAATTGCTGCCTCGTTCGACTCGGCAACAATTCCCAATCGATCGAGCTCGCTTTGCAGTGCCTCAACTTGAACGCGAACCCGACCAAGCTGCTCCGCCTGTGAGGCGAGCTTGGCGTCCTGTTCATTGAGTTCGGCGAGTGATGCTTTTGCTGAATTCTTGGCAGCAAGTTCGTTGGACTTAGCTTGGGCAAGTTCGGCAGATAAGGTCTCGATGCGAGAGCTCAGTCTAGAAAGATCCTTTTCCGCCGCATCTCGCTCGGCAACTAGTTCAAGTTTCGAAGGCTTGCTGGATGAACCGCCACGCAAAACTGCTCTGGTTAGAACGTCACCTTGTTTGGTAATAACTTGCGAGTCAGTAGTTTGTGCCTTGAAAAAGCTCTTTGCGGCCGCTAGGTCCTCGACAATAACTACCTGAGACAGTAACTTCAAAATTCCATCAGGAGCGCTGACAACTTCAGATGCAACCTTTGAACCTGGAACCAAGTTCTTGCTCGCAGCGTCAGAGCGCAGGTCAACATCAGCGATGATGATTTCAACTCGACCACCATCGGTTTTCTTTAGGTGTTCAAGTGCAGAAAGTCCGGAGTCTAGGTCTTCAGCAACTAGAGCGTCGGCTAAAGAACCCAACGCCGCGGCGATAGCCTGCTCGTAGCCTGGTTCAATGCGTAAGTGATTAGCCACCAAACCTCTAATTCCTCGAAGCTGAGCTTGGGTCAAAGACGAGGCGCCATCTTTTTGCTCGAGAGTTAAATTCAGCGCCGAGCGCTTTCCAGCAAGAGCGTCTTTTTCACGCTCTGCTTCGTGTAGCTGATCACGCAGTGATTCAATCTTGTTCGCAGCATCGGATACTGCCTTCTGGGCCGCGTCGTATTTGGACTCTAAGTTGTTTTCACGAGGATTGTTGCTGGAAAGCAATGACTCCAAATCGCGATACTGAGCAGATTGCTCCTGGTGTCTTAGTCTGGCCGCACCAAGAATTTCCTGGTGTCGAGCTTTCTCGTTAGTAAATGCTTCCAGCTTGCTTTCGGCAACTTTTACGCCGTTGGCAAACTGGGCAAGGTCAAGATCGTACTTTGAGATCAAGGAGTTTTGTTCTTGAATCTTCGAATCAAAAGCTTCGAGTGCATCGCGGGCAACGTTTCGCTTTTGCTCCGCAATTCCTAGTTGCTGCTGTAGACGCTGCACTTCCAGTCCAAGACGCTGCATTTCAACTTCGGCTTTTTCTATGTCAACAGTAATTGAGGAAAGGTCAAACTTACTTTGCTCTTGAGTGCTGGATTCCAAAAGCGCGACTCTGGCGCTGGCAATGTTTGAAATTGACCTGATGCGCTCTTGTAGAGAATCAAACTCAAAAGAGATCTTGCGAGAGCTATCTAGCTTCTGGTTGAGCTCAGGAGATTCAAGCTGGGTTAGACGCTGCTGATTAGTTGAAAGCATTTGCTGCAGGATGTTTCGCTCGCTGCGACGTTGTGACTCACTGGTCGAAGTGGTTTCAAGGGATTTTTGAATATCCAAAATGTCAAAAGCGAGAATTCTGGACTTGGCATCTCTAGCCTGAGACGCAATGTTTTGGGCCTCTCTGGCAATTTCAGCTTGGGCACCAAGAGGCTTTAGCTGACGACGAACTTCACCAGCAAGGTCACTCAGTCTTGAGAGGTTGGCCTGCATGGCTTCGATTTTGCGCTCGGTTTTTTCCTTGCGACGACGGTGCTTCAAGATTCCAGCCGCCTCTTCGATAAATCCACGGCGCTCTTCGGGCGTTGCTCGAAGCACGCTATCTAGTTGACCTTGACCCACAATGACGTGCATCTCACGACCAAGACCTGAGTCGCTTAGTAGTTCCTGAACATCGAGCAACCTGCAGGGGTCACCGTTGATTGCGTACTCAGATCCACCGCTTCTAAACAAGGTTCTTGAGATAGTGACTTCGCTGTAATCAATAGGTAGGGCACCATCGGCATTGTCGATCGTCAGCTGAACTTCAGCGCGACCAAGTGGACCTTTGGTAGCAGTTCCGGCGAAGATGACGTCTTCCATCTTTCCACCGCGCAAAGTCTTTGCTCCCTGCTCACCCATTACCCAGGCAAGAGCGTCCACAACGTTTGATTTACCCGAACCATTTGGTCCAACCACGCAAGTTACACCGCGCTCAAACTGGAATGTGGTGGGTTGAGCGAAGGATTTGAAGCCTTTTAGGGTGAGGCTTTTTAGATGCAAGCGGACACACCCCTCTGGAAAGGACTCAATTGCTCAAAGCTGAACAGTATCTAAAAATACCCCATTTTTAGGGTCCCAATTGACCGCTAGCTTGGGCGCTGGCACCTAGGGCAGAAGTGAGAACCACGGTTTGCCCAGGCTTGGCGCCTAATGGGTGTTTGGCATCTGGCGCAGGGTTTGTCGGTTTGGCCATAGGCATAAAGCTCCTGTGAAAAGTACCCAGCCTCACCGTTGACGTTCTTGTACTGCTGGTCAAAGCTGGTACCGCCCTGCTTAGTGGCCTTAGCCAAGACCTCTTTTACAATCCCCATTAGTTCATTTAGCTTGGGTTTAGAAATTGAGTCAGCCTGACGATCAAAGTGCAGCTTGGCTAGCCATAAAGACTCATCCGCGTAAATGTTGCCGATTCCACTGAGTAGATTCTGATCAAGCAGGGCTCGCTTGATTCCGGTTTTCTTACCTCGAAGTCTTTGGACTACCTGGTCAGTATCGAACAGCTCATCAAGTGGATCCCTAGCGATGTGAGACGCGGAACTAGAAATGAGGTTCTGCCACGGCTTGTTCTTATTCTTACCAGCGCTAAACCCTCCCTGTTTGCCATCGGGGGTTGCAACCAATGGGTCAATAGCTAAAGAGCCAAAGATCCGCTGATCGACAAAACGAAGTTCGAGTGGCTTCTTATTCTTGGATTGGAAAGAAACAGTTACCCGGTTTAGCTTGTCTTCTGGAAACTCTGGGCTTCTTATTAGCATCTGACCACTCATGCCGAGGTGGCCTACTAGTGCAGTTGAATCTCCCGATAGCGGCATCCAAAGAAACTTTCCACGTCTAACCACGTCGAGCACACCTCTGCCAACTAGTTTCTTAGTGAAGTCATTTGCGCCGCTGAGGTGGCGCTTTAGTGACCTAGCGTCATGAATCTTTACCGAGGTTATGGTTCCACCAGTTATGGATTTCGCAAGACCGGCACGGACGGTTTCGACCTCGGGCAGCTCGGGCACTTATTTTCCAGGTGAGCCAGGCTTCAGATTAGGAATTTCCTCAAGGCTCGTGAAGATAATCTTTCCCAATTCTTTTGCTTTGGCCATTTCTATATCTGCGCCGCGAGATGCTCCGGGAATGCGTAGGATTGCATCACATTTTTCTAACAGCCTGTGAGCGACTGGGTATTGAAATTTTGAGAACTGTTCTGAAGAGTGAGACTCTCCGCCTGCCTGAAGAATTACAGGCCACGCAAGCCACTCCCCTACAACCGCTAGGTGCCCTCGTTCGAAGATTGGCAACGCATAATCTTCCATCGCCTTTAGATTCTTAGCAATTTCGGATTCCTGGCCATTTGTTCCTGACATGTATGGGCCGGAGATAAGAATCAAGAGTGGCTTTGTCATTGTAAAAGCCTACTTTAGATAAATGGCGCGCCAGATATCGCTTTGATTGCAGCGTTAGTCTCAGCTTGCTTTCTGGATCTTCCTGAAGCTGAAGCCACGACTATGCCGTCAATTATCAGATTGGCAAAGAAGGTCCGGTCGTGATCGGGTCCCTCGTGAGTTGTTTGATAAACCGGAGCAGCTTTACCCTGCTGTTGCATGCTCTCCAAAAGTGTGGTTTTTGGATCTGCCGAAAGCAATAGATCTTCTGCGCTATCAAGGAGCGGAAGTATGTGTTGGTCAACAATTGTTTTGGCTGCATCGAGGCCCTTAGAAACATAAGCTGCTCCCAGAACTGCCTCAAAGGTGTCGGCTAGTAGGTTCATTTTCTCGCGACCGCCGGTTTGAATTTCCCCTTTACCAAGTAGTAAATACTCACCTAGATTAATCGAACTAGCCGCTTGGGCCAGAGCTGGCGCTGAGACAACTGCGTTTTTGAGTTTGGTTAGATTTCCTTCATCCATGTCGGAGAAGTGATCGTGAATGTGTGAAGTAACTAGAAATCCAAGAATTGCGTCGCCTAGAAACTCCAAGCGTTCATTATTTGGACCTCGACCGTTTTCATAGGAATAGGACCGGTGCGTGAGGGCGAGTTCGAGAAGTTGCGGTTCGATTTCCACGCCAAGGGATTTACCTAGCGCATCAAGGCTCATGGGTTAAGCGTCAGCGACCTTGCGGCCCTTGTACTCCATGAACAGTGCAGTTCCGTTTGAGTCCTCAACTAGCTTCGCGCGGTGAGGGAGGCTGTATACGGTCTTACCGTTTTCAACTGTCTTGACCAGAGTGATTGGAGCGGCCTTCCACTGTGAGCGACGAGCTCTTGTGTTTGAACGCGACATGCGTCTTTTTGGTACTGGCATTTCCTACTCTTTCCTAAAGCTTTCTAATCCACTCCAGCGAGAATCAATACTCGCTTCGTGAACGTGGTTTGGATCCTGAGAAAAGTTCAAGCCACATTCGGAGCACAGACCAAGACAGTCTTCACTACAAACAGGTTTGAACGGAAGTGATAAAACTACAGCATCCGTGATTGCCTGCTCAAGGTTGATTTTCTCGTCTTGGATCAGGAAATCATCTTCCTGCTCTAAAGAATAGGCGAAAAGCTCTTGGAAATCCACCTCGACCTCAAGCTCAAGGGGCTCAAGGCACCTAGAACAAAGGGAAGTTGCCTTGGTGAAGACTTCTCCGGTGGCCAAAACACCCTCGTGGATAGATTCCAGCCTCAAGTCAACTTCGATTTTCGCTCCCGCTGGAACCGAGGCAGCTCCTTGACCCATCGCGTCATCAAGATCAATGGCTAGTTGCAGCGAGCTGGTGTGGCCTGGCCTTCGAGTCAGTTCGTGAACCGGAATGTCAAACTTGCTCATTAGTTCTGCTCCAATAAAGCCTTAGCCACCGCCGCTGAAACATAGTTTTGAACTGGACCACCAAGGGAGGCAACCTCACGAACCAGTGAAGACGCCACCAGTCCATATTTGGGATCAGCCGAGATAAAGATTGTTTCAATGCCGCTTAGGTCCCGATTGACCTTAGCCATCGGTAATTCGTAATCAAGGTCAACATTGTTTCGAAATCCCTTGATTAGAAGCTTCGCGTCAACTTTTCGGATGTAGTCAACTAACAAGCCAGAAGAGAGCTCTGTAACTTTGATATTTGCGCTGGTTACACCAGCTTCTTTCAAAGACTCCTGAATTAGCTCAATTCTCTTGGCGCTAGAAAACCCTGGTGTCTTTTCAGGGTTGTGAACCACCAGAACATGTAATTCATCGACAATCTTGGAGCACCGCTCGATGATATCCACGTGCCCAAGAGTTATTGGGTCAAAAGATCCTGGGTAGACAGCGAGAGTTGGCATAGACCCAAGATTAGCAAACTAAACCGCTCAGCCTTTAGACAAGTTTTCTACGGCGTTCATTTCCTCAATAGCTAGGCGCAGATTCGGTAGTGACTCTAGGCCTGGATCTGCCTCGAAAAGCTCTTCCACCTCAACCCGGACCTTTTGAATCAGTGCTGCGTCCCGAATCACCTGCAGCAGACGCAAGCTAGAGCGACCTCCGGATTGACTTGCTCCCAATACGTCTCCCTCGCGGCGAAGCTCTAGGTCAATCTCACTGAGCTTGAAGCCATCGCTTTCAGCTGCGACAGCTTTGATTCTTTGAAGGGCTATCGAGCCATCCTCAGCACCGGTAAGCAAGAGACAAAGTCCTTTGGCCTGGCCTCTTCCCACTCGGCCACGCAGCTGATGTAGCTGAGAGATGCCAAAGTTATCGGCATCCAAGATCACCATCACAGAAGCGTTCGGAACATCCACACCGACCTCGATAACCGTAGTTGCTACCAAGACGTCAATTTCCTTGTTGACAAACTTTGCCATGACTTCAGATTTTTGCTCTTGGTCCATGCGACCGTGCAGAGCATCGATACGCAAGGAGCCAAGATTTGGGTTTTTACTTAGCTCAGTAGTGGTTTTATCAACCGAAGCCCCGGAGTTCTCTTTATCAGACTCGTCAATTTTTGGACAAACCACGAACACTTGATGTCCTTTGGCAACCTCCTCGGCAACTCTCTCCCACACCCTAGAAACCAGATTCTTATCCCCGGCCCGAACAACGTGCGAGTCAATCTCTTTTCGACCTGCAGGAAGTTCTGTAAGTGAAGAAACTGCCATGTCTCCAAAAACAGTCACCGCCAAGGTTCTAGGAATTGGGGTGGCGGTCATAGTCAACACGTGAGGAGATAGTTTTCCTTTGAGTCGCAGTTTCTCTCTCTGCTCCACGCCGAACCTGTGCTGCTCGTCGATTACGACAAGACCCAGGTCATAGAACTCCACTTTTTCGGAAAACAGAGCATGGGTTCCAATAACAATCTTTGATGCTCCTGATACAACTTGCAGCATCGCTTTTTTGCGATCCGCTGTTGAGAGTTGACCAGTCAATAAAGTTAGCCCAACTTTTTTGGCAAGATCTTCGCCGAGGCTTTTGGAGATTGATCTAAAGTGCTGAGAGGCTAGAACCTCGGTTGGAGCAAGTAGCGCGGATTGACCTTCGGTGTCGGCTACAGCGAGCATCGCCCTTAATGCCACCAGGGTTTTACCCGATCCAACCTCACCTTGCAGCAATCTGTTCATCGGGTAGCTTTTTGCAAGGTCCAAAGAGATCTCTTCACCGACGCTTTGCTGACCCTTTGTTAATTTGAAAGGAAGAGCACTATCAAAGGCAGCAAGGAATCCATTTGTCCCGGCCGATCTGATGGTAGCTGGAGATTTTTCGTTCGCTATTTTGCGAGCAATCAAATTAGCCTGCAGCAAGAATGCTTCGTGATAAGAAAGAGTCTTTGTAGCCGAAGACCAATCGCTTTTGGTTTCCGGGCGGTGAATTTTCTCTAAGGCTTGATTCAGGCTCATTAGTTTGTGTTTTTTTGCTATCTCCTCTGGAACTTCATCTTCTATGGTCCCTAGGGTGTCTAGAACTATGCCCAAAGCTTTTTGAATCATCCAGGTCGTAACGCTGGCTGAAGCTGGATAGATAGGTATCGGCTTATCCGCCCACGCCTTCGCGTCAAACTGACTGACCTCATCTAAAAACAGCTCATAGTCAGGATGAGCTAACTGAAGCTTGCCCTGATATTCACCGATCTTGCCGGCAAATAGACCTCTTGTTCCAGGCAGCAAGTTCTTTTGACGCCAGGCCTGGTTGAAAAAAGTTAATGACAAGAATCCACTACCGTCAGTGATTCTTACTTCAAGGATGTGACTTACTCGACCCTTGGTTCTTCTCTCCCTGGCGTCAACCACTTCAGCCACAATCGATACGCTCTCGCCAACTGGCAGGTTTGTGATTGGAGTTAGCTCTCCCCTAGATGAATACCTTCGCGGGTAGTGCTGCAATAAATCAGCAACTGTTACTAGTCCTAGGTTTTTTGCGAAGCTCTTGGCTGTTTTGTCACCTAATACTCGATCGAGTGCAGTGGTTGGAAGCAGCATGCTTCAATCTTCTACGAGAGAGTTGCCAAAAGCCGTTAGGCTTTGACAATCATGACAAGAATTATTGGTGGCCTAGTTGGCTCTAGAAAGCTAGCTTCTCCGGCAAAAAGCACTAGACCAACAGCAGATCGAATCCGAGAGAGCATCTTTAGCTCGCTGGAATCCAAAGGTGCCTTAGCTGGAAGGAAGGTATTGGATCTTTATGCGGGAACCGGTGCGCTGGGTCTAGAGGCTTTATCAAGAGGATCGGTTGCTGCCGTTCTAGTTGAAAGCAACAAGATGGCAGCTGCAGTTTGCATCAAAAACTCCAGAACCGTTCAGGACGCTTTGAGCGAAGAGGGACAGGAAGTTTCAGCAAAAGTTCAGATCCAACCGGTCCAAAAGTTTCTGGAGGCAAGTAATGGTTCGTTTGATTTGGTCTTTATTGACCCACCATACGAGCTGACTAATCAAGAAGTAGAAAAATGTCTTGAGTCACTGCGGCTTCTAGTTTCAGATAAGGCCTTGGTGCTGGTCGAGCGATCTTCTAGAGTGGATGCCTTTTCAACTGCGGGTTACGAGCTAGTCGATCAGAAGCCATTTGGCGACACAGTTGTTTACTGGCTAAAGCCGACCTACTGACTATAAATCAGTGGGTTCCGGGTTCAAGTCCCGGGGGGGTGCACGGAAAATCCAGCTACTTCTCACGAGAGCGGGATATTCTAATCAACGGGAGTTTTTCTGTTCATACGGAATGGAGTGCAACGAATCCTGGGGCTACCGGCTATGGAATGCAAGAACCTGTTTTGCAAAAGCTGCGGACAAGTCCCACGCTTGCTTGCGGTAGCTTGCTGCAAGCTCGTGCGACTTAGCAATCTGCTTATCTATATCGATGCCTTCGCGCATGAAGGCACCGCGGTAAGTACTTAGCCAAGCCAACTGCTGAGAAAGACCGACCTCTGGGTGAAACTGGGTTGCCCATGCGCTAGAGCCAACTCTGAACGCCTCGATTGTTCCTGCGCTTTCGCCTAACAGAACTGCGTTTTCCGGTAACTCGATACTGTCATAGTGAAACTGAAAGGCGTCGGCGGTCTCACCCAAAGCGCCGATTACTGGATCGTTTGCGGCTTCTGGCAACATCTCAACTCTTGTCCACGCAAACTCGCCGGTCTCTGCCTTATAGACTCGTCCGCCGGCAGCCGAGGCGAGCAGTTGCGAGCCAAAGCACAACCCAAGTAGCGGAGTCTCTGTATCCAAAAACCACTGCATAATCTTTCGCTCGTGGCTCATCCAAGCGTGCTTAGGCTCTTCGAGAACACCAGCGTGCGCACCCATTGAAATCATTCCCGAGTACTGCTCAAGTGTGTCTAGATCGGGTTTTCCGACACTGTCATTCTGTACGTCCCAGGTATCCATGAGAATTCCAGCCTCGGCAATCGGGTTAGCCATCTCGTTGAGGTGATCATCTATGTCATGCACAACAACCAGAATCTTTGGCTTGGTTTTCATTGGGGTCCTAACGTTTATGCCATCCTAGTAGCCATTGGACCCAAAGTTTTGGATTCAGCTTGGTTTTTTGGGCAGGAACCTTCCTTAGAAGATTTGATTTTAGGCAGGGCAACTGACTCTTAATCAGTTGATCTTTAGTTCTTCATTCTGATAGTCCAAGTAAGCCTCGTAGCTACCTCTAGATGCGGGTTCGAGTCCTTCCCAGTGCACTTGATTACTGCGGAAAACGAGTGCACATGCAAAAAAGTGAAGTATTTCACGTTTCGGCGAGTAAAAAGTCAAAGAGGGCGTTTAGATTAACTCACAATTTGGGGAGCACTTGCTTCGGCAATACCTGACTTTGCTTGTTTTTCAAGTCCGACCGTAACAGCAAAGGTATCTTCATAAACATCAAAGTCATAAGCTTTACCCCACCGCAATTTGATTACGTGAATGCCTGGATTTATGTAGGACTCTCCGTTTTCAAGAGTACATGTGGCTACCCAGCGGGCAAATACTGTTGTGTTCCATGGCCCACCGTGGACTAGGACACTTGTTACGTTAAATTCAAGCTCCGGAAAAACTGTTCCCACCCTCATAAACCACCGACGCATGGCCTCTTTGTCATGTCGAATGCCACCCAGTGAATTAGGACCCGCAAAACGATGGGTGAGGTTCCTGGAGGACAGACCACCTAACACATATTCGTAATCATGATTTTGCACGGCAAGAAATGTTTTACGAACTAACCTCTCGACAATGGAGCTATAAATTAGCATGTGCTTCAAACCTTTCAAATTCCGAATTTCTAATAATCATTGGTAAAGTCCCCACCTTTTGACCACAGGCCATTAGGCATGTTCTAAAGATCAGCCTGAGGCTTAGAGGCTTCTTTCGCCTTTTCCAAGGTAGACCTGCTGAGGTCTTCCAATTCGATTGCTCGAATCTTCCATCATTTCGCGCCAGTGCGCGATCCAACCTGGCAGTCTTCCCATCGCAAACAATGCGGTGAACATCGGAGCTGGGAAGCCAAGGGCCTTGTAAATCACTCCGGTGTAGAAATCAACATTCGGGTAAAGCTTGCGCTCGGCAAAGTATGGATCAGCTAGAGCTGTTGCCTCTAGGTCTTTTGCGATATCCAGTAGCGGATCCTTGATGCCAAGTTCTCCAAGTACCTTGTCTGCGGTTGCTTTAATGATGGTGGCTCTTGGGTCAAAGTTTTTGTAGATTCGGTGACCGAATCCCATGAGTCTGCTTCCCTCTTCTTTGTTCTTGACTCGATCAACAAACTGCTGCACGCTCTGACCTGAGTCACGAATCTGGGTAAGCATGTCCAAAACGGCCTCGTTTGCTCCACCATGCAATGGACCAAACAGTGCGTTGATTCCAGAAGAAACTGATGCAAACAAGTTAGCTTGGGCTGAGCCAACTAGGCGAACGGTTGAAGTCGAGCAGTTCTGCTCGTGATCAGCATGCAAAATTAGCAGTGTCTCAAGTGCTCTTGTGACAATTGGGTTCTGAACGTATTCTTCGGCCATGGTTCCAAAGGTAAGGCGCAAGAAGTTTTCTACCGTAGAAAGTGAGTTATCTGGATACAGCAAAGCCTGGCCGAGGCTGGTCTTATAGGCATAAGCTGCCAACACTGGAAGCTTGGCTAGCAATCTTCTGGTGGAGATCTCGACTTGCTCCGGGTCTCTCGGATCCAGTGAATCCTGGTAGAAAGTTGATAGCGCTGAAACACCGGCTGCAAGAACCGACATCGGGTGGGCGTTTTGCGGGAATGCATCGAAGAAAGACTTTAGATCCTCATGGATCAGAGTGTGTCTTCTAATGCTGTGATCAAAGGATTCAAGTTCTGGCTTTGTTGGCAGCTCTCCATAAATCAACAAGTGACTTACTTCTAAGAAGCTCTTCTGGGACGCAAGCTGCTCGATGGCGTAACCTCGGTAGCGCAAGATTCCGGCTTCACCGTCAATAAAGGTAATCGCTGATTTAGTCGATGCTGTGTTGACAAAGCCCTGGTCGTAAGTGTGCAGGCCAAGGGTTGAGTGAAGCTTACTTATGTCCATGGCACTTGAGCCCGCGGTTGCTTCAACAACTGGAAGCTCGAGGGTCTTGTCCTTGTAGCTGATAACTACTTTTTCGTTGTCAGGCAAAGCGCTCCTTGGGAATCAAAATCTCAGGCTCTAGCCTAAGCCATTTTGGAGTCTCAAAGCAGCCCTGCTAATGTCGTTATCGGTTGCCGTGAGCGAGAACCGAACGTGCTTGGTTGCGTGCTCACCATAGAAGCTGCCTGGTACCACAACAATCCCGAGCTGCGCCATCTCACCCACCGTGCTCCAGCAGTCTTGACCCTTGGTTGCCCAAAGATACAAACCCGCCTCACTGTCAGTTACCTCAAAACCATATGCTGTTACCGCAGCTAGCAAAGTCTCTCGTCTCTTGGAGTAAATCGCTTTCTCGGTAACCACGTGTGTGCTATCCCCTAGCGCAGCTATCACCGCCTGCTGAGTAGGAAAAGGCATGATCATCCCGGTGTGCATCCTAAGATTTACCAAGTCTCGTATTAGATCTTTCGAGCCAACTGCGAACGCGGCTCTATAGCCTGCCATGTTGGACTGCTTGGAAAGTGAGTACAGGCACAAGATCCCATCGTGACTATCACCACAAACTCTAGGGTCCAAAACGCTTGGAATGACTTCCTTATCCCACGGATCACTCCAACCAAGTTCGGCGTAGCATTCATCGGAAGCAAGTAGCGCTCCTAGCTCACGGGCTCTTGCGACCGCTTTGGCAAAGCCTGCAACGTCCAAGACTTTTCCATCCGGATTACCTGGAGAGTTAATCCAAATCAGCTTGGTGTTGGCAGGCCATTTTTCTGGATCGTCTTCAGAAACTAGCGTGGCACCCGATAGTGCAGCCCCAACGGCGTATGCGGTGTATGCAACTTTTGGCTGGACGACAACATCGCCTGGGCCAATGCCTAAGAAAGTGGGGAGCCAACTTATTAGCTCTTTGGATCCAATTGATGGCATCACTTGATCTGGATCTAGACCCGGTACTTGTCTTCTTCTGGCAAACCACTCAACAACCGCTTTGCGAAACTCTGCAGTGCCAGCTGTTGATGGATAGCCGGGAGAATTAGAAAACTTCTTGAGGGCCTGTTGAACAGAGTCTGGAGTTGGATCAATTGGCGATCCAACTGATAAATCGATTGCGCCGTCTTGGTGCTGGGCAGCTTTTTCCGAGAATGGCTTTAGTGATTTCCAGGGGTAATCTGGCAGCCCGGTAAACACTTAGTCCTGTTGAGCTTGTGGTGGCAAAGCAGCAACCAATGGATGATCGCCAGGAATTGGACCAACCTTCGCAGCTCCACCAGGAGAACCGATGGTTTCAAAAAAGTCGACGTTGGCGCGGTAGTAATCAGCCCACTGCTCAGGAACATCATCTTCGTAGTAAATCGCTTCTACTGGGCAAACTGGTTCACAGGCCCCACAGTCCACACACTCATCCGGGTGAATGTAAAGCATGCGGTCACCCTCGTAGATGCAATCCACTGGGCACTCTTCGATGCACGCCTTGTCTTTAAGGTCAACGCATGGAAGTGCAATTACATAAGTCATTGGGGAGATCCTCCTAGGACCATATTACCTATCGATGGCCCGAAGATTTCTTACCCCATGCCCCGGGTCTTAGTTTTGGAAACAAGATCACAACAGCGCAGATGATGAGCGACCCATAAACCCATATGTTTCCAGCTTGGTTGTCCAGAATAAGTGCATCGCCAGCAGCGGTGGGTCTAGAAAGCCAAAAAACAGTTCCGGCAAGCGTAAAACTCATTAGGTATAAAGCGCCCCTGGAGTTTCGAAGCAGCCGAAGAGCAACCGCCAACGAGAAAGTCATCACCAGGGCAACTATTAACCCAAGAGGTGTGGCCGACTCGTCCGATGCGGTGACAGAGTGAAGCAGGGTTCCTGCAAATCCAAGCAGAATTCCAAGTGGCAAAGCCCACAGACCCAGGAATAGTGGCTTCAGCCAAAGCCAAGGCGTGGTTGATGTCATTCTTAGCCTCTCTGGTGTGTCATATCGAATGTCTCTACCAGGGACAAGGGAGAAAGTTTCCTTGCCAATTGATACCTGGCTCGCGTGCTGCTCCAGGGCCAACTTCTTCTTGGCCGCAGTTTTTGGGCCACCAACTTCGACCGTAAATCGCTCACCCGGTTCAGCAATAACCCAAAATTGTGGCGCCCTGCCTCTTGTGGACCTGGCGAATCGACGCAGAGCCATCGCGGTTGCCTCGTGAGCCTTCTTGTGATCAGGATGGCCAAAGCCGCCCTTGCGGTTGTAAGTAATCACGGCATCTGGCTTGAACGCGGTCAGAGTCTGATAGATGTCGTCAGAAACTACCGCTGTTGAAACTGAAGAAAGTGACATCTCGTCGGTAGTTTTTGCCTTTACCGCTCTTCCAAAGGTGCTTAGTCGCATTCCTGAGTCAAGGTATTTTCTGGATCCAGCAAATTTATGCTGAACATCACCAAGGGCAGCCAAGGCATTTCTGAGCTCGTTAGATCTAAAAGCACCCATCGCGGCAAGATCGGATTCGAGTGGCTTGAGATCATCGAGCTTGACTCGGCCTCGTTCCCCACGGGTCAAAGTAAGAACCATTACTTTTGCTCCAGCTTCAACGCGATTGGCAATCACGTGAGCGGTAAAGATTGACTCATCGTCTGGGTGGGCGTGAACCAGCAGCACCCGTTTTGCGTTGAACGACGTTTTGGCCATAGCAATAACTCTAAATGGTTTAGCTCTCGCTAGCTCGTTTTCTTGCTGAAGCTGCCCTGGCGCGCAGGTTAGGGTCTAATTCCACCTTACGAATCCTGGTGCCTTCGGGAGTTACCTCAACGCACTCGTCTTCACGAGCAAATTCCAGACACTCTTCCAACGACAGCTTTCTAGGTGGCGTTAGTTTCTCAAATTCCTCACTGGAAGACGCTCTCATGTTGGTGAGCTTTTTTTCCTTAGTGATGTTTACTTCCATGTCGTCGGCTCTGGCATTTTCGCCAACAACCTGTCCGGCGTAAACTTCCTCAGTTGGTTCGACAAAGAAAGTTCCTCTATCTTGCAATCCGATTAGCGCGAACGGTGTTACCGCTCCCTGGCGGTCTGCCACTAGGGAGCCGTTGGTACGAGTGACAATCTCACCAAACCATGGCTCGTAGCCTGCAGAAATCGCATTTGCAATTCCGGTTCCACGTGTGGTGGTTAGAAACTCGGTTCGGAAACCAATTAGTCCACGGGATGGAACCATAAACTCCATACGAACCCAACCGGTTCCCTTGTTTGTCATGTTCTTCATCCGACCCTTGCGAGACGCCAACAGCTGAGTGATTGAACCCAAGAATTCCTCAGGCACATCAATGGTTAGATCTTCAACGGGTTCATTTAGCTTGCCGTCGATTTTCTTGGTAACAACTTGCGGCTTACCAACTGTGAGCTCGTAACCTTCGCGTCTCATCTGCTCAACCAAGATGGCGAGGGCTAGTTCTCCTCGACCCTGAACCTCCCAGGCATCCGGACGGTCGGTTGCGATGACCTTGATAGAAACGTTTCCAATAAGTTCGCGGTCCAGGCGGTCCTTGACCAAACGAGCGGTAACTTTGGCGCCTTTGACTCTTCCGGCCATAGGTGAAGTGTTAATTCCAATGGTCATAGAGATTGCAGGATCGTCAATCGCGATTAGTGGAAGTGGTCGGATGTCTTCTGGGTCCGCAAGTGTTTCCCCAATGGTGATCTCTTCAATTCCAGCCACCGCAACGATGTCTCCAGGCCCTGCGGATTCGGTTGGGAAGCGCTCCAACGCCTTGGTCATCAGAAGCTCGGTGATTTTTACGGTCTGAGTTTCACCGTTTTGTCTAACCCAAGCAACCTGCTGACCTTTTTTGATTGTTCCGTTGAAAATTCGAAGCAAAGCAAGACGGCCAAGAAACGGTGAGGCGTCAAGGTTTGTTACGTGGGCTTGTAGCGGGGCATCAGGATCGTATTTTGGCGCAGGAATGTATTTCATGATTGCGCCAAACAGTGGCTCTAGGTCCGCATTGTCTGGCAAGGTTCCGTTTTCGGGTTTGTTGAGTGAAGCAGCTCCAGCTCGGCCCGATGCGTAAATAACCGGCAGATCCAAAATAGCGTCGATGTCGAGTTCAGGAACCTCGTCGGCAAGATCTGAAGCCAGACCTAATAGTAGGTCGTGAGTTTCCTCAACTACTTCGTCGATACGAGCATCTGGTCTGTCTGTTTTGTTAAGAAGCAAGATAACTGGAAGGTTAGCCTCGAGAGCCTTACGCAAAACAAAGCGAGTCTGGGGCAATGGTCCCTCGCTGGCGTCAACCAGCAAAACAACGCCATCAACCATCGAAAGCCCACGCTCAACTTCGCCACCGAAGTCAGCGTGGCCCGGGGTGTCAATAACGTTGATGGTTATTGTCTTGCCTTGAGCTGCTTTACCCGAGTAACTAATTGCGGTGTTCTTGGCAAGGATTGTGATTCCTTTTTCTTTTTCCAAATCTCCTGAGTCCATAAGGCGCTCACCCATGTTGGAGTGTTCACCGAAGGATCCGGTCTGCCTAAGCATCGCGTCAACCAGCGTTGTCTTACCATGGTCTACGTGAGCCACGATTGCAACGTTTCTTAGGTCATCTCTGATTGCCAGAGTCATAAAAACTTCCTCATAATTAGGCGCTAGATAGCTCTCAGGCTTTTTAGCGGATTTTTTGTAGCCCTACTGGATCCAAATAAAGACTGTATTCCTACAAGGACTCAAGAGCTCTTAGTTTAGCGGAACTGGCTAGGGCTTTGCTGAAGACAAACGTAATTCTCGCCTGCTGCGCTGGTCATCAGGGTCCGGAACTGGCACTGCCGCAATCAATCTCTTGGTGTAATCCTGTTGTGGGTTACGAAGAATCTGATTCTTATCGCCCTGTTCGACAATTTCACCATTGTGCATAACGGCAATTCGGTCGGCAAGATAGTCCACAACAGCCAGGTCGTGGCTTACAAAAAGGCAAGCAAAACCAAGCTCTTTCTGGAGCTGTTGGAGTAGCTCAAGAACTCGCGCTTGAACTGAAACATCCAAAGCGCTAGTAGGTTCGTCTGCAACCAATAGCTCAGGTGATAGCGCCAATGCTCTGGCTATTCCAACTCGCTGTCGCTGACCACCAGATAGTTCGTGTGGGTAGCGGTTCCTGTAAGCCATAGGTAACTCAACCTGATTTAGTAGCTCATCAATACGCTTGGCAATTTGGGTTTTATCCATGGTTTTTGACAAGACCAACGGTTCAGCAATTGATTGAGCTATGGACCATCGTGGGTTCAGCGACGAGCCTGGATCTTGGAAGACAATTCCAAGCTTGCTTCGAAGTTGCTGAAGCTCAGACTTTTTCGTCTTTGAAATATCTTTCCCGGCCACAATGAGTGATCCGGACTTCACGGGAAGCAGTCCAACCGCAGCGCGACCCACAGTTGTTTTTCCAGAACCACTTTCTCCAACCAAGCCCAAAACTTCGCCCTTGCGAATTTCGAGATTAATGTCCTTGGCTGCTAGAAAAGCTGGGACTCTTCCACGCTTTGGATACTCAACACGAACATTGTTGAAGCTCAAGACCAAATCCGTTGTGGAGGCAGGTTTTGCTGCCACTGCTTTGCCTTGCCCGAGGGAAGGAACAGCGCCAAGAAGTTCTTTGGTGTAAGCCATCTTTGGCGCCTTGTAAATTTCTCGAGCCGTTCCTTGCTCGACCATCTCTCCATCTTTCATGACCAAGACCCGATCAGCAAGGTCCGCCACAACGCCCATGTCGTGCGTGATCAAAAGGATTGCGGAGTTCAGTCTGGTGTGCAGTTCTCTTAGTAGATCCAAAATCTCAGCCTGAATTGTTACATCCAGCGCGGTCGTCGGTTCGTCGGCAATCAAAAGCTTTGGCTCACATGAAATGGCCTGGGCAATCATTGCGCGCTGACGCTGACCGCCGGACAACTGGTGCGGATAAGAGTCAAAGGCCTTAACTGGATCCGGTAGGTCCACCAGAGTTAGAAGCTCAATAGCGCGCTCCTTAGCTACCTGGTTGGTCATGTTGAAATGAACTCTCAGAGTTTCCATAATCTGAAAACCAATTGTGTAAACAGGATTCAAAGCCGTCATCGGCTCTTGGAAGATAACTGCAATTCCGCTTCCGCGAATTTCGCGAAGTCGCTTTGCCGACGCGTTCATTAACTCCTCGCCGGCAAGGGTCACGCTCCCAGACACCCTGCCATTTTGTGGCGTAAGGCCAAGTAGCGCCATCGAGCTGGCGCTCTTTCCAGAACCCGACTCTCCAACGATGGCCAAAACTTCGCCGCCGGAGATTTCATAACTCAAATTCTTGGCAGCAGGAATCCACTCGCCTTCTACCCAAAAATCGACACCCAGGTTCTCAACTTTCAGAATTACCTTGCTATCTTTTGCCATTAGCAGCATTCCCCTCTATGGCTTGCAAGTTGTGTGAGACTTGGAAAATGGATGCTCAAACCCTGTATTCCAGATCTGGTCGCATAATGGCTAGTGCCGGATTCGTCTTTGCTCTTTTTGGAATAACCGCTCTGGCCATAGATTCTTGGCTCCTGCTTGCAACAAAGTCTTGGGTATACATATGGTTCGCCTATTTTGCTTGGCTGCTGTTTTGGAACCCCAGTGTGAAAGTTAGCGACGAAGGGGTTGTTGTTGACAACATTTTCAAGACCCACAAACTGAACTGGTCCGCGATTACTCGAATCGACACAAAGTACTCTCTGACCCTTGAGACCAAGGAAAGAACCATTCAAGCTTTCGGCGCCCCAGCCCCATCCAGATACGCCGGCTTCATGGCTAACAAAACCGAAGCCGAGCACCTGCCCGAAAGTAGCTTCGTCGGCAAGGGTTTGGTTAGGCCTGGAGATTTGACCAGCAGCGATTCCGGTGTCGCGGCATACAGCATCAGAAGTCATTGGGAAAAACTCAGAGACCTCAACAAGCTCAACGAGACTTCTTCTGTTAAATCCAATTGGGTTCTTTGGCGAATAGTTGTTTTTCTCTGCTTGAGTGCCGTTGCAGTGGCTAGCTTTATTTTTTAACATTTTCAGCTGCCTTTCTGCCAGCACCAATGCGGCCGATGGCTGCAAAGATTCCGTCAGTTTTGACGTGGAATCTGCGTTGGCGAGGGTCGAAAGCATCTCTCAGGCCGTCTCCGATGAAGTTTACGGACAGGGCAATGATGATGATGAACATACCTGGCCACCAGAACAACCAAGGACGAGTAGAAAACGCCTCCTGATACTCGGAGATGATCTGTCCTAGCGAAATGTCAGGTGCGGTAATTCCAAAGCCCAGATAGCTAAGGGAGGACTCAAGCAAGATTGCAGCACTCATCAACAATGTGGTGTTGACGATTATGACTCCAATTGCGTTTGGCAGAATGTGCTTGAAAATAATGCGCCAAGGCCCGGCCCCGGCAACCCTCGCGGCATCAACAAACTCTCGTTCCCTGAGAGACAAGAACTCGGCTCTAACCAGACGAGATAGCCCAGTCCAAAGGAAAAGACCTAGGAAGAACGAAAGAAACAGTGCACTTCCGCCACCAAATGCCTTACCAACTACAGCACCCAAAATCAGAACTGGAATGATGATGATGACATCAGTAAATCTCATCAACACTGAATCAATCCAACCCCTAAAGAATCCTGCGATGGATCCAACCAAAACGCCAATTGCGGTTGTCATAATTCCGATAACAAACATGACGGTCAGAGACTGCTGGATACCGCGCATCACTCGAGCGAATACATCCTTGCCCAATGTGTCTTGACCAAATGGGTGGTCTCCAATGGCGAACGGAGATAGCGAAAGGGTTGGAGTTCCGCCAGGGTTTACAAGGTCGTAGTTTTCAAACCAGTTGTATTGCCACCAACCAGGAATCCTAAAACCGTCAATAGCAAAGTTCCCAGACTCATCAACAATCAACTTTCCGGTTCCGCCAATTACTGTTCCCACAGATGTGAAGGAAATGATCGTGATGAGAATAATCGCGATTAATCCTGCCAATGCACCTTTGTGCTTGAAGAACCTTCGGCGAATCAGTTGCCCTTGACTAACCCCTGCCGTGCCGGGGGTTGGGAGATTATCCATTTGACTCATGCGCTTGCTCCCTACGTCAATCTAATTCTGGGGTCAAGCGATGCGTAGGCAATATCCGCTATGAGATTGAAAACTACCGCCACTAATCCGGTGATCAGAAACACACCCATCACCAGATTCAGATCCAGTGCATTAAGGCCGCCATTGAACAAAGAGCCCATCCCCTGCCAAGCAAAGATTCTCTCTGTAATGATTGCGCCTCCGATTAGTCCACCAATGTCAAAAGCCACAATGGTGACAATCGGAATCATCGCGTTACGGAAAGCGTGCCTCATGATTACGGTTCTCTCCGCCAACCCCTTGGCCCTAGCTGTTCGAACATAGTCCTGGTTCAACACCTCTAGCAGGCTTGAGCGAGAGTAACGAGTGTATGCAGCCAGAGACCCAATTGATAGGGCAATTGTTGGAAGGAGTAAGTGACCAAAACTATCTAGCATCTGGAACCACATGTCCCCTGGCAAGTTGGGAGTAGTGGCACCAATTGTTGAGATGATTCCACTTGCCTGAGGAATCATGAGTTGATAGTCAGACCAAACCTGAAGAACGCGATCAATGATCACAAAACCAAGGGTCAAAATACTTATGATTCCAGCTGCCCTTGTGATTTGCTTGCGATCTTCTCCGCCAAATACAGCCCCTGCAACCATGGCAACACCGACAGCTAAGGCAACCAAAACCAGCAACGTCCAAAGTTCTGGGATAAAGAAGAACAGGAACTGAAGCGGGTACCAAACTGCAAGCCAGAATGCCACGACTGAACCTGCAGCAAAGAGCATCCCACGGTTTTGGAAACCAGTTGTCAAAGAAATCACGATTGCAGAAATTACTACCCCGCCGAGAATGATTCCAATAATTCCTAGTGACGGTTTTTCAAACCACCCAAGAAGAAGAAGTGACTGTAATCCAGCGAAGGTAATAAAGCTCACGCTCAGTAACACTTTGAGTCTTCGAATCCCATTTCCACCAACGACACCCATCCATATAGCTCCCGAGGCGACGGCTATGACCAGCAGCAACCAAAAAGGAATTTCTGGATTACCTAGGAATTGATTGAATCGAATCGCGCCCCACTCCTTGAGCAAAACTGCGAACCAGAAAATAGGAAGGGAGTAAAAAACAAATGTCATGAAGGTTACGGTGTAGTCGTAGCCGCTGTACTGACGAAGCGCAGTTGACATTCCAATGGCAACTCCCAGCACAATTGCAACAATGGTGGCCAAGGTAAGCAATTGAACTGTGGACACAATCGCACCCGCTATAGCTTCTGCGACTTGCTGCTCACCTCTAGAAACGGATATTCCTAGATCACATTGGCCGATAAAACATCCTGCAACTCCGGCTAACCAACCGAAGTAGCGGAGGACAGGAGGGGTCTCTAGATCTAAAGCTTTTGTCAGGTAAGCAATTTTGTCCTGAGCGGAAGGATCGCTAGAGCCACGAAGATCTAACAGAGGGTCACCCGAGTATGCCGTCAGCACGTAAACAATGAATGATGCAGCAAGAAGAACCAACAAAGTGGCAAACAGTCTTCTGACGATAAAAGCCAGCACCTTTACCTCCGTTAGTTTTTAATTACTATCGAGACTCTACCAACTCTAGCTAAGTCAAAATCCCGAAAAAGCGAATTCCGGCTGGCAACCTAAGTTGCCAGCCGGAATTAGATACCGCTAAACCAAGTTACTCAGATTCGGTAACTGGTGTCCACTCCCAGAAGTTCCAGAAGTAGTTTGGCGATAGTGGGCTTGGCTTCACGCCAGATACCTTTGCGCTGGAAACAGTCAGTCCAGGGAACTGGAAGATTGTGGTTCCATATGCATCCGCAATTAGGTTCTGCTCGATCTGAAGCATCAAATTAGTTTGCTCTTCTAGATCGGTTGTGACGTTAAGCGTTGCCAATAGTTCGTCAACCTTTGGGTTAGCGTAACCGTTGTAGTTACCACCCTTAGCTAGCGGGTCGGTGTAGGACTTGAAGATCTGGTCCGAACCGGCCACTGCCAAGCTAGTTGACTGCCACGCGAAGATAACTGCATCGTGTGGGTTGATTGGCTCAACTGTTGGGTCTGTGAACATCCAGTCTGGCTCATTGGTGTCAACGACGTTGAATCCAGCAAGCGCGGCTGACTTCTGAATCAGCTCAAGCTCCTGTGAACGACGTACGTTTCCAGTTGGGTACCAGAACTTGACGTCAACTGGAGTAGAAACTCCAGCTTCCTCAAGTAGGGCCTTCGCACGTTCGATGTCTAGATCACGTACGTCAGCTGCACCGCTCTCAGCGACAATCGCGTTGTAACGCTCTGAACCAGGAATGGTCAAGAACGATTCACGAACTGTTGCGTTCGGGTTCAGTGGCTTGATGATCTTCTCGATGATCTCGTCACGAGGGATAGTCAGCAAGAATGCCTGACGAACCTTTTGTGCAATTGACTCATCGCCATCGTAGGTAGCTGGGTCGAATGGACCTCCGTTGTTGAAGGTTAGGTCGACGTGCTCGTAAACGGCCTCGTCACCCTGGTGAATTGTTGCACCAGTGCTAGCGGCAATCTCCTTGGCAACGGTCAACGAGTCAGCTGTTGGCTGTCCAGTAGCGATGTCAATCTCACCGTTCTCCAAAGCCTGTAGCTGAGCGATGAAGTCCTCAATGAAGCGGACGGTGATGCGCTCGAACTTAGGTGATGGTCCCCATGCGTAAACAGGGTTGGTAACTAGTGTGATGTACTGATCCTCAACTACTTCTTCGATGATGTATGGACCACTCGATAGGTACTGAAGTGGGTTCGAAGGAAGAGATGTGAACTGGTAGTCCTCGTTCCAGCTCTTCGCAACAGGAGCTAGCCAAGCGTCATCCTCGTTCTGGATTGCTTCAATTAGCAACTTCTTTGCTTCTGCTGGATCGGTGATGTCTGGGTAAGCAAGCATCACAGTTCCGTGGGCTGGCATACCAACACCGAAAGCAAGCTCCCAGTCAACGTATGCGTCGTCATAGACAAGAGTCAGTGAGCGGCCATCGATTTCAGGAGTCTGGGTGACTAGGTCAAGACCAGATGTAGAAGCCGGTGAGAATGCTGCATCTGTGTCTGCAAATTTTCCAGAGCTTGCGGCCCAGGCCAATAGCATGTCAGCTGCGTCAATCTGAGTTCCGTCAGACCACTTGACACCGTCGTTGATGGTGTACTTAACAGTTAGAGGTTCGTCAGAAATCTTCTCGAATGTTCCGTAACCAGTGTCCTTGATCAACGCAGGTGTGTTGTCGTAGTACTGGAAACCAGAGTTTGTCATGTAGGTAATGTTTGCGTTCTTAGTCGCGTTACCTGCAGACGAAACAGTGTTGTAGTTATCAAATGCTTGGTTAAAAGCAACTGTGATCGTGGTTCCTTCTACTACCTGAGACTCGTATGGCAATGCACAACCGCTCAAGGTAACAGCAACCACGCTCATTAGGCCTACTAGACCCAATCTGCGCTTCTTCATGTTTCTCCTTTTGTCTAATTCATTGATTCAACTGGCTGATGAATTGATCATCAACTACAGCTAAATACTGGTTTCTCGAGTGTATAGGCATTACCCGCCGGAGGATAAAGGGAACTTCGAATGGTGTCTAAATCGTGATAATCAAAAGCCTGGGGCAATCTAGGCTAAATGAGTGAAGCAAATCCTGATCTACGACGGTGACTGCCAGTTCTGCCGTCTCAGCCTGGACTTTGGAATCAGAAACCTCTCAAGATTCCCTAAATTTGCGGCCTACCAAAGGATTGACCCAAGCCAATATGGCCTATCCCTGACCGATGTCTCTTCTCAAGTGTGGTTAGTGGATCCTTTGCCAACGCTGGTCAAACCGCTAGGCGGTCACCTAGCTGTCGCCCACATCCTTCTAGACCAGCCTGAGTTTTACTGGAGGTGGCTGGGGTTTGTCATGAAAACTCCCCCCTTTAGCTTCGTCGCTGACCTCTTATATAAGTGGATAGCCAAAAATCGCCACCGGCTTCCTGGGGGAACCAAAGCTTGCAAGCTCGAGGACACCTTCGATGGGGTCGAAAAGGGCTAGGGCCATGACCCAGCCACAGAAGACGATTCGGCCCTGCATGGACTCCGGACCCTTGGCTAGCTGGTAGATTCTCATTTACAACCGAAGTTTGGTTGTAGCTTTTGTTTCCTTTTGGGGGAAGTCGGTGAAAATCCGACGCTGACCCGCAACCGTGAGTTGATTATCAACAAGTCGGAATGCCCAAGTGGAAATAATTGGCTCCAAATATACCGTCGAGGTCTACGGGTGGAGTCGGGTAGCAACTTACTCGATGAACCCTTGAACGTTTCGCTAGAGATGTTTTCAAGGGTTCTTGTGTTTTTGCCCCGCCTTCGCATCTAACTTCCAAATGCGAAAGGTTCCAAATGAACAAGAAAGTAACTCCAAGGGTGCGAAAAATCGTTGCACTCTCATCAGCCGCAATAACAGTTGCAGTTCTGGTTGTCCTCCTAGTTTTGAGCATGGGTGGGACGCAGTCCAAACACTTGGCAACAGCCCAGTTCCTCAAGTCCCAGTTTGTACTTGGAGAGTATCTAGAGGGTTTCTCCCCTGGTGTTCCCGAGTACGGATTCTCGCTAGAAGCGGTTTCTCAACTTAGCCAAACAAGAGAAGTCGATTCCTCTATTGCTATTAAGTTCCTTTTGGAATCAGAGCCTGACTTCTTATACTCATCCGAAACCGGGGAGATCATTCCAGGTCTTGCAGGTAAGTACTTGTTTGCATCGAAAGTTACTGGCGCTGCAAATGGAGCACAAACACAAATGGTTGTTGGTTCCCTTAGTGAGCTGATCCAAGAAGATGGCACTTTGACTGTGCCTACCGCAAGCACCTTTGACTATGCCTGGATGAGTCTGGGTCTTTACGCCCAGGATCAGCAGGAAATGGCAAAGAGTGTTGCGGCGGTTCTTCTAAATCTTGCCAGAGAGGACGGGGGTTTTGGTTTTGATAATTCAGAATTCACAACTGCTTCCAGCACCGACGCAACCGCCATGGCCATCATGGCCCTTGAGCTATCCAAGGATCTAGACCCCGCGCTAACGGCCACCAAGCAAAGCTCCATCGATGCGGCCTTGGCATACCTAGATGCCGGTTTGGTTGATGGAAGTCACTTTGTGGCATTTGACGCAGTTGACGTTAACGGAACCGCTCTTGCTCTAATGGCGTATCTGGCAACACGTGGTGAGCTAAACGAAAATGTCCACGCATACCTAGTTGCCCAGATTCAAGAAGATGGTGGCATCGGCTCACCTTGGGTGGAAAACGCCGGTGACCGTTTTGCAACTGCTCAGGGTTACCTCGCTCTTGAGGGCAAGAGTTACCTAACTCTTCTAGGTAAGTAGTCATGCGCTCCAGGGCAAGACTTATTGTTCTTAGCGCACTAATTTTGTTAGTGGTCGCTGGGAGCGTCTTGTCCTGGGCACTAGAAAACAATGTCATCGAGACTACCTCTGCTAATCAGGTTGAGGTTAGTTACAGCGAAGGTGCCTGTGAGCAACCTGGAGTCACAATAGTTATTGACTTTGGAGATTCCGCGGAGCGTGATCCAATCCTTCGTTGCGCGAATGACTTTGTTGGCAACGGTTGGGAAGTTTTTCAAGCGACAGCAATTAATGTTTCAGGAACTAACCAGTACCCAGTTGGTTTCGCCTGTCGCATTGAAAACTTCCCGCCAAGTTCTGAGCAGAACTGCATAGACACCCCCAAATATTCCGAAGGCAGTTGGGGATATTTTGTTTTCACAGAAGAATCAGGTTGGCAAGTAAGTCAGGTTGGATCAGCGGCCAGGGATGCGCAGTGTGGGTCGGCAGAAGGTTGGCTCTTTATTGGTCCAGGTCAACAAGATGCTGGATTGTTGCCAAGACCGATTCCAGAAACCGTAGGTTGCGATGGCTAAGCGCTTTACTGCCAGCACAGCAAGCCCTCTGACCTGGTGGTTACTTGCAGTAACCATGGCAATTGTTGCGGGGATAAGTCAGAGTGCGCTGATTCAAATCTTGATTTGTGCAGCCGCTTTGATTGCAATTTTGATTTTTCGAGAAGAAGTACCCTGGTCAAGATCCGTTAAGTTCTATCTTTTTCTTGCTGGGTTTGTAGTCATCGCGAGGGTGCTATTTCGAATTGTCTTCAACATTCAAAACCCTGAGGACATAACTGCCTTAGATTTACCTGGCTTCTCGGTCAACCTGGGTTTTGGCCCACCAGTTGAACTTTTTGGAGCAATAGGTATCCAGGCCCTAACGGGGGGTGCAACCGATGGTTTGCGATTAGCCGCCATCATTCTTTCCATTGGGATGGCAAGTTCCCTTGCAAATCCGAGAACTCTTCTAAAATCCACTCCCAGCGCGCTTTATGAAATCGCCAGTGCTATTTCTGTTGCAATCAACCTCGCGCCGCAAATGATTTCTAGTCTGCAAAGAGTTCAGAAAGCTAGGTCTCTGCGCGGGCGAAGCAAAGGACTCGGATCGATGGCAGGAACAGTTATTCCGGTTCTGGAGGACGCCATCGATTCGTCTCTGTCGCTTGCAGCAAGCATGGACTCCAGGGGGTTTGGGAGAAGAGGTAGCTTGTCGAAACCGCTTGTTATAGGAGCCAGATTGAGCTCTCTGATTGCGGTCGGGGCTCTATCCGTTGGAAGCTTTGCGTTACTAGTTGGGCAAACCCAAACGCTGGGCTGGGTGTTGATTGCAATCGGAATAGTTTCAAGCTTCGCGTCTATTCGGATTAACTCCAAGTCTCAGATCAGGACCAGATTTGAGCTAGTGAAGTTGCAGTTCTTTGACGCTTTGATTTTGTCTTTGTCTGCAATGTTGCTGATTGCCGCAATACTGGGGTGGTTTGCATGATTGCGCTTCGCGATGTGAGCTTTGGATATGCCGGAACAGAAAGACCAGCTCTATCAAGGGTGAACCTTGAATTTCTACCTGGTGAGTTCTCGCTGGTTTGCGGCGCAACAGGGAGCGGCAAATCAACGTTGCTTCGAATCTTGAATGGTCTCGCGCCACATTTCACTGGCGGTTCTCTCTCTGGATCACTCGTTATTGACGGTATAGAAGTAACGGGATCAAAACCACACGAGCTTGCAGCTCAAGTTGGTTTTGTAAATCAGCAGCCTGAGTCTTCATTTGTTTCGGACACTGTCAAGCAAGAGTTGGTCTATGGGATGGAGCAGCTTGGCTTTAGTCGCGACAAGATGGCAGATTCACTCAAGCATGTAGCGAAACTTCTTGAGATTGACGATTTACTTGATAGGCCACTTAGCTGGCTTTCTGGAGGACAGCAGCAAAGGGTTGCTATCGCCTCTGCGCTAGCAGCTGGGCAGAAAATTCTCTTGCTAGATGAGCCGACTTCAGCCCTTGATCCCGAAGCCGCAGCTGAGATTGTTGCTGTGCTCAAGTCGTTAGCTCACGAGCACGGAATCACAGTGATCCTTGTAGAACACCGAATCGAACGGGTAATTGAACTTGTGGATTCAGTTGTCATCGTTGCAAACGATGGTCTTGTTACCAAAGGAGGTTACGAGCAGTTCGATAACTATCATCTGGTTCCACCAGTGATTGGACTGTCAACTGAGCTCTCGTGGAATCCAGTGACAGTAAGCGTTTCTGCCGCCAAAGCAAATTGGGAGCGTGGCCCACAGCCCTGGAAGCAACTGGTGAATGAGAATTTGAGCGAAACGGTTGCTATGGAGGTAAATGATCTATCGGTTAGCTACGACGAACTAGACGCGGTGTCCAAAGTCTCTTTTCGAGTTCACGCCGGAGAAGTTGTCGCGCTAATGGGAAAAAATGGCTCAGGAAAGTCTTCGGTTCTCTGGGCTATACAAGGTGGCGGAAAACGATCAACGGGTTCTGTCAAAACACAGTTTGGCGATCCAAAGTCACTCTCTGCTGACGAAAGGCTTTGCGTCTTGACTCTTGTTCCTCAGAAGGCAGCTGACTTATTGTTTCTAAACTCACTAGCTGATGAGCTTTCAGAATCTGACAAGTTTGCACAGGTAACGGACTCCGGCACTTCCAAGATATTTGAATCGCTAACTGGAAGGTTAGATCCGAAGATTCACCCGCGAGATCTTTCCGCTGGACAGCAACTGGCTCTGGTTCTAGCTCTTCAGTTGGTGAAGGGGGCTGGGATATTGCTACTCGATGAACCAACTCGCGGTTTAGATTACGCGGCCAAAAGATTCCTTGCCAAGCAGATTAGAGCATTACGTAAAGAAGGCAAGTCGGTACTGGTCGCTTCCCATGATGTGGAATTTGTAGCTCTAGTTGCCGACAGGGTTCTAGAGCTAGAAAGCGGAAAACTGATTTCGGACAAATTGACCACTGTTGCTTTAGGAATTGGGTCATCACATCCCACACAAATCAGTCAAATAACTGGTCAGCCCGGATTGTTGACTTTGAGTCAAGTAGAAAAGGTCCAGAAGTGAATACCTTTTCAGGAAAATGGATTTCCAATTTGAGCATTCTGGTTGCCGGAATTGGATCCGTGCTTATGTTCTCCTGGCCATTTTTCATCTCTGGTGATTCCGCTGTTGAGGCAGATGTAGCGCAAGTGGTGTTTATTGCTTTGATGCCTGTAATGCTGGTCTTGATTTTGGTTGAAGTGGCAACTGGTGAGATCGGCTCCAAGCAGATTGCCTTACTAGGAGTATTGATTGCCCTCAATGCTGTTATTCGTTTACTTGGCGCTGGAACAGCAGGAATCGAGACTGCCTTTTTCCTCATAATTATTGCTGGCTACGTTTTTGGTTCAGGTTTTGGATTCTTGCTTGGAACTGGTTCGCTGCTGGTGTCTGCCCTGATTACCGGTGGGGTTGGACCTTGGCTTCCGTTTCAAATGATGGCAGCTGGCCTGATTGGAATCGGAGCGGGCCTGCTTCCAAAGTTTGGCTCCAGAGGTGCCAAGCTGGCCGTTTTGATTGTGTACGCAATTCCCGCAAGTTTTGCCTTTGGTTTCTTGATGACTCTGTGGAACTGGCCATTTCTTGCTGGCAGTGAATCATCTATTTCTTACCTTGCCGGAGCCGGTGCAATTGAAAACCTGATTCGCTTTCTTCAGTTTCAGATTTTTACCGGAGGGTTGATCTGGGATTTGGGAAGAGCTGTAACAACGGTTGCGCTAATTGCAATCACCGGACCGCTACTTTTAGGAAGTTTGCAGCGAGCCGCAAGTAAAGCGGGCTTCGTTAAGCCTTCCAAGCAGGAAGACGCCAACCGAGCAAAAGCGCCAGGACTCTCAGGGTAATTGTGAATAGTGCACCGATTGCCACGGCGATGAACGGGTCTATAGCTAGGTAGTTCAAGCCAACAACAACCCAACCTCCAGTAAAAGCTATAACCGAGTATGGAATGTGATCGCTGAAAGCCTTTGGTATTTCGTTAACAACAATGTCTCGGAGAACTCCTCCAAAAATTGCAGTCAGTACACCCATGATCACAGCGATGATTGCGGGCACTTGACCATCTAGGGCGAGCTGGGTTCCACCAGCTGTAAAGGCTCCAAGGCCAACCGCGTCTGGCCACTGCATGGCTTGCTGAGTGGGCTCGAGGTGTCTGGTCCTCATGAACACAAGGGCAACTAGACAAATTCCAATAAGCACCCAAACCCAAGCAGAATTCTCAATCCAGAAAAATGGTCTACGGTCTAGCAAAATATCGCGCAAGGTTCCTCCGCCAAATGCGGTCAAACCCGAAACCGTTATCATGCCAACAAGGTCTAGTCTTTTTCGAGCCGCTTCAATAAGTCCCGAAAGCGCAAAAGCGAAGATGCCGATTACTTCAAAAAGAAGCGTTCCATTTACAACTAACCAGCCGGTGAAATCTAGCAAAGCTCAGACCAGGTCTTTACCACTCGAGGTTTTGCCTATGCTTTGGCCTGGTTGGGACAGCTGAAACATCGTGACTTACAAAAGCCAACAGTAATTGGAAGCCAAGGATCAAAGGAACTACAGAAATCATCACAGTTCCGGTGCTTGCCGTGATGCCGTTGGTGAGCGTGTTGTTCAAGGCACTAAGCCCCGAAAAGACTCCGAACCACCAAAGCAGCATTCCAAGCGGCAACTCAATTGAAGCCGCAGAAATGTCTCTTAGGTAGTAGTTATAGAAAAGTCTTTTGTGAAAGTTCTTAAAGTGCTTCCAAGGAAACTCCCACAATGTTTTTACGATGCTAAGGTTGCTCTTTTCGTTGCCGTATCTTGCAATCATCGGCACGTCCCAAACCACAGCTCGGTAGATGCTTAACCTAAAGAGAATGTCGGACTCGAAAAAGAATCTCTTGCTCAGCATTGCCAAGGGCATAGCCTGCAAAGCATCGCGATGTATTGCGGTGTATCCATTAGTTGGATCCGTGATATTCCAATAGCCGGTTGAAATCTTGGTTAGTAAGGTAAGTCCAGCATTTCCAAACAGTCTGATGCCAGGCATCTTTGACAGCCCGGTTAGGCTATCGAAGCGATCACCTTTGGTGTAATCCGCGCGTCCGGTAACAATTGGTGCAATTAGGTCTTTGATTAGCGCGGGATCCATCTGGCCATCGCCATCTAGCTTCACAACAATCTGGGCATCCGATTCAAGCGCCGCTCGATAACCGGAAACTGTGGCCCCTCCAACACCCTGATTTTCGGGGTGGAAGATGACTTTCACCCTAGGGTCCTTGACTTCCCGTTCAACAAGTTTTCCAGAACCATCTGGGCAGGCATCGTCAACTATATAAATGTAAGAAACCTCGGGGCCGATTTCCCCAAGAGTTTGAACAATGTGCGCGGTTACCTTGTAGCAAGGAATTACAACCGCAACAATCGGCTTAGTCATCAATACCCAATCTTGTTTTCAAGAACCCCCGCTGTGGATCCTCTTCGTCTTTCAATAAATCATCGAAACACAACTAACCCAATTTTAGGCCACTTAGCTATGGCAAGGTAGGTCAGACAAACAACAAAACCCAAGGTTTCCCTTGGGTTTTGTTCACATGGTGGAGATGGGGGGAATTGAACCCCCGTCCGATACTTGGATTCTGACTCTTCTACGGGTGTAGCTTCAATACTGCTTTACTCGGCCCCGGTCATAACTTGAAGCGATCTAACCGACGAGCCCAGCCTGAGTGCAAGTCCCGAGCAACCCTAAGGCGTAACTGCTCAGCAAGATTTCTAAATGACGCCAGTACCTAAAACGAAATCAAATTTAGGCTGACGGACTTTGTGGCTAGCTTATGCAGCTAGGGCAAAGTCGGTGCTCTTAGATTTGGCACCTATAGTTTGCAAAGGACATTAACGAGTTGACTTTGCATTCTCGACCCGCTTCATTCAGTTTCTGCAAATACCGTCGAAACCGGTCATCCCCATGTTTAGTTATCAACTGACTTTATGTCAGGACAACAGTCTAACCGCTGGTTCAGACAAAAGATACGGCTACCAATCCTTGCCCTTGGTGGACATGGCTCTGGCTGCTTCACGCTTATCTTGTTGCTCTTTTAGAGCCTGCCGCTTGTCGTAGTCCTTTTTACCCTTTGCAAGGGCAATCTCAACTTTTGCCCGACCGTCCTTGAAATACAGCGAGATCGGAACCAATGTAAAGCCAGATTCCTTGATTTTTCCAACTAGCTTGTCGATCTCAACGCGGTTCATCAAAAGTTTGCGCCGTCTTCTAGTTGAGTGGTTATTCCAAGTTCCCTGAGTGTATTCAGGGATGTGAACATTTTCGAGCCAAGCCTCGCCGGATTCGATGGTGGCATATCCATCCACCAGGGATGCGCGACCAGCCCGCAACGACTTCACTTCAGTTCCAGTTAGGACAATGCCAGCTTCAAAGACATCTTCGAGGTGATAGTCGTGACGGGCTTTACGATTGGTGGCCACCACTTGCTGGCCACGCTCTCTCGGCACGATCGACTCCTAGATTTTGAGGTAGCGACGGATCGCAAGACCCGACGCTGCTGCCGCAAGCACCACACCCACGGCAATTAATAGCGGAACTACAAGCATGCCATCGCTTAGCCCAACAAAGCTAGTGAATGGAAGACTTTGCGCCAGGAACCCTTGAACGAAGAACTGAATCAATGCCAAAACGGTGGCACCTGCCAGCACGCTACCAATCAGCGCTGCGACCACACCCTCGAGAATGAATGGCAGCTGGATTGAGAAATTGCTGGCACCAACCAACCTCATGATTCCAAGCTCTCTTCGTCTGGAGAAAGCAGAAAGTCTGATTGTGGTGGAAATCAAAAGAGCACTCGAAACCAGCATGAGGGCAGCGATGGAAACAGCAGCAAGAGAAGCAATGTTGAGGATCAAGAAAATTTGGTCCAAATAGCTTCTTTGATCACGGACTTCTTCAACACCAGCGAGGCCAGCAAAACTTTCGGCAAGAATTGGTGACTGATTTGGATCGTATAGGTTCACCCAAAATGTCTCGTTGAGCTGCTCTGGTTTCACGTATTGCGCAACAGCATTGCCAGCAAACTGCTCTTGAAAGTTTGCGAATGCTTGATCGTGATCTTCGAAGAAATACTTTTCGATGAAGGGCACAAGGGTAGGTGAATCCAGACGCTCTTGAACTTGCAACTTAACATCCTCGGCGGCTTCGCCTCGGGGGCAGGTAGCCTCGGGTGATACATCTGTGCAGAGATAAATTGCTACCTGTGCCCGGTCGTACCAGTAGTTTTTCATTTGACCGATTTGCATTTGCAGTAGTGACGCAGTTCCAACAAAAGTTAGGGAGATAAAAGTCACCAAAATGACGCTGACAACCATCGCAAGGTTTCGTCTGAGTCCCTCAGTAACTTCGGAAAGCATGAATCCAAATCGCATGGCTAGTCCCTAACTCCGTAGCCACCAGCAACTTGATCGCGAACAATCTGACCGTGACTTAGCTCGACAACACGCTTTTTCATTTGGTCAACAATGCCGCGTTCGTGAGTGGCCATGACAACAGTTGTTCCGCCGAGGTTAATGGTGTTCAACAGCGACATGATTCCTTCGCTGGTGGTTGGGTCTAAGTTTCCAGTTGGTTCATCTGCCAACAAGATAGCTGGCTTATTCACAATGGCTCTGGCTAAAGCAACTCTCTGTTGCTCTCCTCCGGAAAGTTCACTTGGTAGTCGATCGCCTTTTTCTCCTAGACCCACCAGACGAAGTACGTCTGGGACGGCCTCTTGAATAAATCCTTCAGACTTACCAATCACTTGCAAACTGAATGCCACGTTTTGGCTAACTGTCTTGTTTGGTAGCAATCTAAAGTCTTGGAAAACTACACCCAAACGTCTTCTGAAAAACGGCACCTTCCTCGCGGGAAGGCCGACTAGGTTTTCCCCCAGCACATGGACAGAGCCTGAGCTAGGCACATCTTCGCGCAGCATAAGTCGCATGAGGGATGATTTTCCCGAACCGGATGCGCCAACGAGAAATACAAAGTCTCCCTTTTCAATCTCTAGGCTCACTTGGTCTAGCGCTGGTCTGGGAGTCCCCTTGTATTTCTTGGTGACGTTTTGAATGCTGATCATGTTGATTCAAGCCTAGGCCTGAGTCTGCATTCTCCATCGGATTCCCGCGGCTATAAATCCATCGAGTCCGCCATCAAATACGGACTGTGGGTTGTTTTCTTCGTATTCAGTTCGAAGATCTTTGACCATTTGATAGGGAGCTAGGACATAGCTCCTCATCTGTTCACCCCAAGATGCCTTGACGTCACCGGCGAGTTGTTTCTTAGTAGCCTCTTCTTCGCGACGACGAACCTCTAGCAGTCTTGATTGCAGAACTCTCATTGCGGCTTGTTTGTTTTGAATCTGACTTTTTTCGTTCTGGCAACTTACAACTGTTCCGGTTGGGATGTGAGTGATACGAACAGCTGAGTCCGTTGTGTTAACTGATTGACCGCCTGGTCCACTAGAGCGAAAAACATCCACTCTAATATCAGCATCTGGAATTTCAATGGCCTCGGTTTGCTCAACCAGTGGAACGATTTCTACCGCGGCAAATGATGTTTGTCTTTTACCCGCTGCGTTGAATGGGCTCATCCTAACAAGCCGGTGTGTTCCAGCTTCAACCGAGAGTGTCCCAAAAGCGTACGGGGCATCAATTTCAAATGTTGCCGATTTAATGCCTGCGCCTTCGGCATGCGATACGTCTAGAACGTGCACCGGATAGTTCTTCTGCTCGCAGTACCTGACATACATGCGCATGAGCATCTCTGCAAAATCAGTTGCGTCATCGCCTCCGGCTCCGCTTCTAATTGTGATGACGGCAGCACGAGAGTCATATTCGCCGCTCAAGAGGGTTTGGATCTCTAACTGGCCGACAAGCTTTTCCAAATCCGAAAGCTCTTTTTTGGCCTCTGTCTTGGTTTGCGTATCAGAGGCGTCGTTGGCCATCTCAATCAAAACCTCAAGATCGTTGATCCTGGATTCGACTGATATAAGAAGGTCTAGTTTGTCTTGCGAGCGCGATAGGGCTGAAGTCACCTTCGAGGCATTTTCCGGGTCATCCCAAAGATCCTGAGCAGAGGCTTTCTGCCTAAGCGCATCAACCTCTAGTTGCAGTGAGCTTGGGTTAATGACTTCTTTTATGGTGCCAAAAAGTGACCTTAGTGATTTGATTTCAGCGGCTAAGTCAAGTTCGGACATGATTCCACAATTCTAGGCGAGGGGCATAATTGTTAGGTGCCCGCATCCTCATACAAGCTAACCAGCCTAGGTTTGCCGGTATTTACTCCCTCACTGCTTTTCGGTATCGCAGAGGGTGGGCTACTTCCAATCATTCCTGCAAGCGCCCAAGCTTTAGGGGCATCGTTACCTACTGCCGGAATAATTCTTGGGCTTGTAATGATTGGAACACTCTTCGCAGACATTCCAGCTGCGCGCTTGATCAACATCTTGGGCGAGCGCAAGGCAATGATGAGCGCGGCGGCGGTCGCGAGCCTGGGCATACTTTTGGCGTCGCTAGCAACTTCATTGTGGGTTCTGGGCTTAGGTGTATTCATACTCGGTGCGAGCGTTGCTGTATTTGGTCTTGCCAGGCACAGCTACCTAACTGAGGTTGTCCCCTACTCGCATCGCGCCAGAGCGCTATCAATACTCGGTGGCGTCTTTAGAGCAGGACACTTCATTGGACCTCTTATTGGTGCCGCACTTATTGTCTTGATCGATTTGCAAGCTGTTTACTGGAACGCTGTTGTGTTTTGTGCGCTAGCGGCCTTAATTCTGATTTTTATAAAACCTGATCGCATGCCAGATACTCCAGCTACTGTCCCAGGTGGAACCTGGAAGGTAGCGAAACGAGAATCCAAGAAACTAGCAACTCTTGGGGTCACCTCGGCAATCATCGGTGGATTACGAACCGCAAGATTAGTTGGTTTGCCTCTTTGGGCTCTAAGTATTGGACTGCCGCCTGCGACCATCGCGTTGTACATGGGAATCGCAGGCGCTTTAGATCTTGCGCTTTCCTATAGCTCTGGTCAGATAATGGATCGCTTCGGAAGGCGATGGTCTGCTCTTCCAACTTTGCTGGGGCTATCTTTTACCTTCTCAATACTTACTCTTGCCACCGACGAAACCACTTTTCTTGCAGTTGCATTGCTGATGTCACTAGCTAATGGTGTTGGTAGTGGAATTATCTTGGTGATTGGTGCCGACTTAGCCCCCAAGGGCGAGCGAAATGAATTCCTAGCCTCATACCGATTATTGGTTGACTCTGGTGTTGCGGCTGCGCCACTCGTTATCTCCGGAGTGACTGCACTACTGGGATTGTCCATTGCTATGTTCACTGTTTCTGGGTTGGGAGTCGTGGGAGCTTTAATGGCTTACCGCTACTTACCACGTCGAGCAAAACCTTCAGAGCAGATCATGCCTACATCTGAGAATATGTAGGCATCATTGCCTCATACTGCCGCTCTTATCGCGAGCTGGGCGGATTACTTTCCTGAAACTTCAATCTCAATGGTGTCAAAGTCGCCTGTTTCAGAAAACTTGATTTTCACCCCATCGAAAGCAAGTGTCTCCCCGAGCAGAGCCAAAATGTTTGGGTCAACTCGGTAAGGGTCCTCACTCACTGGTTTATTTGGGTCTTCAAGACGAACGAAATAGCTGTAGTAATCCATCTCGCGATCAGAGTTGCCGTCATAGCGGTTGGCTTCACGTTGGCTGTTCACGTAGTAGGCCATTACAAAACTTTGCCCACGTTGGAAGTCGATCGAAAACGGACCCTTGCGTCTTGATTCCACAACGATAACCTCATGGTCGCTCAGTCGAATTACCGCAGCAATCGTCCCGCCTAGGTTTAGGTCTACTGAGTCGAGCCTCACTTTGTGGTTCCCAGACTTAGTTCCCTCTAGGCAGACAAAGTCTTCATCTGGAATCCATCCAAGAATCCAACCATTCCAAGCATTTAATGTTCCACCTGCGGTCATGAAGTCAAAGGTCCATTCATTCCCAGGAGCGTGCCCAGCTAGACCATGAGCGTGGCCCATTTCATGCAACATACTGGTCCAAAGTGGACGCTGATGGCTGTACTCGGGGACGTTGCCAAAAAGGTAGGTACCGATAGGAAAGTAGTCCAGCATATATGTGCTGGTTTCAGTGTTCACTGTTTGGGTTGCGCTGTTAGTCGGCCCAGGACCCCAGTCAACTAACTTGGCCTCCGGGTTGCTAAAGACCCAAGCGTAATTTACCTTCTCTAAGTCCATAACCTTTTCAGCTTCGGTGAAAACCTGAGTCGCCTGGTCTTGGTTGCTCTGAAGTTGTTTGTCGGTCATTTTGAAGAATTCGCCGTCAGAAACGTAGGACTTATCCCAGACATAAAATTTTGAGTCCTTTGGCATCGTTAGCCACTGCTCCGGAACTATCCAGTTGTATTTCAATCTGCCGCCGGTAAAGAACTCGGTCCAACGATCAATTGCATCAAGTTCCTTACCAATTTGGCTCATCGGATTCGATACTCCAATAGCGTCAGGAAAGTCAATTGGAACTATCGCAACATTTACCTCACCGTTGTTCGGAATTCTTGCTTTAGGTGCTGGGAATCCTGTTGCACCAAAATACCTAACCTCCGGAGGGCGGGTATCTTTGATCTTGCACTGCTCTATTGGCAGTTGATCAAGTTCGTACTGACCCGGAAAAACTCCAGAACCAACAACTGGTTGGAACGACCACCCCGCCCCTATGTTGAAGGTACAAAAGAGAATACCTTCGGCCCCTTCGGCTCTTGCGGCCGGCACATCACATGGATCGCCATCTTGGGCTACAGGTGTTGCCTCTGTATTGAGGCCAGTCTCCACTGGGACCGAACACCCAGTGAGCGTTAGAAGAGCCACGGTAAGAAGGACTCGGAACCTCGTCATTGCAAAATACTATTCCATTGAGCTGGGTCTAAGGTACTGGTAGATAAGGGGTTAAATTGGGAACTGATTGTGTACAAAACAGTTGCTCCAGCCCTTGTAAACAACAATTGAGGTTAAGGTACTAAATCACAACTTTTCGTGTGACCTGCAGGCGCTAGCGAGCACCCTCTTCTAGTCTTCGTGTCGCAAATCACACAACACGCAAGACAAGAACCATCTGCCGTCAAAGTATTGGGCATGCAGCGGGGTTTCCTCTAGGCAGAAATCACAAGTCATAGATGAAAAGTATCCCGTATCAGAGATTCGCTCGGAAGTTACTAACAAGCTAGCCACGCCCTGGCCAATTCAGCTCTTTCGTAGCCAAAATTTGATTATGTGGCGGTTATAAACAGTGGTTAGACTATGTGAGGAACGCGGGAGTGGCGAAATTGGCAGACGCACTGGATTTAGGTTCCAGCGTTCGAAAGGACGTGTGGGTTCAAGTCCCACCTTCCGCACCAAAAGCAAAAAGGCTCGCAAACTAGCGAGTCTTTTTCTATTTTGTTGGGGCTAAAGGCTCTTTTGCATCAAGATCACACCAAGCCAGCGATTGAACTTGTTGCCCACTCCAGGCAGCTGGCCAACTTTCTTGAATCCAAACTGCTTGTGCATCCGTATAGAGGTATCAGCTTCGCTGTCGGAAATAACGGCAACTACTTCTTTGATTCCAGCTTCCTTTCCCAATCGCAACAGCTCGGAAAGAAGGCTTGGGCCAATACCTTGTCCTACGGCCGAGTGCTTGAGATAAATGGTGTTCTCAACTGTTCTGCGATATGCCGACTTTTGACGCCACGGGGCAAGATATGCAAAACCCAGCAACTCCCCTGAATCTGAGTTTGCAACTATAAAGGGCAAATTCAGATCCTTTACGTGTCTCAACTTCTCCTCCCAGGAACTTGGAAGCATAGCTTGCTCATCAAAAGTGATAACTGTACCGGTTATGTAAAAGTTGTAGATCTCGCAAATAGCAGCGCAATCCTCAGCTGAAGCGTCGCGAATGTTGGCAGAAGACTTAGCGGTCAACAAGGATTTGCTCCTAGAACTAAAAAAGCCACTCATAAATTTGTTTGCCATCACTTTCCCTAACAAGACCAATCTATTGGTTCTTGACCTTGGTCGCTAAGGACGTGGTTCACACGAGAGTAAATCCTCGAACCGAAAAAACCGCGGTGTGCCGAGAGCGGACTGGGATGGGGCGCGTAAACAACCTCACCGAACTCAACAAGATCAGCTAACTTCTTGGCCTCTAACCCCAAGCTCAAGCAAACCAATTTGCCGGCTCGCGCTTTGTCGAGAGCAGTAATAGCAACTTCAGTAAACTCGCGCCAAATTGTTTGGTGCGCTCCGGAAGTGCCAACCTCAGTTGTCAAAGCGGAATTCAGAAGCATAACTCCTTGGTCGCTCCACTTGGCCAAGTCAGCTGATGCAGATAATCCAGGTAGGTCGGATTGAAGTTCCTTCATTAGATTCCTTAAGCTCTTCGGGGTCTTCGTCCCTGGCGCATTCGCAAAAGCTAGGCCGCAAGCCATGCCTTGAGTTGGGTAAGGATCTTGTCCAAGCAAAAGCACTCGGACATTTTCAACCGGCAATTCAAAAGCTCGCATGACCTGATGGCGATTGGGGGTTAGATTCTTAAGCTTCGATAGCTCCTTATCAATGCGATCAAGTCGGTCCTTAGTTGGCTCAAGTAGGCGCTGCCAAGACTGATCCATTGCTTCAAAGAACATGTATAAATGCTAGGGCTCTAGTGGCACAATAAAACCATGAGCCAAGATGTACTAGCCCAAGCCCAAGCCATGCTTCCAGAGTTGCAGGCACTCAGAAGAAAACTGCACACCATTCCAGAATTCGGTCTTGAGTTACCAAACACGCTAAAAGTTATCTTGGAGCAAATCGATGGGCTTGGAACAATAACCACCAGCAAGCAAATTAGCTCGGCTGTTTTACACATCAAAGGCTCCCAGCCTGGCCCAACTGTTTTGCTTCGTGCGGACATGGATGCCCTTGCCGTTATTGAAGACACTGGTTTGGAATACGCCTCGACGAATGGTTACATGCATGCTTGTGGTCACGATCTACACATGGCAATGGGCGTTGGTGCCGCAAAGATTCTTGCTTCGAGAAAAGATCAGCTAAAAGGCGATGTTATTTTCTTTTTTCAACCAGGCGAGGAAGGTCACCACGGAGCAGATGTGATGCTCGAGCAGGGTGATCACATGGTTACGGGTAGTAAGCCGATTCGCGCCTACGGTCTCCACGTATTTAGTTCTTACCCACTTGGAATGATGGGTTCTAAAGCAGGTCCACTTATGGCCTCGGCTGGAGATTTGTTTGTCACGGTTACTGGCAGTGGTGGCCACGGATCGATGCCTTGGTTATCAAAAGATCCAATAAGTGTTTTGAACGAAATCATGTCGGCTCTACAGACCATGGTCACCAAGCGCTTCAACGCATTTGACCCGGTGATTGTGAACATCGGTTGGGTTAGCGCTGGAGACCAAGCAACCACCAACGTGATTCCGGAGTCCGCTTCGTTTGGTGCAACAGTCCGAGTTTTCTCCGAGGAAAACGCTGTAAAACTTAAAGCTTTCACCAAAGAGCTAGTTGAATCCATTGCCAAAGGTTTTGGACTTACCGCAACCGTGGAGTTCACCAGGGCAACCAAGGTTCTGATGAATAACCCACAAGCTATCAAATCGGTTGAAGAAGTCACATCGCGCATGTTTGGGCCAGGAAGGTATATCAACCTTCCGACTCCAATCGCCGGTGGCGAAGACTTTGCATCAATAGTTCACGAGATACCCGGAGCCTTTGTATTTATGGGTGCCGCACCTGTCGGTGTGAATCCGGCAACCGCTGCCACCAACCACTCCAACAAAGCCGTCTTTGACGATGCAGTTTTGGCAGATGGCGCGGCGTTGCTCGCAGAGCTAGCTATCGACGCACTTCGCTAGTTGCTAAATCGGTTTTCTTCAACAGCTGAGTATTGGCCCATATAAGAAGCGCAACCAGCAGCAAGTTTCTAACAGTAAGTAGCCCAAGCGGCATGGACTCAAGCCCGAGTAGTTCGATATAGAACACGGGATAAACGAGCTGAGTGAGCAACAAAATTGCCCCTCCCATAGCCAGTGCAACTTTAGATTTGTTGATGCCGAAATACACCAGCGCCACCAGTGGTACTGCCAGCCAGATCATGAACTGTGGCGATCCGACCTTATTGAAAACAATCAAATCTAAAACGCCAGTTAGAGCGGCCAAGGCAAAAACCTGAGTGCGATTACGCCCTGCTCGCATAGCCCGAATTGCTAACAACACTGTAATCGCCAGAGCGATAAACAATAGGTAATTCGAAACCGCTGCAAGCTCCTGCACTAAAGGTCCTGAAACCTGGTTGGTTAGAATACTGTCATCAAAATATATATTTGCCGATCCAAATTTTGCTAACCACATCCAAGGCGTGGCCATTACCGACTCAATTTGTATTCCACGCTCCTGCTGTTGCAGCACGAAGCCAAAAACTTTTGTGCCACCGGCTAGTAGCCCAACACCAATAATGCTCGCGCTAAAACTGGTCGCAACAACAATTGCCTGAAGTCTTTTTTTGAAAACTGCAATCATGGCCGCAAATAATGCAACCGGCCAAATCTTGATCCAGCCAGCAATAGTAAACAGCGCAGCCGCTATCCCCGTGGAGTTTCTATTGATAGCCACCAAACCAAGAATTGCCAGAGCTGCACTCACTGAATCAATTCTTGAAACGGCCACGGGTCCTAAAAGCAACAGTGCTGATAAAAATGCCCAGCTGGCGTTGGTTCCAGTAAATACTCCCCCATTGCTTTCTCGACGAACCAAAAGCAAAACTGCTGCCGTGTTTAGCCCAAAAACCAGAGTCAGCCAGGAAACTTCGTAGCTAACTAAGTTGAGTGCACCAGCAATCCAAATTGGAGCAAAAGCTAGAGCTGGATAAACCCATTCGGTTACAAAGCCATAGACCCCAGTTCCGTTATCAACTTGGTAGGCCCAATAGTCATAGAGACTCAGGTCGCCAAACGAGATGGCGTCTGGAAAAAGCTTGCTGGCAGTCAGTGCCCAAAGGTGCACCAGAAAGGAGGTAGCCACCAATGAGCTCGTTCTCAAAATTGCGACCTGATTCACGCTGGTTCCCATGCCTGACAGGCTATCTAAGATAGGTGTAGTTGGCCTAAGGCCTATGAAGGGGCATCATGACAAGTCTGCAGAAGGCACGGTTTGCAGTCTTTGCCTACTTCACGATTGCTGGATCAGCGATGACTTTCTGGGCTGTCCACATTCCATATGTTGAAAACAAGCTGGATATTCCTCACTCGACTATTGGCGCCTTACTTCTTGTTCTCGGCGCAGGAGCTTTGTCGGCCAGTGTGATCGTTGGGCAGTTTATCGATCGAGTTGGGTCTAGAACTGCTACTTTCACTGCTGCTGTGTTTATGGCAGTAATGCTTTTCTTTCCAGGATTTGCTACCAATGAGATTTTTCTGGGGCTCTCGCTTTTTGGTTTGGGCTTTGGAATTGGCGCAACAGATATTTCGATGAACGCACATGCCGTCGAAGTTGAAAAAGCTTATGGCAGACCAATTTTCTCTGCATTTCACGCGATGTGGTCTTTCGGTGGCCTGATTGGCGCCACGCTAGGTGGGCTCGCTCTAGCAAACAACTTTGAAATGCCAGTGACACTTGCAATCGCTGGAATTGCGACACTGATTGTTGCCGTTTCAATGCGTGGCTGGTTGCTGCCAGACCAGCCAAACCATCAGCGCGCCAATAAATCCAATCACGTGGACAAGAAAGCGAAGAATCAAGAACTTAAAACTGCAACCACGCAAAACCGAAAAGTTCTTGGATATGTGCTCTTCCTTGGGGCAATGGCTGGTGCAGCTGCCATTGCGGAAGGAACTGGTGTTGACTGGTCTGCACTGCACCACGCAAGAATTCTAGGAACCACAGAAGCCTTCGCATCTCTTGCTCTTGCGGTTTTTGCTGGCGCCATGGGAATTACCAGATTGGTGATTGACAAGTTGGTTGCGATTCGCGGGCGTATCTTTATAATTCGCTATGGATCTCTGGTCTCTGCAGTTGGAACCAGTCTTGTCGTGATTTCTACCTCTTCCCCGGTAGCACTTCTGGGATGGCTAATTGCGGGAGTTGGTATCGCAGGTGTCGTGCCACAGCTATTTGCTTACTCTGCCGAAGTCGGAGAAGAATCTCACGCTGGAAGGAATATGGCCAAGGTGGTTGGAATCGCCTACGCGGGAATTCTTTCAGGGCCAGCCATCATTGGGTTTTTGACAATAGTTGTTCCACTAAACATTGCCCTGGGGCTTGGAGTAGTGCTGGGGCTCTTTACCGCGCTGGGTACGCTGTTGATTGAAAGAAGGAACCTAAGTGCCAAAGCTCTTTGAATCAATAAAACTTCGTGAACTAGAGGTCAAAAACCGCATCTGGATCTCCCCGATGTGTCAGTACTCCTGCGAGAACAAAGATGGGGTTCCTGGCAGTTGGCATGAAGTGCATCTGGTTTCAAGAGCAGTCGGTGGTGCTGGACTAGTCATTGTCGAAGCATCTGGAGTAACCCCCGAAGGAAGAATCACTCCTTGGTGCACCGGAATCTGGAACGACGAGCAAGCTAAAGCTTGGAAGAAGATTGTTGACCTAGCTCACAGCCATGGTGCCAAGATTGCTATGCAGTTAGCGCACGCCGGACGCAAGGCGTCTAACCATCGCGAGGCCTCCGGTGTTGGATCAATCTCGCTGCCTGAGGGCGGTTGGGAAACTGTTTCTTCAACTAATCAAGCCTTCGGAGATTACGCTGCTCCAAGAAAACTTAGTGTTGCAGAAATTGGAAACCTAGTTGAGGCGTTTGGGCAGGCAGCTAAGCGTTCGGTGGAAGCAGGTTTTGATGCTGTTGAGATTCACGGTGCGCACGGCTACCTATTGCATCAATTTCTATCCCCGCTAAGTAACGACCGCGATGACCAGTACGGCGGGTCGCTCGAAAATCGTGCACGCATGCTGATGGAAGTTATCGCCTCAATCAGAAATTCAGTTCCAGAAACCATGCCAGTTTTCCTGAGGCTCTCAGCAACCGATTACGCCGAAGGTGGCTGGGACCAAGAGCAAACAGCAACGGTGTCTGGTTGGGCAACAAAAGCTGGAGTAGATCTAATTGATGTCTCCAGTGGCGGAATCGTAACTGGTGTAAACATTCCTTCTGGGCCTGGTTACCAGGTTCCACTCGCTGAGTATGTTGCAGATCGAATTTCCGAGCCAGTAAGCGCAGTAGGTCAGATCACAGATGCTCACCAAGCCGAAGAGATTTTGCAATCAGGAAAAGTCGACGTGATTTTGATTGCTAGAGCCTCCCTGAGAGACCCATACTGGCCGCTTAGAGCAGCAGCCGAATTAGGCTCTGAAGTGCAGTGGCCAGAGCAGTATTCCAGAGGTAAGTGGCCGGCCTAGGCCAAAGCTACCCTTTCTTACCGCCTCGTCCCGAGAGCTTTTGAGAGCGTAAGATATAGCTGTCATTCAAGCCAACAAAAATAGGGAGTTATTTCTGTGTCCGGTGAAGGATTGCAAGACGACTACGGAGCAAACTCGTGGTTAGTCGACGAAATGTACCAAAAATATCGTCAAAATCCCGACTCTGTAGACAAGGAATGGTGGCCCCTTCTTGAAAACTACAAACCCTCCGAAGGCTCAGCTTCCCCGGTAGCTCCAAGTGCCTCCACGACCGTAACGACTCCCCCGCAAGTTTCTGACGCCACAGCCTCCATTCCGGTAGTTGCCAAAACCACTCGCATTGAGGCTAAGCCTCAGCCAATCCCCGCTCAAGCTCCCGTTACCGAATCTATAAAAATCGTTGCCGAAGGCTCTGCCGATCAGGAGCAAGATGTAGTTTCGCCACTAAAGGGCATGGCAAAAACCATCGCCACCAACATGGATCTTTCGCTTCAGGTTCCAACTGCGACAAGCGTTAGAACTTTGCCTGCAAAGCTAATGATTGATAACCGACTGGTTATCAACTCGCACCTTTCTCGCACTAGAGGTGGAAAGATTTCTTTCACCCACATAATCGGTTTTGCAATAATCCAGGCCCTCAAGAAGTTCCCCTCCCAGAACGTTTACTACGACATCGTGGACGAAAAGCCTGTTGTGGTTCAGCCAGCAAATGTGAATTTTGGTTTAGCAATTGACATCCCAAAGCCAGATGGAACTAGAGCGCTGTTAGTCCCAAACATCAAGCGTGCACAGCGTTTGAACTTTGCTGAGTTCTTGACCGCTTACGAAGACCTCGTTAACCGAGCGAGGTTGAACACCTTGACGGCCGTGGATTTTCAGGGAACGACCATTTCCCTTACCAACCCAGGTGGAATTGGAACCGTTCATTCTGTCCCGAGACTCACCAAGAATCAAGGCTGCATCGTTGGTGCTGGTGCACTCGATTACCCCGCAGAATTCCAGGGCATGAGCGATGCTCAACTTGCAAAAATTGGAATCAGCAAAACCATCACGCTTACTTCCACGTACGATCACCGTGTAATCCAGGGTGCTGGCAGCGGAGAGTTCCTAAAGATTGTTCACGGATTGTTGCTCGGTGAAGAGGGTTTCTACGACCAGATCTTCGCTGACCTTCGCATTCCTTACGAACCTGTGCGTTGGGTTTCTGATTTTGAACGAGATGGTCTAGATGATCGTGAAAAAGCTACCCGAATTCAAGAGCTTATAAACGCCTATCGGGTACGTGGCCACCTGATGGCAGATACCGATCCACTGGAGTACCGCCAGCGCACCCATCCTGACCTCGATGTTCTAAACCACGGGCTAAGCCTCTGGGATCTCGACCGCACCTTTAGAACTGCAGGCTTTAGTGGCAAGCAGAAAGCTCCGTTTAGGGACATCCTCAAGATTCTGCGCGACTCTTACTGCCGAACAGTCGGTGTGGAATACATGCACATCCAAGACCCAACCCAGCGCAAGTGGTTCCAAGAGAAATTGGAAACTTCCTACGCCAAACCAACCCGTGAAGAGCAGCTTCGAATTCTTAGCAAGCTCAATGAAGCCGAGGCCTTTGAGACATTCTTGCAAACCAAGTTTGTTGGACAAAAGCGCTTCAGCCTTGAAGGTGGCGAGAGCACAATCGCTGCGTTAGATGAGATCCTGCAGTCAGCTGCTAACGCTGCCATTGATGAGGTTTGCATTGGTATGGCTCACCGCGGTCGCTTGAATGTTCTAACCAATATCGCTGGAAAAACTTACGGTCAGGTGTTCAAAGAGTTTGAAGGAAACACCGACACCAAAACCGTTCAAGGTTCCGGCGATGTTAAGTATCACCTGGGTACCGAAGGTGTTTTCGAAAGCCTAGAGGGTAACAAGGTAAAAGTTTCTCTTGCTGCAAACCCATCTCACTTAGAGGCCGTGAACCCAGTTCTTGAAGGCGTGGTTCGCGCCAAGTTAGATAGGCTCAATGCCATTCCAAAGGGAGAGTTTCCTGTTATTCCAGTGTTGATTCACGGTGACGCAGCATTTGCTGGACAGGGTGTTGTTCCAGAAACTTTGAACATGGCACAGCTTCGCGGATACAAAACAGGTGGAACCATTCACTTAGTTATCAACAACCAAGTTGGTTTCACCACTCCTCCTTCCGAGTCAAGATCCACTGTTTACTCGACCGACTCAGCAAAAGCTATTCAGGCTCCGATTTTCCACGTGAACGGTGACGATCCTGAAGCGGTCGTGAGAATAGCGAAACTAGCTTTTGAATACCGCATGGAATTCAAAAACGATGTGGTGATTGACCTAATCTGCTACCGCCGCAGAGGACACAACGAGGGAGACGATCCTTCGATGACCCAGCCTCTGATGTACAACCTGATTGAAGCCAAGCGCTCAGTGAGAACCTTGTACCTCGAATCTCTAGTTGGTCGAGGCGACCTAACACAGGGTGAATTTGAAGCCGCAAACTCAGACTTCCAGCAGCGTCTAGAGCAGGCATTTGTTGATGTTCACGAGGCCATGGCAGCTCCAATCGAACTGATTCCAAGAAGAGTTGGTATTGGCACAACCGCTAGCGATGCCCCGGAACTTCTAAAGGCCACAGCTGTAGCCAAAGATGTTGTTGAGCTAATTGGAAATGCTCACAACAACACCCCTCCGGGCTTTACAGTCCACCCTAAGCTTCAGCAGCTTTTGACCAAGCGAGTAGAGATGAGCCGCGAAGGCGGTATCGACTGGGGTTTTGGGGAATTGCTGGCACTTGGTTCACTGGTTATAGAAGGCGTGCCGGTACGAATGGCGGGTCAAGACACCAGGCGAGGCACATTCGTTCAGCGCCACGCGGTATTCCACGACCGGGTTAACGGACAGGAATGGATTCCACTTCGTAACTTGATGCAGGGTCAGGCAAAGTTTTGGATCTATGACTCGTTGTTGAGCGAATACGCCGCCATGGGCTTTGAATATGGTTACTCGATTGAAAACAAAGAAGCACTTGTCCTTTGGGAAGCTCAGTTTGGTGACTTTGTAAACGGAGCTCAAACTATCGTGGATGAATTCATTTCTTCTGCTGAGCAAAAATGGAACCAGCAATCAAGCTTGGTTTTGCTATTGCCACACGGCTACGAAGGCCAAGGGCCAGATCACTCCTCCGCGAGAATTGAGAGATTCTTGCAGTTGTGTGCTGAGAACAACATGACTGTTGCGCAGCCGAGCACCCCAGCTTCGCACTTCCACCTGCTTCGCCGTCAGGCTTACACCAGGCCAAGAAGACCACTTATTGTTTTCACACCGAAGTCCATGTTGCGACTAAAAGCTGCTTCATCTTCTGTGCAAGATTTCACTCAGGGCTCTTTCCAGCCAGTTATTCCAGACCAGCAGGGTCTAGATAACGCTGCAGTTCGCAGAGTCATTCTTTGCTCCGGCAAGGTTTACTGGGACTTAATGGCTGAGATTGAAAAGCGCGGCGAGAGAAGCATTTCTGTTGTTCGCATCGAGCAGCTTTACCCAACTCCGGTTGACGAGATCAAGGCTACCTACGCTCAGTATCCAAATGCGCAGTTGTTCTGGGTTCAGGATGAGCCAGCCAACCAAGGACCTTGGACCTACGTGGGGCTGTTCTTGCCTAAGTACATGAATGGCCAGGTTGCTACCCTTGTGTCTCGTCCAGCCAGTGCTTCTCCAGCAACAGGTTCAGCCAAGCGACACGCAGTTGAGCAAGCAGATCTAATAACCAGGGCGCTAGCTTTCTAGAAAATGGAAAACACCGAGCGGTTAGATACTCGCATCGTCATTTTGGGCGATGAGACCACAACTGCCATAGGTGATGTCAAAGCTATGGGTTGGGTTGGAAGGGTTATCGCAAGAACCCCGGTAGAAGATCCCGTCATCGATATTTACAACGTTCCCTCCCCTGGGGAAACCAGCGCATCACTAGTTGAGCGTTGGAGTCAAGAAGTGCAACGTCGCTTTCGCCCAGAAACCGACAACCGCTTGGTGATCGCACTTGGTAATTCCGATGCCAGCGAAGGCATTTCCGTTTCTCGATCAAGACTGAATCTGGCAACAGTCGTCGATGAGGCTCGCAGAAGCGATATCTCGGTTTTTGTTGTTGGCCCTCCTCCAAGTTTCAACAAGGCGCTGAATTATGAGATTGAACACCTAGCCACCGGCTACGAAGATGTCTGCAATAGAAGAGGTGTTACCTTCGTAGACTTTTTCCACCCACTGGTTGATCACGAGGGATACAACTTAGAGCTCGA
>NZ_DAIMLM010000003.1:48939-100458 GCF_036721215.1 Rhodoluna sp.
TCGTAGACTTTTTCCACCCACTGGTTGATCACGAGGGATACAACTTAGAGCTCGAGGCATCGGCAAGAAACATGCCTGGTCAAACCGGCTATGGACTGATGGCTTGGCTGGTCCTGAACCGCGGTTGGTACCAGTGGTTAGGGCTTGAAGAGGGCGAAGAATAAAACTAATTTAGTTTCTAGGAAACTGAAAGGGTTTTTTATGTCTGCACTTAGGCAAAAGCTATCTGGGGGGACAAGAACCTCTATTGGGTCAGCGGATCAAGTTATTCAAGCACTCTTGAAATCTCCATCGGGACTTCCTGAGATTTATGATCTTTTTTTCGATCAAGACGCCGTCGTAGCAATGCGAGCTAGCTATGTAGCAATGAGGGTTGCAGAGCAATCTCCGGAGTCAGTTGCTCCTTTTGCCAAAGACCTCATAAAAAACTTAGCCAAATACTCTCAGCAGGAAGTCAGGTGGCATGTCCCCCAACTGTTCACACACATTGAGCTAACCAAGGCTCAAAGACAAAAGGCCTACGAGGTTTTTATGGACTGGGCAGAAAGCGATAAAAGCAAAATTGTTGGCTATTACTGTCTTCAAACAGCTGCCGACTTTGCAGAATTAGATCAGAGTCTTCTGCAGGACTTTATCCCGCGTCTGAGAAAAGCAAATAAGACTGGTGCAAAATCTATCCAGAATCGCTGCAAGAAAATTGCTAGGCAGTTAGAGATCGCACTTTAGCGAGTGCTAATGGGATTGAATATCCTTAATTCTCGCTAGAACTTTTTCAGCAAGTTTCTTTGGTGGCTCTTCATCGCATGAGCGCTGAATAACTTGGTTTAGGTAAACCTCAAGGTCATATTCTTCCTCGCAGGAATCGCATAGCGCCAAGTGCGTAGTGATGTCTTTTTGCTGATCGGGCAGCAACTCGTTGTGCAGATATTCGTGGACCAGTGCTTTGGTCTCTTCACAGTCAAATTCGGCCATTAGTTCTGCTCCGTTTTTTGCGCTTGCTTGTCTGGTGATAAGTATCCTTGCTCGATAGCGTATTCAGCAAGCAAGATACGAAGAAGCTTTTTGCCTCGGTGTAGTCGGCTCATGACTGTGCCGACTGGGGTGCCCATGATTTCTGCAATCTCGGAATAGGGCAGGCCATCCACAACTGCGTAGTAAACCACCATACGAAACTCTTCAGGAATAGACATAAGGCTGTCTCGGATGATGTCGGCTGGAAGGTGATCGAGTGCTTCCAGTTCGGCTGAGCGTGTGGTGGTAGCAGTAATTGATTCCGCAGCGCCAAGTTGCCAATCTTCCAAATCATCTAGGCCGCCACGAGATGGGTCCTTTTGCTGCTTGTTGTATTTATTGATGTGGGTGTTGGTCATGATTCGATAGAGCCAAGCTTTTAAGTTCGTACCTTGCTGATATTGACCCCAGGCCACGAATGCTTTGGCCATAGCCTCTTGAACTAGGTCTTCGGCGTCGGAAGGGTTTCTGGTCCAGCGCAATGCGGCACCGTATAGCTGAGGCATCAATGGTAATGCCTGCTGCTCAAAGTCTCTTATTTTCAGCTCTGAGTCTGTGTTTTTTGAGCTGGCCATAGCCTCAGAGTCTACCAATTGAGCCTCCTCGCAAAAGCTGGTGGTAACCATGGCCTAGGTCCTTCAGGTTGATAACTGATACTTTTAAAACCAATGACTGACAAAAGCTATTCCCGCCTATGGGCCGCGCCATTGGCAAAATCGGCTATCTCGGCCCAGGTCAGCATCCCAGGCTCTAAATCCCTGACTAACCGTGAGTTGGTTCTTTCAGCCCTGGCTTCGGGTCCAAGTGAGATCCTGAACCCATTGGATTCAAGAGATTCCAGTCTGATGATCCAAGCGCTCAAGCAATTGGGCTCAGAAATTGAATCGACTCCGAATTCGCTCCGAATTACACCAAAGCCAATTTCTGGCCCAGCTCAGATTGATTGTGGGCTGGCTGGAACAGTTATGCGCTTTGTTCCTCCGGTTGCAGCTCTTGCAGAGGGTGAGATCTCTTTCGATGGAGATGTTGCCGCAAGATCAAGGCCGATGAAAACTACCGTTGACTCGCTTCGTGCCCTAGGTGTGGAAGTTTCTGGATCTGGCTTGCCGTTTACGATTCATGGCACCGGTGAAGTTGTGGGTGGTGAGTTGTCTATAGATGCTTCTGAATCTTCGCAGTTTGTCTCAGGATTATTGCTAGCTGCAGCAAGATTCAAAAATGGACTCACCTTGAACCACACAGGAAAAACTCTTCCTTCTATGCCGCACATAGACATGACCATTGAAACCCTCGCCAAGCGAGGAGTAACAGTATCAAAACTTAGCGAGAGATCCTGGCGAATTGAGCCAGGAGAAATCTCTGGTCGCACCGTAGAGATTGAACCAGACTTATCAAACGCTGGACCGTTTATGGCAGCTGCACTCGTTGCCGGCGGAACGGTGACTATAGAGAACTGGCCTACTAGCACTACCCAGGTTGGAAACGATTTTGTCTCTTTGCTTACTCTCATGGGTGGAGAAGTCTCTCGAACCGGAACCGGGATGAGCATTACTGGCACGGGTGAAATAAACGGCATTGAGATTGACTTGTCCTCTGCCGGTGAGCTGACGCCAGTTATTGCAGCTCTGGCAGCGCTCGCGAATTCTAAATCGGTAATTTCTGGCGTGGCGCACCTTAGAGGTCACGAAACTAATCGACTAAAGGCACTGGTTGATGAGATTAACTCCATCGGCGGCAAGGCAACCGAAACCCAAGACGGGCTAGTTATTGAACCAGCGGATCTTCGAGGTGGCCTTTGGAAAACCTATGGCGATCACCGAATGGCCACCGCTGGTGCCATCATTGGGCTTCGAGTTCCAGGCATTGAGATTGAGGACATAACGGTAACTTCCAAGACAATGCCTGGCTTTGAGTTGCTGTGGAGCAAGATGCTTGGGGCTACTAGTTGAGTTGGCTTTATGAACCAGAGCCAGGAGCTCACGACTTAGACGAGTCCGATTTCAAGGCTCGTCCGAACCCCAAAGGCAATAAACCAAGGACCAAGATACGCCCTGATCACAGCGGGGCAGCACTTGGCATGCTTATTGGAATCGATAAGAATCGCTATCAAGTTTTGCTCCAAGAAGGTAACTACCAAGTCAACGCAACCCTAGCCAAGGAGCTTAGAAACAATGGCCCGGCCGTTGGAGACATTGTTTCTCTCGCGGGAGACACCTCCTCGGATGATGGTGCGCTTTCTCGAATTGTTCGAATCGAACCAAGAACTACTTTGCTTCGGCGTAGCGCCGATGATTCAGATCAGGTTGAAAGAGTAATTGTTGCCAATGCAACTCAGCTCATGATCGTGATTGCAGCTGCTAATCCAGAACCTCGAACCCGATTGGTTGATCGTTACCTTGCCGCCGCATATGATGCCGGACTCAAGCCAATAATTTGTGTCACAAAAACTGACCTTGCTGATCCTTCGGAGTTTCTAGATAACTTCCAAGGCTTAAGTATTCCCATTATTCGAACCAGGTCGGATAGCTTTCAACTCAGTGAAGTTACTGACCTTTTAGTAGGAGAAACTACTGTCCTGGTGGGGCACTCCGGTGTTGGTAAATCAACTTTGGTAAATGCGCTTTCTCCCGATGCTAATCGCGCAGTTGGAAGCGTAAACGCAGTTACCGGTCGCGGTCGTCAAACTTCAACTTCTGTTCGAGCAATAGCACTTGATGATGGTTGGATAATCGACACCCCGGGAATTCGCTCTTTCGGCCTTGGGCACATCGATCCCAAAAACTTACTTAGGTCCTTCGAAGATCTTTGGGAAACTATTGCCTCCTGCCCCAGAGGTTGCAGCCATCTAATTGACTCACCTGATTGCGCCCTCGATGAGGCAGTTGCCGCAGGCTTGCTTGGGCCTCAGGGTGCTAGCCGGGTGGATTCGCTTCGAAGGCTGATGACTTCGCTAAGTTAGAAGTTCACCCCGAACCTGGAGAAACAGCCTCTTGCCCAAGATGAAACCCCTGCACGGCAGAGTCCTTGCCCTGGTGGGCCTTTTATTGGTGGCGCTAAACCTTCGCACCGTAGTTTCCTCGCTTTCGCCGATCATCCCCTTTATTCGCGAGGACCTTGAGCTTTCGACCTTGGCGGTTTCCTTTTTGGGAATGCTCCCGCCCCTTGGCTTTGCGCTAAGTGGTCTTTTGGCGCCAATGCTCACTCGACGAGTTGGCTTGGAAGCTGCTTTGCTCGTGCTGCTTCTAGTAATTGTTTTGGGAAACCTGGTTCGCGCTTTTTCTGGAGACTGGTCCCTTCTTAGCGTTGGAACATTTGTTGCCATTGTTGGAATGGGTATGGGAAACGTTTTACTTCCAGTTGTGGTGAGAAAGTACTTCCCCGATCGAATCGGGTCTATGACCGCGCTTTATCTAACGATAGTTTCCATTAGCGCACTGACGCCACCTCTTATAGCTGTTCCGGTGGCGCAGGAGTTTGGCTGGAGATTGGCGCTAGGTCAGTGGGCCATAGTTGGAGCAATTGCCATGATTCCTTGGATCTTTGCTTTGCGCTCCAACAAAATTGAAGAACCAGTTGTTACCCAGACACTTTCTATTCCAGTTAGCGTTCGACACATAAAGATTTGGAAATCTCCAACGGCTGTTTCTATGGTTGTAATTTTTGCGGTGTCGTCGTTGAATGGCTACGCCGCCTTTGCTTGGCTACCACAGATTCTTATTGATGAGTCTGGCTCCACCCCGCTGGAGGCAGGAATTCTTTTGTCGGTGTATGCAGGAATGGGTATGCCAGCCGCGTTATTGATGCCACGGCTTGCAGTTAGATTCCCAAATCAGGCACCACTTATTTACCTAAGTGGAGTCTTGTTCTTTACCGGTTACGCGGGGCTTATCTTCTTGCCGGGAAACCTCTCTTGGATATGGGTAGTGCTAATTGGTCTGGGACCGATTCTTTTTCCATTGAACTTGGCACTTTTCAACATTCGATCCAGGTCCCAAGAAACGCTTCTTCGAATCTCCGGTTTTGCCCAAGGCTTTGGTTATCTGGCTGCAGCCCTGGGGCCCCTGGTGCTTGGTGTGCTGCACGAGCTCACTGGCAACTGGACCAGCTCGCTGTGGTTTCTCTTCCTGACCGCTATCCCGGCTATTTTTGCCGGACGGGTCATAGCCAGGAAAAACACCATCGATCAGGAGCTTGAGCTAAGAAGTTAGGCTTGGGAGAGCAAAAATGCCAGTTTCTGGGAAATTTATTGCCATAACTGGGCATAAGTTGCCTACTTTGCTGGTTGACCCTGTCTGTTGCCCATAAGACAAACGAAAGGTAAGGCTCTTGAAGATCTATGACGACATAACCCAGGTGTTTGGAAATACGCCCTTGGTTCGGATCAACAAAATCATGGATGGCGCAGGAGCCGAAGTCCTTGCCAAGCTCGAGTTTTATAACCCAACCTCCACCGTGAAGGACCGCCTAGGTATCGCAATCATTGATGCCGCAGAACGCTCTGGTCAACTAAAGCCAGGCGACACAATTGTTGAGGCAACAAGCGGTAACACTGGAATCGCAATTGCGATGGTTGCGGCTGCCCGTGGTTACAAAGCCATTTTGACCATGCCTGAATCAGTTAGCCTCGAGCGCAGAACTCTGCTTCGCGCTTTTGGGGCAACCCTGGTGCTTACCCCAGCAACCGAAGGTATGACTGGTGCGGTTAGCAAATCAGAAGAGATTGGTAAGGAAACCGGAGCTGTTTTAGTTCGCCAGTTTGAAAACGAAGCTAACCCAGAAATTCACCGTAAGACTACCGCGATGGAAATCTGGAACGACACCGACGGTGAAGTTGCCGCTTTGGTAGCAGGAGTTGGAACCGGTGGAACAATAACGGGAACCGGCCAGAGACTAAAAGAACTAAACCCAAACATCAAAGTTTTTGCAGTTGAGCCTGCGGCCTCACCGCTTCTAACAGGTGGTGTTGCAGGATCTCATCCGCTGCAAGGAATTGGAGCAAACTTTATTCCACCGATTCTTGATCGAAGCGTTTACGACGAAGTGATTGATGTCCCAAGCGAAGAAGCCATCCAGTATGCAAGACGTGCTGGAACAGAAGAGGGAATTCTTGCTGGAATCTCTTCTGGAGCAGCGCTATGGGCAGCTGCCCAGGTGGCTAAGCGCGAAGAGTTCAAGGGAAAGAAGGTTGTAGTTATCATTCCTTCCTTCGGTGAGCGTTACCTCTCCACTGTCTTGTATGCCGATCTGAAGGAAGAAAAATAAAAGTTGTCCATTAAAGAAGATCTCCAAGCAGGTGTAGATCGCGATCCAGCGACCTCGAGTAAGTTAGAGCTGTTTCTAACCTCCCCTGGTTTGCACGCCATTTGGATGCATCGGGTGGCAAACAAGATCTGGAAACTCAAGCTTCGAATCCCAGCAAGGATGTTCTCCAACTGGGCCAAGTTCCTAACCGGAATTGAGATCCACCCAGGCGCCACCATTGGACGTAGATTCGTGATTGATCACGGAATGGGAATCGTAATTGGGGAGACTTCAATAATTGGCGACGATGTCCTGATTTACCACGGAGTTACCCTAGGCGGTAAAGAGAACTCGGCTGTTGATCGTCACCCAATTATTGGCTCGCACGTTGTTATCGGTGCGGGAGCCAAAGTTATTGGACGCATCACAATAGGCGATAACTGTTATATCGGAGCCAATACGGTTGTCACAAAAAACGTTCCAGCCGGATCGACTGTTGTTGGGGAAACTGGCAGGGTTCTAAGTAAGAAAGAAGCTATCTCGGGACACTGGGTTTCTGACGAGTACGTCATTTAGTTTCAGCGAGAATCCGCATTCTGGTCTTGATTAGTTTTCTCACCAGTGATTTTGGCAGCGGTTTGTCAATTGCAAACTGCAAAGCACCTTTCGAAGTTTTGTAATTCACTAGTTCTTTTCCAAGCTCCGGAATCACAAGCGATGAGTGCGGAAAGAAGCTGCAGTGGTTCTTGAATGCGTCAAATCCGCAGATGATTTTTCCATTAATCCTGTAACCAGGAAATCCGTAAGAGATAACTTCCTCGGCTTCGGGAATGATTTCCAGAATTGTCTTTCGAAGTTCCAATAGCGTTGCTTTTTGTGGCTGGGGAACTTTTGATAAATGTGCCAGTACTTGTTTGCTAGTCATTGCTGCTTAGATACTTTCCCAGGCTATTGAAATAGCTTTCCATTCCATCCTTGGTTGCCTCAGCTTGTTCTGGATCCATAGACCCAAATTGGGTGAACCTAACCCAGGAGTTGTTACCCCTTGTCTCAAAGTCAATCTCAATTACGTGATAGGGCTGTTCGTCACCGCGCAGGTTAAACTCAAGCTCGTCTTGGGAGTAAAACATGGTGTGCACAAGCTTTTCTTGGAACTTCACTTCTGTGTATTTGCCCCAGAAGTAGGCGTTGAAACCATTCACTGATACGTCGATCGCTATGGCCCAATCTCCACCAATAACGGCATCGCTTGTTGCTGAGTTGGGAACGGTATCGAGCACTTCAGGGCTGTACCACTGCTGCAGTTGATCAGCTTCTACCCAAGCATTCCAAAGGGTAGCTAGTTCTACCGGGTATTCCCGTTCGACGAAATAGAGCGGAGTTTTCATTAGACGTTAAATCTAAACTCCACCACATCACCGTCTTGCATGATGTATTCCTTGCCCTCCATGCGGACCTTGCCTTTGGCCTTGGCCTCTGCCATAGATCCATTAGCGACCAGGTCATCGAAGGAAACGATTTCTGCCTTGATAAAGCCTTTTTGAAAGTCGGTGTGGATTACTCCAGCAGCTTGCGGTGCACTCCAGCCCTGCTTGATAGTCCAGGCTCTGGCTTCCTTGGGTCCTGCCGTCAGATAGGTCTGAAGCCCTAGGGTTCTAAATCCAATGCGAGCTAGCTGATCAAGACCGGACTCGTCTTGACCCAAAGAAGCAAGCAGCTCAGCTGCTTCGGATTTCTCTAAATCAATTAGCTCGGATTCGACTTTGGCATCCAAAAAAACCGCCTCTGCTGGTGCGACAAGATCTGCCATAGCTTTTTTCTTCGCGGCATCGGTCAGAACTGCCTCGTCAACATTAAAAACGTAAATGGTTGGCTTGGCGGTTAGCAAACCCAGCTCCTTGATTGGCGAAAGGTCTACCTTGGTCTTGGAAAGCGGGTTGCCGGCATTCAATTCCGCGAGCGCCTGATCGATTGCTACCAAGGCTTCCGGCTCAGCTTTTTTTCCTTTGATTTCCTTTTCAATTCTTGGTCTTGCCTTTTCTAGAGTCTGCAAGTCAGCGAGCATCAATTCGGTGTTAATGGTTTCGATGTCACTTGAAGGCTCAACCTTGCCATCTACATGAATTACATCTGAGTCAGCGAACCCTCTTACAACCTGGGCGATGGCATCGGCTTCTCGAATGTTGGCAAGGAACTGGTTTCCAAGCCCTTCACCCACAGAGGCGCCCTTTACGATTCCCGCAATGTCAACAAAGGACACTGGGGCAGAAAGAATCTTTTCGCTACTAAAAATCTCCGCTAACTTGGTAAGTCTTTCATCTGGAAGGTTCACCACTCCAACGTTTGGCTCAATGGTGGCAAATGGGTAGTTAGCTGCCAGCACGTTGTTTTTAGTGAGTGCGTTGAAAAGAGTCGACTTGCCCACATTGGGTAGTCCTACGATTCCAATTGTTAGAGCCACGGGATACCACTCTACCTGTGGTTCGCAAGTGGCAGACTACTTCTATGCCCCTTGATTTCACAGCCATTGACTTTGAAACAGCCAATGGCTCACCCGCGAGTCCATGCGCCGTTGGTCTTATTCGGGTTCGTGACTCTAAACCGGTAGCAACTCTAGAACTACTGTTTCGACCTCCGGTCCCCCATGACTGGTTTAGTGAGGGGAACATCAGAGTTCATGGCATTACCCCCGCGATGGTTCAGGACGCCCCCGCATACTCAGAAGTAATAAACCAAATGCTGGAATTCATAGATGAAGATCTGCTGGTTGCCCATAACGCCTCATTTGACATGGGTGTTTTGGCAGCTAGTGCCAAAGCCATCAATCACGAGCTTCCAAAGCTTCGTTATGGCTGCTCACTGAAGATTGCCCGAAAGACTTACAACCTCGAAAGCTACCGACTAAACGCGGTTGCCTATGCCGTAGGCCATGAGGAATTTGAGCACCATAACGCCCTAGCCGATAGTGACGCATGTGCCCGGATTGTCATTAACGCTGCCCAAAGACACGGGGTGCAGGATCTCCCGGAGCTACTAGCCGTCACCAAGGTTCGCCTTGGAGCGCTCTAGTGGCCTGGATTGTCGCCAGCTAATGGCATAGTTCTAAGCATGGAACTTATTTACTTGGGTATCGGCTTGGCCGTGGGGCTAGTAATTGGCGTGCTTATTGCCATGCTTCGATCAAAAGGCTCAACTGGTGATTCATCACTAGCTATCAAGCTTGCCTCGGCTGAGGCCACGGTTTCCGGCCTGACCGCCCAGCTAGAAACTGCCAATCGCGAACGAGTGGCAAGGGATGAAAGAGATCGCGAAGAAAACCGACTCATCAAAGAGTTGGCTCCAGTAAAAGATCGCTTGGAACAAATGCAGCTGTCTGTGGCCTCGCTCGAGAAAGAACGAACTGAGCAGTTTGGAACAATTCAAGAGCAGCTCAAAAACGCAGTTAATTCCGATGAGCAACTTCGCAAGACCACGATGGCGCTGTCACAAGCTTTGTCGTCGAATTCGATTCGCGGCGTTTGGGGAGAAACTCAACTTCGAAAACTGGTTGAGCTGGCAGGGCTAATCAAGCACGCTGACTTTAGCGAGCAGGCAACTTTTTCTACCGATAGTGGATCTGGAAGAGCTGACTTGATAATCAATCTTCCTGGTGGCAAATCTTTGGCGATTGATTCCAAGGTGCCGTTCAATTCTTATCAGGAAGCTTCTGCTATTTCAGAGCACGCTGAAGGCGAAGACGCCAAGAGGCGACAGGAGCTAATCACTGCTCATGTGAAAGCAATGAAGCTTCACATTGATGCGCTATCAAGTAAAGAGTATTGGACTGGATTAAACGCCAGTCCAGATTTTGTCATTGCGTTTGTGCCTTCCGAGTCTTTGTTATCTGCCGCCCTAGATGCAGATCCTGCGCTACTGGAATATGCCTTTAAGAAAAATGTTGCGCTAGCGTCACCGGTTAGCTTGTTCTCGGTTCTAAAAACCATCAACTACATCTGGCGGCAAAATGCCGATGAGAGTTCGGTTCGAAACATGATCCGACTTGGAAAAGAGCTATATGAGCGAGTTGGCAAAATTGCCGAGCACGCTGACAAATTAGGCCGCTCAATTACCAACACCGTAAAGGACTACAACGTATTCGTATCCTCGCTAGAGACCAGGGTTCTGGTGACCGCCAGAAAACTCAACGATCTGGACGAGAATCAGCTCGGAACTGAGGAGATTCCCACCCCCACCCCCATCGAGGCTGGTCCCACTTCAATTACCGCTAACGAGCTCCAGAAAGACTGATTTCCTAGCCAATCTGTGACTTAAGAGCCTCTTTGTCTGGTTTGGTTATACTCGAAATCAAGCTCACAAAGGCGTTTGCAGCTCCAAAATCCCTGTTGGACAGCTTTATAGCTGGCTCCACTAATTGAATCCGCAAGGAGAAACTGCATGTCTGGAATGGCAACAAAGTCCCCGATTGTCACTCTGACGCCCGCTCCTACTTTGGATAGAACTTACACAGTGACAGACCTACATAGCGGTGCGGTTAACCGAGCAGATGCTGTTGGAGAAGAACTTGCCGGCAAAGGCATCAACGTTGCAAGAGCTCTTCACTTAGCCGGTATTTCAGCCCCTGCGGTTGTTCCAATTGGAAACGCTGAAAAAGGAATTCTGGAGCGAACCGGATCTAAGAATTTTCTTGTCCCTCTGTGGATCGATGGCACCATTCGGGTTTCAACAACAATTCTTGAGCGCGGTGGCACCACAACCAAAATAAATGAAGCGCCAAAACCGCTGAGCTCAAAAGAATGGCAGCAAGTAATTGAACTGACGGAAAAAACCGTAATTGAAAACGAAGCTAAGTGGTTGGTTATCGCTGGAGCTTTGCCAATAGACGAATCAACTGGAACTTTTGTTGACCTTCATCCTATTTTTGAGCGAATGGAAAAACTCGGCGTTCGAGTTGTTTTAGATACCAGCGGTGAGCCGCTTGCCTATTGGGTTCGTCAGGGAGAAGCTGCGATTCTAAAGCCAAACGCTGAAGAGCTTGCATCTGCTGTTGGTAGAGATCTTCAAACAAACGGGGATGTCATCGAAGCAGCTAGAGAACTTTGTTCCCACGGTGTTGAGTGTGTGTTGGCCTCTTTGGGATCCGATGGCATGTTGGCCGTTACCAAATCCCGCGCCTGGGCAACCAGAACCGCACCGGTAAAAGTCATTAACACCGTCGGTGCTGGAGATGCGACCCTCGCTGGATTCCTAGCCGCAATAACCAATAATCCAATCGCCGAGGGTGAGCAGGATTTTGGGGTGGAGTTCAATGTTCCAGTGGGTGCCATGGCTGCGGTCCAATGGGGAGCTGTGAAGGTTTCCCAGCCCACCAGCGGGCTCGATCACATTGACAATCTTCCTGAGGTGTTCTTGACTGAGGATGTAGACCTGGCAGCACCGCTCAAAGAGCCAGCAATTCACAAGGAGAACTAAGCCATGCCAGTAGCAACCCCCGATGCCTATCTAGCGATGCTGGATCGGGCTAAGTCCCAGAAGTTTGCTTACCCGGCTATCAACGTTTCATCTTCGGCTACCGCGATTGCTGCTTTGCAGGGTCTACAAGAGTGCGGCTCAGACGGAATCTTGCAGGTCTCCACAGGTGGAGCCGAATACTTCTCCGGTTCGACCGTGAAGTCCATGGCAATTGGTGCTCAGGCAATGGCTGCCTTTGTTCGTGAAGTGGCAAAGGGATATGGAATCACTGTTGCGCTGCACACCGACCACTGCCCCAAAGGACATCTTGATGGATTTGTACGCCCATTACTTGAGGTTTCTGCAGAGCGAGTAAAAAGCGGTCTTGATCCACTATTCAATTCCCACATGTGGGATGGTTCAGCGGTTCCACTAAAAGAGAACCTAGAAATTGCCAAAGAGCTTCTGGCAAAAACCACTGCGGTTGGATCGATTCTAGAAATCGAAGTTGGTGTTGTCGGTGGCGAAGAAGACGGTGTTGAGGGTGGATCTGGAAAAGATCTTTTCACAACAGTAGAAGACGGCATGGCTACCGCCGAAGCACTGGGTCTTGGAGAAAACGGAAGATACCTAACTGCTCTTACTTTTGGAAACGTTCACGGTAGCTACAAGCCCGGAAGCGTAAAGCTCAAGCCAGAGCTGCTAGATGAAATACAAAAAGCAGTCGGTAAAAAGTACTCTAAGGATTTACCTTTTGATCTTGTGTTCCATGGCGGTTCTGGATCCACCGATAAAGAAATTGCAGACGCGGTTAGCTTTGGGGTTATCAAAATGAACATCGATACCGACACTCAGTACGCTTTTACTCGCGCAGTTGCTGGGCACATGTTTGCAAACTACGACGGCGTTCTAAAGTTGGACGGTGAAGTAGGAAATAAGAAGGCTTACGACCCAAGAGCGTGGGGGAAGCTAGGAGAGGCTTCAATGGCAGCCAGAGTAGTTCAAGCCGCTAACCAGTTGGGTTCTGCTGGAAAGTCACCGACTGCATAGTGCCGGAGCGTTCACCTTTCTATGAAAACGGCAACCCCAGATATAAGGGGAAGTTCAAAGAGTCAAAGATGCACGGCTACTGGGAGTTTTTCAGAAAAGACGGAACACTTATGCGTTCTGGAAGCTTCGACTTTGGGAAACAAATTGGCACTTGGACAACCTATGACCAGACTGGTCACCCTTATAAAGAAACTGAATTTGGCTCCTAGGAGCGCTTGGCCTTGTTGCTAGTGTCCTGACCGGCTTGCTTTAGGTCTTTACGCAGTTCCTTTGGTAGCGAGAACTGAACATCTTCCTCAGCGGTTGTGATCTCAATTGGCTTTCCAAATTGACGCTTCTCAAGATACTCAAGCACTTCATCCACAAGCTCCTCAGGCGCAGAGGCTCCAGAAGATACTCCTACGGTCTCGACGCCTTCGAACCACTCTTCCTTGATTTCACTCGCGTAATCAATTCGGTAGGCAGCTTTGGCTCCAGCTTCTAGTGCAACTTCTACCAGGCGAACTGTGTTGGATGAGTTAGCGGATCCAATAACCAAGACAAGATCAGACTCCGAGCCAACCTTCTTGATTGCAACTTGGCGGTTCTGGGTTGCGTAGCAGATGTCATCACTAGGAGGATTCTGCAAGGTTGGGAACTTCTCTCGAAGTTTCAAAACGGTTTCCATGGTTTCGTCTACTGACAAAGTTGTCTGGGACAGCCAAATAACTTTCTTAGGATCTTTAACCTTTGCGTTATCGATTCCCTCTTTGCCATCAACGAGCTGAACGTGATCTGGGGCTTCGCCGGCGGTACCTTCGACTTCTTCGTGACCTTCGTGACCGATCAATAAAATGTCGTATTCCTCGGCAGCAAATCTTTGAACCTCGCGGTGCACCTTTGTAACCAATGGGCAGGTTGCATCAATTGTGTTTAGCCCGCGCGCCTCAGAGGCTTTTACAACAGCCGGTGAAACTCCATGGGCGGAGAAAACAAGAGTTGAGCCTTCTGGAACTTCATCAACTTCGTCCACGAAAATTGCTCCACGTTTTTCCAGACCAGTAACCACGTGCTTGTTGTGCACGATTTCCTTGCGAACGTAGACCGGAGCTCCGTAGTGATCTAACGCCTTTTCGACGGCAATAACGGCTCTGTCCACTCCGGCGCAGTAACCCCTTGGGGCGGCTAAAAGCACGCGCTTTGAAGGGGTAATATTTATTTGGGTCACAGCTCAATCTTACGAGAGATAACTTAGCCACTTGAAGGAACAGTCATGTCAGAGGACCAACAGCAGCAATCCTCTGAATCAAGGGTGTCCAGCGAACTAACCCCCTGGAGCGTATCCAATTTCACCAGCTCCTTGAAGGACTGGATAACAAAGCTTGGCAATGTCTGGGTTGAGGGCCAAATCTCTCAAGTTAGCCCCAAAAAGGACGTCTTCTTCGGAGAGCTTCGAGACTTAGTAGCAGACAAGGGCTTTTCGATTCATTCCCGAAGACCAGAAGTTTTGAACGCAGTCTCTGAGCTGGCTGCTGGAGACCGAGTGGTTGCCCTCGTGCACCCGGACTTCTGGGAACGCTCCGGTAAGACCAGCATGGATGTTCTGGCGATTAGAAAAGTCGGCCTAGGCGAACTACTTGAGCGAATCGAGCGTTTACGTCAACAGCTAATCAAAGAGGGCCTGACTCTCGCAGAAAGAAAACAGCCACTGCCTTTTCTTCCAAACCTGATTGGCTTGATCACCGGAGCCAACAGTGACGCCGAGAAAGACGTATTGCAAAACGCCAAGCTTCGCTGGCCAGAAGTTAGATTCAAGATTCAACACACTCCTGTTCAAGGAGACAAAGCTGCAGCTGAGATTATCAAGGCAATCCAAGCCCTTGACGCTGACAGTGAAGTGGATGTAATCATCCTTACTCGAGGTGGAGGGTCATTCCAAGATTTGCTGGTGTTCTCTGACGAGCAAGTTGTGAGAGCGGTCGCAAACTGTAAGACACCCATTGTTAGCGCCATCGGGCATGAAAACGACCGCCCGCTAACCGATGAAGTTGCTGACTTCCGAGCCTCCACTCCAACCGATGCTGCAAAAAATGTAGTTCCAGATGTTGTTGATGAGCGTAAGAAGATTTCGATAGCGCTGGAAAGAATTGCGCTAAGAGTTGTGGGCTATGTTCAGAACCAACTTGAACTGATCCTAGGGATTAGAACTAGACCAGTTTTTACTAATCCTTTCACAATTGTTGATGAGCGTTCGGTGAACATTACTCAATTGCTCACAACTTTGCAGTCACAAACTAAGAACTTTCTAGATAAAGAACAGCTGCAAATTGCAGGTCTTCGCGGTCAGGTTAGGGCACTGTCCCCCAAGCTAACCCTTGACCGAGGTTATGCGGTTGTTCGAAACCTCAAGGATGGATTAGTGACCGACCCGAAGAAGGTTTCCAAGGGTGAAAAGCTGAAGATTACGCTCGCCGGGGGCGATCTCGGAGTCACGGCAGATTGAAAGTAGGCTAGAGACATAATGAGTGAAACCAATAAAGACATCGAAGCGATGAGCTACGAGCAGGCTCGTGACGAACTAGTCAAGGTAGTTGCTGAACTTGAAACCGGATCAGTCACACTGGAAAAATCAATGCAGCTGTGGGAACGTGGCGAAGCCCTTGCCAATCGATGCGAGAAGTGGCTCTCTGGAGCACGAGACCAGTTGGAGAAAGTTTCTAAGGCTAAGAAAACTGGAGCCGAGTGAGCGATGCCGCGGCCAAGCGTCGTGCGCGCCAGACGCTAATCAATCTGCTTTTGTCTCTTGGGGCAACCATTGGCGTGATGCTGGTTCTAATTCTTGCTGTGCCACGCGATGACTCCAACAGGGTTCAGGCGGTTGACTATCAAGAGGTTGCTTCTCAGGCAGCAAGCGAAGCGCCAGGAGATTTGTTAGTTCCCACTTTGCCAGTCGACTGGTATTCCAATGCCGCACGCTACAGGTCTGTGGCCCAAGATGGAGTGGCCACTTGGTATGCAGGATTCGTTGGGCCAAATAGTGAATTCATCGCCATGACTCAAGGCTTTGATGTCAATCAAACTTGGATTCAAATACAGCTCGAAGCAAACAAGCCCACTGGAGAAATTACTCTTGGCAATCAGTCTTGGACAATTTATGAAACCACCAAGACCAATACCCCCGCCAAGTCAAAGGACTTTCTGATGCTCCTGGAGTACCAAAACCATGCGGTCTTGGTTTACGGAGTGGCGCCAAAACAGCAGTTGGAAGACTTTGCAACGCAGCTTTCTTTGCTCATTGAAACAAACTAGCTCCCAGTTATCAGCCAAAGAGAGTAAATTAGGGATTGTGAAAGTAAGAAATTACGGAGTAAACATCACACCAATTATCAAGTATCAGTTTTAGGCGGGACGGCAATGGAATTTCGAATTGAACACGACACCATGGGTGAAGTTAGAGTTCCTAAAGATGCCCTTTATTCAGCCCAAACCCAAAGGGCGGTAGAGAACTTCCCCATCTCTGGCTCGACTCTAGAAATTGCTCACATCGCAGCTCTTGCGCAAATAAAAAAAGCAGCCGCTTTAGCTAACGCCACCCTCGGTGTCTTAGACCAGAGCATTGCAGATGCCATCGCCAAAAGCGCAGATGAAGTTATCGCCGGAAAACACGAGGGTGAGTTTCCAGTAGACATTTATCAAACCGGATCCGGTACCAGCTCAAACATGAACATGAATGAGGTCCTCGCTACCCTAGCTTCGAAGCAGCTGGGTAAGCCAGTGCATCCAAACGATCACGTGAACGCCTCACAATCTTCTAACGACGTCTTTCCGACTTCGGTGCACCTAGCTGTAACCTCCGCTATCGTTACGGACCTACTGCCGGCGCTTGATTACCTGGCTGGAAAATTGGAAACAAAAGCTAAGAGCTGGTCTCAGGTCGTCAAGGCTGGTCGCACACACCTCATGGACGCAACCCCGGTAACTTTGGGTCAAGAGTTCGGCGGTTACGCCGCTCAAATTAGATATGGCATCGAGAGAATTCAGGGAACTATAGCTCGCGTTGCTGAAGTTCCGCTCGGCGGAACAGCTGTTGGAACCGGAATCAACACCCCAAAAGGTTTCCCACAAGAAGTAATCAAACTCTTGGCTAAGGCCACATCACTTCCGATTACCGAAGCTAGAGACCACTTTGAAGCCCAGGGTGCTAGAGATGCACTCGTAGAAGCATCTGGTGCTCTTAGAGTTTTGGCGATTAGCCTCACCAAGATTAACAATGACTTGCGCTGGATGGGTTCTGGTCCAAACGCTGGTTTAGGAGAGCTTGCTATCCCCGACCTGCAACCAGGTTCTTCGATCATGCCAGGCAAGGTAAACCCCGTTATTCCAGAAGCAGTTTTGATGGTTTGTGCCAGGGTCATTGGAAATGATCAGACCGTAGCCTGGGCTGGTGCCAGTGGAAACTTCGAGCTAAATGTTGCAATTCCTGTGATGGGAAACTCCCTGCTTGAATCAATCAGACTCTTGGCCAATGCTTCTAGAGTCCTAGCTGACAAAACAATTGAGGGCCTCGAAGCAAACAAGGATCGCGCGCTTGCTTTGGCTGAGTCAAGCCCAGCAATCGTAACTCCTCTAAACAAGGTGATTGGTTACGAAGCAGCAGCAAAAATTGCTAAGCACTCCGTTGAAAAATCCATCACAATTCGCGAGGCTGTTATTGAACTAGGTTTTGTTGAACGAGGCGAAATCAGCGAAGCTGAATTAGACAAAGCACTGAACGTGCTTTCTATGACCAAGCCCCCACAGTAATCGCACCGAAGAATCCAGCAATCAAATAAGGACCCAGCGGCATAGATCCGCCGAGCTTTATCTTTCCTAAGACCAGAAGCAAAATAGCAACAATCCCTGCCGTGAAAAAGCTAATTAGCAAGGCTAGAACCGGAAGGGTTGGCGAGTACCAACCAAGAGCCAATGCCATAGCGGACATGAGTTTGACATCCCCCATTCCAAGCAAACCCAAACGATTTATACCCAAAGCAACCAAAAAGGTTACGAGCATTGCCAGATTCGCGACGAGCATGTTCCACCATATACCGTTTGCAATTCCAGCAGCTAGTTGCCCAAGCCACGTGATTGGGAATGCAGGTAATACGTATTTGTTTGGCAGGCGGAGCTCCAAAATATCGGTCTTGGCTAGAGGCCAAGCGGTGAGAGCCAGGTAGCCAAGACCGAGTGCTGAAAAAAACGAGGCAAGATTTTCGAACACCAGAGCAGAGTATTTTGAAACCGAAGCTAGGGTGAAAACTTATCCCCAGGTAAAAGTGATGGGCCTAGGCGCCGAAGCGGCGATGCCTTCTTGTGAAGGCACGAATGGCCCTAAGGAAGTCAACTTTTCTAAAGTCTGGCCACAGTGCTTCCTCAAAATACAGTTCGGAATTACTGGATTGCCATAACAAGAAGCCACTTAGTCTCTGCTCACCAGAAGTTCTAATGATTAGGTCTGGATCTGGTTGATCCGAGGTATAGAGGTGGGAGGCAATCAACTCGGGCGTTAGAGAGTCTGAAAGCTTGGATAAGTCATCCCCCGAAGCAATGGAGGATTGCACGATAGATCTCATGGCGTCGGTAATCTCCTGTCGCCCTCCATAGCCAATCGCCAGATTCACTGTTGCACCATCAGTGTTGGCGCTTTCTGCCTCTGATCTTTCGAGGGACTCAAGGAATTCCTTGGAAAGTGCAGTGCGATCTCCCATGACCCGAATTCTCCAATTTCCCCTACTGACCATTTCCTTGGCTAACTCTTCGAGAATCACAAACAGGTCCTGCAGCTCCTGCTGGCTTCGCTGCTTAAGGTTTTCTGTAGAAAGAAGGTAGAGAGTTATGACCGGAACATTAAGCTCGTCGCACCAGGAGAGAAAATCGAAAATCTTCTGAGCTCCGGCAACATGTCCTGATTTTGCTTTTGAGCCGTTGTTCTTATCAGCCCATCGTCTGTTGCCATCTAGCATGACTGCGATGTGTTTAGGGATGTTGTCTTTTTCAAGCTGGCGCTCAAGGCGAGCTTCATAAATGCTATAAACAGGATTTCGCACATTCCAAGGTTACCGCTTCAAAACCCATCTATTGTTGAACCATGGTCGAAAAGCAAAGCCCTGGGGAACCCATGCACTTGCCGCTGTCCGAAATAACCAAAAGTGACGAAGATCAAAAGCCATCTTGGCGCGGCTGGATCCACACTGGTGTTTTGCCGATAGCCGTTGCTGGTGGTGTGGTGCTTGTCGTATTGGCAGATGGGCTCACGGCAAAAATTGGGGCGGCAATTTTCTTTGCGAGCTCAATACTTCTATTTGGAACCAGCGCTATCTATCACCGCTTTAACTGGAAGCCCAAGGCTAAAAAGGCCCTTAAAAGATTTGATCACGCAAATATCTTCTTGCTGATCGCGGGAAGTTACACTCCCATTACTTTGCTGGCACTACCGCAAGAAAAGGGCCTGTGGTTGATGGTTGCGATTTGGGTGACGGCTTTACTGGGCATTGGTTTTAGGGTTTTCTGGCTCGGGGCTCCGAGGTGGTTGTATGTGATCATTTACATCGTTATGGGTTGGGCTGCGGTTGTTTACCTGCCAGATTTTATCAACGTGAATCTAGCGATGATGGTTTTGATTCTTGCCGGTGGTCTGATGTACACACTGGGAGCGGTGTTCTACGCTCTAAAAAGGCCCAACCCAGTTCCAGGTCACTTTGGCTTCCATGAAATCTTTCACAGCTTCACCGTATTGGCATTTTTGTGTCACTGGACTGCGGTTTTGATTATCTGTCTGAACCCTGTTCCGGGTTCATTTGCCTAACTAGTTTGAGCTAGGCGGAGTCTTACTGGCCTGCTCCTCAAGATCTAACTTCTGAACAATCTCTGCACGATAGCGAACTCTGCGAACCCTTCGGGTCATGTCAAAGATGATGAAGATTGCGGCGGCGGCCACTCCAAAGGTGGCTAAAAACCCCACAACCCCTGGGCTGTACCAGGTGTCATCAATAACAACGTCACTGGGGGGCTCGGTGGCTAACCAAACTACTAATTGATTCATACTCACAAGTATGAACCACAAACTTCAGTTAACCTTGAATGGTGAGTAAAAACATTGTCCAACAGCGCTACGGTCGCGATCGGCTAAAAAGCCGAGATCGAATTCTCGCTATTTCGATAGCAGCGGTTGCCCTTTCTTCTTTTCTAATCTGGGCAGTGTTTGTAGCCATCGATAATGCCAATCAGGTCACTCACAGAGACATCGCTTACGAAGTAATCGACGAGTACTCGACCAATGTAACCTTTGAGGTTTCCAGAAATCCTGGCCAGGCAGTTAGCTGTGACGTGACGGTTTTGAATCAGTCTTTTGCAATCGTCGGGTTCTTGACCGTGGATGTGGAGGCTTCTGATAGTCGTTCGACTGTGATTTCCAGCACCATTCGCACCACAGAACTGGGCGTCTCGGGCTTGGTTCAAAGCTGCCGCTGAATTAGGCTAGAGAGATTATGTCTGAAACTAACGATGCCAGCTGGCTCACCCAGGAAGCCTACGATCGCCTTGCTGACGAGCTCGAGTACCTGCTAACTATCGCTCGCGGCGACATAGCCAAAAGAATTCAAGAGGCACGCGAGGAAGGTGACCTAAAAGAAAATGGTGGTTACCACGCCGCCAAAGAAGAGCAGGGCAAGATTGAGTCTCGAATCAACCGCTTGGAAGAAATCCTTGCAACCGCCCGAGTCGGAGAAGCTCCTAAGGCAGCCGGTATCGTCCAGCAGGGACTTGTAATCTCGGTTGAGCTAAATGGCTCCGAAAAGAAGTTCCTTCTAGGCAGTGCCGAAATCAGCGACGAAGACATTGAGGTTTACAGCCCAGATTCTCCAATTGGAAGTGCGATTATGGGCAAGAAAATTGGCGAGCAGCTAGATGTTCACTTGCCGAATGGAAAGACTATCCAGGTCAAGATTCTGGATGTAACTAACGGTTAGTCTTCTCGAGATGGTTGAAGCTTTGGACGCAGCCCTGCTTTCTCCAAAGCCTTAACAACTTCCATCCGATGTTTGTGGCCGCTGGTCTCAACCGAAAGATTTAGCTCAACTTCACTTATCTGAAGGCCGTTTCCATGGCGAGTGTGCAAAACCTCAATGACGTTGGCGTGTGCTCCCGCGATCACTTCAGCGGTTAGAGCAAGTTGACCTGGGCGGTCTGGAAGCATGACCGAGAAGTTGGTGTAGCGATCAGAAGTTGATAAACCGTGGCGAATAACTCTTTGAAGAAGCAGCGGATCCATGTTTCCACCTGACAAGATAGCCACAGTTTTGCCTTTGGCCTTGGCCTTGCCGCTCATTAGAGCCGCTACGGCCACCGCTCCAGCTGGCTCGACAACCTGCTTGGCTCGTTCCAGTAAAACCAGAATTGCCTTCGCGATATCGTTTTCGGAGACCGTTACTACTTTGTCAACGTACTTTTTGATGAGCTCAAATGGCACCCGCCCTGGCTTGGAAACGGCAATTCCATCGGCAATGGTCGGGGTGGTTTGAATTTCAGTGACCTTACCGGCTCTAAGAGATGCTGGGTAAGCAGCCGCATGCTCTGACTGCACTCCGATAACTTTGATTTTTCTGCCCTGAGCCGCCGCTGCGAGCTTGGCCGCAACCGCAACCCCAGCAGCCAATCCTCCACCACCAATTGCCACCACAATTGTTGAAACATCTGGATGTTGCTGGAGAATTTCTAACCCAACGGTTCCCTGACCCAGAACCACGTCGATGTGATCAAAGGGCGGGATGAAGATAGCACCAGTGTTTTTGGCTTCCTCTTGTGCTGCCTTGAGGCACTCAGCAAAAGTGCCGCCCTGCTGAACAACTCGTGCTCCATAGTTTCTTGTGGCTTCGACCTTAGGAAGCGAAGCTCCAATAGGCATGTAAACGGTGGCTTTTATTCCAAGTTTTTTTGCAGCTAAGGCAACGCCCTGCGAGTGATTTCCCGCGGAGGCTGCAATTACTCCTTTTTTCTTTTCGGCTGCGGTGAGGTGGCTCATCCTGTTGAATGCACCACGCACTTTATATGCGCCGGTTCGCTGAAGGTTTTCACACTTTAGAAATACCTGCTGACCGACTAGGTCAGAAAGAAACTTTGAGTGGAGAGTTGGGGTTTCAATTGCGACTTGCCTCACATTAGCAAGCGCGGTCTCAAAATCAGTCAGCGAAGGAACTACCACTGGGGGTTGAGTAGTCATTGGCGCCTTTCGGGGGAAATTACCTAAGACCCAAGTTTAGTTAGATTTGCGCCTAGAACTTAGTGCCCATTGCCTGAATACGTTCGATTCGCTTAGGAATCGGAGGGTGGGTAGAAAACAGCCTCTCAGTGAACCCAGGCTTGATTGGATCATTCATGAACATGTGAGCCATGGAAGCGCTCACTTTCTTCATTGGGCGGCCATATTCGCCCAGCTTTTGGAGAGCGCTGGCTAACCCATCTGGGTAGCGGGTGATCTCAACGCCGGTGGCATCAGCTAGGAACTCCCGCTGACGCGAAACAGCGGCTGTCACAATCGGACCAATAAACCAAGCAATAACGCTTGCTACTACGCCCACCAAAAGGAATATCGCTCCGGCATTGTCTCTGGATCTACTACCTCCGGCAAAGAAAGTGGCTCTGATGGCAAAATCTGCCAAGATTCCAACAGCGCTAACTAGACCAAAGACGATGGTTGTCACTCGAATGTCGTAATTTCTAATGTGAGCTAGCTCGTGAGCCATAACTCCCTCTAGCTCGTTATCGTCCATTATCACAAGTAGTCCTGTGGTTGCCGCAACAATCGCGTGCTCAGGATCTCGTCCTGCCGCGAAAGCGTTAGGAGCAGGGTCGTTGATGATATAAACCTTGGGCATCGGAATACCTTCGGCAATCGAAAGATTCTCAACCGTTCGCCAAAGCCTGGGGTTATCAGACTTCTGTATTTCGACGGCTCCAGTAAGTCCAATCGCTATCTTGCCAGCCATGTAGTACTGGAAAATTGTGTAAACCAAAACAAAGCCAACAACAAATAGTGCCGAGGATCCGTTACCGGAAGCTGTGCCCCACCAAATTGAAACCGCACTTAAGAGTGCGACAAACAACACAATGATGATTATTGTGTTGCGCTTATTGGCAGCGATTGCTGAATACATATTGCTTTTCTCTTTGGTTTAGAAGCTAGCTTTTGGTGGCTCTGCGATGCTTGCAGCATCGGCCACCTCATAAAACTCGCGAGCTGGGAAACCAAGTCCCTTTGCAAAGAAGTTCTGTGGGAACTGCAACACCTTGGTGTTTAGTTCTCTTACGCCACCGTTATAGAAGCGTCTGGAAGCCATGATCTTGTCTTCGGTGTCGGAAAGTTCTGCTTGTAGCTTTAGAAAGTTCTGGCTTGCCTGGAGCTGCGGATAAGCCTCGGCAACTGCAAACAAAGACTTCAGCGCACCCTGCAGCATGTTCTCTGCCGCGGCTGCTTGCTCCGGGTGAGCCAGCGCTTCTGGTGAAACGGTAGCTGCGCGAGCTTTGGTCACCTCTTCAAAGACTTTGCCTTCGTAGGCGGCGTAACCTTTTACGGTTTCGATCAGATTAGGAATCAGGTCAGCGCGGCGCTTGAGTTGCACGGTGATGTCAGACCAAGCCTCGTCAACGCGAACATTAAGCGCAACTAGAGCGTTGTAAGTAGACCAGAGCCAGATTCCAACAAGGACGACTAGACCTACCAGTACCAAAAGAGCAATATCCACGAAGATTCCTATCAGTTATGAAGTTTGTGCCTTACAAAAATGTTAGGTCAGAAAGCTCAAAAATTGGCCGTTAGCACCAATCTCACAGAAAACTAAAAGGTGTGCCCCCGATGGGACTCGAACCCATACTGTGACGATTTTAAGTCGTCTGCCTCTGCCATTGGGCTACGGGGGCCTTGGAATCCAAGTTCTTCTAGATTTTTGGTCTAGAGGCCCAGGTTTCAAAGGCTAATCGAGGGTCCTTGCTAGCTGCGATAGACACAACATCGCGTCTTAGCAAGAAATTAGCAATCCAGCCACCTAGAACGCGTATTTTTCTTTCCCACATCGGCATCGCAAGTACGTGGTAACCGCGGTGCATGAACCAGGCAGGCAACCCGGTGATAGCAAGCTTGCGATACTGGAACACTCCGACTCCAATTCCTAGACCGGCAACCGCACCCATGTTTCTGTGGAAGTAAGGTTTGATTCCCTCGCCACGCAAGTTTGCAACTAGGTTCTTGGCCAGTAGCTTTCCTTGACGAACGGCGTGCTGAGCGTTTGGAACACAGTAGCCGCCGACCCCATCTCCGGAAAGATCGGGAACGGCAGAGTTATCTCCCGCAGTCCAAGCGTCAGCGATGATGGTCTCGCCATCAACAATTCGAAGTGAAGTGTCGGCTTTTACTCGTCCTCTTTCATCAAGAGGCAAATCGGTGTTCTTAACTGCAGGGTTGGCCATAACTCCCGCGGTCCAAACGATGATGTCTGCTTCTACCTTGAGGCCATCAGAAAGCTCAATCAATCCACCTTCAGCAGATTGCAACTGAGTATCCAGGTGCACCTTAGCGTTTCGATCCTGCAAATTCTTTACTACCCATTGGCTGGTCTTTAGAGAAACCTCGGGCATGACTCGGCTCATCGCCTCGACAAGATGGAACTGAACCTCGTCGAATGAAATGTTCTTGTAGTAGCGCAATAGATAGGTAGCCAAAGACATCATCTCGGCAAAGGCCTCAATACCCGCGAACCCACCACCAACAACAATAAAGGTGAGTAGTTTTTGACGCTCCGCTCCAGCAGGCAAGCTGGCAGCTCGATCAAAGTTGGTTAGCAAGCGATTGCGGATCTCCATTGCCTCTTCGATGGTCTTCATGCCAATTGCCAAATCAGCAACGCCAGGAATTGGGAAAGTTCTGGATACCGCTCCCGCGGTCACAACTACTTGGTCATACTCAATCTCGTAAGGCTCTAGGTTTGGGCTTGAAACCGTAACCTTCTTTTCCTTGTGATTGATAAAAGTTACTTTTCCACCAACAATGCGGGTGCGCTTTAGGTGCCTGCGGTAGGAGACCAAGACGTGTCTTGGTTCAATGGATCCAGCTGCGACTTCTGGCAAGAACGGCTGGTAGGTCATGTAAGGAAGCGGGTCAACAAGGGTGACCTCAGCTTCATTCTTACCAAGGTATTTTTCAAGCTTTTTTGCGGTGTAGAAACCGGCATAGCCGCCACCAACGATCAAGATTCTAGGCATTGAACTAATTTACTACTTTCGCTTTTCTCTAATTGGGCTGGGGCCTGGTGACCTAAAGGCAAAATACAAGAATATTGCAAGAAGCCCTAGACCAGCATAGCCAGCAAGTGGCAGCCAGTTGCTGATATCGGTGTACCAGGGTAACGAAGGCGCTGGCTCTTCGAGAACCGTGAAGGGAGTCGGGGCTTTTATTGGACTCACAATCTCTCCTGGGTCCACCTCAACCTCGGCACTAGCTCGATAAAGATCAATCCACTGACTCAACGAGCCCAAAGGATTTGAGGACGCTGAAGGAATCTCGGCGAGTAGAGCTTGAGTTGGATTAATCACACCATGACCGTAAGCAGTTGAATAGCCCTCGAAACCATCTCTGGTTGCAGAGTTGATAACTCGATTGACTACGTTTGCCACGTCCATGTCTGGGTACATTGAGCGAATCAGAGCTACCATTCCAGAAACAATTGGTGTGGCACCACTGGTGCCAGACCACATTCGATACTCACCGCCTGGAAAAGCGCCAATTAGATCTTCAGCTGGCGCAGATACCCCAAGAGATAATCCACTGGTTGAGAAGCTCTCTGACGCAAGACCATCTCGACCTAAACCAGCAACTGCAATAACACCTGGGATGGTTGCAGGTGCGGAGACTTCTTCGGTGCCATCAGCCCTATTTCCAGCGGCGGCTACAATCACTACGTCGTTTTCAAACGCGTATAAAAATGCTCGGTCCCAACTCTCGGGCCAAGTTACAGAATTCCTGGTGAGAGAAAGATTTATTACCTTGGCACCGTTATCTACTGCCCAGATAATTCCATCCGCAATCTGAGAATCGGTATCTAATCCTTCGATGCCAAACGCTATTGAAACCGAAAGCAATTCGGCTTTTGGTGCGGTGCCAACTATTTGAGCATCACCGCGACCGGCAGCAATAGAGGCAACCATGGTTCCGTGATAGCTGTTGCTGCCAACTGGTGTTTGACCATCACTTGATCCAAGTCCCGACATGTCTGTTCCACCAACTACCGCGCCTTGCAAGCTTGGGTGGGTGGAGTCAATTCCCGTATCGATGATTGCTATCTTGACGCCCTCGCCCTGGCTTGACTCCCAAGCGCTTGTAAAGCTGTAGTCCTCAATCCAGTACTGCTGGTCGCGAACCGATTCTGCCAATGCCGCACTCGATGGGCCCACCGTTAAAAGCACCGAAGCTGCAAGTATTGCTAGTTTTCGCATACACACCTACTTGGTGACCAACTGCAGGCTTCTAGCGCTAGGTCGCCGATGATGTTTACCCCTGGGCCTTTGGCCAAAGAGTGTGCAACAAGTGAGTGCAGACACTTAACTCGAGTTGGCATGCCGCCAGCAGAGATACCTTCGATTTCTTCGACCAGACCAAGCTCGGCTCGGTCCGAAAGATAGCTCAGGTGTGCGCTTTGGTAGTTCTTAGCAAGATCTTCATCCTGGGCGAGTTGATCTTGAAGCTTGGTCATTAGCCCCTCGGCTTCGAGAGTCGAAACAGCTGATGTGGCAGCAGGCAAGGTTAGGTAGTAAAGGGTTGGGAAAGGTGTGCCGTCTTCAAGCCTCGGTTTGGTTTGAACCACAATTGGATTGCCACATACGCACCTCGCGGCAATTGCAACAATATCCCTTACGGGCCTTCCGAGTTGTTTGCTGACTGATTCTAAGTCTTGTTCTGTTGCACTACTTCGTGTCACTGGTTGGTTCCTGATTTGGTTCTTCCAGGCCCGCACGCAAAGTAGATTCCAAAAGTGCTTCTACCCAATTCTTCTTGCTGGCCAAAACCTCAAGGCTGAATCCACTACTTTTTCTTTGCTCAGCAAGCATTGCGCCGACAGTTCCAGAAGTGTCAGAGAGGTCAATGCCTTCCGCGTCCATTACCAGGAAGCTAACCTCGCCTGGCATAACAAAATACAGTCGATCTCTGGCTTGTGCACGGATGTAAACCTCGTCATCCCAACGAAGACGCTCCTGCTGCATGCCTTCTAAGTTCTCTTGTGCCTCTAGAACAAGTGCCCGGTAGTCTGCTATTTGCCTTTGCTGTTCGTACCAAATCTGAATGCTTGGAGCGAGAGTGAACATTCCAATTAGGATTACCGCCAGCAGCGCTAGCGTGTAGCTATTTAGCCGACCGGTGATTCTCATTTAGTGTCCTAGCGAAAGTTCTTGAAAGCCTTAGCTCCTGGGTAGTAAGCGGCATCGGCAAGTTCTTCTTCGATGCGAAGTAACTGGTTGTACTTAGCCACTCGCTCACTTCTAGCAGGGGCACCGGTCTTTATCTGACCAGCATTGGTAGCTACCGCTAGGTCGGCAATAAAGGTGTCTTCGGTCTCACCGGAGCGGTGAGAAATAATTGCTGTCATTCCGTTGCTCTGAGCAAGTGCTACCGCATCCAGGGTCTCGGTCAAGGTACCAATTTGGTTCACCTTCACCAGAATGCTGTTTGCTGTTCCTTTATCGATTCCGGTTTGGAGTCTTGACGGGTTAGTAACAAACAGGTCGTCTCCAACTAGCTGGACTTTGTCTCCAAGGCGCTTGGTCATGGCTGCCCAGCCGTCCCAGTCATTTTCGTCTAGTGGGTCCTCGATGGAAACTAGTGGGAAAGCAGCTACCAGGCCTTCGTAGTAAGTGATCATTTCCTCGGCTGAATGAGCTTTGCCTTCGAAGTGGTACTTACCGTCTTTGTAGAACTCGGTGGCAGCAACATCCAGAGCCATGGCGATGTCGGTTCCGACTTTGTAGCCGGCTTTTTCAATGGCTTCTGAAATCAATTCCAGCGCTGCTCGGTTAGTTGGAAGATCTGGAGCGAATCCACCCTCGTCACCTAGGCCAGTTGAAAGGTTTTTGGACTGCAAAAGAGACTTCAAAGAGTGGTAAACCTCAGTGCCCCACCTCAGCGCTTCTGAGAAAGTTGGTGCTCCAATTGGAACAATCATGAACTCCTGAACATCCACACCGTTGTCTGCGTGAGCGCCACCGTTCAAGATGTTCATAAGCGGAACAGGAAGTGTGTGAGCATTTGGTCCGCCCAAGTACCGATAAAGAGGCAGGCCACTGCTATCAGCTGCAGCTTTAGCAACCGCTAGAGAAACACCCAAAATTGCGTTAGCACCCAAGTTTGATTTGGTGTCTGTTCCATCGAGGGCGATAAGAGTGTTATCAACCAGTCTCTGATCGGTGGCATCAAAATCAACCAGTGCTTCATCGATTTCTCCGATCACTCGAAGAACCGCTTTTTGAACACCCTTACCTAGAAATCTAGACTTGTCGCCATCTCTTGACTCGTGTGCTTCGAAAGCTCCGGTAGAGGCACCGGATGGAACTGCGGCGCGACCTAAGGAATCGTCATCTAGTAAAACTTCAACCTCGATAGTTGGGTTACCTCGAGAGTCGAGGATTTCGCGGGCACCGATGGCTTCGATAAGTGACAAGGGGTTTCTCCTTAGTTGTTCGGAATCAAATTCCAATGTGATTATCAGTTGCCGCCGTTGGCACACTACTAGTTTAGTTCGACTGGCCCTAGCCTATGGGTTTGATTACAAGGCCCTTGAGGCCTTCGGTGGGCTTATCAAGGCTTGCAAAGGAAGAAAAGCCCTGTAGCTTCAAGCTATCTAGCAGGGTGTTCAACTTCTTAGGCTTTGGCTCTAGCCTCACCTGGTAACCAGCTTCAATCGCCTGAGCTTGAGTAGCTAACGCTTGCTGAAGATCTGAAGGTTCGAAAACCAAAACCAGGTTCTTGTTTGCTGATGATTCAGTAGCAACTAAATCGGCAACTCTTTCAAAGCCGAGCGAGATTCCAACAGCCGCAACATCCTCGCTTAGCCACTTGCCAACCATTCCGTCGTAGCGACCACCGCCACCTATTGAACTTCCAGATTCTGGGTGCTCAATTTCAAAAATGATTCCGGTGTAATAACCCATTCCTCGAACTAGCGTTGGATCAAAGCGGAGCTTGCCAGGGTGAACCAATTCAAGGGCTTCAAAGACTGATGTCAATTGCTCGGGCACTTCTTGTTTTCCAGCCAGACCCGAAAGCCAAGTTTTTGCCTTTGCTGCTACCTCTTCATTGAATCTTTCCTTGAGCTCAAGGCAGACGCCATCGATGCCGATCTTGTCTAGCTTGTCGATAGTGATCATCGCTCGAGAGTGGTCCTTAGCTACAACTCCAAGTTCTTGAATAGAGCGAGAGAGAAGTTCACGGTGATTGACTCGAATCGTTGCAGTAGTGATTCCTAAAGCTGCAAGTGCGTGCAAACTAGCGTTTAGGATTTCGATTTCGGCCAAAGAAGTATCGTCGCCGATGATGTCGATATCGCACTGAACAAACTGGCGGTAGCGACCTTTTTGTGGTCGCTCAGCACGCCATACCGGACCGGTTTGAATTGCCTTCAAAACCTTAGGAAGCTTTGACTGGTTGGTTGCGTAGAACCTGGTCAAAGGAACTGTGAGGTCATATCTCAAACCAAGATCAGAAAGCTGGTCAGCACTTTGTCCCAGTGCCCCCTCTAACTCTTCGCCTCTTTTGAGGACTCGAAATGCCAGGCTTTCGTTATCCCCACCATCACTGCTCGTTAGACGTTCAATGTTTTCAAGGGCTGGAGTTTCGATTTCCTGAAAACCAAAAGATCGATAGCTAGCCAAAATCTTGCCTAGTAGCTCATCTCTCGTGGCTTTTTCGACCGGCAGAAAATCACGCATGCCACGAGGTGGGTTTATTTGCTGAGCCATATTTCCAGTCTGGCAGACCAGAGCAAAAAACTTGCGTTAGCAAGCTAGTGCTTTAGCTACCTGCCTATTACCCCAGCGTCAAAGTCATCGCTTAGTTCAAACTGTCTGATCTCAACTTCTAACTCCCTGACGCTTTCGCGAAGTGCACGCTCTGCATCGAGACCCTTGGATTTCGCAGCCAAGACCAAGGCGAGAAGCAAGGCTCCTAGCTGATCTTCATCGGCTAGCTCTATCGAGCCTGGTTCCTCTGTTCCCAGGACCCCAAGCGATTGGGCTTTGCCGATTACCTTGTCGGCAAGCATCAAAGAGGGCAAGGCTTTGGGAATGCCATCAAGCACGCTTTCACGCTCAGGCTTCTCGCGCTGTTTGTGGGCGTCCCAGTTCTGCATTACTTCTTCACCGCTGTTGGCTTTGTAGCGCTCGAGTTCTTCGGGTGTTCCAAATACGTGCGGGTGACGTCCCTTCATTTTCTTTGTGGAAAGCGCTGCAACGTCTTGAATGTTAAAGCTCTCCCCCAACGATCCAGACTGAGCAAGATCAGAATGGAAAATCACCTGGTATAAAACATCACCTAGTTCTTCCAGAATTTGCTCGCGGTTACCCGACTCAATTGCTTCGACCAGCTCATAGCTTTCTTCAATCAGGTACTTGGTAAGTGATTGATGAGTTTGCTCGGCATCCCAAGGGCAGCCACCTGGAGCTCGCAGTTTATTGGCTGTTGCAATCAGCTCATCGAGGTTAGTCATTTACTTCCACTTCCTTTTGAATTACGGCTATGTCTTGGAAAACTCTGTGTGTGAAATCAATCAAGGCTTGGCTGGTTGAAGTGCCAGCGTCGATCGCAGCAGGAATTGGAATCTGAAGAATTCTTGCCGATTGCAAATACTTTAGCCCCTGATGGCTTCGAGACAGCTTCACCTGAATAGATTCGGTCATCTCAACAGGCTGAATGCGCATCATGTTTGAAAGTAGATTCACATCTTTCAGGCCTAACCGGTTGGCAATTTGCCTTAGCTCGGTCACAAGAATTAGGTTCTTCACCTGCTCTGGCGCAGGACCATAGCGATCTTCCAATTCGGCGAGTATCGCCTGAAGTGTTTCCTTGGTTCCAGTTTCCCCAGAAGCCGCCGAGAGCTTGTGATAAGCCTCGAGTCTAAGACGCTCACTGTCTAGGTAGGTGTGAGGAATGTGAGCATCAATAGGAATTTCAAGCTTTAGCTCCGCTGGGGAATCGATTTTGATTCCCTTGAAATCGGCCACTGCTTCACCAATCATTCGAAGATACAGATCAAAGCCAACTCCTGCGATGTGGCCAGATTGCTCCCCACCTAGCAAGTTTCCAGCACCGCGAATCTCAAGATCCTTCAACGCCACCTGGATTCCAGCCCCAAGTTCGTTGTTTTGAGCAATGGTGGCTAGGCGGTCATGCGATGTTTCACTAAGTGGCTTACTCGGGTCATAGAAGAAGTATGCGTAAGCACGTTCTCTGGATCGTCCAACGCGACCTCTGATCTGATGCAGCTGAGAGAGCCCAAAGTGTTCGGCTCGGTCAATAATCAAAGTGTTGGCATTAGGAATGTCGATTCCAGTTTCGATGATGGTGGTTGAAACCAAGATGTCAAACTTCTTCTCCCAGAAATCAACAACCACCTGCTCTAGTGCCGCTTCGGGCATTTGACCGTGGGCCACCGCGATTCTTGCTTCCGGAACTAACTTCGCAAGATCGTTAGCGGTTTTTTCGATTGTCGCAACCCTGTTGTGAACAAAGAACACTTGACCCTCGCGAATTAGCTCTCGCCTTATAGCTGCCGCTACCTGCTTCTCGCTATAGCCACCAATAAAGGTAAGAATCGGGTGGCGGTCTTCTGGAGGGGTAGCCAGAGTGGACATTTCTCTAATTCCAGTAATTGCCATTTCCAGTGTTCTTGGAATTGGGGTTGCGCTCATGGCAAGAATGTCAACGTTGGTTTTCAAAGCTTTTAGTTTTTCCTTGTGCTCAACACCGAAGCGCTGTTCTTCGTCGATGATTATCAATCCCAGATTTCGAAACTTTACGCTGTCGGAAAGTAACCGGTGGGTTCCAATAACCATATCCACTTCACCGGTAGCTAGCCCGGCAATTGTTTCACGAACTTCTTTGGCGGTTTGGAAACGAGATAGCGATTTCACATTCACCGGAAAACCGGAGAACCTGTCCATGACGGTATCGGTGTGCTGCCTGGCGAGCAAGGTTGTTGGCACCAGCATGACAACTTGCTTGCCATCCTGGATGGCCTTGAAAGCAGCTCTAATGGCGACTTCTGTCTTGCCGTATCCCACATCCCCTGCTAGCAAGCGGTCCATTGGAATTGGCTTTTCCATATCCGCTTTTACTTCTTCTATGGTGGTGAGCTGATCCGGGGTCTCCTGGAAAGCGAAGGCCTCTTCGAGCTCATGTTGCCAAGGGGTATCTGAGGCGAAAGCGTATCCAACCGAATTCATCCTGGCCGAATAAAGCTTCACAAGATCAATGGCAATCTTTCGAACTGCCTTTCTGGCATTACCTTTCGCACGCGCCCAATCGGAACCTCCGAGCTTAGAAATAACTGGCGCTTCCGCGCCAACATATCGGGTGAGCATATCCAGCTGATCGGTTGGAACAAACAGGGTGTCCTCTGGATAACCGCGCTTGGAGGAGGCGTATTCGATCAGCAAGTATTCCCTTTGATGAACCCTGGCTCCAATGCCGCTGGTTCTTTGTATCAGCTCCTTGAATCTGCCAATGCCGTGAATCTCGTGAACCACGTAGTCACCGGACTTGAGAGTTAGTGGATCAACTGCTTGACCTCGCTTGACAGCAAGTTTTCTAGCCTGCGGAGCGGAGTATGAGCTCTTTGAGTAAAACTCAAGTTGAGTTAGCACTGTGAGCTTTGCAGCTTCTGAAACCAGACCCTTTCTTAGTTGAGACTGAATCAAGTAAACAGTGTTTGGTTTTGGTTCGTCAGGGATGGTTTCTGTGAGCACGGCGTTTGCTCCAGCTTGAACAAGTACCTCTTTGAGTCGTTCGTTTGTTCCCAAGCCTTCGGAAGAGATCACTACAAGGTGCTTCTGAGTAAGTTGATCCAACACCCACTCAAGGGCTGAGGCTTCGAGACCTTTAAAGTTTGGGACTTCCAAAATTCCTAGATTCACAACTTCTTCGGAATCAAGCCCGAAAGGAGAGATGGTAAATACCTGGAACTGCGAAAACTTTTGAGTGAAGCTAACAAAGTCAATGAAGCCACCACCGGAAAGATCGATTGGTGCCGATGCGCCATCCATCGCTGCGTCCCAAGCAGCGTGCAAAAACTCCTCGTTGGTTTCAACCAGACTGGCGGCTCTGGCTGCCGCCTTCTCCGGAGATAACACAACAACCGACAGGCTCTTTGGTAGGTAGTCAAAGATTGAGACCATGCCATCAGCTAGTGCCGGGGCTAGCGATTCCATGCCCTCAACCGGAATACCCAACGAGATTTTCTCTAGCATCGCTGCAAGGTTGGGAAACTCGTGCATCATTTCTCGAGCTTTGGAAGCCACGTTTGGTGTAATCACCAGCTCACGAGCGGGAAACAAGGTGACCGATTCAAGTTTGACCGCAGATGATCTCTGGTCCGAAACGGAGAATTCCCGGATCTCCTCGAGTTCGTCACCGAAAAACTCCAGTCGCGCAGCGTGCTCCGCGGTGGTTGGAAAGATGTCAAGAATTCCACCGCGCACTGCAAACTCTCCACGCTTGGAGACCATGTCAACTCTTTGGTAGGCCTGCTCCACCAGTTTTAGAGAAAGCTCGGGTAGTAAGTATTCTTTGCCAGCTACCAGTTCGAGAGGTGGAAACTTATCAAGCCCTGCAACAACGGGTTGAATAGCTGCACGTATGGAGACGATGAGGTAAACAGGATTTTTTGGCTTTTCTTTGTTTATCTGAGAAAGCCGACTAATTGCTTGAAGGCGCTGACCAACTGTTTCAGGGCTAGGGCTCAATCTTTCATGCGGAAGTGTCTCCCAGGAAGGAAACAGCAGTATTTCACTTTCTGGCTCAAGAAACTTAAGATCTCTTTCTAGATCTTCGGCCTCGCGACCGGTGGCGACGATTATCAAATGCAGAGATGGGGTGGCTTCTTGCAGTTCCGTAATCAAACTGAGAACAAAAGGGTTGGCAGCTTGCGGCGCGACTATTTCGATTCGCTTGTTTTTGAGTGTTGATTGGAGTTTTGCAACCGGGTAGCCCTGGCCCAGGCGCGCGACTAGGCCGTGATTTAGCACAAGACCTAGTGTAAGCGCGGACTAGTCAGCTGGTGAATGGTATTTATCTTGGGCCGAAACTAGGCCGTTGCCCACAATTTCTTCCACCGCATCGGCTGCTGTTTCTAGCGTGGTCTTGAATTCAGCCAGGTCACTCGCGGAGAAGTTCTTCAGCACGTAATCGGCGGCATCCATTGATCCAGGGGGTCTGCCGATACCTAGTCGCACCCGAATGAAATCTTTCGAGTCGATAGCGGAAATGATGTCTCTGAGTCCGTTGTGCCCACCGTGCCCACCGCCGAGCTTCAGGCGAAAAGTTGTTGGGGGAATATCTAGTTCATCGTGAACCACGATAAGGTTCTCAGGCTCAATTTTGTAGAAGCTCATCAGTGAGGAAGTTGGCCCACCAGATAGGTTCATGTAAGAAAGCGGTTTTGCCAAGATTAGCTTTGGCCCACCGATGATTTTTACCTCAGCCACCAAGGCGTTGGACTTATGTGCTTTGAAGGACTCACCGTGCCTAGCGGCCAAAGCATCCAATAGGACCTGGCCAACGTTATGGCGATTAAGTGCATAGTTGGGCCCGGGGTTCCCGAGCCCAACTACTAAAAAGGTGTTACTCAGCTTTGGCTTCCGGTGCTTTAGCGTCAGTAGCTGGTGCAGCAGTTTCTGCTGCTACAGGCTCTTCGTTCTTGCCGGCTGCTGTGATGATAACCGAAGCGATTAGAGCCTCTGGTTCTAGATCAAGCTTTGCTCCAGCAGGAATCTTAATGTCCTTAGCCATTAGGTGGAATCCTGCGCCTTCTTTATTGAACACAGCCTCTACGTACTCAGGAATCGTAGTTGCATCAACCTCAAGCTTGAGGGTCTTGTGCTCTAGATCGATAGTTGTTCCAGAAAGTGATTCACCGACGATGTGCACTGGTACCTCAACGTGAACTCGCTCACCCTTCTTAATCTCCAGCAAGTCGATGTGTTCGATTACCTGGGTTACAACATCTTTGGTTGCAGATTTCACCAAAACCAACTGAGCTGATCCTGCGATGTCTAGGTCGATAAGAGCGTTCTTGTGACGAAGCACCAAAGCAATCTCATGCGCGGGCAAAGTGATGTGTCTTGGATCGGATCCGTGTCCGTAGATAACCGCTGGGGTTTTTCCTGCGGCGCGAAGCTTTCGAGCAGCGCCTTTACCAAAGTTGGTACGGAGCTCTGCTACTAGTTTGTTTTCTGCCATGTTGAGTGTCCTTAATGTTTAGGCAAGTCCAATAAGGACCTGTTGAATCTTTTTCTACTCAAGCGTTTGACGCGAGGATCTGGGAACTTGCCCTAAGAACCCCGTCGATTACGGTTTCTAAAAGAAACCCTCGCCGTTGTTATCTACAGCCTAGCTTGAGTGCCTTCTCATTATCAAACCTGCCCGGAGCCCCATTGCCAGCGCCAGCACAACAGTTGCAACTAGCAGCGATTCAATAGGAACAAAGAACCCCACGCCTAGGCAGAGTGCAGCTCCAATCAGAGCCAATAATCTGCCCACTGGCTGTTTCGAGTGAAGCTGCCGAAAGGCTGCGAGGTTGGCAATCGCATAGTAGACCAGCACCGCAAATGAGGAAATCCCGATTGTCCAAGTGATATCTCCTGATACCAGCAGGGCGCTTGCGATGCCCAGAATCAAAAGATCGGCCACCCATGGGCTATCGAAGCGCTTGCTTCTGAGGCCAATAAATCTTGGGATTTCCCTGTCCTTAGCCATAGCCTCTGCGGTTCGTGAGATGCCCGCAAGTAAAGATAGAAGTGATCCAAGACAGGCCGTTGCTGCCACCAAAACAACCAACTGAGCTGGCAGCCAAGGCAATGCGATGGCTGCAAAGTCCTGGATTGGGGCTATCGAAAATTGTAGAGCTGTCCCTAGCTGGGCTTGAAGGGCATTAGCGACCAAAAAGTAAATTGCAATTACAAACACCAAAGACAGAGTGATTGCTTTAGGGATGTTCTCACTCGGGTTTTTTACCTCTGGTCCAAGAGTTGCCACCCTGGCGTAACCCGCAAATGCAAAAAAGATCAAAGCTGCTGCAGGCAAAATTCCCGCTATTGAACTTTGATCCTGCGATTCATCTGCTGCCACTTGAAATCCCGAGATTCCGACGAGCAGCAAAAGCGCAACCGTGGGAACGCTAAGAAGGAGTGCGCCAGTGGCAGTGCGATTAATGCCTAAGACGTTTATGCCAGTCATTAGTGCAAGGGAAGCAAAAGCGACTTCTACCTTCGCCTCTGGATAAATGTATGAAGCTGCTGCCAACGCAATTGCGGCAACTGATCCAACCTTTCCAAGAATGAACGCGATGCCGGCTAAGAATCCCCAGTTGCTCGATAGATATTCTTTTCCAAAAGCGTATGCTCCACCGGCCTTAGGAAAAACTTTGGATAGTTGTCTCATGCTTCTTGCATTTAGCGCAGCAATAACTCCTGCTATTCCAATCGCAAGAAATAGATAAGAACCGGATAATTCTGACGCTGGGGCAAAAACTACAAAGACGCCAGCACCGAGCATGGAGGCGACCCCGAGTGCTGAGGCACCAAAGAGGGAGAGCCTAGGACTGGCCAGGGAAGAGTGAGGTAACTGAGTCTTCGCCAAAAACAGCTCTAATCGCTTTTGAAATTAGTGGGGCAATTGATAAAACGGTTAGTTTTGCGAATTCCTTCTCAGGAGGAATTGGCAAGGTGTTGGTCACAATCACGTTATCAATTGCATCATCCGATAGGCGCTGCACAGCTTGTTCTGAAAACACCGCGTGCGTTGCTGCCACAATTACCCGCTTGGCTCCGTTGGCCTTTAGCGCTTGGGCAGCAGCCACAATGGTGCCTCCGGTGTCGATCATGTCATCTACCAGTACGCAGGTCCTGCCCTCTACCTCACCTACCAGCTCGTGAACAGAAACCTTGTTTGGAACATTTGGATCGCGACGCTTGTGAATAATGGCAAGCGGTGCACCGAGGCGGTCTGCCCAGATGTCGGCAACTCTTACGCGGCCAGAGTCAGGAGAAACCACAGTTAGCGGATCCTTGCCCCACTTTTCTTTCACGTAGTCGGCAAGCATTGGAAGTCCCCAAAGGTGATCTACTGGTCCATCGAAGAATCCTTGGATTTGTGGGCTGTGTAAATCAACAGACATCACTCGGTCGGCACCAGCAACCTTGAACAAATCAGTTACCAATCTTGCAGAGATTGGTTCGCGACCCTTGTGCTTTTTGTCTTGTCTTGCGTAAGGAAAAAATGGCGCGACTACTGTAATTCTTTTCGCGCTGGCTCTCTTTAGGGCATCAACCATCAGAAGCTGCTCCATGAGCCAGTGATTGATAGGAGCGGGGTGAGATTGAATAACAAAGGCGTCCACGCCTCGAACACTTTCTTCAAAGCGAACAAATGTTTCGCCATTTGCAAAATCGTAAGCGGTGGTAGGAACAAGTTTGGTTCCCAGTAGGTTTGCAACTTCCTCTGCGAGGGCGGGGTGAGCTCGACCGCTAACCAGAGCCAGCCTTTTTTCTCCAGTGGTCTTAATGGTCAACTGCGGGCTCCCGATTTCTATTTGTCGTTGCTTTTTGCGGCTGCTTCAGAAGATTTTGTACCTGGCCTTTTCGAAATAACCCAGTCAGCTATGTTTCGCTGTGGTGCAACATTCATTCCAAGATCTCCAGGTGCTACGTCTTTTCTTACTACTGTTCCGGCAGCGGTATACGCTCCATCTCCAATCGTAATGGGCGCCACAAAAACGTTGTGCGAGCCCGATCGAACGTGTGAGCCAATCTTTGAGCTGCTCTTTTTCACACCATCGTAGTTGGCAAAGATGGTGCCGGCACCGATGTTGGAGTACTCCCCAATCTCGGCATCCCCCACATAAGAAAGGTGCGGCACCTTTGAGCCACGGCCTATCTGGGCGTTCTTGGTCTCAACGAAGGAGCCAATCTTGCCCTCGGGACCTAGGTTGGTGCCCTTACGAAGGTAGGAAAACGGCCCGACCTTGGCGCTTTCCTGGACAGTGCTACTTTCAATAACCACGTCGGGGCCAATCTCTGCCATCGGCCCAATCTTGGTTGCTCCGCGAAGATGTGTTCCGGGGTGCAATACCGCGTCCTGGCCAATTGAAACCTCAACGTCAATCCATGTGGTGTCTGGATCCAAGATGGTCACTCCCGCAAGCTGCCAACCGCGACATATACGCGCGTTCAGCTCTTTCGCTACTTCTGAAAGCTGAGTGCGGTCATTGATGCCATGAACCAACCAGTTGTCTGCGACGATCTGGGCGACGACAGTGTGATTGTCCTCGACAATAAGTGCCGCTACATCCGTTAGGTACTTCTCACCCTGAGCATTGTGGGAATCAAGATGGGACAATCCTTGCCTTAGGTGAGCCACGTCAAAGACATATACTCCAGCGTTGATTTCCTTGATTGCGGCTTCTTCTTCAGAAGCATCGAGGTGCTCAACTATTTTGGCAACGTTGCCTTCTTTGGATCGAATGATTCTGCCGTAGCCGGAAGGGTCATCAATAATCGCGGTCAAAATAGTCGCCGAAGCTTTGCTCGAGCGATGTGAATCAACCAGTGCGCTTAGGGTATCTAGATCCATAAGCGGAACGTCGCCGCTTACAACTAATACGTCGCCATCAAAGTCGCTTGGAATTTTAGCGAGACTAACTTCGACTGCACGACCGGTTCCGGCGATGTCATCTTGCTCGACCAGGATGGCTTTGGGAAAATTAGCACCGAGATACTCGGAGAGAAGTTCTTTCTTGTGACGCAACACAACATAGACACCTTTGGACTCCAAGGCTGAAACGGTGGAAACAACATGTCCCAAGAGCGGCTTGCCAGCCAGTTCGTGCATAACTTTCGGGGTATTGGAAACCATCCTGGTTCCATTACCTGCCGCCAGCACTACGCAAGCTAGTTGCCTAGTAGACATCTTCATCTCCCGATCGCTTCACTTGTGCTCCGCCCTCAGGATTCGAACCTGAACTAAACGGCTCCAAAGGCCGCCGTGCTGCCGTTACACTAGGGCGGATCGTAACCCGAAGCACTGATTACTTAGCAAGTCTGCCAGAAATCAGCTATCCCTAGTCACTTTGTGCCTTCAATCTAGGCAATTCAGGGCGTTTAGAGCCGAAATTCGGGACCTTAGTCTTCTAGCAAAGTAGCAATCACGTAGTTGTGAGGTCCGGAAATAGCATTGTTCTTTTCTGCCGTACTCAACACAACTAGCCACTTACCCGCTCCGGTTGAAACAGCAGCTGGATCTAGGTAGTTCTTTTCAGCATCTTCCAATAATGGAGTTGGGTCAATCTCCCATGAAATTCCATCAGTTGATTTGGCCACGTAGATTTTCTGGGGCAGTCTGGCGGGGGTTGTCGAAAGAAGTAGCACCCAGTCGTTGGCATCGACTCGAAGCATGAATGGGTCAACGTAACCACCAGAAATCACAAAACCATCATTTGCGGTGTAAGTGATTCCGTCGGTTGAGTTTGCTGTTCTTAGAACCTCTGAGTTTTGACCTTCAACCATGTCCACCCACATCATTTGGTATGTACCATCTGGAGTTATGTAGGTTTCTGGAACACCCCATGCAGGTCCTGGCTTGTCTTGCTTAATTCCAGTCGGAACACCGTCGCCGAATGATGTCAACTCTGCTGCCGTTGAGACCATGACAGTCTTAATTGCTTTCGAAGGATCCGGCGCTTTACCTGGTTCTGCCTGAGGTGCGTCAAATGTGATGTAGTAAAGCAGCCACGATCCATCAGGTTTTTGGACTAGAGAGTAATCGTTTCCCATAGGAACTCTAAAGCTTGGATCTGGTGTAAACGAAACTCCATCGGCTGATCGGTAAACACGATTCTGACCAAGGCCAGTAGTCAAAAGTAGGTAGCCGCCAGCTGGGTCTTCGACCAGCTCCGGGGAGACTCCTTCAAGGTTCGTGACTTCGTCAACGTTAAGTTTGAATGTCGGAGCCGATGCCTCTTCTGATGCTGGCGCTGATGCTTCAGGTTCTGGCGCATCTACAGTTCCGCTCTGGCAACCGGTCAGCAGTAGAAGTGAACACACCGATACAACTGCGAGTGATTTATCTAGATGCATAAACACCCAAGACTCCTTCATGACAGAAGCTATAAACGATTTCTAAATTGTAGTCCTGGGAAATTAACTTGAGCAGGTTTACTTGCCAAACAAGGTACCTATGTCGTTTCGCTGAGTTCCATCCACTGGGCCTCAAGTAAGGCCTTTTGGGCGGCCAGTTCATTGGCCTTCAGGGCTGCAGCAGCCAATCCCTCGTGATCTAAGGGGTCGCGACTTTGTAGATCCAGCTGAACTGCTGCCTCTTCGGTTTCCAGTTTCTCTATAGCGCGCTCAAGTTTCTGGATGGCTTTTTGGCTGGCTCTAAGCTCGGCTCCCGAGACCTTTGGAGCTGTCTGTTGGATCGCCGCTTTCCCTGCCGCACCTCGAAGCTCGAGATACTGATCCACGCCCCGTGGCAAATGACGAAGTGCCCCATCACCGAGCAGCGCGTATTGCATGTCGGTGACCCGCTCAAGAAGGTACCTATCGTGGCTGACAACAATTAGTGTTCCCGGCCATGAATCAAGTAGGTCTTCCACCTGAGCCAACATGTCGGTATCCAAATCATTTGTTGGCTCATCCAGAATCAAAAGGTTTGGTTCACCAAAGAGTAAACGAAGTAGTTGAAGTCTTCTTTTTTGACCACCCGATAAATCAGAAACCGGAGTCTGTAATTGCAGGCTAGTAAATCCAAGCTGCTCGATTAGTTGAGAAATACCGACCTCTTTCTTGTTTACCGTGAAGGTCTTCTTCTCGCGAGCAATAAGTTCAAAAATTCTCTGGTCGCCAAATTCATCCAATTCCAAAACCTCTTGGCTAAGAATTGCTGGCACTACAGTTTTGCCTAGCTTTACCTTTCCAGAAGTAGCAGAGAGCTTTCCAAGAATCAATCGAAGCAGGGTGGTTTTACCTGCGCCATTTGGTCCCACTAGTCCGATTCGATCCCCCGGACCCAACCTAAGAGTTACGTTGTTTAGGATTTGCTGCGAATCAATCTCGTAACTCAAATTTTCAATATCAAGAACATCCTTGCCGAGCCTGGTAGTGGCGAGCTTGGCAAGACTCACGCTGTCTCTAGGAGGTGGCTCGTTGGCTATTAATTCATTGGCCGCATCGATTCGAAACTTTGGCTTGGTCGTTCTGGCTGGTGCTCCCCGTCTTAGCCAGGCCAGCTCTTTTCGAAGCAAGTTTTGTCTTCGAGATTCGCTTGCAGCTTGGGATCTGGCGCGCTCGTTTCGCTCCAGAATGTATGCGGCGTAGCCTCCTTCGTAGATTTCAACTGTGCCATCGTGGACTTCCCAGGTGAGATTACAGACCTCGTCTAAGAACCAGCGGTCGTGAGTTACCACCAGTAAGCCGCCTGTTGCCTTGCCCCAGCGAGTTTTTAGGTGCTGTGCCAGCCAAGCAACTCCCTCGATGTCCAGGTGGTTAGTTGGCTCATCCAGCATCAAGATATCCCACTCCTTGGCTAACAAAGCAGCTAGGGCCACTCTTCTTCGCTGACCACCAGATAGCTCAGAAACTTTTTGGTTAAAGTCAAAGTCTTTTAGTAGACCCTGGAAGATATCTCGGATCTTGGAGTTTCCTGCCCACTCGTGCTCGGGGGTATCTCCAACCACCACATGAGAAATGGTTTCTGATGGCGCAAACTGATCGAACTGATCCAATAGCCCAACGCGAACATCACCTCGCTTGGTGATTTGTCCGGAGTCTGGTTCTTGAATTCGAGCGAAGAGTTTAATCAGGGTTGATTTGCCGTCACCGTTGCGTCCAACAATTCCTATTCGGTCACCGTCTTGCACGCCAATTGTCAGGTTCTCAAAGACTCTGGTTGTTGCAAAGCTAAGGCGGATCTTCTCCGCCCCAAGTAGGTGGGCCAACTAGTTTTCCAGCCTGGTTCCGGAGTTTGAAGTGTAAGTAACAAGGCTGGGGTAACCCGCAGCTTTTAGTCGTGTGGCGATTTGTTCAGCGTGGATAGCATTTTTGGCAAGGTGGGCAATAGTTGGACCAGATCCTGAAACCATTGAGCGAACAGATCCAGCCTTTTGACCCGCGCGTAAAGTATCAGCTAGTTCCGGTAGCATCGCAACAGCTGCGATCTCTAGATCGTTATGCATCAACTTCCCTATCGCCTCAACATCTCCGGAAGCAATTGCCTCCAACAGTTCTTCAGGAACTTCTGGAGCCTCCAGGGCTGAGACATCTATTCCCTGGTTGATTCGCATGATATCCAGCTGACGATATACCTGAGGAGTTGAAAGCCCTGTTGGGTTGGGTGTCATGACCCAGTGCAGAGCGGGACCGTCGGCTACCTTGGAAAGCACTTCGCCTCTGCCAACACCGATAGCAGTTCCTCCCATAAGGGAGAAGGGAACATCGGAGCCAAGCTTGGCCGCAGCCTCTGGAAGTTTCTCATCCAGTTTTGATCCGAAGAGACTGTTTAGAGCAACCAGTGCGGCAGCGGCGTCGGCTGATCCCCCAGCCATACCCCCGGCTATCGGGACGCTTTTGTGAATCAAGAAGGACACCTTGTCAGAACCCATGACTGAGCCAAGTTCCTTTAGCTCCTGACCTGCCCTATAGACCAGATTCGTTGTGTCTTTGGGAACAAGTAGCTGGCTCTCTTGTTCAAAGGGACCCGCAAAGTCAATTGAGAAGCTACCGGTGAGTTCAACGAGGACTTTCTCTCGAAGATTCAAAGCCTGATAGCAACTTGCCACATCATGAAAGCCATCTTTCAAAAATGCCCCAACGGCAAGGTAAACGTTTACCTTGCCAGGGCTTGAGGCAACAACAATTGGAGGCCCATTGAGCCGTTTCTGCAAAATGGCAACAACTTCATTCCAATACTTGATCTGGGCTTGTCCAACTTGGTTAGCCACCGACCCACTCATCACGAGCTCAAGCTCTGTGACATTTGAGCTCCAAGCCGAAACTGTAGACACTGCTTTTTGTTCTCCATCAAATGAAAAAACTATCTTCGACTGCTCTATTACATTAACTACTCGCGGGGTTTCCGCCTGCCCCCAAGAAGTTGGATCTCTTAGGATGTTAAAAATTTGCCCCTGGTTTCCCGAAAGAATTGCTGAGCCTACGAGTGTGGGCTCACTAGCGCGATGATCAGTTTCAAAAATCACTTTTGTTTTGCCACCTCAATAAAATCATCAATGCTCAGCTCTTCTCCTCTAGCCTGAGGAGAAACTCCAGCCTTCACTAGAATCTGCTCTGCTTGATCAGGGGAACCTGCCCAACCCGAAAGAGCCTGCCGCAGAGTTTTCCTGCGCTGGGCAAAAGCTCCATCTATAACTCTAAACACTTCTGCTCTAAGAGTTGTAGGGAGCGGTGTGCTGGATTTCTGGAAGTAGACCAACGCAGAGTCAACGTTTGGAACCGGCCAGAAGATGCTGCGTGAAACTACCCCGGCAGCCGAAGCCTTGCCGTACCAAGCTAGCTTCGCACTCGGTGACCCGTAGGTTTTGGACCCTGGTCCTGCAACCAGGCGTGCGGCCACTTCAGCCTGCACCAAAACTAAGACTTTGGAAATCGATGGGAAGCTCTCTAGGAAGTGAAGAATTACCGGAACTGAGATGTTGTATGGAAGGTTGGCGACCAGGGCATCGGGCTCAAAATCTAGCTGAGTGACATTCATAGCGTCAGCGTGAAGGATCTGGCAGCTCTTTTGGGGAGCTTTTTGCTTGAGGGTCGAAGCGAGCCTAACGGCCAGCTTCTGATCAAACTCAATTGCTATCAACTGGTCCACTTTCTCAAGCAAGCCAAGGGTTAGTGAGCCAAGACCAGGTCCGATCTCGACGACCTTGTCTGTGGGGCTTAGCTGAGAGGCGGCCACTATTTTGCGAATGGTGTTTGGGTCGATGACGAAGTTCTGGCCAAGTTTCTTGGTTGGCCGAAGATCCAATTCAGAAGCTAACGCTCTGATTTCTCCGGCACCTAATAGTTCGACCACTAGTTATCCCAGGATCCATAAACGGCCACACTGTTTTTAGCTAGCTGCCCGGAAAGCTCGTTAGCATCCATGCCTAACTCGGCGGCCATGAATCGCACGGTGATTGGAACCAGGTACGGGGCGTTTGGTCTTCCACGCAGTGGCTCAGGGGTCAAAAACGGCGCATCCGTCTCAACCAGAATCAGGTCTTTGGGCATGTGTCTAAAAGAATCTCGAAGGTGTTGATTTCTTTTGATGGTTATGTTCCCAGCAAACGAAGTGTACCAACCGTGCTCTGCACAGATTTTCGCAAGTTCGATATCTCCCGAGTAGCAGTGAAAGACAACTTTCTCAGGAGCCCCGACTCTCTGGAGAGTTGCTACTACTTGCTCGTGCGCATCACGGTCGTGAATCTGTAGCGCAAGACCAAAATCCTTAGCAATTTGAATGTGTCTTTCAAATGAGTACTGCTGAAAAGATTTCCCTTGTTCAGATTCGGTTCTAAAAAAGTCCAAACCCGTTTCGCCAATTGCACGGACTCTTTCTTGACTGGCTAGCGCGGCAATGCCGTCGATGTCCAAATCAAGAGCCTGCTTGTTTTCGTACCTAGCAGCTTCGTTTGGGTGAATAGCCACCGCCGCAAGCAACCTAGGATCCGTGGCAGCTACCTCAGCGCTCCATTTGGAACTTTCCAGTGTTACGCCAACTTGAACCGCACCTAGAATTCCGACCTGATTCGCCAAAGCCAAATGGTCTTGGTAATTCATCGGCTGATCGCCATCGGCGATCTCCAGGTGGGTGTGGTTATCGTAGGTGCCAACCAGAAGTGGTTCCGGTAGATCTGGGTAACTTAGCTTTTGTCTGGTTCCGTCAGCGTCTTTCAGCTGACGCTGTCTTAGGTGCTCGCTCACGGTAGGAACTAGTCCCGATCTTCTTGCTCAACTCGAGGAAACAACGACTCAAGTTCGTTGATCTTCTTGCCAGCTACCAGCTGATTCCAGCTGGCGGCTTCAAGTAAAGGCTGCGCTTCTAGATCGCCGAGTTCGTGACCAATTGAGGCCCAAAGCTTGGCTGTTGCCTTTGGAATAAATGGCGTGAGCGCAACAGCCAGAGTCTTAAGACCCTCTAACGAGGTATACAAGATCGTGCCGAGCCGAGCTCTGTTGGCCTCATCCTTGGCAAGAATCCAAGGCTCTTGCTCGGTCAGATAAACATTGAGCCCATCCACTAGCTCCCAAATGGCAAGCAGAGCATCCTGGATAGCAACATCGTCCATGGCGGCATCGGCTTGGCGAATGCTGTTGGCTGCCGTTTCTTGAATCTTTTTGTCGGCGTCAGTTATTGATTCAGCTGCCGGAATTACTCCATCAAAGTATCGGTGCACCATTGCAACAACTCTTGAAGCGAGATTTCCAAAACCATTGGCGAGCTCCGCCTGGTAGCGAGCAGATAGATCTTCCCAAGAAAAGGATCCGTCTTGACCAAAAGCGATTGCCTTCATGAAGTAGTAACGGAAGGCGTCAGATCCAAAAACATCAGTTATCTGAGTTGGAGAGATTCCGGTCAGCTTGGATTTCGACATTTTTTCGCCACCCACTAGTAACCAACCGTGGGCAAATACTTTCTCGGCAGGCTTTAGTTCCGCCGCCATCAGCATGGCGGGCCAAATGACAGCGTGGAATCTAAGGATGTCTTTTCCTACCACTTGAATCGAAGCTGGCCAAAGTGAATTGAGCTTGGCTTCGTCTTCGCCGTAACCAATAGCGGTTATGTAATTCAGTAGTGCATCAAACCAAACGTAGATAACGTGATCGGTGTCCCAAGGGATGTCAATCCCCCAATCAAATTTGTCTTTCGATCTTGAAATTGAAAGATCGGTGAGCTCTCTTGAAACAAATGAGATAACTTCATTTCGGGCAGCTTCTGGCTGTATGAACTTTGGGTTCTGCTGGTAGTAATCAAGTAGTGGTTGCTGGAACTGACTCAGTTTGAAAAAGTAATTTGTCTCTTCGAGCCTCTCAACCGGCTTGGAATGAATTGCACAAACCATCTTCTTGGCAAATTCACCAGTGCCTTCAACTAGGTCTGAGTCGGTCTTGAACTCTTCGCAGCCAACACAGTAGTTTCCCTCATAGGAGCCCTGGTAGATAAAGCCTTTGTCGTAGAGGTTTTGTAAGAAGGTCTGGACGTTCTTTTTGTGCCTGGGTTCGGTGGTTCGAATAAAGTCCTGATTGTTGATATCCAAGGTCTCAAGCATCGGTAGCCAGGAATCGTGCACTAGCTTGTCCGCCCAAGCCTGAGGGGTCTGGTTATTGGCGGTAGCGGTTCGAAGGATCTTTTCACCGTGTTCGTCGGTTCCAGTTAGCAGGAAGGAATTGCTGCCTTTTTGACGATGCCAGCGAGCCAGGACGTCGGCAGCTACCTCGGTGTAAGCGTGGCCGATATGTGGAGCGTCATTGACGTAAAAAATCGGGGTCGTAACAAAAAACGCTTTACCCTCTGGGCTCACACTGGACATGTCTACAAGCTTAACGGGGCGAACTTCAAGGCTTGCTCTTGAGAGCTAGGTCGTAAAGCTCGGATGTCGAAGCTCCGTATTCAGTAGCAACAGCTCTAGCGGCGTCCTTTAGTGAACTTCCTTGCAAACGTAGCTCCAGGACCTTATCGACCAAGCCTTCTGGCGCTATCTGGGTTTGCTCTGCCCCAGCAACAACTAGCACCATCTCACCTTTTAGATCTTTGGCAAGATCGGCTAGTTCTGCCAAGGTGCCCCTAAGAGTCTCCTCAAACTTTTTAGTTAGCTCTCTAGACAATGATGCTTTTCTATCGCCACCAAAGACTGCTTCGGCATCTTCTAGGGATTCGGTGATGCGGTGAGGCGATTCAAAGAAGATCATGGTCCTTGTCTCTGAAACTAATTTTTGAAAGTACTTTTTCCTCTCACCAGATTTTCTTGGGATGAATCCCTCGAAACTAAAACGGTCGGTGGAAAGCCCTGAAACAGCAAGTGCGGCGATAACAGAAGACGGTCCTGGTACAACTTGTATTTCAACACCCTGTTCACTGCAGGCACGAACCAGCGCAAAGCCGGGGTCACTAATTGTTGGCATTCCCGCATCGCTCACCAAAACTAGATTTCCTGTTGAAGCAATTTCAACCAAGCGATCTAGTTTTTGTAATTCGTTTTGTTCGTTCAGGCTGATTAGTTCTGCATTTAGTTTTATGCCAAGGTGATTGGCTAGCTTTAGCAAGCTCCTGGTGTCCTCGGCGGCAATCACCTGTGCCTGCTGCAAAGTAACAAGGAGCCTAGCCGAGGCGTCTCCTATGTTTCCAATGGGTGTTCCAGCCAGAATAAGCACCACTTCATTGTGTCAGATGCCAAGGCGCGGTCTTGATTAGCATGGGCGTATGACGAAGTTGCGGGGAAACAAAAAGGTCTTGGATTACCTTGGTTTCGTTTTTGTGCTCGCAATCGCTTCGGCCACCAGGCTTTGGAACTTAGGCTTCCCTCAAAAGCTGGTATTCGACGAAACCTATTACGTAAAAGACGCACTATCGCTTTCGCGAGAGGGCCACGAGAAGAACTGGCCTGAAGGTGCCAACGCGGTCTTCGAATCTGGTGACTTCTACTCGTACCTAACTGATCCGGCTTTTGTGGTGCACCCTCCTTTTGGCAAGTGGTTGATCGCCTCTGGAATGTGGCTATTTGGGCCTGATAACGCAGTTGGCTGGCGAATCTCCACTGCCCTATTGGGCATAGCAACCGTTGCCCTATTAATGCTCGTTGCATACAAGCTTTTTCGTTCAACCAAGCTTGCCCTAGCAGCGGGCTTCTTGCTGGCGATAGATGGCATGGCGATCACCATGTCTCGTACAGCGCTACTAGATGCCCCGCTTACTTTTTTCCTCCTGCTAGGTTTCTTGTTTTTCCTAATCGATAACAAGCAGTCAAGACTCAGAATTGGCTACACCATCCAGCAAGGCAAAACCACTCTGCTCTGGTTTAGGCCCTGGCTAGTGCTAGCTGGAGTGGCTCTTGGGGCCGCTAGCGCCATCAAGTGGTCTGGTCTTTATCTTTTGGCAGCGATTGGTTTGTATGTGGTTTTTTCGGAATTACTACTTCGCAGGGTTTCTGGAGAAAAGTCCTGGTTTCGAAGTGGACTTTTAGCTCAAGGGGTAATTTCTTTTCTAAACCTTGTTCCAGTTGCGGTGGCTACCTACCTTGCAAGTTGGTTGGGTTGGATTAACTCCTCGGGAGGTTACTCAAGAAATTGGGCAGAAGATAACTTTTTGCCGGGTATTTTTGGAGCTCTGCCTAGCTGGGCTCAATCGCTATGGAATTATCACGAAGTCATTTATAGCTTCCACGTCAATTTGTCAGAAGATCACTCTTACCAATCTCACCCGATTACTTGGCTATTGGGGCTTCGCCCAACTGCTTTTTTCTACGAGACATTCTCGGCTGGGCAAATGGGCTGCGAATCTGAGACTTGCTCTTCGGCAATCACCGCTTTGGGTAATCCTTTGATTTGGGTTTTTGCAACCGCGGCACTTTTGTATCTGGTCTACCGGTACCTAAAAGCTAGGGAAAGAGTAATTGGCCTGGTGCTACTTGGGGTAGGAGCGCTGTATCTACCTTGGTTATTGATTCCAGAGAGAACTGTCTTTCAGTTCTACGCGGTTAGCTTTCTGCCGTGGATGATTCTCGGGCTAGTTCTAGTGATGCAGATTCTTTACCGAGCAATTGGCAACACCAAATTGGCTAAAGGTCTAGTTGTTGGATTCTTTGTTTTGGCTACCTTGGTTTCGATCTTTTTCTTGCCGGTGAACATCGGCCTGGTGGTGCCTTATGATCAGTGGCAACTGAGGATGTGGCTTCCTAGCTGGATCTAAAACCGCCAAAGTAGGATTGAAAAATGCCCATCTTCGCAGTCACTTACCTTTACACAGCACCCGCGAGCCAGATTGATGAAATTAGACCTATTCATAGGGCCTGGCTTTCAGAGCTTGTGGAAAAGAACATTCTGCTAGCCTCTGGGCCAATGGTGGATACCCCTGAAGCGTTGCTAATTTTTCGTAGCGAATCCGCAGAAGAGCTTGCAAAATTACTGGATAACGACCCATTCGACATCGCGGGATGTATCGGATCTCGAACTATTCAAAGTTGGAATCCAGTATTTGGACCTTTTGGTTCCTAGCTAGATTTCTTTGAGGTCTTTTTCTTCTTAGTGGTTTTCTCTTTGCTGGTGGCAATCAAGCTCACCACTGTTGTGATAACCAAGGTGGAAATGATAACCCCGAGGGAAAGCTCAGTTGAGATTTCAGGCACAGCCTTCACATACTCTCCGCCGTTGATAAACGGGAGTTCGTTCTTGTGCAAAGCATGAATCACAAGCTTCACACCAATCCAGCCAAGGATTATCGATAGGCCCACCCCTAGATACTTGAGCCGCTCCATGAGCCCGCTAAGTAAGAAAAACAACTGCCTGAGTCCAAGAAGGGCAAAAGCATTTGCCATGAAGACGATGTAGGGCTCGCTGGTTAGGCCATAAACGGCAGGAATTGAATCCAGTGCAAACAGGAGGTCTGTGAAGCCGATCGTAATCATTACGAGCAGAAGTGGGGTTATGTATCTTTTTCCTTTTTGGATGATGGTCAACTTGGTTCCGTGGTACTCATCCACGGTGCGGAACCTTGACTTGATTAAGGCAACGACTTTTCCACCCGGAACCTTGTCTTCGTCCTCTTCCTTGAAGGTATCCCAAACCAAGAGCACTGCCGTGTAAAGCAAGAAGGCTCCGAAGATGTAAAACACCCAGCTGAAGTTCTCAATCGCTGCTGCACCCAAAGCGATAAAGATTCCACGCAAGATAAGGGCCAGAACAATTCCAACCAGCAGAGCCTCGCTCTGCAGATGCCTTGGAACTCTAAACTTGGTAAAAATAATTAGGAAGACGAAGAGATTATCAACCGAGAGTGACCACTCGGTTATGTACCCAGCCAGGTACTCTCCGCCAAATCTGCTTCCCCAGACTTCGTTCACCACAAGTGTGAACATTAATGCCAACCCAAAGTACACCGTGTACTGAATGGCGGATTCCTTGAAGGTCGGTTCGTGGGGCTTTTTGATCTGAACGATTAGGTCCAAAAGGATAACCAGGCTGATAATTCCAACCGATACAAACCAAATCCACGGCTCGACGTTCATTGATGCTTCCGGCACAAAAACCCCAATTTCTATGGCCCCAAGGAGCGATTACATTTCTCCCATAATTGTATGAGAGTCTTGAGCTAACAACCTTCAATTCACGAACTGGGGAAACAATGAGAGTTCTAATCTCAGGAGCCAGCGGTTTAGTAGGAACCGAGGTATACAGCCAACTAAAAGCTGCCGGCCACGAACCATTGAAGTTAGTGCGCCGCAAAGCCAAAGCCAGCGATGAAATCAGCTGGAACCCAGCTTCATTGGAACTTGATCCAGAAGTTATGGAAACAATTGACGCTGTTGTGAATCTAGCTGGTGCTACCACCGGGCGCATCCCCTGGACCAAAAAATACAAGCGGGAAATAGTGGACTCGAGAATCAACTCGACCAAAACCCTGGTAGCTGCCATCAACGCGGCCAAGAACCCACCGAAGGTCCTAGTTAGCGGATCGGCATCAGGCTTTTACGGCGAAGGTGGCAACCTGTGGCTAAATGAAGACAGCCCCAAGGGCGAAGGGTTTCTGTCAGATCTTGCCAACGATTGGGAGCTGGAAGCTCACAAAGCTAGAACCCGAGTGGTACTGGCTCGCACCACACTCGTCATGAGTCGAAAACTCGGTGCCCTTGGCAGACTGGTTCCACTAATCAAATTCTTTGTTGGTGGGCCGCTGGGTTCTGGAAAACAATACTGGGCTTGGATCAACTTGGTCGACGAGGCTGCTGCAATCATTCATTTGATAAATACTCCAACCGCCCACGGCCCATTCAACCTAAGCGCTCCTGAGCCAGCGACCTGCGAACAGATGGTTCGGGCCCTGGCTAAAGAGCTTGGCCGACCGGCCTGGTTCAGGGTCCCTGAATTTGCCATGAACTTGCTTATTGGCGAGGCCGCCAGAGAGCTACTTCTTGTCAGCCAAAAGATGACCGCAACCAAGCTTTTGGCCTCAGGCTTTCGCTTCAAATACCCAGACCTGGAATCTTCGGTTCGCTGGGTAGTTTCCAAAAACCAAAAGCAAATTCAAAACGAAGATTTACTAAATCTTTGACAAATAAAAAACCCCACTCCGAAGAGTGGGGTTTTTTACTATTGAAAGAAATTACTACTTTGCAGCTGCCTTACGCTTTGCAGTCTTACGACGTGCTGGCTTCTTCGCTGCTACTGCTTTTTTCGCAGCTGGCTTGCGCTTTGCTGCAGTCTTCTTAGCAGCTGGCTTGCGCTTCGCTGCAGTCTTCTTCGCTGCTG
>NZ_DAIMLM010000003.1:100558-197300 GCF_036721215.1 Rhodoluna sp.
CTTCTTAGCTGCAGTCTTCTTAGCAGCTGGCTTGCGCTTCGCTGCAGTCTTCTTCGCTGCTGGCTTCTTAGCTGCAGTCTTCTTAGCAGCTGGCTTGCGCTTCGCTGCAGTCTTCTTCTTGGCTACTGCCATTTTCTTTACCTCTTTCACTTCAGCTGCAGTCTCACTGGCGATATCTTGAGCTAGGTTGCCCATTGCCTTTGAAACTGGCTTTACGTTATTGCGGAATATTTTGTTTACTCGTTTTGATACTCGTTTTGTTACTCGATCAAATGTGTTCACTCTTTTTGCTCTCCTGTTTAGATTGATTTAAGTCTAGTGATTTAGCACGAAATTACGCTGTAGCGCGTCTTTTTTTCAATATTGTGTTTATTTGCTTTTGCGTGTCGAAATTCTTCCTCGAGTTGCTAATTTCGGTCACGGACGCGACGGTTGGTATTTCAAGCTCACCAATTCGACTTTTATACGCAGGTGAGGGTAGTGGGTTTGGAGTCCACGCTCTAGAGTCACTTTCCGCGTCAATACTGGGCAGAATGGCTTCTCTCCAGGTCTTCGCAAGGCTGGCAGTGAGCTCGGTTTTCGACTGAGCAACCTTTATAAGTGTCTTATTTAGTTCGCCAGAGGCCTTTATCGCCACCAGCAGCGCGAACAATCCCACTAGCATTCCAAGCCCAATTGCTACAAAAAGTAGCGGGTTTTGGAACGCGAAAAACGCCAATGTGACCGATCCCAGGATAGTTAGGGTGGCCAAAACCGACATCGTGTTTTTTGTTCTTCTAAGCCTTCGAGATCGTTCAGTTGCAAGCCGAAGCCTTGATGCAACCGGCGCATTCACCGAAATCTTTGTGTTTTCAACCTGGGGCCGCAAGCCCGTTGAAGGCTGAGCGTATCGCTCAGCATCAACGCGGTTTTGAAACCAGGACGGAATAAAAACAACGACCCATAAGACTGCGATGACGAGCATCATCAATCCCCCGAGTGCTGCGCTTTGATCCATACCTCAAAGTTAGGGAAGGAAGTGCAGCGTGTCGCGGATTTGAGGTGGCGTGTTGGTTTATCAGTTCCACGGGTATTTTTGGGGTGGAACTTGTTTTCTTAAGAATCTATTCAAGATTCCCTCTGGAACTTCTTCCGCAGTCAGGGCAAAGATGTAGTGATCGCGCCAGTCACCATTGATGTGAATGTAGCGCTGCTTGATGCCCTCATACCTAAAGCCCAGCTTCTCTATGACTCGTAGCGATGCAGTGTTTTCTGGCCTAACGTCTATCTCAACACGATGTAACCCCACCTGATTCATCAAATAGTCGGTTACAAGTGCAACCGATGTTGGCGCCACGCCTCTTCCAGCAACCTCCGGTGATACCCAGTAACCAATTACTGCAGAAGAAACTGAGCCATACAAAATATTGGCAACGTTTAGTTGACCTTGAACCACTCCTTGAACCTCAATTACGAATGGCATCCCTGACTCATCGTCTAATTGGCGAATTAGTCCTCGAAGTTGAGATCTGACATCGAATGAGTTTGGGGCTCCAGGGTTGGTGGCCTCCCAAGGTCTAAGCCATGCTCTGTTTCCAAGGATGAGTTTCTCTAGGGATTTGGAGTCTCTCATCTTCGCGATGCGCAGTTTTACGTCGCCGTGAGTTAGTGCAAAAGAAAGAGCCACGATGGCTAGATTAGTGGCATGAGTGAGATTGTCTCGGAAGCCAAGAAAGCCCTAAGGGTTCAGATCTTGGCTAACAGGACGGATGATCTGGCCAGGAAAACCGGTGAACAATTTGCCGAATCATTGTTGGCGCTTTCATTGAAGAAAAATCTCAAGCGAATTGGCTGCTACCTATCCTTTGGTTCTGAGCCTGCAACCGATTCCTTCCTTGAACTAGCCAAGGCCGAAGGCATTGAAATTGCTTGCCCAAGGATTGATTCCAATGGACAGATGGTTATGGCGGTCTTGGAATCTGGAACTACGGCAAGTGAGCTTGGCTTCAGAGAGCCAACGGGCAAAGTTGTTGAGCCAACTGAGTTGGATCTGATTATTGTTCCCGCTTTGGCAATTGACTTTGAGGGTCAGCGCTTGGGTCGAGGCGCTGGATACTTCGACAGATATCTTCAGCACTACACGGGACCAACTGTTGGGCTCGTATACGATGCGGAGTTTTTGCCAGAGGTTCCAAGCTTGTCGCACGATAAACCGGTTAGCCAGGTCGTAACGCAATCTCGAACGATAGACATTCCCTTTGCGCGTTAGAATTAGCTAAATCCCACTAATCCGAGAGAACCCATGCCCACCTACAGCTACGTCTGCAAGAAGTGCGAACACAGCTTTGATTTGTGGCAGGATTTTGATGCTGAGGCAGAAACCCTTTGTCCAAAATGCGGTGGGGAATTGCGAAAGGTCTTTGGCCAACTGGGTGTGAGCTTTAAAGGAACTGGTTTTTATCGAACTGACTCTAGGCCAACTGATTCCAGCAAACCAAAATCTAGTGACTAACCCCAGTGCGGCGGTTTGTCTTCGGCAAGTCTTTGATCATTAGAGTCACCGGGGTCTCCCCAAGCTGAAGCAGTGTCCTCGAAAGCCGGTTCAGTGAGCTCAAAAAGTGGCTGCGCTTTCTTAGTTACCTCTATACCCAGGCTCATAGCAATCGATCTGGCTACCTGCTCGGGGTCTGCAAACAACTCAAAGCTTGGAACCCTCAAATAGATCCAGCCCATTGCTTCCAAAAGTGCTGGTCGAAGTCGGTAGCGCTCTGAAAGGTTGTAGCCAAGGATGCCCCAGTCCGGCTCAACAATTGCGGCCTTGTCCCCAACCGAAGCCACTAGCTTGATCCTTGTCGAGAAGTTGGTTCTGGTGGTAACCCCGAGCTTGGTCAACCGAATCGCAAGGTCAGCAATCATCGGGTTTAGATCTGCCTCAATCTTGATTGGGTGGACTCTTCCAAGCTCATGCACAAGATCGCTAAACATCTCAACGCCAGGATTAGCCTTAGCGAGCAGGTCCTGGTTATCCAAGGCACTCACAATGGTCATTTGTTTTCTGGCAGAGACCAGCAAGTTGGCAAGATACCTCTTGCCGTTTGAATCAGAAAGCTGGCCAAGTAGCTTTGGCGCTTGGCCCGTTAGGTCCTTACCAAACCCAAGGCTAAAGATGATGCGATCGGCAACCCGATGAGCTAGCTCTTGGATAGTAGTAATCTCGAATTTTTCCCGGCCGTGACTTTCAAAAAATGGATTCAGATCAGCCCTGGTTTTCCTAGTAGTCCTAAGCGCGGTCTCCAAGCGTTCAGCGTGCTTAGGGCTAGCTGTTGCTACCAGTAGAGAATCCTGCGGTGTGTAAGTGGCGTGACTCATTACTGCCTGAATCACCATCGACAGCTCTTGATCCAAGCTCTCGGGCTGATCTGAGTTCCCTGCCGCAACGCGCTCAAACTTTACGTTGCTTTGGCCAAAGTAGCTAGCCGCGGTTGGCTCAAAGATAATGCGGTCTTGATAGAACTCTTTGTTGATGTAATCGCCCAACGCTTGACCTGAGGTGCGATAGCTCCTTCTCAAAACCTCGAGAGGCAGCGACCTCCGGGCGGCGGTAAATATGGACTCTGGCAAGCGAGAGGCCTGGTCCTCTTGGGGTAGGCACTCGATGTTGAAACCGGTAGCTGCGGCGATTACGTCATCGCCAAAAACCACCACCTGATTAGATCGAACTAGCCCAGCGTAGTTTTCGGCGATGGAAGACCCGGCACCATCAAGTACCAAGGTGACATCGAATCTTTCGCCCTTAGCCAAGGTTCTTGGGATCTCGTAAGGAGAAGCCAAAACCACTGGAACCAACGCTTGGTAAATGTTGGGAGCCAGTTGACTCACTTCGGAGATAACCGCGCGCTTGAGCTTTAGAAGTTCCTTCAGGGTCTGGGCCTCCGAAGGGTGATTTTCCAAAGCCTGCTTCCACTTTCCCGAAAGGCCGTAGGCCACGGTTTTAGATCCGGCAGCTATCAATTCGGTCTCGGCGGCAGCAAATCGTTTCTCAATTTGCACGATCTCATCGCTGTCGGAAGCTAGAGACCTGCCTGATCTTTCAAGCAGTGTTTCAAGAGCCGATTTCCACCAAGCTAATTCCAGTTCAGCCGGTAGGTCTTCTTTGCTGGTGTGTAGATTAGCTAGCTCGACAGCCAGTGGGCCAAGTCCTGCTTCCTCAAGTCGCTGGGTGGTCATCGAGCGCTCGTCGTAGTTATCCAATATCTTGGTATCTTCCGAAAGCGAACGAAGGGTTTTGGTTAGCTCGGTAAGTGGCAGTGATATTAGCGGCGCACTCAGCGTCACATCACTCAGCAGTGCTTGCAGCTCACCGAGTTGACTAACAAATAAGTTCAGTGCCTGCTGGGCTTCCTTGATACCCAGTGGAACCTGCGGCGGTTTGGCAACTAGGCAGTATTTTCCCCAGGCATCGCGCTGTAATTGAATTGCCTTGAGCGATTGGTGCATGTCCGATACATGAAGTCCTGGGCGAAGGTATTCCTTGGCAAGTTTTTTCAGGCGGCTACGATTCGCGCCAGACATAACCGACTTGTCTTTTCTTGGTGCGGTAGCCAAGATCAACTCAGTGAGCGGGCGATCAAATACCTCTGGCTTGAACTTGTCCAGGGTTTCCCGAATTCCAACAAATAGCTCAAGGTAATTCACCCAGTCATCAACGCTCACGGCCGGTTTGAACTCGACGGTCTTGGTGAACTCGGCAAGCTGGCCAGAAAGTTCCTGGAACGTGTTTTCATAAAGCGATTTGGCCAGTTGCAGCTTGCTTGGAACATCCAGCGGGTTTTCGAATTTGGCCATAAACCAAGCAGAGTCGCTGGGGCCAACCTCAAACATTCCAAGCTCTTGGGCTTGGCTAAGCAGGGTTCCTGCGAAGGTTAGGTCGCGGTGGCGACCGAGCTGGTCGGCATCAATTCTGGCCTCGTTGAATGGTGCCCTAGGAGAGCCAGACAACCGAGCTAGCTCCTCGAGAGCCTGCTCGATGCTGACTCCTAGCTCGCCGTCTACTTTCTCAAAGTCGGCGAAATAGTTAGCCACTTCTTCTCTGGCACTGTCGCGACGCGCGGCAAGTTCTGAGTAGTTCACGGGTTGCGCCTTCTCGTTACGAGAGATTGCACTGATCATATCTAGCCAAGTGGAGCTAGCTCTGATTCCAAGACCGGGCAATCCAACTTGGGCAAATCTGGTAGCTAGCTCATCCAGAGTCTGTCGTCTGGGTGCCAAGACCAAAACTCTTTTGCCCTGGTGGGCAAGTGCACTAGTAAGAAGTACAACAGTTTGCGTATAGCCACACCCCGGCAAGGTCTCAACCGCAAAGCTTGTTCCGGCAAGGGCTCTGGAAACGATCCTGGTTTGAGTGCTGTCCGAATCTGTTACCGCTATTGGATCTGCGATGCCCTGCTCAAAAGACTCAGCGTTGGAATCCAGTTCGGTTAGAAAGAGACTTGTGACCGGGTGCTCAAGATCTTGAAAGTCGGATGCTAAATCACTAGCTGCTGAGGAGAAGTTCCCGATAGCCAGCACTCTGCTGAACTCAAGATTTGCTGACTCATCCGCGAGCGAAGAAATGTGATCCAGCACTCTAACTGGAATCGGGTCTGATCCGACCTGGACCATAGCTAGCAAATCTTCAGCGTTTAGCTTTACCCCGTAGTGCCTTAGAAGCGCTGGAGCCAACGCAGGATTAACGATGGCCTTTCTGGAAAGACTGAGTTCAAAATCATCTTGCTTAGTAAGAAGGTTTACCGGCCAAAGCAAGATGGGCATCCGAAGCTCATGGCCGTCGGACCGCAAGTCCACTAGCCCACTTGCCAGGTAGAGACTCTCGATACCAAATTGCTCCGCTAGCGCGTCCTGCTTGTGCTTGATTCGATTAGCCGCGGAATAGGCCCTGGAGAAAGATAAAGAGTCGCGAATCAGGTTAGAAAGCAGGGTTGGTCTGCCAGTTACAAACTGAGCCAAGCCTCCAGGGTGAGCTTTCTCGAGATTTACTTGACCGTAGCTGTTGTCTTTGAAGTGACTTAGTGGATCAGTGCCACCAATTTGATTGATTTCTAAAAACCACTGTTCGCGCGTAGGCGCAGACTGATGATCTTGAGTGTCTAGAAAATCGGTCATGAGTCAAGACTAACTTTGGGGAGCCTTGATTCTTGGCTACCTCGGCTTGTGTTGAGGTATCTTTGATAGTTCTGGCCCCGTAGCTCAGTGGATAGAGCAGAGGTTTCCTAAACCTTGTGCGGAAGTTCGATTCTTCTCGGGGTCACTTTAGGCAGCGGCGGCAAAAGCTAAGTACTGATCCCACTCCGGTTCGAATCTTTCCGTACCCCGCACCATCCAGATTGTGCCAGCCGGCATCCGAGGTTTGAATTCTAGAGTCCAACCCATTTCAGCCAGGGTGCGATCACCCTTTTTGTTGTTGCACCTTAGGCAGCAGGCAACAAGGTTTTCCCAAGAGTCGTCCCCGCCTTTGGATCTGGGCTGAACGTGATCAACAGTTGAAGCCGAGCGCTGACAGTAGGCGCAGCGATGAGCATCTCTTCGAAGCACGCCTCTTCGAGACACCGGAATTACCCGAGAGCCTGGAATGCGGACGTAGCGAGAAAGCAAGATTACCGAGGGCAGCTTGTATTCCGAGGTTGCACTTCTTACTAGGTGATTTCCCGCCTGGGCCAAGACGGTGGCTTTTTGGTTTAGCACCAAAATAATGGCTCGCTTGAAGCTCACCACAGCAAGGGGCTCATAGCCTGCGTTTAGTACCAAAGTTCTCATTCAAGTTCCTTTCGAATTGACCCACACGGATTGTGGGCGTTCGGTTAGTTAGCTTGATTGCCTAGGCACAAAAAAAGCGCCGTCATAAATGACGACGCGATTTACTTGCCCGGTATCGAACCGATGGGCTCGGGTTGCCGAGATTGGAAGCAGTACTTGGGAAGCATGCTCTTCATCAAAACCCCTAGCCCTTCAATTAGATGACAATTTCTAACTAGCTATAGGTTAGCCCAAACAAAAACTATAAGTATCAAAAAGCCAGGCTGTGTTTTAGGTGGTGGTGCCTAGCCGAATGAAATAGTGCCTAGGGTCAAAAATTGGAGCCAGCTTGACTCGATCGCCTGGCTGAGGAGCGTGGTAGAACTGTCCATTTCCAGCGTAGATTCCATTGTGGCTGTGATCGTTGAAGATAACCACGTCTCCGGGTCTGGCATCTTCTGGCGAGACAATGATGCCGACTCTGGACTGGGCTGTCACACTGTGACGAAGCTCAACACCGAACTGAGCAAAGACAAACATCACATATCCTGAGCAGTCAAAGCCTCGTGGATTAGACCCACCGAAGATGTATGGCGTTCCTACGTACTGGGATGCAACCTGCAAAACCTTCTCAGCGCTGACAGAGCTAAAGGGAGGGTTCTTGACATAGTCAGCGGCGCTTGGTCCGTTGTATGCCCGGTAGTTACTAATGGTCTGCTGGCGAAGCACTTGCGCTGCGCTTTCGGAAGCGTACTCACCTCTGACAAACTCCACGGTATTGGCAGCAGCCACGGTTAGGTCCTGGGTGCCCTCGGTCTGAATAATGTCTTCGGGGTTGGTGGTCGTGAACCTAGCCATGGCCGCAACCTCTGGGTCATAGGCATAGGCCGGCAAAGCCGAGGTCGCCAGCAAACCCGATGCGGTAAGCATGGTTACGGCTGTTCTGAAAGTTTGATTGTTACGTAACCTGCCCTGGGCCGAGACTTTGCTCAGGGGCTTTTGCAGCTGGCGTTCGCGCCTAAGGGCTTTTGCCTCCATGCGAAGCACGGCTTTGCGAGCGCGTCTAGAAGTCTTGGCTAGCTTCGCTTTCTCCGCCTCGCGCACCGAGCGTCTGGAGCGAATCTCGAAAGATTCCAAGACGTTTATTTCAACGTCTGCTCTGTGCTTGCCTGAACCATTACTGGCCAAAGATGCTACCTCCGCGTTGCTCTAGAGACTTCCACCAAGAAATCAATCCTGAATCGAAACTATTAGTTCTAAAGATCTGATTTCAGGCTCAAAGCATCTCAGATCCGACTATCGAAATAGGTTGATTTCGCTAGCTGGGCAAGTCTACCCGATGAGCAACGAGGGCTCAAAAACTACGCCCGTTCTGGGCAAACTCGCAGACTACTAAGCTATTTCCATGCCAGAGATCCTGATTCCTAGCCAACTACTGCCTAAAGACGGGCGTTTTGGTTGTGGTCCGTCCAGGCTTAGACCGGAGCAGATGGCGGCATTGGGCTCAAATGGTTCTCGCCTTATGGGCACCTCGCACCGCCAGGCTCCCATCAAGAACCTGGTCGCCGAGGTCCAAAATGGCCTACTTGAGCTATTTCGGGCACCAGCAGGTTACGAGATAGCCCTTGGAAACGGTGGCTCAACGGCTTTTTGGGATATGGCCGCTTACTCGCTGGCGGAGGGTGATTCCCAGGCCTTGGTCCACGGAGAATTCAGTTCCAAATTTGCCAGGTCCCTGGAGGCTCCTTTTCTAGGCGCACTTACGGTTCAAAAAGGCGAACCTGGCTCCAGGTCAGAATTTGTTGCTACTTCTTTAACCAGTACATATGTATACCCGCAAAACGAGACCTCCACTGGGGTGGTTACCCCAGTCGAAAGGCTGGTTGGCGTGGACAGCGAGGCCTTGTTTCTAACCGATGCCACATCGGCCGCCGGAGGTATGGACTTTGATGCCAACAAAACCGACGTTTACTACTTTTCCCCACAGAAAAACTTTGGCGCTGACGGCGGCATCTGGTTGGCTTTGCTATCCCCGAGGGCGGTAGCCAGAGCCGAGAAGATAGCTAAATCTGGTCGATACATTCCAGAGTTTTTGTCTCTCACCAGTGCAATCACTAATTCAAGACTGAATCAGACCCTCAATACCCCAGCCTTAGCGACGCTTTTCTTGCTCAACGAGCAAGTCAAATGGATTAACGCCTCCGGTGGTTTGAAGTGGGCAGACGCCAAGACCCGATCGAGCTCGAAAGTGCTCTACGACTGGGCCGAGGCATCTGGTGTGGCGAGCCCTTTCGTTGTAAACCCAGATCACCGCTCTCAGGTAGTTGTAACTTTGGAATTTGACTCGGGTGTGGACTCGATTGAGCTGATTCGAGTGCTTCGAGCAAATGGAATTGTCGACGTGGACCCGTACCGCGGAATGGGAAAAAATCAGCTTCGTATTGCTACATTCGTTGGTACCGACCAAGCTGATGTTGAGTCGTTGACAGCGTGTATTGATTTTGTTTTAGAGAGGCTAGCGTGATTAGGTTTCGAGTCAAGGAGCAAGATCGCAAGCCCGATCCAGAACCTATTGAAACTAATGCTCCATTAGCGGTAATCATCTTCACCGCAATTTGGGCAGTTGCTTTACTTCTTATCCTTCTTTTTGGCCAGACGCTTTCGCAGCCGCTTCCCGATTGGTGGGCGCTTACCTGCGTCTTTGGTATCGGGCTCGGAATCTACGGTTACCTCAAGGTCCGGAACCGCTAGCTCTTCGGACTTATTCTTTTCGATCTCAGCTCGTCGCTCTGCCCAGGGCACCCAGCTTGGGGCCACAACCGACTCTTTGCCTGGAAGCAAAACAACTTCAGACACAGTTGCAGCATCTGATTTTTTGGCTTGGAAGACAACTACATTCCACTCCCAGCCGACATATCCTGTGAGCTTGGATTCAAATCGGTAGTTGGTGGTGTCTTTATCTTCGGTAGAGGTGCCAAGAAACTTGCCAACCCCATTCGCGGGAGCAGTTTCGTTGGCTGCCTTTTCTGCTAAAGATTTATGCTGGGGCTTTTTTAGTAGCTTAAGCATCTAGCTCGTCGGCGAGCTTGCGAAGCAAGGTTGCGATTTTTTGGCTCTGGGCAGTTTCTGGCTGCTTGCCGCGCTTTAGTCCGCCACTGATGTTGTCTAGCAAACGGATCAGGTCCTCAACGATGACCGACATCTCGTCGGCAGGCTTTCTAGACATCTTCATCAGTGATGGTGGCGCCTCGAGAACGCGAACGGAAAGCGCCTGGGCTCCTTTTTTGCCGTCGACAATGCCGAATTCAACCCTGGTGCCAGGGGTTACCTGAGTCACTCCGTCTAGGAGTGCGCTGATGTGCAAAAAGACCTCCTGGCCTTCATCGGATGCGATGAAACCGAAGCCTTTTTCTTCATCGAAGAATTTCACTTTGCCGGTTGGCATGACTACCTCTTTCTCAGGGTTTCTCATTTTACCAAGGGCGACCCTATAAAAACTACTGCCCGAACAATGCCCCGCCTTCGGGGGTATCCTAGAAGGATGACTAAATCCAAGCCTTCGGGACCTTCCCGGCTGGAGACTGTCCTTGCTTACATGGGAGCTGGGATTATTGGCCTTTCTCTACTATCTATAGTCATTACCCTGGTCCGAAGCTTCTTTGGAGAGAGCACTAATCTGGCCCTTTTTGCTCAGATACCTCTTATAGCGCTGCCCATTGGGTTCGTGCTTGTTCTAGTCCTGTTGTTTCTTTCAGTTAGACGGAAAGGGCGCGAAAACAAGCAGTGAGTGATCTATACCGGTTAGCTCTGGCCTTGAGAAGCGCAGAGGACTCGGCCCTGAGTATTTTGGTTCACGAGCGATCACTATCCCTTTCGGAGTTCAAAGATTTCTTTGATCTGGCCCAAGCAGTCCTCACTCCAAAATCACAAGCACTACTTGTTTCAAGTCTTTCAAATTCAGAGATCAGTTCACTGCGGTCACTGCTAGCCCAAGAAAAAGTATCCAAAGAGCAGGTTAGTTTTTTAGCGAGTGACCTTCTGGTTTGGAGTTCCCAAGAGCCAGTGGTTTACGACTGGCTCGCCGAGCGCCTAAGAGAAAATCCAAGAACTGCATCACTGCGTGTGGTGACCGAGCCAATCAAAGCCCCCGATCAAGAATCAATCGATAGAGATTGCGGCATCCATGCCTTTGAAGCCATGCAGTCAATTACCGAATTGATTTTCAGCCTCGATCAACATTTTGTTCGAGAAGTATCTAAGGGCTCGATGGGTCTACCTGATGTCAAGCGGCTCTCTAGCCACCTGGGAAAATCCAAAGAGTACGTAAAAGCAATTCTTGAGCTGGCAAAAGTTTCTGGGGTTGTAGCAATTTCGGAAAAACGCTTCCATCCAACAGACCTGGCAGATAACTGGATCAGCTCAGATCCCAAAACCCGCTGGCAAATCTTGGTAAACGCCTGGCTGGCTATCGTGGGAGCGTCCGGATCAAAAGAGCTAGGGCTTCAGCTCTCCCAGAATCCAACTAAGTCGCTGAACGAGCTGGTGGGATCGAGCTTCCCGTTAGTGAACTCTTCAGCCCAATCTCGAATCGGCCGGGTTGCTGAGCTTGCCGATGCCCTTGGCTTGTCAGTCAAAGGCTTCGCCGCGAGCTGGCTTGCAAGCGTTCTAGCTGGCAAGGTGGCGGTTGCTACCAAGGCCCTAGAACAAAGGCTCCCGGCTCAGCAGGAGCGCATTATTGTTCAGGCAGACCTGTCCATTATTGCCCCAGGGCCGCTAGCTAGCTCAATCGAGATTGAGCTTCGCAAGTTCACGGACACCGAAAACATTGGGCTAGCCACCGGGTATCGGATTTCTCCGCTGAGCATTAGTTGTGGGCTGGAAGAGGGGCTAACCGAGAAACAGATTAGAGCTCTTTTGGAAAAGCTCTCGGGGGCGATCCTGCCGCAACCGGTTGACTACCTCATTTCTGAAACTGCATCGAGGTTTGGCCGGCTAAAGATTTCAGCTAACAATACTGGATCAATTTTGGTTTCAACAGATGAGTTGTTAGCCACTCAAATTCTTATGGATTCCAAATTGAAAACCTTCGGCCTTAGAAAATCTGAGGGTGCAATTGTTTCATCGCTTGAACCCGAGAGTTTGTATCACGAGCTTAGAGAAATTGGCTACCTAGCTATTCGAGTGGATGAAAGCGGGAAGGTAATTGCGCCATCGGCTATTCACAAAAATAGTTCACACACTGCATTGTTTCAAGACCAACTAATAAGACTTAGAAAACAAGATCTTGAAATATCAGACCAAGCTCCAGAATCAGATGTTGATCGAAAGATTCAACTAGCCTTGGCCTCAAAAAGTATCTTGCTTGTTGAAATCAACGCCAACGGTAAAGTTATGAACTTTGTCCTAGAGCCTATTGGTTTAGCAAATGGCAGATTGCGAGCCAGAGACCGCAAGGCTGATATCGAAAGAACCCTTCCGGTGTCCGCAATTACTTCGATTGTGATTGGCTAGCCATGAGCGAAGGGCCGCTAATTGTTCAAAGTGATAAAACAGCACTACTAGAGGTAAACCACCCAGCGGCATCAGACGCCCGCCATGATCTAGCAATCTTTGCTGAATTGGAGCGAGCTCCAGAGCACATTCACACCTACCGAATCACCAAGCTTGGTTTATGGAACGCTCGGGCCGCAGGCCACGACAGTGACTATGTCCTTGGGGTGCTAGATAAGTACGCCAAATTCGCTATTCCCTCCTCGGTTCGAGTGGATATTCAAGAAACCATGGATCGCTACGGAAAACTGGTGATTCGAAGGGATGCTGAAGGGCAACTGCTTCTCACCTGCTCCTCCCCGGCTATCTTGCTGGAGGCTTCCAGAGGGTCAAAAATAGCCGCATTACTGGGGTCTAGGCTTTCCGAGGACACCTTTGAGGTTCTTCCCTTTGCCAGAGGGGCTCTCAAGCAAGAGCTTCTAAAGCTGGGGTGGCCGGCCGAAGATTTGGCTGGATACACCCCCGGCACCCCGCACGAGATTGCTCTTGCCGAAAACGGCTGGGCAATCCGTGACTACCAGAGCAACGCAGTTAGCAAGTTCTGGGACGGTGGATCAGGTGTTGTGGTGTTGCCCTGCGGTGCGGGTAAAACCATCGTCGGAGCAGCAGCTATGGCCAGAGCAAAAACCAACACTTTGATTCTGGTCACCAACACCGTTGCCGCCAGGCAGTGGCGAGCAGAACTACTAAAGCGCACAACACTCACCGAAGAAGAAATCGGCGAATACTCGGGTTCTGTCAAACAAGTAAAGCCAGTTACGATTGCGAGTTATCAAATTCTCACCGCAAAACGTAAAGGTGAGTATGCCCACCTCGAGTTACTAAACGCCAAAGATTGGGGTCTGGTGATTTACGATGAGGTTCATTTACTTCCAGCTCCGATTTTCAAGATGACAGCAGACTTGCAAGCAAGACGAAGATTAGGACTTACCGCAACGCTAGTTCGAGAAGATGGAAAAGAAGGCGACGTCTTTTCTTTGATTGGACCAAAGCGCTTTGATGCACCTTGGAAAGAAATTGAATCCGAAGGATACATCGCACCAGCAGAATGTTTTGAAATTCGAGTTGATCTTCCAGAAGATGAAAGATTGAACTACGCAATTGCCGAACAGGATGAGCGCTATCGATTGGCTGCAACATCGAAAGTTAAGATTCCTGTGATCCAGAAACTTCTGCAGCGACATAATGGTGAACCGACGCTAATCATTGGTCAGTACTTAGATCAAATAGACGAGGTGGCAAACTTACTCGGTGTTCCTAAAATCACTGGTGAAACTCCAGTCAATGAAAGAGAGCGTCTGTTCCAAGCATTCCGGGAAGGATCAGAGCCCACCCTGGTAGTTTCCAAGGTGGCTAACTTCTCGGTTGACCTTCCGGAAGCCTCGGTAGCGATTCAAATCTCTGGGTCCTATGGGTCCAGGCAAGAAGAAGCCCAGCGACTGGGAAGGCTGCTTCGCCCCAAGGCCGATGGCCGAACAGCGTCGTTTTACACCCTGATTGCCAGGGACACAGTGGATCAAGACTTTGCTCAAAACCGCCAGCGCTTCCTTGCCGAGCAGGGCTATAGCTACAAAATCCTTGATGTATCAAGCATCTAGGGCACTCAACTAACTCTCAGGTTTCTTTCAGGCAAAACTGAGACACTTGAACCATGACAAAAACTCGAGTTCTAATAGTCGACGACGAACCAAACATCAGGGACTTGCTTACCACCAGCCTGCGATTTGCCGGCTTCGAGATTCAAACCGCTGCCAATGGCACGGCTGCTGTAGCGGCAGTTACCGAGTCAGAACCAGACATCATCTTGCTGGATGTAATGCTTCCAGACATGAACGGCTTTAGTGTTACCAAGAAACTGCGCTCAGCCGGAATTCAAGCACCAATTCTTTTTCTAACCGCACGCGATGAGGTTGAAGACAAGATCACCGGATTAACCGTTGGTGGTGATGACTATCTCACCAAGCCATTTAGCCTCGACGAAGTAGTTGCAAGAATTCAAGCAATTCTTAGGCGAACCAAAGCCTCCGATGCAGAACCTGCCGTTATCGACGCCGGTCCAGTTGTAATAAACCAAGATGCTCATGAGGTCAGTGTTGAAGGAACACTTGTTGATCTTTCTCCAACCGAATACAAGTTGCTTCGTTTCCTTGTTATGAACGCTGATCGCGTCTTAACCAAAGCGCAGATTCTTGATCACGTTTGGGAGTATGACTTCAACGGCGACATGGGAATTGTTGAATCTTACGTTTCCTACCTTCGCAAGAAGATAGATCCAATAAGCTCAAGATCGCTGATCCAAACAAAACGCGGCGTTGGCTACATCTATAAGAAAAATGACTAATGCCATCAAAGCTTGCTACTGCCTGGGAAAAAGTATCTCTAAGAAGTAAGCTCACCGGCCTATCCGTTGCAATCATTGGACTGCTACTTCTCGTTTCAAGTTTTGGAACTGTCTCAGTTTTGAGAGCCTACCTGCAGCAAAATACCGATAACCTACTATCTGCGACAGCATCAATTCTTGCCCAGCAAGACCCCGCCCAGATTCAGTCTCGACTAGAAGCCAAGAGGCTGACGCTACCGAGGCTGCCAAGTGATTATTTGATTTCTGTTCTTGACGCTCGGGGTGAGACGATTTATCGCATCATGGCCTCGGATGCTTCTGACCTAGAGCTTCCCGATCTTGAGGTGCTGGATTTGGATACCGTGTTCCGAACCGCTGGAGTGCCCTTTGACTTAGATGAGAATGGCACCTTGGGGGATGTGACCATTGACGAACGCGACAGCTGGCGAGTGGTAGCCCAGCCCTTTAGGGACTTTGATGGCTCAGTTGCCGTAGCCCTGCCAAACAGCACCAACCTTGAACTTCTGCGCCAATACCGGGCTATCGGTGGGGGTTTTGGTTTCCTGCTACTGGGCCTAAGCGGTCTGAGTATCTGGCTCACTATCGCCCAGGCTCTTAGACCGCTGCGAGAAGTTGAGCGGACAGCCAAGCTCGTTGCCTCTGGGGACCTTTCTCAAAGACTCATTGAGCGTCCAGGCAAAACTGAAATTGCACGACTGAATCGAAGCCTGAACACCATGCTCGATTCACTCGAGGATTCGGTTTCATCAAGAAACAAGACCTTGGGCCAGATGCGCCGGTTCGTTGCTGATGCTTCCCACGAACTTCGAACTCCCTTGGTGTCAGTTCGTGGTTATGCCGAGCTATACCGAAAAGGAGCTCTCAAGAAAAAATCAGAGGTTCAAGAGGCGATGCAACGCATCGAATCTGAGGCAATTCGAATGTCTTCGCTAGTGGAGTCGCTATTGACCTTGGCACGATTAGATGAGAACCAGCAGCTTGATGCAAGCAAGGTAGACATGATTGAGCTAGTGCAGTCGGTTATTAAGAGTAGTTCTGCTACAGACAAGAAACTTAGCATTTCGGTACTGACACTTAGCGGAGCTAAGTTAGCTAAGGATGAAAAGATTTTTGCGGAGATTAACGAGAGTCAGATTCGACAGGTTCTAGTGAACCTCATTGAAAACGCCAAGCGCTTTAGCTCCAATAAGGCTTCTATTGAAGTTGGTATTGGTCAAAAAACTGAGGATGAAGTGATCATCGAGGTGATTGACCACGGCGAGGGTATTCCAAAGCAACTTAGAGACAAGATCTTTGAACGCTTCTACCGAGCAGATAACTCTAGAAACCGCGAGACCGGTGGAACTGGTCTTGGGCTTGCAATCGTGAAAGAAATCGTGCTGTTACACAAAGGCCGCATTGAGGTTCGAGAAACCCCGCAGGGTGGAGCCACCTTCCGGATAAAGCTACCTGCCAGACACAACTGGGTCTAGCAACTTTTACACAACTTGTCTTGCCAGGACATATCTGCTGTGATTTCTGCATAGTCTAGGGCCCTAAGAAAGGGTCAAAATGGCGCAATTCCAAGTAGATAGCGAGCAGGTGCTCGCTGCCACCGGTCAGATCAATGCAACGATTTCTAGGGTTCAGGCGGAGGTTTCTTCTCTACACAACCAACTGCAAAGCCTGCAGGGTTCGTGGCGAGGAGCCGCAGCTGAATCATTTCAAGCTTTGGCTAATCGCTGGCGAACCACTGCAGGCGCAGTTGATACTCAGCTATCCGAGATTGGTGTTGCTCTTTCTTTCGCCGCTAATCAGTACCGGGAAATTGAGTACGCCAACCAAAGGTTGTTTTTGGGTTAGAAGCCCATTCCTTCGCCGCCACCTTGTGGCATTGCAGGAGTAGCAGGCTCTGGCTTCTCAGCAACTACCGCTTCGGTAGTTAGGAACAAGCCAGCAATCGATGCAGCATTTTGCAATGCTGAACGAGTTACCTTAACTGGGTCATTGATCCCAGCGGCAAGCATGTCAACATACTCTCCGGTTGCGGCGTTTAGGCCGTGTCCAGAAGGTAGGTTTTCAACCTTGTCCGCAACAACGCCTGGCTCAAGTCCCGCGTTGATCGCAATCTGCTTCAAAGGAGCAGAGATTGCAACGCGAACGATGTTCGCTCCGGTTGCCTCGTCGCCTGTGAGCTTTAGCTTGCTGAATGCAGTCTTGCCAGCCTGTAGCAGCGCAACGCCACCACCAGCCACAATTCCTTCTTCAACAGCAGCCTTGGCGTTACGAACTGCATCTTCGATCCGGTGCTTGCGCTCTTTTAGCTCAACCTCGGTTGCGGCTCCAGCCTTGATAACTGCAACTCCACCGGAAAGCTTGGCTAGACGCTCCTGTAGCTTCTCGCGGTCGTAGTCAGAGTCAGTGGCTTCGATTTCGCGACGGATCTGCTCGACTCGGCCAGCAATCTGGTCCTTGTCTCCAGAGCCCTCAACGATTGTGGTCTCGTCCTTGGTAACAACGATCTTGCGAGCGCGTCCCAGCATGGATAGGTCGGTGTTTTCTAGCTTTAGGCCTACCTCTTCAGAGATAACCTGACCACCGGTCAAGATAGCGATGTCTTGCAACATAGCCTTACGACGGTCGCCAAAGCCAGGAGCCTTGACGGCAACAGACTTGAAGATTCCACGAATCTTGTTCACGATCAGGGTAGCTAGTGCTTCACCCTCGATGTCTTCTGCGATAACAAGTAGTGGCTTTCCGGCCTGGATTACCTTGTCAACAACAGGAAGGACATCCTTGATGTTTGAGATCTTGGAGTTCACGATTAGCACGTAAGCGTCTTCAAGAACTGCTTCCTGACGCTCTGGGTCGGTAACCATGTATGCCGAGACGTAACCCTTGTCGAATCTCATACCTTCAGTGAGCTGTAATTCGATTCCAAAAGTGTTGGACTCTTCTACTGTTACAACACCCTCACGGCCAACCTTGTCAATTGCTTCAGCGATTAGCTCACCGATTACTGGGTCACCTGCAGAAATAGATGCGGTTGCGGCAATCTGCTCTTTGGTCTCAACTGGCTTGGCGTTTGCCAAGAGTTCCTTGATAACTGCTTCAACAGCTTTCTCAATTCCGCGCTTTAGCGTAATTGGATCTGCTCCTGCTGCAACGTTGCGAAGTCCTTCGCGAACAAGTGCCTGAGCCAAAACAGTTGCAGTGGTAGTTCCGTCTCCGGCTACGTCGTCTGTCTTCTTAGCAACTTCTTTAACTAGTTCCGCACCAATTCTTTCGAATGGGTCTTCTAGTTCGATCTCCTTAGCAATGGAAACACCGTCATTGGTAATGGTGGGGGCTCCCCACTTTTTCTCAAGAACGACGTTACGTCCACGTGGGCCAAGGGTGACCTTCACGGTGTCTGCGAGGATGTTTAGTCCGCGCTCTAAGCCACGGCGGGCTTCTTCATTGAAAGTGATAATTTTTGCCATTTTTGGGTTTCTCCCGAAGTTGGTATAAGGATTAGCACTCTATTTGTTTGAGTGCTAACTCAATTTTGGCACTCTAAGGCTGAGAGTGCAAGTGGGCAGGGTATGAGAAAAGCCGCTACCCCGAAAGGTAGCGGCTTTCCCGTGAAGTCTAGGTGGTCCTAGATTAGGTTCACGGCGTCGGCCTGAGGGCCCTTGTCGCCGTTCTTTACTTCGAACTCAACGCGCTGGTTCTCCTTGAGCTCCTTGTAGCCATCACCCTGGATAGCTGAGAAGTGAACGAATACGTCCGCTCCACCGTCCTGAGTAATAAAGCCGAAGCCCTTCTCAGCGTTGAACCACTTTACGGTTCCTTGTGCCATTTGTATCTCCTGTTGCCTAGTTTGAATGCGGCTTCGACCAATAGATCTAACCGAGTCGCTTCCAAACCGGGGGATCCAGGAATGCATTACTAAACCGAAAGCTTATGAAGCTAGGGCTTTTTCTACGACCGTTTACTACTCTAGCCTTGATTGGCCTAATAAAGTCAAGTAATTTTTTGGACCGAAATCGGCTCAACTAGTCGAGGTAGTCCAGACCTACAACTAGCGTTATGGGGTCAGGAAACTGGTCCGAGACGGCGATTATGGAGCCTGGGAACTTGGCTACCAACCCTTCTGCCTCATCGCGAAAGCCCTCATCGGTGATAAAAACCAAGGTATTTGCCGATGTTGGAGAGCCTGGATCGGTATCGCCCAAGCTGGCGGTGGAAACGATGTTCCAGCCTTCCAGGGACAGTTCTTCCCCAATTACAGAAGCAATTTCGGTATCAGTTCCGTCGATAACCGACACCTGAACCTGAGGAACAAAGGGAAGATCTGGCATCATTACGCTCAAATCTGCAATCCGAAGACCCATAAGTCCCCCGAATGCCAAAAGTCCCGAAATGGCTGTCAGGGTCATAAATGACCGTATGTAATCCATGGCATTTTTTGGGGCAAGGTGCTTTCCCCCGACACCAAGGTTGGTATCGGCTTTTTCCTGCACTTTGTCTTCCATGGTTACCTTTATGAGAATCGGCAATGAGCTTCTATATTGGCACTTGGGGCACAGGAAAGGAAACTGGATATGGACTACCCAGTAAGGAAGTCAGACCAGCAGTGGCGCGAGGAACTAAGCGACTTTGAGTACCAAGTGCTTCGCGAGGCAGGCACCGAACGTGCTTTCACCGGAGAGCTTTTAAACGAGCACCGCACCGGAATCTTCCGCTGTCGCGGCTGCCAGGCAGAGCTATTTAGAAGTACTACCAAGTTTGAGTCACATTGCGGTTGGCCTAGTTTCTATGAACCAAAAGCTGAGGACGCCGTCGAGCTTCTAGAAGATAGAAGTTTTGGAACAGTTAGAACTGAAGTTAGGTGCCGAGCCTGCGGCTCGCACCTTGGTCATGTTTTTGAAGATGCCCCCCAGACTCCAACCGGAGATCGCTACTGCATTAACTCAGTGAGCATCACGTTTGAAGAATCAAACTAAATGATCATTGGTCTTGGAACACTTATAAACGTTGTGGCGATAATTGTTGGCACCGTGATTGGTGTTTTGGTTGGCAATCGTCTGAGTGAGAAGACTTCACGAGTTGTAACTGATGGCTTGGGTCTTGTGGTCTTGGTCCTTGGTGGACTAAATGTAATCTCACTTCTTGATAAGGAGTTGGTCTCGGCGGTGGGTCCTGGTATCCCGCTATTGGTGGTTATCGGTGCGATCCTAATCGGAGGGATCATCGGGTCGGCTCTCAAAATTGAGCAGCGGCTTGAGCAATTGGGCACATCATTGCAAAAAAGATTCGCCAGTAAAGGAACTAAAGACTCGAAAGAGAAATTCATCACCGGTTTTGTGAATGCTTCTTTGGTATTCACAATCGGCCCACTAGCAATTCTTGGGGCTTTGAGTGATGGGTTGGGTCAGGGAATTGAACAGCTAGCCACTAAATCAATCCTTGACGCCTTTGCATCTTTGGCTTTTGCCGCCAGCTTGGGTTGGGGTGTTGCTTTATCGGCAATACCGGTTGGACTCTGGCAAGGCCTGATAACAGTGCTGGCCTTCTCGGTTGGTGCGGTGGTTTCAGCTCCAATAATCTCAGCGCTAACGGCAACTGGTGGCGTCTTACTTCTTGGTGTTGGATTGCGACTACTGCAAATACGGCAGGTCGCAGTGGGTAACATGTTGCCGGCGTTGATAGTCGCCCCTATGATTACCCTTTTTTTGCTGTCTATCTAGCTGAACTACGAGCTAGTCTGAGATCTAGGATGATCAGTAAATCAAGAATGAGTGAGGCGTCGGAATGAGTAAGAATGTTACAGCCAGTATGAGTAAGAATGTTACAGCCAGTACCGGGGGCTTTTATTTCCTAGCATTTTTAGGCGCCGCTGTTTACTTCATCAGTCAGGCAGCTGACTTTTGGGATGGGGTTGTTGGCTTCTTGAAGGCTCTTGTTTGGCCTGCATTTCTCGTTTACGAGATTTTTGTGACTCTATCCGTCTGATTGGGGCCGACCAGGGGACTTGAACCCCTAACCCCCGCATTACAAGTGCGGTGCGCTACCAATTGCGCCAGGTCGGCCTGCACCTAGCTTGGCTAAGTACCGCTCTAGCCTATCCAAAAACCCGTTCTAGCAGAATTTCCTAGTAAAAGAAGACGTCATCGAGTGTCACGGTCTGTAACTTTCGCTGCTTTAGCAGTTTCGATAAATCATCAAAGACCGACTTTGGGGTCCTCGCGTTGAAGTGATCTAGCAAGATGTTGCCGTTTTGTAGGTATTTATTGCCCAGTTGAACTATTGAGTTTCGTCTTTGGCTTGCACTGTCCCCCAAAGTTCCACTCCACATGATTGGGCTTGTGTATCCAATTTCGCTGGCAATTGAGGCAACCCTGGAATCGATGTGACCGTAGGGTGGTCGGAAATATGGCTGGGCTTTTACACTGTAGGTGTCTTCAATGAACTTTCCGCAACGAGTTAGCTGTTCAACAATTTGCGAATCAGAAGATTCTCTAAGGCTTGGATGAGAGTGCGTGTGATTGGCTAACTGAAGATTACCGGCATCAATCAAATCTTGGACTTGAGCTTTATTCGCAATCCATCCGGGATATTGCGAGGTAATAAAAAAAGTCATGCGAAGATCATGCTCCTGCATGAAATCTAGATAGTCCTTAATCCCCTCAGTGCTGGCTCCATCATCTACCGTCCACGCAATGCGCTTTACATTTGAAGCAGGTAGCGTAGCGATTTTTCCCTCAGGTAACTGCTCGCGACTAAATCCGAATCTTCCAAGTTGATTCTCTACTTCCCCGTCAACGGCCCTCTCTGGCACCAAAATAGGTGGCTTGGCTGATTGATTAACATCGGGAAAGAAAAACCCCGCGGCACTAGCCGCGAGGAATTCTCTTCTGAGCAAGTTTTCCCTACTCGGTAGCTTCAGCCGTAACTAGTTGCACAAACTGTGCAAAGCGAGCGGGGCTTGCTAGTTCATCAGCGGTTGCCCAAGTGTATTGCTGCCCATTTACAAAAATTGCCGGGGTACCAGTAACACTTTGTTGAGTTCCTGGTATTGGCTCAGAAAGGGCGCGTTCGGTTGCGTCCTTTATAAACGATCCAAACATTTTGGTGTTGATGCAGTTACTGACCTCTTCGGTGTTAGTAACACCAACTTCTTGCGCAAAGGCAATTAATTCGGAATTTTCTGGTCCACTTGCCCCCTCAGTCGGTTGGGATTGGAACAGCCTGGTGTTGTATGAGAAGAAGTTATCTGGTGAGTAATCAGCTACACACAAAGAAGCGTTAGCTGCTCTAGAAGAAAAAGCGTTTGGTGAGCCACGGCCATCGAGGAAAGATAGCGGGTGTATCTCCATGGTCGCAGCGCCAGTAGAAACCCAGTTTTCTAGCTGTTCGGAGTTAGGAAGTTCAAAAATTGCACAAATTGGACATTGGTAATCGATGTAGATCACAATCTCCACTGGGTTGGTCTGGGTCATTGGTGGAGTGAATTCTGGGGTGTAAACCTTTAAGCCACTTCCAACTTTTACGCCGTCATTAAAGGTTGCGTTGACCGGAACGGCCTGTGACTGGGTGCTGGCTGAGAACACCGTGAATGCAATGGCACCGGAGGCCACTAAAACAGAGGTAACGATTCCGATCTGGATGAGGATGCGGTTTCGCTTATCCCCCTTCTTCTGCTGCTCCCGCATGGCTTTCGCCTTGGCGCGAGCGGCTTCACGTTGTTCTGATCTGGTAGGTCTGGGGGCATTTGAGGTCATTTTGGTAGTTTACAGGACGATTCTTGGCTCGGCCGGTTATGTCTGGCGTGGATTCGGGTGGGATACTTGAGTTATCCTTCGGAGGCTTCTGAAGGTGAATTCACAAAGGATCGTCCGGCACGTACCTGCCGGTGAAGGAGTACCACAATGGCAACAGTTAAATTCGAAAAGGCCACCAGAACCTATCCAGGTGGAACAACCCCTGCAGTTGACTCAATAGACCTAGAAATCGCCGACGGCGAGTTTTTAGTTCTAGTTGGACCTTCTGGTTGCGGAAAGTCAACGACTCTGCGAATGCTTGCAGGTCTGGAAGAAATAAACGGCGGCAAGGTTTACATCGGTGATCGAGATGTAACTAACATCCCACCAAAAGATCGTGACATAGCAATGGTTTTCCAAAACTATGCTCTCTACCCACACATGACTGTGGCAGAGAATATGGGCTTTGCCCTCAAAATTGCCGGGGTTGCGAAAGAAGAAAGAGCCGCCCGAGTCCTTGACGCAGCCAAGTTATTGGATCTTGAACCATACCTAAACAGAAAGCCGAAAGCTCTCTCCGGCGGTCAGCGCCAGCGTGTAGCGATGGGACGAGCAATTGTTCGTCAGCCTCAGGTTTTTCTAATGGATGAGCCACTTTCAAACCTTGACGCCAAGCTTCGCGTTCAAACCAGAACTCAGATTGCATCGCTTCAGCGCCGCTTGGGGGTCACAACTGTTTACGTAACCCACGACCAGGTTGAAGCCATGACCATGGGAGACCGCGTAGCGGTTTTGAAAGATGGAGTTCTACAGCAAGTTGCCACCCCACGTGAGCTGTACGAGGCTCCAAAGAACGTGTTTGTTGCCGGATTCATTGGCTCGCCAGCCATGAACCTGCTTGATGCCGAGATTGTGGACGGTGGCGTGAAGTTTGGAAACACAGTGGTTTCGATTCCAAGCAACATCCTTTCCAAGACCAAGGCCAAGAAGGTAACTCTTGGTATCAGACCAGAAAACATAAATGTTTCGACCTCCAAGGGAATCTCCGTAGAGATTGACGTGGTCGAAGAACTTGGATCTGATGGTTACCTCTACGGTCGAGCCAAGCTTGATGGCGGAGAAATTGAACTGGTTGCTCGCGTTGATGGACGAGACCACCCTCACAAGGGCGAGACCGTATTTCTCAACCCAGAAGGTGGCATCATGCACATCTTTGACGTGGAAACAGGAGAGCGTCTTAACTAGCGCAACATGACCCAAGCACTTGATATAACGGCTGCCACGGTCGATCCAGCTCTGCTGGATCTTCCGTGGCATTTGCCGTTGGAAGACTGGCCCGAAGAAAACATCGCGGCTTTACCAAAAGGTCTTTCACGCCATACCGTTCGCTTTGCTCACCTCAGCGGGCACGTCATTGCAATCAAGGAAACTCTTCCCGATCTTGCTAGGCGAGAATACGAAATGCTAAAAGAGCTTCAAAAACTAGACATTCCTTGCGTAGAGCCATTTGCCAATATCAGAAACCGGCGCGATAAAGATGGTAACGAGTTGCCTGCCGCGCTAATCACAAGACATCTAAAGTTTTCCCTTCCCTATCGCGCGATGTGGTCACAGGGCCTTCGAGCAGAAACAGCAACCAGGTTGGTTGACGCACTAGCGGTACTTCTAGTGAGATTGCACCTCGAAGGATTTTTCTGGGGAGACGTATCGCTTTCAAATACACTTTTTAGACGTGATGCGGGAGCATTCGCTGCATACCTAGTAGACGCAGAAACTGGTCAGCTTCACGAATCAGGATTATCTGCTGGTCAGCGCGAAAACGATTTAGAAATTGCGCGCATAAATATTGCGGGCGAACTAATGGACCTGGTAGCCAGCGGTCGAGCAGGCGAGGGAGTGGATCCAAACGCCACAAGCGAAAGAATCGTCAACAAGTATCACGATCTTTGGAAAGAGTTAACCGCCGCTGAAGTATTTGACAAAGATGAACGTTGGAGAATAAACCAAAGAGTAGAAAAACTAAACGCTTTGGGTTTTGACATCGAAGAGCTAATGATCAAAGCCGACGCAACTGGCAATAGCCTAAAGATTCAACCCAAGGTAGTAGACGCCGGTCATCACACCAGAAGGCTAATTCGACTAACTGGCCTAGATGTTCAAGAAAACCAATCTCGTAAATTACTAAATGACCTAGACGCCTTTAGGGTAAAAATCGACCCCGAAGGTGACGAGGAAGTTCTAGCCCACCGCTGGCTTAGCGAAGTATTTGAACCCGTGGTTAAGGCCATTCCCCGCGAATACTCAAGGCGCTTAGAGCCAGCCGAGGTTTTCCACCAGGTGCTGCTTCACCGCTGGGAGCTGGCCGAGAAGCTGGATCGCAAGGTTCCAATGGAAGAAGCCGTAAATTCCTACGTCGTGAATGTCTTGGCTCACCGCAGAGATGAAGAGGCGCTAATTGCCCCGGTGACTGAGGCGATCACTTTGCCAACCGCAATCCCCTCAGGAACCATTGAAGTAGATGAAGATGAGGAAGGCGACTGGCGAGATAAGGTCTAGAGCTTGGGTCTAGATTTAGAAATCTCGTAAAGCGCGACCGAGGCTGCAATGCCGGCATTCAAAGACTCAGTTTCTTTGGCAATTGGGATAGACAAAACCGCATCGCAGTTTTCCTGAACCAACCTGGATAAACCTTTACCTTCTGAGCCAACTACCAGAACCAGTGGTTCATTAGATAAGTTGAATTTTGGTAGCGACATATCTCCCCCGCCATCTAAGCCAACGACAAATACTTTTCTTTTCTTGAATTCCTTGAGCGTCGCGTTCAGATTAGCTGCTAGAGCAACCGGTACTCTTGCCGCCGCACCCGCGGAAGTCTTCCACGCGGAAGCCGTTACACCAGTTGACCTTCGCTGCGGCAAGATAACACCGTGGCCACCAAACGCTGCCACTGAACGAATAATTGCACCGAGGTTTCTTGGATCTGTAATTCCATCGAGAGCAACAAACAATGGAGTAGCTCCGCGCGATAGAACTTTATCCAGCAGCTCCATTGGGTGGGCGTAGTTGTAAGGAGGAACTTGCAGTGCAACTCCCTGGTGCACAGAATCAAAACCGGTTAGCCGATCAATTTCTGGACGGGTAACTTCGCTGATTGGAATCTTTCGCAAATTGGCTAGGGTAATTGCTTCCTTGACTCGATCATCCATTTCAATTCGAGAGGCAAGATACAAAGTGGTTGCGGGCACTTTGGCACGCAGGGCTTCTAGCACTGAGTTTCTTCCCGATAGAACCTCGAAGCTCTCGGTTGCCTTTGTTATGCGCTTTCCCTTGCGGGCAGCAGCTCCTGCAACGCCTGCAGTTTTTGGCCCAGAAGCAACAAACTCACCCTTACGGCCTACTCGAACCCCCGCAGCTTTTTTCTTGTCGGCAGACTTTTTAGCTCGGAAAGCCTTGTGGCCTTTGCGATCTTCGGCTTTAGGGGTAGGGCCCTTTCCTTCGAGTCTTTTGCGGCCATGACCACCAGTGCCAACGCTTGGTCCCTTTTTGCCTTTAGCCGATCCTGGTCTTGCAGCTTTACTAGGCACCGAGGCTCCAATTGGTTGAGCCAGCCTCATCCTCAAGGATGATTCCAGCGATCTTGAGCTGATCGCGGATGCGATCAGAAGTTTCAAAGTCTTTGTTGTCTCTTGCTAGTTTTCTTTGCTCGATTAGTGACTGAACCAAGTTGTCTAAAGCCGAAAGTGCCCCATCAGCTGACCCCTTAGTTTGCCAAATCGCATCTATTGGGTTGATGTTCAGTACGTTCACTATACCCAGCACTGCGAAGTAGGCATCGGTTGCATCTTTCATTTTGTCGGAATCCAAAGCCGTGTTTCCAGCTCTGACAGTTTCGTGCAGCACTGCTAATGCCGATGGCATATTCAGATCGTCATTCATGGCATCGATAAATTTCTTGGGTAGCGAGCTAGCTAGCGAAGCGGAGCGCTCGAGTGCTTTGCTATCAGCTAGTTTGCGTCCGGCACGTTGCAAGAAAGAAGCGATTCGTTCAATGGCAGCTTCTGCTTCTTGAATCACACCTTCGTTGTAATCCAAAACAGAACGGTAGTGGGCAGAACCTAGGTAGTAACGAAGCGCCAATGCATTTGAATCTGTTAGAACATCACTTACCAAAATCGAATTACCGGCAGACTTACTCATCTTTGCGCCGGCAACATTTACTAGCCCATTGTGTAGCCAGTAGTTTGCAAACTCGTGACCCGCAGCGCGAGATTGGGCAAGTTCATTTTCGTGGTGTGGGAAACGAAGATCCAACCCACCGCCGTGAATATCAAACTGAGTGCCTAGGTACTTCACACTCATTGCCGAGCACTCGATGTGCCAGCCAGGTCTTCCCCTGCCAAACGGTGAATCCCAAGAGGCATCTAATGGCTCTGAGTCTTTGTGGGCTTTCCAGAGAGCAAAGTCCCTAGGGTCTTTCTTGCCTCTGGCATCAGCTTCAACGTCTGCAATTAGGTCATCTTTGGCTTGATTCGTAAGCTCGCCATAGCTTTTCCAGCTGCTGGCGCTAAAGAAAACATCAGCTGAGTTCTCTACCTGGTAAGCGTGACCCTTGGAAATTAGCAACTGAATGAGCTCAATCATTTCGATGATGTTGCCAGTTGCCCTTGGTTCATAACTGGGTGTTCCGATGTTGATCTTGCGATACGCGCCAGCAAAAGCTTGTTCGCATTCAAAAGCTAGACCCCACCAGGATCTTTTATCAGCCTTGGCGTTATCTAAAACCTTGTCATCGATGTCCGTGACGTTTCTAATGAGAGTCACGTCATTACCAAGAGTTTGGAACCAGCGAACTAGCTGGTCATAAACAAGTGCTGATCGAAGGTGACCTAGATGAGGCATCGACTGGACCGTGGGTCCGCATAGGTAAATTCCAACCTTGCCTTTTTCTAAAGGTACGAAGTCCTTTAGCGACTGGGTTTTGGAATCAAAGAGCTTCAGGTTCACGAGCCCAAGCCTACCTTTCGCACCAAACTGGTTGCCACAGCCGCCAGCCCCTCGTCGCTTCCCAAAAATCCCATTCCATCGGTGGTGGTAGCTGAAACACTCACCGGAGCACCAATAATGGCCCCAAGATGAGTTTCAACTTCCAACCTTCTTGGTGCTAGCTTCGGTCGATTTCCAATTAGCTGCACGGAAACATTCACTGGTTCAAAATCTTGATCTTTCAATAACTCGAGTGTCGCCTTCAGGAAAACTTCTCCTGAAGCTCCTGAATACTCAGGCCGGTCCACTCCAAAATTTGACCCTATGTCGCCAAGGTTTGCGGCCGACAACAGTGAGTCAACAATTGCGTGAGAAATTACATCGCCGTCACTGTGTCCTTCGAGGGCTAGTTCGCCTGGCCACTCCAAGCCTCCAAGAAAAAGAGTCTTAGACTTGTCTTCGCTGTAGCGATGGGCATCCGAACCAATGCCGGTTCTGGCGTGAGCTAGGAGATACGTTTGCGCTCGCTCGAAATCCTCGGCGGTAGTGATCTTCAAAGCTTGCTCTTCGCCCTCGATCATCATGACGGTGCCGCCAATTGACTGAACAAGTGCGGCATCGTCAGTGAATTCTTCAGTTGCACCAACGTGTGCTGCAACAAGAACACCGGCAGGGAATCCCTGTGGTGTCTGGGCACGAACCAGATCTGATCGCTCAATTGTTTCTTGAATAACGTCGCCTTTGTACCTTTTAATTGTGTCCGCAACGTGCAGGGCTGGAATCACGCCAATCTGGTTTTCAAATACTGCCTGCGCTACCCGATTAAACAAATCGGTAGAAGCTAGTGACCTAGCCGAGTCGTGAACCAAAACAATATCGATGCCACCTGCCAGAACAGCCAAAGACTCAGAAACTGATTGCTGTCTGGTGGCACCGCCAACTACCACCCGAATGTCTACACCTTGGTTAGAAAGCTGCTTTTCAAACTCGAGAGTTTGCTCTAGGTGAGACTCTGGAACAGCGATGATTAGCTGCTTGAGGTTGTCGGTTGCGAGCGCTCGGAAAACGCTGTGTTCTAGAAGTGATTTTCCGGCTAGTTCAACGAATGCTTTAGGGGCTTTGGCACCTAGGCGCTCACCCTTACCTGCAGCTAGTAGCACCACCGCTACTGAGCGTTGGGTCATCGTTCTGGGCTTTCCTAGGAAGCCAGAACTTGATCTAGCAAGACACCGGCTTTTTCTTCGTCGGTCTTTTTAGCAAGAGCTAGTTCTGAAACTAGAATTTGGCGGGCCTTAGCAAGCATGCGCTTTTCACCAGCAGATAATCCGCGGTCCTGATCTCTTCTCCATAGGTCTCTTACAACCTCAGAAACCTTGACTACGTCACCAGAAGCTAGCTTTTCTAGGTTGGCCTTGTATCTTCTGGACCAGTTTGTTGGCTCTTCAATAAACTCAGCGCGCAACACATCGAAAACCTGCTGAACACCCTTGCGGTCGATGACATCTCGAACACCCACCATCTCGACGTTGGCGGCTGGGACCCAAATGGTTAGATCCCCCTGGGCAACCTTCAGCTGAAGGTACTTTTGGGTAGCGCCACGGATGTTTCGGTTTTTAACCTCTACAATTTTTGCTGCGCCGTGATGTGGATAAACGACGGTTTCGCCAACCTCGAACTTCATGTGTTGGATTCCCTTCAGAAACCACTATTTTACCACAGCTAAGGCCTTTATTCCTGCCGTAAACTAGGAAGTAATGCCCAATTAGGAGGATCATTGCTAGTTCGTCGGATCACAATCGCTTTGGCCGCCACAGCCATGACTCTTGGCTTGAGTGCCTGCAGCCTGACCGGCAACGTAGCTTCTTTGGACCCTTACTCCCCCAGCGACGGCCAGCAAGTTGACCTTGAATCTGTGAAGGCACGTAACTTTATCTACCTGGTTGGCGATAGTGGTCGAGGCTTCTTGATTGGCTCCTTGGTGAGCACAGCAACTTCGGACATCCGAGTGAAGCTTCAGTATGTGGACCCAGCAACCGATGAGCGAACCGATGTCTTCTTTGATGTTCCGGCCGGATCCAAAATTGACTTTGGCTACAACGGAAACCCCGCGGTAGAGCTACCGGTTGTTGAGGTTCCAGGTCAGACTGCAAAGTTCTTCTTGTTAGAAAGCGACAGCATTAGCGGAACAATCCAGGTGCCAGTTTTGGATGGAACCCTTTCTGAATATCAACTGCTTCTAGAGCAGCTAGAAGCCCAGCAGCCTGAAGAGACCGAAGAGAACTAAACTTCGAGCTTGTAACCTAAGCCTCGAACGGTCTGAATGTACTTGGGCCTAGCAGGATCTTCTTCAACTTTTGAGCGCAGTCTCTTAATGTGAACATCCAAGGTCTTGGTGTCACCAAAGTAATTTGATCCCCAGACGCGATCAATAATCTGACCTCGGGTCAAAACGCGATTTACGTTTTCCATCAATAGCTCAAGTAGCTCAAATTCTTTGAGTGGCAAAGTCAGCGCATTTCCATTAAGCGTCACCACATGGCGATCAGAATCCAAGCGAAGCTCACCAGCGATCAGCACCGAGCCGACAGTGAGCGGAGGCTCTACCTGCCTTCTCAGAACTGCTTTGATTCTGGCAAGCAATTCCCTGGTGGAGTAAGGCTTGGTGATGTAATCGTCGGCTCCTATTTCAAGCCCGACAATCTTGTCAATTTCAGAGTCTTTGGCGGTGAGCATGATGATTGGAACATTGGAACTTTGTCTAATCTGTTTACAAACCTGGTTGCCATCAATTTTTGGAAGCATGAGATCCAAAAGGATTATGTCGGCACCTGTTTTCTCAAAGACCTGAATTGCTTCTTCGCCATCGACAGCGACCGATACGTCGTGGCCTTCTTTTTCGAGGAAAAACACCAGAGCCTCCCGAAGGGACTGCTCGTCTTCAACAACCAAGACTTTGGCCATTACTTTCCTTCCCTAACTAGGTCGATGGTGCCAGTTGCCGGATCTGAGGCTGTTGCTAGCGGAACCCGGAGGGTGAAAGTCGAGCCAACCCCCACCTGGGAGAACAGCTTGATTTCCCCACGATGAGTCTTGGCGACGTGTTTGACGATACTTAGGCCAAGTCCCGTACCACCGGTTTCTCTTGATCTCGAAGGGTCCGCTCTATAAAAGCGCTCAAAGATTCGTTCTTGGTTCTCTGGGGATATCCCGGCACCCGAGTCAGTGACAGTAATCTCGGCGATAGATTCCTTGGCGCTGCAGCCGATGCCAACACTGGTTCCCTGATCCGAGTAGCTGATGGCATTTTCAATAAGATTCTTCACTGCGGTAATCAGCATTTCTTTGTTTCCAAAAACTTCTAGCTTTGGCGCCTGCTCAGAAACCAATCGAATTTTTCGGTTTGCGGCAAGTTGTTCGTTGCGATCAATTGCCTCGGCAACCACCTCATTGAGATCAATAAGCTCTGCGTCAGCAATTACTTCTTCAGACTGAAGCCTGGAAAGTTTGATGATGTCCTGAACTAAAAATGTGAGCCTGCTTGATTCCTTGTTTAAGCTTGCCGCAAATTTTGATACAGCAGCTCGGTCATCGCCTGCTTCTTGGATTGCTTCTGACAGTAAAGCGATGGCACCAATTGGTGTCTTTAGCTCATGGGAAATGTTCTCGATAAAGTCTCGTCTGGTTTTGTCTAATCGAATGTCACTGGTTCTATCCTCGAGAACCAAAACGATATAATCTCCAGCAACCAGTTTTGCTTTTGCTGCCACCGAGACTTTTTCTTGGGCCAGACCAACTCGTAAAACTCCCTCAAAGGATTCAATCTCTGATCCGGACCGGGCACGTTTGACTAGGTCAACAGTTTCAGCATGAACCAGCAAGCCGCGCGCCACTAGACCGTATGATTCGGCCCAGCTGTTTGTACCGACGACTTTGTTGAATCCGTCTACAACAATTCCGACGGAGCCCATTAGCTCTAGGACTTCTGCCACAAGATCAGGAAATGAATCTGGTTCTGCCTCGATAACCCGTGACGTTCTTTTTCCAAGAAACCATCCAAAAGTAGCGCCGACCGCTAGAGCCACGACTCCACCCAGGATGATTACCTCAACGCCCAATGTGTTCACATTGTTAACCATATGACCCGTGAAACCGCTCAAAGTGCCAAAAACCTCCAAAAAAGAGGTAATTTTGAACTGGGTTTGGTGTTTATTTGGCTCCCGTTAACCATCGGGTGGGATATTCACTAAGTAAATCCAAGAAGGGAAACAAGCAATGCGCGAGGTATTTCAAAGCGAACTCCAAGAGGTTCAGGAGCGCCTGGTCGAGATTTCCCAGTCGGTAGCCATAATCATCGAGAAGGCAACCAAGGCTTTCCTCACAAACGACGTAGCCCAAGCCGACGAGGCTCTAGCCTTGTCGGAATCAAATGAAGAACAGGCTCTAGCTCTTGATGAGCTAGTCATCAAGATTCTTGCTCGGCAGTCACCTGTTGCCAGGGACCTCAGGATTCTAGTTTCAGCGCTTCGCATTAGCGCGAGCTTAGAGCGAATGGGTGCGCTAGCTAGCCACATTGCTTCGATTGCTCGTTACCGCTACCCCGGATCCGCTGTGCCAGACGCTCTACGAAAGACTTTTGAAGAAATGGGTGCATTAGACATCCAGCTTGCAAAGAAACTTTCTGAGGTTTTGCAAAATGCCGATGTTGAGCTGGCTCGCGCGATTAAGTCCGAAGACGAAAGAGTAGACGAATTACACAAGAGCGTCTTCGATGTCGTTTTGGCAGATAACTGGAAAGAGAACGCTATGTTCACAGTTGATGTAACTTTGGCAAGCCGTTACTTCGAGCGATTCGCGGACCACGTCGTAGACATTTCAGCCAAAGTCACTTACCTAACTACAGGTGAGTGGAACGACACTGAATAGTAGTTTTTACTTTTTTCCTTGATTAGCAACGGCGGTCTGACCAGCTGCTGCAGCTGCGGGATCTAGATACTCTCCACCCTTAACCACGGGCTCGAAGTTAGCGTTTAGTTTGTAGAGCAACGGCATACCGGTTGGAATGTTCAGTTCTGCGATGTCCTCATCGGAAACCCCATCAAGTAGCTTTACAAATGCGCGCAGTGAGTTTCCGTGAGCGGTAACCAACACGGTCTTTCCTGAACTTAGATCCGATTTGATTTCTTCCCAGATTGGAAGAAATCTAACCAAAACGTCTTTGAGGCATTCGGTCCGAGGAAGATCGCTTCCTAAGTCTTTGTAGCGCTTATCACCTGATTGCGAGTACTGATCCCCGTCCTCTATTGGAGGTGGTGGAACATCAAAGCTTCTGCGCCAAAGCTGGAATTGCTCAGGGCCATAAGCCTCCAGAGTTTGAGCCTTGTCTTTGCCCTGCAAAGCTCCGTAGTGGCGCTCATTCAGTCTCCAAGAGCGCTTGACGTCAATCCAACCTCGATCGGCGGTATCCAAAGCAATGTTTGCGGTGTTGATGGCACGCTTCAATAAAGAGGTATAAAGCAGGTCTGGCTCCAGGCCTGACTCGGCGAGCAATTCTCCTGCTCGCTTGGCTTCTTGCCTACCCTGGTCACTGAGGTCAACGTCCACCCAACCTGTGAATAGGTTCTTTTGGTTCCAGGTGCTGTTACCGTGGCGGAGCAAGATCAGTGTGTGCTGGTTAGTCATTATTCTCCAAGTTTAGGCGCTTTACTTGCACCACCAAGTTTGAGGCGAGGCAGTTTAGGAACCTCTACTACCTTGCCGGCTGATTGAGGGACGATGATCTCCTGGGTAGCAGCAATTATTCCTCCGCTGGAGCTGACTTCTAGTGATGCATCCTCAGCTACCGAGCGAGAGATAACCGCCAAAGCAATCGGGCCCATTTCAAAGTGCTGTGCGGCAGAAGTTATCTTTCCAACAACTTTCTCTTGCCCAGAGACTCGAACCTCGTCTCCAACATCTGGAAGTGAATGCTCCGAGCCATCCAAGTGCAAGAAAGTCAGTCTTCGTGGCGGATGACCGAGGTTGTGAACTTTAGCTACCGATTCTTGACCTCGATAGCAGCCTTTGGATAGATGTACAGCAGTTGATAACAAATCCAATTCATGCGGCAGTGACTTTTGGTCAATTTCTGATGCGGCAAGCGGGCGGCCAGCCGCTACCCGTAAAGCATCAGCTGCCATGGTTCCAGAAAGGCTGACCTGACCCAATCCATTGTCAACTTCGCTTGATTCAACTAGCTGCTCGAACCACGAGTAATTTACTTCCCTAGTCGAGTATCGATACCCACCAGGGGTGACACCTGGCCATTCGTCTTTCCAAACCAGAGGTTGAGAATTAGAAACAAAGGCCAGCTCTGGCTTTGGCTTGGTTGTACCGACAAGAGCAAAATCGGCGGAGCGATCAGTTACTTGGACTTTCATTCGAAAGACCATCTTGCTAAGCCAGGAAAGAAGAGCTTCGGTGTTTTCCTGATTCACCATCAACCAACTGGTTTCGCCATCATCAATGATCTTGATCAGTTGTTCGATGTGACCCTGTGGGTCAAGTAGCAATGCTTCGGCGGATTCGCCAGGTTTTAGGTTCTTGAGGTTTTGACTGAGTAGGGAATGTAACCAGGTCAATCGATCAACACCAGAAACGCAGATAATTCCTGCTGGATCCATTAGGCACACCGAATCACCTTCGAACAGACTTCGCTGCTCGATCATTGGATTACCGAAGTGCTGTTTTACTTGCAACTACTGTGCCCTTTCGAGTCTGGCTGAAGCGTGGGAGGCCATTGGGTTTCCAAGGGCTGCGATATCCCAGACCCAAAGCAGAGCACCTTCGACAAGGCCAAACATGCGTGTTGCAGCTCGATAGTCTTTCGATGACTGTGATCTCAAAACCGCATCGGTTGCAAGATCTACTCGAGCGCCTTTGATTTGACCGATGTATAGCTCGCTAATGCCACTCGGGTGCAAAATAGACGCTTCAATGTCAAAGCCACCGTCTTTGTTCCGAAGAGTTTCGAGTTGCTCGTGCGTGGTAATCAATTTCTCTCCAGTTCCTGGAAGAAGTCCTGGTCCGTGATCGGAAGACTCTGGGGTCTTTGCTAGTCGCCAAAAGCCAACTTCGGTTGGTAGTGAAGTTCCATCGCTCAGGGTGGATTTTGAGACATAGCCCAAGACAGATTGATTGTCGTAGGAAAACTCCACAGATTGAGTAAATTCCTGGTCAGCTTTGTCAGCGTTGTGAGTGTAGGAGATGACTCCCGAACCGGACCACTTTCCTACCAGGAAGGCGAAGGGGGTTAGTTCCAGGGGTAAGCCCTCTGGCACAACCAACAACTATTTTTGTCCTTTAAACAATTTGTATAGAACCAAAATAGAAACCGAACCTATGGCCAAAGCTGCCAAAACCAAAAGGCCAGTAAAAAAGATTTCAAGTGCAAGCATGTTTCTAGTCTAACTTGCCAAAAACACGTGGGCAGTAGCTATGGCCAGGATCAGGTAGCTTCCGCCACCAACGTAGACCAGCTTGCGAACAATGCCCTCAGGCTTGGCACGAAACAGGTGATAGAGCGAGACCAAGGCAACCGAGCCAGCAAGGATTGTGCCAAACCACTCTGGGGCCGTTAGCGCCACCTGGGATGCGATTGCCCAAACTGCTAGCACGGCAACAATTACCCAGATGCTTAGGATTTGACCCCACTGTTTGGACATATCTCAATCATGCCTTAGCCACCTGCCGTGCGGGCTAAACTTGGCACAAAGATTTGAGGTATGAGATGGCACAGCTACTGGTTTTGACCTCAGCGTCAGAACATGTTGCCCTGCCTGCCCTCTCGCTTCTAAGTCATCGGGTTAGATACATACCCGCGGAACCGGCGAGTCTGGTCAGTGCCCCAGAGCATGACCTAGTTTTTCTTGATGCTAGAAAAGACCTTGCTTCAGCAAAAGCTATGGCGCGAGTTCTGATCTCAACTGGAATCTCCACACCGCTGATTGTTGTTTTGGCCGAGGGTGGCCTTGCTGCGATGAATCACGAGTGGGGTTCTAATGACATAATTCTTGACTCCGCAGGTCCAGCGGAAGTTGAAGCCCGTATTCGACTTGCAATAGCAAAATACCGTGCAGAAAAAGATGTAGGTACGATCAATGCCTCAGGTGTGGTAATCGATGAGTCAAGCTACTCGGCAAAAGTTCACGGCAAGCCACTTGATTTAACCTATAAAGAATTTGAATTGTTGAAATTTCTTGCTCAGCACCCAGGCAGAGTTTTTTCGAGAGATCAGCTATTGAGTGAAGTTTGGGGTTATGACTACTTCGGTGGAAGTAGAACAGTTGATGTCCATATTCGAAGGCTTCGGGCCAAATTGGGAGACTTGGAAGGGCTAATTTCTACTGTTCGAAATGTGGGATACCGCTTTAACCCAACAGATTCGGACCTTGTAGACGCTTAGTTCAAAAAGATTTAACCAACAGGACAGCTAGCCGTGACAATATTGATTTATGTCCGAAGAAACCATGGCTATTACCCTGCCTGCCTCACCCGATGGTCTGGCGCCCGATCGCTACCTAGATCGCGAGCTCAGCTGGCTGGCATTTAACCGTCGTGTTCTAGAAATGGCCGAGGACAGCGGGATTCCACTTCTTGAGCGAGTAAATTACCTAAGCATTTTTGCTTCCAACATGGATGAGTTCTTCATGGTTCGAGTCGCTGGACTTCAGCGTCGACTAGCAACTGGCCTTGCGGTTAGAAGCCCATCTGGTTTATCTCCAAAAGAAGTTTTGAGCAGCATTTCTAAAGAAGCTCATGAATTGCAACTTCGCCACGCACACCTGTTTCTAGACGTGATTGAGCCTGAGCTAGAGAAAAACGGAATTCATCTGGTGCGCTGGCCAGAACTTCGAGACGATGAAAAAAAGCATCTACAGAGCTTTTTTGAAGATCACATTTTTCCCGTTCTAACTCCACTAGCAGTGGACCCAGCTCATCCGTTTCCATACATCTCAGGTTTATCGCTAAACCTTGCAGTTGTCTTAAGGAAGGCCGGGAGTCCAGGCGAGCACTTTGCGAGAGTAAAGGTGCCTCCCCTGCTTCCAAGATTCGTTTTGATTCCAGCCAAGGATGACACCTCCGAGGTGCGCTACGTTCCGCTCGAGGATGTTATCGGTGAATTCATCTTTTTGTTGTTCCCAGGAATGGAAGTAGTTCAACACCACAATTTCCGAGTAACCAGGAACGAAGACCTAGACGTAGACGAGGACGAGGGAGAAAACCTTCTACTAGCTCTGGAAAAAGAGTTACTCCGCAGAAGATTCGGTCCCCCTGTTCGACTTGAAATTGCGGATGACATGAACCCCCAGGTCCTTGAGCTACTTGTTAGAGAGCTAGATATTTCTAATCAAGATGTCTACACCTTGCCTTCGCCGCTAGATCTGACTGGATTGCAAGACATTGCATCACTGCCGCGACCAGAGCTTCGCAATAGACCACACCAGGTACTTACTAACAGATACCTTCGCCCAAGAGACGACGAAGAACTGGATATCTTTAGCGTTCTAAAAAAGCGTGAGCTTTTGGTGCATCACCCTTATGAGTCTTTTTCTACAAGCGTTCAAGAGTTTCTGGAGCAGGCTGCGCAAGATCCAGATGTGTTGGCTATCAAGCAAACCCTGTATAGAACTTCTGGTGATTCCCCGGTTGTCGATGCTCTGATTCAAGCTGCTCAAGCTGGCAAGCAGGTATTGGCTTTAGTTGAGATCAAGGCACGCTTTGACGAGCAGAACAACATCACCTGGGCTAGAAAGCTTGAACAAGCTGGAGTTCACGTTGTCTACGGAATGGTTGGGCTAAAAACACACTGCAAGCTTGCACTCGTAATCAGGCAAGAAGCTGGCCAGCTTGTTCGTTACTGTCACATCGGAACCGGAAACTACAACCCAAAAACAGCAAGGGTGTATGAGGACTTTGGTCTGCTGACAGCCAGGGAAGAAGTTGGTGAGGATCTAACCAAGCTGTTCAATCACCTCTCCGGTTACGCTCCAGAGGCGAAGTTCAAGACTCTCCTGGTATCTCCGGTTGGAGTGAGAGAAGGTCTAACCGAGCTCATAAACCAGGAAATTACGCATCACGCAGCTGGCAAAACCTCAGGAATTGACATCAAAGTCAACGCTCTGGTTGATGAGGGAATCATCGACTCACTCTATCGAGCATCTCTCGCTGGAGTTCCCGTTCGCATCCTGGTTCGAGGAATGTGCGCTCTGAAGCCAGGAGTAAAGGGATTATCTGAAAACATTCGAGTGCGCTCCATCTTGGGCCGTTATCTGGAGCACAGCCGTGTCTTTAGTTTCGAAGGCGGCGGGGATCCAAAAATCTTCATCGGCTCGGCGGACATGATGCATCGAAACCTTGATCGTCGCGTCGAGGCGCTGGTTCGCTTGATCGAACCTGAGCACATCGACCGCACTCGAACCATGTTCTCTCTAGCCATGGCAGAAGACATGGCGGGTTGGGATCTAGATGCTAACGGCGCGTGGGTCAGGAAGCAGTTTGATCACTCAGGTATCGCCCTCAGAGATTTCCAAGACGCTGTTATGCGATCCATAACCGATCGTCAGGTTAGCTAGTTTCGTGGATGTTTACGCTGCTGGAGCAGTTTGTTGGCGCGAGGAAAAAAGCAGTCTCCTTGTAGCACTCGTTCATCGAGTTAGGTATCAAGACTGGACCTTCCCAAAAGGAAAGGTAGATCCCGGTGAGACGCTAGCCGAAACTGCTGTCCGCGAAATCAAGGAAGAAACTGGGTTAAAGATAAAGCTCGGCGTTCCCCTAGAAACAATGACCTACCCGCTCGATAAAACCAAGAACAAAGTAGTGCACTACTGGGCAGCCAGAGTCAGCGATAAAGCTCTGTCAAGTTCCAAATTCAAGCCCAATGATGAAATCTCCGAGGTAGTTTGGGTTAAAGCAGATGAGGCTTTTTCAAAGCTGAGCTACCAGCATGACCGCGAACTGCTTCAGGAAGTTGTGGATTTTCGAAAAAGAGGAATGTTAAAAACTAAGCCGCTAATTATCCTTCGTCACGCTGCCGCCACCCCAAGAGCCGACTATGTGGGTGAGGACGGTAAAAGACCCCTGCTTGCAGATGGCAAGAAGCAAGCTAAACAGCTGATTCGTTTGCTAAGCGCCTATGGCCCCAAGCGGGTCCTAACTAGCCCCTGGCGTCGCTGTCGAGACACCATTAGCCCATATGCCAAAGCGCATCGATACAAAATTATCGAGCGCGGCGAACTCTCCGAAATGGGTAACGCAAAGGGTCCAGCACGAACTACAAAAGTTGCGAAGCAGCTTTTCTCGGATGCCAGATCTTCAGTTCTCTGCACCCACAGGCCGACTCTTCCAACAATTACAGAAGTTCTTGCAAGTTACGCCGAGCCAGCCCTAGCTAAGTTAATCTTGGAAGCAAAAACCCTAAAGCCTGCAGAGTTTGTGGTTTTGCATCTAACTACCTCTGGGAAAAAACCAAGACTTGTTGCTGTTGAGCACCAAAGTCTTTCAGAGCGGCTTTAGCCGAATTTACCGGTCACGTAATCTAAAGTCCTCTGGTCCGAAGGACTTGAGAACATAACATCAGTAACGTCGTGCTCAACCAAAGTTCCAACCCTGGAACCTTCTCCGCGGGAAGTGTCTACTGTGAAGAAAGCTGTTCTGTCTGCTACTCGAGCTGCTTGTTGCATGTTGTGAGTCACAATTACGATTGTGTAGTCCTTCTTTAGCTCAAACATCAAGTCTTCAATCTTGAAGGTAGAGATCGGGTCAAGTGCCGAGCAAGGCTCGTCCATCAAGATCACATCTGGCTTCACAGCAATCGCTCTTGCAATGCAAAGACGCTGCTGCTGACCTCCGGACATACCAAAGGCATTGTCTTTCAAGCGGTCCTTCACATCTTCCCAAAGTGAAGCAGACCTCAGTGCGCCTTCAACAATCTCGTCCATGTTCCCCTTCATGCCAAGAGTTTGCGGACCGAAGGCGATGTTGTCATAAATCGACTTAGGGAAAGGGTTTGGCTTCTGGAACACCATGCCGACAAGCTTTCTAACCTGCACAGGATCTACATCAGGTCCATACATGTCCTGCCCGTGGTACAGCACCTCTCCAGAAACTTTTGCTCCTGGAATCAGGTCGTTCATGCGGTTCAAGCTTCGAAGCACTGTTGACTTACCGCAACCAGAGGGTCCAATCAGGGCAGTGATCTCGTTCTGATAGATAGGTAGGTTTACACCTGCGACAGCGAGGCTCTTGCCGTACTCAACGCTCATGTTCTTGAGTGAAAATACTTCGTTCAGTGCGGTTGTTGTCATTATATATTCCTACCAGGTTCTCTCATAGCGGGCTCGCAGCCAAACTGCGATTGAATTGATAAAGAAAAGCACAACAAGCATTACCAAAATACCTGCTGCAGCTAGGGTGTGAAACTCCTCTTGTGGTCTTCCGGCGTAGTTGTAGATCATAACCGGTAGGGCGGAGTAGCTGTCGTTCCAGAAGTCTGGATCGAAAGTCACAAATGTTGCTGCTCCAACAAGAAGTAGTGGTGCAGCCTCACCAATTGCTCTAGCTACAGCCAGAATCACTCCCGTTAGCATTCCAGGTGCTGCGGAAGGCAAAACCATCTTCCAAACTGACTGCCACCTAGTTGCCCCCAGGGCAAGCGCTCCGTCCAGAAGGGACGATGGCACTGCACGTATGGCCTCACGCGAAGCAAGGATAACGGTAGGCAACACAAGAATCGCGACCGTTGCGGAACCCGCTGCCACCACGAAACCTAAATCAAAAATTCCGCGAACGATAAAAGCAAGTCCTAGAATTCCGAACACGATAGATGGAACACCAGCAAGGTTTTGGATGTTGAGTTCGATAATCCGGTTGTACCACTTGGTGCGATCTGCGAACAGCTCAAGGAAGGTTGCAGCGGAAACACCTAGAGGAACAATGATTGCAATAACACCAAGAATCAGTTGAATTGTTCCAAGAATTGCTGGTCGGTAACCGGCGGTTTCTGGTCTAAAGGATGACGGGTTATTGGTAAACAGCCCAATATTCACTCTCGACCCACCTTCAACCAATGCCCAGGCGACGATTGCCCCAACCATCACTAGGGAGATTGTGAGAGCGGAAAGCAGGACTAGCCTGAAAGCAATGCCTTGTATTTCAGCCTTGTTGTTAGCTCCCTTATAAATCGTTCGGGTCACAGCAGCAGCAGTCGATGCTGCTCCTTGGGCCCTACGAGGTATCTTGTTCGCCATTAGTCATACACCTCACGGAACTTATTGACGAACCTGATTGCAATCATGTTCATCGTGAGGGTCATTAGGAACAACAGGGTTCCCACGGCAAAAATCGAGTAGTAGTCAATGGTTCCTTGTGCAATTTCACCGGTCGCACGAGATGCAATAAAGGCCGTCATTGCTCCGGCGGGCTCGGTGAATCCAATCTTTAGCTGTGGTGATCCTCCTCCGGCCACCAATAAAACGACCATTGTTTCACCAATGGCTCGAGAGGCTCCAAGTACGAAAGATGCAACAATTCCGGAGATGGCAGCAGGAACAACAACGGTGATTGCAACTCGCATTTTGGTGGCCCCAAGTGCATAGGCACCTTCGCGAAGAGCGGAAGGGACCGCGCGCATAGCGTCATCGCTAACAGAGGCAATCAGCGGAATGATGATGATTCCAACCGTGATTCCAGCGACGCCAATAGAGAATGGGCTCGTCCAACCAAGGTCGGGAGTTAGTTCTTGAATCAGAGGTTTGAACCAAAAAACTGCAAACAAACCAACCGCAACAGTTGGTAGGCCTTCGAGTACCTCAAGAACTGGCTTAATGATTTTTCTAACTGGGTTGGAAGCATACTCAGAAAGGTAAATTGCCCCACCGAGTCCTAGTGGGATTCCAACAAGGGAAGCGTAGAAAACTACCTGCAGGGTTCCTGCGACTAGCGGAAGCACTCCAAAAGATGGATCCGTGAATGAAGGTGCCCAAAGGGTTCCACTTAGAAAACTCCAAAGATCTACGTACTCGAAGAATCCTGGTAGCGGAGAGAAAAGGGCTATAACGATTCCGATGGTGACCGCAACGGATACGGCGGCAGCTCCAAAAAGAAGACCGATGATGATTTTTTCCCCAATATGAGGGTTGGTCGCCCGAAGTGGGTTCCTTGCGGAATCACCTCGGGCGACCTTGACAGCAGAGCTCATGGGTCTGTACTTCTCCCTATCTCAACTGTCGAATTGTTCTTGTTTTTACTCTAGTACTTACTGGATTAGTGCTTCGAGCTTCGCAAGCGCCTCAGTCTGCTGCGCAGCTGTTAGGCCCACGTAACCAGCAGTTGAGTTGATTAGCTCGGTCTCTTCAACCAGGAACTTAGCGAAAGCTAGTACCTCTGGACGAGTCAAAGCGGTGCTTGCAAAGTAAGTGTAAAGACCGCGACCAAGAGGTGTGTAGGTACCTGCCTGAACGTTCTCAACAGTTGGAGCAACACAGCCTGATCCACCGTCAACCTCAAGAGCCTTTAGCTCGTCAAGGTTTTCCTGGTAGTAGGAGAAAGGAATGAATCCCATTCCACCTGCGGAACCAGACACACCCTCAACTGCTAGAAGGTCATCTTCACCAATGTTGATGTAGTCGTTACGGATGTTTCCCTCTTCGCCGTTGATTTCATCTGTGAAGAAGTCAAACGTACCGGAGTCAGTTCCTGGACCGTAAAGCGCAAGCTCTACGTCAGCAATCTCTTCTGGCATGCCATCAACGTCGCCCCAGGTCATGATTGTTCCTGCTGCGTCTGCGTTCCAGATTGTGGCTAGCTGCTCAACGGTGATGCACTGTAGTGGGTTGTCTTTGTTGACAACAACGGATAGTGCATCGTTAGCAACGGTTACGAAGTCGTACTTGATTCCGGCTGCGTCACAAATAGCTGCTTCTTCTTCCTTGATTTCGCGAGAAGCGTTAGATGCATCGGTCTCACCGTTACAGAACTTCTCGAATCCACCACCGGTACCAGAGATGTTTACAGCTACGCGAACTCCGGAGTTAACCTCCATGAATAGCTCAGCTGCAATTTCTGATGCTGGACCTACGGTTGATGACCCATCGATAAGGATTGAGCCGGATAGTGCTTCTGCTGCTGGTTCTTCAGGTTCTGCTGCACAGCCTGCTAGAACTAGGACAGATGCCGACATTAGAGCGGCAACTGAAATTAGTTTCTTTTTCAATGTATTTCTCCTAATTGGAATTGATAAAGGCAGACTGCCTGCCTCTCTAGAAAGAATCCATTAAGGACCTAAATAGAAGAAAGAACTTAGGTAAACAGGAGGTAAATCATTATTGAAGATGGGGAAACTCTCAGCCTTTTGTTGAAGCTCGGGTATCGCCCCAGAAGGCGTGTATTCTCTTGTAAATAATGACCAAAACTACCTGGGCTGTCCTATCGCTTGTTTTCGTGGCCATTGTTTGGGGCGCGGGATTCGTTCTCATGAAAGACGCCATTAACGAACAGCCGGTTTTCGACTTCTTGGCAACCAGGTTTACGCTTGCCACCCTGGTTATGATTGCCATCCGGCCTCAAGTTTTTTCTACCATAAACAAGCAAACCCTCTTTAGGGGTTCAGTTCTTGGTGTCATGCTGGGTCTTGCCTACATCACCCAAACTATCGGCCTAGATCTAACAACCGCCGCCATCACCGGCTTCTTGACTGGCCTGTATGTTGTCTTCACCCCACTGCTTTTCTGGTTCGTGTTCAAGAAGAAGGTAGATAAGAAAGTGATTGTCGGCACCACGCTGGCTCTAACTGCTTTACTGTTCATTTCGTTCAACGGAATTTCTTTTGATCCAGGTCAGGTATGGCTCATTGCCTGCGCTCTCCTATTCGCGGGCCACATCATCGGCCTGAGCTTCTGGAGCAATGCCAAAGACATTTACCCGCTCACGGTTATTCAATTGGGTGCTGGGGCTATTGTTTGCTGGATGGGAGCTGTGCCAGATGGCTACCAGCCACCGCCAAATGCTTTCGTTTGGGGAACCGTTGTATTCACCGCGGTGTTTGCAACCGCAATGGCATTTCTAATTCAGACCTGGGCACAGTCAATCATGGACCCTTCCAGAGTGGCGATTATCTTGACCGGCGAGATTGTCTTTGCAGCTGCTATTGCAGTTGCTGTTGGGCAAGAAGTGCTATCCGCACGTACAGTAATCGGCGGAGTCTTGATTGTGTTAGCGATGCTGATTGTTGAATGGCCCGACAAGAAGACCAAGAGTCCTTTAGACCAGCCCCACTTCACCTAAAGCTTTGCTAGCCTTTGGCCATGGCAATCTTGGCTATCGATGCTGGCACCACAGGTGTGACGGTCCAAGTTGTTTCCGACAAGGGCAAAGTAATTTCAAGAGGGTACCGAGAATTCCTGCAATACTTCCCCGCCCCAGGATTGGTTGAGCACGAGCCCGAGGAGATTTGGCAGGCTACCTTGGCGGCAGCTAGCGATGCTATCTCTCAAACTTCAGAGCCGCTGGTTGCAATTGGAATAACAAACCAACGCGAGACAGTCGTGCTGTGGGATAGCAAAACACTTAAATCTCCTCGCAAGGCCATTGTCTGGCAAGACCGAAGGACTTCTGATCTTGTTGCAGACCTCAAGGCCCAAGGGTTAGAGGGCAAGATCCAAAGCATCTCGGGTTTGATACTGGATCCCTATTTTTCGAGCAGCAAACTGCTGTGGTTATCAGAAAACGAAAAAACAATCTGGGTGGATGTGGTTTCAGGCCAGGTAAAGATCGGCACAGTGGATTCCTATCTGGTTGCAAGATTGACCGCTGGTAAGAGTCACATCACAGATGCCAGCAACGCTTCAAGAACACAACTTATGGATATCCGAACTGGCAATTGGAGCCATGAGTTGCTTGAGATATTCAATGTCCCGGCTGCTGCTTTGCCAACCATCGTTGCAAGCTACGGCAAATTAGCAACCACGGATCCCGCCAGCTTTTTAAATCTTGAACTCCCGATTACAGGAATTGCTGGGGACCAGCAAGCAGCGCTTTTTGGCCAAACCGCATTTGAAATTGGTGAAAGTAAGTGCACCTATGGCACAGGAGCATTCATGCTCACCAACACCGGCTCAACAATTGTCCACAGCAAAAACAATTTGCTGACGACAATTGCCTGGCAGGAGCCAAATGGAAACACAACTTATGCCCTGGAAGGTTCCGTGTTTGTCGCAGGTGCCGCGGTCCAGTGGCTTCGAGATGGTCTTGGTTTGATGGAGACTGCAAGTGAGATCGAAGAACTTGCCTTGCAAGTTCCAGATAGTGCTGGTGTTGTTTTTGTGCCCGCGCTAACTGGCCTTGGCGCACCCCACTGGGATCCAGACGCCAAGGGAACGATTTTAGGTATTACTCGCGGGACAACCAAGCAGCACCTAGCAAGAGCAACTCTTGACGCCATTGCCTTTCAGGTTAGAGATTTAGTTAGTGCGATATCGGCCGATACCAAGATGAAGCCCGGAAGTCTTCGGGTTGATGGTGGGGCGGCAAAAAATGACCTACTCATGCAGCTACAAGCTACTTGCCTAGGAGTTCCAGTTATAAGAGGTAAGGATCTCGAATCCACAGCCCTTGGAGCTGCTTTTCTTGCTGGCCTTGGAGCAGGAGTGTGGAGCTCCAAAGAAGAATTAAGAGAGGTTTTCGAACTCGATCGAAGTTTTGACCCGGAGCCATTCGACGAGAACATCTTTAAAAGCTGGACGAAAGCTGTGGAACTGAGTTCCAAGTGGAAGTAATCGAGAAAATCTCATAGTTGCTAGAATTAGGGGACGCTTTTGGCGTCGCTAGGGCCTCTAGCTCAGTTGGTTAGAGCAACGGACTTTTAATCCGTGGGTCGTCGGTTCGATCCCGACGGGGCCTACCAGCAGCACTTCAAATTACTTTGATTGCCTGTCGCAATCAGCCAAGAACTCCTAGGAGTTCTTTTTGTTGGCAGCCTTGGCCTGCTTGTCTAGGCGCTTTTCTTTCAGGTTCTTCGCTGGTGCCTTTTTGTTGTTCTTTTGTGGTTTCTGTTCTTTCTGAGCCATGATTTCCTCTTCTCGTTGGATAGATTCCTAATTCAAATCTATCGGATGTTGGTTTTTCTCTGTCCGATATATATAACAATAACTACAGCTGAGACGTAAAGAGCTTGACTCACAGCAACGACCCTCTCCCAGACGCCCACATTCGTGGTGTTTGGGTCTGTCCAGCTACTTAGAAACCAGAGCGCTAGGGCAGTTTGTAGGGCTGTGCCGAGGATGGCTGCCGGGGGCTTCAGAATCCAAGGGGCATCCTTGCGAGTTCTCATAGCGAATAGGTGCCAGCCGGCAGATAGAACAAAGGAGGCAATTGCAAAGACCCGATGCCAGAACGAATACCCAATAAGAGGCGTAGGGAAAATAGTAAGTCCAAAGGTGCAAATCGCAGCTAGGAACAGTGCAACTCTTCCTGGAAAGGCAAAGGTTCTGGCATAAATCGAAGCAATAAGAGTAAGCACTCCACCAAGAATGAAGAAACTGGACATCACAAGCTGAACAGGGGATTCGTTGGCAGCAAGATCACTTATTGTCTGTCGGACCGGATCGTAGCCAACCCATAGTGACCCAGCGATGCTCCAGCCAAGTACGGACTGGATCGGACCGATGAGTGCAGCGATGAATGCTGGTTTCTCAATTGGCTTCATGAGGTGAGCTTACTCACTTTCGATTTGGGGGCCTAGAATTCAATCGAGCATGCCCTTCAATGTCAAAGGTGGTGGAGAATGTCAGAAATAGAGCTATCACTGGCTGAAGCCGCCGAAAATGGCAATGTCAAGGTTCTAACTTCAATCTTGGAGCTGATGGCTCCTCATGAGATCGCCGAAGAACTGAACCGACTCGATTCTGTCGAGAGCACTTTGGTCTGGCGACTACTTCCAAAAGACGAAGCACTAGAGGTATTTGAGGAACTCGATACTTCAAATCAGCAGCAGATTCTTTCGGGAATAAGGGGCCCGGCGTTTCGAGAGTTGCTTGAAAGCATGGACCCAGACGATCGGGCAAGGCTTTTAGGTGAAGCTCCCGCAAGTTTCGTCAAGAAAGTTCTTGCGGGCCTGAGCCCTAAAGAGCGCAAGATGACGGCGGAGCTTTTGGGTTACCCGGAAGAAACCGTTGGTCGTTACATGTCACCTGAGGTCATAGCGGTTGCAGAAAATAGCTCAGTTGGCGAAGTTCTTGACATTATTCGTCGCAAGGGCAAATCCGCCGAGACTGTTTCGGTTCTTGCTGTTGTTGACAGGCAACGAAAATTCATTGGATCAGTGGACCTTACTGATGCTGTGATGGCAGACACTGAATCCATAATCAGCGAGATAGCCGATCCTGATGCTTCTACCGCTTTGGTGACTGATGATGCTGAAGCGGCAGCAAGGCTGCTGCAAGACACCAATGACCTTGCCCTTATGGTTTTGGATACTGAACAGCGCGTGGTTGGAATATTCACAGTCGACGACGCCATCGACATTATTGAAGAAGCAAACAGCGAGGACTTCGCGCGCCAGTCTGCGGCGTTACCAAGTTCGGGCCATTACCTTTCAGGAAAAGTTTTCAATCTTGCGAGGCTTCGCATTGTCTGGTTGATGTTCTTGATTATCGCCGCCACCCTCACTGTTTCAGTGCTACAGGTATTTGAAGGCTCTCTCGAAAAGTTCACAGCCTTGGCGCTATTTATGCCGATGCTAATTGGTGCTGGTGGCAACGTAGGTTCCCAAGCAGCAACCAGTGCTGTTAGAGCCATTGCTCTTGGCGAAGTCAGGCCAAGGGATGTTCTTCGAGTTGCTTGGAGAGAGTCACGAGTTGGACTGCTGCTTGGATTAGGTCTCGGGGTCGTTGGCCTAGCCGCCGGATGGCTTGCCGCGAGTTGGCAGGTTGGAGTGACCGTTGCTCTAGCAATTGTTGTTGTTTGTATGTGGGCGGCAACCGTTGGATCTGTGCTTCCGCTTGGAGCACAAGCTCTAAAGATTGACCCCGCGGTTATTTCGGCACCTATGGTTACAACCTTGGTGGATGCTACGGGTCTTGTAATTTACTTCTTGATAGCGGGAGCAATTCTCGGTGTCTAGGCTCCGCTAGGTTTTTAGATCCAGCGCGAAGCTTGATATTCAGCAAAAACTTTTCTAACAGTTCCAGACCTGCCACGAATCACGATTGACTCGGTAAAGATCATGTCGCCTTTTTTCTTCACTCCAGAAAGCAATGCTCCATCTGTTACGCCGGTAGCAACGAAGAAGGTGTTATCGGATGAGACCATCTCATTCATTTCATATACGTAGTCGAACTTTAGCCCTGCTGCTAAACCGCGTTCTCTTTCAAAATCTTCACGGGGAGCTAAAATCCCCTGCATGAATCCCCCTAGGGCCCGAATGCCGCAAGCCGTCACGATTCCTTCAGGTGATCCCCCCACTCCAGCGCAGATATCTATTCTCGAATCTCCGCGAGCTGCCTGTATGCCTCCAGCAACGTCACCGTCTAGAAGTAACCTGGTCGCCGCACCGGTGTCTCGAATTTGCTGGATTAGCTCGCTGTTATATTCACGATCCAGTACTGCAACCACCATCTCATCAACTTCTTTGCCTGCGGCCTTGGCGTAGGCCTTGATGTTTTCACCTATTGGGAGACGTATGTCGCAAACGCCAACACCGGCAGGCCCAGTCACAAGCTTGTTCATTTTGTAGACGGCCGAGGCATCAAGCATTGAGCCTCTATCCGATACCGCGATCACCGATATGGCGTTGTTTCGACCTGCGGCAGTAAGGGAAGTTCCATCAATTGGGTCTACTGCTATATCTACCTTGGGCCCCTGGCCGTTTCCCACCAGTTCGCCATTGAACAGCATCGGGGCGTTATCTTTCTCGCCCTCTCCAATGACCACCAAACCCTCAAAGTTCACGGTTCCCAGAAAGGCCCTCATGGCATCCACGGCCGCGCCGTCGGATTCATTCTTCTTACCCTTGCCTATAAAGGGGAATGCCCTGATCGCAGCCGCCTCAGTGGCCCGAACCAGCTCCATAGCAAGGTTTCGGTCTGGGTGCAGCGCTGGGGAGTCGTTCATAAGGTCAGCTTAGTCAGCAACCAAGCGCCCTCCCCTCCAGACCTAACTCATTTCAGTCCAGGCCAAAAATGCCCCAAAATGGCCAAATATTGGAGATTTTGGCTAAAAAACTTACGGTTTTATGTCGAATATGGGCAGTTTTCAACCCGAGTATTTGCTGAGTGCGGTGATAAGTTGAATGACGTGTAAGTCATGCGAAGAGGCATCGACGATGGAACTCATCAGCGGTGAATCTTTGTAGGCCTTACCTCCATCAGCTGAAAGGAAACAAAACATAAATGAGTGAATCCAATTACCTATTGGTTTACAACATGTTCTCGCTTGGAATTGCGAGCATGCTTTTCACCACCATGTTCCTGATTGTGGCTCGTGAGCGCGTTCTGCCTCGCTACCGCATGGCGGTCTTGGTTTCTGCAACTGTGACCGGTATCGCTGCCTATCACTACTTCAGAATGTTCGACAGCTTCAACGACGTATTCGGCCCAGAAGCAATTGAGGGTGCCGTTTACAACGTTGGCTACCGTTACGTTGACTGGTTCCTAACTGTTCCACTGCTACTAGTTGAGACCGTTGCGGTTTTGGCTATTGCACGTGCAGCTCAGACTGCTCTACTAGTTCGTCTAGTTCCAGCAGCTGCTGCAATGATCGCTCTAGGTTACCCAGGCGATGCAGGTCTAGACATTGGCGGAATCTCGGCTCCAATCTGGGGTCTACTTTCCACAATTCCATTCCTATACATCCTGTACATCTTGTTCGTAGAGCTTGGTAAGTCTCTTTCCAAGCAGAGCAAGCAAGTACAGAGAAGAATCAAGGAACTACGCCTTCTTCTTCTTGCTACCTGGGGTGTCTACCCACTAGCTTTCATCGCAAACATGAACGCTACTGGATTCGACGAGCAGGGCTTTGTTCTTCGTGAAACCGGATACACCATTGCCGACATCTTGGCTAAGTGTCTATTCGGCCTAATGATCTTCTCGATCGCTCGTATGAAGAGCGCCGAGGACGACAAGGCTTACGCAGCTGCAGAGTACAAGGGCAAGTAACCCTTAGTTCAAACTAAACAAAAGGCGTCGGGAAACCGGCGCCTTTTGTTTTGCCTTTTTGACTTCGTGCTCTTTTAGCTCAGTAGCCTTTTCGAAGTAGTGCTGGCAAGCCCAGCACGGTGGCAGCAATCCAAATGCTGCGTGGTCTGTAAGCCAAGCCCCAGAGCCCGCCGTGTATTGCAGAGAAGGTGTGTAGATCTGTCGTAGTTTGCTTGTTTGTAAAGCTTGCTGGATCGTTTAGATCTCTCGCTAGCACCGCTGCCGCAGCAGACTTAGCCACCTTCACCTCAAAAGGCTTCACTCCGAATAGCGGGGCGCCCTGGTAGCTGGCTCTGAGAATTTTGTGCCGAAGAACTGAGTTGGTCCTGGCAGGAGGCGATATTGCGTAAGAGACCTTCACGCCTGAATAGTGAGCTAAGTACGCTCTCCAGCGCTGAGTCCTTTTAGAAAATGAATAGCTAGGTCCTTGCTGCTGAACTGAGGCGTCAATCAATGCCAGCTTCTCTCCGTCAGTTCCGTCATAGAACTTTGGTTTGGCAGCTCTAGCCGCATTGATTAATCCCAGCAGGCTGTCTCGAATGATATGAGATGCAGGCCTAGAGCCAAAACGAGCAATCGCTCTTAAGCCAATTGAGGCGGGTCCGGGGGCAGAATCTGTTGGTGTTGCGAGCCAACTAAGAGCTAGCTTGCTAGCGGAGAATTTCTCCATGGCAACCGCTGCCAAAGATTCTTGAACTCCCTGCACTCGAATGTGATTCACGCTTGGTGTGTAGGCATAGAGACCTAAGACAAATCTTCTACTCGGTCTTGGCGAAAGCTTGCCCATCCAGCTGGAAATCTCTTCGTAGTGCTCCAAGATATCTAGCCCTGCGACTGCAGCAATTTCTTCATCGCTCATTTCGGTTACTGGCTTGGTTACAAGACTTCTTCGAATTGGAACCAGCATGGTTCCACCGCTCGATCTTGCCAATGAAATAAGTTTTTGCCAGCTAGTTGGGTTTGGTCTTGCGACCACTGCAACCGTTCCACCCCAGCGCAACCAGTGCTCGGTTGGAGCAAACTCAGCCGCTCCTGCAACTGCAAACAGCAAGTCTTGACCTAGATCAATTGATTGATTGCTATCCAGATAGCGGAAGCTCTCGACTAGGCCGGGCTCTGCAAGGCCGTCAGCGGCCCATTCAGTGGCGGCTTGCTCCATTGATCCGTTGAAGCCATCAATTGAGATCTTTTGAATTGGCTGCCTGCCGCGAATCTCGATCGTTTCAACTAGATCTTTATCGAAACCTTCGACTACGGCTTGCTTTAGAGGTATCCCGGATTCAGTGAAAAGGCAGCTGTGAAACTCTGCCAAGCCCGCGGTGGCTACCTCGGTAGTGTCTTTGACACTGACGCCTTCCTTGATAGCAAGGTCCGCATAGAGCCTTAGGTACCAGGTTCGCCAGTTAGGTGCACCGAGGATGTTTTGCTGAAGCTCCGGGAAGTTCTTGGCGCCAGCAGCTAGAACACGTCTAGCCAGTTCGGTGGAACGAACTAGCTGATTGGTTGCTGGGTCTCTGAATTCAACTGACACGGTAGTAAGCCTATTGCTGATTACGGAATCGATAAATACGGGTTATTGTTGGATAACTTACGGAGGATAAATCATGACTGAACTAAAGGGCAAAAACATTCTTGTGCTGGGAGCATCCGGCGTATTGGGTTCAACTATTGCAACCCAGCTGGCCAGCCAAGGTGCCACAGTTATGGCCACCTCTTCCTCGATTGAATCTGCAGAGCGAGTTCCCCATGGAGCGAACCCGAGGCTGCTAGTAGATCTCACCAACCAAGAATCAATCCGAGTGTTGATTGATTACTTGATTGATTCTGATGTGAAAATCGATGGAATCGTTAATGCCACTGGTGTGGTCGCATTTGGAAACTTTGCTGAACTCGATGCAGCCACTTTGAACAAACTATTTACCGTGAATGTAACTGGCCCGATGCAACTGATTCAAGGTCTAGTTGGATTACTGAAAGCTTCCGCAGCCAGTGGCAATGATCCCTTCATCGTCAACATTTCAGGCGTTGTTGCTGAATCCCCGATGGCAGGACTTGCTGCTTACTCAGCAAGTAAGTCGGCTCTGTATGCGTTTGACCAAGCTATTTCCAGAGAGCTACGACGCGATGGCATTCGGGTCATTGATGCTCGCCCAGGACACACCGAAACCGGTTTGGCAACCAGAGCTATTGCGGGACAGGCGCCAGCTTTTCCAGCTGGTCTCGCTCCTGAAAGCGTTGCACAAAGGATTGTCACCGCTATCGTTCAGGACGAAAAGGACCTGCCAAGCTCTGCTTTCTAGGCAAACTACGGCTGAATCCAGTTATCGATAAACTTGTGCCGGTGGGCAACATTCCGAAGATAACTACTGACCTGTTTGATGGCAGGCAGATTCACTATTTCGATGACAAAGGCTCCGCTCTTCCAAGCACACGCAAAAAAGACCTCAGGGAAACTGCTTCCAGGCCCACGCTTGCGGATCTGAAGCATGACCCACTAACTGGTGAGTGGATTGCAGTGGCAGCACACCGTCACACTCGCGCATACATGCCCCCAAGTAACGAGTGCCCGCTTTGCCCCGCTACTGACACTTACCTCAGCGAGGTTCCAGACAACTTTGATGTGGCGGTATTTGAAAACAAGAATCCAGCTTTTGGAGCTCTGCCTGAGGGCTCCTCTCTACCTGTCTTGGAATCAACCAGTGCTGTCGCTCTTGGTGAATCCAAGATGGCTATCGGTAGATGCGAGGTTGTGGTTTTCAGTCCCGAGCACAATGGCTCTTTGGCGCAAATGCCTTCCTCCCGAGTTCACACAGTATTGGAAGCTCTAGCTCAGCGAACCGATGAGCTTCAAGGCCTTACTGGCGTAAAGCAAGTGTTTCCATTTGAAAACAGAGGTCAAGAAATTGGAGTAACGCTTCATCACCCACATGGTCAGATCTACTGCTACCCGTATGTAACTCCTAGAACCAAGAAATTACTCGAGTCCATAAAATCCCACGGCAGCAGTTTTTTTCAAGATCTTCTCGAGTTCGAGCAGGCCTCGAACCGGGTGTTGATCAAATCAGAATCCTTTACCGCTTACGTTCCGTTTGCAGCGCGCTGGCCTATGGAGGCTCACTTACTTCCCAACAGGCACGTTAGAAACCATGCAGAGCTAACTGATGACGAGCGTTTGGAACTGGCAGATGTTTACTCGAAGCTACTTCGCTCATTTGAACTGGCCTACGATACTCCTTCTCCATACATTGCGGCCTGGCATCAGGCGCCACTTGTTCCAGGAGGAGAAAACGCCAGATTGCAGCTGCAGATCACTTCACCAAGAAGAGCTGCTGACAAGTTGAAGTATCTGGCTGGATCAGAATCTGCGATGGGGGCATTTATTGCCGACATTCCGGCTGAAGATATTGCCGCTCAGCTCAGAAAAGCTATTTCCTAGCTCAAGCGTTAGGTATTACCTCAACGCCGCCATCAATCAAAGAATCAATTGCGCGCTCGGTGGACTCTGCTGAAACCCCTGCGGTGAGGGAGCTTATAACCCGAACATTCAAACCAAGCTTTTTGGCATCAAGGGCTGAAGCCAGAACGCAGTGATCGGTTGCAATTCCAACAACGTCCAACTGGTCGATTTTGTTTTTAGTCAGTAACTCTGCGAGTGTGCCGCCTGCTTCTGTTATCCCTTCGAAGGCCGAGTAGCCATGGGCTCCCTGACCTTTATAGACATGTTCTTGGATCAGATCAAGATCTAAATTTGGGTGGTAGTTAGCGCCATCACTTTCTGCAACACAGTGGATTGGCCAAGAAGTTTTGTAATCCGGCTCTGAATTCGAATTAGCAAAATGTCCGGAGTTGTTGTTATCCGCATCGTGCCAGTCCCTGGATGCAACTACTAGCTCGTAATCAGCAGATTTGATATAGTCACTTATCTTTTTTGCTACCGCCTGGCCACCGGCTACCGCGAGTGATCCACCCTCACAAAAATCATTTTGCACATCCACAACCAAAAGCGCTTTGCTCATGAAAGCTCCTAGTCGTTCGACAGGGTGTTGCCACAGCGGTAGAAAGATGTAACGAGGGTGTCTATTGCAACCCTGACATCATTTCCAACAGCGCCGTAGGCATAAATTGTGAAGGTTAGACTGGTGCCATCTTTTGCCTCAATGATTCCATTTAGCGTGTGGACTTTAGTCAGGTATCCGGTCTTGGCTCGAACATTGCCAGCTGCATCAGATAGATCGCCCTGGAATCTTGTTGCCAAGCTTCCGGTCTCGCCAGCAACCATGAGGCTGTCCTTGATTACGTCAAAATCTCCATAGCCTGAGTCAACCAAACGCATTAGCTCTGCCATAAATCTTGGTGAGACCAAGTTCAAATCTGACAAACCAGATCCGTCTCTTACCGTGACACCGCTAAAGTCCAGCCCTGATTCCTCAAGGATTCTCTCGTAGGCGGTGTCCAAGTTGTCGTAGGTTGCATCAAACCCAGCTTCGATGGTTGCTATTTTTCCAAGAGCTTCCGAGAGGCTGTTGTCTGAAGAAACAAGAACGTTTGCAATCCAGTCACTCATCGGCTGGGAATCAACCTTGGCGATCTCAACAAAACCTGATGGCGCTGAACCCTGAATTAGGGTGGCAGCTGGGGCAAGCTCCGCAAGCCCAAGCTTGAACTGTTCCCCCGCACTTGTTACTGGTCTGCCGGTCCTTGCAGAAGTAGGTGCTTCAGGCAGGACTCGGTCCCCGTCAAGTTGAAGGGCAGTTACCTCAGAAATCCAGCCATCGACTTGGTTAACTCTTTGCCAAGAGCTCTCCCAACCCGATCCTGGGAAAAAACTCGAGTCGAGGATTATTTCATTTATCTGGGCAACGCCGTTGCTACTTGCCCAAGCTCTGACCTGAGCTACCAATGTTGCTAGTTTTGGGGCACCTTTGTAAACCGACTGAGCGCCGGCCGAGGTTTTAGAAAGAGTAATGTCTCCAGCTCCCACCAGAGCAATTCTTGAAGGGTTAGCTGGGTCAGCCATTACCCTGGTTGAAAGTTGGTAGTCGGGACCAACGCTTGCAAGAACTGCTGCGGCCGTTAGGGATTTCATTACCGAAGCAGTCGCAGCTGGAATGTCTGCGTCACGGTCAAATAGGACCTCGCCGGTCTCAGAGTTTAGAACTACGGCCTGAAGTGTTCCAAGGGAAGGGTTTGATTCCTCTTCGGTTACTGTGCAGGTTCTTGGCGGTGCTTCCGAGGCAGAAGGTGAAGCAGAGACGTCAGTCGCAGCATTTGAATTTGAGCTAGGCGAAGAAATCACCAAGCCTCCAAGCATCAGGGTTAGTACGAGCAAGCCAGAGCCTGCACCAATGAACACTTCTTTGAAGTGTGGGAAATTCTTAATTCTTTTTAGCACTTGGCTAAGCTCCTGAAAACTCGATACCCGTTTGATTTCTTATTTGATCCATGACTTCCATAATCTGAATTGTTTCACCCAGGCTCATGGTCGGTGATTCAATGAGGCCTTCAGATATACAACGCTCGACTTCGAGTGCCTGATACTGCATTCCTCTTCCTTCAATATTACCCTCGTATTTGAACAAGATATTGTCGTCCCGGTCGAAAACTGTGAATGTGCTGTGCTCGTAAAAGGATTTTTCCATTTCAACTCTTCCGGATTCGCCAAGAATAAAAGCTCTTACCGGACCAGCGGAAATAATGCTGGAATGCAGCAAAGCCTGCCTACCCCCTGAATATTCAAAGATTGCACCCATGGATTCGTCCACATTTCCAGGCAACAATGACGCAGAGGCCTGGATCCGGCTCGGATTGCCAAAGAGCCTGTGGGCCAAGGAGACTGGGTAAATCCCGAGGTCTAGCAATGAGCCTCCTCCTAGTAGGGGGTCATACAGCCTAGGGAATGAATCCTTTGGAAGATATTGATTGTGATCAGCCAAAAGGTACAAAGGTTTCCCGATTAGGCCCTGCTCAAGCTTTTCAAAGAGAGTTTTGTGGTTGGGAAGAAATCTCGTCCACATCGCCTCCATGAGAAAAACTCCATTGAGTCTTGAAATGGCTGCCAATTCTCTTGCCTGAGCCGCGTCGATAGTAAATGGCTTCTCTAGCAATACATTCTTGCCAGAATTAAGTGCCAACTTTGCATTAGCAAAGTGGGCATTGTTTGTAGTTGATATATAGACAATGTCAATATCCTGATCAGCTACCAAATCCTCATAACTGCCGTAAGCGCGATTAATTGAGTGCTTCTTCGCGTAGGACTGTGCGCGATCTAACGACCTAGAACCAACTGCTTCTAAATGCATACCCGCAAGACGCAAGTCATCTAGAAATTCAACGCTGATTTCTCCTGGGCCCATAATCGCCCAATTAAGTTCGTGCTTCACTGTAGCCTCCAGGTCTCAGACAATAGCTTAGACTTAGAGTATGAAATCAAAAATAACCATCACTGCTTTATTGGCTCTTCTGCTGATTCCAACACCGGCTCACGCACACGATCTACTTGTAGACATAAATCCAGCTCCTGGGGCGATTATCTCGACTTCCAGCTTCGAGGCTGTGCTTACCTTCAACAACCCTCTCTTGGTTATTGAATCTGAGACAAACGCAGAAGTTGCAACCAAATTGCAGGGATCTTCTGACTGGATAGTCCACCCTTTTGCCATCGATGACAAAATATTGGTGGCCCAGGTTGAGCTGAGCGAACCCGGTTCTTATGATTTGCGTTGGAGTGTTGTTGGCTCTGATGGTCACACCATCAGCGGAGATTCCAACTTCGTTCTAGAGGGAGTGGCCTCGGAAGAAACTGCTGTTCCTCTTACCGCGGAGCCTGAGTTGGCAACAACCTCAGAATCCCAAGACATTCCTGTTGGTTTCTATGTTGGCCTTGCGCTAGTTGCTCTAGGTGCGGTCTTTGCACCTATTGGCTTGATGATGCGAAGAAAGTCTAAGAAGTCCTAGGCCTGACTAGGGCGTCAATGTTTCCAAGCAGCTCGTCAAACTCAGCTGCGGTCATGAGCTTTAGCTCCAAGACAACTTCCCGAACGCTAGTTTCATCAGCTAGAGCTTTTTGAGCAACGATTGTTGCGTTCTCATAACCCAAAACTGGGCTGATAGCTGTAACCAAACCAATGGAGTTTTCCACGCTCAGTCGAAGCTTTTCAACGTTGGCGGTAATTCCCGAAACGCAGGCATCTGCCAATACGTAGCAACCCTGTCTTAGCTGAGTGATGCTCATCATCAAAGCGCGGCACATGATTGGTTCAAATGCGTTCAGCTGCAACTGCCCTGCTTCAACTGCCATGGTCACAGTCATGTCATTACCAACCACGGCAAATGCAATTTGATTGATTACCTCTGGAATAACTGGGTTGACCTTACCCGGCATGATTGATGATCCGGCCTGTCTTGGTGGCAAGTTGATTTCATCCAGACCAGCACGCGGTCCGCTACTTAGCAGTCGAAGATCATTAGAGGTCTTAGAGAGCTTCACGGCAATTCTCTTCAGCACTCCAGAAACAGTTACGAATACACCGGCATCCTGGGTGGCCTCGACCATGTCTTCGGCAAGCACAAAATCAAAACCGCTTAGCTTCGAGAGGGCTTGGCATGCTTTTTCTGGGTAGCCCACAGGTGCATTGATTCCAGTTCCAATTGCAGTCCCGCCAAGGTTTATTTCACGCAGTAACGGCAAAACTTCGCGCAGTCTTTGGATGTCTTCCATGGTCATTCTGGAAAAGGCTGCAAACTCTTGACCCAGGGTCATTGGTACGGCGTCTTGCATTTGGGTGCGACCCATTTTGATCACGTCTTTGAACTCAACGGCTTTGGACTGGAAGGCCTTCTCTAGGTGGGCCATTGCCTTCAACAGCTCATTGATCTCAAAAATCAAAGCCAGTTTTAGGGAGGTTGGATAAACGTCATTGGTTGATTGAGACTGGTTCACATCGTTGAGGGGGTGAACTATCGTGTAGTCACCTTTTTGCCCACCAAGGAATTCGATTGCGACATTGGCAATAACCTCATTGGCATTCATGTTGGTGGAAGTTCCCGCACCACCCTGGATTGCATCAACTACAAACTCAGTGTCAAACTCGCCAGCAGCTACCCTAATCGAGGCCGCCACAATCGCGTCCTTAATTTTTGGTTCTAGCTCACCAAGTCCAAAGTTTGCCTCTGCGGCCGCTTGTTTGACAATTGCAAGCGCGCGAATCAGAGATCTGTAGTGACCAATAGGCACTCCGGAGATTGGAAAGTTATCAACCGCTCTAGCGGTGTGGATGCCCCAATAGGCGTCTTTAGGAACTTGGTAATCGCCGAGAAGGTCGTGTTCGAGTCTGGTTGATGACATGAGTAAAGTCTGCCACTAAAACGAAGGGGCTTGCTACCAACCCATTTGGCAGAACTCTTCTACATTCTTGGTTCTTCCGGCAACGATCATTACGTCCCCAGCGTTTAAAACTGTTTCTGGGAATGAGGGCATGTAACTCTCCCGTTCCTTGCGCGTAGCAACAATGGTTACACCGTGCAGGGAACGAAACTGCATTTCTGAAAGAGTCTTGCCTTCGAAGCTGGCCGGCGCCTCGGTTTTTGCCATAACGAAATCTTCATCCAGCTGAATGTAATCTAGGGTCTCGCCGCTGACCATGTGAGCTACTCGCTTACCCATATCCATTTCAGGGAAAATTACATGATGGACCCCGAGCTGTTGAAGAATTCTTCCGTGAGAGACACTTGTGGCCTTAGCCCATACCTGCGGCACGCCTAGCTGCAAGACAAGGGAGGCGGTCAAAATGCTGGCTTCTAGATCGCTACCAATGGCAACCACAGCAGAATCAAAGTCGGGGATTCCTAATTCACGAAGCGCCGCTTCGTCGGTCGAATCGGCCTGGATAACATGAGTGAGCTTGTCAGCAATGTTTTGAACTAGCTTCTCATCGCTATCGATGCCAAGAACTTCCCTGCCACCTTTGACAAGTTCCAGGGCTAGCGATGTTCCAAATCGACCCAGACCAATCACGGCGATAGTTGAAGCGCCTTGTTTTTTGGATCCACGAGCCTTTAGCCGGTTAGGCATTTTCTTCTCCATTCGTTGCCGGTAACCGAACCATTTGTCTTGGATTCAGTAACCGTGCTCTTATAACAATAATGAGTTGTTTTGATAGAACAAGTGCATCAGCCAATTAGAGGCCTTTCCTTAGGAAGTTCGTAGTGACGTTTGGTCTTTCTAAGAGCCATAGAGGTGGCCACCACTATCGGGCCAAGTCGACCAAAGAGCATCAGAACCGAGAGCAAGAACTTGCCATGCTCAGGAAGGTCGGCTGTGATGCCGGTTGAAAAGCCCACTGTTCCAGCTGCGGAAATAATCTCAAAAACTAGCTCATCAAGAGTGAAATCTGTTGTAAAGCGAAGAACGAAAAGTGAGCCAAGGACCACAAGCGTGTACAAAGTCACAATCGTTAGGGCCTGACGCTGCATTGAGCGAGGAAGTCTGCGGTTACCGACGTTTACGGCTGCGTCACCACGAATCTCCGTATAGACAATGTAGAACAAGACAACTGCAGTTCCAATCTTGATACCACCGGCAGTTGATGCACTCGCGCCACCGATGAACATCAAGATGTCCATGCCAAGCCAGGTGCTGGTATACATCTGGGTCGTGTCAATTATGTTTAATCCAGTTGAGCGAGTCATTGAAGAAGTAAACATGCTGGCAACAATCTTCTGAGCCGGATCCATGGCGCCAAGAGTTGCCGGGTTAGTCCACTCCGAAATTGAGATTCCAATAGCTCCCACCACCAGCAGGAACAAGCTTGCCCACAAGATAATTCTTGAGTTGAGCGACCACTGTGCCGGCATTGTGTAGTCAGCTACTTTGCCGAATAGTAGGTAAAGCTTGAGCTTCAGGCGATCGCGAATCTCGGCCAATACCGGAAAACCAAATCCGGCAAGAGTGGCGATGACAAATACCGGGAAGATGATCCAGCCATCATTGGCAAAGCCCATGAGGCTGTCTGTATAGAGCGCAAACCCAGCCTGGTTAAATGCCGAGATCGCCTGGAAAGCTCCGTGCGATAGTGCCTTTTCTAGCGAGTATCCGTATTCGGTAAACATCCGAACCGTTAGAAACGCAAATAGTGCCAACTGGAAAAATAGCATCAATTTGGCGATGTTGAGCAAAAGCGTCTTTACATCAGGCTGTTTGGTGGCTGAGGATTCGGACGTTGCCGAGATCCTGTTTTTTAGGGAAATACGTCCTTCGATTAGGAAGCCAACTAGGGTGGCAAAACCGATGATTCCAAATCCACCGATTTGGATGAGAAAAGCGATTATGACGTGACCGGTTGTGGACCAGTAGCTAGCGGTATCTAGGGTTGTTAGACCTGTCACGGTCACTGCGGATGTTGAAGTAAATAGTGCATCAAAGAAATTTGTGACTGAGCCGCTCTTCGAAGAGATCGGCATCATGAGTAAAGATGTGCCAAGAAGGATTAGGGCTGTAAAAGCCGCTGCAATTAGCTGCGTTGCCGACAGCTTGGGTAATTTTGGCATTTCAGGCTCTAACTATACTCCTGGCCAAGAATTCGTCTAGGGCTAGCTTTCTACTGAAACCACGCTTATGCATAAGAAATCTAGACAGATCCAGTCATTTCAGGACCCCTATTGCTCGGAGTCTAGTTTTTGCACCATCTTCAATTGGTGACTCCGGGCCAATGGCTAAACGCATAAAGCGAAGTGACCAGCGGGTAACCGGGCGAACAAACCAAGCTGGTTTAGCTTTCAGTCCCAGTAGTTTTCTAAACTCTGGTCTCAGTGACAAAACGGCCGCTTCAAACAGTAATCCATAAACCAGTTTGGCAACTCCAGGAAGAGGTGGGTTCTTAATGAACTCAATAACTTTCTTTGTGTCTGGGGTAGAAACAAGCAGACCAGAGTTATAGAACTTATCAATTTCATTTTCGAGTTCTTGCTCGCTCATCGGACATGTAGTAAGCCCAAGTGGTGCCACAGAGACACTCCACTGTGCAACGTAGTTATCTGCTCCGCTAGCTGCAGACCCTTTTGGTATCTGTTTCCAGGAATACATCTGGTGTGATACTAAGAAGGACTCCATGAAGGCAATGTGCACCCAAAGCAATAAGTCTTTATCTGCTGCCTGGTAAGGAACAGTTTCACCGGTTCCCTTGGTGTACTCACCAACAACGCGAGTGTGAAGTCTGTTTACGCGATTGGCTTCGTTTTGGACTGCTGTTTTTGAGCCAAAGGTTGTAACCGTGAGCCAGCGAATAGTTCCAGCCAATCTTCCTAGCGGGTCCGATTCGTATCTCGAGTGATTCTTCACTCCCGTCAAAGATCCTGGATGTAGCGCCTGCATGAGCAGAGCCCTAATTCCACCCACCAGGGTTCCAAAATCTGCATGAACAACCCATGGCGCATCAGAGGGTAGAAAGTAGCCCTCTTCTTCACCGGCTGCAACAACACCCAACCAGGGCGGAACTCCATTTGGGTCTCCAGAAAGCAGCTTACGAAATCGCTTGGAAAGAAACTCTTGGAGCGCGTTATTCTTCTTGGATTTCAAAGATCACCTAGTTGATTGTTATAAGCCAGTACAACAAGTCTACGATTCAATTTTTGTCATTTTCTAGCTGTGGAGCCACCTAGCGGAATTGAACCGCTGACCTGCTCTTTACGAGGGAGCTGCTCTACCAACTGAGCTAAGGTGGCCTACGAATCCGGCTCGGCACTATCTGAGCCATTGACTACTTTATTAGAACAGATTCCTGTCCTAACCTGTAGCTAGAAGAAAACTCAAAGGAGTAAGGGTATGAAAGAACTAGATCTAGTAAAGCTTTGGAATCGACTCAGAAATCAAATCATCTTTTCGCAACTGGCTCCAACGTTTTTGCTGATCGTCACAATCGCATTGCTCAATGACGGCCTGGCTGAATCTGCGGCTGAGGTGAGATGGGCAACGCTTGGAATCTTGTTAGCTTCAGGTATCTTTGGGTTCCTCGCCCAGTACTCGGCTTCAACAGAAGCGCGGGCAGTGTTGGGTGATTTGAAAAGACTAAAGTCGAAGTCTAAGGTTTCAATTCAATTGGTTAGATTCGATAGTTGGCTAAATGTCATTCGTTTCCTAACACCAAGCATTTTTGTCGTTATTTATGTATTGTTGTGTATTGCTCTTCTGTTTTAGATTAAAAGAGTAGATGAAGCCCCGGCCACGGTCGGGGTTTTTTCTTGTCCGATTCAGTTTCTGCTAGCTGCAGTTTGGGTCACTGGCTGGTAGCTCGCCTGTTCGGAAGAACTTGTCCACCACTCCATCAATGCACTTATTGTCGTTACCGTAAATGGTGTGACCCTCGCCGTTGTAGGTCATCAAAAAGCCATCTTCGAGAATGTCATTGGCAAGAGATTGAGCCTGCGAGTACGGGGTCGCTGGATCGCCGGTAGTTCCAATCACCAAAATTGTTGGTGCGCCAGCTGCGCTGTAATCGGAAGGCTTGTCAGCTTCTGGGAATGGCCAACTTCCACAGCGCAAACCACCAAACTGCCAGTACCGACCCAAGACCGGAGCTGCCTCAAGCAACTTGGCGTTTTGGGCTTCAATTGCAAACATGCTTTGGCTGGCACCTTCATCGCGGCAGCTGATTGCATAGTTTGCTGCAATCAAGTTTGTTTGATAGCGACCGTCTTCACCTCTGTCGTTATAAAAATCAGCCAAGCGTAGAAACTCATCGCCAGAACCTGTTAGCGCTTCATTAAAAGCGGTGGCCAAAGATGGCCAGTATCGATCTGAATACAAAGTCATAATCAAGCCTGTTACGGCCGCCCAAATTGTTAGCTCTCGTCCAGACGATGTCGCTAATGGCTTTTTCTCTATTGAAGCCAAAAGTTGACGCACGGTTTCAAGGTCAGCCGGAACATTGCCACTGAATGGACAATCGTCAAAGCTGTCACAGTTTTCTAAGAAGGCACTAAGGGCGGATTCAAAAGCCTCAAGTTGAAATAGCGTCTGCTCGTCACCATCAACAGTTGGGTCAATCGCGCCGTCCAGAACAAACCGGCCTACCCGATCAGGGAACAAAGTGGCGTAAGTGGTTCCTAGAAATGATCCGTATGAATAGCCAAGGAAGTTCAGATGTGACTCACCGACGACAGCTCTTAGAACATCCATGTCCCTAGCCGCGGAGACCGTGTCTACGAACTCCAGCAATGCTCCGGTGTTTTCCAGGCACTTGTCTGCAAAATCTGCTGTTGCTGCCCTGGCAACAGCTAGATCCTCATCAGTTCCGATTTCAAAACCAGACACTCCGTATAGAAATTCGTCGTACTCGGCATCGTTTAGACATTCAACCGCAGAACTTCTTCCCACTCCACGCGGATCGAAACCAAGAATGTTCCAGTTGGATCGAAGGTTGTCGGTTCCCAAATAGTCAGCAGAGTCCTTGACCCAGTCGTAACCGGATGCACCGGGGCCACCTGGGTTGAAAAGGATAAAGCCCTGTGGCTCTGAATCCGCCAGTCTAAAAACTGTGGCAATTGAAATTGCCTCGCTACTTTGATCACTCCAATCCATCGGGACTTGGATGTCTGCACAGTAGAGTCTCTCGCCGCACTCTTCAAAATCGGCTACCTGTTCGTAATATTCACTGAATCCTGCAGGTGCCCCACTAGCGTCCGGAACTATCGGTTCCGGTGCCGAAGGAGCGCAGCCCGCGAGCACCAATGCGGAAATGGAGACAGCAGATACCAGCTTGGCAAGTTTTCTAAAGATCACTTATTTCTCCTAAGTGCAACTGCTAGCGATTCCAAAACCATTAGATCTCGAACGTTAGAGCTAATTCGGACTCTCGCCTGAGCCAGCGCTTCGAGCTTAGTAATCACCTCCGACGCGGTTGAAGTTGCTGCCAGCTCTACAATTTGGCTCCTTAGGTCTGCATTCACAAGCTCCGCTTCCGCACCCAGTTCAACAATCAGCACATCTCTATATAGCGACATCAGATCAACCAGAATGCGATCTATGCCATCTCTCAGGCTTCTGGTTGCTCGTCTTTTTTGACCTTCCTCAAGAGCCTTTATATCTGCCCTAAGGGCCGGAGGAACGGTGCCGCCTTCAGGGATACCCAGAGTTGCAAGCAAAGCGGTTCTTTCCTCAGTATCTTTTTCAGCCGTTAGTGCATCGGCGTCTTTTCTTGCCAATTCCAACCAGCGCTCAGCCGTGAACATGGCCTTTGGGATGGAATCAATATGCATCGCGGCAACCAGCGTTTCTTTTCTTCGAGCTCTTGCGTCAGTGCTGGTTGCTAGACGAAGGGCCATTCCGATGTGACCTTGGGCCTCGGCGGCCACCTGTAAAGCAAGCGATGGACTAATGCCATCTCTGGCCACGAGTAAATCTGCCACGGTTTGGCTTGAAGGCTGCTTTAGCGCCACTCGCCTAACTCTCGAGCGAATGGTTGGAAGCATGTCAGCTTCTGATGGCGCACATAAAATCCAAATGGTTCCAGCCGGTGGCTCCTCTAGAGTCTTGAGCAATACATTGGAGGAACGCTCCGCCATGCGGTCTGCGTCTTCGATAATCATTATCTGGTACTTACTTATTGATCCACCAAAGTATGAAGCTGCAACCAAGCTTCTAATTTCTTCGATTGAGATTATGACCTTCTCGGTGGCCAGCACCGTGACGTCGGGATGTGATCCCAAGCCAACCATGCGACAGCTCTTGCAATCGCCACACCCGCCCGCCTCACAAAGCAGCGCTGCAGCAAACGCTGCGGCGGCATTTGATCTTCCAGAACCTGGAGGACCTGTAATTAACCAAGCGTGCTGTAATCCTGCATCCTTGTTTGCTACCGCTTGGCGAAGTTGAGAAACTGCTTCTGGTTGACCTAGGAGTTCGGACCAGACTGGTTCAAACTCCAAGATTTTACTCAAAGCCCTTTGCTTTCTAGCAAAGCATCCAAGCGTGGCTGAATCTGCTTCCAAATTGATTCTGGATCCTGGTTAGCATCAACTACGTGAAATCTTCTAGGTTCGTTTTTTGCAAGGGCCAAGTAAGTATTTCTAGCTGCTTCAAAAAATGTAATCTTCTCTCGCTCTAGGCGATCTGGTTCGGCACCCGTTGTTCCTCTTCTAGCTGAAGCAGCTGCGGCATCGAGATCGAGCAAAACGGTTAGGTCTGGAAGTAAGTTATCAACTGCCCAAAGCGATAGGTTGCGAACTTCAGTTAGGTCCAATTCGCGTCCGGCACCCTGGTACGCAACGGAAGAATCTAGGAACCTATCTGAAATAACAATCTGCCCTTTAGCAAGAGCCGGTCTAATGACACTTGCAACATGGTGAGCTCTATCAGCTGCATATAGAAGTGCTTCCGAGCGAACTGACACCTCGCCCTTGCGGTGCAATAAAAGATGTCTTATCTCAACTCCCAGATCGGATCCACCTGGTTCAAGGGTTCTAGTGACTTCTAATCCTTTGGCAGCAAGGTAGCTTTGCATCAAGTCGGCTTGAGTGGACTTGCCAACGCCATCGATACCCTCGAAGGATATAAACACTCCAGTGGTATCGGGCACGCTATTTCTTCTTTCTAGTTCCGGCCTTTACGGTCTTTTTCGGAGCAACGGCCTTTTTGCTGGCTCGGCCAGCTTTGGGAGCTGCTTGACCAGGCTCTAGTCCTAGTTTCTCACGCCTGATGGCTAGTAATTCAAAAGCCTGGTCGCTGGTGAGCTCATCGAGCTTTTCGTCCTTTGGAATGGTGGCATTTATGGCGCCATCTGTCACGTAGTCACCGAACTGTCCGGTCTTGGCAACCACGTTTAGGCCGCTTGCTGGATCTTCACCGAATTCTTTCAAAGGGGTCGCGGCAGTTCTGCGACCTCCATATTTGGGCTGCTTGTAGATCTCGAGGGCTTGATCGAGAGTCAAGCTAAAAATCTGATCTTCGCTGGTAAGAGATCTGGAGTCAGTTCCCTTCTTGAGATATGGTCCGAACTTTCCATTCTGGGCAGTGATCGGGTTCTCAGTTTCTGGATCAATACCGATAGTTCTAGGTAGCGAAAGAAGTGAAACCGCTTCTTCGAAAGAGAAGGTCTCAGGAGACATGGATTTAAACAACGACGCAGTCTTTGGCTTCTCGGCATTTGGATCTTCAAGCAAAACATAAGGTCCATACCGACCGTCTTTGAACAAGATGTCATAACCGGTGAGTGGGTCTTGACCCATAACTCGATCGGTAATTATTGGTGCATCGATTAGCTCTTGAGCTTTAGCCACCGTTAGTTCATCCGGGGCTAAGCCTTCAGGGATGTTTACAATTCTGCGACCGTTTTCATCGGCACCTTCGCTACCTGGCTCAACCATGATCTCAATGTATGGGCCATACTTTCCAGTTCGAAGCGTGATGTTATCCGCGAGGTAAATGGAGTTCACAGCCTTTGGATCGCTGTCGCCAACGTTCTGCACGGTGTCGTGTAAGCCATCTTCAGAATCGGTTCCAAAGTAGAACTTCTTTAGCCACTCGCTACGGTTGATTTCTCCAGCTGCGATCTGGTCAAGGTTCTCTTCCATCTGAGCGGTAAAAGCGTAATCAACTAGTTTGACGAAGTTCTCTTCCAAGAACCTAGTAACAGTGAAAGCAATCCACTCTGGAACCAGGGCCTGACCGCGCTTGACTACATAACCTTTGTTGATGATGGTGGACAAAATAGCTGCGTAGGTAGAAGGTCTTCCGATGCCGTCTTCTTCCAAGGCCTTAACAAGGCTTGCCTCGGTGTACCTAGCTGGTGGCAAGGTCTGGTGATCCTTGGCAGTTACTTCTACAACCGATAGGGCTTGGCCAACTTCCAAAGATGGCAGCTTCGATTCTTGCTCTTCGTCTGGCTCATCTTCCCGGGATGCATCCCTACCCTCTTCATAGGCAGCCATGAATCCCTTAAAGATCACTACAGTTCCAGAAGCGCTGAATTCAGCTGACTTGCCATCTGCTACAGGAGAAACTGAAATCTTGGCGGTGGTGGTGGAAACCTTGGCATCTGACATCTGCGACGCCATAGTTCTTTTCCAAATCAACTCGTAAAGATCTTTTGACCTGGTGGACATAGTCATTGGCAAATCGCTTGGGTGCAAGAAGGTTTCACCAGCTGGTCTAATTGCCTCGTGCGCTTCTTGAGCGTTCTTACTTTTGCCGGTATAAATCCTTGGCGAATCTGGAACTGAATCTTTACCAAACATTTCTATTGCTAATGCTCTGGCGGCTTGAATCGCCTGAGTGGAAAGAACAGGTGAGTCAGTACGCATATAGGTAATGTGACCTTCTTGATACAAACTCTGCGCGGTGTCCATGGTCTGCTTGGCAGACATGCGAAGTTTTCTCGAAGCTTCCTGCTGCAAGGTGGAAGTAGTAAAAGGTGCAGCAGGCTTTCTAGTTGAAGGCTTGGACTCGACCGATTCAACTTTTACCTTTACATCTTTTGATCTCATCGCTTCAGCTAGTGCTTCGGAGGCTGCTTGATCCAAAAGCAAGACTCCGTCTTTCATCTCACCCTTGTCGTTGAAAGAATCTCCCGATGCAATCTTCTTGCCATCAATCATTGTGAGCTTGGCTTCAAAGTCCTGCTCTTTGTTTTTGTCGGTAGTGAATAGTGCCTTAACATCGTGATAGCTACCAGAAACAAAGGCCATGCGTTCGCGCTCACGCTCAACTACCAATCTCATGGCAGGAGATTGCACTCGACCAGCGCTTAGACCACGGTTTATCTTGCGCCACAAAACCGGAGAAACTTCGTAACCGTAAAGACGGTCAACCACCCTTCGGGTCTCTTGAGCCTGGACCAGGTTTTGATCAACTTCTCTGGTGTTCAAAAGTGCGTCTTGGATGGCCTGCTTGGTAATTTCGTGAAATACCATGCGGCTAACTGGAACCTTGGGCTTTAGCACCTGCAGCAGGTGCCAGGCAATGGCCTCTCCCTCGCGGTCCTCATCGGTAGCTAGAAATAGCTCATCCGCCTCAGCCAGTGCTTTCTTGAGCTCGGTTACGGTTTTGCTCTTTCCGGCAGAGATTGCGTAATAGGGCTCAAAGTCGTTTTCGATGTCAATTGAGAACTTGGCTAGTGAGCCCTTTTTCTTCTTCTCTTCTGGGGGTAAGTTCTTTGGGTCAATTAGGTCCCGGATATGGCCAATCGAGGCCATGACTGTGTAGTCATCGCCTAGGTACTTGGCAATCGTCTTCGCCTTGGCAGGCGACTCAACGATTACTAGCTTGTTACCTTTTGGCATCAATCTCCTAAATCATTAACCTGGTCCCGCCCTGGCTCGTGCTCTTTGCACAATCCCCAACGTTTCCATGTTGGTTTCGATAAAGACCTCGAAACCGACAATACGACATCGTTCCAGAACTATCTGGCTATTGCTAGCAATATCTTTAGCCACAATACACGGATTACCTGTGGATACACCTCTAAGTGCGTCAGCTGCAGCCAGCGCAATCGAATTTGTTGTGGCCTGCAGCCTAGTAAATCCCAGTAATTGCGTGCTAACTAGCGATGAAGCAGCAAACAATGCAAAAAACACAATCAGAATCGAAATTGCAAGGATTGTCCCCGCTCCAGCGTCATTCTTCACTGTCCCGATGCTCTTGCGCACTGCTTCTCTGCTAATTCAAAAAATCCAATTTCAATGCCAGCAATCGGCGTCTCAACACTTAATTTCACACAAATCGAGTCTTCAAGTTCCTCTAATTCAAACGCAACTTGTTCGCCAGCTGAAGAAACTAGTTGATCAATTAGCTCAGCCGGTTCTCCTCTTGCCACCGCACTTGCAACCATTGCAGCAACATTAATCAGTTGAAGCTTTGCAGATTGCAAACTCATAGCACCTATCGCAATGGTCATTATCAGTATTACTACCGGAAGCGTTAGAACGAGTTCTGCAGTAACGCTTCCTCGGTTTGATCTAAATCGCACCGAATGTCAGAGCCGATCGGATTAGGTCAAAAAGAATAGTTTTGACCTCATCGCTTCTCATGATTACTACCAGCAGCCCCGCGAAGCCCACTGCTGCCATGGTGGCAATGGCATATTCGGCCGTTGCGGCACCCTCTTCTGATTTCCAGTTCATTTCTCTCCTTTTTACATGGCACGAAATAGACCTATCCCAACTGGGACCACGGCTAAAAATACGAAGGCTGGCAGGGCAGCTAAACCAAGTGGAATAAGTAGTGAAATCGACAGCTTGGCAAGCCGTGATCGATCATTACTCCAAAGCCTGTGTCGCAGGGTATCTGCCCTGGCTAGCAGTAATCCATTTAGCGCAACACCTGATTGTTCAGAAACATTGACTGCGTCCCAAAAAATGGTCAGCTGATCTGCTGGAACATCCTTAGAAAACTGCTGCTTGGATTTAGTCCTTGCAAGTGCAGCGGCTGCTTTTGGGCTAAGGCCTGCAGACAGTCCAATCGCCACTGCATCCAAAAATGCCCCTGGGTCGGCTTCGCGGGGTTTTGCTTTATCAAGCATCCGCAATGAGCTGATTCTGGCAACAATAAGAAGTATCAGTCCTAGGCCAATTGAAATCACCCCTAGCGCCGTTTCCAAAGAAGCACCAAGTGCTGAAAGACCAAGGAGTTCTGAAAAAATCACGGCAACAAGGGGAAGAAGCAAGATCAGGTTCGCAGTTGCCTTAGGGGAAGCAAATGCAATTCCTAATTCCGCAAACTGCCTTTGTTGTGCTCTAAGGACTTCGGTGAGTCGATCAAGAGCCAGAGCTAAGTGACCTCCTGACTCGGTAGCTACCTCCCAAATGAACTGAAATTGCTTAACTTGAAACTCAGATAGATCTTTTGTTTGCAATTGCATCTTCGCTACCTTTGCACTGGTACCCGAGCGAAGCAGCGCAGTTATCTCCATCACAGCTAGCTCCGCACTCATGCCAGAGCAAGCTTTTGTCTTGGTTGGTAATCTTTCACAACTAGCTCGCCAGCCTCGAGTGCAAACTTTCCAATTCCTGAAACTCTTCGACTGCCAGCTTTTGCCTCGAGAGCAATTACCCAATCAAAAGCTGCGGCAGTCATTTTGAAAAAGGCCGTATCGGAGATTGCAAGATCGGCCTTGATGGTGGAAAGTCGTTCGGGAACTTGAAAGAGGTTGTTTGCGTGAATTGTGGTTGCCCCTCGGTGACCAGTATTTAGAGCTTGCAGCATTGCCATAAGCTCCAAACCTCGAACCTCACCAACCACAATTCGATCAGGACGCATCCGGAGCGCTTCGCGCACTAGCTGTTCCAAGGTAATTTTTCCCTGGCCCTCAACGTTGATACTTCGTGATTGCAGGCAAACAGTGTTATTGCCAGCTAGCTCGGTGACGTCTTCTACGGCTATCACTCTTTCGTTTGTGCCACTCAGCATCGCCCGAAGCAGGGTAGTTTTTCCAGATCCAGTTGGACCCGAAATTAGAAAGCTCTCGCCAGAGTCCGCAATCTCTCGAATAGTTGTTTGCTGCGTTGCCGATACCGAAAGAGAGCAAAACAATTCTTCGAGTGACTTGGGTTTGGCTAGGTGCAGCCTGATGGAAATAATCGTCTGCTCACTGCAACCGGATTTCAGAACTGCATGAACTCGTAGGCCACCTGGCAAACTGACATCGGCAAATGGGTTTGCAAGATCTAGTCTTCTACCGCCTAATTCGATTAACTCCCGAGCAATTGCAGATAGCTCCAATTCGGAAACTTGATAACCTGCCATCTCAACTAATCCACTGCCGTAATCAACTTGTGACAGTGACTCGCTAAGCAAGATGTCGGTGACGTGCTCGTTATCGATTAGCTCAAGCAGCCAAGTAGGTAGTTGGGTTTCCACCCACTAACAATCGGTCAAGCGTGCCCTTATTTGGCGGGGGATAAAGAAAATGTGGATAAATTAGGGGGCGGCAGGTTTTGGGGAAAACCTGCCGCCTGGTGATAGCGATTGGGGGAATCTAACTATCACAAGTCAGTAATAAATTACCGACGCTTTATTCTAGGCAGGGATTAGTCCCCAAAAGCTCATTTGTGCCATTATTACCAGTGAGTTAGAAGGAGTTGGCAATGGTGCCGAACCAGTCAGATATCGAAAACCTTCTTCACGAATCCCGACGTTTCCCTCCTAGCGAGGCCTTTGCTTCTCAAGCCGTGGCCAAAAAAGAGCTCTACGACCAAGCCGCCAAGGACCGCCTTGGCTTTTGGGCCGAAAAAGCTAGAGAGCTTCACTGGCACAAGCCCTTTACCAAAACCTTGGATTATTCCAACCCTCCCTTTGCCAAGTGGTTCGAAGACGGCGAGCTAAATGTTTGTTACAACGCCCTTGATCGCCACGTTCTTGCCGGCAGGGGCGACAAAGTTGCCCTTTACTTCGAAGGTGAATCTGGCGACAGGTCTAAAATCACCTATGCCCAGCTGCTAACCGAAGTGAAAAAGGCAGCCAATGCCTTTGCTTCTTTGGGGGTAGCTCAAGGAGATCGAGTGGCAATTTATATGCCGCTTGTGCCAGAGGCAGTAATTGCCATGTTGGCAACTGCTCGACTAGGAGCTATTCACTCGGTGATCTTTGGAGGCTTTTCGGCCGAGTCACTTCGAAGTCGAATCAATGACGCCGAAGCCAAGCTAGTTGTAACCGCTGATGGTGGAAATAGAAAAGGTAAAGTCTTACCTTTGAAGCCAGCCGTTGATGAGGCGATATCAGATGGTGCCTGTCCGAGTGTGGAGCACGTGGTTGTTCTAAGACGCGGTGGCAACGAAGTTGCCTGGAATTTGAAAACAGATCTGTGGTGGGAAGATGTTGTCGGTAGCGCTTCTGATCAGCACGAAGCTAAAGGCTTTGAATCTGAGAACCCGCTTTTTATCTTGTATACCTCCGGCACCACCGGTAAGCCAAAAGGTATCTTGCACACTTCAGGTGGATACCTAACCCAGGCGGCTTTCACACATAAAGCCCTATTTGATGTTCATCCAGACAAAGACATTTACTGGTGCACCGCCGATGTTGGCTGGATAACCGGACATTCTTATGTGGTCTATGGGCCACTAACCAATGGTGTCAGCCAGGTCATATATGAAGGTACCCCTGACACCCCAGACTGGGGTCGTTGGTGGCAAATCATCGAAAAGTACAAAGTCAGCATCTTCTATACTGCCCCAACTGCTATCCGAACCTTTATGAAGCATGGTCGCGAGATTCCAGACAAGTACGAACTGAGTTCTCTTCGGCTTCTAGGTTCTGTTGGTGAGCCGATTAACCCAGAAGCCTGGATGTGGTACCGAGAAGCCATTGGTCGAAACAACTGCCCAATTGTCGACACCTGGTGGCAGACCGAAACCGGAGCCATCATGATCTCTGCTCTGCCGGGAGTCACAGCCACCAAGCCAGGCTCTGCCCAAGTGCCAGTTCCTGGAATCAGCTTCGAGGTAGTAAACGAAGCTGGAGAAAAGATAACTTCCGGTGGAGGCTACCTGACCTTGACCGAGCCTTGGCCTTCGATGCTTAGGGGTATTTGGAAAGACCCTGCAAGATTTATCGAAACTTATTGGTCGCAATACCCTGGCAAATACTTTGCCGGCGATGGAGCAATGCTCGATGACGATGGTGACATCTGGATTCTTGGACGAGTAGATGATGTTATGAACGTATCAGGGCACCGACTTTCAACAACAGAAATTGAATCGGCTCTTGTGTCACATCCGTTTGTTGCCGAAGCTGCGGTGGTTAGTGCAACTGATGAAACAACCGGCCAGGCAGTAGTTGCCTTTGTGATTTTGCGAGCAGATCAAGTCGGAATTGCGGGATCTGAATCAGAAGCTTCCGCAGTGCTTCGAGAGCACGTTTCTAAACAGATTGGACCAATCGCAAAGCCAAGACAAATCATGGTGGTTGCCGAGCTTCCAAAAACTAGATCTGGAAAGATCATGCGAAGGCTACTTAGAGATGTTGCTGAAGGAAGACAGATAGGTGACGTTACGACCCTGGCCGATACTTCCGTCATGAGTGTCATCGACGGAAAGTTTCACAGCTAGAAACTAAACCTCGACTATTAGCTCTATTTCAACAGGTGCATCCAAAGGCAGCACGGCTACCCCCACTGCACTTCTAGCATGGATTCCCTTTTCACCAAATACTTCACCCAAGAATTCGCTTGCACCGTTGACCACAGCTGGCTGACCGGAGAACTCAGGTACCGAGGACACAAATCCGACTACTTTAACGATGCGCTTTATCTTGTCGAGATCCCCAATGACTGTTTTCACTGCCGCGAGCGCGTTTAGAGCGCAAACGGTAGCTAGCTCCTTGGCTCGCTCTGGCGAGACGGATCCGCCAACCTTGCCGGTTTCGGCAAGGCTGCCTGCAATCATGGGTAGCTGGCCAGAGGTAAAGACCAGGTTTCCGGACTGAACGGCAGGAGTATAGGCAGCTAGCGGCTTGGCGGTTTCGGGCAATAAAAAGCCCAAATCTATGATTCTCTGCTCAATTTGGGACATTTAGCTCACCGGGCGCTTGAAGTATGCAACTAGGCCACCTTCTGGGCCAGTGACGATTTGGACCAATTCCCAGCCCTCTGAGCCCCAATTATTGAGGATTTGGGTGGTGTTATGAATGATTAGGGGGGTTGTGATGTACTCCCATTTTTGCATGGTCAGCCTGCTCTCAGGGTTTGATAGTAACCTTAAGTCTATTCTCATGAAAGGTCTGGCTTTCCCCATGCGCAAATTGTTAGGAAGACTCTTTGGCCTAAGCGCCATAGCCGGTCTACTGACTTTTGCACTTATTACTCCTGTTGCTGCCGTGGCTGGATATGCCTCCTCAGCCGGAATTGTCGCCTTTGAGGGCCTGCCCGAATACATCAAGCCAGTAAATGCCTCGCAAACCTCCACCCTTTATGCAAACCAGGACGGCAAGCCTGTTGCCCTAGCCAGTTTTTACCACGAGAACCGAATCTCGATCGATTACGACCAGATGAGCCCGAACATGATCAACGCCGTGATTGCTACAGAGGACCCACGGTTCTTCCAACACGGTGGCGTTGACATCCTGGCCCTAACTAGGGCAACCCTCGGTGTTGCCACCAGCGGACTTTCCGGCCCAGGTGGTTCCACAATCACCATGCAGTATGTCAAGAACACATTGGTCGAAGCCGCCAACATCGCAGGTGACGAAGCTGGTATTGCGTTGGCCACCGAAACCACCATTGAACGTAAGATTCGCGAAATCCGATTGGCTATCGCTCTTGAGAGCGTTAGCACCAAGCAGGAAATTCTTGCCGGATACCTAAACCTCGCTTTCTTTGGAAACCGACTCAACGGCATCGAGGCTGCTTCGAATTACTACTTTGGCGTTACGGCTAAAGACCTAACGGTCCCGCAAGCCGCGATGCTAACCGCGATGCTTAGGGCACCAAATGCTTATAAGCCAGACGTGGCTGAGAACCTCCCGGTAGCCAAGACTCGAAGAGACTACGTAATCAACAACATGCGAGACGAAGGTTACATAACCTCGGCTGAGGCAGAAGCCTATAAGGCAGAGCCGGTTGTGCCAAACATCACTGAAACCAACACTGGTTGCGAAGCTAATCAGGAAACTGCGTACTTCTGTGACTACGTGGTTTGGGTGGTTAGAAACTCCGAAGAGTTTGGCGCCACTCTCGAAGATCGCGAAGTGCTACTTCGCCGCGGTGGACTTGAGATTTACTCCACCATGGATCTGGAGTTACAAAACACGACTGATGAAGTCGTAAAAGCAGAGTTACCAGTTGATAACCGCTGGGCACTGGGAGCCGCTTCTGTTTCTGTAGAAGTTGGAACCGGTCGAGTGTTGTCCATGAGTCAAAACCGAATCTTCGATCAAGAAGTTGACGAGGACCCCACCACAACAAGCGTGAATTACTCCTCGGACAAAGAATACGGAGGCTCTTCTGGATTCCAGACCGGTTCGACCTACAAGGTTTTTGTTCTGGCTGAGTGGCTCTCAAAGGGTTTCTTGCTCGGTGATCAAGTTGATTCACGAGATAGGCTCTGGAAAGTCGAAGACTTCTCGGCCAAGTGTGGCGGCATCGCAGGTGATTGGGATCCGAATAACTTCGGTAACGCCCAGTTCGAATATCTGAGTGCGCTTAGCGCAACTATCCAGTCGGTAAACACCTCCTTTGCAACCATGGCATCATTTTTGGATCTCTGTGACATCAGAGACCGAGCCTCAGCCTTTGGGGTCAAGCGAGCTGATGGTAACGAGCTGTTGTATGTTCAAGCCTCAGTTCTTGGTACCAATGAGCTTTCTCCATTGACCATGGCTGCGGCCATGTCTGGGTTTGCCAACGATGGAATCTATTGCTCTCCGATTGCAATTGACCGAGTGGTTGTTAGATCAACCGGGTTAGATATGAAGGTGCCGGTTACCGAATGTAATCGTGCTGTTACTTCAGAGGTGGCAGCAGCGGCAAGTTATGCATTCCAACTAGTAATGAGTGGTGGTACCGGATCAGCGTCGCGAACTCCTGACCGAGTGCCCCTGGCTGGAAAAACTGGTTCCACTGACGGTTTCCTTCACACTTGGATGACTGGATACTCCTCCAAGGTCGCAACGGCAACTTGGGTTGGAAACGTTTCTGGCACGCAAAACGTCGGTGGTGCTTCAATTGATGGCACACCAGGTGGATCCCTAAGACATGAGATTTGGCGCCAAATTATGACAGTCGCCAACGAGCTATACCCAGGAGAATCCTTCCCAGCACCACCTCCGATGTATCTCGGCGCTTCGAATGTGATCATGCCTGACGTCAACGCCCTACCTCCAGAGATCGCTCTTGAGATCCTTCGGGATGCTGGATTGGCGGCTCAGATTTCTGGCAGTCAGGTTCTTTCATCTAACCCACCGGGAACTGTAGCCTCGGCTGACTATGGAACGGGTGCAGAACTGCCTCGCGGAACTCTAGTTACTATCTCGCTTAGCCGAGGAGGAACAGTTGCGGTGCCAGATGTTGCAGGCTTGAGCATCGCTGATGCAACATCCAGGTTGCTCTCCTATGGTTTCTCTGCCGTTAGTGCGCCACAACCTAGTCAGACTCAGTACTTTGTGTACTCGTCAACTGTCCCCGATGGAATGGTAGTTGGAACTAACCCAGCTGCTGGTTCATCAGCGGATGCTCTAGGGGCAGTGCTACTGATTATTAGCAAGGGACCTTCCACTTGATGATTAGCCAAGGACCTTCCGCTGGCTAGTATCTGGCTAGCAATTGGCTTTTTGGCAATAGCCATTTGGGCAATTGTCATAGAGCGGCAGCTTTACGTTATTCGTCGTGAATCCATAAGGGTGCTTCCAAAAGGAAGCGACCCGATAAACGTCCTGCAAATAGGAGATATCCACTTAGCTTCCTGGCAAAAATCCAAGCAGCGCTTTATTCGAAACTTGGCAAGCCAGCCAATTGATCTCGTGGTGAACACCGGAGATAACCTTGGGCACAAAAACGCGATCCCGCCGCTCCTGGAGTGCCTCGCACCACTAATGGAAAAACCCGGCGTATTTGTAAACGGCTCAAATGATTACTACGCTCCGGTTCCCAAAAACCCAATCAGTTACGTCTTTCGCTCCTCAGATGTTCCCAAATCAGCCAGGCTAGAAACAGCCAAGATGACCAATGCTTTTGAGCAAGCTGGCTGGATTAACCTGAACAACAAAGCTGCCGAAATCGAGCTTTCCGGAAACCGCATTCGCTTTATTGGAGTAGACGATCACCACGTTGGCAAAAGTAACTTATCGGAGCTAGCCGCGAGTCAAACCTTTACCATCGCACTCACTCACGCTCCGTATCTTGAAATACTTAGAGGACTTACTCTTCGAGGGGCCGAGCTGATATTTGCTGGACACACCCATGGCGGTCAGGTGAGGCTGCCAATTATTGGCGCACTAACAACCAATAGCGATTTACCAAATAAATTTGCCAGAGGAACTTCTGGGTGGAGTTTTGAGGGTAAGAATTCAATTCTCAGTGTGGTGGCGGGACTTGGAAACTCAATTTTTGCACCGGTGCGATTTTTCTGCAGACCAGAGGTCCGGCTAATCACACTGCTCGAGGTTGACTAGGTTATCTACTACTCGCTTTTTGCCCATGCGTCTGGCCCAAGCACAATAAAGTCTTCCGCTGAATTCTCACAGCGCGCAGTTTCTCCCACAACGAAGCAGGTAAAACCAAAAGCAGTTATCTGTTCCCCGTCCTGCAGGGAAGGAGAAGTTGAAGCGTCTGAGTATGGAGAATTTACACAAGTGAAGTCAGCAGTTACCTCACCGGCAGTTGCACTGCCCAAAAGCTTTATCTGATTGCCGTAGGTGAATTCGCAATCCGAAGGCTTTGGTAGCGGCTCGTAACGAACTTCTGTTTCTTTGTGTTCGCAAATTGCGACATCGTCATACTCGCTTAGCGTGCACCAGGTTGGTCCGGTTCCAACCTTAAAAATGATGTCTCCATAGTCAACCAGGAACAAGTCTGAATCCACCTGCACAACATCAGCTGGCGCTTCTTGAGGAATAAGGGCTGGGTCAATGGTTGGAAGTGACTGCGACCCATCGGGGTTTGTGGGGGAAGTTTCAGCGCTGCAGCCGGAAAGGCTGAGCGAGACTATCAGTAGCGCAATTGAAATTGCTTTGTGCCCCATGGCTTAAGGATAGCTATCGGGCTTGAACTAGCTTGCCAAATCCACGCCGTGACTTATCAGAATCAGATTAAGTAATGAACCTTAAAATTCTTTAGCGACCAGCTCGGCAATCTCGTATGTGTTTAACGCAGCGCCTTTTCTAAGGTTGTCCCCCACCACAAACATGTCGATTGAGTTCTCAAAATCCAAAGCTTGCCTAACCCTGCCAACAAAGGTTGGGTCCTGGCCCGCTACGTGGTTCGGGGTCGGATAGATACCCTTTTCAGGGTCATCCATCAGCACAACGCTCGGAGATGCCTCGAGCTCCGCCTGCACCTCGGCAACGGTTAGAGGATTCGCGAAGGTGGCGTGGACAGCCAGCGAGTGAGACACCTGAACCGGAACCCTTACGCAGCTAGCTGCCACCTTTAGATCCTTAATTCCTAGAATCTTTCGCGACTCGTCTCGAACTTTCATCTCCTCCGAGGAATGTCCCCCGGCTTTTAGCGATCCAGCCATGGGAATTACATTCAGCGCAATTGGTACTGGCCAAAGTGAATCAGCTTGGTTCAAACCGGCTGCTTTTAGCAGTGACGCAACATCTCCACTTCTGGTTCCAGCAAGCGGATCGGTGGCTACCGCTGCGATTTCCTTTTGCAGCTGGTCTACTCCAGCAGCACCCGCACCTGAAACTGCCTGGTAACTTGCAACAACCAGCTCGGTTAGTTTCCACTTCGCGTGCAGTGCTCCAAGAGCAGCCATCATGGTCAAGGTTGTGCAGTTGGGGTTCGAGATTATTCCAAGTGGTCGGTTCTTGGTCTGCTCAGGATTTACTTCTGGAACAACAAGTGGCACTTGATCGTTCATTCGGAACGCTGCTGAATTATCAACCACAACCGCGCCGTGTTCAACCGCAATCGGTGCCCAAATTTCTGCAATCTCATCTGGAACATCAAACATGGCGATGTCGATACCATCAAAGGCTTCGGGGGTTAGCTCAACCACAGTTAGGTCTTGACCGTGAACCTTAATCTTTTTTCCAGCAGATTTTTTGGAAGCAATTAGGCGAATCTCACCCCAGATGTTTTCGCGCTCGTTGATGATTGAAACCATCACGGTGCCAACAGCTCCGGTAGCTCCAACTAGTGCGAGGTTCGGTTTCTTGGACAAGTTATCTGCCAGTTCCTGCGTGAACAACCGCTTCGGTGTCGCCATCTAGACCAAAGGCGCTGTGAACCACTCGGGCAGCCTCGATAACCTGATCGCTTCGGGTAATAACTGAAATTCGAATCTCCGAGGTTGAAATCATTTCAATGTTGACTCCTGCTTTTGCTAGAGCGCCAAACAAAGTTGCAGAAACTCCCGAATGAGTTTTCATTCCCGAACCAACAACGGAAAGCTTTCCGATGCTCTCATCAAACTGCAAAGAGGCAAAGCCCATATGACTTTTTGCTGCTTCAAGAGCCTGGATGGCCTTTTTTAGGTCTTCGGCAAGAAGAGTGAATGAGATATCGCTTAGCTTGGTGTTGGAAACAGCAACGTTTTGAACAATCATGTCGATGTTGATACCAGCTTCTGCGACTACGGTGAATAGTTCAGCAGCCTTACCAGGAACGTCGGGAATGCCAACTACGGTGATCTTGGCCTGGCTCTGATCGACCGCAACGCCTGCGACTATTGACTCTTCCATGGTTTCTCCGCTCGAATAAATGGTAGTGCCGGGGTTATCAGTAAAACTAGAGCGAACCCTAAGGTTCACTTTATGGCGCCTCGCAAATTCAACCGCCCTGATGTATAAAATCTTGGCTCCAGCAGCAGCCAGCTCAAGCATCGACTCAATATCGATTGCGTCGATTTTTTTAGCTCTTGGAACAGACCTCGGATCAGCGGTATAAACCCCGTCGACATCGCTGTAGATCTCGCAAACATCAGCGTTTAGACCAGCAGCTAGAGCAACCGCCGTAGTATCTGAACCACCGCGACCAAGAGTTGTTATATCCCCGCTGGTTGGGTCAAATCCCTGAAATCCAGCAACAATTGCGATTTCACCTTTATCTATAGCTTCTTGAACCCGGTCTGGGGTTACTTCAGCGATACGGGCATTTCCATAGGTTGAATCGGTAATGATTCCGGCCTGCAAGCCAGAGAAAGATCTTGATTTTTCACCCATGGAGTTAATCGCCATAGATAGCAATGCAACGGAAATGCGCTCACCTGCAGTAAGCAGCATGTCTAGTTCTCTTGGGGTAGCTTCCGGATCGTTGGAAACGTTGTTGGCTAATTCCAAAAGATCATCGGTAGTGTCTCCCATTGCGGAAACAACGACGACGACTTGATTCCCGGCACGGTGAGTTTCAATAACTCTTTTGGCTACCACTTTGATTTTTTCAGCATCGCCCACGGATGAACCGCCGAACTTCTGAACAATCAGTGCCAAAGGATGCTCCTGTGGGATTTTTGGGGAGACTACCTCAATCTTTGAGGTAAGAAGCCAAGTCTAGCTGACTGTCCTTCTGCCCTCAAAGGCCCGTCCGAGAGTAATCTCATCGGCATATTCCAAGTCTCCGCCCACCGGCAGACCTGAAGCTAAGCGGGAGATGGTGATTCCCATTGGTGAAAGCATTCTGGTGAGATAAGTGGCTGTTGCCTCACCCTCCAGGTTCGGGTCGGTAGCAATGATTACTTCTTTAATCTCTGGATCTGCAAGCCTGCCAACTAGCTCCTTGATGCGCAGGTTGTCGGGGCCAATTCCTTCAATTGGGCTGATGGCCCCACCAAGCACGTGATACAAACCCTTGAATTCCCTGGTTCGCTCAATGGCCTGAACATCCTTAGATTCTTCAACCACGCAGATACTTGCCTTAGAGCGCCTCGGGTCTCGGCAGATATTGCAAAGCTCTTGCTCGGCTACGTTGCCACACTGCTCACAGAAGCGAACTCGTTCGCGAACCTCATTCAAAACCTGAGCTAGCTTGATGGCCTGATCCTCATCTGCCTGTAAAAGGTAAAAGGCGATCCGCTGCGCGGATTTAGGTCCAACTCCAGGCAGTCTTCCAAGCTCATCAATTAGCTCTTGGATTACACCTTCATACATCTAGCGACCGCCAGCTTTAGGGTCTTGAATTGGCTCAGCACCCAGGACTTCACGAAGCAATGATTCACCATATCTAGCGTCTTCGTTGACCATTGAGTTTCTAGAATTAGGTGCAGTCTTTGCCTCCGGAGCCTCGCTCACTTCTTGTTCAACAACTTGAATAACAGTGGTGGCAGGCTCTGCCTGCTCGGTCACCGAAGCAACTTCGGCACCTTCTTCGATGTGTGGGCGGAACTTAACTTGAATTCCAAGAACTGCAAAGATTGCTTTTCGCAATGCATCTGTTGAGCGACTATCTGCCTTGAACGAATCAAGATCTTTTTGGCTCAAGAACTTCAATGTAAGAACATCATCGGTTAGATCCATAACGGTAAGCGTGAAGGCAACCATCCAAGCCGCTCTAGATTCCTTCTTCACCTGACCGATTATTTCCGCCCAAGCACTCATCAAGACTTGTTGTGTAACCGCAGGAACAGAGCCAGCTGCAGGTTTTGCTACCGGAGCAGCTGCCGCTTTTGCAGGCTGTGGGGTTTCAGCTCTTGGAGCAGTAGCTACAGCTTTTGGAGCAGCAACACTTGGGGCTGGGGTTGCTACCGGAGTACTTACTGATTCAGCTGCTGGTGCTACGCCCATACGGCGCTCTAGTCTTTCGATTCTTGCAAGGGAACCAACTTCAGTTTTGTCGCTTGCTGGAACAAGAACCTTCGCACACATCAACTCAAGCTGAAGCTTGGGACTTGTTGCACCAGACATTTCTGTAAGTGCGTTAGCAACCGCTCCTGCAGCGTGGGTTAGCTCTGCCATTCCAAAGCTCATGGCCTGAAGACCCATTTTCTCGAGTTCATCTGGCGCTATGCCCCTTAGAACCGACTTAGCCTCTTCGCCAACCGAGAGGACAACAATTAGGTCCCTAAGTTTTTCTAGAAGGTCTTCAACGAATCTTCTAGGGTCCTGGCCCGATTGAATGACCTTGTCAACGCTTGAGAACACAAGGGAAGAATTCTGAGTTGCGAAGGCGTCGACGACCTCATCAAGCAAGTTAGCGTGGGTGTATCCCAAAAGTGCTGCTGCCCTGTCGTACTCAATCTCAGCAGAGCCAGACTTTAGTTCTGAACCAGCAATTAGTTGATCCAAAAGAGATAGTGAATCTCTAACTGAGCCGCCACCTGCTCTGACAACCAGGGTCAGCACCCCTGGTGCTGGCTTTACTTTTTCGGTGGCACAAACTTCCTCAAGATAGTCGAGCATCTCCGCTGGAGCTACCAAGCGGAACGGATAGTGATGAGTTCTGGAACGAATGGTTCCAATAACTTTTTCCGGTTCCGTGGTAGCAAAAATAAACTTTACGTGAGCAGGTGGTTCTTCCACGATCTTTAGAAGGGCATTGAAACCTTGAGGTGTAACCATATGGGCCTCATCGAGAATGAAAATCTTGAATCTATCTCTGGCTGGAGCAAAGATTGCCCGTTCTCGTAGATCTCTTGCGTCATCAACACCGTTGTGGCTAGCGGCATCAATTTCAACAACATCTAGCGAACCTGATCCGTCACGAGAAAGTTCGATACAGCTTGCACATTTCCCACAAGGAGTATCGGTTGGACCCTCGGCACAGTTTAGGCAGCGAGCAAGAATTCTTGCGGAGGTTGTTTTACCGCAACCTCTAGGACCAGAAAACAAATATGCGTGATTTACCCGGTCTGTTCTAAGCGCTGTCATCAGCGGTGCAGTGACTTGAGCTTGCCCGATTAGTTCGGCAAAGGTTTCAGGTCTATAGCGACGATAAAGGGCTTGATTCACTTTTCTAACCTAGCTCCTTTGTACGACAGACCAATAAAAAGACCCCCCGCACACCCATCAGAGCCCAGCTACCCTTGCTATCTTTCGATCCTGGGGGAGTTCACCAAGATGACGCCGCACGGGGAGTCAGCCTCAATTCTAACGCGACCCCTGAGACGGCTAAACTGAGAGAACCGAACCAGGAGAATTCGCCTAGTGGCCTATGGCGCACGCTTGGAAAGCGTGTTGGGTGAAAGCCCTCGGGGGTTCGAATCCCCCATTCTCCGCCAGCAACTCCCTTGATTTAGAGCCTCAGTAGGGGCGTTTATTGAGGGAGTTTTTGCTTTATGTGCAAGTGTGTGTGCAAGTTCATGTCCCTGGATTCCAAAAATCTAGTGCGATAATTTTCCGATCTTTAGCCTCAGTGCGTTTAAGACGACAGAGACGGAGGAAAACGCCATCGCAGCACCTGCCAGCATAGGATTCAAAAGTCCCAGAGCTGCTACAGGAATTAGCAAAACGTTATAACCGAAAGCCCAACCTAGGTTTTGCCAAATGTTTCGGTGGGTTTGCTTTGCAAGTCCGAGTGCGTATGAAATAGCCCCTGGATTGTCATCTAGGACTGTAACGCTCGATGCCGCCTGCGCAGCATGAGCACCGGAACCCATGGCTATCGAGACTTCTGCCGCGCTCAGGGCGGCGACATCATTGATACCATCACCAACCATGGCGGCGTGAGGAATGTTTCGAACGCGCTCCAACTTCCCTTCGGGAGTCACCCCACCCTCAAACCCCTCAATGCCGAGCTCTTTGGCAACTTGAAAAACTCGATCTGGGTTATCACCACTGAGTAAGAAGCTTTTAATTCCCACGCTCTTTAGATTGGCAATAGCTTCTTTTGCACCAGGTCTAATGTTGTCGCTTAGTTCAATCAGACCGTGAGCCCGACTGTCCCAAGCTACAACGACCAAGGTGTTAGGTCCCGCTTCTCTGATCGCATGGTCAAGCTCTTCTTGATTCTGATACTTGGCGGGCTTCCCCACTGAAACAAGTTGGCCTTTAATCAATCCGCTGAGCCCAACACCGGAAATCTCTTTGATGTCAGTCGCAATCAAGTCGGTCGGGACTTGGTTTACTGCTTTTGCTACCGGGTGCTTGGATCCTGCCTCTACGGCACTTGCGTAGCGAAGCATTGTTTCGCTATCTACTCCACCAAGACCAGTTGCTCTAACCACCCTTAGCTCTCCGTCGGTTAGAGTTCCGGTCTTATCAAAGATCACGGTCTTGACCTGGCTTAGATTGCGCAGGGTGTCAGGGTTTCTAATTACCACCGACCGCTTCGCTCCCAAGCTTGTTGCGACCACAAGGCTCATTGGAACCGCAATGCCAAGGGCGCAGGGGCAGGCAATAACCAAAACCGCAATCGCTGCCTCAAGCCCTTTGGTGCTATCGCCAAGCAAGGTCCAAACGGCAAAGGTCAAAATCGCGAAAATAATAACCGCCGGCACAAACACACTTGAGATGCGGTCTGTTAGCGAGGCTAGCTTTGTCTTCTGTGCGGTTGCCTCACGAACCAAATCTGCAATTTGACTCAGCCGAGAGGTTGCGCTGGTGCCGGTTGCAAGCACTCGAATTTCGCCGGATAGCGATGTTGAGCCGGCGGTAAGCAGTGCTCCCTCGGTCAGCTCCTGCGGAAGCGATTCACCGGTGAGGGTTGAGCTATCAATCGAGGCGTGCGCAGACTGCAGCTCACCGTCCACCGGAATGCGCTCCCCAGCTGCAACCAAAACCAAATCCCCAGGTCGAATCTCAGCGGTGTTTACACTCACCCGCTGACCATCTCGCTCCAGGGTTGCCTGCTGGGGGATAGAACTGAGTAGTGCTCGAACAGAGTCAGTGGCGCTGCGCCGAGCCCGAACCTCTACGAATCGGCCCAAGAGGACCACGGTCGGCACGACAGCTGCAACCTCGAAATAGGTGTGCATCTCACCTGCAAAAACCAGATAGACGCTGTAGAAGTAGGCAACCGAACTACCCAGTGAAACCAGGGTGTCCATGGTCGAAGAGCCATGGCGAAGGTTTTTTAGTGCAGCATAGTGAAACGGAAACGCCACATAGAAAAACACTGGGGTCGCCAGTGCAAAGACCAGCCACTGGTGACCGCCAAACATAAGCTCCGGCACCATCGAGAAGGCAACCGCTAACGCGGACAGCAATCCGCCAACAAACAACCTTGGTCTAAGTAGCGCAAGCTCAGGTTTGCCTTTGCCAACTTTGTATCCGGCAGCTTCAACTGCAGACTCCAGTACCGCGGTCTCGCCGTCAAATTCAACGTGCGCCTTTTCCGTTGCAAAATCGACATAGGCTGTAACACCCTCCAGCTTGTTTAGGTTACGTTCGACCCGTCGAGCGCATGCTGTACAAGTCATGCCCTCGATCTCAAGCTCAATAAGTTTCCTACTCATTTATCGTTGTGAAGCCAGTTGCCTCATAGCCAGCTTCGGTAACTGCCTCGGAGAGCTGCTCATTGCTAACTCCATCGACCTCGACTGTGGCCTTGCCACCTGCGTGGTCAACTTGAACATTGGTTACACCTTGGACAGTGACTAGATTCTTCGTTACGGTCATTGCACAGTGGCCACAAGTCATGCCACTGATTGCGATTTCTATCTTGCTCATTTTTTCCTTTTATGTTGGGTAGTCGCTTTTGCTAAGCGAACAGATTAGACGAGGTCATAAACTTTCTAGCTTGCAAGTTATGCTCCTCGAAGGTTTCAGCATCATCTGATGCTTGTTGTTTGGATTAGGTAGCTGTGAGTACCTGAGTTCAAGCCTAAGAATTCTTGCCTCTAAAGCACAGACAAGGGATCTCAATACCCCCCGGGTTAACAGGGCTTCGATCTCGTCCAAGTTTGAAGTGAAGGGCCCCGGCATTCGCACTCCGGGGCCCCTGGGGCTAACCCAAATCGAGAAGAATCTGAGTCAACTCTTTAATTTGTGCAGTTTGGGAGGTAACTATTGCCTCTGCGAGTGCTCGCGCCTCAGCATTTTTAGAGTTGGTAATCATCTCAGCCATCAGAATTGCCCCTTTATGGTGCTCAATCATGCCTTCGACATAAAGCTTGTCAAAAACAGCCCCTGTCGCCTTTTCTAGTTCAAGCATTTCCTTTTCGCTCAGCATCCCATCCATGCCCATTTCGTGGCCCATTTCCATAGGTGCACCGGCATAATCCAGCCAGCCCTTCATCTGCTCAATCTCGGGAGCTTGTTCGTTCAAGATTCGTGATGCTATCTCGCGCACTCGTGGATCGCTGGCACGAGTTTCGGCCAATTCTCCCATGTCGACTGCCTGCTGATGATGAGGAATCATCATCTGGGCAAACATTATCTCCATCCCATCAAAAGAGGTGTTGGCTGATGATTCCTCAGAAGTTTCCGAACCTCCCATCATGCCTGAAGTGGGCATTGAGTCGTCACTACCAAAATTAATCGTGCAACCTACCAACGAGATGCCCATGAGAGCACTGGCTCCCATTAAGACAGCTGACTTAACTAATTTTTTGTTCATTTCGTTATCCTTAAATATTTCGTAAATTCCTAATGATTTGAGTTCGCGGCGCTCTGCCGCCGTCATAGGAATTTATGTTCTAAGGACTCCGAGCGAAAGCAGGTTGACACTAGTTATGGAGTCGTTCTTGGTCTTTTGATGCTCTCTTTTCCGATACGAAGGTAGCAAGGCCGCGGTCGGGGCAAAACTCTTTTGCTGGCGAAGGGTATAAACGAAAACGAAGAGAAAAACCACAGCCGGTAGGACCGTCAACAAGATAGATACTGGATCGTCCGGACTTTCTGCAATGTTGTTGAATACTCCCGAAATGGGACTAATCACAACTGCATCTTTGGGAGACCCAACGTGCTGTTCCAGGTATGTTTCAGGCTCATGGACGAGAGTCATAAGTGAGCCGTCTGGCATGACATGCGTGTCAATTGAATTGTGTAGGGGCCCCAGACATACCGCATGAAAAACGGGAGCAAAGCCTATCAGCAAGCTTGCAAGTGCAAGAGTTAGGTACTTGCTGAAAATTTGCTTGGTAAGCATTGTTCAACAATACCACGGTTTGCCTGAGTAAAAGCTGGGATACGCTTCAAGACTCCACCCAGGTTTTACCGAACTGACAGTGACTTCGTTGAGACTAGAATTTGGGTCTCTTCGAAGACCGACACGTACCGCGATTGGCGAGGAAGTTTGGAACATTTACCCGCTCAAGGGTTCTATGGAGGCAAATGGAGAAGGCACCTTGCTGGTCATACCTCCTACCGCGGGCGAATAGAAATCGCCTCTTTGGCATGTCGTAGGCGAAGCCCCCAGCCTGGACAGCGCGAACTAATTTGTGGTCTTGAAGGCGACCCATGCCTGAGACTTATCTAAGGCTTCGATACCCCTACCGAAAACGGAAAGGTTGAAATCGAGATCTACCTTCTTGTCCAAAGACTCAGAGAGAGTCTTGATGATAAAACTGCGATTAACCTGTTTACCTTTACTGACTACAAGAATTTTCAGATCTGCTCCCCGGCTGAAGATTTCAAGGGCAAGTTTTCGATTTAATTCGTTATCTCTGAATGAGTACCCAACAATTAGGAGATGATTCGCTGATTCAAGCGATTTTTGAAAAGATTGATACGCGAACCTAAAGGGCTCTTCTTTGATAATTTGCCCTTTATCTGAGGTGTTTGTGAGAACTACAACTGGCCTCAGAGGTATGGTCTTGCGCAATATCCGGTTGAATAGTGCATGGTCGCGCAGATCAGAATTCCGAATCTTGACTGTCTCCAATTCGCCAGGGTCCCTCCAAAAAAGAGTTGAACCGTGCAGGTGGAGAAGCCTGAACCTCCTGGCTGGAACATCGGCCCAGTTTTTTCTCAGAGTTATAGCGTTGATGTTGTGCTTGCCTAGCCTTATTTTCCTCACTGAAGATGACCTACCATCACCCATATCGAGCAGCTGATTCTTCAAGGTCGCAACAAGAGAAGTTAAGAGAATCGAGTCATAGTTCAGATTTGCGATATCGACCTTGTCAAAATCTGTGTCCATCAGTGCCCCGATAAATGAGCCGATAACCGAGTTTCCTGGGCTAACTTCAGATGCAAGCTCGTCTATCGTTTGTAAAATGACTGCGATCCCTATGTCGCTCATCCGACTCACGAAGGAGTTGGTTTTGGCTATGGCGTCTCTGAGGTCCAAATCGCCCGATTTTGCGACTAGGGCCAAATTGTCCAATGTTGCTAGTGTTGCATTTTGATGGTGCAGAGCGCCAACCAGTTCTTCAAAGTTAGTGTCGAAAAATTCCGTATGCCGCTTTGCTATGGCCCGCAGGGCATCTGCATATTCTGGACCTATTGAAAGACGACTTTGTAATCTCAGGAGGATCTCTTCCGTAAGGCTCGATAGCTCCAATTTATGATTTGCCGCAACACTTAGACCATTGCCGGCAACAACCACGATGCGTCTCATGTCCACCCAAGCGTTGTTTTGCAGCTGACTCTCCACTGCCAACGTTATTTCAAAAACGTCCGACCCTCGCTTTAGACTCTTGATAATGCCGATGGGGAGACAAAAGTGGGGGGTGTCAGATGACTTTTGATGACTTCTTGATTCATCTCAACCAAAGCGCTCATGGCAAAGGGAAAGCCTTTGAAGAAGCAGTTGAGTGGTGGCTAACCAACGACATCTACTGGGGTTCACTATTCGAACCGCATAGTGTTGCCATGTGGGAACGGTCAGATTTTAGAGACGGAGTTGACATCGGCATAGATCTGACCGCTCGTGACCGGCTGGGAAACGTATGGGCTATCCAGGTGAAAAACTGGAGTCAAGAGCGCGGTCTCCCGAAGTCAGAGATTGATAAATTCCTCGCTACCTCGAACACTGCTGTTTTTCAAAAGCGATTGCTGATCACGACCACAACATCAATGTCCCCAAACGCTATAAGGGCCATAGAAAGTCAAGAGAAGCCTGTAGTGATTGTGGATCTTGAGGGATTAAGGCAGTCAGAAATCTGGGGTGGCTTTTTAGAGCGACAAAGTCCACTGAAGCTTCAGGCCAAGAATGCCCTCCCTCATCAATCTGATGCGATTGAGCACGTCACTAGCGCCTTCGCTAAAGGCGCGATAAGAACGCAGCTGGTAATGGCCTGTGGATCGGGCAAGACTCTAACGGCACAAAGAATTGCCGAAACCTTAGACTCCCACTGCACATTGGTACTGGTCCCTTCCCTCCTTCTTCTTCAACAGACACGTCTTGGTTGGTTGCAGGATAAGATAAAAGACTTTCAATCGTTGGCAGTCTGTTCCGATGAGTCTGTAGTGGCTGATCAACCGACCCAGAGGACCCTGGAGCTCCCATTCCCCGTAACAACGGATAGCAACGAGATTTTAGATTTTCTGAAGCAACAAGGCAGAAAAGTTGTCTTCTCGACCTATCAATCCTTTGACGCAGTGTCGCAGGCTCTTCATGAAAATGACAACAAAGTAGATTTGGTTATCTGTGACGAAGCCCATCGGTTGGCTGGCAGCAAAGACAGTAAGTTTGGCAAAGTTCTTCGCGACGCAGCTCTGGAAAAAAGTCGCTATCTATTCATGACGGCAACTCCAAAGTACTTTGTGTCCAAAAAGGCAAATTCGGATGATATTGACACCAGCGAAGTTGTGTCAATGTCAGACGCAGAGCTTTTTGGTGAAGTTTCATTCTCCTATAGTTTTGCGTCAGCAATTAGGGATGGCAGGCTCGCGGACTATCGCTTGATAATTGCTGCAGTCACAGATTCACAGGTGCTAAATGCGATTCGCGAGCGCAAGTTATACGCCATCTCGGATTCCGTTATCGATGGGGAGCTCCTTGCATCTCATTTCGGTTTAGCGAAGGCAATGCGGGACTACTCAATACAAAGCGTAATAAGTTTCCACTCCAGGGTTTCCAGAGCAAAAGACTTTGTTGCTCTTCACTCACAGCTATATAGCGAGTACCCTGACCAGTTTCAGGAGGGCAATCTTGTTCTTTCAACTTGCCTCACCGGATCCGATCCGTCGGCGCGAAGAAAGCAAATACTTTCAAAATTGGGGAATATCCAAACTAAGGAATTTGGTCTCGTTAGCAATGCCAGATGCCTAACTGAGGGTGTTGATGTCCCAAACTTAGATGCGATTGCTTTCATCGACCCAAAATCTAGCCAAATCGACATCGTCCAAGCAGTGGGTAGGGCTATTAGAAAAGGTACTAGAAACAAAAAGATCGGTTACCTAATTGTCCCGATCTTTGTCGATGAAAACGAGATCCGTTCGGGTGAAATTCCTGCAGGTCGATTTAAGGCCGCCATCGAAGTCATCAATGCACTCAGGGCTCATGACGAAGGTCTAGTCATAGAGCTGGACTCAGCAAGGCGACAGCTAGGTGCCATTCAGCGTTCAGAGCCTGGACTGCCGGACCGGATTGTCCTCGACATACCATCTGAAGTTCCGGTTGAGTTTGCTGAGAGAATTCAAGCCTTCCTCATCAGAAGTTCCAGCCAAAGCTGGGAGGAAAAGTATGGGCGACTCCAAGACTTCCTGGAACTTAATGGGCACCTAAGGGTCCCTAGCGATTCCGATGATGCAGAACTTGCATCACTTTATTCTTGGATGTCAGCTCAACGTGCCTTGCATGCAAAAACCTTGATTAGAGAGGACAGACGGACACGCCTCGAAGCACTTCGAGGGTGGACATGGGAACCGTTCGATTCAGCATGGGAGACGGGTTTAGCGGCATTAAGAAAGCACCTCGCCAATGGTGGTTCCACTACCGTCCCAAGGAACTTCACGTTTGACGGCGTCAACCTGTTCAATTGGATGCGCCTTCATCGAAATAAGAGCTATCGACTTTCTAAAGAGAGAAAAGAGCAGCTTGAGGCTCTGCCGGGATGGCGATGGAATCCTTTTCAAGATCAGTGGGATTCTAAGTTTGAACAGTTGCGTGACATAGTCTCCACTGATAACAATTTCACGTTCAAATCTTTAGCAGAACCTCAGCGTTCGCAATTGCGCGAGTGGCTTACTTATCAGCGGAAGCATCGTTTCAGTCGACTGGACGATGAGCAAAGAAGGAAACTTGAGAGCCTGAATGGCTGGACCTGGGCGCCATTGGACAAACGGTGGGAAAAGAAGTTTGCGCTTTTGCAGACTTATGTGCAGAAATTTGGCACCTCAAGAGTGCCAGCACAAGCCAGCTTTGAGGGAGTGAGACTTGGTGCCTGGGTGTCGCAACTCAGGGCTAAACGAGAGTCACTTGAGGACAGTAAAATCTCCGATTTAGAGTCGCTTCCTGATTGGACCTGGTCTCCACTCGATGACGACTGGGATGAAAATTTCGACGCGCTTCAGCGCTGGGCAGCTGCACATCCGCATACACCTGTTACATCAAGTCTTGTTTTCGAAGGCAAAAGATTGGGAGATTGGCAAATCCGCCAGAAAAAGAGACGCCTATCGTTAGAAAAGAGCCGTATTGAACGCCTGGAGTCCCTAGCCAATTGGGAGTGGGACAAGTCCGACCCCTGGGAGTCTAACTACGAACTTCTCTTAGAATACCTTGAGGCGTCCTCCGGAAACTTGCCTACGCTTTCTTCGCGATACAAGCAGGTGGCATTGGGGACCTGGCTGGATCGGCAGCGCCGGCGATTCTCTGATCTCGATGACAGAAAAAAGAAGCTCCTATCTGAACTGCCTGGATGGGAAGTTCTCTCCAGCACAAGCAGAGAAATAAATTTGCAGGGCACTACTCTGCGTGGCATGGCATCAGTGGCAGAAGCTCGGAAAAAAACCGAGTGGGACAGCAAGTTCTCGATTTTGGAGAAGTACGTGCAAAAACACGGCACTTCAAGCATTCCCAAAAGTGAAATGGTTGGGGACTTCGAACTAGGAATGTGGGTCAAATACATTAGATCTAAGCGCGAGGGGCTTGATCCGGCCCAGTTGTCCCAGCTCGAAGGTTTACCCGGATGGACGTGGGACCCACTGGAATCTCGATGGCTAGAGAAGTTCGAAGCCCTCAAGGACTTCTGCAAGGAGAGTGGGCATGCGAGAGTTGCTCAAGGTGTAATTCACAAAGGTCAGCCGCTTGGGACGTGGGTTAGCTACCAAAGGAAACACAAGCAGGAGCTTGGGGAATCCAAGGTTAAAGCACTGGAAAGCCTGCCCGGCTGGAGTTGGGATCCAAAAGAAGATGATTGGCAAAACGCGTTTCGCGTTTTTTCAAGCAATCCAGATATTTCGTTTGCAGGTCGCGAAGGCAGAACAATTGTTATAGACGGTATTGGAATTGGAGCCTGGCTCAGAACTCAGAGGTTGAATTTTGACAAGCTCTCTCCAGAAAAGCAGGCTGCATTGCGTGCATGCCCAAATTGGGTTTGGTAGAACACACCTAAGGTTCCAAATCAAGCGCCCCTGTTACGAGAGAAATCTGCTCAGCTACTCTTCGCTGCTCTCCAGTTGAAAGCCATCTAAAAAACGAATTGCCAGCCGAGCCGATTGGTTGCCAACCGAGGGTTTTCAAAATGACATTCGCGTGACCTGGATCATTAGCCCCAGTGGCCGGAGAATCAACCACCAAAAGCGTGGCTTTACTTTGCTGAAAGATGCGCATACGCGCACTGTCTTCGTTTTTTGGATTTTTGAGTTTCAAATTCGAGTATTGAATACCCCTAGAGACTTGGATCCGGGGTGTTTGGGACAAGATGATCTCGATCTCATCGATTGAACGCAAAGCAGTCTTTGGAAGTACAGCCTTAACCGCAGAGCCCTCTGGCTCTCTCGCAACTTTAGTGATTTCAGACAATTGATCAGCCAACTAGCTAAACCATTCTGTGAAGCGTTGCAATGCCTCGGACTGTATTGTCGGAGTCACGTGCGTGTAGATATTCAGAGTCGTGCTGATGTCAGAGTGCCCCAGCCTCTCCTGGACAATCTTCGGGTTCACGCCGGATTGCAAAAGCAAAGTTGCGTGAGTGTGCCGAAGGCCCTTTAGCGTGATAGAAGGTAGATCACCAATATTGGCTTGAGCTTTGACTATTAGCCTTGCCCATCTAGCAGTGACATCGTTTGGAATCCTTAGCTCATTATTTAGGGTTGCGAACATGAATGCGTCATTGGCAACGAACTCTGGCCCCAAGAGCGCTCTCACCTTTTGGTATTCGGACAGAACTTCCAAAGTCTTGGCATCGATCATCACTGATCTTGCCTTGTAAGTTTTCGTTGACTTCACTGCACGAGATGCCGAGACGTCCGCCGCTCGACGAATAGCAAGTGTTGAAGTTGAGAAGTTTAGGTCCGACCACCTAAGTGCAACCGCTTCGCTCCTGCGCATACCGGTCATAGCGATTAGGAGCCACATGGGATAGAGGTCATCATCGGCCTCAGAGTGAATCCAGGTGAGAAGGTCGTTCAGTTGTTCCTTGGTCAGAACCTCTTCAGAAGCAGTCAGGGATCGGGTACGCCTCCCCTGTTTCGGAGCCTTGACCGTGCGGTGCTTCGCTGGGTTATTGAAGATTAGGCCCAGATCTTTTGCAGATTCAAAGATTGCTGCAAGTACAAGGTGGATTTTGGAAACAGTCGTCTCTGAAAGAGCCGAGCCGAATGCTTTCACATCCTTGCGACCGGACGAGCGCAACTTCGAGTACAGGAGTCTGATCTCGGAAGGTTGAATCTCAGACATAACGCGATTTCCGAAGAATGGTTTGAGGTGAGTGCGCACAATCTTCCTGTAACCCATCAGAGTCGACCCGGCCACATCAAGATCCGCAAGCCATTCCTCAGCGAAAGCAGAGAAGCGAGTGTTTGCCTCAACCGCTGAGACTCCCATGGTGGTTCTGGCAAGTGCCGTGGCTAGGTCTTGCTCTGCCATTCTTTTGGACGCGTATCCGCTCTTTGAAATTCGCTTTAGGGGGCCATTAGGCATCTCAGGGTCAGCAGGGACGGTCGCCTGCCACCGGTGAAGAATTCTTCCGTCAGGTGCCTTGTAACTAAAAACCGTACCCTTACCTTGAAGGCGCTTAGTCATCCTGATTAGCCTTTACCTGAATGTCTAAAAGCTGAATCAGCGCGTCCTTGAGGATTAACTTCTTGCGGCCGCCTAATGGCAAAACCGGCAGTCGCCTTTCCTTCAACGCTTTTCCAACAGTTTTTCGATCGACGCGAAGGATTGCTGCAACCTCTTGAATTGTCAAAACAGCCTTGGGGTATGCCCGAAGCTCATCTAGTGTCATTGTTCCTCACTCGCACTTGTTTTAAATTAAGTACCATTCTAGCACGACTTTTGGGGTTTTATGGTGCCTTTTTCAAAAATAGTGCGATGATTGAGTTATGTCGGAGAAAAAAATAGTTGTGACGAGACTGCTTGAACCAGCGAAGTATCGAGCTGTCGGGCCCACATCGGGCGTAATCAGACCCCTTGAAGTACCGTCGGACTTTTCTTACAGCGTCAAGATCGAGGATCTCCCGGCTTTGGAAATTGGGGGGAAATGGGATGGCGATAGGCTTCGCGTCACCCATCTCTCTATGGATCTCGACAGCGGCCTAAATGCTACCCATCTGATTCGGGTCAAACTCCCCGATCTGGTCAATGCCGTTGCTGCGGATGCCGTGCCAAACTCAGAGCTTTGGAGGTCCAGGGAAAAGTTTGAGCAGTTCCCACCGCATGGGAAACCAGAGCAATATTCGCGGATTGCTCAGCTGTACTGGTTTCATCACCTCTCCTGGGGTGCGCCTCGACAGGTAATTATGGACTTTATGGGTTGGTCTAGAAACAACACAAACTTTCACCTAAAACAAATCTCCCAGGTGATCGAGTTGCCGGCTTCGAGGGAGTCTGCTTCCGCAAGACAAATCCGCACCCAAAAACAGTGAGCGGCGAGAGCCGGTTATGTACATTTTGCTACTCGTCCTTATACAGTAACAATCTTTGAAGTTAAGGTACTGAGGTCGCCTAACTTAGACAGCCGTCGTAACGTCCCAAACCATAGGTTTGGGGAACGTTGACGACGTCTACCTACTGATCGGCCAATTGTCACAACGTCAAAAAATGACGATTTTTGACATTCCGGACGTTCTAGTCTTCCGAGTCAATTTCCATGGACCCGGAGTACTCATCGAGAATCCCGGCTTTGATTGTCCGGTGAGCCACAGCAAAAAGTTCGAATGCTATTCCAGACTTTTTTGCGTCTCGGGAGACTCTGTTCCAGACATTCTTCTGTCCCTTTAAGACACCCTGCTCTAACTCGTCGGCCCTGATTAGTTCTAGTGCTTTTGTAAATCTTTCATTCCGAGCTATCAATTCAGCCCAGTTGATATCCTTGCTTCGGTCATGGAGGGTGTGGCGAAGCATGGGTGAAGTGTGCCTGACTAGTTCGAGCTTTTTCGACGGCAATGGAACCCTGCTTTTTTCGCACGAGAGCGCAAGCTTCGGGTCATCGGGTTTCCCGGTAAGGCTCCACACTAGGTCTACGTCGCCCTTCTTCGCTGAACCGCCTCGCATTCCCGCGTCAGCGTTTTTGCCGGTGTGATCAATGCGAATGTAGGCGATTCCGCGCGACTTTAGAGCCTTTCCGGCGTGGATGTAGAACTCAAGCCAAGTTGAATTTGAGTTTTCATCTCCACTAATGGTGCGTGAAACCGTGTCCATGATCACCAGGCGGGGCTTTACTCGCTCAATGATCTCCACTAGCTGCCGTCCACCTTTAGCAGTGTCTAGGGGATCCATCTCTGGAAAGGAGGAGTAAACAAGGTTCCCGATGTCTTTAGCTTCATACCCCATGTTTCTTAATCTGGGTACTACATCGCCCTTTACCGTGTTTTCGTGGTCAAAATAAAGAACCTTCATCGGCTCCAAAGGTGGAAGTCCCAAAGCTGATTTTCCGCTTGCGAGCGCCGCACAAATTTCCAGCACAACTAGGCTTTTGCCCAGTCCGGCTTCGGCGTATATGGCGTGTGAGCGCTCATCACAAATAAGGCCAGGCACCAGCCATACCTCTTCGGATTCATCGGCAAAAGCACTTTCCCAATCCACGATATTGAGATGCACCGCCTCAGGCCCTGGTGGGCTTGATACGGCTGAGGACTGAGAATCGCCAGTCAATGGGTATTCCACCGTTTCAAACTTCGGCCCTCTGGGTGTTGCCGCCCCGAGCTGGATTGCCCCTCCCCCACTGCGACGGATTAGCGTGTTGACCGCTTCCTCCTCTGTCAGCCCAATTCTCAAAGCAGCATCCACAAGGGCAGTCACCCCTTGTTCAAACGGAATTTCTCCACCCGATATCAGTGAGCCGATTTTCAAGCCACTCTTGAACAGGGTGCTATTTCTGGAGCCCTCTCGACTCGACAAAACTGCCTCAACCTCACCTTCAAGAGCGGACAGTCCGTAGGAGGTGATCGGATCGCAATACAGTTCCATGTCATCAAGGGGAAGTCCTACCGATGGGCTCCCGGACCTAGATGAGCTAACAAGCTCTAGTACCTGAGAATTCAACTCCAAGGGTTCTTTCTCAAAAGGTGACCGATCAACCAGCCACTCGTAATAAACACCCGATACGTGCCGTGATCCGGGAAGCAGAACGTAGCCATTGTGCTTGATGTCAATGCCTGGCGAATCAGCACCTAGGCTCCCACGTAGCTTAAGCCCTTCCGGAACTCTGTAATAGAGGTGCATCCCCCTCGTGGAGCGACCATCGACCACCTGAGCTCCTGTGATTGCCGCCCAAGACTGGCCGAGAGGCTCCGTCAACCAAGTTTCAAACAAATCCCAGCTGGCATCGCCACCATTTCTTGGATCAATATCAAAAACCATCAGGCCTGATAACTTCAGATTCACAGCCCAGTTGCAATTTGGGAATTTGGAGTACCACTCAGAGATAACCTCTGCATCCTGCGTGGCAGCATCCATGCCGTTGTTGGTGACAGGGTGCTTGCCAGCGCTGTTGTCGTTTTCGTGTGCATCTCCGCAAGTGCACCTTCCCTCCGTGATTCCGTGCACAGGAAATACAAAAAAGTTCTTAGTTGTGATACCTAAGAGTGTTTCCAGGGATAGTGCTGGGTATTCATTGTGTAAAGCCGTCATTTTGAACCTTTCCTTAGTTATATGGGACCTTGTTTAAGGCAGGTTCCATTATGGCGACGAAAAGGTTGCTAGTAAAGCAGTGTTCGCCCAAGGCGTTAGGAGCGGAGCTACTCTCTGTCTGGTGTGCAAGTCAGTGTGCGGACTCTAATGGTCCAAGAAACCCATTGATGTGCAAGTGTTGTGCAAATAGGCAAGAAGAACGGTTCAAAATTGCCACAGATTCGCCTAAATTCTTGTCAGGTACAAGCGGTATGGGCTGTTCGAATCCCCCATTCTCCGCCAGCAACTCCCTTGATTTAGAGCCTCAGTAGGGGCGTTTATCAAGGGAGTTTTCGTTTAATGTGCAATGTTGTGTGCAATGTCGCCCGACTGTATTCGGAGTGTTCCGCTTGCGAGCTAATTAGGATTTTTTTACCCATCTAAACGTGAGAAAGGTGAAGACGACTCCAAGGGCAACCCAAATAGCAATTGCAATCGCCACTTGAT
>NZ_DAIMLM010000001.1:0-643357 GCF_036721215.1 Rhodoluna sp.
TGCCGCTAGTTGCATTGTTGCCTGAGAAGGTAACGGTGTTTGAGTTGGCGGTCCAACCAGCAAATACGTCAATATCAGCACTTGGTGTGTACCGAGCTTCAGCGGAGCCGAGCTTTGTTGCCGTTGCAGTAATGGCTCCGTTGTACCAACCATCAAATGTGTAACCGGTGCGAGTGGTGGCGGTTGGTAAGAACAGCTCGCCAGATGTTCTAGCCCTAGCGGTCACTGGAATTGAAGAACCGCCGTTGGTGTAGTAGCTAATTGTCTTGTAGCTGAATTCTCCGATTTGTGTTTCCGTTAGGCTTCCAGCAAAAATTCTGAGCGACCTGATTTGGCCCTCAAATTGCCTGTCAGCAGTCCAGTTACTCTTACCAATGAAGTTGTTGGAGAAAGTCACTGAGTTCAATGACATATTTTGATTGGTGTTCGCGACAGGAACACCGTCTTTAGTTATTAAACAAGAGCTTGAGGTTAGCCTGATGGTCCATCGATGCATCTCTTGGGTTGCTAAAGCTCCATTTGCTCTACATTGGGTGGAGACTCCAGATCGTATGGCATCTACAACCAGATCGTTTGTTGTTCCCACGCGTGCAATAAACAAACTGTCTAATCCTGAAGCAAAATTCAACTCACTTCCACGGCGGAAGTCAATAATTCGCTCCCAGTCATCTGCGCCACCAAAATTAGCTTCGAAGTCAATCGTTATTCCACTGCTGAATTGTCCTGTGTCGATGTCAGGCAGGTCAATGAAAGGTCCATTCGCATTATCTCCCCCAGGGAATTTCCAAGAACCAGATGAGAAGTCAATGTCGAAGCTATTGGCTACTGTGGCGCTTCGGGTTGCGTGGTTGTTGCGTCCCGAAAGATCGTTGACTGTTGTAGTGGTACCGAATGAGTTCAAGTCAGAAGAGTTGTAAGAAATGATAGGAATGGGCGTCAACGTTGCGGTGACATCGGCTGACACGGGCAAGTAGTGAGTTCGGCTAGCGGTAATGGTTGCCGTGGAGCTTTGACCGTTACCCACACCTGAGAAAGTAACTAGTCCTGTGTTACTGATGCTCACTGTTCCTAAAGTTGCAGTGCCGCTCCAGGTGTAGTCGGCATCGTAGTTTGTAATCTGAACCGATAGCCCGCTGATTGCAGACACTGGAGTTGCGAAGGTTGGGGTAAGTCCTGGGGCAGCAGCCACTACCAAGTTGAAAGAAGTGGTTGAGGTAGTAGCGCTATTGGCATCAGTCACGGTCGCCGTGATGGCGAATGTTCCCGACTGGGTTGGTGTTCCAGACAGCACACCACTGGAGCTCAAGGTTATTCCATTAGGAACCACGCTGGCGGTTGAGAATGTGCGAGGCGTTGATCCACCAGATGCTGTAAGCGTCAACGAGTACGCAGAGTTCACTGTTGCAGATAGCCCGCTCGATGGCGTTGTGATACTCAGTGCGGAGGACATCGTTAACGTTGCAGCTGACGAAGTGGCTGTAACGGTTGTGCCATTCAAAGTGTTGCTAACTACAACTGTGTAATCACCCGCATCAGAGGTTGCTGTCGGATTTATTGTGTAGCTAGAAGAGGTAGCACCAGATATGTTGCTGCCACCTTTTCGCCATTGGTAGCTAAGCACTCCAAGATCAGTTCTGGAAGCAGAAACGGAGAACGTTACCGACTGACCAGCGGTCTTGGAGGCACTTGTAGGCTGAGTGCCAATAACCGGAGTCACAGCTGGAGACCGCGTGGTGGCCGAGGCTTTTGTGCTTTCATCTGAGTTAGACCCAGAGTCTGCTGCGATAGCAGAAACGCTGATGTAGTACTCAGTACCGTCAGCGATAGCAGGGAAGTTTGAGGAGGTAATTGTCGTGCTCGTGCCCCCAACGCCAACGATAACCGCTGCTGCAGAGCCGGTTCCCGGGGCTTCGTAAACCCGAACGGTGTAGCTGGTCACGTCTGTCACAGCACTCCATGACACGGCGAGTGACTTTAATGTGTTTGCTGTTGCTGTAACTGTCGGGGTACTCGGAGTAGATAGCTTCGCTACAGCTACAGAGAAGCTTTGCTGAACCTGAAGAGCAGCAGCATAGGTTGAGTTTCCCGCCTGGTTAGCGTTTAGAACACAGGTACCGGCACTTTGGAAAGTTACTACCCCGGCGTTTATGGAACAGACCGAAGAAGCGCTGGCATCAACGGTAATAACTGGAGTTAAAGCTGAAGTTGCGCTTGCTGTTGGAGTGTAGCTTGCTCCGGTGGCTCGAGCATTGGTCGGAGAGGTTGATGTAAAGCTAACAGTCTGATCAATTTTGATGTTGTAAGTTCCGGTGGTAACCGCAGGTGTGCCGGTAATTTGGGCTGAAGTTGCAGTCAGCGTTGCAGTGAAAGTGATCGTGTGGGCACCAGCGTTATCAGAGATGCTTAGGTTGCTGAAGGTAGCAACACCTGTAGTGGAAGTAGCTACGGAGTCAGTTCCCGTTAGGTTCCCTGGCCCAGAAGCCAAGGTTGCTGTAATGGTGTAATCGTTTGAAGATGCGTTTGTGGCACTAAGGGTATTTGAGTAGCTATCTTGCAATGTCGCAACAGGAGGAGGATTGAAAGCGACCGCCATGAATCTATCTACTGGTTCAGAGGTTGGAACTTGGCTCATAACAACTTTGCTTGCGACACCGTAGACAGGATCAATAAAGTCAACGGTGTTTGGGGTGAAGGTTCCGGACTATTGAGTATATGTAACCGTTCCACCAGTCGAATTCACGGCCAAGTTTCCAGTTATGGAGTTGTTCCCAGGCAAGTTGACTGCGGCCGCGTGGATTGCAAGGTGAGTTTCCGTGATTGAACCCGCTAAAGTTCCAGTAACAGATCCACTAGTTCGAAGCGCCAGCGAGGTGGTTCCGCCTGGGGTCAGTGCCGCTGTGACGTTTATCGTTCCAGAGTTAGCTCCATCAACTTCACCAATTCTCACAACACTTGCAACTAGTCGGTCCAGCTCAGCGTCTACTAGGGAAAGTCTTCCAGCGGTTTCTGTGCCAAGGTCAATCTGGAGGCTGTTTGTTGCCGGGCTAATGGTAACCGCTCCGGAACTTGCAGTGACATTTGCACTTAGTGCCATAGAGTCTGCTTTGAGCAAGACGTCTCCCGAGTTAGACGTTACTGTACCAGAATTTGATATCGAGCTACCGTAAATTTCAATGTCACCCCCAGCGGTCGCGGTTTGATTACCGCTTACGGAGACTGCCGCTCCATAGAGCTTTATGTCTCCGGCAATTGAATTTGTTGTAGGGATGGTCAGGGCCTGGGTGTTTCCGGATCGCCCAATAGTTAGGCCGGTAATTCCCGTGTCAAGAGACAATCCTGACGTGGTAACCGCTCTATCAAACGAAGTCAAAGACGATGCGTTGCTGGCGGGTTGGATAACTACTCTTCCGCTTGTCTTGACCGTGGTTGAAGATGTTCCATTATTTGGGACGTGGAAGGAATCAACGTTCCAGGTAATGTCGGCGCTTGAAGTAGACATGTCCACCGAATTAATAGTTATAGCGTGTGCGCCATAGAAAGAGGCCCCGACAAACTGCGCAACATTCACGTGGTTTGAGCTGAAGCCATAGGCAGTTCCGTTGTCTGAAGTTGCCGAATCCCCGTTTAGCGTGATTGTGCCACTCTTAGCTAGAACTGCGGTGGAATTGAGTTCTAATCCAGAACCGGTCTGGTCACTGGTGAAGCCCGCGAGTTGGCCTCCTCGGCCAGTCAGGGTAACACCTCCGCTACTGGTGTTAGCAATCAAGTTCTTCGGTCCGCCAGAGGCTCGGTTGTACCATGACAAAACTGATATTCCAGATGCCCTAGCGCCTTTAGTTGAGGAGGCATCTCCCACTAACAAGATGGCATCAGAGGCAGTACTTGAATTTGTAATCGAAAGGTAATTAACCCCATTTGCTGCAACACCTTTGAGCCGGATAGCTTCGCTATATTCCGCACTGGTTGAGTTGCCATTTGATCGACCATAAATGTGAATCTTTCCAGTAGTGGCTGAGATTGAAGTTCCAGCGCCGACATAGAGACCAGCAGCTACTGATCCGGTGGAAAGGTTTTGGCCATGTCCGGCAATAAAGATGTTTCCTGCACCGGAAGAGAGTGTATTCAAGTCACCAATGTCTATACCAATAGTCCCAGCCGTTAGCCCGTAGGCGTAACCATCGGGTAGACCATCACCAGACTGACGCCCACTTGTGACATTCGAGCCGCCATTATCGGCTCCTCCTGCAAGAGTGATTGCACCACCGGAGGAGGTAAGCGAAACACTTGTCCCCGTTGTGATTCTTCCTGAGCTGTTGCTGTCCGAGTCAGACCACAGCGTGATTGATCCACCAGCTGTGGTCAGCGAAACTGAGTTACCGATTGCCACGTTTCCAGATGCCTTCAGAACTAGATCGCCAGAATTAGTCAAATTGGCGTTGAACGTCGCATTTCCTCCAGTGGTTGTAAAGGTCAAGTGGCTATTTGCCCCTCCTTGACCTGTTACAGCATTACTGACAGTTATGTTGCCGGTGCTCTCAATAGTTGTGCTTCTACTTGCTAGTGAAGTCTGCAAGGTTGTGGTGTTGATTGTCGATGCTGCAGCAGAGTTTGCCATCCAAAGACCATCAACAAATGAGCCATTCGCGTCAGCCGATGTACTGACCGTTACGGTCGTTGGAAGGGTTCTTATGGATACTGCATCTGTCACCGAAGAGTAGCCGGTAGCTGTGAACGTCAAGGTATACGAAGTTGCTAAAGTACCGGTTGCAATTCCCAGGTTTGAGAAAGTAGCAACTCCGGAGGCATTAGTTACAGCGGTTTGCGTTCCACTAAGAGTCGCCCCCGAGCTAATTGCGGCGGTAATCGTGACTCCTGATTGAGAAAGATTTGCGTCGCCAAAGCGAAGCTGGATCGAAGGTTGGGTGGTAAGGGCTCTTCCAGTCACGGCGAAAGTTAGGTCAGTTGCGGTTTGAAGTTCAGATATCCCGTCCCACTTTGCGTAAAGCGTGAAGTTGGCTGTTTGATCGTGGGTGTAAGGGAACGAAACTTGCGTGCCAGTCAAGTCCTCTGCGGCATACCAACCAGCAAAAGTCCAACCAGTCCTGGTTGGATTAGTCGGAGCCGAACTGAGAGTTGTCGCTGTAGTAGTAGATCCGTCGGTGACAACGGATCCACCATTTGAGTTGTAAGTGACAGTCAAAGTGTTAGCAATCCACTTTGCATAGAGAGTAAAGTCCGAGGTTTGAGCGTGGGTGTAGGGGAAGGTTGCTTTTGACCCGGTCAGGCCGATGTTTGGGAACCAGCCATCGAAGGTATATCCCGCTCTAGTTGGGCTAGTTGGTGCAGCAAGAGTTGTGGCTGTAGTTGTAGTTGTTGCGGTTACGCTCGAGCCGCTATTTGATTCAAATGTGACGTTCAGAGTATTTGCTGTCCACTGAGCAAACAGCGCCAAATCGCTTGTTCTTGTCACAGATTGCCCGTTGGTAAAGCTTGTTCCGGTTCCATCCGCGAGAGTATTCCAACCAGCAAAGGAATAACCGGTTCTTGAGAAGGCGTTAGTGGTCAGATTAGTGGCTACGTTCTTTGTCACTGTTTGGCTGGACATAGAACCGCTAGTCGAATTGTTCCCATCGAAGGTAATTGTTTGGGTACTTACAACAACGTTGTAAGTACCGGTAGTCGCTGACGGAGATCCGGTGATTACTGCATCGGTTGACGGAGTTACCGCTGCGGTGAAGGTTACTGTGTGATTGCCAATGTCAGAAATGGTCAAATCATTGAAGGTCGCTTGACCTGATGTGGAAGTAGTCACGGATGTGGTTCCACCTAGGGTTGCAGGCCCGGATGCCTTTGTGGCAGTTACTGTGTAGTCGTCAGAGGATGCGTTCGAAGAAGTTAGAGCGTTTGAATATCTATCTTGCAAAGTCACGATGGGTGGTGGGTTGAATGCAAGAGCCATAAATGTGTCTACCGGTTGATTGGTTGGAACCTGACTCAAGACAACCTTGCTTGGGACACCATAGACCGGGTCGATTAAGTCGACGGTGCTTGGGGTAAAGGTTCCAGAGGTTTGGTTATAGGTCAAAGTTGCACCAGATGCACTCAGTGCCAAACCGCCAGTTACGCCATTGTTTCCAGGAAGGTTTATCTCGGCAGCATCTATGGCAAGGTTTGCAATTGCAATTGAGCCTGATGTTCCAACAACAGAACCACTAGTACGAAGAGCCATGGTGTCAGTTCCCGTTGGAGTCAGTGCAGCCGTGATATTTATGGCTCCGGAGTTTGTTCCGTCAACTGCACCGATTCTCACAACGTCAGCAACGAGGCGGTTAAGCTCTGCAGCCACTAATGACAGCCTGCCGGCAGTCTCTGTTCCCAAATTGATTTGGATCGCATCGGTCCTAGGCGCAATCGTGACTACGCCGGAGGCGGCAGAGACCGTTGCGCTGAGAGCCATTGTGTCAGCCTCAAGGTAGATGCTCCCTGTGGTAGCCGTCAGCGCTGCTGAGTTAGAAATCGAGGTGGCAAAAAGCTCGATGTTTCCGTTCGCCGTTACTGCAGCCGTAGCCGCTAACGCACCAGACAAATACGCCTTGAAATCTGAGCCGGCAGTGAGAGTTCCTGTGCTTAGGGTGGCTGAACTCGCAGGGCTAGAGCTTGCTCCAATCTGAATTGAACCAGATGCAGTTAACAAGTTTGTGCTCTTTGAGAAAGAAGTGGTCGGGTAAAATTCTATGTTTGCTGATCCAGTAGTTGTTATTGCAAAGTCAGCAGACTGTGCTCCACCATAAAGTTCCAAATCACCCGAGGATGTGACCGCGCTGCCGAGCGTAATATCTCTGGTGTTTTCTGCGCTTCCGACAACCAAGCCACCAACATTTATCGTTGAGCCTGTCAACGGGAAGGTCAAGCCAGCTGAAAAATTCTGTCCCGCAGGAGGCACAAGGGATAACTTTCCATCGGAAGCAATTTTAAGGGCGCCAGAGCTTTGGGTGGAAATTTTAGAAGAGATAATTTTGAGCTCGCCACCGGTTCCACCGCTCACTCGTTCATACTCAAATGCCCGGGTGGTTGCGTTTCTTGATAAGACCACTTCGCCCCCCTTGCCGTCCACCAAAGAGTCGCCATTCTTGGTGGAAAGCAAGACTCCAGCCAGGAAGACGTTGTATCCGTCTGAGGCTGAGTCACCTGCAATTACGATGTCAGAGTTATCGCCATTGGTTACAACGCGAGTCTGCTGGCTCAGGGTTGTAGAAGAGCCAGTGTTTCCTAGCATCACGCCATACGTTCCGGTAGTTACGTAACCTTCGATCTTTACTGCCTGGGTGTGATCCGAGAAGTTCTTGGTCGCCTGAATTTCGGTACGAGCCGTTCCCGAATCAAAGTAATTAAACACACCAGCGGCCGTGTTATTCAATCCCGAGGCCCCGGCTGCCTTACCGTACATGTCAACGGTCGCTCCCGTGATCTTTACACCGGCCACCATTTCAATTCCGGAGGATGTTGTCGAGACGTGACTCGACTCAGCTTTCAAGGAAATGTTTCCTGTTCCTGAAAGAATTCGAACTACGTTTTCTGCGCTGGTAGAACCAATAATCAAACCATCGTTTGCATTAGAGGCTGCGTTCCCTGAAGGTAGCGAGGCGTTGTTCGCGTCGGCAGCACCGCCTCCGATAGTTATGTCCGCGCCAGCTGCAGATGATTGTGTAGTGCTTAGTTGATTAAAGTCCCCCAAGCTCACGCCACCGCTGGACGTTGTGGTCCAGAAAGTTATTGGCCCACCTATGGTTCCAAACAATCTCGGGCTAGCTGCGCTTGCGCCGTCGTTAGAGGTGATTCGACCTGCTGACTTCACGAGAATTCCACCGCTGCCTGCTGTGATGTTGGCATTCAGCTCGGTTGTTGCTGTGCCTAGTGCCTCCACTGAAACCTGGTTGCCTGCGGTAGCGGTTGAACCGACGGTCATGTTCCCGCCAGAGGAAAGGGACACATTCGTACTGGCAGTTAATGTTGCTGAGGTCGTAATTGCTCCCGAAGATGAAGTTATGGAAATAGCACCAGCTGAAGAGTTGATTGCAGCTGTGGAATTAGTAATAGCTCCTGAACCCGAAATCGTGATGTTGCCAGTAGCGCTAATGGCAGCTGTTGGGGAAATTGAAGAGCCTCCACTTATGGTCACGGCTCCTAGCGTTGAGGTTAGTGCGCCTGCACCTACATAAGTAGTGCTCGGGTAAATGAATATGGATCCAGCGGAAGTTGTGACAGGCGTTGTTTGGGTAATTGCAGATCCGTAAAGAGTGTAGTTACCGGTTACATTTATCGCGCCACCGGTAACCGTCATGGTCCTGGTGTTTGTGGGCTTACCAATTGTCAGGCTGGCGTTACCAGTGAAGGTTTGGTTTGTAAGAGTTGTGTTCTCGGAGAACAAGTTAGCTACAGGTTCGATAACCACATCTCCGGTTGATTTGTAGATCGTGGTACCGCTGCTGTAGCGATCCCCCCTCACGGTGATGTTGCTAGAGGAGGTTGTATTTGCAGTGGCTCCAATGTTCGTAGTGGCCCCGTCACCTGTCTTTATGCCAAGGGTTCCGCCATTGATTGTTATTGCTCCCGAGGAAGAAACTATGTTGGCAGCACCAAACCACACTCCAAAGCCCGTAGAAGCCGAAGTTCCAGTTAAGTTAATAGCTCCTGACGTCGAGGAGACGGTAGAGGTGTTGTGAATGTAGACACCTTCCAGGTTCACGCTATTGCCTGATATCCCAGTGCCGTTCATCGTTATGGAGCCAGTTGTTGTAGAGACGGTTGAGCCATTCAGCTCGATTGCTTCATCCGCTACTGGCCCCGCGGTGAAGGAAATGTTTCCGCCCGTTGAATTCACCGTGCGAGACGTGAGAAGAAGTTTTCCACTTCCACTAAGAGATATGTTTCCAGTTGCTTCGAAGTTCCCAGTCGGTGTAATTGAGCTTCCACCAGAGATTGTCAAGGTGCCACTCGTGGCGGTCAGAGAACCGGCTCCGCTATAGGTGGTCTTGGGCGTGATGTTAATGCTTTGAGCAGAGGTGGTGCCATTCACAGTGACGGTGCTATCTGTCGAGCTAACCGTAATGGCGCCGGAGCTGGCTGTCACTGCGGCCGAAGCCACAGTTGTTTTTGCCGAGAGAGTGACGCCGCTAGGTGCAGAAACAGCGTTAGTTAGATTGATGTTGGCACCGCTAGAGGTAATTGAAGCGCTTCCTCCTGAAGAGGTGAGCGTTCCAGATGTGGCACCAGAGGTCGGGTTTGTAATCGCCCCCGAACCTGACAAAGTTATGTTTCCTGTTGCTGTAACCGGTCCCGAAACCGCAACAGTTGAGCCGCCGCTAATCGAGACGACACCACTTGATGCCCCAAGTGCTGCGGTTCCTGCATAGGTAGTTGTTGGTGTAACACGAATTGCCGCTGCACTGATCGCACCGGAACCAACGTCAACTGAGCCGGAGCTTGAAATCCCAACGTCACCACCCGCTGAGATAGTGTGCGTGGTTTTGGAGAAAGATTTAGATGAACCTGTAGAAGTAATAGTTACGTTGCCACTGGTCGAGTTGATGTTTGAACTAAGAAGCAATGTGCCACCATCAATAGCTACATTGCCGACGGTTTGAATTGGACTGGAGGCGGTTGTGCTAGTTCCCATGTAAGTCAAATCCGAAGTAGTTCCAGATCGCCCAAGTGTGAAGCTAGCCAAGCGGGTAGGAGTTGAGAATCGACCGAACCTCCAGTTGCCGGCAGTTTGAGCTCTGGTGAAATCTGTTGCTGATGAAACAACACCGCTAGTGACTGTTGCGGGCTGTATGGTTACGCTACCTGAAGTGTTAATTACCGTTCCATAGCCAGCTTCCCACGAATAGACACTGTTTGTATTTATAACAACATTTGAGGACGAGCTGGATAAATCCGCAGTGACTCCGCCCGGAGTTGTAATTGATGAACCGCCGACTTCCCCGCCGCCAGAGGCTGCCCAAGCCCCAATTCTAAAAAGACTTGCATAGTTTCCTCTCCAGCCGGTGGCTAGACCTGGAGTTGTGCCATTGCTGTTTCCAATGGCATTAACGGTGATTGGTCCACTTTTTGCTAGGACGTCTGCAAACTCAATGTTTACGCCCCAGCCATCCCCTCCTGAACAAGAAGTCGAAGTGCTTCCCAAGCCTGTTAAAGTAATTCCTCCGCCAAGTCCAGTCGCGAGAATCTGAGAGCCCTGATATCCTCGGCTGGCGCTCCAAACACCGTGCCACCATCCGGTAATTCCTCTGGAACAAGCTGCTCCAGCCTGTGAGTCTGAATAAATGGTGATTGCGTCAGAGGTTGTGGCATTAGACGAAACCACAACTGGGGTCGTGTTGTCCTCCCAGTTTAGGATGATGCCTTGGCTCCAGTTGCTTGTGCCTGCTAGGGCTCGTCCCCACATCGCGATTCGACCGGTGCCGGAATCTACGCGTGCACCATTCTTTAGGGCTATGTGTGCGTAGCCGCTCAAACTGCTTGTTGACTGAGCTCCGGCAATAAAGATATCGCCTCCTTTTGAGTTCAAGAGAGTTCCACCCTCGATAAAAACTCCCACATCCCATGCATTGTTAACGCTCATTCCAACGGCGTAACCATCCGGCAATCCATCACCTGCTACAACGCTGCTCCACTTACCTCGAGAAGTGGTTATAGAAGCGTCAGCTCCTCCGTCATCCAAGCCACCGGCTAGCCAAATCTTGCCGCCGTTGGTTTCAATTGAAGAGCTGGTATTTAGGTAAATCGTGGTTGATGACTTGTTTGTTCCAGCAACTTTGTCGTAACCAGTCCAAACAACAACATCTCCACCAGCAGTAACCAATTTGTCGCTGGTGTCTAGTAGGAATCGGCCTGCAGTCTTTAATCGAATTTCACTACCTGAGCCACCTGTTGTAGTGAGGTTTGAGTAGATCAGGACGTATGAGGTTGATGTACCTGTCAACCGAATACTGCCAACAGCGGTTAAGTTGGCGTAAGTGATAACGTTTGCACAGGTGACGGTCAAATCTCCAGCGACGCTAATTGCACCGCCTGAGTTGGTGAATTCTCCAGACCCACCACAATTCATAGTTAGAGAACGACCAGTGGTTGCGTTACTAACTGCCGCAGATACTGTAATGGCTCCAGTGCTATCGAGTTGAAGATTGCTGGACGTGAGCGCGGTCTGAAGATCTGTATTGAGAATGTTGGAAGCTCCTGCAGAATCTGCCAGCCACACACCCTGCACAAAATTTCCATTAGAACTGCTAGAGCCTGAAATTGTTATGGCAGTAGAAAAAGTCTGTAACTTAATGGTCTGTGTGGCGTTGGCATATCCAGGGGCGCTGTAAGTTAACGTGAGTGTGCCGAGCGTTCCCGAGGTAAACCTTAAGTTTGTAAAGCTCGCCACTCCAGAACTATTCGTTGTTGCAGTCGCCCCAGACAGAACCCCAACCCCAGAAGTCACAGCCGCGGTGACGACAATTCCACTTGAAGCTAGGTTGCCACTGGCGCTGTTCTTAAGCTGAATAACAGGCTGGACAAGGATGTCCGCGCCAACTCGAGCCCCATTTGCAGCGGTTGTGACAGCTAGCGATGGGGCTGCATAGGAAATGCTTATGGTTCCGGAACCGCCGGTACCACCATTTCTGAAGCGATCCGTTCGACCATCAATGGTGTACGCGTATATCTCGCCGTTTCGAGCACCAGCGCCACCACCAGATCCGGAGTTTGCCAAACCGTGTCCAGCAAAGTAATCAGCGAGGTTGTCATTGAAGTTACCACCGGAACCTACTCCACCACCGCCAGTGCCTCCGGATCCACCATGTCTGATGCCGCCGTCGGATATTGCACCACTTCCACCGCTTCCAATGAATGTGCCGCCAAAAAGAATCGAAGTAGCTCCATTAGAGCCGTTGTAACCACTGCTCGCCCATCCAGCAGGAGGAGAAGCAGCGCCCGTTCGGCCAGTGTGCGAGTATGTGCTGCTAAGTGAGAATGAGCCCGCATTGACCACAGGCTGAGATCCACCTACCCCCCCCGGCCATGGAGATATTCCAATCGGGCCAAACACCAGGTGAGCCTCCATAGGTAGTAATTGAGAAACCGCTAGCACTCTGAGTGATAGATGAGTTTCCACCTGCTGAACCGTTAGGTGTATAAGCTTCGCCGTTCACAGCAGTGTGTGTTACTCGAGTACCACCAACTCCAACTGAGATTGCAAATTGTCTTCCTGTGTTTCCGTTTAGGTTAACAGTGGCTTCGTACATGGAGCCCGATCCACCACCGCTACCTCCATCGGCACCACCTCCTCCACCACCGGCGATTACGAGTGTGTTGAAAGATGTCACACCAGCTGGAGCTGTCCAAGTATTCGAACCGGTAGCAGTAAATCTCAGAAAGCAAATGCCTGACGAAAGGGAGACAGCCACTCCAGTAGTACTAGTCACGTCAACTTGACACTGATTAGAGTCCGAAGAAACTATTGCAGCATTCGAAGTCTGTGTTGACGCCAGAAGCACCGCCAAAGCCAGGCCTGGAATCATCCACTTGAGTACGCGCTTGGATCTGAGGGCTGCAAACACGGGCTTGGCGGCATTTTTACCCCCAGAATTGGGGTCTTTTGGGTCTATTTTGGGTAGGGAAAAGCCACTAAACAGCACCCTTCCGAATACCCGAATCGCCATCTCTAGCCACGCCTCACAAGTGTCGAGAAATCCCTTTGTTTTCCTAGGTTTTGGGGACAAAAAAAGATTACCAATACCCTTATATGCACAAGTTTAATAAGTGGGGTTAACCACCTGTTTTGAGGGCCTAGAACGTGTCTTTTCGGAAAAATTCTTAAAATTAGCCCAAAATCGCTATTTCTGAGGACTTTGCTAGGTTTGGGGGATGGAACCCATCAAAGTTGTGTTTTTAGGTCTTTATTTCGAGGCTTGGGATGCCCTTGACGAGATCTACCAAAAAATGGCTAAAGACCCTCGTTTTCAGCCAATTGTGGTGTCCATGCCCAGGAAGCTAACTGGCCAATTGGCCTATGCCCAGGAGGAAAAGGCCCATGCCTTCTTCGAAGGCAAGGGAATCCCGCATATTCGGCTAGATTCCGGGGGTTCGGGGAGCCAAAACCTTGAGGGTTTAGCCATTTTGAAGGATTTAGCCCCTGATTATGTCTTTGTGAACTACCCCTGGCAGCGAAACTACCAACCGGCAGTGAGGTTTGACCACTTGGTGGAATTCACCAGGCTCGTTTACGTTCCATATTTCTCACTTGTGATGGTCGATGAGCCAGATGATGAGCCTGGTGGTGGTCAAGGTGATGCACCGGTCGCAACTCATCTGTATACACAGCGTCTTCACCAACTTGCTTCTCTTGTTTTCACACAAGAACGAGACGTTGTTGATGCATATGCGTTAACTGAACGTGGAAATCATCATATTCACTTCACCGGTTCACCAAAAATCGATAATTTAGCGCATGAAGCAGAAGCAGGAAGGTCTTCTTGGCCTCTTGAAGATGGAAAATTCAAAATAGTTTGGGCTCCGCATCACTCGTATTCACCGCACTGGCTTAACTTTGGAGTTTTTTCAAAGATTTATGTGCAGATGTTGGAATTTGCAAAAGCAAATTCTGATATTCAGATTGTTTTGCGACCACATCCGTTCCTTTGGAGCACGCTCACCGATAGGAAAGTCCTAACCGAAGCTGAATTGTCTTCTTGGAGAAAGTCTTGGAGTGAATTACCAAACACTTCGGTTGATGAAGCAGGTTCTTACGCTGGTTTGTTTCTAGCTACCGATGTTTTGGTTACCGATGGAATTTCATTTTTGGGTGAGTATCCGCTTATTACAGGAAAGCCTGCAATCTTTTTCGAAAATGCAGACCACTGGAAGTTCAGTGCAACAGGTGAAACTGCTGCAGCAAGTTCAATCAGAGTAAAAAACTTTGCAGAGCTAACAGAGATGGTTGAAAAGGCAATGAACAATTCTTTGCCAAGTAGAGAAATTGAGATTCAAAAACTAGTTAAAGCAAGCTCACCTCACCCTGGAGAGTCAGCTAGTCGGATAATTGAAATCGTCTATGACGATTTCGCTAATGGTCCATCTCCCCTAGTCTCCAAGGAGTCCATCAAGGCAACCCCTTGGGAGCTAGCTGCCGGTCGTGAGCCCTTCGAGGACTAGTAACCGCCCTAGAACCCAGTAAATTAGCGGTATTTGGGCTAGTTAGCCTTAGGGGGTAATTGTCAGGGTTGCGGTGTCTGGCTTTAGCTCAACCCAGGTGTTTCCAGGGGCAAGTTTTATCACAGCACCGGTTGAATCTAGTAATTCAATGGGTGAGGTCTGAGTTGCCTTGGACCAGGTTCCTTCGATGTGCTTGCCATCAACAAAGACCCAAACTTTTCCAGAGCCGACCATCACGGTCTTAGGAATAACTCCGTAGCGAACATCTCGGATGCTGCTGTCAATCTGCACTTCTAGAACAACAACGTTTTTAGCTCTGACTTGCTCCTCTGAAACGCCATCCATGTGAGGCTCACCGTCCTGGCTGCGGAGCAGATTGCCCGAGCCATCGCCCTTCCAGTAACTCGTAGCGTCTGGGTATTCAATGGTTAGATCGGTAGTTGCTTTTCCGGAGCTAGCAGAGGCAGGTTCGTAGTCTTTTGTCTCGTCCAAGAATGCCGCGTAGTTAAAGATTGACTGTGGTGCAGCAAGGTCTTCGTGCTGAGACTGAAGTAGACCCATGTCAACAACCATGTTGTGTGGAGCAAATCTTTCTGGAGTTCTAGAGAAACTGTTTGGCTTTACTGACTGCTGAGTGTTCTCATCAGCTAGGTACAAAGAGGTGTCCTGAAGCAAAGCAATGAACATGTCTACTCCTCCGGAGTAGCAAAAGATGCCGCCAAAGGCGGCTGCAATGTCAGCGTCCATTGGACGAACAGATCTAACTGGACCAACTTTGTCCACTGGCTGTGAGTGCCAAGTGGCAACCAACCTGGTCAGTCCACCTTCAACCATTTGAACGTGGACGATGTCTGTCTTGTTTAGGTTAAATTGAGGTCGACCAGCTGGAGCGTTATCTACTTTGCAAGTAACGGCAGGAAGTGCGTTGGTGTCTGGGATCTCAGATTCATTCATGTAGGCAACACCAGTTAGCGGAGCAATCGGGTAAACAATCGCTTCTGGTTCTTCAACCCGAGGCTCAGCACATCCTGCAAGAACTAGTCCGGCGACAGCCAAAACAGAAACTGTTTTTGTAATCTTCAAAGTTGAACTATTCATGCCGGCTATTTCCCTTTTCCTTTGTTGCTAGTCGTTCATCGGATCAGCGATGCCAACATAGACAGTTTCTAGATACTCTTCGATTCCTTCAAAACCGCCTTCACGGCCTAACCCTGACGATTTTACTCCTCCAAATGGCGCAGCAGGGTTTGAAATCACCCCAGCGTTTAGTCCAAACATGCCGACTTCAAGCTTTTCCGCGAGTCTTAGCCCACGATTTAGGTTTTGGGTGAATGCATAAGCGATTAATCCATACTCGGTGGAGTTTGCAATCTTGACTGCTTCGTCTTCGGTCTTGAAGGTAACAACCGGTGCCACAGGACCAAAGATTTCTTCTTTGAGAATTTCTGCATTTGTTGGCACATCAACTAAAACTGTTGGTGGGTAGAAGTATCCCTCACCTGTTGGAATAGCTCCCCCGGTTAGAACCTTGGCGCCCTTAGAAACGGCATCAGCTACCAGAGCGTGAACGGTGTTCCTGCTCTTTTCGTCGATAAGAGGTCCGATGTTGGCTCCGTCTTCGGTTCCTCTTGAAACTTTGAGCTTAGACATTTTGTCTGCAAGACGCTTGGAAAACTCTCCGGCTACCGATTCGTGAACAATCATTCGGTTGGCTGCGGTGCAGGCTTCTCCCATGTTGCGAAGCTTAGCTAGCATCGCGCCCTCTACTGCCTTATCTAGATCGGCATCTTCGAAAACAATGAACGGTGCATTGCCACCAAGTTCCATCGATACCTTTAGCACTCGATCAGCGGAGTCAGCAATAAGTGCTCTTCCAACACCAGTAGAACCAGTGAAGGAAAGTTTGCGAAGTCTTTCGTCCTTGATTATCGGCCCAGTAACCAAACCTGGTCTTGTGGTCTGGACAACGTTGATGACTCCCTTTGGTAAACCAATGTCTTCCAAGACCTTTACGAACAACATTGAAGTCAAAGGTGTCAGAGCAGCTGGTTTTAGGATCATGGTGCAGCCAGCTGCGATGGCTGGCGCCATCTTTCTTGTAGCCATTGCCAGCGGGAAGTTCCAGGGGGTAATAAACAAGGAAGGGCCAACTGGCTTTTTTAGAACCATGATTCGGTTCTTGCCATCAGGTGCTGTTCCGTAGCGGCCAGTTATTCTTGGGGCCTCTTCGGAGAACCAGCGCAAAAACTCTGCTCCGTAGGCTACTTCGCCCTTGGCTTCAGCAAATGGTTTACCCATCTCTAGGGACATTACAAGTGCAAACTCGTCGGCCATCTCGGTTACTTTTTCAAAGGCTGCGCGCAAGATCTCTGCGCGCTCTCTTGGAGCAGTTTTGGCCCAGGCGGCCTGGGCGTTATGGGCAGCCTCGATGGCAGCCATGCCATCTTCAGGGGCAGCGTCAGCAATAGCGACAAGCACCTTGCCGGTAGCTGGGTCGATTACATCAAGAGTTTTCTTGTCGGCTGATTCTTTCCAAGAACCGTTAACAAATATGCCCCGTGGAACAAGATCTAATACGCGCTTTTCATCTGCAGCGGAGAACATCTGGCACTCGTCCTTACAGGCTCTTTAAGCCTTGGTGATTTGGGCTTTCTGGTTCAAGTCTACTTATAGACCTAAAGCCAGAGCCGAAGACCGTTGGTCTTCGGCTCTGTGGCTTGTAGTTAGGCCTTGGCTACTGTGGTGTCCAGCAAGATGCCTGGACCAAAGGTAGTGGAAAGAGCTGTCTTGATAATGTACTTACCCTTTGAGCTTGCTGGCTTCAGACGCTGAATCTCGTCCATAGCTGCAGCTAGGTTTTCAACTAGCTGGCTAGCTGAGAAGGAAGCCTTACCAATAATGAAGTGAAGGTTGGACTGCTTGTCGATACGGAACTCAATCTTTCCGCCCTTGATGTCAGTTACAGCCTTTGCAACATCTGGAGTAACGGTTCCAGTCTTTGGGTTTGGCATTAGGTTACGAGGACCAAGAACTTTTCCAAGGCGGCCCACCTTACCCATTAGCTCTGGGGTGGAAACTGCGGAGTCGAAGTCGACCCATCCGGCAGCTACCTTTTCAATCAGTTCGTCGCCACCGACTTCGTCGGCTCCGGCTTTGATAGCAGCTTCAGCTGCTGGACCGGTTGCGAAAACGATTACGCGGGCAGTCTTACCGGTTCCGTGAGGAAGCGATACAGTTCCACGAATCATCTGGTCTGCTTTGCGAGGGTCAACACCTAGCTTGACGGCAACTTCAACAGTTGAGTCAAACTTCTTTGATCCGGTCTCGCGAACCAAGGCAATTGCCTCGGCTGGGGTATAGAACTTACCCTCGGTGATTTTGCTTGCGGCTTCTAAATAAGCCTTTGATCTTTTTGGCATGTGCTGTTATTCCTTTTCTGGTCACAGTTGTGGTTAGCGAACCGATCTGGTTCTCCCACGACTTCTTTAGTTTTTTTGTTGCTTTTGGTGCTTTTGCCTAAGGTTCTAGGCGTCGACGGTAATACCCATGGATCGGGCGGTTCCGGCGATGATCTTTGCAGCTGCTTCAACGTCGTTGGCGTTTAGGTCAGCCATCTTGGTCTCGGCAATCTTTAGTAGCTGCTCCTTGGAAAGGTGCGCCACTTTGTCAGTGTGAGGGGTAGCAGAACCCTTTGGTACCCCTGCAGCTTTCTTGATTAGCTCGGCTGCTGGAGGAGTCTTCAGGATAAAGGTGAAGGAACGGTCTTCGTAGACGGTGATCTCTACCGGTACGACGTTTCCTTTTTGGTCTGCAGTTGCGTTGTTATACGCGGTGCAGAACTCCATGATGTTCACTCCGTGCTGACCTAGAGCCGGACCGATCGGTGGAGCTGGGTTAGCAGCGCCTGCCTGGATCTGAAGCTTGATCATTCCAGTGACTTTTTTCTTGGGTGCCATTTGCTTGTTTTCCTTTTTTAGTGGTTTAGATAAATCTTTAGTTCAGTGGTCCGACTTGTTCGAAGCCAAGCTCCACGGGAGTCTCGCGCTCGAATAGGGAAACCAATACGGTGAGCTTTCCAGACTCTGGCTTGATTTCAGAAATTGTTCCAGGAAGACCTGCGAAGGATCCGTCCTTGATCATGATGGACTCGCCAACCTTGAAATCAATCTTGATTGGAACAGCGCGAGCTTTACCCTTGACCATCTGAGTTCCCTTAACCGCAGCCTTAGCGGAAGCCTCTTCTGGAAGAACGTAAAGGGTCTTTAGCATTTCGAATGCTTCGTCTGGTCTCAAGGGAGTCGGGTTCTGAGAGTTACCAACGAAGCCGGTGACTGCTGGAGTGTGACGAACAAGTGACCAAGACTCTTCAGTCATTTCCATGCGAACTAGAACATAACCTGGAATGCGGACTTTGGAAACTAGCTTTCTCTGACCGTTCTTGATTTCAATGGTGTCTTCCATTGGAACCTCGATCTGGAAGATCTTGTCTCCACCGTCGATTGCAAGTTGTCTGTTTTCGATGTTCTGCTTCACACGCTTTTCATATCCTGCGTAGGAGTGAACTACGAACCACTTTCCAGGTTGCGAGCGCAGCTCGGCCTTGAATACGCGGTATGGGTCCTCGTCCTTAGCCGCTTCTTCAGAAACTTCGGAAGAGGAGCTTTCTTCAGAAACCGAATCGGTTTCCGCTACAACAGCAGCGTCTTCAACAAAGAACTCTTCTGAGACTGGAGCCTCGGGGGTTCCCTCTGGTGCTTGGTAAGGAGTGTTACCAAAAGTAGGTGTCTCGACAGGAGCTTCCGGGGTAGCGACCGCGGTCACTTCTTCAACCGCAGAGAAAGCTGCTGCGGGTGCGGCAGTGGTCTCGGTCTCGAGTTCTGTCTGTTCGATCTCGCTCAATTGAGGTTTCCTTGTCTGAAACTAGTTTGTTGGTGTGAAGGTGAATGTAACGAGGTTGTAGAAAACGAAGTCCATACCGGAAAGAATTGCCATCACAACTACTACGAAGGCTAGAACTACTCCCGTAAAGCTAACAAGCTCCTTATGAGTAGGTCTAGTAACTTTACGAAGCTCAGCTAGAACCTGCTTGAAGAACAAAATGATTCTTCCGAAGATGTTGCGAGTTGCAGCGCGATCGGCCTTGGCTTTTACTACCAAGTCCTCTGCTGGCTGAAGCTCATCTGCCATTACTACTTCTTTCCGATCTATCGTTGTCTGCAGGGCGGACAGGACTCGAACCTGCAACCTGCGGTTTTGGAGACCGCTGCTCTACCAATTGAGCCACCGCCCTTTAGGGGCTAAACAGCTTCGTTGATCAAAGGACAAATGACACACTTCTAGATTGAATCTAAATATGGATAATTTGCCAGATTAGGCTTCCCGCAGCTGTCAACTACTGACTCCTACTCTAATCTGCCCTCCCCCAGATTGCAAAGGGTCGATCCTTACCTGAAGCCTCCAAGCTAGGCTTAGATACGTGAACGCCTCCCGAATCTCCAAGCGAATAGCTGCCATAGCTGAGTCTGCGACCCTCAAAGTCGATGCCAAGGCCAAAGCCTTACAGGCTGAAGGTCGCCCAGTAATCAGCTACGCAGCTGGGGAACCTGACTTTCCGACCCCCGCTCATATCGTTGAAGCAGCTAGCAAAGCTGTTGTGGACCCAAAGAACCACCGCTATACCCCAGCGGTTGGTCTTCCAGATCTTCGCGAAGCAATCGCCCAAAAGACCCTAAGGGACTCCGGCACTGAAGTTACCGCTAGCCAAGTCGTTGTTACTAACGGTGGCAAGCAAGCCGTTTATCAAGCCTTCGCCGTGCTGCTCGATGCAGGCGACGAGGTTTTATTGCCTACTCCGTATTGGACTACTTATCCAGAAGCAATTGCACTTGCTGGTGGAAAAACAGTTGAGGTTTTTGCAGGAAGCGAACAGGGCTACAAAGTCACCGTTGAACAGCTAGATAAAGCAAAGACTGCCCGCACCAAGGTGCTACTGATGTGTTCACCTTCTAACCCAACCGGTGCGGTTTATTCCAAGGAAGAGATTGGGGCAATCGGTAACTGGGCACACAAGAACGACCTGTGGGTAATCACCGATGAGATCTATCAGAACTTGGTTTATGACGGCATAAAGGCTTATTCAATTACTGAAGTTGTGCCAGAGCTAATCGACAAGACGATCATGGTCAACGGTGTTGCCAAGAGTTACGCGATGACCGGATGGCGTCTTGGTTGGATGGCAGGACCAGCAGATGCCATGAAGGCTGCTGCTAACTTGCAGTCGCACCTGACATCAAACGTGAACAACATCGCACAAAAAGCTGCGCTCGCTGCCCTAACTGGAGCGCAAGACGAAGTTCAGAACATGCTTCAAGCATTCGATCGCAGACGAAAGCTTGCTGTTTCCGAGCTTGGCAAGATTGACAACTGGTTGGCTCCAATGCCACAAGGTGCCTTCTATGTTTACTCGGACGTTCGAGGACTTCTTGGAAAGAGCTGGGCTGGCAAACAAATCAACACTTCTTTGGAGCTTTGTGATCTCATCTTGGAAAAAGCCGAGGTTGCGCTAGTTGCTGGTGAAGCGTTTGGACCTTCAGGTTATGTTCGCATGAGCTACGCACTTGGCGATGAGCCAATTGTTGAAGGCATCCAGCGCCTACAAAAACTCTTTGGCTAAAACCCAATCAGGTTTGGTTCTGGAACCAAGTTGATTCCAAATTTCGCTGCAACTCGTTCTTGAATGTATCTTGCGAGCTCGACGATTTCATCTGCCGTTGCACCACCGCGATTGGTTATTGCCAAAGCATGCTTTTGAGAAATTGCAGCTTTTGACCCTGGCAAACTAAAGCCTTTATCAATTCCAGATTGCTCAATCAACCAAGCTGCGCTTATTTTGACTGTTAATCCATCATCTTCCGGTGTTTCCCAAGATGGGGCATCGGCAGGAAGTGTTCTAGCGAATGTGTCACTAACGATTGGGTTTGTAAAGAAGCTGCCACAGCTCACACTGTTTGGATCCTTTGGATCTAGCACCATCGATTTAGAAGCGCGAAGCTTGAGAACCGACTCCCGCACTTGAACCAAACTTGGCTGAGCTCCCATTTCAGAATTGAGATCTTTTGCAATTTGACCTGAATAGAGCGGCCTGGCTTTGCCAGCAAGATCTAGAAGTTCGATTTCGATAAAGGTAATAAGTCCTAGTCTTCCTTTTTTGATTGCGCTATCGCGGTAACCAAATTTCATATCTTTTGGCTCAAGGATTACCAGCTCACCTGATTCGTAATCTAAAAACTCTGCTTTCAAAAACACATCACTTAGTTCTTGGCCGTATGCACCGATGTTTTGTACCGGCGATGCTCCAACGCTTCCTGGGATACCGCTCATGGCTTCAATGCCAGCGAGTCCTTCGCTAACAGTTTTGGCTACAAGCTCATCCCAATCTTCACCGGCTTGGATTCGCCAGATTTGCTTATCGCCAACAGTTTTCTTTTCGATGCCCTTGGTTTTGATTTGAATAACGGAAAGATCTTCAATGCTTTCGGAAACCACCATGTTGGTTCCGCCGCCAATAAGTAACCAGTCTTCGCCAGATGCCCAAACTCTCTTGGCGCAGTCAATTAATTCCGCGGTTGTCGAGCAAACGATTAGCTCAGCTGGCTCGCCACCAACGCGCATCGATGTTAGCTCGGAAAGCTTGGTCACTAGATACTCACTCGAACTTGTGCTTTTCCTAGAACCACAACATCGTCGCAGGTTGCCGATAGGTCGATTCGAGCGACTTTCGCAGCCTCGTCTACTTCAACTACCGTTGCGTTCACAACCAAAGTTGCGCCCTTGACTGCATCAACTAAAACAGGTTTGGTGAAGCGAACCTGGTAGTCAATTACTTTTCCGCTGTCTCCTAGAAAATCCACCACGGACTGCACTGCAGCTCCCATGGTGAGCATGCCGTGAGCTAGCACTCCCGGTAGGCCAACTGCCTTTGCAACATCGTCGCGGTAATGAATTGCGTTGAAATCCCCTGAGGCTCCGGCGTAGCGAACCAGGCTCTCACGGGTGAAGTGAAACTCTCTGGCGGGAAGTGCTTGACCGATAGTTAGGCTCATGCTTAACCTCGCACCACAAGAGTTGAGATTGCTGTGCAGACAAGGTCTTGGTTGGAGTCAAAAATCTGAGTTTCGAAGCTGACCATCGAATTTCCTGCCAGCTGTTTGACGCTGGCGACCTTTAGTTCGCTAGTTAGCTCATCGCCGGCGACTATGGGCCTGACGTGAATAAAGCGCTGGTCGCCGTGAACAACCCTTGAAAAATCTAGGGCGGCTTCTTTGTCGGTAATTACCTGTGTTAGCGAACGCTCTTGAATCACCACTGCGAAAGTTGGCGGGGCGATTAGGTCTTTATAGCCCTGCTTTTTGGCTGCTTCTAGATCTAGATTGGCTGGGTCTTTAGAGAAAACAGCTTTGGCAAATTCGCGGATTTTTTCGCGGCCGACAAGGTAACTAGAAGTCCTTGGGTAAATTTTGCCTTCGATAGCTGGATTGACCATTTGTTAACTGTATCTAGGTCCTTGAAGAATCACCCGTTGATTGATTTGGTAGCGGAGGCGGGACTCGAACCCGCGACCCCACGATTATGAGTCGTGTGCTCTAACCACCTGAGCTACCCCGCCGGGGACTAAACAGTTGTATTTCTCTTGTTAGCTTATTAGTCGAGCCCCGAGACAGGATTGAACTGTCGACCCCTTCCTTACCATGGAAGTGCTCTACCACTGAGCTATCGGGGCGTTTTTGGATTGAACCTAGCAACTAAAGCAGATTAGCACGGCTGTAATAGGGCTAGCAAACAGTTCTAGGTAGCTCTTGTTCTAGGCTTATGGGCATGGATTCGACTATCTTGCATCAATCAATCAAGCAGCCCAAGTGGTGGCAAACAGCAGTTATCTACCAGATCTATCCTCGCTCTTTCGCAGATGGTGACGGCGATGGCATCGGTGACCTAAGAGGAGTTGAGTCGAGGCTTGAAAGTCTCCAAGCACTTGGTATCGACGCCATTTGGTTCTCACCATTTTTCAAGTCCCCACAAAAAGACGCTGGTTACGACGTTTCTGATTACAAGTCGATCGATCCGCTATTTGGAACCAACGAGGACTTCGACAAGCTACTAGCTAAAGCAAAATCTCTTGGAATCAGGATCATTGTTGATCTAGTTCCTAATCACTCCTCTGACCAGCACGAATTGTTTCAGAAAGCCCTAAAAGCTGCTCCTGGTTCACCGGAGCGGGACATGTATATGTTCCGTGATGGCAAAGGTGAAAACGGTGAACTGCCTCCAAACAACTGGGAGTCCGTCTTTGGTGGTCAGGCTTGGTCCCGTATCACTGAGGCAGATGGTTCTTTAGGTCAGTGGTACCTACATATCTTTGATTCCTCCCAGCCTGATTTCAACTGGGAGAACCCAAAGGTGCAAGAGTTCTTCGCTGGGGTCTTGCGTTTCTGGCTAGATAAGGGTGTTGATGGTTTCCGTATCGACGTGGCCCACGGGCTTGTCAAAGCTCCTGGGTTACCGAACATTACTGCTGCACAAAGCCAAACACTTGAACATGACCCGAACAACCCGCACCCGTTCTGGGGACAAGAAGGTGTTCACGACATTATTCGCTCTTGGAGAAAGATTCTGGACGAGTATGACGATCGGGCTATGTGTGCCGAGGCTTGGGTCTTACCTCTATCTCGCATGGCTAAGTGGGTTAGACCTGACGAGTACCACCAGACTTTCAACTTTGGATACCTAGAGACTCCTTGGGCAAAAGAACCTTTGGTGAAAGTCATTAGTGATTCCCTTGAGGCCTTTGGTTCAGTTGGTGCTCCATCAACTTGGGTTCTTTCAAACCACGATGTGATTCGCCACGTTTCCAGATTTGGTGTTGAAAAACCTCCACCGCAAGGCTCGGGTATTGGTCCTGGAATGGAACAGCCAGATGAAGAACTCGGTCAAAAAAGAGGTCGCGCTGCCACCGCTTTCATGCTTGGTATTCCTGGCGGCGCTTACCTTTACCAGGGTGAAGAGCTAGGTCTTCCAGAACACACCACACTTGAAGGAAAGTATCGTCAAGATCCAACTTTTTCTCGAACTAAGGGTGAACGAGTTGGAAGAGATGGTTGTCGAGTGCCACTTCCTTGGGAAGCTAATGGTGGTGTTTCTTTTGGCTTTAACTCAACCGGCAAATCTTGGTTACCTGCTCCGGCAACTTATAAGAAGTATGCAAGAGATGTTCAGGAAGGCGTTTCTGGTTCAACTCTTGAGCTATACAAGAAATTGATTGCTGAAAGAAAGAAGCTAGCGCTTGGATCCGGTGAGTTCCGCTGGGCTCCAGAGTATTCCTCGGCCAATTCACTTGCTTATGTTAATAACGGTGTCCTTGTGCTAAGTAACTTCGGTCCAGAGTTGATTACTGTGCCGGCTGGAGAAGTAATCGTCTCCACGCAGAGCTCACTAACTGCTGGAGGGCAACTCGAGGCAAACCAGAGCACATGGATCAAGCCCTAGTTACTCACCTTGCTCAACCAGGTTCCCAGTGGTGGCGCTCTGGAGTTATCTATCAGATCTACCCCCGATCATTTGCTGACTCCGATGGCGATGGACTGGGAGATCTAAAGGGAATCACTTCAAGACTTGATTCTCTGGCCGCTCTTGGTATCGACGCTATTTGGCTTTCTCCCTTTTACTCTTCGCCACAAAAAGATGCCGGCTACGACGTAGCCAATTACGTAGACGTTGATCCAATTTTTGGAACGCTTAGTGATTTTGATGATCTTCTAGAAAAAGCTCACGGACTTGGTATTCGCGTAATGATCGATCTTGTTCCAAACCATAGCTCCGATCAGCATCAGTGGTTCCAGAAAGCTTTAGCTGCAGAACCAGGTTCACCCGAGCGTGCGTTCTACCACTTCAAAGATGGCTTAGGGGAAAATGGCGAGCTGCCTCCAAATAACTGGGTGTCGATGTTTGGTGGACCGGCTTGGACCAGAGTCATTGAGAAAGATGGCAAGCCTGGACAGTGGTTTGTGCATCTTTTTGATTCCTCTCAGCCGGATTTGAACTGGGCAAATCCTGAGGTGCAACTGGAGTTTGAAAACATATTGATGTTTTGGCTCGATAGGGGCGTTGATGGTTTTCGAGTGGACCAGCCCCACGCAATGGCCAAATCAGAAGGTCTTCCTGATCACCCTTACGTTCACGAAGCGGGAGCCGGATTCATTGAGGGCCGAGAGAATCCTCCGATGTGGTTCCAAGAAGAAGTGCATGAAATATTCAAAAACTGGCGCAAGATTTTAGAAAGCTACCCTGGCGAAAGGGCTATGTGCGGGGAGGCTTATGTTTATCCGCTTTCTCTAATGGCTAAGTGGGTTAGATCAGATGAGTTTCACCAGACATTTAACTTTCGTTTTCTGGATGCAGGTTGGGATTTCAAGAAACTCTTTGACGCCATTAATGAATCTTTCGAAGCCTTCGATGGGGTTGGTGCTCCCTCAACCTGGGTGCTAAATAATCACGACGTAATCAGGCATGCCTCTAGATTTGGCGGTGATTACGGACGCGCTACTGCATCAGATGGAATTGGATCCGATCAACCTCAGCCAGATCCGGTGCTGGGTCTACAAATTGCTAAGGGAGCAACCCTTTTTATGCTCGGACTTCCAGGAGCCAGCTACCTATATCAGGGTGAGGAGCTCGGTCTTCCCGAGCACACAACTCTAGAAAACAAATATCGCCAAGATCCAACTTTTGCTAGAACCAATGGCCAAAGAGTTGGTAGAGACGGATGCCGCATTCCACTTCCCTGGGAACCGGAAGGTGATTCAAGCGGGTTTAGTGAATCAGGCAAGAGTTGGCTGCCGCAACCGTCAAGTTACAAAGAACTTGCAAGATCGATTCAGGAGAAGAACCCCGAATCAACACTTTCCTTTTACAAAACCGCTCTTGGATTAAGAAAACAGTTTGGTCTAGGTGAGGGCTCGTTCAGTTGGTTGGCTAATCACAAGGGTCCAGAAACACTTGGCTATGAAAACTCCGGCGTAAAGGTCCTCTACAACTTCGGAGTGCAGCCAGTTGACCTGTCTAGTTTTGAGATCTTGCTTTCAAGCCAGCCACTAAGTGGCAAGCAGCTAGCAAATAATCAGTGTGCTTGGGTTAAGCCTTAGCCTTCTTGTGATTTGGCCACCAGAAGTACTTTCCGGTGATAAACGCGAGCGATGGCACAATCACTGTTCTTACCAAGAGGGTATCTAGCAACACACCGATACCCACGATGATTCCAATTTGGTAGAGAGCAATCAGCGGCAGAACTCCAAGGACTGCGAACACTGCCGCGAGCAAGATACCCGCACTGGTGATAACGCCACCGGTTGAAGCAAGGGCCTTAATCATTCCTTCTTTGAGACCGAGCTTCTCAGCTTCTTCCTTCGCTCGAGTGACCAAGAAGATGTTGTAATCAACACCAAGGGCTACTAGGAACAAGAAACTGTACAGGAATACCGATAGATCCAGTGCCGGCAATCCAAATACGTTTTCAAACAGCAACCAGCTGGCTCCAATAGCGGAGAAGAAGGATGCGACCACGGTTAGTAGTAGCAAGATTGGTGCTACCAGTGATCGAAGCAATAGAACCAGCACTAGGAATACCAAGATCAAGATCATTGGAATAACTGTCAGCTGGTCAGAAGCGTAAGTGTCCTTGACGTCTAGTCGCTGAGCGTCCAGACCACCAACCAGAGCATCTGCACCTTCGATGGCACCAAGTTCTTGACGAAGCTCACGAATGATCACATACGCCTCTTCAGACTGTGATTCAGCGTCCAAAACCACATCGATCTTGGTGATATCGGAGTTACTGTCCCCGATGGTTACCTCAGCAACACCGCTTACTTTTTCAGCAGCAGAAGCAACTTCATCTTCGTAGCCGTTGTTGGCAATAACAATCGCTGGCGATGTTGAACCTGCCGGGAAAGCCTCAGCCAACACGTCTTGGCCAACGGCGGCTTCTGGAGCCACTCGGAATTGCTCAGTGGAAGACAGGCCGACCTTTACGCCGGTTGCACCAAAGCTCAAGATTGCCAAGATAACAAAACCAGCAATCGAGACAATAACTGGACGCTTGCTTACGCCGCGTCCGAGCTTGGCCCAAAGTCCTGTTTCAGATTTGTTTACCCCACCGAATTTTGGAACAAATGGCCAGAACAAGCCGCGACCAAAAACCACGATTGCTGCTGGTAGAACAACCAGGGCCGCAAACATTGCCATGATGATTCCACCGGCCACAACTAGTCCTAGAGTTCGGTTTCCGCCAAGTTCTGCAAACAGCAATGTGAGTAAGGCAAGGGCTACGGTTCCACCGGATGCCAACACCGCCGGCGTAACGCCCCTAAGCGCCTTGTTCATCGCCTGGTGGCGATCTTCAGCAAGGAGTAACTCTTCCCGATAGCGCGCGATTAGCAATAATGCGTAGTTGGTTCCTGCACCAAAAACCAGAACTGACAAAATACCCGTGATAGAGCCATCAGCCGGGCTTCCTAAAAATATTGTTGCAAGTTGCGGAGCAAGCTGGGCTGCCATTCCATCTGCAACACCAATAACAATCAGTGGCACTAGCCAAAGAACTGGTGAGCGGTAGGTAATAAGAAGTAGTACGGCAACGATGATTACTGTGGAAAGAAGCAGAGTGAAGTTTGCACCGGCAAATACTCCTGCGATGTCAACCTGGAAACCTTCAGGACCGGTGATGTATACCTCGAGGCCAGCTGGCATGTCCTCTTTAGCTATCGCACGCATTTCGGCCATGCGCTCAGCGCGCTCTGCTGTTTCTTCGATCTCTTCCAGAGGAACAGTTATAACTGCAACCTTGCCATCATCTGAAACTTGAGCCGGCGGAACAAATGCCTCACCGTTTAGTTCGCCTGATGTGTAATCCAAGAACTTGTCTCCAGCGCCATCAACAAAACCCTGAGCCATTGGATCAAAGGTTCCAGTTATCCAAAGCTCCTGCTCTTCAGTGAGCTTGGTGTCAGAGGAGTAAACAACTACGGCAACGGTTCCATCGGTTCCTGGAAGATCCTCGAGGGCCTTGTTTACTAGCACTGTCTCGTTGTTGGCTGGAAGTCCATCGGTTGGAGCGTTATCTGACTCTGGAGCACTCAGTGGACCGAAAGCCAAGACGGCAAAGATAAGTCCAATAAGAAGTGTGACCCAAGAGGTTTTGCGTCCAGTGATAAATGAGGCAATGTTGTTCAAGATTGATCCTTTGGTTTGTGAGTGAATTTATTGTCCCACTAACCAGGCGTTAGGGCTGGTATCCGCCCTCACTTCAGGCCGAAAGGATCACGTAGGTCCCTGAATTCTGAGGGCAATAGACTGGGGCTACTCGTCAAGGAGGATTGAGTGGCTGTTACTAGCGTTAACGACTGGGTCGAGCAGATTTCAGCTCTAACCAAGCCCGACTCAATAAAGTGGTGCGACGGATCCGCGCAAGAGTTCGAATCGATCAAGAATCTTCTAGTTGCAAACGGATCGCTAATCCCACTAAATCCAAAACTTCGTCCGGATAGCTTTCTTTCTAGGACTGATCCCAGAGATGTTGCCAGAGTTGAAGAAAAGACTTTTATTTGTTCTGAACTTGAAATAGACGCCGGCCCAACTAACAACTGGATGGATCCAAACGCCATGCGCGCTCTGATGAAAGAAAACTTCACTGGAAGCATGCGCGGCCGAGTGATGTACGTGATTCCGTTCTCGATGGGTCCAATTGGTTCTGAATTTACTCAGTACGGCATTGAGATCACGGATTCGCCGTATGTAGTTGCCTCAATGCACATAATGACCCGGGTTTCACCGGAGGTAACTAAAAAGATTGAAGCAGGAGCACCCTGGGTTCCCGCAGTTCATTCCGTCGGTAGTCCGCTAATTGATGATCAGGGTAACAAGATCAAAGATGTTAGCTGGCCCTGCAATCCAGACAAAGTGCACGTTGTTCACTACCCGGAAACTAGGGAGATCTGGTCTTTTGGTTCTGGCTACGGCGGCAATTCACTGCTGGGCAAAAAAGCCATGGCTCTTCGAATTGGTTCGGTTATGGGTAAAGCAGAAGGTTGGCTCGCAGAGCACATGCTGCTCATTCGGCTAACTAGTCCAACAGGTGGCAAGTTTCACATCACAGCAGCATTTCCTTCGGCCTGCGGGAAAACAAACCTTGCAATGCTTCGCCCCTCAATTCCAGGTTGGAACGTTGAAACCCTTGGTGATGACATTGTTTGGATGAGACCAGATTCCACTGGAAAGTTACTGGCCATGAATCCTGAGTATGGAATCTTCGGTGTTGCACCTGGAACTACTGCAACCACGAACAGTGCTGCGGTTGAGTCCATGAGTCACGGGGTGATCTTCACCAACGTGGCTTTGACTTCAGACGGAGACGTCTGGTGGGAGGGGCTAAGTGAGCAGCCACCCGAGGGACTAACTGATTGGCGTGGAAATCCATGGTCTCAAGATTCTGGAACTCTAGCTGCTCATCCAAATTCGAGATTCTGTCTACCGGTAGCGAACGTTGCAACCATTAGCCCCGACTGGAATGACGGTTCTGGGGTGCCACTGGATGCAATCTTGTTTGGTGGACGTCGTGCCAAGAATGTTCCGCTGGTGGCCCAGTCGCTTTCTTGGCAGCACGGAGTATTCATGGGTGCAACTATTTCTAGCGAGCAAACAGCTGCCGCTGAGGGGCCAGTTGGGAAGCTCCGTCATGACCCATTTGCGATGTTGCCATTTTGTGGCTACAACATGGCTGACTACTTTGCACACTGGCTGAGCTTTGCCGATAAAACTTCCGAAGAAGACCTGCCCAAGATCTTTCAAGTCAATTGGTTCAAAAAGGGATCCGATGGCAAATTCCTTTGGCCAGGATTTGCAGAAAACATTCGCGTTCTCGATTGGATTATCGGAAGGCTCGAAGGCACGAATCAAGGTAAAGCTTCACCGGTAGGGACTGTCCCGCAGTCTGGCGAGCTGAACACCGCTGGCATTGACGTGGATGAAAGAACCCTCGAAGAACTGCTTGAGATTGATTCAGAAGCGTGGACTAAAGAAGTTGAGTCCATCAGAGACTTCTTCGGGGAATTTGGGGAGAGAATGCCCGGGCAACTATTTGAAGAGCTGGCGAAACTAGAAGCCAGAGTTAAGGCGTAGTTCTAGTCGGTTGCAACTCCAGTTGAGGAGTGAGCTGCAGCAATGGCTCTTTTGCCTGCCGGTAACAGAACTGCAACCACAGCCACACCGACGGTTAGCGCTCCGGTTGCAATCAGCAGTATCTCTACAGACACAATGTCCGCGAGTGGTCCAAGTACTGCCATTCCAAGGGGCATGGCTACCGCCATTACAATCCCCACAAAACCAAACACTCGTCCTTGGCGTTCTGGCTCAACGGTTTCTTGTAACAAAGTCATGGACGAAGTTGAGAACGCCGGGACAGCTAGTCCGATTAGGAAAAACAAGCTATAGAAAAGAATCAAGTTAGTTGTAAAGCCCATTACAACGGCGAGAACGCCAAAGAGGATTGAGGTTCCAACCATCAATCCCAACCGATCCATTTTGGAGGCAAATATTGCCATCAGCGCTCCACCGGCTACCATTCCAATGCCAAAAGAAAGCTCGAGAACCGTTAGAAGCCAAACATCGCCGCCAAAGGTTCTAACCAGCATCAATGGGGAAAGATTCGATGGGGCAACAACCAGCAAAAACACAATCGAGTAAATAACCATTACCCAGCGAACTAGGTCATGACTGAAGATGTAATTCAAGCCTTCTTTCAAATCTGTGAAATAAGAAGGCTTGTCATTACTTGCTGCCCTGGAAAGTGTTGGAACGGCAATTGTTGCTAATAAAGTAAGTCCGATAACTGCGGTGACAACATCAACAAACAGGATTGCTGCCAACGAAACAGTTGAATAAAATCCAGCCGCAGCAACAGGGCCAATTATCAAAAGTGAGGATTGAACACTGCTATTGATTCCATTAACTCTCATTAGTTTGTCGGTAGGAACTATCTGTGGAATCAGTGCTGAAATTGCCGGCATCTGAATGCCAGCACCGACAGAACGAACGGCCATCACAAGAAAAACGAGCCACAAATCATCTACTCCGGAAAGCATGAAAAACGCGAGAACTAAAGTGGCTAGGGCAATTGTCGAGTCAGAAAGAATGATCATCACTTTGCGATTTACTCGATCAGCCCAAACCCCTGCAAAAATCGAGACGACTGCCTGAGGCAAGAATCCGAAGACCGCCGCCAAAGCTAGTACTACGCCAGATTTAGTAGTCAAAGTCAGGTGCCACAGCAGCGCGTATTGAACTAGTAGCGATCCGAAGGTTGTGATGGTCTGACCTACTAGAAAGACGGTCACTTTCTTTTTCCAGCCCGGCATTGGTTCACTTGCCTTTGGCTCAGGGCTGGACTCCATTGTTGATGTCAAGAACTTCTCCTAGGGATCGTGAAAGCTTTTTTGGAAACTTAGTTTGCGCTAACCAAATCAAAGTACACCAACACGACCTCTGACTCAGGTTTTACGTCGTAGCCGCAACTGGACCAGAAGTCGCCATGGCTTTTTCTAAAATCATCTCCTGACAAATCGCCTTCAGCCTCGGCCAGGGCAAACTCGTCGGGGACCTCGTCGAATCTAACAACCTCAACTCTTGTTACCTTGATTCGGCCTAGATCCTCGCCATTGTTGCCAACAACTACCAAGATCTCACCAACATGCTCAATTGGCTCGTTCTCGGCCACGTAGTCGTATTCGACCAGTCCAGCGGTAGCCCTTTTGTTTCCATTGAAAAGGTAATCCAGAATCTTGTTGCGGGATTCGCCTGGGTTTCCAAATTCAACAGTTCTAAGTCCACCAACTCTTGGAAATGACATCTTTGCTCCTTAGTGCGTTTTCTAAATCACGGCGGAAAACCCCCACCTAAAAAGATAAGTGGGGGTTTGTGGCTAGTGAGGGATTCGAACCCCCGAAGGCTGAGCCAGCTGATTTACAGTCAGTTCCCTTTGGCCGCTTGGGTAACTAGCCATGCAACAAAATCTATGAAGTCGGATTTGGATGCCTTAAAAGGATACCAATATTTACCAAACGCTAACTACTGGTATTTGCCCGAGAACCAATGGCTGCTTAGGTAAACTAACCGCATGGCTGATTCCTCATTCGACATCGTAAGCAAAGTTGACCCACAAGAAGTAGCAAACGCCTTGAACCAGGCCCATAAAGAAGTCGAACAACGCTACGACTTCAAAGGTGTTGGTGCCTCGATCGAACAATCTGGTGAAAAGATCCTGATGAAAGCCAATAGCGAAGAAAGAGTTAAGGCAATTCTTGATGTCTTCCAAAGCAAGCTTGTAAAGCGTGGAGTTTCTCTAAAGAGCCTGGAAGATGGCAAGCCTTTTCCTTCCGGTAAAGAATTCCGCATCGAAGCCAAGATAAAAGATGGCATCAACCAAGAACAAGCCAAGAAGATTTCAAAGATCATTCGCGAAGAGGGCCCCAAGAGTATCAAGAGCCAGATTCAAGGCGACGAGCTTAGGGTTTCAAGTAAATCTAGAGATGATTTGCAGGAGCTTCAGGCTCTTCTGAAATCCAAAGATCTAGAAGTAGATCTACAGTTCGTCAATTACCGTTAGTGAACCGGTAATTGGGAAAGCGTTTTCAACAGCTTCCTTGCGCTTAGCTTGCTTGGCAAGTCTTCCCGAAAGTATTCCGGCGATAAACATCAAAACAATTGGCAGAACGAAAGCTATCTGAAGCCCTACGCTTTCGGCTAACCCACCCATAACAACCTTGGCGCCAATTACAGCCAGTGAGTTCAGTAGGGACATTCTCGCTAGGGCCTGTGAAGTCGTGAGACCAGTTACGTGGCCCGCTGCTCCAAAGAATGATGGCACTAGCGGGGCAAGACCAAAGCCACCCAGGGCCCAGAACAATGAAAGAACAACTAGGGCCAGAATCGGATTGTGCTCGACAATTGGCGGAGCCACAACTAGGCCGATGGCCATCATTATCGACCCATAGATTCCACCCCACTTGGATAGCTCACTAATGTGATATTTCTCCGTTGCTCTAGTAATCAATAGACGGCCACCAATCATGGCAAGCATGAATGATGCGAAAGGCACCGCTCCCAAAGTTGGTGAGAGCAGCATTACCTGCTGTGAGAACAATGCGGACCAATCCATCATCACTAGCTCTAGAAACACTCCGGTGAATAGTCCAAGGGAAAGAAGCCAAAGCTGATTTGGAGATTTAAAGAATGGAACCTTCTTAGAGGCCTGCTTCTCCTCTTTGTGACCATCTTCGTCAGGTGAAAGCATGGATCGAACATAAATCTGAAAGACCACCAAGCAAACCAGAGGAACTACTAGTAAATGAATCTGGAGAGAAACAAAGCTAGCCATGATTCCAGAGAGTGCAGCACTTGCACCTGCACCGATGCTCCAGGCAGCGTGGAACTTACCGATGATTACTTGCTTGACTCTTTTTTGCAGCATCACAGATTGAGCATTAATTGCGATGTTGAAAAAGCTCATGCTGAACATCATTACGGTTTGAAAGACAAAGAAAACGAAACCATTTGGAGCCCACGCCAGGCTCATGACCGAGAGCACTATAAACACGCTCGAGAGATTAATGATTGGCCTGGTTCCAAATCTTCCAACCAATCGGTTAGCAACCAATAGCGGCAACAAAGAACCGATTCCTGCAAATCCAATAATCAAACCCCAAACCGCGAATGAAACGCCAATCTGCTCGATGATTTCAGGGATTCGCGGGATAAAGGTGATTGCAACAAATCCCTGTGTAAAGAAGAAAACAGCAAGTGCTGTTTGTGCACTCTTAAGTCTTTCTGGAGGAAGGGGCACGTGCGCTACTTCTTTTTCGCAACAGTTAGGAAGTCTTCGCGCTCAACAAGTTTTATTCTCTCGCGTTCTTGAACTTCACCTAGGCGCTTTTCCTCGGCATCGATTCTGAGCCATTCAGGCCAACCAACAAAATCAATCTTTCTCGAAGTGAGCAGATCGGTTATTGAATCCTCCGAGGGAGATGCCGGTTGCCACCAATTGTTCTTGTCTTCAATGATCTGGGCAATGGTTTCAATTGCATCGCTCTTGGTGTGTCCAATAAGCCCTACTGGACCGCGCTTGATCCAACCGGTCGCATAAACACCGTGAATGTGTTTCCCATCTGAGTCCAAAACACGTCCCTTGTCATTTGGGATAACGCCAGCTCTTTCGTCAAAAGGAACTTCACTCAACTCTGAGCCAAAGTATCCAACTGCGCGATAAACCGCCTGAATTGAGAACTCACGAAACTCGCCAGTGGGCTTCACGTTGCCAGTTCCATCAAGCTCGGTTCTTTCAATCTTGAGACCGGCTACCTTGCCGTCTTGTTCCAAGATCTCAACAGGTGCACTAAAGAAGTGCAGATGCAGTCTGCGCTTAGCGCTAGTGGTCTCATTTGATCGAAGCTCTTCCAAGGTTTTCACCATGACTCTGGTTTGGTTATTGCTGTCAATGGCTTTTTGTGATCCCTCGTCATACTGGAAATCTTCGTCGTAGACGATGGTGTCTACTCCCTCTATGTGTACTGCCTCACGAAGTTCTAACGGTGAGAACTTCACTTGAGCGGGTCCTCTTCGACCAAAGACATGAACATCGGTAGCTTGTGATGCGCGAAGTCCCTGGTACACGTTGTCTGGAATATCGGTTGAAAGCATCGCTTCGGCTGGCTTAGAGAGCACTCTGGCAACATCCAAAGCTACGTTGCCGTTTCCCAAAACCGCAATTTCCTTGGCGCTTAGGTCCCAGCTACGTTCGAAGTCAGGGTGGGCGTCATACCAGTTCACAAATGCAGCAGCACCAAAAGATCCTTCGAGATCGATACCCGGGATGTTTAGGTTGGCATCCTTGACGGCACCAGTTGAGAAGATAACTGCGTTGTAGTGCTTCTTTAGATCATCAAGAGTTATATCTTTGCCGTACTCAACGTTTCCAAAGAATCGAATGTCTCCTCGGTCGAGAACTTCATAAAGGGCTCTAATGATTCCTTTGATTCTCGGATGATCTGGAGCAACACCGTAGCGGACAAGTCCATAAGGTGCAGGAAGTAAATCAAAAAGATCAATGGAAACATCAAAGTCACGAAGTTCGGATTTGATAATCAGGTCGGCTGCGTAAATACCTGCGGGACCAGCACCCACAATCGCAAGCCTTAGCTTTGACATCTACCTATTCCTTATTTACTAAAAACTTAGTTGCTGCGTTCTATAACTGCTTCGGCGAAAGAGGTCAGTGCTTCACGAACTGGACCCTTTGGTAATTCTTCCAGTGCACTGATTGCCTCAGCTGCCCATCTCTTGGCTTCCTGGTAAGTTCGCTCCGTTACGGGATGATCCCGAAGGGCTTTGAGTACGGTCTGGAGTTTGGCTTCATCGTCGAGGCCGGAGTCAATTATCTCAATCAACTTGGCTGCTTCCAAATCACTCTTGGCTTCCTGTCGTAAATACATAACAGGAAGGGTTGGAACGCCCGCACGAAGGTCAGTTCCTGGAGTCTTACCCGAGACCGAACCGTCAGATTGTAGATCGATGTAATCATCAATTAGTTGGAAAGCTACGCCGATTGCTTCACCGTATTTTCTTACTGGCTCGCGCAGGGCTTGATCCGCACCGGAGAAAATAACTCCGAGCTCAGCAGATGCCGAAATAAGAGATCCAGTTTTATCTGCAAGAACATGTAGATAGTGCTCGATTGGATCTTGGCCTTCTTGTGGGCCAACAGTTTCATTTAGTTGACCGAGGCAAAGTCTTTCGAAAGTGTCTGCCTGCAAGGTAAGTGCCTTTTGGCCCAACTTAGAAACTAATTGCGAAGCTCTTGCAAAAAGCAAATCACCAGTCAAAATTGCAACGTTGTTTCCCCAAATTTCGTGAGCCGAATCAACGCCCCTTCTTCTAGGTGCATCGTCCATAACATCATCGTGATACAGCGTTCCAATGTGAGTTAGCTCTACAACGACTGCAGCTTGAACAACTTCGTCGAGGTTAGCCTCACCAAGCTGCGAAGTTAGAAGAACTAAGGTCGGTCTAATTCTTTTTCCACCGGCGTCAATTAAGTGACGGGTGGTTACCTTTGCAATCGGGTCGGTGTGTTTTACGGACTCTACTAACTGCAGCTCAACTTTGTCTAAGCCAATTTCAAGCTTCTCTAGAAGTTCTTTATCAGCAACTTTCCTTAGTTGTCTTGGTAGAGATGTGCGCGCCATCTAGACCGCCTTCGGTTTGAAACCGCTGTGGATGGCAACTATGCCAAGAGTTTGGTTTAGATAACTTACGGATTCAAAACCAGCCGATTCAATAATCTTTACTAACTCCTGCTGGCTTGGCCAGGCATCGATTGATTCAGCTAAGTAGCCATAAGCTTCTGGAGTCTTACTCACCATGGCCGACAGGGTTGGAAGAATGTTCCGCAGATAGAAGCGGTAAAGACTGTGTAGAAAACCGTTAGGGATCCTGGAGAATTCACAAACCACTAACTTCCCACCTGGCTTTAGAACCCGAAGCATTTCAGCAAGCGCAACCTCGATTTTCTCGACGTTTCTAATTCCAAAGGAAATAGTTACGGTGTCAAACTCCCCGTCCGCAAAAGGAAGTGCTGACGCATCAGCGTAAACAAACTCCAGCTCAGGATGCCTTTTTCTTCCCTCTTCGAGCATGCCATTGGAAAAGTCAGCTGCTACTACTTTGACGCCCTCGCGCAGAAAGACAATTGAGGAAGATCCGGTGCCCGCGGCGAGATCCAGAATGGTTTGACCAGGTTGGGAATTTACTAGTTTGGCAACCTTTTTGCGCCAGATTCGGGCTGAGCCGAAGGAGAGTAAATCATTGGCTTTATCGTAGTTTTTTGCTACCCCATCAAACATCTCCGCTACCTGTTGCGGTTTTTTGGATAGGTCAGCTTTACTCACTATTCAATCTTAGCTTTGACTTAGAATTTAGAGAGTCGGCCATATTTGGCCCCAATCAGAACTGGTTTGAATGTCAAAACTTGGAAAACTCCGCGTTCTAACGCGCGAGATTGCCACGCCCGAAGGTTTCGACATCACCAAACACTTTCCAGAAGACGGCACCGTTTTCATTCGCGGCGGTCAAGGAATTGTTGGGTTTGGCGAGGTGGCTCGATTTGAAACCTCAGGTCCAAACCGAATCTCAGAGCTTGCCGGCATCTGGCGCGACCAGGTATCACTTGCAGAAGTAACTGATTCGCTCAGAATTCAATGCACGGGTCTCGTAGCTTTTGGATCAGTTACCTTCTCAGAAGACAGCACAATCAACTCAGTTCTAGTGGTGCCAAGACTGGTTCTTGGAACTAGAGATGGCCGCAGCTGGATTACAGAGATTCTTCCCGAAGGCGAAGATTCAATCAGTGCTGATTTTCTGACTCAACCAGCAAGTTACCGAGTCAACGAGAAGTTGAAGTTCTATGACGGTGCGATGAGCGCTGAAATGTTTTTAAGCCAAGCCGAAGCCGCAATCGAGAAAATCAGAGCAGGTCGCATTCAAAAGGTTGTATTGGCAAGAGACATAGTTGCCCAGCTACCTTCTGGTTTCGATCTTCGAACAGCTCTTAGGAACCTCGCTGTGAGGTACCCAAGCTGCTGGGTCTATAGCGTGGCGGGAAACTTTGGTGCCTCACCGGAGCTTCTAGTTCGCGTTTCCCACGGACAGGTTTCGGCCAGGGTTCTGGCAGGAACAGCGGCTAGAGGTGCTTCCGAGCAAGCGGATCAGGATATCGCCGCTGGCCTTTTGGTATCTGAAAAGAATTTGCACGAACACCAGTTCGCGGTTGAATCAATGGTTCAAGAGCTTTCACCGTTTTGCACAACAGTTGATACTGATGAGAAGCCATTCACTTTGGCGCTGCCTGATGTTTGGCACCTTGCCAGTGACGTTTACGGAAAGCTAAAGAAGAACATTTCTGTTTTGGATTTGGCTGCCTACTTGCATCCCACCGCTGCCGTTGCAGGGACATCTCGTAAAGCCGCACAAGATCTCATAATCGAACTAGAACCTTTCGATCGCGGTGGATACGCGGGACCGGTTGGTTGGATTGGGGCTGATGGAGACGGAGAGTGGGCAATCGCAATTCGCGGTGGCTACATCGAGCAAAACGTTGTTACTGCATTTGCGGGATGTGGGTTGGTTGCCGAATCAGATCCACAAGATGAGCTGGAAGAAACTGAACTTAAGTTCACTCCGATTCGCGGCGCACTAAGTTAGAGCTTTATCTCGATTAGCACTCGTCCCGTGGTGGTGATTGCACTTCGTAGTTCAACTTCGTTAGTTGGGCAGAAATAACTAAAGCCATAAGCGTTTGCTAAAGACCAATAATCTACTTTTTGACCTGTCCTAAATACTCGATCAAAGACCGCTTCTTCAACAACATTTCTCACTTCAAGTTTTTCAAATAAGGACCCACCTTGATCATTGACCATAATCAACTGCAAGTTGATATCCTCTTCTACGTCTTCAATCATCGAAGATGCATCGTGAAGCAAGGTTAGGTCCCCGATTATTGCGCGTGTGAATGACCCCTCGCCACCAAGAGCAATACCGGTGGCTGTTGCGATGGTTCCATCGATTCCAGCCAATCCCCTATTTGCAAAAACCTGAATCGCCTTGGCTGGAGCCCAAGTGTCGGCTTCGCGAATCATTCGAGAAGCGCCAAGAACGATAGTGTCGTCGATTTCGCTGGCGTCATAGACGGTTTCAATAATGTTTCTGCGATCAAGTGACTTGCTGGTTTCTTGAACCGAAAGCCAGTTGTGTGAGGCTACACGCCACCTGGCTAACCAGTCATTACTTACTTCGCCATTGACTGTGATCTCGTCAACAATTTCTGCAGCATTGCCGTATGGATTAAACGGTCCCATCAATTTGGATTTGATTACAACTAGTTCAATATCTTTTCGTGCAATTAGTTTTTGCACCTGGCGGCTAAGGGTAGGTTTTCCATAAACCACCACGCGCTGGATTCCATCGGCTAGGTCTTTTTCTTCTTCTAGAAGAGACGGATAACCAATAATCGCATTAGCTCCAATTCGGCACCTAGAACTTGGTTCTGCAAATACAGGCCAGCCGAATGCTTCCCCAGCTTCAAGAGCTTCAACTCCTGCTTCGGCACCTGCCACCAAGATCGTTTTCTTTTCTCCAGTTAGGACTGCAAAGCTTGGTTGGTAGTTGTCCTGTTCACTTAGCCTTGCACCAGGATAAAGATCACTTGCATTTGGTTCTGCAGCAGATAGCGGTTCTCTATAGCAAAGATTTAGGTGCACTGGTCCGTGAAATTCTTGGTTTATTCCAAGTGCTGTTGCAACAGCCTTTTCTGCAAGTTCTTTGACGAAGTTTGTGTCCACTGGATCAGTTGGCGCTTCGACGTCTATGCAGGACCTGACCGCGTCTCCAAACATGCCAACTTGATTGGTGGTTTGGTTGGCTCCCACTCCACGAAGTTCTGCTGGACGATCGGCAGTTAGCAAGATAAGTGGAACTCCGCTGTGGCTTGCCTCCAGAACAGCCGGAAGTAAGTTTGCTACAGCCGTTCCAGATGTTGTGATTATCGCAACTGGTCTACCACTTGCTTTGGCTGCACCGAGTGCAGTGAAGGCCATCGAGCGTTCGTCGATTCGAACTCGAAGAACTAACCGATTGGCATCGTGAAGCTGTTGAGCTGCAATAGCAAGAGATTGCGACCTAGATCCAGGTGAGAGAAACACTTCCTGAACTTCTAGTTCCGATAAAGCTGCGAGGAGGTTTGCTGAGAAAACTTGAGCTGCTGAGTGCATTGGAGTTAGGACTTGTCCTTACCGGCACTATCGCCAGAATCCTCGTCCGGGTCGGTTTTTGCTTCTGGCTCTTCCGATTCGGGCTTTTGCTTGTCAAGTTTCTCCGAGAGGTCCCTCAAAAACGAAGGGTCGTCATCTGGGGCAACAATCTTGGTTCTTCCAAAGCGATTCTTTGGACCACCACTGGGTCTACCTAGCACTAGGTAAAGCAATCCGCCAACGATTGGAACAAATAGGCAAATCACAATCCAGGCCCACTTGGGCAGGTTTCTAACTTCATTCTTTTTGGCGCTGGCAGCAAAAACAGTCACGAAAACAGTGAATAGCAACCAAGCGGCAAAAATGAATAAGAGTGATCTGACCATGGTTTAACTCTAAGCCAGATACAAACTTAGAATGAAACTATGAAAAATCCTTGGATAGTCTTCATTGCTGCTCGATTGGGTCTATTCGCGCTCTTCTTGGCGATTTTCCTCGTTCTTGGGTTCGATTGGCTCTATTCCGCTCTGGTTTCTGGAGCCCTAGCGTTGGCGGCTTCCCTAGTATTTTTGCAGAAGCAGCGAGATGAGCTTTCCAAAGAGATCTACAAGAAATTCGGAAAAGATAACAACTCGGCTGTTCCAGACACCGACGCCGACCTTGAGAACAGAATTCTCGATTTAGAAAAAGACGATAACAAGACCGAGGGTGAGAAGTAGCGCGTAAGTCAGCGCTGCAAAGCTGGTTAGCTTCAGAACCAAAACAAGCTCCTTGGCCGTCTTGGCTGTCAAAACAATAAGGGTTGCTGGGGCCACCAGAAAAAGCGCTCCATAGGCCAAAAAGCTAGCTGGATAAAACAGTGTGAAGAAAAAGAGAATCACAAACGGGAACCAGATCATGAAAATGAAAAATCTTTTCGCCCCCTTCGCCCCCATCCGAACTGCGAGCGTGTTTTTGGAAGCAATCTTGTCGGTTTCAATGTCGCGTATGTTGTTTACCATCAACACTGCAGCGGCAAAACTTCCTGCGGCAATACCTCCAAGTATCGAGTTGAGATCCACAAAACCGATCTGCACATAGGCGGTTCCTATTGTTGCCACTAACCCAAAGAAAACAAAGACTGCAATCTCACCAAAGCCTGCGTAACCGTAAGGGTTTTTTCCTCCGGTGTAGAACCAGGCGGCAACAATCGATAACAACCCAACAGCAATTAGCCACCACTGTCCGGTTATGACAACAATCTCAAAACCACTTGCCGCTGCCAAAATAAAAAACATCATTGCAGCCGTTTTCACTGACTCTGGCTTGACGGATTTTGACCCGGTCAGCCTTAGTGGCCCAACGCGCTTATCATCTGTTCCGCGAATACCATCAGAGTAATCGTTTGCGAAGTTGACGCCTATTTGCAAAAACAAAGCAACGCCTAGTGCAAGAGCAGATAGCAGTAAGTCAAAGCGCTGAGCGGCATCGGCAGCTCCAGCTCCAATTGCTACCGGTGCAATCGCGAGCGGAAGGGTACGAAGTCTTGCTCCTTCAATCCAGAGGCGCATGTTTTTGTTATTCAAATTGACTCCTGAGAAAACAACTTTGAAACCGAGAGGGTATCTATTTTGGATGTTGCAAGCCTTGGAAGTTTATCAACTCTGATAACCCTTACTGGCTTGCCGGCTGGTCCTAAGAGTGCAGCAAGTTGATTTGCGATGTCATCAGCAACTTCTGGAGAACCAACGTAACAAACACCAACTCGCTCTCCCCAGGTTTCATCGCTTATCGATACCGCTGAAATTTCTTCAACGCCTGGAAGCTCAGAACCTAGGTATTCGACTCGATCGAGTGAAACTTTTAGTCCACCAGAAATGATGACCCGATCAGCTCTACCCAAGATCACTAACTTGCCGCTCTCGGAAAGCTCAGCAAGGTCATTGGTAAAGATCCAATCATCTTGATCTTCAGCCAAAGTTTTGCCCTGGATAAGCAATCTGCCATCTGGTGCAATTTTCAGCCTGACTCCCTCAAGAGGAATTCCGTCATATACGCTCCCGCCGGAAGTTTCAGTCATGCCGTAACTGATAACTACTTTGAGGCCTAATGCAAGAGCGCGTTCTTGAAGCTCTAACGCAGTTGCCTGCCCGCCTACTAAAATCGCTCGGAAGCCCCTAAGGACCTCGAGTAGTGCTTTATCGCTCTCGCAAGCAGCAACTAGCTTTGCCAACTGGGTTGGAACAAGGGAGGTGTACTTGTTGCTGTGACTTAGCAAGTTTGCTGATCGAAAAAATGCCTCAGCAGTAAATGGTAAAGCAGTATTCATCATCACCGGTTGAGTGTCTGCAAGAACCGATCGCAATAAAACTTGCTGACCGGCAATGAAGTTAATCGGCAGGGCCAATAGCCACTGACCGGCGGGGCCCAATCTTTCCTGCCCGTAAGTTGCCGCGTGCTCGAGTGCTTTGAGTGAAATTGAGATTCTCTTTGGGGCTCCAGTAGATCCAGAGCTCTCAACCACGCAAGCTATCGGATCGTCAACAAACTCTGGAGTTGGATCGAATTCTGGCATCACACCGTTTATGGCAGGTGGGCAAACAAAGATAGCTTTCTTGGAAGCGAGAACGTCGATCATTACCTGCAAAGCCTTAACGGTCTCGTTAGCAGGAACTACGAATAATGGCTTGGGCATTTTTTGATTAGAAGTGCCAAGGATACGGCGCCCAGTTTGGAGCGCGCTTTTCCAAGAATGCGTTTTTGCCTTCAGCTGCTTCTTCAGTTGCGTAAGCCAGCCTGGTTGCTTCGCCTGCAAACAGCTGTTGTCCGACAAGGCCATCATCAACTGCATTCATCGCATACTTCAGCATTCGAATCGAAGTGGGTGACTTTCTCATTATTTCTGCAGCCCATTCGAGTCCTACTTTTTCCAAGTCTTTGTGCGCTACCGCAAGGTTCACTACCCCCATGCTCACTGCTTTCTTGGCGTCATACTCTTGGCCTAAGAAGAAGATTTCTCGAGCAAACTTTTGTCCAGCCTGGCGGGCTAGATAGGCGCTTCCAAATCCACCATCGAAGGATCCAACATCCGCATCAGTTTGCTTGAACTTGGCGTGCTCGATGCTTGCGATGCTGAGATCGCAAACCACGTTCAATGAATGTCCGCCACCTGCTGCCCAGCCTGGGACCAGAGCAATGACAACCTTGGGCATAAAGCGAATCAGTCTTTGGACCTCGAGGATGTGAAGGCGGCCTGAGTATTCAGGGTCTAGGTTCTGCTCATCATCGGCGTACTGGTATCCGTCCTTGCCGCGAACCCTTTGATCGCCGCCACTAGAAAACGCCCAGCCACCATCTTTTGCGGATGGGCCGTTACCGGTTAGCAAAACAACGCCGACTTTTGAATTGGTTCTGGCGTGCTCGAGGCTAGCTGCGAGCTCGTCTACTGTTTTGGGTCTAAAGGCATTGCGTACTTCAGGGCGGTTAAAGGCAATTCGCACCACGCCCAATGAGTTGTGCTGGTGATAAGTGATGTCTGTCTGCTTCTCAAAACCTTGCACTTGGTGCCAAATGCTGGCGTCGAAAAGCTCAGAAACTTGATTTGCCATGCTTCTAGACTAACAATGTGAAACCTCGCCTGAATGACTTAGTTGCTACCGCCAAGGTTGTGAGCATTCCGCTACGCACCAAATTCCGCGGACTAACTGAGCGAGAGCTGCTGGTCTTTGAAGGCCCCAATGGCTGGAGTGAATGGGCGGCCTTCACTGAGTATGAAGATGAGGAAGCCGCCTCCTGGTTACAAGCAGCCATCGAGTGGGGCTATGAATCGGTTCCGGAACCTGTAAGAAAACTGGTTCCCGTAAACGCCATTTTGCCTGCGGTTCCAACTGAAGAAGTGGCCAAAGTGCTCGGCCGCGCAGGAAAGTTTGCAACTGTGAAGATCAAAGTAGCGGACCCAAAACAAACCACTACTGACGATCTTGCTCGAATTCTAGAAACTAAACGGTTATACCCCGACGCTAAGTTGCGAGTAGATGCTAATGGTGGATACAAAGTTCATCAGGCGCTAGAGCTGCTCGCGGAGCTACAAAGTAATTCAATTGATCTTGAATTCTTTGAGCAGCCGGTTGCAACAATCGCCGAACTAGCTGTACTTCGAATTGAGATGTCTAGGCGCGGGCAAAAAGTATTGGTTGCCGCCGACGAATCAGTTAGGAGAGCTTCCGACCCGCTGGCTGTTGAACTTGCGGGAGCTGCCGACTTACTTGTTCTAAAAAGTGCCCCTCTTGGCGGAATCAATAACGCGCTAGCTGTTGCCAATTCTTCAAAGCTTAGAATCTGCGCCTCAAGTGCGATGCAGTCTTCAATTGGTTTAGCTGCTGAATTGCACTTCGCTGGCTGTCTTCCGGAATTAAATTATGACGCTGGACTTGGAACGGGCTACCTTTTTGGTGGGGATCTAACTACTGACCGCTTGATTCCAGAAAATGGAATCCTTGAACTTCGTCGACCAGAGATCAATACTTCATCGCTTGAGATATTGAAGGCAGAAGATCACGGGTATGACTGGTGGATCGCCAGGTTGGAGCGATGCTCCAGAATTCTTGGCTTAGAGTCCTGAGTAAACGTGCAACCCTTTGAAGAACATGTTCACAATCGTGAAGTTGAAAACAACCGCAGCAAAACCAACAAGTCCTAACCAAACCGCACGCTTACCTGTCCAACCTCTTGTTGCATTAGCGTGTAGGTAACCGGCGTAGATTGTCCAAATTATAAAAGTCCATACCTCTTTGGTATCCCAACCCCAGTAGCGGTGCCAGGCACGCTCTGCCCAAATTGCGCCTGCAATGAGCGTAAAGCTCCAAAGAATGAAACCAACAATGTTGAATCGATAGGCAAGTTGCTCGAGAGTTTCTTTCTTTGGAAAGATTCCCATCACACGCTTGAAGTTTTCAACTCCTTTTGATTTTGCTTTCTCAACCCAGTTCGCGGTCTTTAGTAGATAGGCAGCTGACAGTGCTGCTGCGATGCTAAAGAAAGCCGTTGCCATAAGTGCTACCAAAACGTGAATCACGAGCCAGAAGCTTTGTAGTGCTGGCATCAGCGACTGAACCTCAACATAAAGCAGCGAGACTGCGGTGCCAAGTACCAACAGCACAAATCCAACGACGAAGGTTGCCATAATTCGAACTTCTGGAACGCGCATAGAAATCAAGAAAACCATCATCAATATCAAGGCACCGGTTATTGAGTACTCGTAAAGATTTGACCAGGGAACTCTAGAGGCGGCAATTCCTCGGAGAATTACGCCAGCGGCCAAAACCAGGGTTGCGATGACTGCCAAAGAAAGCCCGACGCGCTCTAGAGCCGATGAGGCCTTGACCTCTTTGACTTTCTTGCTAGCGGCTTTAGAAAGGTGCCAACCCGATACCAAGAAAGCTGCGGTGAAAACCAGCATGGAAGCAAAAACCACCAGTAAAGAGGTCTGGGACAGGCTTTCATTTAGGACGACGGAGTTCATTTACTTCCTTTTTTTATCTCTTGTGTCAATTCTCTAACAACTTCTTCAAGTCTTGGATCCTCGCGCTTGGAAAGTGCAGCGACCTCAAAACCTGAAGCCGTGCTCTTAACCCAAACTCTTCGACGGGGAGTAATCAATCCAACTATGACTCCAGCCAAAGCAAGGAGTGAAAACAGCAAGACCCAGAACTGACCGGGGTTGTGTGCGATGTCTAGAGACGCAAATCTCTTAATGCCATCAAAAGTTACAGTGCCTAGTCCGTTTGGGAGATCCTTGGTTTGGCCCAGCTCGAGCACTACTCCAGGGGTTGGTGCATCCCGTCCTGCAACCTGAGTGAGTCGGTCAGTATCAAGTGCATAGACGTTTAGAGACTGACCGCTATCTAATCCAAGATCACCGGTGTAAACATTCATCGTAATCAGTGGGTTCACAATCCCAGGAAACATCGAAGTGTAAGCACCGGTTGAAAGCTCTGCCGCAGTTGGATAGAAGAAGGCAACAATTCCAATTTGCTCTGGTTGATTATCTGGGACCTTGATGATTCCAATCGAAGTCATGTTGTTATCTTGAGGAAGAAAAACAGTCGCACCGGAGTAGCTAATGTCGCCATTGGCATCTCGAACGGTGATCTCAGGTGCGTAGCCGTGCCCTGTTAGATAAAGGCTTGCACCTGGCTCATCCAACGGGGCATTTACCTGGATTACCGAGGTTACGCCTGGATCTTCAGGGGAGGTTTTTCGGGTAACGGTGGCACGAAAATCTAGCGGGGCTCCAATGTTGGTTTCATTGGTGAAGTCATAGTCGACTTCAAATTTTTCCAAAGTTACGCTGAGTGGTTTCAAGGTCTCTGGGTTAAAAAACAGACCTGGCGACAAAGAGTCAAAGCCTGCGAGGTTGTTCACAAAAGTGTCCCCCTCAGCCAACACTCTTTGGCCTGAGAAGCTGTAGCCGCCACCAACGCCGACAGCAATCAACACTCCAACTAAAGAAAGATGAAAAACCAAGTTTCCGGTTTCGCGCATGTAGCCCTTTTCAGCGCTGATTGAGTTACCACGCTTGATAACTCGGTAGCCTCTGCCCTTTAGGATCTTCATCCCTACCTGAACCGGGTCTAGGCCCTTTGGGGTAGTGGACTTTTGATATGCAGGCATGCGAGATAAAGATGTTGGGGTCTTGACTGGTTCTTGACGCAGAGCGTCATAGTGCACTTTGGTTCTTGGAAGCACACATCCCACCAATGAGGTGAAAAGAAGGATGTAAATTGCCGAGAACCAGATTGATCCGTAAACATCAAAAAGTTGGAAGAAATCTAGAACCGGTGCTAGCTCGGGGTTGTTATCAAAAAACTGCGCAACGCCATTTGGATCGGCAGAGCGCTGCGGATAGATCGAACCTGGTACCGCTCCAGCTGCCAAAAGCAGAAGAAGTATGAGAGCGGTTTTCATGCTGGTTAGTTGTCTCCAGATCCATCTGGACCAACCAGTTAGTCCTATGTCAGGAGCGTCATAGCGCTGGGGTAAAGACACCGAACACCCCCTGAAGCCAAGAAGCGAATCCGATCCAGAGACCGGTAGCTAGTGCGATACCAAGAACAATCAAAACAACTCCACCGGCGATGTTGAAAGTTCTGATGTGTTTTTTCACAAAACTTACGGACTTGGTAGCCCAACCAAACCCGGCGGCAATTGCAATAAAGGGCAATCCGATTCCAATTGAATACAAAAACGCCAGCAATGCGCCACGACCAGGTGAACCGGCATCAGAGGCAAGAGTAAGTACAGCTGCAAGAGTTGGACCAATACATGGCGTCCAACCTAGACCAAATGCCACACCCAATAGCGGTGCTCCAGCCAAACCAATCTTTGGCTTCAGAGAAGTTTTGAAAGTTTGCTGCAGGAATGAGAACTGACCGATTAGTACCAGTCCAAGCAAAATAATGATCACTCCAAGCACCTGCTGCACCCAAGCCAGGTTGTTGATGTAGATCAACATTCCGATTCCACCAAACAGTGCCCCAAATGAAACAAACACGACGGTGAAACCAAGCACAAATAGCAACGAACCGATAATCATTCTTGATTTTTTGGCAGAGCCATCAGCAACACCAGTGATGTACCCAAGGTACCCAGGAACCAGTGGCAACACGCATGGTGAAACAAATGAAATTAGACCTGCTAGCAATGCAAGTGGCATCGCCGCAAGAAGTGAACCGTTTAGAACTATTTCAGCGGGATTCAATTTTTCTCCCTGACCACGGTCTTGATTAGTTCTTCCAGAATTCCTTTATCAATTCTTCCAAGAACTCTCGCAGAAACATTCCCTTCGGAATCAATCACCAAAGTTGTTGGCACAGCTTGGGGTGTTACTACACCGGTGAATCCCAAAACAACAGATCCGGTTTTGGCATCCATCACCGATGGGAAATTCAGATCTACTTGTCTTGCAAAAGCTAGGGCTGTCTCAGCTGTGTCTCTAACGTTGACACCAATGAACTGAACTTCGTCGGAAAGAAACTGATCTTGTAACTCAATTAGCTCGGGCATCTCGACTCGGCACGGTGCACAACCGGCGTACCAAAAGTTCATGACCGTGATTACCCCAGTTAGTTGATCGCTTGAAAGGTTGTCTCCACTTTCACTAACCCCAGACCAATCAGCAGCTTTTGGTCTTGAGCCCAAAGAAAATTCGGTTACTGTGCCATCTCCTGCGATGTAGTTCTTGTTGTCACCTTCGCGGAACTGTTCGGCCAGTGAATCGGTAGCGCAGCCGGAAGAGGTTAAAACAAATACCGAAAGCATCAACAAAAGGACTGCTTTTTTCAAACAGCACCCCGATCGGTTGCCTTCATGCGAAGTGGCTTAGCTGGGTCTTGGTAGGAGACCTCGCGTAGGGAGCCTTCGCTGAATTCAAAGCTTGTAATGCTCGAAAGATCACAGCGTCTTTGGCGCGGGTCGTGAGAGAGTCTTTGTCCCTGGCTGAAGCGGTGCACCATCCATATAGGTAGCTGGTGACTCACCATTACTACCTCGCCTGAGGCAGTTTCTGACCAGGCTCTTTCCATTGCGCCCACCATCCGGCGCTGGATCTCAAGGAAGGGCTCTCCCCAGGATGGTCGGAAAGGGTTGTGAAGCTGAAGCAAGAATCTAGGGTTTCGAACGATGGTTTTCAGGCTCACCGAGTGACCTTCAAAGATGTTATCTGGCTCGATGATTTCGTCTTCTACTTCAACTGGAACATTGAAGCGTTCAGCAATTGGCTTTGCTGATTCGAGAGTTCTTTGAAGTGGAGAAACCAAGAGCCTAGATACTTTGGCGCCGCTGGATCGGATGTGGTCGGCTGAGACTTCGGCCATTTGGTGCCCCAACTGGGACAAACCAAAGTTTGGCAAACGCCCATAAAGCACACCATCGGGGTTGTGTACTTCCCCGTGGCGCACCAGATGGATACGGGTTGCGGGCATAACACTAAGTCTACCCTCCGCTAAACTTGGGGCCTAAGCCAGAATAAGAAAGCAAATTTAATGCGCGAGAGACACTTAGTAAAAGACCTAGCGGCCATGAAAGATGGTCCTGTCGTCCTAGGTGGTTGGGTTGAAAAACTCAGAGACCAAAAACGAATTCAATTCATCATTCTCAGGGATGAGTCAGGCGACGTTCAGGTCACCTACCCAAGACCCCAGGATGAAGATGCACTGGCCGACAAAGTTTCGACTGTTACCAACGGAAGCTTCATTTGGGTGAAGGGTCGCCTGGTTCACGACGAACGAGTTAAGCTCGGCGGTCTAGAAATCCAGCTGGATGACCTAGAGATCGTCACTCTTTCTGAGCCAGAGACCCCGATTGCCGATGACACTTCGATTGACAAGAGGCTGGATTGGCGCTTTCTAGACATGCGTCGACCAGAGATGAATCTGGTTTTCAAGGTTCAAACCACCATTGAGGCAGCTTGGCGAAGCTACTGGCTAGCAAACGGTTTCACCGAAATTCACTCCCCGAAGCTGATGGCATCAGCTTCGGAGTCCAACGCGGAGCTATTCAAGCTCGAGTACTTTGAGGGTTTCGCTTACCTGGCCCAATCACCACAGTTTTATAAGCAGATGGCCATGATGGCAGGGCTTGGAAGAATCTTTGAAATCGGTCCAGTTTTCAGAGCGGACCCTTCCTTTACTTCACGTCACGCGACTGAGTTCACATCAATCGACATGGAAGTTTCTTGGATTGATTCCCACGAAGACATTATGAACATACAAGAAGAGCTCATGGTCGCTGCAATATCTGCCGTCAAGGAATCTCATGGCGAAGAAATCAAGAGACTATTTGATATCGAAGTTGTTGTTCCAACTAAGCCTTTCCCAAGAATCCCACTTGAAGAAGCTGTGGACATCGTGAAAGCCCGCGGTCATGAGGTAGTTCGCGGTGGCGACATGGACCCAGAAGGTGAAAGACAAATCGCGGCTCATGTTGCCGAGACTTTCAACCACGAGTTTGTTTTTCTAACTGACTACCCATCCACCGTTCGTCCGTTCTACCACATGAGACACGAGGGAAACCCCGAGCTCACCAAGAGCTATGACTTGATCTGGCGTGGAACAGAAATCACTACCGGTGCCCAGCGTGAGCACCGCGTTGATGTTCTTATCGAGCAAGCTAAACAAAAAGGGCTTGATCCAGAAGGTCTAAAAACTTACATCGACTTTTTCCGTTACGGTGCTCCAACCCACGGTGGCTTTGGAATGGGATTGCTTCGCGTAATCATGCTGATGTTGCATCAGCCAAGTATTCGTGAAGTTGGTTTCTTGTTCCGTGGACCGAACCGACTAGAGCCCTAACTAACAGCTTCTTCGAGAGCTGCGAGCAGGCGAATTGGATCGATTCGCCAGTAACCATGGGTTTTTCCATTTATTTGCAAAACGGGTATCTCCTCGCCATAAAGATTTAGTAGCTCCTGATCTTCCAAGATGTTGATTTCATAAATTTGAACCTGAATGTTGGCAGCCACACCAGCGTGAACGCTACGAAACTGTGAAACTACCGTTTCTACAACCATCCTGGCTTCATCGCACAGATGACAGCCCGGTTTGGTCAAAAGCTGGAGAGAAATTACTGTAGCCACAGGTTAAACTTAGCGGGTGTCCAATAAAGCTAAATCCGCCAAGAAAGAGCAGCACAAGCTAGCTGCTGCTTTCTTTGATGTCGACAACACCATCTTGCGCGGTTCAAGCAGCTTTCTATTTGGTAAATCTGCTTTTGAAAGAAAGTTCTTCAGTAGAAAAGACTTTTGGCGCTTTGCCTGGCACCAATTTGTGTTTATCTGGAAAGGTGAAAACAACACCAAGCTAAGCGCCCTAAAGGATCGAGCTTTGTCCCTTGTTGAAGGCCAAAGAGTTTCTGATCTTCAAGAGCTCGTTGATGAGGTTTACGAGAAGCACATCAAGCTCAAGCTTTGGCCAGAAACCGTAAGGCTTGCTAAAGACCACATCAAACAGGGCAGAGAAGTTTGGTTGGTTACCGCAGCTCCCCAGGAGCTAGGCGACGTGATCGCTCACGAGCTTGGTCTAACTGGTGCCATCGGCACCAAGGTGGAGAGAAAGAACGGAATACTCACTGGGAAATTAGTTGGGAAACCTATTCACGGTGCTGAGAAGAGAAAGGCCCTAAAGGCCCTTGCTAATGATAGAAACTTGAGCCTGAAACGCTCTTATGCCTACAGCGATTCACAAAATGATCTTCCGATGCTAACTGCTGTTGGACATCCGGTTGCAGTTAACCCAGACAAGATTTTGACGAGATACGCGAAGGCAGCAGATTGGCCGATTTACGATTTCAAGAAGCGGGAACTAAAAGCTAACCGCGAATAGCGCGGTTACTTCTTATTGCGACGCTGGTGGCGAGTCTTGCGAAGTAGCTTGCGGTGCTTCTTCTTAGACATACGCTTGCGACGCTTTTTTATTACTGAACCCACAGAAACCTCATATATTTTCTAGCCCAATTGGGCAACTTAGCTAGCTTAGCTGTTGCGCTTGAGGCGCTCAACTTCGGCATCGATGTCAGCCTCAGTTATGGGCTTATTGGAAAGCTTTCCATAGGCGTCAAGCGCTGTAAATACTGCACCGATTCCCATTCCAAAAATGACCCATATTGGCCAGTAGTAGCCGTCTGGGGTGGTGAAGAACCACACTCCAGTTGTAATTGCAGTCACGATTAGGTAGACCCACATGTACTGCTTAAAGTCTTCACGTTTCTTGAGAAGCTTTGCTGCGTGCTTTCTCATTTCGCTGTCGCTGGCTGGTTGACTCAATGTTTTCTCCCTGTTCAGGTCTAGTTTAACATCGAAAAAGTGTCTTTACTAGACTTACTTGCATGACACAGAACCAACCATACCGCCTGCTTAAACGACATGGTGAATTTGAGCTTCGTGACTACCCTGCAGGAATGCAGATAGAGACAGAAGTCTCCGGCGACTTCATCAACGCAGGGAGCATTGGATTTAGACCCCTGGTGAACTTCATAAGTGGTAACAACAGGGCAAGACAAGCGATCGCAATGACCGCACCTGTGATTCAGGAATCAGTGACAAGCAGCAGGCATAAGGTTCGGTTTGTTATGCCTGAAGAAATGGACGAGTCTAATACTCCCTCACCTGCAGACTCAAAAGTAAGCGTCGTTCGAGTGCCGGCTCACTTGGCGGCTGCCAGAAAATTTGGTGGCTCCTGGAACAAGGAAAAGTTCAACAACGAAGGAACGAGGCTGCTGGAGGAAGTTGCCAAGGCTGGTCTAGTGCCGGTCGGCAACCTTTACTGGTCCAGGTTCGATCCACCCTGGAAGCCAGGATTTCTTAAACATAATGAGGTACTGATTCGCGTCAAGAAAGTAGGTTCAAAAAATGGGAACTAAAGCTACCGTTTTGTTTGTTTGTGTTCACAACGCTGGCCGCTCACAAATGGCCGCAGGTTACCTAAAGCATCTTGGCGGAGAAAGTGTGCAGGTGTTGTCGGCTGGAACAGATCCAGGAACGCAAATCAATCCCATGGCAATGGCCGTAATGCTTGAAGAGGGGATTGATTTATCGTCTTCCGTGCCAGAGAAGCTTTCCGATGAAAAAGTTATTGCTAGCGATTACGTGATCACGATGGGCTGTGGCGACGCCTGTCCATATTTCCCAGGTAAGACTTATCTTGATTGGCCATTGGATGATCCCAAGGATCAGCCAATTGAAAAGGTCCGAGAAATTAGAAACAACATAAAGTCAAAAGTTGAAGCGCTCTTGGAGAAAATTACTTCCCAGCCTTGATGCGTGCTTTTACAGTCTTGACAATTCTTTTTGCGTCTTTTTGAACGCCCTTTACTTCTTTTTGGGCTTCAGTTTTCACGTCTGCCAGCATCCTGCCAAGCTGCTTTCCAAGTTTCTTTGGGTCAATATCAACATTTGCACTGACTTGACCTGAAACCCATTTGGTTCCAGTAGAAACTGCGCTTCCCACCTTGCCACCAAGTTCAGTTACTTGTTGCTCAAGTCTTGCAACCGCCTGCGACTCAGCTACCTTGGCAAACCAAGTCAAGTAGGGCGTGAAGCCCTTGGCGTTTATTGAATACTTCTTGCTGGTGCCAGAGCCGGTTGAGCGAACCAGTCTTGCCTCAACAAGTATGCTCAGCTGCGCTGTTACTTGCTCCGAGGAAACCTTGCTGGCTTCAGCTAGCTTCGAAGCAGTCGAAAACGGAGTTTTGGCTAGGGTCTCAAGGACTAAACGGGCTTTTGGATTTGCTAGTGCTTTGAAAATGTCGCTCATGGTTTAACTCTACCTAACTCTTTTGCCCTGGCCAACGCCGCTTCAGTTGCTTCAATGAAAACTCGTTCTAGATCTGCAGCGTCGAATCTTCCTGTTGCTTGCATAGTAGTTCCGTTCGGAGAAGTTACTTGCTGCCTTAGTTCTTCTGGAGAGCTCGAAGAAGTTGCGAGCAAGGTTGCTGATCCCAGGAATGTTTCTTTCACCATTAGGCTCGCCTCTTGCTCGCTAAATCCAAGAGACTTGGCCGCGGTGATGAGTTTTTCGGCGAAGTAAAAAACGTAGGCTGGGCCGGAGCCAGATATTGTGCTGAGAGCATCGATTTTGCTCTCATCAACAACCAGGACTTTACCCACGCTTGAAAAGAGCTCAACGGCTAGATCTAGTTGCTTAGCCGAGACATTGGAGCCTTTGCTAATCCCAGTAACTCCCAAGCCCACAACTGATGGAGTATTTGGCATAGCCCGAATAACGGCTGCATTACCTGATAGCTGCTCTTCCATGGCTGCGGTAGTGATGCCAGCGGCAACGGAAACAACTAAGCAGCCTGGCTTTAGAACTGACGCAACATCTTTTAGGGTCTCAAGAATCAAGTTTGGTTTCACAGCCAAGATAACTAGGTCGGCATCCTTAGCTGATGAGGAATTCGCTGCTGAGTCTGATTCCAAGGCGGTTGCTTGGACACCATGGTTAGAGGAAAGAGCGTCTGCAGTGGCTTTGGACTTGGTAGTCACTCGAACATCAGCAGGGCTAGTTCCTGCAGCAAGCAGCCCGCTGAGAATGGCTTTACCCATCGAGCCCGTGCCAAGGATTGCTATCTGCTTTGTTTCCATGGTTTAAGCCTAGGCCCACATCCTTATCGGTGGGTCAGGGTAAGTTTGGAAGCTATTGGAGGATCATGGCAAAGACCAAGGCAGAGTTTTCTTGCGTGGAGTGTGGCTGGTCCACAGCTAAGTGGGTTGGCCGTTGCGGCGAGTGCCAAGCATGGGACACCGTTCAACTAACTGCCGTTGGTGCCGGAAGAGGCACGGGTATCGCGCGCTCCATAAAGCCCGCTCTAATCGGTGATGATTTTGCTGCCAAGCCAATCACTGAAATTTCTACCGATAGCGTCCATTCAAGACCAACTGGTGTTGGAGAGTTTGATCGAGTTCTAGGCGGCGGCATTGTTCCGGGAGCTGTTGTTTTGCTCTCCGGTGAACCAGGTGTTGGTAAATCAACCCTGCTGCTAGAAGTTGCTGCGAACAGTGCTAAATCGGGCCTTCGGGTTCTGTACGTCAGCGGCGAGGAATCGACTGGCCAAATAAAACTTCGTGCAGATAGAACTGGAGCCCTATCTGAGAATCTCTATCTCGCCTCAGAAAATGACTTGTCCACTCTGCTTGGCCAAGTTCAGCACTTGAAACCAGATTTACTGATTGTCGACTCGGTTCAGACCATACTCGCAGGTGAAATAGATGGAGCGGCAGGGATGCCTTCCCAGGTTCGCGAAGTTGCCGCAAACCTAATCCGCGTAGCTAAGGAAACTAATCTTCCGATAATTTTGGTTGGCCACGTAACCAAAGATGGATCAGTTGCAGGACCTAGGGCCCTCGAGCACCTGGTTGATGTGGTTTGTCACTTTGAAGGAGACAGGCAAACAAGTCTTAGATTCATTCGTTCCTTTAAAAATAGATTTGGACCAACCGATGAAGTTGGTTGCTTTGAAATGACTGGTGACGGCATCGTTGAGGTAACAGACCCAAGCGGCTTATTTCTTTCCAGAAATGAGACTCAAGTTTCCGGAACCTGCGTGACTGTGACTTTAGAAGGTAAGCGAGCTTTTATCTCTGAGGTTCAGGCTTTGGTCGTTAAGAGTTCAACTGCTCAACCCAGGCGAGTAACCAACGGGGTTGATGCGTCAAGAGTTGCCATGCTTTTGGCGGTGCTAGAAAGAAGAGCGGGGCTAAGGCTTTCTGAATTGGATGTTTATGTTTCAACCGTTGGTGGAGTAAAGATTTCCGAGCCTGCAGCTGATCTTGCCATCGCACTTGCTATCGCCTCGGCCATCAAGGACCAACCGATCTCACACGATATAGTTGCCTTTGGTGAAATCAGCCTTGCCGGGGAAATCAGAAAAGTAAATCAAGCTGTAATTAGGCAAAACGAAGCTAAGCGTTTGGGTTTCACAAAAGTGATTGACTCAAGCTTCACTCAGCTCACTAAAGCGCTGGCGGCAGGACTCAAAAACTAGTCCAGAACGAACTGCTGGTCGTTATTCGAAAGTTCTCCGTTGACTTCGGCTTCTACGTGGTAGCTAGCTCCGCCAGTCACAACCGCTTCTTGTTCTGGTCCGCAACCAGTTGAGCTTGACGCAACTTTTTCCCATGGCTGAACTGGGCTAGTGCTGGTCTGACCTGCGTTTAGAACTACTTCGCTATCTGTTAGTCCTTCACGATCACACTGTCTTGAAGTCCAGATTTGTTGGTCACCGGATTTGATGGTGAAGTATTGAACTTTTGCACCGACGTTGAATTTGCAGTCCACAGAATTTGTGTTGGTCAAAGTGAACCAAATGTGTGGGGTTTGGTCGGCGCTAAATTTGTTCATTAGGGCACCTTGGCTATCGCCAACCTGAGCCATAACTGAAACTGTTCCTGGGGGGCAGGGTTCACCGGCCTCAACTACGACACTGGACTCGTTTAGTCCTTCAGGTAGTGGAGTTGGTGTTGGAGTCTGTGACGCTCCGATCCATGAACCCACGGCGTTCACGCCTGCCCATACAAGGCCAACAATCACAGCAAGAATTAGTGCAGTAGCGATGCGACGTCTGCGGTAAACGGCTGGAGAAAGTGTTCTTCGTGTTTGAGACATTCCTCTAATTTACTTGGAGAGGTTTCAGGCTTTGCCTAAGCGTGGCTGTGTTGCGCAAGATTTTTGCGAACCAAGCACTAGGGATAACAGCTCAGCGGCTAGCTTTGCTCACTTAGGCCTGTGTTTTCCTTTGCCTTTTCTAATGAAAACCCTCAATAGAACCAGATAAGTGATCCAGGCAAACACAATCTCAAAACCGACATTCATCAGAAAATCTGCGAACAGATGGTTCGGATCGGTCAGGATATCTATCCAGGAATCCATTGACAGCCTCTCATGATTACTGTGCTTATCTGTCTTGTGAGGATATCTTTAGTGACTAAACCGCTGCAGTGACAGGTTCTCTGAGCTTGCTTGCAAAAGTAAACTCTCCGTTGGCAAAGTCAACAACGATGTGGCTGGAGTTTTTCAACTCTCCCTGCAAGATCTGCTCGCTGATCCGGTCTTCGATTTCTCTCTGAACTGCTCGACGAAGCGGTCTTGCACCAAGGGACGGCTCGTAACCAATTTCCATTAGACGCTCTTTGGCTTTCGTGGTCAGCTCTAGAGTTAGGTCTCTTTCCTCTAGGCGAGTAGCTAGGCGCTTGATGAAAAGCTCAACAATCTGCAGTAGTTCAACTTGTGAAAGCTGAGGGAACACGATTGTTTCGTCAACGCGGTTTAGGAACTCCGGTCTAAAGCTGCGCTTTAGCTCTTCGTTGACCTTAGCCTTCATCAACTGGTAGTCGTTTTCGCTAGAGCCTTCCAAGCTAAAGCCCATGGCTCCGCGAGAAATGTCCCTGGCACCCAAGTTGGTGGTCATGATGATCACGGTGTTCTTAAAATCAATTACTCGACCCTGACCATCGGTTAGACGACCTTCTTCAAGGATCTGAAGTAGTGAGTTGAAAATATCAGGGTGGGCCTTTTCAATCTCGTCGAACAACACAACGGAGAATGGCTTGCGCCTTACTTTTTCGGTTAGCTGGCCACCTTCTTCGAATCCAACAAATCCTGGAGGGGCACCGAACAACCGAGATACGGTGTGCTTCTCGCCATACTCTGACATGTCCAGGGAGATAAGTGCGTTCTCGTCGTCAAACAAGAACTCTGCCAATGCTTTAGCAAGCTCTGTTTTTCCAACACCGGTTGGTCCAGCAAAGATAAACGAACCAGATGGGCGCTTTGGATCTTTAAGTCCTGCACGCTGACGACGAATAGTTTTTGAAAGAGCAGCAATAGCTTCTTGCTGCCCGATGACGCGCTTGTGTAGCTCGTCTTCCATAAAAATCAGCTTCGCGCTTTCTTCTTCGGTGAGCTTGAATACTGGAATACCAGTTGCCTGAGCCAGAACTTCAGCAATAAGTCCTTCGTCAACGACTCCCGCAGCTGCCACGTTTCCCTTGCGGAACTGCTTTTCTAGTTGAGCTCGTTCTCCGATAAGTTTCTTTTCCTCATCGCGCTTTGAAGCAGCTAGTTCAAAGTCCTGGTTCTCGATTGCCTTTTCTTTTTCAACTCGAACGCCAACGATGCGCTCTTCGATCTCACGAAGTTCTGGCGGCGAAGAAAGAATTGAGAGTCTCAATCTGGCTCCTGCTTCATCCAGAAGGTCAATGGCCTTGTCCGGTAGGAACCTATCGGTTACATACCTGTCTGAAAGTGAAGCTGCTGCAACGATTGCACCATCGGTGATTGAAACCTTGTGGTGAGCCTCGTAGCGGTCACGAAGACCTTTCAAGATGTTGATGGTGTGTGGCAAGCTCGGTTCGTTTACCTGAACTGACTGGAATCTGCGAGCTAGAGCTGCATCTTTTTCAAAGTGCTTGCGGTATTCGTCCAAAGTCGTCGCACCAATTGTCTGCAACTCGCCTCGAGCAAGCATCGGCTTCAAAATTGATGCTGCATCGATTGCACCTTCAGCGGCACCGGCACCAACAAGAGTGTGGATCTCATCAATGAAAGTAATGATGTCTCCGCGGGTGCGAATCTCCTTGGTAACTTTCTTTAGTCTTTCCTCAAAATCACCACGGTAACGGCTACCTGCAATCAAGGAACCAAGATCTAGTGTGTAAAGCTGCTTGCCCTTAAGGGTTTCTGGAACGTTACCTTGAACGATGGCTTGTGCCAATCCTTCAACTACTGCAGTTTTTCCAACCCCTGGTTCACCAATTAGAACTGGGTTGTTCTTGGATCTGCGAGAAAGAATCTGCATAACGCGTTCGATTTCACGCTCACGACCGATAACTGGGTCTAGCTTTCCTTCGGCAGCAGCCTGAGTTAGGTTCTTGCCGTACTGGTCAAGAATCTGTGAGCCCTTTTGCGGTGCAACTTGCTCGCCACCAACCTGAACGGTTTCTTTTCCTTGGAATCCAGAAAGCAGCTGAATCACTTGCTGGCGCACGCGGTTAGTGTCTGCGCCTAGGCGAGTAAGCACCTGAGCGGCAACACCTTCACCCTCGCGAATAAGACCCAAAAGCAAATGCTCTGTCCCGATGTATGAGTGGCCTAATTGAAGCGCTTCGCGAAGCGAAAGTTCAAGAACTTTTTTGGCGCGTGGGGTAAATGGAATATGACCAGATGGAGCTTGCTGACCCTGACCGATAATTTCCTGAACCTGATCACGAACGGAGTCGAGGTTAATTCCAAGAGACTCGAGAGCCTTAGCGGCGACTCCTTCTCCCTCGTGAATAAGACCCAAAAGAATGTGCTCGGTACCGATGTAGTTGTGATTTAGAAGCTTGGCTTCTTCTTGGGCCAAGACGACAACTCGCCTTGCCTTATCGGTGAATTTCTCGAACATTTCTTGGCTCCTTATGACGCCGCAAATAACGTCTAGATAAAGATGTTAACCAGCCACGAGGCCCCTTTGGGGGCTTGTTCGCCCTAGGCGTTAGGCAGCTTTTTGCGCTTGGCCCGCTCTTCAGCTTCTATTTCGGCATAAACCTTGCGCTCTGTGGAGTCGGCCCTAAAGATGGCTCGCATAACGATGTAGAAGATGATTCCCATCAGAATTGGCGGCACTGTGGACATGGCAAAATCTGCAACCCATTCCAGACCAGTTAGTTCTGGGGTTTCTACGTTTTCCATAATTACTTGACCAACGGGAACAAGATTGTCTCCCGGATTCCGAGTCCAGTTAGGGTCATCAGCAATCGGTCGATGCCCATTCCCATTCCACCAGATGGCGGCATTCCAAACTCCAAAGCGGTTAGGAATTCCTCATCGAGCTTCATGGCTTCTGGGTCACCAGATTTGGCAAGTGCCATCTGAGCCACAAATCTTTCGCGCTGGATTACTGGGTCCACAAGCTCCGAGTAACCAGTTGCTTGCTCATAGCCGCGGATGTATAGATCCCACTTCTCAACTACGCCTGCCTTATAGCGGTGATCGCGAGTAAGCGGTGAGGTGTCAACTGGGAAATCCATTACGAAGGTGGGTCTCACAAGCCCCGGCTTCACAAAGTGCTCCCATAGCTCTTCGACGTACTTGCCCTGAAGTGGGTGATCGATTTCGATTCCCACCTTGTCGGCAATTTTCTTTAGGTCTTTCATGTCAGTAGCCGGAGTGATCTCTTCTCCAGCTGCAGCAGAAAGCGAATCAAACATCGAAACGCGGTCCCATGCACCAGAAAGATCGTTCTTTTCGCCGTTTTCTAATTCAATTACCTGGGTGCCAAAAACATCCTGCGCCGCATTTTGAATTAGCTTCTGAGTCAGATCAGCCATGGTGTTGTAATCACCGTAGGCCTGGTAGGCCTCGAGCATTGCAAACTCCGGTGAATGAGTTGAGTCAGCGCCTTCGTTTCTGAAGTTGCGGTTGATTTCGTAAACTCTTTCCAACCCACCAACAACAGCACGCTTCAAAAATAGCTCTGGTGCGATACGAAGGAATAGATCAACATCGAATGCGTTCATATGTGTTTTGAATGGTCTGGCCGATGCGCCACCGTGCATAACCTGAAGCATTGGTGTTTCTACCTCTAGGTAGTTGTCTTGGTCAAAGGTCTTACGCATCGACTGCATGACCTGCGAGCGAATCTTCACTACTTCCCTGGCTCGGTCACGAACGATTAGATCGATGTACCTATGACGAACACGGAACTCTTCAGAAAGTTCGTTATGCATATTTGGAAGAGGTCTAATTGTTTTTGCAGCCATCTTCCAGTTTTCAACCAAGATGCTTAGTTCACCGCGCTTTGAAGTGATAACTTCACCTTCAACAAATAGGTGATCTCCTAGATCAACCAGTTCTTTGTATTGCTCAAGGGATTCCTCACCCACCTTGTCGAGACTGACCATCGCCTGGATTCTTTCGCCGTCGCCAGCTTGCAATGTGGCAAAACAAAGCTTTCCGGTGTTACGGGCAAAAACTACTCGACCAGAAACTGCGACTTTTTCGCCGGTTGAAACATCGATTTCCAAGTTCGGAAACTTGTTTCTTACTTCTCCGATGGTGTGAGTGATTGGAAGTGAGACCGGGTAAGCGCTTCCCGTTTCTTGAAGTTTGTCGCGCTTAGCGAGGCGAATGGCAATCTGCTCGGGGAGGTCTTCTGCCTCGTTCTCGAGATTCTCGCTCATCTTGCTCCTAGAAAGTGATTGACCTATTGTCAATCAGTCGAACATTGCCCACCTCTGCAGCAACAATCATCAGTGCCTGGCCAGTGAAACCATCCTCCAAAGCTTCAAAGGATTCTGGATTCACAAGCGCCAGATAATCAAGTTTAGCCTCTGGATTTGAACTAAAGACTTTCATTGCCTCACTAAGTGCACTTGAAATTCCTTCGCCAGAGGCTGCGCACTTGTGTGCTTTATCAAGAGCTTCCGATAGCGACAGCGCGACCTGCATCTCACTCGAACTAAGCCTTTGGTTCCGGCTCGATAAAGCCAAGCCAGTTGATTCTCTAATTGTTGGGCCTTCGACAAGTTGTAACTTGCTACCCCAGTCAGAGTTTTTCTCCTGTTGTAGCATCCTTCGGATCAAGAACAGTTGCTGGGCATCTTTAGCTCCAAAGACTGCAACATCAGGGCTAACGATCTCGAACAGTCTTGCAACAACCGTGAGCATGCCATCGAAATGTTCTTTTCTTGCCTGACCCTCAAAGATATCTCCAATTGGTCCAGCGGAGTGGGTGTTGACTTTGCCATTTGGATAAATCTCTTCAACGCTGGGCAAGAACAAAACATCTGTACCGGCAGATTCCAAAGCGGCAGTGTCAGCCGCTTCGTTCCTTGGGTAAAGATCAAAATCCGATGCCGAATTGAACTGCAGTGGATTCACAAATATCGAAGCAACAACTAAGCCTGATTGCTTTTTGGCTATTTCAACTAATGACAAGTGGCCCGCGTGAATCGCACCCATGGTTGGGACAAAGGAGATTTTCTTGCCGCTCTGTCTTGCGTTAGCTAACTCGGTGCTTAGCTCAGACACGGTGCGAATGGTTTTCATTTACTGCTCATCCAGTAGTTCAGTTGGGTCAATGCTTCGGTGACCCTTGGAAAGAGCTTGGTCCACGGCGCTTTCGATGACTGGCGCAATAACAAGTGCCGGGTTTTCAACTCCTGCTTGCTCAAGTAATCCAACAGCCTGGTTCACAATCATCGCCGAGAAATTACTGGCAACCTCAATTGCCTCGAAGTAGCTATCGCGACCAGAAGCTTCGATGACTATCGGCTCGGCCCCCATTTCAATAACGAGCGCCTGAGCTATCGGGAGTGCTACCGGTGGAGCGCTCACGGCGAAGTAGCTTTCTTTCATGCGGCGAAGATCAAGGCTTGTTCCGGTGAAATGCATCGCAGGATGAATAGCTAGCGCGATAGCGCCTTGCGCTGTTGCCGCCTCTAGAATCTCATGGCCATGGTTAGGCGCAAAGTGAACAACAAGCTGTCCTTTGCGCCAGGCATTTGATTCAGCCAGGCTTACGGCAGTTGACTCGATTATGTTTTCTGGAACTGCTAGCAGCACTAAATCTGATGCAGCAAGAATGTCGTCATTTGATAGAGACTTTGCGGTTGGGAACAAGTGCTCCAGTTTGTCTGTCGAGTCCGATTGATCTTTCGGCAGAGCAACGACCAGGTGTCCTGCTTCTTGCAAGGCTGTTGCAATTGCTATTCCTATCGCGTCTGCGCCCACAAGGCCGATGTTTAGTCTTCCCTGTTTCAATTGCTCACCATCTGATCTGTCTGATTGTCTTTGGGCTCATCGGGTAGTCGACATATTTGTTCCGACACAATCGCAGCAACGGTAAGTACCAAGCTTGCAATCAGGCCAAAACTGTTTTGAACTAGTGCTTGAGTAAAACTAACAGGCAAACTCAGCTGGGCAATCATTGCCCCTAAATGCCAGCCCACAAACCCCGAGCCAGTTAGGGCACTTGCCTTTGCGAGCAGAAGAACTCTAACTGCATAAAACGGATCAACTCTTTTGGGTCGTGGTCCTTTTGTGTATTGCGATAAGGACGACTTGTACCGCCAGATGGGAACAGAAAGTCCCAAAAGAATCAGCGCGATTGCCGCTAGGGTTACCAAAAGATTAGTTGGCGAAGCTGGAACGGCCATGCCGTTAGCAACAAGCAAGCGAACCGCAAGAAAAGAAAGCACTGTAAGGCCAAAAACAACTACCAATACCTGGCTTAATTTCGTCGGCTTCATTTTTGTAACCAGACTTGATTCTTGATTGGCTCTACTAAATCAGAAACTTTTCCGAATCCAACTAGCTGCGCCTCACCATCCATAAGAGACCAAGGAACTAGCACGAATGCTCGCTCGTGAGCTCTTGGGTGTGGCAGGGTTAGGTTCTTTGATTCTTGCTTTTTGTTTTCATAGGTGATGATGTCAATGTCCAGTGATCTTGATTCCCACCGTCGTTCTCGCACCCGACCGTGAGAAAGTTCAATTTGCGATGTAGCTTCAAGAAGCTTTTTAGGACTCAGCTTGGTGGCAATTTTTACAACACCGTTTAGGTAGTTGGGTTTTGATTCATCAAGACCCGATTCAGTGACGGCAATTGACTCCACGAGTGGAGATTTTTCCAAGACACGAATCTTTGGATGAGCGCCAAGTTGCTCGATTGCCGAGTGGATTGTTTCTCCACGGTCTCCAAGATTGGAACCTAGCGCTAGAACTGCAATCTTCCAACCAAACATCAGTCTGGTTTCTTGGCGCTGGCTGTCACCGCAACTGTGTCAAAGAAAAGATCTATCGGGGCATCAGGTTTGGAAACTGTGACTTTTACCTTTTTAGCCCATGGGCTGGCGGCAAACAAAACCTCATCGGCTAGTCGCTGAGAAAGTGTTTCCAAAAGATTGACTGGGTTTTGGCCCACGTTTTTTGAAATTAGTTGAGCAATCTCTGCGTAGCTAACGGTGTTGGATATGTCGTCAGTGGCAGCAGCTCTGTCGCTGTCAATCCAAATCTTGGCATCGACAATAAAGTATTGGCCGTTTTGCCTTTCTTGCTCCATGACACCATGGTGGCCAAAGATCCTCAGTCCTCTAATTTCAATTTTCTGGGTCATGGACTAACTCTGCCCACCAGTATCTTCATTTGCAACTGCAAGGGCTTCGACCACTTGAATGGCGTCCACAGTGGTCGAGACGTTGTGCACTCGAACTCCCCAAAGCTTTCGCTGTAGCAGCAGCGCCGTCAACACGGCGGTAGCCAAATCTCGCCTCTGGTTACTGACTTGTCCCTGGCTATCTGGCTCCAGAGCACCTGCAATAAAGCGCTTTCTTGATGCTCCAACAAGTATTGGTAGATCTAGTTTTTCAAGTTCATCCAGCCTTGCAACCAGATGCCAGTTCTGGGTTATGTCTTTTGCGAATCCGAGACCTGGATCAATAATCAGCCGGTCCCTGGAGATACCCGCATCAATAGCTTTGCTGACTCTAGCCCGAAGCTCTTTGGCAACATCCGCAGCAACGGATTCGTAATTGTTCAGGGAGTCCATAGTTTCGCTGAAGCCTCGCCAGTGACTAATGATGAATTTGCAACTAAGAGGTTGCAGGGCTCGAAACATTTCTTCATCCGCTAACCCGCCAGAAACATCGTTAACAATTGTTGCTCCCGCCTGCACGGCCAAAACTGCTGTTTCACTGTTCATGGTGTCGATACTGATTTGGGCGCGGCTTGAAACAAAGTTTTCGTTGGACATCAAAGATTGAATAACGGGAATTACCCTGGATTGTTCCACTTCGATTTTGACTCTCAGGGCACCAGGCTTGGTGGATTCTCCACCTAGGTCAACAATGTTTGCACCTTGCGATACAAGTTCAAGAGCGTGAGCTAGTGCGTCATCTGCGCTTAGAAAGTCTCCGCCATCGGAGAAGGAATCTGGGGTGATGTTTACTACACCCATGATCAGTGGTCTTGAAAACGTCTTCACTTGGAAATCAGGGCCATAATCTCTTGGCGATCGATGGCCTGGCTGTATTTACCAAGAGCCTTCACGGTTACGGTGTTTGCCTCTGGCTGTCTGGCCCCTCTGGAGGCAACGCAGTGATGTCTTGCTTCAATAACTACAAGAACTCCTTCGGCATCCAGTCCCTGCTGAATTGCTTCAGCTATTTGAGAAGTTAGGTTCTCTTGAAGCTGAGGTCTGGCAGCAAGAACTTCAACCAGTTTAGGAATGCGTCCAAGTCCGACAACCCTGTCTTTGGGCAAGTAGGCAACGTGGGCCACACCAGTAAAAGGAAGTAGGTGGTGTTCGCAAATTGAAACCAGTTCAATGTCTTTAAGAATTACTACATCGTTTTGCTCTGCTGGAAAAGAGTCCTCTAGAACCTTTAGCGGGTCAACTCCAACACCCTTGAAAAACTCTTGGTATGCACCAGCAAACTTTTCTGGCGTAGCCATGAGCTCTAAGCGGTTGGGGTCTTCGCCAATTGCAGTGAGTAGCTCGGTCACCGCCTTTTTAATGCGATCTACATCAACCAATTACTTTTTCTTAACTACCCGTGTGGCTTTTTTGGCGGCGGGTTTCGTTTTCTTCTTGGAGGCCGCCTTGGCTGTGTCCTTCGCTGTTTGGGCATCAGCTTTTTTCTTTGCTGCAACCTTGGCTGTAGTAGAGCCCTTAGAAGGTATAGCGATTGGGCCCTTCTTGGATCCAGGCCTAGAAGCCTTAGAAAGCCAAGGCTTGCGCTTCGGGGATTTTTTGATTCCCTTGAAAATTCTTGCGATGTCATCTTGATTCAAAGTTTCTTTTTCCATCAACTCTTTGGCCATTACATCCAAAGCCTTGCGGTTAGCATTTAGTGCCTTGTAAGCCTCATCGTGAGCTGTGTCCAAGATCTTGCGAATCTCAAGATCGATCTGGTGCGCTACTTCATCTGAGTACTCACGCGCTTGTGCCATGTCGCGACCGATGAATACTTCGCCACCGCCTCCATAAGAAACGGTTCCGACCGAAGAAGAGAAGCCAAACAGGGTCACCATCTGTCTAGCAATTTTTGTTGCCTTCTCGAAGTCATTCGATGCACCGGTTGTTGGATCGTGGAAAACAATTTCTTCGGCAGCGCGGCCACCAAGGGCGTATGCAATCTGATCAAGCAACTGGTTTCTAGTTACCGAGTAACGATCTTCCGTTGGCAAAACCATGGTGTATCCAAGTGCGCGGCCTCTAGGCAAAATAGTGACTTTGGTCACTGGGTCCGAGTTGTTCATAGATGCGGCAACTAATGCGTGCCCCGCTTCGTGGTACGCGGTGTTTAGTCGCTCTTCGTCTTTCATTAATCGGGACTTCTTTTGTGGTCCACCGATTACTCGATCAATTGCTTCGTCAATGATTTCAGCAGTTACGGTTTTTAGATTCTCTCTGGCAGAAAGTAGCGCTGCTTCGTTTAGAACGTTTGCCAAGTCGGCACCGGTAAAGCCAGGTGTTCTGCGAGCAATTAGGGCAAGGTCAACATCTTCTGCAATTGGTTTGTTCTTGGCGTGGACCCTGAGAATCTGTTCACGTCCTGCAAGATCTGGTGCTCCAACACCAATCTGACGATCGAATCGTCCAGGTCTTAGCAGTGCTGGGTCTAGAACATCTGGACGGTTGGTAGCGGCAATCAAGATCACATTGGTGTCCGAATCGAATCCGTCCATCTCAACAAGCAACTGGTTCAGAGTCTGCTCGCGCTCATCGTTTCCGCCACCGATTCCAGCACCTCGCTGACGACCAACGGCATCAATTTCGTCAACAAAGATTATTGCTGGGGAAGCCTGCTTGGCTTGCTCGAACAAGTCACGAACCCTGGAAGCTCCAACACCTACGAACATTTCAACAAAGTCAGAACCAGAAATTGAGAAGAAGGGAACTCCAGCTTCACCGGCGACTGCCTTAGCAACCAATGTCTTACCGGTTCCTGGAGGGCCATAAAGAAGTACTCCTCGTGGAATCTTGGCTCCGAGAGCTTTGAAGCGCTCGGGTTTTTTCAAAAAGTCTCGGATTTCTTCTAGCTCTTCGAGAGCCTCGTCAATTCCAGCGACATCTTTAAAGGTGACTGTTGAAGATTCTTTGGTCACCATCTTTGCTTTTGATTTTCCAAACTGCATTACTTTTCCGCCGCCACCTTGCATTGAGGAAAGTAAGAACCAGAAAATCAAACCAATCAGAATAAACGGCAGCAGTGAACCTAGCAGTGCTAAGTACCAAGGAGTGTTTGGAACCTCGTCGTTATATCCATCGGCGATGGTTGCATTGGTGATTACTTCAACGACTTGGTCGCCTCGTGGGCCAACATAAAAGAATTGAACCTGAGAACCAAACTCTTTGTCGGGGTTGATTAGTTCAACATCGACTCTCTGATCACCGTCAAGAATTTTTACAGACTTAGCTTTGCCGGATTCGATTAGCTCAAGACCGTACTTGGTATCAACCTGCTGGAAGGTTTGGTTGTTTATGAGGCTGGTTCCAACTACCAAAATGAGGATGGCTAGAAATATCCAGACAAACGGACCTGAGAGGATTTTTTTGAGATTCATAGACTCCTAGGTTATCCCAGGCAGACTGACAGATTCCTAGGAATAGACAGCTGGCGAGAGAACCGCTACCCCAGGCAGGGTGCGGTACCGCTCGTTCCAGTCCAGTCCGTAACCAACCACGAATTCGTTAGGGATCTCAAAGCCAACCCAGCGCACATCTACTTCTACCTTGGCTGCATCTGGTTTTCTAAGCAGGGTTACTACCTGCACAGAAGCTGCACCGCGCGCTTCCAAGTTGGAGACCAACCAGGACAGAGTCAGGCCTGAATCAACAATGTCTTCAACAATTAGAACGTTCTTGCCCAATACGTCGGTGTCCAAATCTTTCAGAATTCGAACTACACCAGAAGAAGTGGTTCCTGATCCGTACGAAGAAACCGCCATCCAATCCATCTGCACCCGAGTCTGCAGCGCTCTGGACATATCAGCCATGAACATCACCGCGCCCTTTAGAACACCGACCAGCAAAAGATCTTTACCGGCGTAGTGGCTATCAATTTCTTTTGCCAGTTCCGCGACGCGTGTTTTTATTTGCTCTTCTGTAACAAGAACTTTTGTAATTTCCGAAGATACTGCTTCGAGATCCAATTACTTCTCCTGGGTGGCTTTTAGTGTGATGGTTTTACCTTTGCGCTCTACTCTAACGCCTGGAAGCGCTAGGGGCTTTTGACCATGCCAGTTCAAAACCAAATCTGCAACAGCCAAAACATGCACCCTAGATGAATCGACCCCGAAATAATCAATAGATGATTTAATCACACGGTTGCGAATTGCCTCCGGCAATTTCAGTAGCTCAGGTTGAGACAGGCTCACCGAGCGCGAACCAGTATTGGCAATTTTCTTGAAAGCTTTTGCTGCTACCTGACTTAGGTATTGATCGTCTTCTTGCAGCTGGCTGCTGGTTCGAATCAAGTTGCTGAAAATACCGTTGCCGAGTTGTTTCTCGAGAAATGGAAGGACGACTTTTCTAATTCGAACTCTAAGAAACTTGGGGTCCTTGTTTTGTGGATCTTGCCAAGGTGAAATCTTTTCATCTTTGCAAAACTGCTCAGTAGTTTGTCTCTCAATAGCGAGTAGTGGCCGAAGCAGTTTCCCACTTCTAGCGCTCATTCCAGAAAGTGATCTAGAGCCAGAACCCCTGGTTAGTCCAAGCAAAACTGTTTCTGCTTGATCGTTAGCGGTGTGGCCCAGAACGATGAAATCTGACTTGCTTTCGATGCGAATGCTTTCGAGTGCTTCATATCTTGCGTCTCTAGCGGCAGCTTCTGGTCCACCCTTGGTTCCAACTTTTACCTTTTTACTCCAAGCTTCAGTGATGCCAATTTGGTGAAGCTTTTTTAATGTTTGCTCGGTAACTTTTGCGGATACTTTTTGAAGGCCATGGTCAATAGTCACGGTCGCAACTTGCAGTTGCAGTTTTTTTGATTCAAATAGCGTTGCTGAGGCGAGGGCCAAAGAGTCCGCGCCTCCCGAGACGGCAATAAGCAGTTTTTGCCCGGGTTTGGTGTTTGCGGCTAGGACCTCGCGAACTGCGTGGCGGATTGCTCCCTGAGAGGGGCTAAGCCGCTTGCGTTGAGACACAATAAATCCTTTGATTAGATAATCTTTATTAGGTAAGCCTATTGAGGAGAGCAATGTTTGAAGTCGTAATCGAGATCCCTCGGGGTTCTAGGAACAAGTACGAGGTAGACCATGAAACTGGTCGCGTGCACTTAGACCGCGTGCTCTACACCCCTTTTGTTTACCCAGCAGATTACGGATACTTCGAAAAGACCTTGGGTGGCGATGGCGACCCGCTAGATGTTCTAGTGCTGCTTGAGTTTCCGGTTTACCCGGGAGTAGTTATCAAGGCGCGTCCAGTTGGCGTTTTGCCAATGGAAGACGATGGCGGAATCGATGAGAAGGTCTTATGTGTTCCTGCTGGCGACAAGCGCTGGGATCACATTCAAGACATCAAAGACGTTCCTGAGCAAACCAAGAATGAGATCGAACACTTTTTTGCTCACTACAAAGATCTAGAGCCAGGCAAGTGGGTCAAGTTAGGTAAGTGGGCTGGCAAAGCTGAAGCGGAAAGAATCATCGCTGAAGCACAGGCCAACTACAAGCACTAAAAACTTTAGGCTGATGGCCTTGCTGCATAGGGAACTAGTTCTCCAGTTCGACCACTCAAGTTTCTAATTCTTACTGGTGCCGACGGGTTCGGGGCTTCAATGAACAGGTCATTACCTAAATACATTCCGATGTGGTACTTATTCAAAACCGTTCTGTTCCAGTAGTCGCGACTTGTTGACCAGAAAATTAAATCGCCAGCCTGAAGTTGACTTAGTGGAACCAATTGACGTCGGTCTGCAGCTGTCATGAATTGGCGCGAAGCCGAGTGCCAGCCAATGTTAATTCCCGCTGCTGCGTAAGATTTCAAGGTCAAGCTGGAACAGTCCCAAGAGTTTGGTCCGGTAGCGCCAAGACGATATGGCTTACCCAGTTGAGCTTTAGCGAAAGAAATTGCCTGAGCAACCTTTTCTGGATTAGGTGCTCCAACAGAATAAAGTTCCGGAGCAGGCGGCAATCCACCACCTTGTGCTTGTCTGCGCTCCCAAGCTAAACCTTCAGCTCGTTGTCTTTCTAGATCGGAGGCAGTGTTACGAAGGCTCGCTAGCTGTGAATAGAAGATGGCATTCTGACGCTGGTTCTCTTCAAGTTTTGCAGTGACCGCATCGGCAGCTGCTTGAGCCTCGGCAAATGCCGCTTCCGCAATTGCGGCAATTGCTGCAAGCTCGGCTTCTGCTGCGGCAAGTTCATCTGTGATGGATTTTGCCAAACGTTGTCTTTCAAGAGACTTTTGATAAATCACTTCAGTCTGCTGGGCTAGTTTTTCCTGGGCGCCAAGTTGATATAAAAGGTCATCTGCAACGTCAGAATTCAAGAACAGATTTAGAGATGTTCCTCCCGCCCCACCGCGGAACATCTGCGAGGCGATTTGGCCAAGCTGTTCGGTGGCTTGTTCAGCTTCGGCGAGCGCGTCTTCGGCCTGTAGCCGCAGCACTTCTACTTTCCTAGTAACTACCGCTACTTCTTCTTTAGCGACATTGTAGATTTCAGATTTAATGCTGGCTTCGCGGTTGAGGGGCTCTAGCTCATCTTCCAAATCCGCAATTAGGTTCTCAATGCGGACAATCATGTTTTGCTTGGCAGTGACGTTAGCCTTGGCTGCGGCAACCTCAGCGGCCGAAGGGTAATTTGGGTTTGCGAAAGCAGGACCGCTCAGTGCAGCTCCAAGAACTAGACCTAGGCTCGCGATTACGGCAATAAAAGATTTGCGTCTCGTAGACATATTTTTCAAGCTAACACGAAACCTTGAGGTATTACCTGAAGGATTGCTGTGGGTGTCGATTTTTAGCGGGTTCTAGGCCCATCGGGCTTGCTAAACAAGGGATCTGGGGACTAGGTTTGGTGTTGGTGCTATGAAGTTCCAAGCTTTGTAGGCCCCATCGTTTAGTGGCCTAGGACGCTGCCCTTTCACGGCAGTAGCACGGGTTCGAATCCCGTTGGGGTCACAAATGTGTGGCTCGTAGCAACGAGGCCCTGTAGCGCAGTTGGTTAGCGCGTCGCCCTGTCACGGCGAAGGTCGCCGGTTCAAGTCCGGTCAGGGTCGCTTCTTTAGAAGCCCTCTTTTGAGGGCTTTTATTGAATGGGGTGGCTTGACCACCCAAGGCTCTGTAGCTCAGTTGGTAGAGCGAACGACTGAAAATCGTTAGGTCACCGGATCGACGCCGGTCGGAGCCACCATGTGCGGGTAGCATCTACCCCATGCCCATGGTTTCGAAACAATTGCTCCCGCTAGTTTTTGCTGGCGGGGCATTGGGTACTTTACTTCGCTACACAATCGAAATCCTGCTTGGAAATTTGCCCCAAGGGCAAATAATCCTCACCAGCATCGTCAATCTTTTCGGCGCTGTCCTATTGGGTTTTGTCAGCGTAAATAAATTCTTTTCCGGGCCAGCCAAACAGTCCTTTTGGGGGGTTGGCTTCTTAGGCGGCTTCACAACAATGAGCGGCCTGGCAGTAATTACCGCAGATGCTGATCTTGGGTTATCCGCTGCTGGGCCAATTTATTGGCTACTTGTCTTTTTGCAACTAGTAATAGGTGTTGCCGCTTACCGTTTGGGTTTGATCATGGCAGGTGGGGCAACTAAATGACGCTTGCAACGAGTTTTGTTTTGGTGGCCATAGCCGGAGGCTTTGGGGCACTAGCTAGAAATGGGCTCAGCACTTGGGCCGGGAAGTTACCTTGGGGAACCTTGCTTGCCAACTCAATTGGGTCATTTATCGCTGGGTTGGCAATTGGCGGATCAATAGAAACTTCCTGGTTAGTTGTTGGTTTAGCAGGAGGGCTTTCAACCTTTTCGACTTTTGCAGCTCAAACCCACAACCTGGTTGCCAAGAAGCAATTGGCTTTAGCTTCACTGAATATTGTTTTGAATCTGTTGATTCCAGCTGTGAGCTTCCTCACAGCGTCAATATTGCTCTAGACCAAACAGGGTGCCTGGATGCTAAACTTGTAGCAGATTTCATCGATTCTGCGCCTTAATCGGCGTGGCCAAGACAAAAAAGGGGGTCTCGCCATGGGGCGTGGCCGTCAAAAAGCAAAACACACCAAAGTAGCTCGCGAGCTGAAGTACTTCAGCCCTTCTACTGATTACAGTGCGCTAGAAAAAGAACTCACAGCACCATCAAGCTCAGCTGAGCCTGATTACGAAGACAAGTGGGCGGACCTCTACGACGATGAAGAGGGCGAAGAAGAGTCAGCGAAAAACTCTTAGGACCTCTAAAGTCCTGGTTGCAACAGCTACTAGGCGAACCAGACGGTCGAAATGACATTCGATCCGAAACTGAAAGTAGTACCAATTGAATAAGAAGAAAAATAGTTACTTCCTAGCCGCGCTCGCGCTGGCCCCAATTATCGCCCTAAGCGGCTGCGCACCAACAACTTCTGACTCTGCTGAGTCGATAACTATTTACTCCGGTAGAAGCGAAACGCTGATTACCGATCTTCTTGATACCTTCACCCAAGAAACCGGCATAGCGGTAAACGTGCGCTACGGAGACTCCGCCGAGTTAGCCGCCCAGATTCTCGAAGAAGGCAGCAACGTGCAAGCAGATGTGTTCTTCTCTCAAGACGCTGGGGCACTCGGTGCTCTTGCCAAGCAAGGGCTAACGAAGTCTCTCCCGTCAGACATCACCGACCTAGTTGACGCATCTTACAAATCGAAAGATTCGCAGTGGGTTGGAGTATCAGGTCGAGCCAGGGTCTTGGTTGTTAATCCAGAAAAAGTTACTGAGATTCCAACTTCTTATAAGGACCTTATGGAACCAAGTTGGAAAGGACGCATTGCAATTGCACCGACCAATGCATCTTTCCAAGCGTTTATAACCGCCATCCGGATTACCGAAGGTGACCAGGCAGCGGAAGAGTTTTTGATTGCCATGAAAGAAAATGCAGTTTTATTTGAAAAAAATGGTTTGATCTTGCAGGCAGTTGAAGACGGGGTAGTTGATGCTGGCTTAATAAACCACTACTACTGGTTCGAACTTGAGAACGAAAAAGGTGTTGGCAACATGAAATCCAAACTAGTTTGGTTTGAGGATCAAGATGCAGGCAACTTAATAAATGTTGCCGGTGTTGCGGTGCTATCTGATAATCCAAGCGCCAATGTTTTTGTGAAGTGGTTACTTGGCGATACTGCCCAGAACTACTTTGTTGAAAGAACCAGAGAGTACTCACTAACTGGAGTTCCAGATGTTGCTGGTTTAAAACCCTTCGGCGAGATAAAGGCTCCAGATATTGATTTATCCGATCTTGACTCTCTTGCCGAAACACTCGAGCTAATTCGAAAGGCCGGACTGCTCTGATTCCAACAGCTAGGTCAAGACCACCGCTAGCAATTTTGCTAGTGGCGGTAGCGGCCGTGCTAATCTCCCTAATCCCCCTGATTTACCTGCTGGTTCGAGTGGCAAGCATTGGATTCAGTGAACTTGCTGAATTGATTTTTCAAGCAAGGACTCTTGAGCTCATAATCAATTCGCTAGCGCTAGCTGCTGCCGTTTCGGTTTCGGCGGTGGTGCTTGGCTCAATGCAGGCTTGGGTTGCGGTTCGCTCTAACCTGCCTGGTCGAAAGATCTTCTCGGTATTAGCTGCGCTACCTCTTGCTATACCTTCTTATGTTGCTGCCTACGCCTGGATTGCAGTTATCCCGGGCTTCAGTGGATTCTTTGCTGCCTGGTTACTACTAACTGTTGGAACCGCCCCGCTGGTTTATCTTTCAGTTTCTGCTGCCTTGGTTAGATTCGATGCTGGAACCGAAGAGGTTGCGCAATCGCTGGGCGCAACAAAACTACAGGTGTTTAGAAAAGTTACTTGGCCAAACATTAGAACCGCTGCGGTGTCTGGTGGTCTACTTTCCGCACTCTATGTACTGAGTGATTTTGGTGCAGTCAGCATCGTGCGTTACGACACTTTTACCAGGGCAATCTATAACGCCTACCGAGCTAGCTTTGATCGAAACCAAGCTGCCGCGCTTGCGCTTGTTTTAGTTTTGGTCACAGTCTTGGTTCTTTACTTTGAATCCAAAGCCAGAGGACAAAAATTTGCCGCTGGAAAAATTGCCAGCAGGCTAGGTCTAGTTGAACTTGGAGCTTGGAAAGCTCCGATGGTTTTAGTTTTGCTAGGACTTGCGACAGTTAGTTTGCTAGTTCCTCTTGGCAGCTTGCTTAGTTGGAGCATCGAAGGCTTTGGTTCGGTTGATTGGGCAGCGGTTCTAGGTGCCCTGGCAAACTCGGTGGGCTTGGCTGTTTCTGGAGGTTTGCTTACTACTTTCGCCGCACTGGCAATTGCTGTGTTGACGATCAGGCATCGCCAGAAGTTGACTACTGTTTTGGAACGGTCAGTTTGGCTTACGCACGCTACCCCTGGAATTGTTGTTGCGCTAGCGCTGGTGTTTTTCTCCAACCAAGTAGTTCCTTGGGTTTACCAAACTACTTTCTTGGTTCTCATTGCTTATTTAGCCTTGTTCTTGCCAAATGCACTAGCTACGGTTTCAACACCAATTCGTCAATCACCTAGGGCTCTGGACGAGGTTTCTTCATCGCTTGGGCTTTCCACCATGCAAACGCTGCGTAAAGTTGTGTTGCCTATTGCAGGTCCTGGTATTTTTGCGGCAACCACTCTTGTGATTCTCACGGTCTTGAAAGAGCTTCCCGCCACTTTGCTACTTCGTCCAACAGGCATGGAAACGCTAGCAACCAGGCTCTGGACAGAAACTTCGGTAGCTGCCTTTTCCGCTGCGGCAACTTATGCATTACTTTTGGTAGTGCTGGCTGGCTTTCCGGCTTGGCTTCTAAATAGAGCCATCAGAAAAGATCTAGAACCTATGGAGATGGAGCGTTACCAGTGAGCTCAACTCTAAAGATTTCTAACCTGACTAAGGCTTTCGGTCCACAGCCTGTTCTTCGCAATCTTTCAATTGAGATTGCTCCCAAAGAGTTTGTTTCTGTTCTGGGCTCTTCTGGATCTGGAAAGACCACGCTGCTTCGATTGATCGCAGGCTTTGATACACCGGATAGCGGTGAGATTTCAATTGCAGGTAACAAAGTTGCCGCTGAAGGAATCTTTGTTGCCGCCCAAGCTCGCAAGGTCGGTTACGTTCCCCAGGACGCTGCACTTTTCCCACACCTAAACGTTTTTGAAAACATCGCATTCGGGCTCAAGGGCTTATCTAAAGAAGCAAAGGTTTCAAGAGTTAAATCTCTGCTTGATTTAGTGCAAATGAGTGCTTTTGAATCTTCAGATAGCTCCTCGCTATCAGGTGGTCAAAAGCACCGCGTTGCACTCGCTCGCGCACTTGCTCCAGAGCCAGAACTTATCTTGTTGGATGAGCCTTTCTCTGCATTGGATGCGGAACTCCGAGGTCGCATTCGCGATGATGTTCGTGAGGTGCTTGATAAAACAGGTTCAACAACAATCTTGGTAACTCACGACCAAGAAGAAGCACTCTCGATTGCAGATCGGGTTGCATTACTTCGTGATGGAAACTTCGCTCAAATTGGTAACCCGAGAGAGATTTATTCTTCACCGGTTGACCTGGGGGTCGCAACATTCTTAGGGGATTCAGTAATTGTTGCAGGGGTTATTGAATCTGGAAAGGTAGTTACCTCTCTAGGTAAGCTAACTCCGCTTAATTCATCTGCCGAAGGCAGTCGCGGAAAAGTTGCCATTCGCCCGGAGAACTTCTATTTGCAGCCAGATCTAAACGGTGACTCAACGGTAGTTGGAAGACAGTTTTTTGGTCATGATGCAGTTGTTGATGTTCAGACGCCAAAGCAACTTATCCGTGCCAGGTCTTCAGGGCCATTCGCTCCAGAAATTGGAATGAAAGTGACAGTCTGGGTTCGAGGAGCAGTTAACTTCTATCCAGAGGGTTAACTCTTATGCATAGCTTCCGCTTAAGCGAACTGCTCCGCCCTCAACTCCCTTGGCGGAAGTAACAAAGCCTGCAGTGTCCGCAGCTTTTTCTATAACACCCAATTGCCAAGTCTTGATACCCAATTCATTTAGCTTTGTAGATATTGCACTTGCTGCAGCTGAATCAACGACAGCTGCAAAGCCCAAACCTAGATTCCAGGTTCCTTCAAGTGATTCAAGCTGGTACGCGCCCCACTCAGCAAGCACTCTAAACACTTCATGCGGTGACCAACTTGCCCTGGAGATTTCAACTGAGACACCAACTGGTAACACCCTCGAAAGATTTGCAGCGATTCCGCCACCGGTGATGTGGCTTAGGGCGTGAACGGAATTACCCAGCTCCGACTCAAGTAGTTGGTTCAAAACTCCCGTGTAAAGCATTGTTGGCTCAAGCAATACCTCTCCAAGAGATCTGGATCCAAACTCAGAAACCGATTGGGTGTAATCCAATTTGCTGTCTTCGACAATCTTTCGAACCAGTGAGTAACCATTGGAGTGCAATCCAGAAGAAGCTAGGCCTAGAACAACATCGCCGACTTTGACTTTTTCGGGGCCAAGAACTTTGGATGCTTCAACTGCTCCAACGGCAGCACCGGCAACGTCATACTCGTTTTCACCAAGAAGACCTGGGTGTTCAGCGGTTTCTCCACCAAGGAGTGCAACATCCACTTCCCCGCAGGCTTTGGCAATTCCGGTAACGATTTCAGCAATTCGAGTTGGAACAAGCTTTCCGCAGGCAATGTAGTCAGTCATGAAAAGGGATTTCGCTCCCATAACAACGATGTCGTCAACGACCATACCAACTAGGTCTTGCCCAATGGTGTCGTGCTTATCTATAGCCTGAGCGATGGCAACCTTGGTTCCAACACCATCAGTTGAGGTGGCAAGGATTGGCTGTTGAAAGTTTTTCAAAAAAGAAACATCCATCGCCCCGGCGAAGCCGCCAAGGGATCCAAATACATGCTTGTTGTGTGTTGCACTAACAGCTTTTTTCATAAGTGAAACTGCTAAGTCGCCAGCTTCGGTGTCTACCCCGCTACCCGCGTAAGGGTTAGTCATTAGAGACCTTGTTGAAAGAGCCCTCTTTGTGAATCGTTGCGACACCTTTTTCGAGAAGGTTCTTTCCCAATCGATCTGCCGTTGGAAGCTCGATTGGGTAGGTTCCTGTAAAGCAAGCGGTGCAAAGTTCGCTTTCTTTTTGCTCCGAAGAATTGATCATTCCCTCTTTTGACAGGTAACCAAGGCTGTCAGCTCCGATAGACATTCGAACCTCGTCTGGAGCAAGACCGGTGGCGATAAGTTCTGCGCGAGTAGCGAAATCTACTCCGTAAAAACATGGCCAGGTAATTGGCGGTGAGGAAATGCGAACGTGAATCTCCTTGGCTCCGGCTTCACGAAGCATTTGAACCAGTGCCCGCTGGGTGTTTCCTCTAACAATGGAATCGTCAACAACGATGATTCTTTTGCCTTTGATAACTTCCCTAAGTGGGTTGAGCTTCAGACGAATTCCAAGTTGTCTAATGGTTTGGCTTGGCTCAATAAAGGTTCGACCAACGTATGCGTTTTTTACCAGTCCGTGACCGTATGGAATTCCAGATTCTTCACTAAAGCCAATCGCAGCCGGTGTTCCAGATTCTGGAGTTGGAATAACTAGATCTGCTTCAACTGGATATTCTCTGGCCAAAGTTCGGCCCATCTCAACTCTGGCGTCATAAACATTTCTGCCATTTATAGAAGTGTCTGGTCTGGCGAGGTAGACATACTCAAAAACACAACCGGCTCTTTTTGGCTTGGCGAATTGTTTTGCTCGTAAACCGTTCTCGTCAATTGCGATAAGTTCACCAGGTTCAACTTCGCGAACAAACGAAGCTCCAACGATATCTAGCGCTGCAGTTTCGGAAGCAACAACCCAACCGCGTTCCAATCTTCCAAGAACTAGCGGTCTGACTCCCTGTGGGTCTCTAGCTGCATAAAGTGTCTGCTCATCCATGAACACCAAAGAAAAGGCACCCTTTACTTTGGGTAGTAATTCCATTGCAGTGTTCTCGAGTGAGTTGTCGGGGTTACCTGCAAGCAAGGCTGTCAACACAGCGGTGTCGGTGGTGTTGCCGCCAGTGATTTCATTATCGGATTGCTCTGGATAATTTGCTCGCAAAATTTCTAGCAACTCGGAGGTGTTGGTTAGGTTTCCGTTGTGTCCAAGTGCAACAGTTCCAGAGGCGGTTTTACCAAGCGTTGGTTGCGCGTTACGCCAAGATGAAGAACCAGTTGTTGAGTATCTGGTGTGACCGATTGCTACGTGACCCACCAGGGATTCAAGTGCTGATTCAGAGAAAACCTGCGAAACAAGTCCCATGTCTTTGTAAACCAGAAGTTTCTTGCCATTTGAAGTTGCGATACCCGCGGACTCTTGTCCGCGGTGCTGCAACGCATAGAGACCAAAATAGGTCAGCTTAGAAACTTCTTCGCCTGGAGCCCAAACTCCGAAAACTCCACACTGATCCTGTGGACCTTTTTCTCCTGGAAGCAGATCGTGATTTAGTCTGCCGTCGCCGCGAATCACTCGTTCACTTTCGTTGCCATAAGTTTCTTGCCACGAGATCGGTAGATTGCATCAAACACTAGGGCGAGAATGATTCCAGTTCCGCCACCTGCAATGCCACCAAAGACAATAAGGAGTCCAACAATCGCTGGCGAGCTAAGTCCCATGACAAGAGCTACGAAGATGCCGAGGACAAAACCAGTCAAAGCAAAATGTAAGTATTTTGGAGCGCGCCGTATGTTTACCTCTGCATTTGAAACGATGGGGGTTTGGCTCACGCTTTAAATATAGGGAACAAATCAGTTAGGTCTGACCTATTGCCTGAGGCGGTCAATTTTCCTTGCCCGATTAGTTCCTCGAAGCTCTGGGCCCCAAGAGCAAGGGCAAGCCATGCCTCTGGGCCGAGCTCAACAACGTTGGATGGGGTGCCTCGAGTATGACTGGGACCAGCCACACATTGCACAGCGCCAAGGGGTGGGACCCGAACCTCAACTGCAGCGCCTGGGTATCTGGTTCCTAGCTCTTCGAGTAAGAACCTAACCGCGGTTGCTAGCTCTTGGCTTGTGGCAGATCCTGCGTGAACGCTTTGGATAGCGGCTTGGCCATCCGAGGCGGAAATCTTTCTTCGAAGCACAGCTACAGCCTACAAACTCCCAAAAGTGACTTTGTTCAAGCTAACTAAACTAAGGAAGATGAAGATACTGATTTTGGGTCAGGGTGCTAGAGAGCACGCGATTGTGAAAGCCCTAATCAGAACCGGAACCGACCCAAAAGAAATTTTGGTCGCCCCTGGTAACAGAGGCATCGCCCAAGAAGTTGAGTGCGAACCAAACATTGATATCACTGACCGCCTTGCTGTCGACAAACTAGCTCTTGAGCAAGGAATTGAACTTGCCATCATCGGTCCGGAAGCTCCCCTTGTTGCAGGGGTGTCTGATTCTTTACGAGCACAAGGCGTTGCTGTATTTGGTCCAAGCCAAGTTGCTGCCCAGCTTGAGGGCAGCAAATCGTTTGCTAAGCAAATCATGTCTGCTGCCGGCGTGCCAACCGGTATGGCACGACAGTGCAAAACAATTGAAGAAGTAGAACACGCGATGGAGGACTTTGGTGCTCCCTATGTGATCAAAGCCGATGGCTTGGCTGCCGGTAAGGGTGTCATCGTTACCGAAGATTCAAAAGCTGCCCTAGAACACGCTGCCGAGTATATGCACATGGGAATTTTGGTTGAAGAGTTTCTTGCTGGCCAAGAAGTGAGCTTGTTCTTCCTTTCGGATGGAAAATCCGTGATGCCGCTAACACCAGCCCAAGATTTCAAGCGAGCTTTCGATAACGACAAGGGTCCAAACACCGGTGGCATGGGTGCATACAGTCCCCTGCCGTGGCTACCTGAAACCTTCATCCAGGAAGTTGAAGACACTGTTGCGCTACCAACAATCAACGAGCTAACGAGGTTAGGTGCGCCATTTGTTGGACTTTTGTATTGCGGATTGATCGTTACCGATCGAGGAATCAGGGTCATCGAATTCAACGCCAGATTCGGTGATCCAGAAACTCAAGTTGTGTTGCAAAGACTAATTACCCCGTTAGAGGCTTTGCTATACAAAGCAGCAACTGGGCATCTTGAAAATGCCTCGGATGCGCAGTTCACCCAAGATGTTGCAGTAACTGTCGTGCTAGCTAGCGAAGGCTACCCCGCAAACCAGGCACCGGTTCGGGAGGTAAAAGGCATCAAGAAAGCCCAGCGGGTACCAGGTGTTGAGATTTGCTTCGGATCAGAAGTTGGACGAGTGCTTTCGGTAGTTGCAACAGGAAAGAATTTCAAGAAAGCACGAAAGCGTGCCTACAAAGCTCTATCTAAGATTACGCTCGATGGTTCTCACTACCGCACTGACATCGCAGCTAAGGTAGCTGAGTAACTTGGCAGAGATACTTTCTGGTTGGAAACACTTTTATAGCGGCAAGATAAGAGATCTTTATGAGTCAGAAGATTCTTCACAATCAGATCTTGTGTTAATTGTTGCATCCGATCGTATTAGTGCTTTTGATAACATCCTGTCCCCAGCTATTCCTGGCAAGGGTGAGAACCTAACTGCCATTACAAACTTTTGGTTTGAAAAGCTTGATGTTCCAAATCATCGCGTGGAAACAGTTGCTGCTCCAATTGAAGTTGCGGGCCGGGCAACGGTAGCCAAGAAGCTTGAGATGTACCCGGTGGAATGCGTGGTGCGCGGTTACATCGCTGGCTCTGGGTACAAAGAATATCTAGCGACTGGAGAAATTTGCGGCATCAAGCTGCCTTCGGGTCTCCAAGATGGCGATAAGTTACCAGAGCCAATCTTCACTCCGGCTTTCAAAGCCGAGCTCGGCGAGCATGATCAAAACATTGACTTTCAAGGAGTTGTGGAACTCGTCGGTGAAGATGTTGCGCAGAAATTGCGGTCTACTTCAATTGATATTTTCAATCAAGCAAGCTCAATTGCGCTGCAGGCTGGTTTAGTCCTTGCAGATACCAAGTTCGAGTTTGGTAAAGACCCAAATGGCCAAGAGCTCGTCCTTGCCGATGAGGTTCTAACCCCTGACTCCAGTAGGTATTGGGATAAAGAAGCCTATGAGCAAGGCAATACTGTCGAAAGCTTTGACAAGCAGATTGTTAGGAACTGGCTGCTTAAGATTTGGGATCCCGAGGGCTCGAATCCGCCAACTGTTTTGAGTCCAGAGCTAGTTGAGAAAGTAAGTTCGCGCTATGCGGAGTTGCGTAAAAAGCTCACGGATACGAACCAGTAAACTCAAGCTATTCCCAGATTGTTTTAGCCACCATAGGGGGCCACTAGTTGCCGAAAATTGTCGTTCAGGTGATGCCAAAGCAAGACCTACTAGATCCACAGGGTAAGGCCGTAGCCAAGGCCCTAGAGCGTTCGGGTCACAAAGCAATCAAGGCAGTTCGCATCGGTAAGCGCATTGAATTGCATTACTCATCAAACCCAACAGCTGCCCAATTAGCCGAGGCCCAGAAAATCGCAGAGAGTTTCTTAACTAACGGAGTTATCGAGGATGTTGTCTCGGTGACTGTGGAGCAAGACTAAGCAATGAAAATAGGCGTCGTCACTTTCCCTGGATCTTTAGATGACCGCGACGCCGCAAGAGCAATCAGACTCGCTGGCGGTGAACCAGTTTCTTTATGGCACGCAGACTCATCAATAAAAAAAGTAGACGCTGTCGTTCTTCCTGGAGGTTTTAGCTACGGGGACTACCTTCGCTGCGGAGCTATTGCTGCTCAGGCACCAGTGATGCAAACCATCATGAAACAAGCCAACCAGGGTCTGCCTGTCTTGGGAATCTGTAACGGTTTCCAAATCTTGGTCGAGTCTCATCTGTTGCCAGGTGGATTAATTCGCAACGAAAAACAACACTTCGTTTGTAGAGATCAAAAGCTTCGGGTGGAAAATGTCGACAGTGCCTGGACAAACGCTTTTCAAAAGGGTGATGAAATAACCATCCCGCTTAAAAACGGAGAGGGTGGTTACATCGCAACCAAAGAGACCATAAAGATGCTCGAGGGTGAAGGCCTAATTACCTTTAGGTATCTGGACGTCAACCCAAACGGTTCAATGAATGACATCGCGGGTCTTAGAAACGAGCGCGGCAACGTGGTTGGTTTAATGCCTCACCCAGAGCACGCGGTTGAGCCTGGATTCGGTCCAGACTCGCCAGTTGCCATGCGATCTGGCATCGATGGGCTGAAGATTTTCCAGTCGGTTTTGAATTCGGTTGTTAGCGCATGATTATCGACACCACTAAACAAGCACAAGCCGATCCAGATAAGCAGCAGCCCTGGTCGGAACTGGGGCTAAAAAAAGACGAGTACGAGAGCATTCGTGAGATTATAGGTCGTCGCCCAACCAGCGCTGAGCTAGCGATGTACTCGGTTATGTGGAGTGAGCACTGCAGCTACAAATCCTCCAAGATTTACCTTCGTCAGTTCGGTGAAAAAGTTACTCCCGAAATGAAGAAGCACCTTCTGGTGGGAATGGGTGAAAACGCAGGTGTAGTGGACATCGGCGAGGGACTCGCTGTAACTTTCAAGGTTGAATCTCACAATCACCCAAGCTACATAGAACCTTTCCAAGGAGCTGCCACCGGTGTTGGCGGAATTGTTCGAGATATTTTGACAATGGGTGCAAGACCAATAGCCGTAATGGACCAGTTACGTTTTGGTGCACCAGAGAACCCCGATACGGCACGTGTAGTGCACGGAGTGGTTGATGGAATTTCTTTTTACGGAAACTGCCTAGGGTTACCAAACATCGGTGGCGAAACGGTCTTTGACAAGGTTTACCAAGGTAACCCGCTCGTAAATGCCCTAAGCATCGGATCTTTGAAGCATGAAGATTTGAAACTGGCCAAAGCTGAAAACCCAGGAGACTTGGTTGTTTTGTTCGGAGCCAGAACGGGCGCAGATGGCATCGGTGGCGTTTCAGTTCTAGCGAGCGAAACATTTGACTCCACTGGTCCAAGCCGAAGGCCTGCAGTTCAAGTTGGCGATCCGTTCGCTGAGAAGGTACTAATCGAGTGCTGCCTTGAACTATTTGCAGCAGGTGTGGTTGCAGGCATTCAAGACTTGGGTGGTGCTGGTTTGTCTTGCGCAACAAGTGAGCTGGCATCAAATGGTGGCCGCGGAATGAAAGTTCAGCTGAAGAACGTATTGCTGCGCGATGAGTCACTAACCCCCGAAGAAATTTTGATGAGCGAGTCTCAAGAGCGCATGATGGCAATCGTTCCGAAAAAGCACCTAAAGAGCTTCAAGAAAATTGTTGATCGCCACGAAGTTGAGTTTTCTGTTCTTGGAAAGGTGATCAAGAAGGACCGTCTACACATCAATTGGGGTAAGGAAGAAATCGTTAACGTGCCCCCTCGCACCGTTGCCCACGACGGTCCGGTCTATGAGAGACCAGTCAAAAAACCAAATTTCCAGAAACCGCTTAATGAAGACACGGGTGCTTCAAGAAAACTTGCTCGAGTAAACGGAAACTCCTCTGATCTAGCGAGCCAGTTCATTCAAATTGTCTCTAGCCCCAACCAGGCTGACAAGTCTTGGGTTACTGGCCAGTACGACAGGTATGTTGGCGGTAACACCGCTCTTGCTTACCCGGATGGTGCGGGAATGATTCGAGTTTCAGAAACTTCTGGCTTAGGCGTTGCAATCTCCACTGATGCCAATGGTCGATACTGCCAGTTAGATCCATACGAGGGTGCCAAGCTCGCATTAGCTGAGGCTTACCGAAATGTTGCAACCAGCGGTGCGGTTCCAATCGCAGTTACTAACTGTTTGAACTTTGGTTCACCGGAAAATTCTGGCGTGATGTGGCAGTTCAAGCAGGCAACCACAGGCTTGGCCGATGGCTGCCTAGAGCTTGGAATTCCGGTAACGGGTGGAAACGTAAGTTTCTACAACCAAACCGGTGATGTTGCTATTTACCCAACACCGGTTGTTGGGGTGCTTGGCGTTATCGATGATGTTGCCAGAAGAGTTCCATCTGGTTGGCAAGACGATGGCAACAATCTTTATCTACTTGGAGTTACTAGAGATGAACTAGATGGTTCCGTTTGGGCAGATGTAGTTCACTCTCACCTTGGTGGTCGTCCCCCAAAGGTTGATTTGGCTTACGAAAAGAAGCTTGCTGAATTGTTGCATGGGGCCAGCCTTCAGGGTCTGATTGCATCCGCTATGGACTTATCAGAGGGTGGTTTAGCTCAAGCCCTGACCGAATCAGTTCTTCGATTCAACATGGGAGCCAGGGTTTGGCTAACTGAGATTTGTGAACGCGATGGTGTTGATCGAACCTCAGCGCTATTTTCTGAATCCACTGGAAGAGTTCTAGTTAGCGTGGGTCGCGAAGATGACGTGAAGTTTGTCGGTCTTTGCGAAGCTAGAGGAATTCCAGTTCTTCGAATTGGAGTGACTGATGACACAGACCAGCTTGCCATTCAAGATTTGGCTACCTGGAAACTCAACGATCTACGTACCCCTTGGGTAAACACCCTGCCTGACTTGTTTGGCTAACCGCCTAGAAACTCCTGGGGGTTCGGAAACTCTAGATTCACTCCCACCAGTGCACAGCGAATTGCGATCTCGGATGCAGCTGCAGCCACATCAGTCGCGCTTATTGGATCAGTAGCCAAAGCGTCAGCAACTCTTTGGATGTTGGCTTTGAACGCTTCTGGGGCCACCGAGAGCACATCGCTAGTTATCGAATTCGATAGGGCAACAGCATCAAAGCCACCGCTGGGTAAGGTTTCAAGTTTTGAAGATAGAACTGCGCTCATCGCCTCACAGGCTGGCGCATCCGCCTCATCGGGCAAGCTAAGACTCGAGCAGCCTGTAAGTAGCAATGTTCCGACTGAAATAATGGCTAGGTTTCTAAGCAGCATTTTGTTCCTTCTCTGGCAGTAGACCTGAAATCAGCAAGGGCAGTTCCAGGTAGTCGGCATATCTTTCAAGTGCGGGTTCTTTCCAGGAATACCTTCTTGCAACTAGTGCAAGACATGCCCAGAAGTAGACGTTGATTAGGTCTACTGAAAGGCTACTAATTGACTCGTCAGGAAATGCCCTACCAAGCATTTTTCTCAGCAAACTCGGAACATCGGAAATACCAAATCTATGTAAAGACGCTCTGACAGAAAACTCTATTTCCCTAGCTCGTCTTGAATTCCAAATTAGATTTCCACCACGTTGGCGAAGCAGCCTGTGAACTTGGAGTGCTTGAGAGTATCTTGCTTCGTCGAGGGAGTCGAAAATTTCCACAAAGTGATCAACTTCGAAACCGTTTGCTCGAAAGTCCAAAATGTCGGGATAGTGAAAAAACCTATAGAACGGAACATGTGGTCGAACTGCAGAATATGGCTCCAGCGTGAAGCTAGCAAGTAGTGGGTCTTGGCCTAAAGTAGCTGAACCCCAACGATCGATGGCTTCATCGTTTTCGCCGGGTTCGGTTGCGTACTCAGAACTGGTCACAAAACAAGTTAACCAAGAAATTGTCCTACCCGTGGCCTAGATTGGAAAACATGCGCACATGTTTTGGGATAATTGCCTGGGTCTTAATCTTTGCCCTTGCCGCGCAGTTCTTCCAAGCAGCTCCTTGGCTGCTTTTGGTTTTTGGTGGACTAATTGCTCTGGGAGTAGTCCTATCGAAAGCCAGAAAATCCGCTCTTGAAGCCGACACTCTAAAAGTAGTTGGCGATAAGCCGCTTCCAAACATTCTGGACGCAAACCGTTCAATGACCGCAATCTCAGCTCGGGAACTGCTTGGGGACGAAAGTTTCAGCTTTGAAGTGGTTGGGGAAACGTTTTACGCGCCAAACTATTCTGCTTTGCAGAAAAACGTTGGCCTGATTGACGGCAGAGATTGGGATGATGTTGCCACTTTGATTGTTGATCCCGGAAACAGAAGCAGTAAAACAGCGGTGGCGGTATTTGTCTCAGGGCTAAAGCTTGGATACGTTCCAGAAGATAAATCAGAGGTTGTTTACAAGTTCTTACTTCAAAACGGTGGCTACGCGAAAGCCGACGCAGCAATTTACTTTTCGGCAGCCGATGGACAAAACAGTATTTGGTTAGATGCGGTTTACCCGCTTGTTTTCAAACCTTAAGCGCGAAGTAAATCGTGGCGAACAATTGTCGCGTTACGATCAGGACCAACACCAATCGCAGAGATTCTGGTTCCGGAAAGTTTCTCTAGCGCTAGAACGTAGTCTTGTGCATTCTTTGGAAGATCTTCAAAGGTCTTAGCTCCTGTGATGTCTTCATCCCAACCCGGGTAATTCTCGTAAATTGGCTTAGCGTGGTGGAAATCAGACTGGGACACTGGAATCTCTTCGGTTCTAACGCCGTCTACTTCGTAAGCGACACAAACTGGAATCTCTTTGATACCAGTCAAGACATCAAGCTTGGTCAAGAAGATATCAGTTAGTCCATTGATTCTGGTGGCAAACTTTGCAACCGGTGCATCAAACCAACCGCAGCGACGCTCTCTTCCGGTTGTGGTTCCAAACTCGAAACCCTTCTCGCGCAAGAATTCGCCCCACTGGTCAAACAATTCTGTTGGGAAAGGTCCTGAGCCTACGCGGGTTGTGTAGGCCTTGAGAATTCCAATCACTGAGCTGATCTTGGTTGGGCCAATTCCAGAACCAATAGTTGCTCCACCCGCAATAGGCGAGCTGGAGGTTACGAACGGGTAAGTACCGTGATCAACATCCAGCAGTGTTCCCTGGCCACCTTCAAGCAACACGGTCTTGCCAGCTTCTAGAGCTAGGTGAAGTTCCAGTGCGGTATCTGAAACCATTGGCGCAAGACGCTCGGTGTAGCTAAGTAGTTCGCGAACAATCTCTTCGGCCTTGATACCCGCGCGGTTATAAACCTTGGAAAGCAACTGGTTCTTCTGCGCTAAGGCTGCTTCAACCTTCTGGCGGAGAATGCTCTCGTCGAAAAGGTCTTGAACTCTAATTCCCAGGCGTCCTACCTTGTCACCGTAGGTTGGTCCGATGCCGCGGCCGGTTGTTCCAATAGCGCGCTTTCCTAAAAAGCGCTCCGAGACTTTATCAATTGTTACGTGGTAAGGAGTAATGATATGTGCGTTGGCAGAAATCTTTAGCTTGGAAACATCCACGCCTTTTTCAATTAGGCCATCTAGTTCTTTGATGAGAACGCCAAGGTCAATTACGACACCGTTACCAATTACTGGAATTACTCCGGGTGTGAGAATGCCGCTAGGCAGTAGGTGCAAAGCGAACTTCTTGTCCCCGATAACGACTGTGTGTCCGGCGTTGTTTCCGCCTTGGTATCTAACTACGTAGTCGACTCGATCTCCGAGTAAGTCTGTGGCTTTGCCCTTGCCTTCGTCGCCCCATTGGGCGCCAACTAGAACTATTGCGGACACCAGAAAATCCTACCAGCTAGCTAGTTCTGGGCTTCTCGGGACTTGTTAGGAGCCAAACTTGTGCTGGGTGATCCAAGCGTGCATTGTGATGGCTGCTGCCGCACTGGCGTTTATGGACCTTGTGGAACCATACTGGGTGATTTCCACTACATCTTTCGAAGCCTCGATTGCTGCCTCTGATAAACCAGGGCCTTCCTGACCAAATAGCAAAACGCAGTTTTTTGGCATTTGATAGCTCTCTAGCTGCTTACAGCCAGGCACATTATCAATTGCAATAATCGGCAACGCCTTGCCATCGTTTGCTGTTACAGCCCAAGCAACAAAGTCTTCAACGGTTGGATGGTGCTTGATGTGCTGGTAACGGTCTGTCACCATCGCGCCGCGGCGGTTCCAGCGCCTGTTGCCGATGATGTGTACCTCGGCAGCTAGAAATGCATTAGCGGTTCGAACAATAGAACCGATGTTTAGATCGTGTTGCCAGTTCTCGATTGCAACATGGAAGCTGTGTCTTTTGGAATCCAAGTCGGCAACGATAGCTTCCATGGACCAGTAGCGATACTTGTCCACAACGTTTCTGGTGTCACCGTTTGCGAGTAACTCTGGATCGTATTTTTCGGCATCGGAACCGGTTGGTAAATCGCCAACCCAAGGACCCACTCCCCAAGTGGTTTGCTCCGCTACAAAATCAGAATCTTCGGGCTGCAACTAAACTGCCTCAATCTTTTGAGCTTGGTCTAATTGAATGTTTGCCTTGTTGAAAGAAACAAATACAGATAACAACAAAACCAAAATAGCCAGGAACAAGTAGACGGGCTGAACGCCAACCGCATCAACAGCAAGCCCGACGCCAACAGCGGTGAGCATTGGTCCAGCACTCCAAATTGTCATTTCGATTCCAAAAACTCTTCCTCGCATACTTTCAGGAATCACTCTTTGAACGACTGTGTTAAGCATTGGCATCAGTGGTCCCCAGCTGAAGCCAAGTACAGCGCCTGCGGCAAGCATGATCGGCATCGGAGGAATAAATGACATAACTAGCACTGAAAGCCCGAGCCCAATGAAGCCGAACTTCAAAATTGTTGAATAGCTCAGATACTTCTGAAGAGTCTCGAATAGCAGTGCCCCCAAAACTGAAGCTCCAGCCATTGTTGAAATCAAGATTCCAAGTCCAGTTGCATAATCCAGCGCGTTGAAATGGGCCGGGAGAATAACCATCTCGGTTGGAAGATAAATCATTGCAAGAGTTAGAACAAAGCTCATACCTATCAGCACAGCTGGGGTTTGTGATATCGTCTTGATTCCAAGAGCAGTATCGCGAAGCAAGCTTCCAGTTTCAGAGATACCATCACCGCGGTGCTCGACAGTGTTGATTAGCATGGCTGAAATTGACGATAGAGCGGAAAACACTGCCACAACAATAAACACATCGTATGGACCGATTAGCGCAATGAAGGCAGCGCCAACTGCTGGACCGATGGCAAAGCCAGTTGCAAATACTGCTTCGTGAATTGAGTTTGCGCGCTCCAAGGAAATTCTTGCCGGTCCTGCGATGTCTGGAATGATTGATTTTCTCGCGGTTGAAGCAGCTGGGTTCACAATTGCTCGGGCAGTTGCAAGAAGGACCAAGAGAACAAATCCAATTTCGACAAAACTGTGAACAACCGGAATCAACAAGATTGCAACAGCGGACAGGCCCTCAGAAATAATTGCGCTGACCTTTCTACCAATGCGGTCAACGATTGTTCCAAGTATTGGACTCAGAAATAGCCCTGGAATCGCTGTAAGGGCAACAACTGCACCAGCCATTGCGGCGGAGCCAGTAATCTCGAGAGCCAGCCACGGCAGAGCAATAAACACCATGGACCCAGCGATAACGCTGGTGATGTTGGAGAACTCAACGAAAAAATACGAGGCAATGCCTCGGCTGCTACTCAATTTATAAACCTAATTCCTCTAACGAGATAAGTGACAGGTAGCGATATCCCTTTGCTTCGATGGCCTGTCTGGCACCGGTATTCCTATCCACCACGGTTGCAACCGCCAAGATCTTGCCGCCTGCTTTTTCCAAGGCAGCGGCAGCGGTTAGTGGTGATCCCCCAGTAGTTGATGTGTCTTCAATAACAATAAGCGACTTACCTGCTACATCGGGCCCTTCGACCTGACGACCCATGCCGTGAGCCTTAGCTTCTTTGCGAACCACAAAAGCGTCAACTGTTTTTCCCATGGCGCTTGCCTGGTGCAGCATTGCGGTGGCCACTGGATCTGCTCCCATTGTTAGTCCGCCAACAGCATCAAAATTGTCTATTCCAGCCTCTTCAAGCATTTCAATCATGAGCCGGCCAATCAATGGGGCTGCCTCATGGTGAAGTGTTGCTCGTCGAAGATCAACGTAGTAATCGGCTTCAAGTCCACTGGAAAGGGTTACTTTTCCGTGCACAACAGCAAGGTCCTTGATTAATTGGACAAGTTTTGCTTTGTCGCTGGTGCTTGAAGTCATAGCTATAAGTTTAAGGAGTGAAAATAGCCACCTGGAACGTGAACTCCATAAGAACCCGTGTTGGAAGGGTATTGGCTTACCTAGAGGCTTCGGGAACCGATGTTTTGGCAATGCAAGAGATCAAATGTAAGCCAGATCAATTTCCATATGCCCCGTTTGAAGAAGCTGGCTACCAAATCACCATGCATGGACTAAACCAATGGAACGGTGTGGCATTCGCATCAAAGATTCCAGCCGAGGACATCGAAATCGGTTTTACCGGAATGCCTGGCTTTGGTCCAGAAACCAAAGAAGAAGCTAGGGCAATCGCAGCTACCTTTGATGGAGTTCGGCTGTGGAGTTTGTATGTTCCAAACGGCAGAACTTTGGACGACCCTCACTACACATACAAACTTGAGTGGCTTGATCGTCTAGCTGCGATTACAGCAGAGAGTTTAGAAAATGACCCTTCAACGCCTTTGGCGCTGATGGGGGATTTCAATATCGCACCACTTGATACCGACGTTTGGGACATTAACTTTTTTGCTGGCTCCACTCATGTTTCAGCCGCAGAGCGGCAAGCTTTCGAAGCCTTCGAGCAAATTGGTTTAAAGGATGTTGTTCGAAAACTAATCCCTGAAGGATATACCTATTGGGACTACCAGCAACTTCGCTTTCCAAGAAACGAAGGAATGCGAATCGATTTCATTTTAGGTTCAGATTCTTTTGCCGAAAAAGTAACTGCGGCAAAGATTGAACGTGACGAGCGAAAAGGTGAAGGCCCGAGCGATCACGTTCCAGTGGTTGTGGAGATCTCGTAATCCAAATTTGGATTAGCTATCTTGCTCTCCATAAAACAACTTGAGTTGACCTGGCAGGTCTTTTTCCAGCCAGCAAGCTTTCGATACCTTGATCACCGGCAGAGAATATTCTTGCGCCAGGACGGTTCAACATTTCATTTGCTAGCGCCTGCTCTAAATCTCGGACTCTTTTTTTGAGCTCGATGTTTTGATTTTCAAGGTCCAAAATTCGTTTGATGCCTTCTAGGGAAACACCCTCTGTTGAAAGCCTTGCAATCTCACGTAGCTGCGCAACATTGCGCATGGTGTAACGGCGGGATTGACCTGCCGTTCTAGAAGGTGAAACTAGTCCAAGGCGGTCATACTGCCTAAGTGTTTGAGGGTGCATTAGGGCGAGCTCGGCAGCAACGGAAATAACAAAGAGCGGAGTGTTTTCGTCTAGCTCAGTCATTTCCCACCTCCCCTAGTTACAGCAATCCAGCTTTGGAATTAAGTTCTGCTCTTGGATCTTCTTTTGGCATTTGCTCGTCAAATTCCAAAAGAGCTTTCTTGGCTTTTTCAGATAAGTGTGAAGGGACCGCAACTTCAACAGTTGCAAGTAGGTCTCCACGGTTGTTGCCAAGATCAACACCGCGGCCTTTGATGCGAAGCACACGGCCGTTTGGAATTCCAGGATGAATCTTGAGCTTCACAGGTTCTGCTCCCAAAGTTGGAACAGAGATAGTTGCACCCAGGGCTGCTTCAGTGAAAGTAACCGGAACAATCACGCGCAAGTTAATTCCGTCGCGAATAAAGACTGGATGTGGTTTTACACGAACGGTGACAATTAGATCTCCAGATGGTCCACCGTTTGGAGAAGGTCTTCCCTTGCCGCGAAGTTTGATTTTTTGACCATCAATAACACCGGCAGGAATCTTCACGTTTAGAGCTTCCATTCCCTGCAGGCTCAGCTTTATTGTTGCGCCCTTGATGGAATCGATAAAGTCAATCGAAGTTCTGGCCGTTAGGTCGATCCCTGGTGTTGGACCAAAATCGAATCCTCCAAAGCCCCCGCCAAAGCCGCCACCGCGACCACCAAAAATGTTTGAGAAAACATCTTCGAAGCCTCCGCCAGCACCTTGACCACCGGAAGTAAATCTCGCTCCAGAGCCCATGGCCTTGATGGCGTCATACTCTTTGCGCTGATCGGCATCGGACAAAACCGAGAAGGCTTCGCTGATCTCTTTGAACTTGGCTTCAGCCTTAGCGTCTCCTGGATTAGAGTCCGGGTGATACTGCCTAGCTAGCTTTCGGTAAGTTTTTTTGACGTCAGATTCGGAAGCGTCTTTGGGTAGGCCAAGCGTCTGATAGAAATCCTTCTCAAACCAGTCTTGGCTAGCCATGGGTTAATCCTGCTCCGGAACCAGCACAGAGACCATCGCTGGGCGAATAAGTCGGTCATCAATCATGAAACCCGCCTCAACTACCTCGTTGATAGTGGGCTCGGTAACGTCTTTGCTTGGAACTTGGGCTAGGGCGTTGTGAATTTCTGGATCGAATTTTTCGCCCTTCGCGGCAAATTTCTTCAGTCCAAACTTGTCACCCGCACTGCGAATCTTGGTAACTACTGCCATAAACGGTGTCCCCTCAAGATCGCCGTGCGCTTCTGCACGCTCTAAATCATCAAGTGCTGGCAGTAAAGATCGAAGCACTTCAACAATTGCTGAGTTTCTTGCTTGATCTCTGTCGCGCTCAACTCTTGCTTTGTAGTTTACGAATTCAGCTTGCAGACGCTGCAAATCGGCAAGAAGCTCTGCTTCTTTGCTTATTGGTCCAGTTTGCTCAACTAAGTCAGCTAACTCCTGATCGATCGGGTCCACAGTTTCATCGGACCCGATCTGATCGGAAGTTTCGTTCTCGGTTGGCTCGAGGTTTTCCTCGGCCATTACTTCTTCTCGGCGGCTGGCTCGTCGTCGACTACTTCAGCGTCAACCACATCTTCGCTAGACGCTTCTGATTCAGCCGGAGCATCCTCTGAAGTGTTTGCGTAGATTGCCTCGCCTAGTTTCTGGGCCGAGGTGGCTAGCTTCTCGTTAGCACTCTTGATTGCGTCAATGTCGTCGCCTGCAAGTGCAGTCTTTAGAGCATCGATGTCCGCTTGAACTTCGGTCTTAACTTCTTCAGGAAGTTTGTCATCGTTATCCTTGATGATCTTCTCTGTTTGGTAAGCCATCTGCTCGGCAGTGTTCTTAAGGTCTTGCTCTTCACGACGCTTCTTGTCTTCAGCAGCGTGCTCTTCAGCTTCTTTGACCATGCGTTCGATGTCTTCTTTCGCAAGTGAGGATCCACCTGTGATTGTCATCGACTGCTCTTTACCGGTTCCCTTGTCCTTAGCGGACACGTGAACGATACCGTTGGCGTCAATATCAAATGTCACTTCAACCTGAGGAATACCGCGCGGTGCTGGTGCGATACCGGTTAGTTCAAAGTTACCTAGAGACTTGTTGTCCCTGGTGAACTCGCGCTCACCCTGGTAAACCTGAATCGAAACCGAAGGCTGGTTGTCATCGGCGGTAGTGAAGGTTTCGCTTCGCTTGGTTGGAATCGCAGTGTTGCGCTCGATTAGCTTGGTCATGATTCCACCCTTGGTTTCAATTCCAAGAGCTAGTGGAGTCACGTCGATAAGTAGAACGTCTTTACGCTCACCCTTTAGAACACCGGCCTGGAGTGAAGCACCAACAGCAACAACCTCATCTGGGTTTACCGCCTTGTTTGGTTCTTTTCCTCCGGTTAGCTGCTTTACCAATTCGGTAACCGCTGGCATACGAGTTGATCCACCAACCATCACTACGTGTGCGATGTCGGCAACCTTTACACCCGCTTCCTTGATTACGTCATTGAAAGGCTTCTTGGTGCGCTCTAGTAGATCAGCGGTAAGTTGCTCGAACTGTGCACGAGTAATTGTCTCGTCCAAGTTTGCTGGACCGTTTTCAGTAAGAGAAAGATATGGAAGCTGAATGTTTGCGGTGGTGGACTGAGAAAGTTCTTTCTTAGCCTGCTCCGCTGCTTCCTTTAGACGCTGCAAAGCGATCTTGTCTTTAGCAACGTCAACACCAGTGGTGTCTTTGAACTTCTTGACTAGGTGATCAACGATTCTCTGGTCCCAGTCATCTCCACCTAGGCGGTTATCACCTGAGGTTGAGCGAACCTGAATGGTTGAGAAGTCATCGTCTTTTCCTACCTCAAGTAGAGATACGTCGAATGTTCCACCACCAAGGTCAAATACCAAGATCAGTTCATCTTGCTGACCTTTATCTAGTCCGTAAGCCAAAGCAGCTGCGGTTGGCTCGTTGATGATGCGAAGAACGTTTAGTCCCGCAATCTCACCGGCTTCCTTAGTTGCCTGACGCTCGGCGTCGTTGAAGTAAGCCGGAACCGTGATCACGGCGTCGGTTACGGATTCACCCAGGTAGGTCTCGGCGTCTCTTTTGAGCTTGGACAGAATCCTGGCTGAGATCTCCTGAGCGGTGTAATTCTTGTCATCGACCTTGAATTTCCAGTCGGTGCCCATGTGCCTCTTTACGGAGGCAATGGTGCGGTCTACGTTGGTGACGGCCTGGCGCTTGGCGGTCTCGCCCACCAGAACCTCTCCGTCTTTGGTGAAAGCCACTATGGAAGGTGTGGTTCTAAAGCCCTCAGCGTTGACGATAACCGTTGGCTCTCCACCTTCTAGAACTGAAACTGCGCTATTGGTGGTTCCTAGGTCAATACCCACTGCACGTGCCATGCTTGTTTTCTCCTTGTTTTTACTGGTGTTTCGGGGTTGAGGACTCAAACTTGAGCCTCATTGACTCAAGTTTCACAAACTATCTTCAAATTGTCAAGTGTTTTCCGAAGAAACTTGAGTCGGCCCTGCTCAATTTCAACAACAGTGATCTGTTCACGCCGAATTTTCCGCCTTGTTGGCGGAAACTGGGCATGCTTGCGCTACCTTGTTGCCATGACAAACACATCTGGAAAATCAAAGACACGTTTACCTAAGACAAAGCTTGGCCAGAAAGGCACCTTTGCCTGGGCCCTGTGGGACTGGGCAGAGCAGCCCTATCCGACCATCATGCAGACCTTCATCTTCCCGGTCTACCTGGCCTCAGCGGTGGCAGAAGCCGGCACTAATGCCGATGCGCTGCTGGGTATCGCAACGGGTATTGCGGGCTTTGTCCTGGCGGTAATCGCCCCGATTCTTGGTCGTCGTTCCGACATTGGTGGCCGCAGAAAGTTCTGGCTTATGACCAACACTTACGTGTTGGTGGGAATCATGATCGCGAGCTTCTTTGTCGAGCCCAAGGCGGAGTTCCTACTATTTGGTCTAGTTCTTTACGGATTGGGTTCCATTGTTCAAGAGACAGCCTTTATCAACTACTACGCGATGCTTAGATCTGTTTCCTCCCCATCCACCATTGGTCGAATCTCAGGCTACGCGTGGGGACTAGGTTACCTCGGAGGAATCATCCTGCTTGCTGTTGCTCTCTTTGGTTTTGTTCTTCCAGCAACCGTGTTTGGTGTTCCAGCTACCGACGGTTTAGAAGTTAGAACGGTTTTCTTGTTCTGTGCAGTTTGGACTCTAGTTTTCTCTATCCCATTGCTACTGAGGGTTCCAGAAATTGAAGGAAAGAAGAATGCACCTAAGGAAAGTATTTTTGCTTCCTATGGCAAGCTATGGGAACAACTCAAGAGCCTATACAAGCAAGCACCAGACACTTTCAAGTTCTTGATTTCCTCAGCTGTTTACCGTGATGGTCTAGCAGGTGTGTTTACCTTTGGAGCGGTACTTGGATCTCTTGCTTTTGGTTTCACTCAAACCGAAATCATTATCTTCGGTATGGCTGCCAACATCGTTGCCGGTATTGGGGCTGTAATTGGTGGTCGCATTGACGATGTCGTTGGATCACGAAACGTTATTGCAGGTTCTCTAATTGGCTTGATAATCGCCGGGTTTGGAGTCTTTATCTTTGCCGACGCTGGTCAGATTACTTACTGGATTGGTGGTTTGGCGCTGTGCTTGTTTGTAGGCCCAGCCCAGGCATCTTCTAGAACCTTCGTATCTAGGTTCGCTCCTGAGGGTCGCGAGGGTGAAGTGTTTGGTTTGTATCAGACCACCGGTCGCGCAATCAGCTTCCTATCGGGTTTCTTCTGGGCAACCGCAATCACAATTGCAGCAGTTGCCACCGGAGAAGAAAACACAACCATTTACGGCGTGTTGGGTCTGATGGTGATTCTGGTTGTTGGATTGGCGCTACTACTGAGAGTAAATCCAAACCCGAAGGTAAGTTACTCGAGCTAGTTTTCTAGCGGAGCGTTACCGACATCTGTTCTATAGAAGTTTTTGTAACTTCTAGAAGCTGTTGGTCCGCGCTGTCCTTGATATCTTGAAGAGTACTTTTCGCTTCCGTAAGGATGCTCTGAAGGCGATGTCAGCTTGAAAAAGCAAAGCTGACCAATCTTCATTCCTGGCCATAGCTTGATTGGCAGCGTTGCAACATTTGATAGCTCAAGGGTTACGTGACCCTTAAATCCTGGATCAACAAATCCTGCTGTTGAGTGAGTTAGCAGCCCGAGTCTTCCAAGGGAGCTTTTACCTTCTAACCTTGCTGCAACATCATCCGGCAGTGTTACAAACTCATAAGTCGATCCAAGCACAAATTCTCCGGGGTGCAAAATAAACGGTTCGGTAGGGTCGACTTCGATAAGACGAGTTAGTTCGTCCTGCTGCTCGGCAGGATCGATGAATGCGTACTTGTGATTGTCAAACAATCTAAAGAACCGGTCTAATCGAACATCGATTGAGCTTGGCTGGAGTAAACCCATCTCGAGAGGGTCTAGGCCGATAAGCCCAGCTTCGATACTTGCGCGTATATCGCGATCTGACATCAACATTGCTCTAGATTACCGCTTCGATAAGCGTTGCTAGGGTAATAACTACAGAGGAAGGGAATCACCATGTTCGGTCACGAAGTGCGCGCCAGAATCTACTTTGTCTTAGCTGGCATCGGGCTTATTACCGCATGGTGGTTTAACGCCATAGCCTCCCTCGAAGGTCAGGATTACATCAAAGCCTGGTTTGGTTCGGCTGTGGACTGGGTGCTCTCGCTGGATCTACTTATTGTGATTTTGGCACTGGTTGTTTTCATGCTCTACGAGGCAAGGAAGCTTGGCATGAAGCGAGTGTGGCTTTATTTCTTAGCTTCTGGGATAACGGCGATGGCTTTCACTTTTCCGTTGTTTATGGCCTTCAGAGAACTTCGCAAGCAAAAGATCGCAATGGCTTTTGGAAAGCTCGAAACCTTTACAGTTGACAACCACCGCGTTGACGTTTGGGTTCCAGAAAAGGTCGTCTCCTATACGCCAATTCTGATGATGCACGATGGCAAGAATGTCTTTGATCCTAGAACTGCATCAACTAATACGCCGTGGAGAATCCTTGATGCGCTTAGAGACAAGAGAATCAAGGCTGATCCACAACCGCTTATTGTTGCCGTTCACGGCCTAGGTCCTGGCACCAGAATGCTGGAACTTGCCCCAAAGGAAATAGTCGAAGCTCATCCAGACATCTTTGACAACTTGCCTCTTGAATACAAACCAATTCATAAAACCTCCATGAACGGTGAATACAACGTTTTGCTTGCCAAGAAGATCTTGCCGATGGTGTTGGAAAAATACGGCATCGAGCATCAGATGGAACGAACCGCAATCGCTGGCGGTTCAATGGGAGGACTTGCATCCCTTTATTTGATGAGCAAATACCCGCATCTATTTGGAGCAGCGCTTTGCTTCTCAACGCACTGGATTATCGGTCACGAATACATGTCGCAAGAACTTCCCAAGTATCTTCCAAATCCTGGCAAGCACAAGATCTATACCGACAGCGGAACCGAAGGTTTGGATTTGTTCTACCCTCCCTTTCACAACAAAGCCATCAAAGGTTTTGAAGCTAGGGGATATGTTCGAGATAAAGACTTGATGTATGGAATATTCCCTGGCACCGCCCACGAAGAAAGCGACTGGGCAGCCAGGCTTCATCAGCCAATCAACTGGTGGCTGCTGGGCTAGAACAGCTTTTCAACCGGTGCGGTTTTGACACCGCTCATAAACCTGATCACGTCTTTATCAACCATTACATCTTGCTGCCTAATCGCACGAGTCAAATACAACCCTTCCAAGGAGCGAATTCGAGAAAGGGCAACATAAGTTTGCCCAGGACTAAAAGCTCCGCGGCCAAGATCAATAACTGCTTCGTCGTAGGTCTGACCTTGAGATTTGTGAATTGTTACCGACCATGCAAGACGCAGTGGAATCTGTTGATACTCAGCCAGAGGAATAGTTACTAGCACTTCTTTTACGCGGCCAGTTTCTTCATCAAACTCTTCGTCGATTTCGTAACGGACTTTTTCCCAAGTGGCTTTTCCAACATCTAGTCGTTCGCCATCAACTTCAACAACCACTCCACCACTTGATGGCATGTCAACTACTTTTCCAATAGTTCCATTGACCCAGCGTCGAACTAATCCATCGGCCGTTCTTTTGCCGTCATCGTTTTTTATGAACATGACTTGGGCACCAACTTTTAGTTCAAGTAAAGGTTCTGCAGGAAGTGTTCTTCCAAATGCACTTTCATCACTTGCACTAAAGATCGCTTCGAAAGTCTTCGGCTTGGTGGTGAGCTTATTCATTCGCTCTTTGTTTGTTTTGTCAACGCTTGCGTTGATGGTCGCTAGACGAATGATTTCCTCGTGTGAAGGGAATCTGTTTCCAGCAGCGTTCAATGTATCGAGCATGTGCTGCTCGACTTCGCCAACTCGAATCGCATTCAATATAGTTTTGAAATCTTCATCAGACTGACGGAAGATTTCGCCTAGCTCGAATCTTTCTAGTGAATCTTCGCGCCAGACTTTTGCATCAAAAAACCAAATGGATTGGTAGTTCTCGCTCATGTAGTTTCGCTCTTCGTTGTTTCCAGGAACTGGGGAGAGTTGATAAGGATCTCCGAACATAACAACCTGAGCTCCACCGAAGGGCAGTTTTCTTCTGCCCCTTGCTATTCCCATAGCTCTAGAGATTGCGTCCATCAAATCAGCATTGACCATCGAGACTTCGTCGATTATCAAAACATCCAATGCGGCAAGAACCTCTCTAGTTCGCTTGTTCATGTGCCGTGCGAGATCTTGATCGGCCAGAATTCCAAAAGGAAAACCAAATAGCGAGTGAATGGTTACTCCGCCAACGTTTAGCGCTGCAACTCCAGTTGGAGCACAAACCGCCACATTCTTTTTGGTATTTTCGACCAAGTAGCTAAGTAGCGTTGATTTTCCAGTTCCAGCTCGGCCGGTAATGAAGATGTTGTTTTCAGACTGCTCGATGTAATCGAAAAGATTCTGCTGCTCAACAGAGAGTGTCACAGATTGCATCTAGGGCCTTTGGTTGATGCGATCTAGCATCTGGTTGTAACTATCGAGGTCTTTATTTCCGCTCCGATCAGAAGCGCGGTCTAATCTGACCGAATCCCTGCGGTCAGACTTGAACCATTGCCAAGACACAATTATCGCGAGCGCGATAGTTGGAAGCTCGCCAATTGCCCATGCGATTGCTCCACCGTTTTGCTGATCTTCCAAAGGTGGAAGACCCCAGGTACGGCCCATAGCTCCAAACCAATCGGGAAGCAGCAATCCAGACCCTGTCATCAAAGCAAGTCCAAAGAAGGCGTGGAAGGCCATTACGAGAATGAGAGTAATGATCCGGAACGGATAGCCGACTCTGGCAGGCCCTGGATCAATTCCAATTAGTGACTGAACAAACAGGTATCCGGTAATCAGAAAATGAACAATCATCCACTGGTGCCCGATATGTTCGCGAGTGGCCCAATCAAAAATGGGCGTGAAGTAGAAAATAACCAAGGAGGCAGCAAAGTTCACTGCCGCGAAAGCGGGGTGTGCGACAAACATCGCAGGCTTGGTGTGAACGGCCCAGAGCACCCATTCTCTAACCCCCCTGGACTCATCAGGCCGTTTATGAACCGCCCGCATCAATAGCGTCACAGGTGCTCCTGGAACCAACAGCACCGGTATTGCCATCGTCAGGCTCATGTGGGCGATCATGTGGACACTGAATAGATACTCCTGATAAGCGTTCAAGGCACCGCTAGTTGTGTAGATAAGTAGCAGCATGCCTGCCAGCCAAGAAACCGTTCTAGCTATTGGCCAGCTATCCCCGCGGAGCTTTAGAACCCTTACGCCAAGTAGATATGCACCCATGGCAGCCAAGGCAATTATTAGCCAGAGAATATCGACCTTGGTAACAGTCAAAAAAGCCTCGAGGGTCAGTTCAGGAGGAAGCATCTCACCCGTAAGAAACTGAGCTGGGGTGGGAACCACAAATTCCCCTTGTTCAACAGGGGGTGCGGTTCGAGCAAGAGCGGTGCCTGTGCCAACGGCCAAGCCCATAACTGATATCTCAAGAAGAGCTAGCTTAAAAAACGAACCCTTCTGGTCTATCTTTGCAAGTATCCCCCTGCGATAAATAGCACCAAATACTCCAAGGGCAATCAATAGCACTGCCTTTAGAATCAAGAGAGCCCCGTAAGGACTTGCCAGGCTTTCAAAACTAGGCAGTCGGACATAACTAGATCCAATGCCTGATATGGCGACCAGTGCAAAGCTTGCTAGCGCCAGCGAGGAATAGCGCAAAGCCAACGGCTTGGAATTTCCCTGAAGTTCGGGGCGAATGGCAAACAAGGCAATCAGGCCCCCAACCCAGATAACAATTCCAACTAGGTGCATACCGAGCGAGTTCACCGCAAGCGAGTGATTCTCTGTTCCCGAAGCGTGGCCAATCAGGGCTAGGGGAATCAAGCTAGCAAGCCCTAGGGCTGCCGTTAGGGCAGTACTGGTAAGTGAGCTAACCATCAACGCCAGTGTTGCTATCGCGAGCGCTGCCAGGAGATTTAGCCCAAAGGAAATACCTAGTTCTATCTCAGTTGCGTAAACAAACAAGCCCTGGCTAAAGCTAGGGTCAACGGAAAAACTTGCTCCAGATACTGAGATAAAGCTCAGTAGAAAGTGTGCGGAGCCAATAAGAACCCATGCCGCAGCGGAAATAGCCGACAGGTTTAGTAGCTTGCGCAAAACAGCGGATTTATCGTTAGCCGCAAAGGCCGCCAAAACCAATGTCCCGATGGCCATAGCCATCGCTAGATTCATGAGGCCTTTAGCTATCGGGGTTCCGAAGCGAATTAGTGGACCTGGGTCAGAAAACTGCAGGGGATCAGCGCCGCCGCCAATAACAAGACCGAACATGATTGCAACCAACAGGCCGGAGATGCCAACCAAGCTTGCAGCTAGAAAGCGGTTTTGAAGTAAGGTCACCTTTTAAGCTTAGGTAAAAACCTGCCGGTTTTCTCCGCGTAGCTTGCGTAGTCCACGTATCTTGCACGAAGTAGTTGCTCTTCAAAACTTGCCTTGTAATTGAGCAGAGCAACAAGGGCTATGAAAAACAACATGTGCGGAAACAAGCCACCACTTAGGGCCATAGCCAAACCAATGGCTAGCACGCCCGTGTAAATTGGGTGCCTAGCAATTCGATACAAACCATCAGTAACTAACTCGCCTTGTTTTGCTGGAATTGGATGGGCGGTAAGCGATTTTCCAAGAGCCAAGAAAGAAAGCCCAAGAATCACAACCCCCATAGCAAGTAGCACTGCTATTGCAATAGTTACTGTGAGCGTAAAGGGCCCGTAGTTGATTGAGTTTGATGGGTAGAAAATCAGCAACCCAAGCAGTAAGAATTGGCCAATAACCAAGAGGTTGCCTTTTAGAGAGTTGTTCATTGCGTAGCCTTTTGATTGAAAGTAATGAAAAAGGCACCGACCGAAGCCGATGCCTTTTTCTTCAAGAATGTAAGTTACTTGACTGAAGCCTTTAGCTTGGAACCTGCAGATACCTTTACGGTGTTTGAGGCTGCAATCTGGATTGTTGCACCAGTCTGTGGGTTACGGCCCGCACGTGCTGCACGGAAGCCCTTCTCTACTGATAGCCAACCTGGAATGGTCACTTTGGTGCCCTTCCTGATTTCCTTGGCAATAGTGTCAAACATTGCGTCAACAATGCGGTTTACGGCAGCCTGTGACTCGCCAGTGCTATCTGCGATTGCAGCTACTAGTTCGCTCTTGTTCATGTGGTCCTCCTGGACGATCTCTACGTGACTTGATGTCCGAATCAATCTAACGGCGGCCTACTGGCCTGGACCCTTTATTTCGAGACGGCGTGTTGCTATGGCTAAAAACTACCAGCTGGACTTGGTAATGCCTGGCAACTCGCCTCGGTGCGCCATATCGCGGAATCTGATGCGGGAAACGCCAAATTTGGCCAAAACTCCCCTGGATCTTCCGTCGATTGAGTCGCGGTTACGAAGTCTTACCGGGGAAGCGTTCCTTGGAAGCTTCTGCAGTCCTAGGCGAGCTTCCTCGCGCTGGGCATCGGTGGAATTAGGGTCTACTAGGGCCTTTTTCAGGGCTAGACGCTGCTCTGCGTAGCGCTCAACCACGATCTTGCGCTGCTCGTTACGGGCAATCTTGCTTTTCTTGGCCATTTTTAGCGCTCCTCGCGAAATTCAACGTGCTTGCGCACAACAGGGTCATACTTTTTCAAAGTAATGCGGTCTGGGTCATTACGACGGTTCTTCTTGGTGACATAGGTGTATCCGGTGCCAGCAGTGGAACGCATCTTAATGATTGGACGGATGTCCTTTTCTTTGGCCATTTAGCTGTCCTTAGATCTTCTCGCCGCGGGCAAGGATTTCGCTAACCACAGACTCGATGCCACGGGCATCGATGACCTTGATTCCGCGAGCGGATAGTTGCAAAGTTACGTTTCTCTTTAGAGAAGGAACGAAGTAAGTCTTCTTCTGGATGTTTGGGTTAAAGCGGCGCTTGGTCTTGTTCTGAGCGTGCGAAACGGCATGGCCAAACTGTGGTTTGGTCTCAGTTACCTGGCAGTAAGCTGCCATTTGTTCCTCCTACTGGGCAAAACAAGCCAAAACAAAGAAAAATTTGCTTGAAAGCTTTTATTTGATTTGTGAATAAACCCTCACAACTCATGCCAGTCTAGGCCAATTTCTGACGTGTTTGCAACTTTTTTCTGAGGCCTAGAGCCCTGACCTGGGCCCTGCGGCAGTGATTTGGGTGAGCAGATTTTGCCAAGAATGAAGGGTCTTCTCGGGACCAGCTGATTTGGCCCATTTAATGGCCTCGGCCGAGATTTTCGAGGCAAGCTTTGGGTCCCCAAGGACCTTGATTATTTCACTGGCCAGAGCATCAATGTCGCCACTTGGCACCAAGAGCCCAGATTGCCCATCGGAAATCATTTCTGGCGGTCCATACGAGATATCGTAAGAAATCGATGGGCAGCCAAGAGCCATGGCCTCTGCAATCGCCAGGGCTTGGCCCTCGTAGCTGCTTGTCAGGATATGACAGATAGCGGTGCGAGCTTGCTCGCGCGCGTTTTCCAGGTAGCCGTGCAAAGTGACTTTATCTTCAAGCCCTAGTAAGGCAATCAGCTTCTGGAGTTGATCTTTTTCTGGACCGTCGCCATAGATATCTAACTTGGCTTCGGGAAGTGATTGAACAACTTTCTGCCAAGCCCTAATCGCATGATCAACTCTTTTCACAGAAACAAGTCGCGTGATCATGATTGCTCGAAGCGGCTTCGTAGGATCTCCGCTAGCAATTGCATTCAAAATGCTTTCCGAATCCGCCGGAATAGTTGGCGGGTTTGGAATCACGAAACTTAGCATCTCTGTTTTACCTAAGCGCTTTTCAACATCCAAGTTCTGTTGCTCGCTCAACCAGACAACTGCGTCGTATTTGTGCGCGCCACTAAGCCATTCGCTCCAGATTTTATCCATCGGGCTATCCCAGTTATGCGGAGCTAGAGTGTGTGAGCTGTGAACGGTGTGAACTAGGTATACACCCTGATAACCAAGAAAAAGCTCACCCACCTGTCTAGCTTCTGCAATTGCAACAACCGGAGCGGCGGGTATTAATTCGCGAGTTTGCGAAACTACAACATCCCACCAAGCCCGATACAAAGCTCCAAAACCCGCAAGGCCGCCAACGCGGGTTGGGTTCTGTTTGTTATCAGCGGCGTCGAAGATTTCGATAACTATCGGAGCTCTCCACCAATCAGCTTGCTCAACAAACGGCAATCTGAAAAGTAAAAAACCATTGCTGTCAAAAAAGTCTGTGTAAGCAATTGCCCCATCTGACAGTCGCGATACCTGTCGCCATGCAACGCCTTGGTCATCTAGCTCAACTTCGTCAGCAACTACTTCTTTGTTGGACAAATTGGCTTCGAGGGACGGGTTAGCTGCCTTACGAAGAATTTCTGGTGATCTGCGAACCTCTTCGAGAAAGTTTCGAATTTTAGTTTTGTCAGTAGCTAGGCCGATGGAGCGAAACTTATCCAAGAACGGCTGGTAGTTAGGATGAAGATCAACCGTGACAAGAGTCACCGGCAATCCAGAACTTGCAAGGAGCATTGCTCGTTGAAGAGTGGAGACGGTATGACCGCCATCCAATCCAGGGCGAAGCCGACTGGTCAATACAAGAACAGAGGCATCCGCAGTTTCCGACATGCTCGAATCCTAACAAACCTCAATAAGTTGCCGTATGGAAAGAAACTACACACTCACGTTGATTGGAACTACTTTGCTAGTTTCTTTCTGCAACTAGAGCAGTCGCCAAAGATATCAATCACGTGACTCGAATTAGAAAAACCGTGATCTCTTGCAACCTGGTCTGCCCAGGATTCAAGTTTGTTCGCTTCAATCTCGACAGTCTTGCCGCAGTTGCGGCAAATCAAGTGATGGTGGTGTCCACCACCACAGGCTCGATAGAGCATCTCTCCATCGGTGGATTGCAAAGAATCTGCTTCACCAACAGAAACTAAATCACTTAGCGCGCGGTAAACAGTTGCCAGACCGATTGCTGGACCTTTGTCTTTGAGCGATGAATGTAATTGTTGAGCAGAACAAAAACCAGCGGACTCAGAAAGAGCTTCCTTGACGGCGGATTTTTGCCAAGTGTTGCGCTTTATCCCTTGTGACATTTACTTCACCACTTTCCAAGACTTAGATTTTTCAATAGCTCTCGCAACCAAATAGATTGCAAAAGACAAAGTTGTAACGTACGGGCTAATTGGTAACCCGCCTCCAAGGGCCAGCAATATTCCCCCCACTACAGATACCACCGCAAAGCTAACACTTAGAACTGGAACCAATACTGGAGAGGAAGTTAGTCTAAGCGCTGCTGCTGCGGGTGTAACAAGCAAGGTCATCACTAGCAGTGCTCCAACTACCTGAACTGATGCCGCTACCGCCAAGGCCAGTAACAGCATAAAGACAATTCCAAGAGTCTTGGTAGGCACCGCTCTGGCTTCAGCAACTTCCAGATCCAAGCTGGCAAAAGATAGTGGCCGCCAGATAACTAGCAAGGCGCTCACCACAACAACTGATGTGGCGATCAGCCAGAAAACATGAGGGTCGTCAACTGCAATAATCTGCCCGGTAAGCAACCCAAACTTGTTGGCGGCTCTTCCCTCATATAGAGCAAGTGCCAAGATTCCAATTCCGAGACCAAAAGGCATCAGCACGGCAATGATTGAGTTTCTATCCTTAGCCCGAGATCCCATGATGGCAATGATTACCGCGGCAACTATCGAGCCAAGAGTTGCACCGAGTGCAATGTTTAGTCCAAACAGTAAAGCCAGCGCAGCGCCTGCAAAAGACAGTTCGCTGATGCCATGGACCGCAAAGGACATGTCTCTTGTCATTACGAAAACACCAATTAGCCCACCCATGAGTCCAAGCAGTGCACCGGCAATGAGAGAGTTTTGAACCAGCGGAATTAGCTGGTCGTAATCAGAGAAGTCAAACAATCTGTCCATTAGATCCACTTCTCATTCTCGTGATGATCGTGGTTTGAAGAACCTAAAACTGCAATCCGTCCCTGATTTCTAACAACATCCACATCGCGGCCGTAGAGCTTAGACAAAACATCGGATCTCAAAACTTCATCTGGAGTTCCAATTCGGAACTTTCCGTTAGCCAAATACAGCACCCTGTCGATGTAATCAAGAACCGGGTTCACATCATGCGTAACAAACAACACTGCAGCGCCACTTAGTTGGCGCTGGTTGTTTATGAGCTCGGCAACAACTGACTGTTGCTTGAGATCAAGTGCACTGAGTGGCTCATCCGCCAAGATCAACTTCGGCTTATCGATAACTGCTTGAGCAACTCGAATGCGCTGTAGTTGCCCACCGGAAAGTTGACCTATTGGAGTGTTAGCAATATCGGTTGCTCCGACCATTTCTAAAACTTCTGCAATTCGTTTGTTGGTTTTTGGGGAAGGCAGTGGCAAACCAAAGCGGTGACCATCTAGTCCCATTCGAAGTAGATCTCTGGCGCGAAGTGGTAAGCCGTTATCAGTTTGGCGATGTTGGGGGATGTAGCCAACGTTTCTGGAGCCGTGACGAACCGGTTCGCCAAATAGTTCAATTGATCCAGCAGATAAAGCAAGCTGCCCCAAAATTGCTTTTAGTAGCACTGTCTTTCCTGAAGCATTCGCTCCTATAGCCGCAATGAACTCACCCGGTTTTACACTCAGGTCTAGATTGCTCCAAACATTCTTGGCTGCAAAACTAAGGCTTGCGTTTTTGACCTGTAGTACGGCCTCGTTGGAGGAAGTAATTACTTTAGACCTGCCTCAATTGCGGAGATATTTTGTTCCATCCATGCGAGATAGCCTAAGCCTTCAGGCAAAAGCTCGCTCACCTGTATTACAGCTACCCCGCTCGCTTCCGCGAGTTCAACCAGTGCATCAATCTGAACTGATCCGGTTTGGATGTTCACAACGAACAGGTCGACCGAGTTTGTTGAAATCAGATTCTGAATTTCTAGTAGATCCGCAGGAGAGACATCCAGCTCTTCCTCGATTGCTTGAGAGAAGGACTCAGGCGTAATGTTTGCAAGACCTAGCTCAGCAAGTAGGTAGTCGGCCACTGGCTCTGATGAAATTACCTTCGCGCCGGAAACAGAACCAGCAACAGCAGCTGCACGTTCTTCTAAGGATTCAATTCCAACTAGAAACTCTTCAAGGTTTGCTGTGTATTGCGCAGCATTGTCTGGATCCAAAGTCTTTAGCTGCTCTGCTAGTCGAGCTGCAAAATCCTCCACCACGTGGAAGTCGTACCAAACGTGTTCGTTACCGTGAGCATGATCGTGGTCGTGGTCGTGGTCGCCTTCTTCCGCAGCGTGGTCCTCTTCTGCAGCGTGGTCCTCTTCTTTGCCCTCTTCGGGTAGGTAGGCATAAACAATGTTGCTGTTGCCAGCGGCCTCAGCCAGGGTGTCAATGAAAGAGTCATAGCCGCCGCCGTTGGCAACAACTACATCGGCATCGTTGACAGCAAGTTGGTCTCTGGCGGATGCCTCGTAGGAGTGTGGGTCCTGGGAGAAGCTATCGATGATTGAGACCACCTGAACTAGGTCCCCACCTACAGATGAGGCGACATCGCCCCAGACGTTGGTGGAAGAAACAATGGTGAGCCCTGCAAAGGGCTCATCGGTGGCATCTGTGGTCGAATCAGTGGCTGCACAGCCTGCTAGAAGTAGGACTGTGGCGGTTGCTAAGGCAAGGCTTTTAGTTTTCATAACCCGAGCATAACACTTATTGATAATGATTGTCAATAAAGATAGTGAGGTCTATAACCCGTTCTTTTTCCGGAACACGGCAACAATGGCGTTGGCATGCCCATGGCCCATTTCAAAGTTTGTCTTTAGGTGAGCTACTTGCTCCACGTGAGTTAGCTTGATGACTTTCTTGAGCTCTTTCATCCAGTGCTCGATTGGCTTTCCGTACTTCGCCTCAATCGAAGGAAAATACGATGCTGGGCCAGTTACCTTCTCTGCCATGCATTTATCGCTCTCTAGTCCAGCAGAAGTGCCGGTTCTTCGATTACCGATGCTACATCTTGAACAAATCTTGACGCAACATCGCCATCAACTACGCGGTGATCGAAGGTGGCACCAATTGTGGTCACCTGGCGAATCACAATTTCGTTGTTCACAACCCATGGCTTTGGGCGGATAGAGCCAAGGGCAACAATGGCAACCTGACCTGGGTTCAGAATTGGTGTTCCAGTGTCAACACCGAAGACGCCAATGTTGGTGATGGTGATGGTTCCATCTTTCATGTCTTCGGGTGTGGTTTTTCCCTCACGAGCTGTGGCTGCAAGCAATTCAAGCTGTCGAGCCAGTTCTAGCATCGACATCCGATCAGCATCCTTGATGTTTGGAACAATCAGGCCACGTGGTGTTGCAGCAGCAACACCAAAGTTTACGAAGTTGTGAACAATGATTTCTTTGTCTGTCCAGGTGGAGTTAACTGTTGGGTTTCTTCTAACCGCCCACATCATTGCCTTTGCCATAAGAAGCAAAGGGGTGACTTTCACGCCAGCAAAGTCAGTTGATGCTTTCAGTCTCTTTACGTATTCCATGGTTCTTGTGGCATCAACATCAACAAAGATCGAAACGTGCGGTGCAGTGAAGGCAGACTGCACCATTGCTGTTGCAATTGCTTTTCTAACACCCTTGACTGGAATGCGCTCTTCGCGCTCCGACGGAATCGCAGGTGTAGTTAGGTTTCTAAACACTGATGCTTGTGTTGCGGCATTGACTACATCTTCCCGGGTGATTTCACCGGCTGGACCGGTAGCTGCAACTTTAGAAAGATCAACGTTTAGATCCTTGGCAAGTTTTCGAATTGGTGGCTTTGCAATTACGTCACCACTTAGCGCTGATGGAATCGCAGAAGTGGCAGTTGGGATCGCGCTTGCCAAAGATGCTGCAGCAACAGCGCCAGAGCGTTTGCGTCTGGTTGCGCCGTGACCTGCAGAACCATAGCCCACCAAGTTGGGCTTGGTTTCATCTGATGCAACCGATGAGGCAACATCGGCAACGGCTTCGTGCATGGTGTCAGACTCGCTAATTATCGGAATAGAGCTGGTGGCAGGACCTGCCACCAGGATGTTCCCTTCGGCTTGCACAGAAATGATTGGGTTGCCGACCAAGACAGTGTCGCCTTCTTTAGCGAAGAGCTTTTCGATTGTTCCTGCAAACGGACAAGGTAACTCAACGATTGATTTTGCGGTTTCAATTTCGCAAATTATTTGGTTCACTGTTACCTGGTCGCCAGCGGCAACTTTCCAAGAAACAATTTCGGCTTCAGTTAGACCTTCGCCAACATCGGGCAAGTTGAATACTGCAAGTGACATCTTCTTACCCTTTCTTAGTAGGCGAGCGAGCGATCTACTGCTTCCAGGATCCGATCGGCGTCGGGTAGGAACAGTTCTTCAAGTTTGGCAGGTGGATATGGCACATCGAAGCTTCCAACTCTTAGAACGGGTGCCTCAAGGCTATAAAAGGCCAATTCGGCCACCCTTGCGGCCACTTCAGATGCAACCGAGTATGAAGTTGAAGCTTCTGAGGCAATAACCAGACGGCCTGTTTTTCTAACGGAGTTCAAGATAGTTGGAAAATCAATTGGCGAAATTGATCGAAGATCAATTACCTCCAAGCTGATTCCCTCAGCGGTGGCAAGATCTGCAGCCTGCAACGCGGTGACAACCATCGGTCCGTAGCTAACAAGAGTGACTTGGGTTCCCTCGCGCAAAACTTTTGCCTGGTGCATGGTGGCTGGTGGTGTATCTAGATTCACTGTTCCCTTGAGCCAGTAGCGCCTCTTTGGTTCAAAAAAGATTACTGGATCATTTGATTCAATTGCTTGCTGAATCATCCAGTATGCATCGTTTGGATTTGAAGGGCTGATAACTCTTAGTCCTGGCGTGTGAGCAAAATATGCTTCGGGGGATTCACTGTGATGCTCGACAGCACCGATTCCTCCACCATAAGGAATGCGAATAACTACCGGCATGCTCAAATGGCCTTCGGATCTGTTAGTTAGCTTCGCAAGTTGAGAAACAATTTGATCGAATGCCGGATAAACAAAACCTTCAAACTGAATCTCCGCTACCGGTCTGTAGCCGCGCATAGCAAGACCGATTGCAGTGCCAACGATTCCAGATTCGGCAATAGGAGAGTTGAAAACTTTTTGGTTTCCAAACTCGGCTAGTAATCCTTCGGTGACTCTAAACACACCACCAAGTTCTGCAACATCTTCTCCAAAGACCAACACCTTGGAATCTTTTTGCATTTGCTTTTGAATGCCGGCGTTAATCGCTTTGGCAATACTCATTTCAGCTGTGTTGGTCATTTGGAGTCCTCTTCAAATGAGGATTCGTAGTTTTCAAGCCATGCTTGCTGCTCTTGAACCAGCGGGTGTGGATCTGTATAAACGTGCTTGAAAATGTTCTCAAGTGGTGGGTTAGGCATAGCAAAGGTAGCTTCACGAATTTGAGTTGCTAGCTCATCGCCGGCTTGAGCGACCTCTTGGAAGAACTCGTCGCCGACACCTTGTCGGCGAAGGAACTTTTCAAAACGGGTGATTGGGTCGCGGGCAATCCAGTAATCAGTTTCTTCCTGGGGGCGGTATTTGGAAGGGTCATCGCTTGTGGTGTGAGCTCCGACTCGATAGGTGAGTGCCTCAATCAGAGATGGACCAAGGCCGTTTCTAGCATCATCCATGTGTTTGGCCGTTACTGCGTAGCAAGCCAAAACATCGTTGCCATCAACTTGGATTCCAGGTACCCCAAATCCTTCGCCACGAAGATACAGGGGAACTACCGTTTGGGCAGATACTGGCGAGCTAATGGCCCACTGATTGTTCTGGCAAAAGAAAACCAAAGGTGACTTGTTGACCGCGGCAAACAAGAGGGCTTCGCTAACATCACCTTCGGCGGTTGCGCCATCACCGAAGTAAGTTATTACTGCTTGGTCTACCTCCGGGTCACCGGTACCAACATTGCCATCGAAGTTGACACCCATGGCATAACCAGCGGCGTGCAGCACCTGGGTTCCTAAAACGATTGCATAAAGATGAAACCTGGTTTCTTCAGGATTCCAGCCACCATGATTCACACCGCGCATCATCTTGATGATTGACATCAAATCAATTCCGTGGGTTATTGCCACCCCGTGCTCTCGGTAGCTAGGAAACATGTGGTCGTTCTTGCCAACGGCGTAACCTGATCCGATTTGAGCAGCTTCTTGCCCTACCGCTGGAACCCAGAGGCCCATTTGGCCTTGGCGTTGCAAGGCGGTGCACTCGTTATCAAAGCGACGAATTCGCGCCATGTCGCGATAGAACTTCAAAAAGTCGTCGAGGGTTAGCTTTTCAATGTATTTGCCATAGTGTGCGTATTCGCTAGGCACCTCAAACACGCCATCCGGAGACAGCATCTGAACTTGCGGCACGCGGCCCGCCGAGGTAGTCACAGGCTCTAATTTAGCTCTAATGCTGGGACAATAGAAAAATGATTCGTTTCTTTGTCTCCACCTCAATAAACGCGCTAGCTCTATGGGTTGCAACAATCCTTATTCCAGCCATAACTCTCACTCCTTACGGTGGTGAAGGGCTCTGGCAGCGAATTGGTTCCTTCTTACTTGTTGGAGCAATCTTTGGTTTAGTAAACGCGATAATCGCACCGATTATCAAAGTGCTGGCGTTCCCGCTTTACATTCTTACTTTTGGTCTGATCTCATTTGTTATCAATGGAGCGCTACTGCTATTTGTTGCCTGGCTTTCATCTCAAATTGGATCCGACATCTTCACAATCGATGGCTTCACTTCTGAGGGACTCACCGTGGAGTCCATGGGCTGGGCAATCTTAGGTGCAGTAATCATTTCGATTGCTTCCTTGATTGGTCGCTGGATTTTCAAGATCCTTAGAATTCTCTAGAGATAAGAAAGTCCATCGCCTTTCCAATAGGCGCTCCTCGAACCTGAGACAGTAACTGCTCCTTGATGTTCACAATTCCTTTACTTTTCGAAGCATCCACTTCTTGAGTTGTGTTCTTGTAACTTTTCAAAGAATGCGAATGCATCGGAGCATCTGATTCAAAAGCTTGGGAAGTGCGTTGAATAGTCACCCAGTTTTTGGTTAGTGGATTTACTCTTCCGGATGCATTTGGGATTGGGTCATTCACATGCTCGATTGCCATCACCGGGACCTTGGATAATTTCAATTGCGCAATCGGAGCGCCGATAGTGACCAAACCAGCGGCGATGTAACCGGCTGAATTCTGAGCGAGATTACCCGCCACCATGCCGCCTTGCGAGTGACCAACAAATATCACTTCGTCGGTTTCCACAATTCCTGCTTGCTTCATAGCTTCCAGAACTGCCCTCTCGCTAGCTGCCAAACCGTTACCCTGCATTGCCAAAATGTTGGATTGCAGATCAAGCGGATTTGATCCATCTCCAAGGCCTAGAGTTTGTGTGCCAGGAATGTAAACAATTGCGGTTCTTTGGTCTGATGTTTGGAAGAAGTCAATGCCAATAGTAGGTTTCGTTTTTGATGACACCTGGGATAACCGATCTAGTAGTTGCGTTATGGAATTTGGAGAACGAGTGGCGAAGGTGCTCGTCTTGGTTGCAGAGACAGTGTTGTCTAATTTCCACCCTAGAGTTGTCGCAACGTTGGTGGCTACCGCGGCAAGAGCTGGAACAAAGTGAACCTCAAATCGTCTATGTATTCGGGCTTCTGTCGAAAAGTACTGTTCGGATACAACTAAGCAGTTGCTGTGTAGGTGCTCTAGTTTGGCAAGCACGTTCAGTGTTGCCGCTCGATACTGCATCTGACGAAGTGGATCAGACAGCAAAGATTCGATCGAGCCAAAGGCTGCCAGTTGCTCCGCGGCAAGTTTTATTTCAAAAGCAACGCGGTGTATCTCTTCGCGGGTAGCGACAATGTCTGGATTTCCCCCGTAGCTTTCAATAGTCACCAGTTCAGGGATTGCCCTAGGGCAATTAGTTCAGACTCTAAAGCTGCAAGTTGAGAGGTAACAACTAAGGCAGCTGCTCCACACCAGTAACCAGGATCAGGCTTGGCAAGCCTAATTCGATAGAGGCTTTGCTCAATTTGAAACTGAATCTGGTCCACGCAATTACTCTGCGCTGTTTGACTAGATTTTTGGCATCGAATTGGCAAATTGTTGAAAGCCCGAAGGCTATAACACCCCTAGATGCGCCAGAATAGTTCGGTGAGCCTTTCTTCGCAGCCAATTAGCCCGCTAGACGGTCGTTACGCATCGGCCGTTTCTGAGCTTTCACTATTGCTTTCCGAAGCGGGTCTAAACCGAGCTAGGGTCCAAGTCGAAATCGAATGGCTCTTGCTGCTTGCAAACTCAGAGATCTTTGGTCGTGACAGGTATGTCACCGAAGAACAGTCCAAAGCTCTAAGAAAAGCCTTTGAAGACTTCGGTGACGAAGATGTACAAGCGTTGGCCGCTATTGAAGCCACAACCAAACATGACGTCAAAGCAATCGAGTACTTTGTTAGAGATAAACTCACCAAACTAGATCGCAAAGACTTACACGAGCTAACTCACTTCGCAGCTACCAGCGAAGACATCAATAATCTCTCCTACGCTCTGACCATCAAGGAAGCCGTAAACACAGTCTGGCTACCAAAAGCCAAAGCTTTGGTTCAAGAACTTTCCCAACTAGCTAAGTCCTCGGCTGGCGTTGCAATGCTTTCTAGAACACATGGCCAACCGGCAACCCCAACCACCATGGGTAAAGAAATGGCGGTCTTTGTTCACAGGCTCCTAAGACAAATTGCTCGAATTGAAAAAACGAGCTACCTTGGCAAATTCTCTGGCGCTACTGGAACCTACTCCGCACACATGGTTGCGGTACCTGATTTTGACTGGCAAGCATTCGCAAAGAAGTTTGTCGAGTCACTTGGTCTTGAGTTCAACCCACTAACCACCCAGATTGAATCGCATGACTGGCAAGCAGAGCTTTACCAGAGCGTTACTCACTTCAACAGAATCTTGCACAACCTAGCTACCGATATCTGGAGTTACATATCCATTGGTTACTTCACCCAGATCCCCGTAAAGGGCGCAACCGGTTCTTCGACCATGCCACACAAAATCAACCCAATCAGGTTTGAAAACGCAGAAGCCAACCTGGAGCTATCCAACGCCGTACTAGACAACCTTGCCCAGACCTTGGTCACTTCACGTATGCAAAGAGATTTATCTGACTCCTCAGCACAAAGAAACGTTGGGGTTGGCTTTGGTCACTCGCTGGTTGCAATAGATAACATTCACAAAGGCCTAGGGGAAATCAAGGTTGCTGACGCAGCAATCGCTGCGGACTTGGCAGATAACTGGGAGGTTTTAGCAGAGGCTATCCAAACTGTTATTCGCGCCGATGTTGCAAGCGGTAAGTCAGAGATCACCAACCCCTACGAACTACTCAAAGACCTGAGTCGAGGTAAAAGACTCACTCGTGAAGATCTAGCTGATTTTGTTTTGAAGCTAGACATCCCTCAGGCATCAAAAGATAGATTGCTTTCCTTGTCCCCGAAGGATTACACGGGGCTTGCCAAGAAATTAGCTGAGTCGATCTAACGAAGAACGGGCTTGTCTGGATCGTTGTTTTGCTCCGGAACCATAAGTGCCAGAGTTGCTATTCCAACCAAAGAAACAATAAATGTAACTCCAGCCGCAATTAGCGCCATGTCAACTTTTCTCACTCCAAAAAAGACCAAAATTCCAACGAAAACTGCTGCGACTGCAGACAGGATTAGAAATGTTGAAGCGGTAAGTTTCTTGGGCATAGTCCAAGCCTAAAGCTATTTCTGTGGGGTTAGAGCAGCAATGCCTAAATGCACACCGCAGATAACTAAATATGCTCCAAAGAAACCAACAGCGCTAACGATATCTAGTGGTGCAATCAGAAAAAGCAATCCAAGAGCTAAGCCAAGAACTGCAGTGATCAACCCATCCTTGCCAGCACGTGTTCTAAAACCATTTCGATTTGCAAGATATAGCTCGAGCGCGCCAGCAATAACTGCCCAGCCAGCGACTAAGTAGACAAACGCTAACGCTTGAGCAGTTGGATCGGTTTGGGGGATTAGCGCCGCAAACAAACCAACAGCTAAGGAGATAAGAGTCAGAGGAAGTGACTCGACCGATAGGTAATTTCTTTCGCCCCAGATGGTTGCCGCGATGTTAGCTCCCGCTAATCCAATTCCAAAAATAGCTAGGGCGAATAAGCCTGTTGAAGCTGAGTGCGACTGAGTGAAAGTAATAAAAAGTCCAACAGCAACAAAAATTACTGCCTTTACGCCAAAAACTTTCTGCAAGATGAGATTCTTGCTAGTTCTTCATGTTTACAAAGCGTGAGTAGTTACCCTGGAAGGCAACAACGACTGTTCCGGTAGGACCCGAGCGCTGCTTGGCCAGAATAAGGTCTGCTTCTCCCGCTCTTGGGTGATCGGTGTCACCTGCTGCTTCACGGTGAAGCAAAACAACAACGTCAGCGTCTTGTTCCAGCGATCCGGATTCACGTAGGTGAGAAAGTTCTGGCTTCTTATCCTTTGTCTGCTCCGCTTGACGGTTCAGCTGTGACAATGCGACAACTGGAATACCTAGTTCTTTCGAGAGCAGCTTGAGAGCACGAGAGAATTCACTAACCTCCTGCTGTCTAGACTCAACTTTCTTTCCAGAGGTAAGTAGCTGCAAGTAGTCGATGATCACCATCTTCAAACCAACTCGCCCTGCAAGTCTTCGGCACTTCGCGCGAATTTCGGCAAGGGTCATGTTTGGTGAATCGTCAATGTAAAGAGGCGCGTCGTTGATGTTTCCGCGGACCTGTGCCAACTTGGTCCAGTCGCTGTCTGCGATGTTTCCTTTACGCATTGACTGCAACGGAATCATCGATTCCGCAGAAAGCATTCTCATGGCAATTTCTGCTCGACCCATTTCAAGCGAGAAGAAAAGCGTTGGCTTGTCTGACTTGATAGCCGCGTTGCGAGCTAGGTCAAGCGCAAATGTTGACTTACCCATCGCAGGTCGAGCGGCAACAATAATTAGTTGACCTGGGTGCAAACCATTTGTTAGTGCGTCAAGTTCTGTAAAACCAGTTGGAACACCAACCAAATCTCCATCTTTGGCAGATGCTGCTTCAATTTCGGCAATGGCCGCTTCTATGGAGTCATTTAGTGCAACATAGTCTTCGCTGGAGCCAGTGCGAGTTACGGCATAAACATCTTCCTGCGCTTGGTTTACAAGTGACTCGACTTCACCCTCGTTGGCGTAGCCAAGCTGTGCAATTCTTGTTCCAACTTCAACCAGTCTTCGTAGTGTTGCTTTTTCCTGAACGATCTTTGCGTAGAAGGCTGCGTTTGCTGCAGTTGGAACAGTACTAGTAAGTGTGTGAAGGTAGTCAGCACCACCTGCGCGCACTAGGGTTCCAGTTTTTACTAATTGATCAGTAACGGTAATGACGTCGGTTGGTTCACCCATTCCGTAAAGAGTTAGCAATGCATCAAAGACAATCTGGTGTTTTGGTGCGTAGAAATCGTTTCCTCGGATATGTTCAAAAACTTCCGCTACTGCTTCTTGGGAAAGAAGCATGGCACCCAAAGTGCTTTGTTCTGCGAGAAGATCGTGCGGTAAAACTCGGTCAGTTGAGCGCCCGGGTTCAACCGGAAGTACTGGCGCCAATGACATTTAGTGCTCCTGAATGGAAATGAGTTTTTCGGGTAAAAGCTTGCGCTTACTGACCTGTCTAGCATCCACCACTGACAACTATCGATAAAGCCACGGTGTGTATAAAGCTGTGGATAAACCTGGGGAAACACTCTAATAACTGACCTTTACCTGTGGAGACAGCTGTGGGTAAATGAAGGCTAAAGGAGCCACTAGTCAGTGATCTGTTGGGCACTGGATGTGGAAAACAAATATGGGTGAAAGTCTAAAGACCCCCCTGAGGGTCTATAGAAATGTAGAAAATTGCACAGCCCCTCTTTGTCCTCACTTAAAGAGGACGCAGAGACTCATCGATTCTGTCAATAATTTGCTGAGTCACAAATGGCCCAGACCAGGCCTGTTCAACACCTTCAGACTTTAGCCAGGAAAGTACCGAAGATCTCCAAGATTCCAAGTCAATTGTCCTAGCTTGCTCAATGGCCTTCATTATCGAATTGATGTCGGGCTTTGCGTGAATGGCGACATATTCAGGTATTCCAAAATCAACTGGGTTTGGGCCCACGTATATGGGGAAAGTGCCGGCAAACAAAGAATCAAAGAGTTTTTCTGACATGTACTCGATGCTGTTTTCAATCACCAGCGCGTACTTATAGGAAGCCAGGGTGGAAAGCTTGTCTTCGCTAGTTCCCTTGAAAGAAAGTGGGGATCTAAACCAACCCTGGATCGCAGATGGTTTGATTCCAAAACCATGTTTTAGGGGAATCAATAATTCCTCAAAAGCCTTAGTGGCCCTTCTAAACCAAGGCATGTCCCAATCAAAACCCCAGACATCTATGTTTGTGGATTTCTGGGCGGCGATTCTGCGGAGGGTGTAAAGCTCTCCCTTAGCAAAGCTCATTTTGTTGGCGTTGATTATTGCGAAACGATCGATTCTTTCACTGCTGGCGATCTTAGGTGAGATTAGGTGTTCTAAGGTCCAACGTTGAGGCCAGTTAATTCTGGACTTTGACGCAAAGGGTGATCGGCCAACATCAATCACCATACTCATGTGTTTGAGGTAATCAGTTCTGTAGTTTTGCGGCCTGACAACGCTTGGTTCTTGCCGAACTAATACAGCAGGCGCTCTTACATCGTTCTTCGGTAGCTTGTCGGAGGGGTCGTTGTCAAAATCTAGAAAGACGTAGACACCTGGATTGCTGCCTTCTGGTGTGTTTCGACCAAGAGACTGCACAAATCCTGCAAAGGTCTCTTCATCTGGCTTAGTTGTCGTGCCGCTATTTGGACCTAGGGGCATTATCGTCTTGAGCGAGTTTCCCACTATCTAAAGGGTCCCTTTTGGTTTTGATTGTGACCTTGAGGTTAGCGAGTTGTAAAGCTTGAAAATTCTTCGCCTCATAAAGTAGGGCAACCGGCCAACTAACTGATACAACAAAGACAAAATTGTCCACTTTCTTTTTTGTAGAGTTTGCGTCGAATCACTTAAGTTTTTAGCTGTTTCCATAGTGTTCGGCGATTTAGGATTGGTGTTTTTTTGCTGATAGTGACTAGCGGTTTCTAATTGGGAGAGGATAGCGTTGAGAATATCTGGCGTGTATGACTCACCCAAAAAATTGAAAACATCACGTGTAGCTGATGTGCTGTTTGGTTCTTCATACTGCCAGGCAACATTTAGTTGCTCTAAGGCCGTGGTCCAAACCAAATCGGCAAAAGCTGAGTCTTGAATTCGGCGTCGAATGGCGTCTTCTAGTTTTGCGACAAATGGACCGCGGTCATTAGATGAAATTTTTTGAGCGTAATCAATAAACAGATCAGAAGCAAAAACCTTGAGTAGACCGATGGTAGCCGAGAAGGTCCTCACTTTTGCCCCCTGGGTGTGTGACTCGCTAATTGGGTTTTCTCTGTATAGGACAGTCTGCTTATTTATAAACTCATGCTCGCCTCGCATAAGGCCCTTTAGTGTTTGTTCTGAGTCAGAGAAGGCAACGGTGTGCATCGCGACTTGGTCTGCTTCAAAAATTGCTTTACGCATTGACAGCGACGCAAATGGAACAACTTGTTCAGCTACATTGGCAAGAAAAGTGGCTTGTTCACTGCTGTTGTCGATAAACCAGTTTGCCCTTGGTGGCACTGGAACTTTCTTACCTTCAGAATTAAGTGAACCTAGATCTGTAGAGACTGAGCTAAGCGATTCATTTCCGCTTTTTATTGCTTGTAGGTGACTTTCAACGTGGTTAGGCAGGTATTTGTCATCTTGGTGAAAAAAAGTGATCCAAGCTGTGGGGACCAAATCCAGATTTAACTGAAACGAACCTAGGCCACCCAAATTGATTGGGTTTTGGACAAGTTTGTATCGGTTAGCAAACTTTTTGGAGGATTCAAGAAGGTCACTTAGGGTGGCCAAATCAAATCCGGGGGAACAATTGTCAACAATGACAAGATAAAAATCCTGGGAGGTTTGCGCTTCCAGGTCTTGAATACGCTCCTTGACGTACTGCTCACCTTTGTAAAGTCCAAGAAAAACGGTTGTATTCAAATGAAGCCCGAGATCCAGGCTTCCAAATGTTTTCCTGCCAACTCTGAGCCACGCAAGATTAGCGGTCTGGTCGTTCACTTAATTCGTGCCTCCGATCACTTACGAGCTTACAAGAATCACAAATTCCAAGTTTCTTATGCATGTGGTGGAAAGTGAGCTACCTAGTCCCAGTAACGCATGAGCTATTATTTAGTGAGGCAAACGACTACTAAACCTAGGAGATTTCTTGGCTAGCACGAGTGTTTCGGTAGTCATCGCGTTCTACAACGGCTCTCGTTGGATAGAGCGTGCACTGGAAAGTGTTCAGAATCAAACAATGCCGCCTAACGAAGTGATTGTGGTCAACGATGGCTCAAGCGAAGAAGAATTAGGGTTTCTAGTCGGTCTCCAAAAGCGTTTTAATTTCCAAATCCTAAGCCAAGAAAACTCCGGCCAGTCTGCTGCTAGAAATTTGGGGGTTTCCAAAGCAACCTCAGATTACATTTGCTTACTGGATCAGGACGATTACTACCTTCCTAAACACAATCAAGTCCTTGTGGAAAATGCCGATTTCGAAGACCCGACATTTGGCTTTTCTTATGGGGACCTATGGCGATCGAATGAAGCTGGGCAAATCCTTTCGCACTCCTCTATAAATGTGAAAATCAAGCATCCGCACACTAGCCTTAATACTTTGGTCGGCAAAAACATGTTTATCGTTCCTTCGGCCACCCTGATAAGTAGAACTGCTTTCTTGGCAGTTGGTGGTTTCGATCCAGAACTGCGCGGCTTCGAAGACGATGATCTGTTTCTGAGATTCTTCTTGGCTGGCTATTCAAACAGGTTCACCCCCGAAGCTGTAACGGTTTGGACAATCAACACTTCAAGTACTTCTTTCACAGAATCCATGGCTCGAAGCAGATTCATTTACTTCAAGAAGTTGTTGAAAACCTTCCCGGAAGGTTCGGTTGTAGGAACCTATGTTTTTGGACAACTGATGTATAAGAGGTTCGCCTATCAATTTGCAGGAGACGTAATTGAGTCCGCTTTCAAGGGCGGCGAAAACTATGAAGAGCGATTGTCCAGGCTTAAAGAATTCAGGTCGATTGTGCGATCAAGTAACGAAATCACGGCCCGTGGAAAAAGAAAATACCTTTTCATAACTTTTCCGATAGTTAAATTCAGCAAGAAAATTCTTAGATTATTCCTCTTGGTCATTCTTCGGTCTGGCCTTTTGTCAGTCCTGGCCCGGCTTCCCTCTAAGGCTCTTCGTGAGTTCGTGGGTAGGTACCTGCCGCGAAAAAAGGATCTCTAAGTCTGGCTCTGTGCTTTCGAAGAATTCCAATAACGTCAGTTACTGCTCTTGAGAAACCCGAAACACTCAGAGACTTTGGTCTTGTTTGAGCCTCGCGGTGAATTAGCTCAGCCTTCACACAAACGATGTTGTTGTAATTATGGTTTGAACTGCGAATAGAAATATCCACATCGTTGAATCCTGATGGGAATTTCTCATCCAGTGCCCCTATTTCTCGGAATTTACTTGCCGAGATCAGCGCGCAGGCAAAAGTTACTGCACTGACTTGGAAGCAACTTTCTGGAACACAATCTTTTCTAGATTCACCGCGATATGGGTGACCCGCAATGCCGGTGTAACCCAGAGCTATCCCTGTGTGTTGAATGGATCCATTTGGATAGCTAAGAACGGCACCCACTAACCCAGCACTACTTACGGATGCGTGTTCGACCATGCAACTGAGCCAGTTTTTGGAGATCACTTCAGTGTCGTTGTTGAGAAAGCAAAGATAATCGCCTGTGGCCTTAGTAGCAGCAAAGTTGCAGATTGCCGAGTAGTTGAAGACTCCAGGGTATTTCAAGATTGAAACCCCTTCGGATTCAAATTGGGCTAGAAGGTCTTTTGTTTCAGGCTCGATTGAAGAGTTGTCAACTATTAAAAGATCGTAGTTCAAATAACTCGTATTTTCTCGAATTGACTCAATGCAAACGCGAAGCAGCTTCGGCTTGTCTCTAGTTGGAATAATGATTGAAACTTTAGGTTCAAGTCTTGTGGTGGTGGAGCGAGTGTCGTGATCGTTATCGAAGCTAACCAGGTTTGAAAGTCGCCAGCTTCTGGTGTCTATCTTGCGACCCAGATAACCAAGCACTGAAGAAACTAACAAGTCACACCTCCCTGTCGCCTGAGAATTCCAGTTTTTTGATACCTGGGCCTGGGTTTAATACTTTGGAAGAAGTCCTTCTACACTTGCCTCGGCCAAGGAAAATGCGTTCGTGTCCTTTGGGCTGGTCAAAAATTCTGATGTGCTCCATTTGTCAGCAAATGGGATTCCAATCTTTTCGTCCAGTGGATTTATCTCGTGCTCGCCAGTTGGGTTGTACGGTTCGTTGCAGAGGTAATTAACAACTGTGTTGTCTTCAAGGGTGAGAAATACATGTCCTAGGCCTTCTTGGATAAGTACGGCTTTCCCGTTTTGTTCTGAGATCACATCGGCGTCCCATTTGCCAAACGTTGGAGAGCCAACTCTAATGTCAACGACAATGTCCCAGATTGACCCTCTGGGGCAGAACACATACTTCGCTTGCCCTGGAGGAACATCCGCCCAATGAATGCCGCGAATAACACCGGCTTTCGAAACAGATTGATTGACCTGCTTTACGTGAAAATCAAATCCTAGAGTTTCCGATATTGAGGACAGTTTGAATACCTCATGGAACGAGCCACGGTCATCGTCAAATTTTTTAGGTGTGAAAACCCAGGAACCTTGGATGCTAAGCGGTGTGAAGCTCATTTGTCCCTCTGATAGTTTGATTATCCTAAGACTACCGAACGAAGGGATTTCCATGCGATTTGCTGTGATCGGAAATCGCGGAATGTTCGGTTCAGAGATGACGCTCGTTCTGGCTGATCAAGGCCATGAGGTTATGGGCTTTAATCGCGAGACGCTGAATCTAGATGATTCAATCGAAATAATTGCTCGTCAGCTGGAAAGTTTTGATGCTGTAGTAAATGCTGTTGCTTACACCGCGGTAGATAAGGCTGAATCAGAAATTACACTTGCCAACCTTGTAAATGGTGATTACGCGGGCAAGCTAGCCAGTGCTTCCAAAATTGTTGGCGCCAAGTTTCTTCACCTATCTACCGATTACGTTTTTGATGGCAACTCAGATGTTCCATACGCAACTGATGCGATTCCAAATCCACAAGGCGCATATGGCCACTCCAAGTTACTCGGCGAAAAGCTAGTTGAAGACTCAGGAGCTAATTACACAATTTTCAGAACTGCCTGGCTCTATGGCGCACACGGAAGATGCTTTCCAAAGGTTATGCACGAGAAGGCTTTGCATGGTGATCCACTAAGGGTCGTAAACGATCAGTTTGGACAACCGACTTGGACCAAAGATCTAGCGGAACAGATTCTTAGTTTCGCCCAACTAGAGAAAGCACCGGCCATTGTCCACTCCGTATCTTCGGGTAAAGCAAGTTGGTTTGATTTTGCAACTGAAATAGTTGGTGAGTACCCGATTGAGCCAGTTTCTAGTGGCGAGTTTGTAACGGCAGCAAGGCGACCAAAATATAGTGTTTTGGACAACTCAAGCAATTTAGTCACACCGATTGCCGATTGGAAAGATCGTTGGCTTGTAGCCAAAGACGATGTCTTGGGGTTATTGAAGTAGATCCATCAGGTACTTGCCATAACCCGACTTGAGAAAACGATGCGCCTCTGCTTTTAGTTGGGAATCGTCGATGTAACCAAGTCGCCAGGCAATTTCTTCTGGAACAGAGATTTTTGTTCCCTGTCTGTGTTCAATTACTTTTACAAATTCTGCGGCTTCATGGAGAGAATCGATGCTACCCGTGTCTAGCCAAGCGGTTCCACGATCGAGTTTTTCAACCTGCAATTCACCTTTGTCCAGATAGGCCTTGTTAAGGTCTGATATTTCAATTTCTCCGCGGGCCGAAGGTATGAGGTTCTTTGCAATCTCAGAAACTTTGTGATCGTAGAAATATAGGCCTGGAATGACATATTTACTCTTCGGTTTGGCTGGTTTTTCTTCAATCGAAAGTACTTTGCCTGATTCATCAAACTCGATGACTCCATAGTCCTGCGGGTTCGTTACTCGGTGGGCAAATACTGTTGCGCCAGGGCGGCTCTTCATGCGGCTAAGTGTTGAACCTAGGCCGCTGCCATAGAAAATGTTGTCCCCAAGAACCAGAGCGACATTGTCACCATCAATGAACCTTTCACCTATAACAAATGCATCAGCGAGGCCCTTAGGTTCTGGTTGTTCTGCATAGCTGATTTTTATACCCCACTGCGAACCATCTTTTAAAAGTCTCTTAAACTGCTCGGCTTCGTGAGGTGTTGTGATAATCAGAATCTCAACAATTCCCGCAAGCATCAGTGTGCTCAACGGATAGTAAATCATCGGCTTGTCGTACACCGGCATGAGTTGTTTAGAGGTTGCGATAGTGAGAGGGTAGAGCCTGGTTCCGGATCCGCCGGCAAGAATTATGCCCTTCATTTTTCCCTTCACCGCGCTAAAGGTTCCAGCGCTTAGCATTTGCCCTGAAACATGAATCGCTCTTCTGATAGCCTATTACAGAGTCGTGGGAGGCATTTTGAAGGTTGTTGTCACCGGTGGAGCTGGATTTATCGGCTCAAACTTCGTCCGCAGGACGCTAGCAACTCGCCCCGATGTAAAAATTACTGTTCTAGATTCTCTTACCTATGCTGGGCGTCTTTCAAACCTAGAAGACCTTGAAGGTAAATTCGAGTTTGTTCAGGGAGATATATGCAACCCAGACATTGTCGAATCTGTGGTGTCAAAGGCGGACGTCGTTGTTCATTTCGCTGCCGAAAGTCATAACGATAATTCATTGAAATCCCCGCGGCCGTTTATTGAGACAAACGTTTTCGGAACTTTCGAACTCATTCAAGCGTGTGTCAAAAACAGTGTTCGAATGCACCACGTTTCAACCGATGAGGTCTTTGGTGACTTGGCACTTGATGGAACGGACAAGTTCACTAGAGACACCCCATACAATCCCTCGTCTCCTTACTCTGCTTCCAAGGCTTCGAGTGATCACCTGGTTAGGGCCTGGGTTCGTTCTTTTGGCCTTCGGGCAACAATCTCTAACTGCAGCAACAACTTTGGCCCATACCAGCACGAAGAAAAGTTGATTCCTCGCATGATTGGCCTAATCAACTCCGGAGCCAAGCCTGAGCTTTATGGCAATGGAGCAAACATTAGGGACTGGATTCACGTCGATGATCACAACGATGGTGTTTGGACTGTTATTGATAAGGGTGTAATCGGTGAGACCTACCTCCTTGGTGCAGATAATCAACGCTCGAACCTGAAGGTTGTTCAAGCGTTGCTTGAAATCATGGGCAAACCGAAGGACTGGATTGAATTTATTGGTGATCGTCCAGGGCACGATTTGAGATATGCGATTGATGCTTCAGCGACAGAAGCTGAGCTTGGGTGGAAACCAAAACATGGAAACTTTGAGGAAAAGCTAGCTGAGACGGTGGGATTCTACGCGGCCAAGTGACGTGGCTGACCAGAAAAGTTACTAGCCGAAATAGTCTTGGACAATTTCCTTAGTGGGGCCAACTTTTTTCATGACTCCGTGTTCCATCCACACGACCTTGTTGCATGTTTGCTCGATTAACTCTTTGTTGTGGCTTGCAATAACAAGTATTTCTGACTGATTAACTAAATCTTGTAGTCTCTTGCTTGCCCGATCAGCAAAAGCCCCATCTCCCACAGAAAGCCACTCATCCATAATTAGGATGTCTGCAGACATTGAGGTCGAAACAGAAAAAGCCAATCTCAGAAGCATTCCGGAGCTGTAAATGCGAACTGGCAAATTCACGTAATCGCCAAGTTCGGAGAACTCAATGATTTCGTCAATCTTTTGATTGATTTGTTTCTTTGAAAGACCCATGAGCTTTCCACGAAGAAGAATGTTTTCCCTACCGGTGTTTTCTGGATTAATGCCAAGAGAGATATCCACCAAGGATGAAATGGTGCCTGATCTCTCAACCGTTCCAGAGCTTGGCTCGAACACTCCAGTAAAAAGTCTTAATAGAGTGCTTTTTCCGGCACCGTTGTGACCGATTATTCCAACCCTGTCACCAGATTTGATTTCAAGATTCAATTCTTTCAAGGCTTCGATACTGAGGTGGCCGCCTCGTTGAGCAGTTAGGGCTCCTCCGGTAGCAGCACTCACGAGAGTATTAGTCAGCGATCTGGCAGAAGAGTTGTAAATGGGAAGCACTACGGATGCGTTCTTTAGTCTTATGTGCGCCATGTCTATACCCAATACGCAATTCTTTTTTCGTACTTCTTGAATAACAGAAGTCCTATTATCCACAGGGCTATACCCAACGCCACAACCCATATCCAGTTTTCAAGAGAAGGGTACTGACTGATCAATGGAAGTCTCATCACCTGCAAAATGTGATACAGCGGATTTAGGCTCACGATGGCCTCAACCAGTTCATTGTCTCCAAGACTTTCTTTGATCCAGATAACCGGTGTTATGTAGAAAGCAACGGTCAAAGCAGCGCTGATAATTTGAGGGAGGTCTCTAAACCTTGTTGCCACAATTCCAAAAATCATTGCCATTCCAGACAATGCGAACACGGCCAGCAATACGCCAAGCGGCCATAACAGTAATGCCCACGTAACTCCACCGCCAAAGATAAGAATCACAACTGGCATAATCACGATGTTGTGAGCAGAAACAATAATGTTCCGCCAAACAACGCGAACTACATAAACAATCTTTGGTAGCGGTAGCTGCTTGATCATCGCCTCTGCGACGATAAATGCCTGGTTGCCTTCATTTAGAATTCCGGCAATCAAACCCCAAGTAATTAGTCCAGAAGCCAGGTAAGGAAGAAACACTTCTAGTGGCGTGTTGAAAATCGTTCCGAAGACAATTCCAATAGCAGAAATGGTTACTGCCATACCGATAGTTATCCAAAGCTGACCAAAAACACTTCTTCGGTATGACTGTCTAATATCTTGCCAGCCAAGCATCAAGCCAATTCCAAGCGTTTTTCTCACCTGTTTTGACTCTCCTCTTAGTTAGAGTGCAGAAACTTTATAGACCTAAAGCAATAGCAGTTTACTTCTTGGCTACAACTTTTAGCTTGATGGTTGCAACTAGGTCACCGTGTAATCTAACGGTTGCTAGGTACTCACCAACGGAGCGAATCGGGTTTGGGATTTCAACTTTGCGCTTGTCGATCTGACCAAGGCCAGCTTCTGAAACAGCAGACGCAATGTCGCCAGTCTTCACAGAACCAAACAGTCTTCCGCCAACGCCAGCTTTAACTGCAAGCTTCACGGAACCCTCTTCAAGTCTTGCCTTTAGAGTTTGTGCTTCTTCAAGTGTTGCTAGTTGACGTGCGTCACGAGCTGCACGGATAGAGCTAACTTGCTTCTCTCCACCCTTGCTCCAAGTAACGGCAAATCCTCTAGGCAGTAGGTAATTGCGTGCGTAACCGTTTTTTACTTCAACAACGTCTCCAGCGGAGCCAAGGCCAGAAACCTCATTGGTAAGAATGATCTTTGACATGTGGTTTCTCCTTAGCGGCCAGCGCCAGCGTATGGCAACAAGGCCATCTCGCGTGCGTTCTTGATAGCGGTTGCAATTAGGCGCTGCTCTTGAACAGAGACGCCAGTGATTCTGCGAGCGCGGATCTTTCCGCGATCAGAGATGAACTTTCTTAGAGTTGCAACATCTTTGTAATCAATGATGCCAACCTTCATGAACTTAACTGGAGCTAGTTTGTCTAGCTTCGAGTTTCTAGTTGGTTTACGACGTGGGTCGGTTTTTCCAGCCATTTATTTCTCCTAGTTTCTAATCTTTAAAAAGGTGTGTCGTCGGATGCAGGTGCACCTGGGTTAGCCCAGCCGTCATCGGCCTTGGCAGCTGCCGGAGCAGCTGGGGTGTTTGCCCATGGATCTGATTGAACCTGTGCGGCTCCACCAGCTGGTCCACCCTCGCGGGCGCGACGGGTAACAGCTGCGGTTGCATATCTAAGCGATGGACCGATTTCTTCGATTTCCATCTCTAGAGATGCGCGAGATTCTCCCTGAGCACTCTGGTAAGCAGAAGGTGCCTTCAGGCGACCAGAAACTACAACGCGGGATCCCTTGGTTAGGCTCTGAGCTACGTTTTCTGCAAGTTCACGCCAAGCGGTGCAACGAACCCAAACAGTTTCGCCATCTTCCCAGGTGTTTGTGGTTTTGTTCAAAGCTCGAGGAGTTGAACCAACTCGCACGCTGCAAACAGCGATGCCGCCTTGGGTGTAACGAAGTTCTGGATCGTCAGCTAGGTTGCCAACTACTGTGATGTTTACTTCTCCAGCCATGATTACTCAACCACCGCTGCTACTTCAGCCACAGCTTCTTCCTTCTTGTATGAAGTCTTGCTGTCTGAACGAGAATCTGAACGTCCCTCTGAACGAGAGTCAGATCTTGAATCCGAGTCACCCTTTTTGGCATATGGCTTGCGGGCCGGACGCTCTGGAGAGTACTCAATAGGTGTGATGGTGAACTGAACATCTTCTGCACGCAATACCTTGGTGCGCATTACGGCTTCTGAAATGTTTAGCTGACGGTCGAGCTCAATAACGGCTTCTGAAGGAGCGGTCATGTTGATGACTGCGTAGATACCTTCGGTCTGCTTCTTGATTTCGTAAGCCAAGCGGCGTCTTCCCCAAATGGAAAGAGTGTCGATTGTTCCCTTGGCGTCAGTGATGACTTTGAGGAACTTCTGGATTGATGGTTCAACGGTCTTTTCCTCAACTGTTGGGTCGAGAATTACCATTACTTCATACTGATGCATAGCTAACCCACCTCCTTTGGACTAGAGCGGCCATGGACGTTCCATGACAGGAGGGTATGTGGCATCTGTTTTCTTGATTTCAGTTCTCTGTTTCAGACCCAAAATCTAGGCAACTTCACGAGTCTAGCCCTTGGAGTGCCACTCCAGCAAGGCCTTCTTGGCGGCCTCTGGACCTAGGGGGCCATTTTCAATCCGAAGCTCCAAAAGGTACTTATAAGCCTTGCCCACCTTTGGACCTGGCTTCAGATTCAAAATCTCCATAATCTCCTCGCCAGTTAGATCAGGCCTCATGGCATTGAGCTCTTCTTGCTCCATGACAATTGCAATTCTTTTCTCAAGATCGTCATAGGCGTGGGAAAGCTGGTCAGCTTTGCGCTTATTTCTTGTAGTTACATCTGAGCGGGTAAGAATATGCAGTCGAACCAACTGCTCTCCGGCATCGCGCACATACCTTCTTATTGCGGCATCGGTCCAGGATTGATCGCTGTAGCCAAAGAACCGCAAGTGAAGCTCAACGAGCTTGGATACGGCTTTTGTAGTGTCGTTATCGAAACGAAGCGCCTTCATTCTTTTTGAAGCAAGTTTTGCTCCCACCACATCGTGGTGGTAGAAACTAACTGCTCCGCCTGGTTCTAGCTTTCTTGTTGCTGGTTTTCCGATGTCGTGTAGCAGGGCTGCAAATCGCAACACGAAATCCGGCTCTAGGTTGTAATCCTTTTCGTAGTCGATTGCTTGCTCGACAACAGTGAGGGTGTGTTCATAGACATCTTTATGGTGGTGATGCTCGTCGGTTTCTAGCTTTAGGGCTGGAAGCTCCGGCAAGACTATTCCTGCAAGTCCCGAATCAACTAGTGCCTCAAGACCCTTTCTTGGATTTGCTCCAAGCATAAGTTTTTGTAATTCAACTTGAATTCTTTCTGCAGAGACGATCTCGAGTCTTTGGCGCATTGAATGCATTGCCTCAAATGTTGCAGGTTCAATTTCAAACCCAAGTTGAGATGCAAACCTGGCTCCGCGGAGCATGCGTAAGGGATCGTCGCCAAAGGAGTCTTCTGGCTTACCTGGGGTTTTGAGCACCTTGTCGCCCAGATCACGCAGGCCTCCAAATGGGTCAACAAACTCCCTGGCAGGAAGAGTTAAAGCCATGGAGTTTACGGTGAAGTCACGGCGTTGTAGATCATGCTTCAAATCGGTTCCGAATTTTACTTCTGGTTTTCTTGAGTCAGCGTCGTATTTATCGGTTCGATAAGTTGTAATTTCAATTTGATTGTCGCCGATTCGGCAACCGATGGTTCCAAATTCTTTTCCGATTTCCCAGTGGGTATCGACTTTGCCTTTGATGATTTCAAGAATTTGTTCTGGTGTGGCGTTCGTGGTTAGGTCAACATCAGGTGCTACTCGACCAAGAATTGCATCTCTAACCGGTCCTCCGACAAGGGCTAGCTCATACCCTGCGCTTTCAAACATCGCTCCGAGCGAATCAAGAAGCGGTGTTTTTGTAACGCGCTCAAGGTTTTTCATGGCGTCGGAAGTTTGCATACGTTCAACCTTGCCACAACGCTTAGGTGCTTTCTATCAGGCAAAATGGGCGCATTTGGTCTTGAGGTTAGGCTTAACACCATGACCCGTGAAAAGCCAGCTCCTGTTATTGAAGTATCGGCTGGTGGTTTTGTGGTTTCTAAAACTGATTCGACTCTGGTGGCGCTTATGGCGAGGTTTAACCGGGGCGGAAAACTCGAATGGTGTATTCCAAAGGGGCATTTGGAGCCAAACGAAACCAATGAGCAGGCAGCACTGCGAGAGGTTTTTGAGGAAACGGGACTGAGTGCAGAAATCACAGATTACCTGGGGGATGTGAGTTACACCTTCAATCAAAAAGGTAAGAACGTATCCAAAACAGTTCACATCTACTTAATGAAACAACTATCCGGTGAGCTGACCATGGAGCACGATCCAAATCATGAGGCAAGTGAACTAGCCTGGGTAAAATTGAGCGAGCTTATCAATAGGCTCTCTCATGTAAATGAGAAAAGAATTGCCAAGGTGGCTCTAGAACTTATCGAGGCTCGAAGTTGAAGAAAATAACAATTGTCCTAATTGTTGCTATCGCCGCCTCCATGGGATTGGCGGCGATGCCTGCGTTCCCAGCTGAGAGAACAGTGACTTTCCCTGATGGTGTTTCGATTCTGGGTGGATCAGATATCACCCTGGTTGCCAGAGAATCAAGTTTTCCAGTGGTTGTGAATAACAGCCAGGCTAATCAGGTGAGGGTAATTGTGCACCTAGTTTCTACCAGCCCAAAACTTATTGTTGAGGAAACCACTGATTGGCTGGTTATGCAACCGGGATCTACTGTCAACGCCCAATTTCCAGTTTCTGCAATCGGAAGCGGCGAAGTTGTGATGGTTGCTTGGTTGACTTCAATCAGCGGAGTTGAAATCGGCCCAAAGGTGCCAATCAAACTCACAGTTAATCCCGATGTTGAGACCTGGGCAATAGGGTTATTTTTTGGACTTGTCGCCGTGCTCACAGTTGTTGGTTTTATTCGAACATCGCGTAAATCTAGATCTAGCTAGGGAAAACTTATGAGTATCGCCAAATCATCGTTACTGATGGCCGGTGGAACAATAGCCTCCAGAATTCTTGGATTTGTTCGCACTGTGGTTTTGGCGCTAACAATCGGAGTTACTACAGATGCCGCAGACGCCTTCGGTGTTGCAAACCAACTTCCCAATAACGTCTACGCGATTATCGCCGGTGGAGTTCTTTCGGCTGTGCTGGTGCCGCAGATAGTCAAGGCTAGATCTCACAAAGACGGTGGGCTTGGTTATATCGACAGGCTGCTGACTTTGGCAATTGTCGTCTTTGCTGCGGTGACTGTGGTCGCCACCCTCGCGGCACCTTTCTTGATTTCGATTTATACAACCGGGTGGTCTCCTGCTCAGTTGGCACTTGCTACCGCGTTTGCCTACTGGTGTATTCCGCAACTTTTCTTCTACGGCCTTTACGCAATGCTCGGAGAAGTCTTAAATGCTAGAAGCGCATTTGGTCCTTACATGTGGGCACCGGTTCTAAACAACGTTGTTGGGATTATTGGTCTAATTTCTTTCCTGGTGGTTTTTGGAGCGGACCCAGTTGGGGCTAGGTCTGTCGAAAGTTGGGGACCAGATCAGATTGCGCTGCTGGCAGGTTCTGCGACCCTAGGAGTGGCATCCCAAGCGCTCATTTTATTTTTGTCTTGGAAGAAAATCGGAATCAATTTCTCGCTGAACTTCTCTTGGCGAGGGGTCGGACTTCGTCCAGCCATGAAAGCAGCCACTTGGACAATTGGAATGGTTTTGGTTTCGCAGATTGGTGGCTTGGTTCAGACCTTCGTAGCGTCTCGGGCAGTAGCGGATAGATCAGAGGATTTAGCGATTGCATCAGTTGCAGCCATGCTGATTGCCTGGTTGCTTTTCATGCTTCCTCACTCGGTAGTAACAGTCTCGATAGCTACGGCATACTTCACCAAGATGAGCGAGCACGTTCATGATAAAAGAATCGATCTGATGAAGATTGATCTTCGCGCGGCTCTTCGGGTGGTTGTTTTGGTGAACGTCTTTTCATCAATTGCGCTTATTCTTCTTAGCTATCCAGTGGCCAGGGTGTTTGTTGGAGAATATCCATCGACTGTTGCTTTAGGCAACGTGTTGTTTACAACCATGTTTGGGTTGGTTCCTTTTGGTTTGGTATTTATGTTTCAGAAGGCATTTTTTGCCCTTGAAGACACCAAAACACCATTTGTTTTCACAACTATCCAGATAGCGATTCACATCGCCGGTTCGATCACCTTATTTTTCACAATGACATCTGAGTTTCTTGTTATGTCACTTGCGGGGCTCACCAGCGTAACTATCTTGATTCAGGCGCTGGTTGCCTACTTGTTCCTACGAGCAAGGATCGGTCTAATTGGAACTGCACCAAAGGGTGAGGGCTTGACACTAAGAGTGCTGGTTGCGGCTCTAGCTGCCGCACTGGTGGGATACGGGATGATTGTGGTCATGGGTGGAACCGCTGAGGGTAGTTTGGGGCTTGGTTCGATAGCTGGGGCCATCACGGTTATCTTTGCCACTGGTTCAGCGATGCTCTTGGCTTACGTGTTGGTTTTGAAGGTTTTAGGTGTTCCGGAGATAGATAGCGCCCTTAAGGGAATTCGCGGAATACTGCGTCGCTAAACTTAGTTCTTGTTTAGTGGCCTCAATTGACGCCACACCAAGAAAGAAGAAAATGCGCGAAGTCATCATCATTGGTTCAGGCCCCGCCGGATACACCGCGGGAATCTATGCCGCAAGAGCAGGCCTGAAGCCTCTTCTTATTGCTTCCAGCGTCGAAGCCGGTGGCGAGCTTATGAAGACCACAGATGTTGAGAACTTCCCTGGCTTCCCAGATGGGCTAATGGGACCAGATCTAATGATGAAATTTCAGGCTCAAGCAGAACGCTTTGGAACTGAAATCCTGTTGCAGGACGTCGTTGAAGTTGACCTCAAGGCGAACCCAAAGATTGTCAAGATTGGGACAGGTGAAACCTTTGAAGCCAAGTCGGTTATCTTGGCCACCGGTGCTGCTTACCGTGAGCTTGGTTTGCCTAAGGAAAAGGAACTCTCCGGCCACGGTGTGAGCTGGTGCGCGACCTGTGATGGTTTCTTCTTTAGAGAAAAAACCATTGCTGTTGTTGGTGGTGGAGACTCAGCCATGGAGGAAGCTAACTTCCTAACCCGCTTTGCATCCAAGGTTTATGTCATTCACCGCAGAAATGAACTCAAGGCCTCAAAGATTATGCAGGATAGGGCAAAGGCTAATCCCAAGATTGAGTTCATCTGGAACGCAGGCGTTGAAGAGCTTCTTGGCGAAGGCAAGCTAACCGGAGTGAAACTCAAGGACACCGTCACAGGAGCTGAGTCCCAGCTAGATCTAGATGGCCTGTTTATTGCCATCGGAAACGACCCGAGGGTCTGGCTGGTTGAGAACCAGCTGGAGCTAACTGAGGACAAATTCATCAAGGTTGATGGCCGAAGCTCCAAGACTTCTATACCTGGGGTTTTTGCATGTGGCGATGTGATTGACCCGACTTACCGCCAGGCAATCACAGCCGCTGGATCTGGTTGTGTCGCGGCGTTAGACGCTGAGCATTTCCTCACAGATAACTCATAGGCTCGCAGTAGATTTAGAACAGATCGATTATTTAGGAGAAATCATGGCACCCAAGAATGTAACCACCGCTTCTTTCCAAGCGGATGTGCTGTCAAACCCGAAGCCGGTAATGGTGGACTTCTGGGCCGAGTGGTGTGGGCCATGTCGCATGGTTTCGCCAATCCTTGACGAGATTGCAGCTGAGTACTCAGACAAGATCGAAATCGTAAAAGTAAACGTGGACGAAGAGCCACAACTAGCCATGGAATACGGCGTTACCGGAATCCCACTAATGGGCATCTTTCAGGGTGGCCAACTGGTCAAGCAAATGGTTGGAGCAAAGCCTAAGCAGGCAATCGTTGCTGACCTTGCAGAATTCCTAGCCTAAAAACCAAACGGTTTTTTAGTTAGCTGCCTTTTTTCTTGTAACCAATCTCATCCAAGATTCGGTTCAAATCTGCGACCGTTGCGAAGTCAATAATCAGTTGACCCTTATTGCGACCAAGAGCGATCTTCACAGTCGTGTTTAGCTGGTCGCCAAGTCCCTCGGCAATTTCCTTCAAAAGATCTTGACGGGTCCCCTGGATTATTTTTGGCTTCTTGTTTTCTGGCTTATCGATGCCGACAATTTCTTCCAAAGATCTAACTGATAAACCTTCGTTGATTGTTTTGGTTGCAAAGTATTCCATGCGAGAAGCATCAGCTGCACCAAGAATTGCTCTGGCGTGACCGGCAGATAACACGCCGGATGCGACCTGTCTTTGCACGCTTGCAGGTAGCTTTAGCAAACGCAAGGTGTTGGTGATTTGTGGACGGGATCGACCAATGCGCTCTGCGAGCTGTTCTTGAGTGATTCCAAAATCTTCCAACAGCTGCGAGTAAGCACTGGCTTCTTCAAGTGGGTTTAGATCACTGCGGTGAAGGTTTTCTAGAAGTGCATCGCGCAACATATTTTCGTCTGCTGTTTCACGAATAACTGCGGGGATTTTTGTAAGTCCTGCTTCTTTCGATGCGCGAAGTCTTCGCTCCCCCATGATCAATTCATATTTGCCTTCAGATTTTTCTCTAACGACAATCGGTTGCAAAACACCTAGCTCGCGAATGGAATGAACAAGTTCCGAAAAAGCTTCTGGTTCAAAAACGGATCTTGGTTGTTTTGGGTTAGGAACAATTGCTTGAACGTCTAAGTGACCAAAGCGCGCACCGGGAACTGCAACGAGGTTAGATTCTTTTGTTCCACCGGCTGGAAAAAATATGTCCACTGGGCGCTCAGTTGTTTTATCTGAGGTTGGAATTAGTGAACCGATGCCTCTACCGAGACCGCCTTTTTTCTCAGCCACGGGCTGCTCCTCTGTTTGCCATTTCAATTGCTGCTTCCAGATATGCAATTGCACCTGGTGATGTTCGATCGTAAGAAATAACAGTGCGTCCATAACTTGGTGCTTCGGAAACTCGAACGGATCTTGGAATGATTGTTGAAAGAACTTGATTTGGAAAATGAAGTTTTACTTCATCCGCAACTTGCGAAGCAAGTTTTGTTCGCGAGTCATACATCGTTAGCAAGATTGTCGAAAGTTCAAGTGAAGGGTTAAGGTGCTTCTTGATCATCTCAATGCTTTTGATTAGCTGACTTAATCCTTCAAGGGCGTAGTACTCGCACTGAATCGGAATCAAAACTTCCTTCGCCGCAACGAACGCGTTGACAGTTAGTAGACCCAAACTTGGTGGGCAGTCAATCAAGACAAAATCTGGTGGGGTCGGAGTGGAGGCGATGTAGGTCTCGATAGCGGTGCGAAGACGTTGTTCTCTGGCTACTAATGAAACGAGTTCGATTTCCGCACCGGCGAGGTGTATGGTAGCTGGGACACATGTAACCCCTGGGCTCTCGGTGCTTTGCTGGACCACCTGAGCGATGGGGACGTCGTCGATGAGCACTTCGTAGATGCTCTTGATGTCTGCATGGTGGTCAATACCCAATGCCGTTGAAGCGTTGCCTTGAGGGTCCAAATCCACTACTAGGATCTTGAGTCCTTTGGAGGCAAGGGCAGAAGCGAGGTTCACTGTGGTGGTGGTTTTACCAACACCGCCCTTTTGATTAGAAATTGTGATGATTCGAGTAGTTAAAGGTTTATCCACAACCTTAGACCCTGCCTGCTCCAAACGTTGAGAGTTTTCCACAAGCTCTCGAGCCAGCGGAGTATCAGCTAAGTCGGTCAAATTTGAGGCTAAATCATCGGGATGTTTCACGTGAAACCTCCGAAATCTCTGACTTATCCACAAGCCATCCTGTGGGGTGTGGAGAACTCTCAAGTCGACCGTTAGGGTATCCTAGGCCCTTTACTACACTCGGTTTGGTAACCGATGTGGTCTCTGAAGGCTGTTCTGACATTTAGTTCTCCTTCGAAGAATCTAGCGTAGTTTTGACTACCGATGTGGGCTCAGCGAGAAACTTTTCACCACAAATTTGGATCTCGAACGAGGCAATTCCCAGCTTCTTTTGGAGCTTCCTCGCGGCTTCTATTTCGTCAGCCGCTTTCGATCCTTTAAGGGCAATCAGAGAGCCCCCTGGCTTTAGAATTGGAACGGTTAGCCTTAGGAGTTTATCCAGAGCTGCCACCGCCCTCGCGGTGACGACATCAAACTTTAGATCCAAGACCTCTTCTGCCCTAGCTCTTCTGACTTCAACGTTGGTCAGGCCCAGTTCCTCAATTACCCCTAGCATCCAGTTGGATCTGCGTTCCATTGGTTCAATAAGGACGAAGTGAGCCTCTGGCAAGGCAATTGCCATGGGGATGCCTGGGAGTCCGGCACCAGAACCGACGTCGGCAACATGGTCCCCTGGATTTACGGTTTCGGCCACCACAGCGGAATTCAGGATGTGGCGGGACCAGAGCTTGTCCAGCTCCCTTGGTCCAAGTAGGCCTAGGTCGTCGCTATCGTTGGCCAGCTTTTGAGCAAAGGCTCTGGCTTTCTCGATTTGGGGGCCAAAGACTGCCTTGGCTGATTCTGGCTCAGCCTCAAATTGTTTCACGTGAAACTATTCAGGCTTGGAGATTACGATGTGACGGTCGCGGCCTTCGCCTTCAGACTCTGAGCTCAACCCAGCCTCGCCGATCAAGTCGTGCGCCAGTTTTCTCTCGTAGGAGCTCATTGGCTTTAGGTGCTTTGGCTCACCGGTTTCTTTGACCTGGCTGATGAACTTCTCAACCACCTTGGTGAGTTGGTCAATCTTGGCCTGTCTTGAGCCGCCGACATCGAGGATGAGGCGGGAGTAGCTTGAGGTCTTGACCTGGACAGCTAGGCGGGTTAGCTCCTGGAGAGCCTCAACGGTGTCCGGGTGGGACACTAGCGCTAGGTTGGAATCCTTGCTAGCGGTGACCGCTAGGTAGGCTCTTCCCTCACGAACATCGATATCAATATCGCCATCTAAATCTGTTATGTCAAGTAATTCTTCTAGGTAGTCAGCGGCGATGTCGCCTTCTTCTTCGAGCTGCCTGACGGTTCTATCTTTGCTTTCTTCTAAATCTGCCATCTTGGTTTCCTACTTCTTCTTTTTCTGGTCTTTTTTGGCCCGTTTCTTTGAAACTGGCTGGTCTCGTTGAGCCTTCTCGGCTGCTTCGGCTGCTGCCTGGGCAGCGTCGTCGGCGTCCTTCTTTTCCTGAAGCTCCTTCGGGAGCTTGCCCTTCTTGGCTAAGCGCTCGATACGGGCGTGATATGCCGGGGAGCCTGTTGTTGGCATGTTGCGGATAACAATAAACTGCTGTCCCATGGTCCAGAAGTTAGAGGTTAGCCAGTAGAAGATGACCGCAATAGGGAAGGAAACTCCGGAGATTACGAAGATTAGGGGGAAAACATAGAGCAGGATCTTCTGGGTCTGCATGTATTGGCTGTTTTGGACATCAGGGTTCTGGTTCTTAGCGATGATCTGCTTCTGGGTGATGAACTGAGAGGCAGACATCAAAACCACCATGATTCCAGCCAGGATCTGAACTTCAATTCCGGTCGCGGTCAGGAATGTCTCGGAAAGCTTGGCTCCAAAGAAAGTGGCATCTGAGAACTGGGTTGCTAAGGTGGCATTCATCAAGCCAACACCTGTTTTTTGGGCCTGGGCATCGTTCAAAACGAAGAAGAGTCCTGTAAAGATAGGGATTTGGACCAAGATTGGAAGGCAGGAGCTGAGGGGGTTAGATCCGGTTCTCTTGTATAGATCCATCTGCTCTTTGGCAAACTTCTCTCTGGACTCACGGTCGTTTTTGCCCTTGTATTTCTTTTGAAGCTTCTGAAGCTCCGGCTGAACCAGCATCATATTTCGCTGAGATTTAATCTGCTTAACAAACAGCGGGATAAGGGCTGATCGAACGACCAGAACTAGGCCAACAATGGCCAAAACCCAGCTCAAACCGGACTCTGCGGCTATGCCAAAAAAGGTGAAAAAGGTGTGAAAACTGACCAAAATCAGCTCAATTACCCACTTAATTGGAAACAGAAAATCCATGAAATTACCTTCCTTGGGGCTTTGGCGAAACAAAGCCGTTTTCTAGAACAAAAAACCTCTGGTTTGAGGGCTTGACCTGGTCAATTCCCCCTTGGGACCAAGGGTTGCATCTGACAATCCTTGCCGTTGTCAACACGCTACCAACAATCACTCCTCGCTGTTGGATTTGGCCTAAGCCATAAGCCGAACAGCTCGGGTAGTACCTACAAACATCTCCATAAAGCGGAGATATAAACTTCCTATAGCCCTTGAGAAACAAAACAACCAGGTTCCTAGGAACCAGCCAAATTGTCCACAAGGCGTTCATTTCAGCCCGCAAACCTTCTCAAAATCGGCGGAAAGCTGCTGAAAATCAAGTTCTGCGCTGCCTGGGAGTGTCCTGAGCACAACCTGGGAGCCAGTTGGAAAAGATTCCAATTGCTTCCTCACTAGGCTCCTAAGTCTTCTTTTCAAAAGATTCCTCTTGACAGCTCCACCACTTGCCTTCGAAACCACAAACCCGAATTTTCTAGGTTGGTCTTCTTCGATTAGTCGATACCCGACCAAATGGCTAGTGAATTGTTTCTTGCCGGCTCGCATGATCTTGCGAAAGTCATCGCCTCGAACTAGTCGGTTGGCCCGATCCAGCATTTTGGTTTTTAGGCCGAAAGTTCTTTGCGACCCTTACGACGACGTGCAGCCAAAATAGCTCTGCCGGCGCGGGTTGCCATGCGAAGTCTGAAGCCGTGCTTTTTTGAGCGACGACGGTTATTTGGCTGGTAAGTGCGCTTGCCCATGTGAATACACTCCGAAAATTTATTTAGGAACCAGGTGAGTCGGCTAGTGGCCTTTATTTTATTGGGCTGTTGGTTCCTTGCTACAGCGCAACCTCTCAAATCTAGAGCCTAGAGGGGTGTTTGGTCAAGTCGAAAACCGACCAATTTTTTGTGGACAAAAATTGAATTAATTAAACTTCGATTTGCTTTTAATCACAGTTTTCAGTTGAATACTTGTCTGGTGTTCGATGTTTTCCACAGCCCCGAAAATGTTTGTAGATATGTGGAAAACTATTCAAATTGACGAAAGGGGGGATCTAAGTGAATGAGCTAGACGAAGTTACAAAGCAATGGTCATCGGTAGTTTCAAGACTCACAATCAAAGGATCCCTCAGCCCTCAATTGATGGGTTTTTTGACACTTGTGGAACCAAAGGGTGTCCTGGCGGACACCTTGTATCTTGAGGTCCCGAACGACCTAACCCGCGGAATGCTAGAGCAGCGAATCCGGACCGACATCCTTGAGGTTTTGCAAGAGGACGCTCTCATGGGCGGGCCAACTAACTTCGCCGTGGTGGTAAACCCAGACATTGAAGGCAAAACCACTATTTCGGAAACCCCTGAAAATGTCTTTCCTATTGGCTCAGCCCCATCCCTGCAGTCTGAGGAATATCCCAGAAAAACCGGGTCAGTTGGGGTAGTTTTCGACACCAGATTGAACCCAAAATACAACTTCGATAACTTCGTAACCGGGGGTTCCAACCGCTTTGCCCATGCCGCTGCCTTTGCGGTTTCCGAGACTCCGGCAAAGGCTTACAACCCACTATTTATTTACGGTGGCTCAGGTCTAGGTAAGACCCACCTTCTGCACGCCATTGGCCACTATGCCCTAAGTCTTTATCCAAAAATCAAGGTTCGCTACGTGTCCTCTGAAGAGTTCACAAATGACTTCATTAATGCCATCCAGAACAACCGAAGCTCAGCCTTTCAGGCTGAATATCGGGATATTGATGTTCTTCTGATTGACGATATTCAATTCCTACAAGGAAAAGACCAGACCCAAGAAGCCTTTTTCCACACCTTCAACACCCTCCATGATCACAACAAGCAGGTTGTCATCACCTCTGATTTGCAGCCAAAAGAGCTAACCGGTTTTGAAGAACGGATGCTTTCCAGGTTTGAATGGGGTCTAATCACTGACATCCAGGCTCCTGAGCTAGAAACCCGAATCGCCATCCTTAGGAAAAAGGCCGAGAACGAGAAAATTAAGGTCCCGGACGAGATCCTTGAATATATGGCCGCTCGTGTTGCCTCCAATATCCGAGAACTCGAAGGCACTTTGATTCGAGTCACAGCCTTCGCTGCCCTAAACAGAACCAGGGTGGATATGAACCTCGTTCAGACAGTCCTAAAGGATGTTGTCCCTTTAGGGGAGCAGAACATTATCGTCCCCAACGACATCATCGCGGAGGTGTCAAAGTATTACTCAATCACCCCAAGTGACCTCTTTGGCTCCTCGAGGCAGCAAGCTGTGGCCCAAGCTAGGCAGATTGCCATGTATTTGATTAGGGAACAGACCAACCTGTCGCTTCCAAAGATTGGCCAACTGTTTGGAAACCGGGATCACACAACAGTTATGTATGCAAACAAGAAGGTTACAGACCTAATGAAGGAGCGTAGGGCGCTTTATAACCAGGTCACCGAGATCCTCAACAGAGTTAAGCAAAAATCCCGTGGATAACCTGTGGATAAGTGTGTAATTGGCTGATTTAAGGCCAAAAACCAACCCTGTGGACAATTAAAGTCAACAGGATAGGTGGTTATACACAGGCTTATACACAACTGTGTAAACAAGTTTCAAAGATGTAGTTTTTAGGAAAATAATGGGATATAGCTAGTTATCCACAGTTTCAACAAGGGTTAATGTGATTATTACTTAAATAGCTTCTAAGTAGATCTATAACCCTTATAAAACTGGTGGTCAAAAACCACTGTATGAATGTGCCAAGATTGAAGACCTACTAGGAGGGGAACCAATTGAAGTTTCAAGTCAATAAAGACGTACTAAATGAGGCCGTGTCATTTGCGGTGAGATTACTTCCTCAAAGAACCACCCTCCCAATCCTTAGTGGAATCCTTATCGAGGCAGATGCTAATAACCTCCGGTTATCGGTCTTTGACTACGACACCTCAGCCCAGGTGGAAATAGTGGCCAAAGTAGAACAGTCCGGAAGGGTTCTGGTCTCTGGCCGTCTTTTAGCTGAGATCGTAAACAAACTCCCAAACTCCGTAGTTGATTTTGCAACCGATGGATCAAAGGTTCAAGTCAATTGTGGCTCGGCTAAATTCTCACTTCTAACAATGCCAATTGATGAGTATCCAACACTTCCAGAAATTCCGGAAACATCAGGTCAAGTTTCTGGTGAAGATTTTGCTTCCGCTATTTCTCAAATTTCTGTTGCCGCTTCCAAGGAAGATGTGACACCAGTTCTCACCACAGTGCTCCTTGAAACCTCAAGTGAAAACATCTCACTTGTAGCAACAGATCGCTACCGTGTAGCGATTCAGGATATTCCCTGGAAGTCAAAAACTTCAGGTGCTAATCAGACAGCCCTAATTCCAGCAAAGACTCTCCAAGAAATAGCCAAGACATTTGCCAACCAAGGTGAAGTTTCAATTTCAATTAACCCATCTGATGAAAAAGATTTGATTGCTTTCAAAGCAAACAATCGCTCCGTTACTTCAAGGCTAATCAAAGGAAACTTTCCTGCGGTTAAAACTTTATTTCCAGAAAAGATTGAAAACTTCGCAATCATCAACACTCAGGACTTACTAGATTCCACTAAGAGAGTCTCTTTGGTTCTAGAACGCGAAAGCCCAATCAAATATATATTCAGCTCAACTTCCTTGAATCTAGAGGCCGCTGGGGGAGAGACCGCCCAAGCTTCTGAAAGCATCGATGTCCAAGTAACTGGTCCTGATGTAACAGTTTCCCTAAAGCCACAATTTTTGATCGATGGTTTGGCTGGTGTAAAAACTGAATTTTTGAAAATTGGTTTTACAAACAGTGACAACCCAAATAGGCCAAGTCCAGTTTTGATTACTAACCACCAGGCAAAAGAAAAATCGGCTAGCGATAGCTACATGTATCTTTTGCAGCCAAATCTTCTTGGCCGCTAAAAAGACAAATAAAGCTCTCTCGAGAAGATGTTTGCAAAGCGAGTTAAACTCACCAACTTTAGAAACTATGAGTCCGCAGACATTGAGTTTACTTCCGGAGTCAATCTGATTTACGGGCCTAACGGCCAAGGAAAAACCAACCTGGTTGAAGCCTTGAATTTCTTTGCGGCTCTAGATTCACATCGAGTTGCTGGGCACACCCCACTAATTAAGCAGGGTAAATCAACCGCGATTATCTCCCTCGAGTTATCTCACGAAGGCCGGGACTTACTTCTCGAGTATGAGATTAACGCAGATTCATCAAACAGGGCGAGGCTGAATAAGTCCGAAGTAGCTAAACCTAAAGACATACTGGGTTACCTAAACTCGGTGATTTTTGCCCCGGAAGATCTAGACATAGTAAAACGTGACCCAAGTAATAGAAGGGCCTTTGTAGACCAACTGATTGTCCAATTCAACCCCCGGATGCACGGTGTTTATGCCGATTATGACCGAGTTCTAAAACAAAGAAACACTCTCTTGAAATCAGCCAGAGCCACTGGCACCAAGGGAGATGCTTTGTCCACCCTGGACGCCTGGAATCAAGCACTTGTAAAAAGCGGAACCGAAATCATCGCTGCGCGGGTTGCCATCGCCGAAAAACTCTCGCCACCGCTCGTGACTAACTATCAAAACATTGCCAAGAGCAATAACGAACCAAGCATGTTCATCCGCTCATCAGTAGTGGAATCAAGCAAGTTAGATCAAGATGATCTTGAGACCCAGGATGCGCTAGATACACCCAACAAAGAAGAGATCTCCAGCTTGTTTCAACAAAAACTTTCTCTCCTCCGCCAAAAGGAGCTTGAGCGCGGCATCACACTTGTCGGCCCACACCGCGATGATCTTCAGCTAAACCTTGGCTCTCTTCCAGCAAAAGGCTATGCAAGCCATGGGGAGAGTTGGTCCTACGCACTTTCTCTCAAGCTCGCATCGCTTGAGATTCTAAAAAGCGAATCCAAGCTAGGCGATCCAATTTTGATTCTTGACGACGTATTTGCTGAGCTCGATAAAGACCGCAGAGAGAAACTTTCCGACCTAGTGCAGCAAAATGAACAGGTACTAATCACAGCTGCGGTAATTGAGGATGTCCCCAACAATTTGCTTGCCAACAAGTTTGAAGTTGAGTCTGGGAAGGTAACGCATGTCTGAAGACAACAACTTTGCAGTCGATTTCTATTACGCCATGAAGGCCGCCGTTACCGGCAGGGTATCCAAGGACCAGAAACGAATCATAGAAAAGAAGAAAATTCGCTCCAAACCCTTTGATTCTGGCCGTGACCCAGTGCCGGCAGGAAACACCATCGACTCCCTGATGCACGATTTTCGCTGGCAATCACAGCTAGAGGAAGCAGAGCTATTTGTTCGCTGGAGCGAAATTGTGGGCGAAATCAACGCAAAGAATTCACAACCTGAAACCTTGAATAATGGCAAATTAACAATTCGTTGCAAATCGACCGCTTGGGCTACCGAACTGCGTTTGATGCAAAATCAGATTTTGGAGAAAATCGAGGCCGCATTTCCAGAGCTAAAAATATCGAATATTTCCTTCATTGGTCCAGACGCACCTAGTTGGAAAAAAGGCTCAAGATCAGTTCCCGGTCGAGGACCAAGAGACACCTACGGATAGATTTCCCCAACCTCGAATATTTGCTCTTTTGACAAGGTAAAATAAAAGAGTTAGCAAACCCGAATTTAAGTCGCATTGCGCTGTTATGTGGAACTAACTCGTTACTAGAGGAGCATTTCGTAAATGGCAGTGAAGAAAGAACCGGCAAAAAAAGCAACAAAGGCCGTGAAAGCACCAGCCAAAGCGGCTCCCAAAACAACACAAAAAGTAGCGACAAAACCAAAATCTGAAAAAGAAACCAAACCCAAATCTTCCTCAAAATCCGGCTATGACGCCGGAAGCATTCAAGTCCTCGAGGGATTGGAAGCTGTTCGCAAAAGACCAGGAATGTATATCGGATCAACTGGTCCACGCGGTCTTCACCACCTTGTTTACGAAATTGTTGACAACTCTGTTGACGAAGCACTCGCCGGTCACTGCGATGAAATCAATGTCTTTATAACCAAAAAAGGTTGGATCAAGGTAGTCGACAATGGTCGAGGTATCCCGGTTGATATGCACCCGGTTGAGAAAAAACCCGCCGTTGAAGTTGTGTTGACTGTCTTACACGCTGGTGGAAAGTTTGGCGGCGGCGGCTACGCTGTCTCCGGTGGATTACACGGTGTAGGTGCATCGGTTGTGAACGCGCTCTCGACCGATCTAAAAGTACAGGTAGCACGAGATGGATTCTTATGGAGCCAGGAATACAAGATTGGTGTTCCTCAAGCATCACTTGTTAAGGGGAAGAAAGCCGACTACACCGGAACAACAATTGAATTCAAACCAGACGGATCAATTTTTGAAACAGTCGAGTTCGAATACGAAACACTAAGAGCAAGATTCCAACAGATGGCGTTTTTGAATAAAGGTCTTGGAATAACTCTTACCGACGAGCGAAGCGATAAAACTGACAGTTACAAATACACTCGCGGTCTTGTTGACTATGTGGAGTTTCTAAACGCATCAAAAAAGATTGAAATCGTTCACGACGAAATCATTTCTTTGGAGGCCGAGACCTCCAAAAAAGACATGTCTATTGAAGTGGCCATGCAGTGGACTAATGCCTATACCGAGTCTGTTCACACCTACGCGAACACAATTAACACCCACGAGGGCGGTACCCACGAAGAGGGCTTCAGGACAGCTATTACTTCGTTACTGAATAAGTACGCCAGATCAAACAACCTTCTAAAAGAGAAAGATGAGAACCTCTCCGGCGACGATGTTCGTGAAGGCCTAACCGCGGTTATTTCAATCAAGCTTTCTGAGCCTCAGTTTGAGGGCCAAACCAAGACCAAACTTGGAAACACAGAAGCTAAGACTTTTACTCAGAAAATCGTGAACGATCAGTTAGGCGACTGGCTAGAGCGTAACCCTCAATCTGCAAAAGAAATCGTTCGCAAGGCAATCCAAGCCGCAGCTGCTCGAATGGCTGCAAGAAAAGCCCGCGAAGCAACCAGAAGAAAAGGTCTTTTGGAATCTGGTGGAATGCCAGGAAAACTTCGAGACTGTTCATCAAGAGACCCAGCGCTTTCAGAAATCTATATTGTTGAGGGTGACTCTGCGGGAGGTTCTGCAGTTAGCGGTAGAGACCCAGAACACCAAGCAATCTTGCCGCTTCGCGGAAAGATTCTGAACGTTGAGAAGGCCAGGCTAGATAGAGCGCTCGCGAACACCGAAGTGCAGGCACTTATTGCTGCCTTTGGTACTGGTATCGGCGAAGAGTTTGATGTTTCGAAGATTAGATACCACAAGTGCATCCTGATGGCCGATGCTGATGTCGACGGCCAGCACATCAGAACCCTGCTACTCACCTTGCTTTTTAGATACATGAGACCACTTATTGAACATGGATACGTGTATCTAGCTCAGCCTCCGCTATACCGAATCAAGTGGACAAACGCTGAGCATGAGTATGTATACACAGACCAGGAGCGCGATCTCAGGCTCAGAGAGGGCGAAAAGGCCGGAAGAAGAATTCCAAAAGAGAACTCAATCCAGCGCTATAAAGGCCTAGGAGAGATGGACTACGACGAACTTTGGGCAACCACCATGGACCCGGCCAGAAGAACCCTGCTCCAAGTAACCCTTGATGACGCAGCCCTGGCAGACGAAGTTTTCTCGACACTGATGGGTGAAGACGTTGAGGCCAGAAGATCATTTATCCAGAAAAACGCGAAAGATGTTCGTTTCCTAGATATCTAGGAAAGAAAGAAAACCATGGCAGATAAGACAGAAGCACCAGAGCCTCGTATGGACCACGTTGAGCAGGTCGACCTGCAAGTTGAAATGCAGCGAAGCTACCTCGACTACGCAATGAGCGTTATTGTCGGACGCGCGTTACCGGATGTTAGAGACGGACTAAAGCCAGTTCACCGTCGTGTTTTGTATGCGATGTATGACGGGGGATACCGACCAGACAAGCAGTTCTCAAAATGTTCGCGTGTTGTTGGTGACGTAATGGGTCAGTACCACCCACACGGTGACACTGCTATTTATGACACCTTGGTAAGACTTGTTCAATCTTGGAACCTTCGCTACCCACTTGTCCTAGGTCAAGGTAACTTTGGTTCTCCTGGAAACGATCCCGCGGCTGCTCCAAGATATACCGAATGCAAGATGGCTCCACTTGCGATGGAGATGGTTAAGGATATCGATGAAGACACAGTTGATTTCCAAGATAACTACGATGGCAGAACTCAAGAGCCGACCATTCTTCCGAGTAGGATTCCAAATCTTCTAATTAATGGCTCTATCGGTATCGCTGTTGGTATGGCTACCAACATTCCGCCTCACAACCTACGCGAGGTTGCCGAAGGCGCAATCTGGTATCTAGAGAACCCAGATGCTTCGGAAGAAGAACTGCTTTCAGCGTTGATGCAACGCATCAAGGGACCAGATTTCCCAACCGGAGCCGAAATTATTGGCCGTCGAGGTATCGAAGACGCTTATCGAACTGGTCGTGGTTCGATCACAATGCGAGCAATCGTAAACGTTGAAGAACTCCAAGGCAGAACATGCCTTGTTGTTACAGAGCTTCCATATCAAGTAAACCCTGACAACCTGGCTCAGAAAATTGCAGAGCTAGTCAAGGAAGGCAAGCTAAGCGGAATCGCGGACATCAGAGACGAAACCTCTGGTCGCACCGGTCAGCGTTTGATTATTGTCTTGAAGCGAGATGCTGTTGCCAGAGTTGTTCTAAACAACTTGTATAAGTACACCCAACTAAGAGATAACTTCAGTGCCAACATGTTGGCACTTGTCGATGGGGTACCCAGGACACTTTCTCTAGACGGCTTTATATCACACTGGGTAAACCACCAGGTTGACGTAATCGTTAGAAGAACCAACTTTAGGCTGAAAAAAGCTGAAGAAAGAGCTCACATTCTTCGTGGCTATCTAAAAGCTCTTGACGCACTCGACGCCGTAATCGCCCTTATTCGAAAGAGTGAGAACGCAGACGTTGCTAAAGAAGGTCTGATGAAGCTTCTCAAGATCGATGAGTTGCAAGCTCGTGCAATCTTGAACATGCAGCTACGTCAGCTTGCTGCCCTTGAGCGCCAAAGAATCATCGATGAAGCGGCTGCCCTGGAACTTGAAATCAAGGATTACAAGGCCATCATCGCAAGCCCGAAGAGACAGCGGGAGATAATCAAGACCGAACTGGTCGAGGTTGTTGAAAAGCACGGCGATGAGCGAAGAACCCAGATTCAATCTGGCGGCGATGACGATGTAACTACCGAAGATCTAATTCCCGTTGAGGAAATGGTTATCACCGTTACTCGCGGTGGATACATCAAGAGAACCAACAGCGCCAACTACCGCAGCCAACACCGGGGCGGTAAGGGAGTAAAGGGAGCATCGCTCAGAGCAGACGATGTGGTACTTCACTTCTTTGTTACCACCACTCACCATTGGCTATTGTTCTTCACCAACAAGGGTCGTGTATACAGAGCGAAGGCTTATGAAGTTCAGGAAGCAGGGCGTGACGCGAAAGGTCAGCACGTAGCTAATTTACTTGCCCTGCAACCAGACGAGCAGATCGCTTCGATCCTGGACATCAGAGATTACAACCAAGCGCCTTACCTTGTTCTCGCAACAAAGTCGGGGCTTGTGAAGAAAACCGAACTTGAGTCTTACGACACCCCAAGATCTGGTGGAATCATCGCCATCAAACTAAAAGGCAACGACGAAGTTATCTCGGCCATGTTGGTTTCAGAATCAGACGACTTGCTGCTGGTCTCCCGTAAGGGCATGTCAATTAGATTCTCCGCATCTGATGAATCACTTCGCCCAATGGGCCGTGACACATCAGGAAACATCGGTATGAACTTCCGCAAGGGCGACGAATTACTGTCCGCAACGGTTATCAACGACATTGCTGATTCTTACGTATTTATAGCCACCGAAGGTGGCTATGCCAAGCGCACAGCGGTGGACCAATATCGCCCACAAAACCGCGGTGGTTTGGGTATCAAGGTCGCCAAACTAGAGGAAAAACGCGGTGATTTAGTGGGTGCAATCATCTGCTCTGAAGCCGACGAGGTGCTAGTTGTGCTGTCTAGCGGTAAAGTTGTCAGGTCCGCTGTTAGCGAGGTACCGGCCAAGGGCCGGGACACCATGGGAGTGGTGTTTGCCAGATTTGACGAGGCGGACTCAGTAATAGGACTAGCAAAGAACTCAGAGCGTAACTTGGAAGGTTCAATAGAGAATGAGTGAAGCCCCACCAAAGAAATCTAGATTGAAATCTCTATCAAGATTGAAGCTGCGCCATACTCCAAGCGCTGATCAAAAAAGAGTACAACTAAGACTTGTCAACATCGAAGTTTGGTCAGCGGCCAAGGCGGGGTTTTTTGTGACCGTTGCTGCGGGAGTTGCAACAATTGTTGGTTTCTTTGCAATGTGGCTTGTTGTTGGCCAGCTCGGTTTGTTCGCATCGTTCAACACCTTGCTGTCTAGCGCCTTTGGCGATGGTGGCGTTGACATTCAACAAGAACTCTCTTTGCCCCGAGTTATGTCCTTTGCTTTTGGCTTCTCAATTTTCAACGTATTCGTAGGAACATCTTTGGCAGCTGTTTACGCCATGATCTTCAATGTAATTGGCAAGATTACTGGCGGTATTGCGGTTAGCTTCACAAACAACTAGATTCACAACTGGTTTGGCTTCAAGCGGTTTGAGCATTGTTTTTGAATGTATTAGACTCAATGAAGCTCTACGGGCCTATAGCTCAGGTGGTTAGAGCGCTTCACTGATAATGAAGAGGTCGGAGGTTCAAGTCCTCCTAGGCCCACCAGGGAGCATCTCTTCATCAGAGGCGATGGTTCCGACCAAGAAATACCAGATCTAACGATCCGGGGACTTAGCTCAGTTGGTAGAGCACCTGCTTTGCAAGCAGGGGGTCAGGGGTTCGACCCCCCTAGTCTCCACGAAGTAGATTTCCCCCTTGTTTTTACAGGGGGGATTTCTATTTCTCCGACACCATAGTCTGATTTATAGTCTGGCTACACCTAACAGCCTTTGCCACCAAGAAAGCAAGGTAGCTGATCTACAAAAAGGGTTGTCCAAGCAAAGACAGCAAAGAATCCCACAAGAACTGAACCCAACCTAACGAACTTGTTTTTTGGCTTACGACCAAGCCCTTGAATTAGGGATGATGCAGCGATAAACGACATAGCCGCTAGAAATACAAAAACGGCCCACGGCACCCCTAGAGGAAAACCACCTGAGAATGCCGACTCAATTACAAACAGCAACCCAGTTGAAACCAGAGATACCCAAATGGCCCTATGTAACGTCCAGGTGTCCATGTGGAAATTCTAACGACCCCAACTTACTGGCAGAAATAGTCTGATTTATAGTCTGAAAATACAAATCGGCCCTCTACAACCCCCGTCATTACTAGGCACGTCAATACCCCTAGTCTCCACAAAGAAGAAAACTCCTCCTAGAGATAGGGGGAGTTTCTTTTTTGACCAGGCTTTAGATTAGTTATATGTGTGGCCGCATCTCGATGGAAGCAATGCTTCAGGATATCGTCAGAGAATTCGGCGTCGACTCTAAGCAATCACGAGAGCTACAAGCCAATTACAACATCAAGCCAACTGAAGACCTTTATGTGATCACAAAAGACCAAATCAGTGTCGCCTCATGGGGAATGATTGCACCGTGGAGCAAGTCAAACTCTGAAGCCCAAAAAAGCCAATCCAAAGCAATTAACGCTAGATCAGAAACCGTGCACGAAAAGCCAACGTTCAAGAAGGCTTTTCGAAGGTCGAGGTGCTTAGTACCAGCCACTGGCTACTACGAATGGGCTACAGAGTTGGGTGACTATAAACCAAGGCAACCGATATACATCTCTCGTGATGACGGAAAAATCATGGCGTTTGCCGGCATTCATGATCGCTGGATATCCCCTGAGGGTGAATCCAGGGACAGCGTTTCAATAATCACAAGAGAGGCAGTTGGTGATCTAGCAAAATTTCACAGCCGCATGCCGATGTTTTTACCCCGAGAGCGATGGGGCAAATGGTTAGATACCGATTTACAAGATGTTGAAACAATTAGGAATCTCTTTGAGGAGTTTCAACCGGATGCCAACCTTCAGTTTTGGCCAGTGGCTGATTTAGTGAATTCAATTCGAAACAATGGCCCAGAGCTCATTACTCCTGTCGCAATTGTTCCTGAGACCCTCTTTTAGTCACAGATCTGAACAGTTACTAGCCGTCGTAAAGAACGAAGGACGCCGGCTACTTACTTAGAGCTAAGGATTTCCAAGCGGCATCAAAATCGGAACTAAAGTACTCCTCAAATCTTGCTCGGGCCGCTTTACGCATCATTTCTCGACTTTGATTATCTAGATCGAAGATAAGACTGGTGCGACGGACCAACCCTTCCATAGATTGATACTTGAAACCATTGATCCCAAATTGAACTATCTCGTCAGGACCACCGTTACCCACCACAACTGGGATGACTCTAGAACCCATTGCCTCAACAAGTGAAATTCCAAAATGCTCGCAACGTTCGGGGTAAAGCGCTGGGTCTACTTCAAAGCCCGCCCCGTGCCAGTAAATCGAAGAACTCTCCATCAGTGTCGAAACCTCATCACGCTCCGCATCAATATGGAAACTAACAGGAAGGTCCTTGGCGAGGTCGCGACACATATCTAAGTACTCACGATGAACAGGCCCAGGTGCAAGACCTCCAGCCAATACCAACGTTGCCTCGGGGTGCTTGATCAACAAATCACGGAATGCGGCTATGAGCATGTGTTGATTTTTACTATGACCATGGACGAAAAACCGTCCAACAGAAAGAATCTGGTTCTGATTCTTCTCTATCTCGCTGACGGGTAAATCCGAAATAGGGGGAGAAATGACGACAACTTTTAGATTATTGAAACCTACGGATTGAGCAGCTTGTAGGTAGTGTCCTTTTGTGTATTCAGAATTAACCACAACATAATCAGTTTTGCTTAGCCGTGAAACTTGCTCGTTTGTCTGAGATTCTGGCGGAAAAGGGAACTGACAATGGTGAATGTTTATCTTTCCAATAGGATCCACAGGAGGATAGACCTCGTTGCCCATCGATATGAATATGTCAACCGGAGAACGCACTTCATCCAGGGTGGAAAGCTCGACTAGGCCAAGGTCAAGTCCAAAATCAAACCCAAGTGCCAAAAGGCGGGCTTTAGAATACCTAGCTCTTGTAGCAAGTATTGTTCGGAAGCCCGAGGTTGAATAAGCGTGAGCGACACTTAGGATGTATTTCTCTCCGCCACCAAAAACCAGATCAAAAGGTGTGTAAATCACAACAGTTGGACCGACTGAAACAATCGCCTTAGGCGGCGTTTGACTGTCGAGAGTTAATCGAGAGGGAATCTTCCCATTACCCCAGCGATTCAGGAATTTGATTCGATTCATTTCAACTACCCCCTCAACAAGCGAGGTGTTTCCAGCAGCAGAGGTTGCTTGAGTTCCTATGTCAATCACTGTTGATTCTGGCTGATAGACAACAGAGAGTCCGGCCGCGCGGAGCGAGAAGCACAAATCGGCGTCCTCGTAATTGCCAGGCTCATAAACAAAGTTAAACCCACCGACTTTTAGAAAATCTTTCTTGCGTACTGCGAAACAGTCTTCCGAAAGATATTGAACCGCGCGTTTTTCACTAAATAGATCGGAACCCGACGCTTGCCCCTTGCCTCTCTGAACGGATCGAGCATTCCTATCTAAGAAAGCCCCAGCCTCCCGAATCGATCCGTCAGGGTAGAGAAATTTAGGACCAACAGCTCCCACATCTGGGTTTGCTTGTAATTCATGAACCAGAGGCTCTAGCCAGTTCTCTGTAACCATGACGTTGTTGTTGAGAAAAGCAAGAATCTCACCAGTAGCCGATTCTGCACCAATGTTGCTTCCCTCACCAAAAGATCTATTAGCACCAACGCACAGAATAGACACTCGGGTATCTCTTAATTTCTCAATTAGGCTTTCCAGAACACCCGACTCGCTGCCATTGTCGACCAGGATAACTTCTACGTCTTTATCAGTGTGCGTCAGAACCGAATCAACAGATTTGGAGGTTAGTTCGAAATTGTTCCTACCAACGACAACAACAGAGACACTTAATTCGCCAGAAAAACTCATTTTCAAGTATTTCTGTTTATCCGAAGATTTTCTTAAATACTTTTAGGGTAAATCTGCCAAATGCAGAACCTCTAAATTGGGACTTGACCCAGTGGCTTACTTTTCGGATCGGATAGCTGTAACGCCAAGTCCTGGATTGGAGAATGTCGTCATACTTTGCCTGAACTTCCTCATACTTCAATACTGCTTCTTCAAGATTCTTTTCGGCGGCAATCTTGGCCGAAACCATGGATTTTTCGAAAGCGTGCAATTCAATTTCTCGCTCCAAGGATTCACTCAGAACGATTTTGTTTTCCATTGGATTTCTTTCTTTCACCGACACATCATTCCTTTTTGCGCGCTGTTCTCAATCGCTTGAGTGCAGTTTTTGACTAAGTAACTGATATTCACCAAGTCCTTCTATTGCTTTTAAAAATTCAGGTTCTCCGGAGAACCAAACCTTTGGGACTAAACAAACCCCTTTTCCAAGCAAAGCTGCGGTCAAACTATACTGGCTATTTGACGTAACCAAAAATTTGGCTTGCTGCATAACTACATGTGCGTCTGTTTCTGAGAAATTAGGTGAGTCCAGAAATGAAACTACCTTAAATTTGCTTTGAGCCGCCTCCCTTACGTCTGAGTGTATGGGCGAATCAGAAATTACTACACACATATCAATAAGCTTTGCTACGGCTTCTATTGCAGCAATAATCGTCTGATCCTTTACAACGTGGCTAGCAACATTAACATAGTCACCGCGTCGTATGTGTACCGCCGCATATCCTATTTGGCCTCCAAATTCCCTAGGCAGGCAACGTTGAATTATGTCTTCAAAGTCACCAGTTCTAAACTTTTCCTTAATGTTTTGTGTTGACAGAGCCTTTAGGGCAAGTTCAAATTTTTGAAAATTGTCCCCAATTGTATAAAATTCAGAATAGTTATATGCTGAACTATCAGATTTAATGAATGACTCTTGAGATATTCCTAAAAAATCTAAATTCCAGGGCCAGTAGGAAAGTCCTCCTACCATCGTTGGTCGAACATCGAAGGGCAACAAACTAAAGTACGTCATGTCAGCTTGAACTTCCTTACCTTGCTGTTCAAGATACCAGTAAGTTGCGGCGCTCATAATCTGCGCCCCAATTCCGCCCCTAAAAACCACTCTGACTTTCTGAATCCCTGATATGTCCTTATAACCACGGCGCAGGAACTGGTTGCTGACAAGAAATCGGACAATTTTCCTAGAGAAGCTAGCTATATTTCGAAACATTAATTCCTTATTTGTCTTTCTGGGAGGAGTAAATCACAGCTCACACAGTAGATTACTCCAGTTTCAAAGACTTTGATCATGTTGGACCATGAGGAGAGACAGCATAGGCTGAGGAAAAATTTGGAAGAACTAAGGAAAAACAGTTTCTCTATTCCTGCCGCGTGAACCGCGTCCATCAAGTTAGTTTCAATCCAAACAGGCAATTGTCACACCCCATTCGGTTTGACTAGACTGAGAAGGTTCCATAATGGATGAACTTCCTAATTAGGGGCACCAGCGTTTGTAGCTCAACGGATAGAGCATCTGACTACGGATCAGAAGGTTGGGGGTTCGAGTCCCTCCAAGCGCACCACAGCTTGAGCTAGGGTATAAATGTGATGTATCTCACTGTCCTGGAACTCTGATTGGAACTATCTAGTGCTATTTATTGTCAAATTCGTAAAGAGAATTTTTGCAACCCTAGGATTTGATATTCGCAGGAAAGGTGGCACGGCACCCGATACAACATCCTTCAGGGAGCAAATTTACGAATCCACTAAAGGGGTTCTCCACATTGGCGGTCATCGCGGTCAAGAAGCAACCACGTATGCAAGAGCAAAAGCCAAAGTAATTTGGTTTGAGGCTTTAGAAGGTCCCTATTTAGACCTGATAAAAAATATCAAGGACTTTCCAAACCAACAGGCTATACACGCACTTCTGGGAGACGAAGAAAAAGTTGTAAACTTTCACGTAGCCAGTAATGACGGGATGTCTTCATCAATCTACCCGTTAGCCGAGAATAATGGTTTTGACTTGTCTATGACGGAATCAGTTCCGCTGAAGATGAAACGGTTAGACAACCTGCTCACTCTAGAACAAGCGGGAAATTACCCGCACTGGGTTATTGATGTGCAAGGTGCAGAGCTATCTGTTCTTCAAGGCGCAGGTCGACTACTTGACTCCTGCCAAACAATTGACGTCGAGATAAGCACCTTCGACGTTTACGACGGGGGGGGTCAATTATGCTGAGCTCGATAAGTTTTTGAGGCGCGAAGGTTTTATTCCACTTTGGCAACCAAGAGGACGTACCCATGAAGACTTGATTTACATTAGGTCTAGACCAAGTTTGGGTAGTCAATCAGAGTTGTCATAGTCGCTGCAATGCAGACTGTCACCCGTTTGACCCAATTGGAATTTGCTAGCGCTCCACCTCATTTAAGGCCTACGGTTTGTAACTCGAAGGTTAGAACTTCTGACTACGGATTAGAGAGTTGGGGTTTGAGTACCTCCAAGCGGGAATATAGATCAACACACCGATACTTTAATCTCCCGTGCTAAAGAGCTCTTCTGCTCTGAATCAATTCACTCAGATAATGACCGAGTTGTAAAACCTTTAGAGGTAGACTAAAAAGTTCGCAGGACAAAAATGCTTAGGATTTCCGGGGTCCAGATGAGTTTCGACGCGGTCGTTATAGGTGGAGGAGGTCACGTCGGACTCCCTCTCGCGATTATGCTCTCAAGCAGAGGCGTAAACACTGCAATATATGACATTTCCAAACCTGCAGTGGAGGGAATCAACGAAGGCAAGATGCCCTTTTGGGAGCCTGGGGCAGAGAAACTTCTCCAAGAGTCCCTGGATGCTAAAAAACTAATTGCCACGACCGATCCTGCAGTAACGGGAGAAACGAATTCCCTGATCGTGGTTATCGGGACGCCAGTTGACGAGCATCTAAACCCAGACCCCCAGGCAATTACTTTGGCTCTTGATAGATGCCGCCCTTACCTAAAAAATGGTCAACTATTAATTCTGAGATCAACTATTTACCCAGGCGTTACAAGACAGGTTGAGAGGGAATTGGAAGCTTGGGGGTTGGATATAGATGTTGCCTTTGCCCCTGAAAGAATTGCCGAGCATAATGCTGTTGAAGAACTTGTAAGCCTTCCCCAGATAGTTTCCTCCAGAACACAAAGAGGTTTTGATAGGGCTTCCGAGCTATTCTCAAGAATCGCACCTGCGATTGTTCGGCTATCACCAGAAGAAGCAGAGCTCGCAAAGTTGTTCACGAATACTTGGCGATATGTGAAGTTTGCAATGGCTAATCAGTTTTACATGATGGCAGAATCCAAAGGCCTTGACTACGAAAATATTAGGTCTGCTATTCGACAGGATTATCCGAGAGCCGCTGATGTTCCGAGCGCTGGTTTCGCAGCTGGACCATGTTTGTTTAAAGACACAATGCAATTGGCCGCGTTCTCAGATAACAACTTTAGTCTTGGCCATTCGGCGATGTTGGTAAACGAGGGCATGCCCCTTTTCATAGTCTCGCAGCTTGAACAAAAATATGATTTGTCAGCCATGACGGTCGGAATTCTTGGGATGGCATTCAAGGCCGGTTCAGACGATATTCGAAGCTCGTTGTCGTACAAACTAAAACGGGTGCTAAAGTTTCGGGCCAAGAATGTTCTCACAACAGACCCAATGGTGCCCACCAGTACTGACAAGGACCTTATCCCACTAGACCAGGTCTTGAAACAGGCAGACATCCTTATCTTGGCAACACCCCATAAAGAATACAAAGACATGGTTACAGACAAGCCTTTGGTGGACATGTGGGGCATCTCTCCAAGGAATTTAACGTGACCACGACGCCCAGCATTTCGGTAATCATTCCTGCGTTTGAAGAGGGGGAGGCAGTCGTTCCTGGGCTTAAAAACTTAAGCCAAGAAATACAACAACCAAACGAGATTCTGGTAGTCGTGGACAATCCAAGCGACTCGACCGTCGCTCCAGTGAAGAAATTGTCTGAAGAATTTCCTTCAATTCGATTAGCAGTAAACACCTACGGTGCGGGTCCAGCAAATGCCATTAGATATGGAATAGATCAAGCAGTCGCCAACGTGGTCGTAGTCACCATGGCAGATGGTTGTGATGACCCGCGTCAAGTTGAGGAGCTGGCACACTTAGTAAAGCGCGGGGTTGTAATCGCCTCTGCTTCTAGATACATGCCCGGGGGCCAGCAGGTTGGTGGACCACGAATCAAGCGCTGGTTGTCTAGGGTTGCCGGGAAAAGCTTCGCTTTCATAACTGGAGTTGGCACACGGGACGCCACTAATTCATTTAAGGCGTACGACAAGGATTTTGTCAACCAAGTGGGAATTCATAGCAGACATGGTTTTGAAATTGGACTCGAGTTGACAGCCAAAGCCAGGCGACTCGGATTATCTGTTGCAGAAATTCCAACTACTTGGATCGACAGGACTTATGGGAAGTCAAATTTCAGATTAGCAAAATGGCTTCCAAGGTACCTCGGTTGGTATCTGTTTGGATTGGGATTTGCGCACCCGGACTCAACGATTAGGGTGCTGATTAAGAGTAGGGAGACAAAAAATTAAAGTACTGGTCACAGGATCTAACGGATTTATCGGTGGGTACATAGTCGAGGAGTTATTGAATAAAGGCTTTGAGGTAGCAGGCGTAGACAACTTTTCAAAGTATGGCAGGGTAGCAAAGAGCTACGACACGCACCCGAACTACAAACTCCGCGAGGGAGATGCCTCAGATGTGGACTTCATGAAGTCTGTGATTTTCGATTGTGACCACTTCATCGCCGGAGCTGCCCTTATCGGGGGTATCTCGTACTTCCATACATATGCATACGATTTGCTAGCCAAGAACGAGAGAATGACCGCATCTGCCTGTGATGCCGCCATTTGGGCTCGTGAGCATGGAAAGCTGAAGAAGCTCACCTACATGAGCTCTTCCATGGTTTTTGAATCCACAGATCGTTGGCCAAGTCAAGAGGGAGACCAGCTTGTCGTCCCACCGCCACTTTCATCGTATGGATTCCAAAAATTAGCTGTGGAGTATTTTGCCCGAGCGGCATGGGATCAGTACAAACTCCCATACACAATTATCAGACCTTTCAACTGTGTTGGCATTGGCGAATCTAGGGCCCTTGGCGAAGTAGAAATTAAGTCGGGGAACGTGAACCTAGCCATGAGTCACGTTGTACCTGACCTAATCCGGAAAATTCTTGCGGGTCAGGATCCTGTTCATATTCTTGGAACTGGCGATCAGGTGCGCCATTACACATACGGGGGAGACTTGGCCAGAGGCATCGTTATGAGCCTTGAGCATCCAGAGGCGACCAATAATGATTTCAACATGTCTACTGCAGTCGGACACACAGTCATTGAATTAGCAGAGGCGATCTGGAAAAAGATTCACGGAGACTCAAAGCCATTCAACTTTGTTCTAGAATCCGGATTTGAGTTCGATGTTCAAAAGCGCGTTCCAGCAACCGATAAAGCAAAGAATATCCTAGGTTTTACTGCCGATACCGAATTGAGCACAATGCTTGACGAAGTTATTCCCTGGATAAAGTCCGCCTCTAAAGCGGGCTTAGTCTAAGCGGGAACAACTTAGGACTATTTCAGCTTACGCAAGAAGAGGCATTTCATAGTGAAAAACATTATTGGGTGGTTTCGCAAAACCCCACTAGAAGTCACGCTTCTTCTCCCTTCGCTGGTGATTGCTGTAGTTTTGCAGGTCATTTTCGCTACTGGTTATCCTATAAATGCTGGTCGAGCCGACAATCTGACTTACTTGCAGATGATTCTAAGTGGGTCGTCGAATCTGATTTTGGCCCCAGGTTACGGCTTTGTTTTGAACAGGATTGTCATGCGAATAGCAGGAGTACCAATACCTGAGTTATTCAGTGACCTTGGATTCCTACAAAGCGTCCAATTAGCACAAAACATCCTTCACTTGTTTCTTTTCCTTACCGCCGTGTTCCTGTTGTGGCGCCTCACAAATGCAACCGTCGCTTCGCTTTTCGTCCTTGGAAATTCCCTTTACGTAGGTTTCTGGGGCGGCCTAAATTCCGCATCTCCAGAATGGCTGCAGGGTGATCTTTTAATCCTCGCGTTGCTGCTAGCAGCCACCGCGGCCCGACAGAAAACTTTGCCTAGGGTGATTGTCTTATCGTCGATCACGGGATTGGTATTTGCTCTGGCGTATTTGGTCAAATTTAATTCACTAGTTCTAATCTTTGGCTTGATTGCAATATTTGTGTTTAGTGGTATCAGTTTCAAAAAAATTGCTCTGGGCGTATCTGCGGCCACTATTAGCGCCTTTGCCTTTGTTTCTTTTTTTAGTATTTCGTATCACGAGCCAAGGACAGGCACCACAACCTTGAATTACGACACCGCATGGATTCTCACTTCCTCGATGGATCCTGGATATCTGGAAGGAGATAACGAAAATCTGGGTATAGAGGCTCTGCGTTGGAAGGCGCTCATTCAACAATTGCCTACCGGTGATGCGTTTGCGTATCCAAGAATTGACGTCGGTGCTTATCCCGAAGTCAAAGAGCAAGGTCTTGCGTTATGGAATGAAATAATGTCCATGAATCGAGATCAACTTATTGAACTTACAAACGCTGGACAGTTTAAGCAGGAGTACAGTCACTTCAGTCAGCCAACTCCAATCTATTGGAACGTTGGACTTGCCGAAGCTGAGAGGCAAGGTCGAGCTGTATTCTTTGAATATCTCCGCGGCAATCCTAGCCATATCTTCAACAAGATTAGTTCCGGGCTATTAGGCGATTGGGGTGTTTACCAGGATGGCTTCCTGCCGGTTGTGCAAGACCCTAAAACTCTCGTAATGCACGGTAAGAGCCTGAACGCTAGCAACAATTTGAGTTACAGCTTTGCTGTGGTTTCGGGACCACCACAATTTCAACCTTATTGGAACCCTTCGATGTCTATAGACAGGTTTGCTTTTGATGTAGCCTCGAGCCTCGACAAAATCCGTGTTCCCGTCTGGATTGAATACCTACTCATGTTATTGGTTGTCCCCGCTTGGTTTGTATTGAGACGATCCGGGCTGTCGCTTCTTCTAGTTTCTGCAGTACTTAGCCAAGCTGCATTTATGGGCGCCTCGTGGATGCTTGTTGGAATGAGGCACAAGGAAGAAGTCTCGATTCTTCCGATAGCTGCGCTCGTTTACTCTTTAGTCATTTTTGCTCTGGTAAAGTACCTTATGGTATCAATCATGAAAAAAAGTAAAAAGTCAACAGATTTCCAAGGTGTACACCCTCCGAGATGAGACTTCTAACACCGAATAGCAGTTACTAATTTCGATATTTTTGCGGTCTTCGGGGGTCTAGAGAGGTTTGAAAGTGGGTCACAGGAAAAAACTCCTTCTTCTCGGCTCTCGAGGTCGGCTAGGCCGAGAATTCATAAATCGACACTCAAAAAGTTTTGACATAATAGAGGTGGGTTCAAGAGTGAGACCCTCTCAAGGAGGACGGGATTATTTCTCTGAAATTTCAAATCTCGGCGAAGTTTTTCTTGGATGGCGTCCTGAATTAATCCTTAATTGTGCAGCTGTATGGGGGCCGAGGTATTCAGATAATGAAATCTGGGAAGCGTGCTACGAGTTCCCCAAGCGAGTACTCGCGTTGTTAGAGGGGCAGACTCACACCATTCAGTGGATTCAAGTGGACTCGTACTACAACCTATATTTTGATATACACGGGGTGGATAAAGACCACTATTCAAGAAGTAAGAGAATATTTTTTGAGTCTTTAGAGCAAAACAAGGATCGAGTAATACCTACTCAAGTAATTGCTCCTCACCTGGTCGGACCCTCTGAGCCAGAGTCCAGATTTTTCAGGGTTCTATCCGAAGGGATATTGGCGCAAAAACCATATTCTTTGGGTTCCCCCGACAAGTACCTTCCGTACCTTCACTTCACAGACGCAGCCGATCAACTTTCTGTCATTAGTCAAGCACCGGCCCCGAAAGGCCCAAACAGGCTCAAACTGAAAGCATCTGGGCAGGACAAACTAAGCCTCATTGTGTCCCAGGCCCATCGGCAGTTTGGTGTACGAAACAACATTGCCCAGTTTCGTACATTCCCGGAGGTCGAAAAGGAGTTTTATGCTCCTTTGCGTTTTGACAAAAACGAGTGGCTTCCAGAGCCAATCCAGGAACTCAAATCGATTCTAAACGAGCAATTAAAGGAGCGAATTGCTGAGCAAGAGGGAGGAGCCGTCAATCGTTCCACCGACACTCAATGAACTCGATTCTTTAGAAACCATGAAGTTTCAATTAGAGGAACTGTGTCCGAGTCTAGAATCAATTGGCGTCGACCATGAAAAAATCCTGAAGGAAAGCCGTCTCATGTGACGCGTCTCTAACCTGAGTATTCAATGGGAGTAGCTGAACAAGACGGGCTGAGGAGATTTTTTCAACTGAAGTTTTCCAAGACTACTCCCGGAATCCTTCAAACAGCTGCAAGTAATCCTAACGATTCAAAATTAAGTGTAAGGTCCAAGAATATTGACTATTTAAGAATCAAAAATTTATAGCCTAAAAAAATCTAAATTAAAAATCAAAAACCCTCATTCATAAGCTTCTTTTTGCGGCCCAAAGGAGGGTATAAATTGGAAAACAAGCTAAGAATTACTAAATAAGGGATCTGTATGACGGTGCGCCAATTCTGTCGATCAAATTTTAGGCCTTCGGAATTAGTTTTCTTGAACATTAAAAATCGAGCTATATTTCTCCAAAGAGTGATTTTTACTGATCTCGTAACTTTTGCTTTACCTTGGTAGAAAGAGATTAATTGATTTACGCTTAAGTCCAAAACGTCAATTTTTTTTAAATCCTCTGTTACCTTATCGAAACTAGGATTTTGAATTTCTAATTGCTCCCATAACACCCTTATGTCATGCAAGAGATGCGCCCCAACATACCACGGAAAATTAAAGTGTTCGCGATAGTCGGCGTCAGGTCCCGCTAAAAAAAATTTTGACTTTAACAGTCCGTTAGATTTCAAAAAACAGAACAACACCAGCGACACATGTGGATAGTATTTTGAGTTTTTTACTAGCGGGTGAAATTCATCTGAGTGTAGTTCCAGAACTTTAGTATTCACGACGATTCCAGTGAGCTTAGGCCAAATTAACAATGAGCTCAGGATTTTGAAATCAATTGAGTCAGAAGTGTACTCTTGAATTTTATGCAAAGGATTATTTGTGCTGTATGGCTCTTGATTGAAATTATAAATTGCGACACTAGGCTGGAATTCCAGAATATCTGAAAGCACCTTTGTCAATGCGCCTTCATACAATTCATCATCATCAGATAGGAGTAGAACATATCCACCGTTGATCCTATCTAACCCTGCGACAATATTTCCGCCCATCCCTAAGTTACGTGAATTCCTAAAGTATTGGTACATTAATTTTTTCTCTTTAGCAAAGGCGTCGAATTGATAGCAGACTTGAAATGTATTATCAGTCGAACTGTTATCTCCGACAAGGAGAGAAACACTTTCTTCGTGACCGGATTTTAAAATTTCACCGAGTACTTTTTCAATGTTCTTAGCTAGTCGCGCGCTTCGATTAAATGTTGGAATAAACACAGTTAACTGATGCTTTGGGCTAATTAGGGAAGTATGTTCCTCGTGTTTCGCTTCAATGCCCATAAAAAAATCATAGCAACTCATCTTGTTTACATGATATCTACATGAATCAACTCGAGGGAGGCCCTCGGCTTCAAAGCTTGAGGAATGCAAACAATTCTTGAATGAGCTGAATGAGAATTCCTGCTTACCAACCTCTACCATTATGCTTGCACAACACATCATTAGTTCAATTGAGGATGTCTCCGGCGCAGACTCCACGAGTCCGACAAGTTTTTTAGTGGTCTAAATTACTGCGTCGAATTTTTTCCTAACTGTAATCATCGCCTTGCAATATTTTTTGCTGGTAGCTAAACATCATTTGTTAGACTTTGGCAAACTTACTAATGCAATAGCCGGGCATTTAATCCCTATGTTCCGACACTTAACCAACGACGATCAATCAACTCTTCATTAAAATTTATTTGTTTTGACCATGGGCGCGGACTGATGACAGTTGAATCTGAATCAAAGTGACTCATGGTGTATGCCGCCCACCAGCTAAATGAAGAGTTACTCATGACAATCCCAGATGCGAGGGACATGATTTTAAGTGTAGCTAGCTCGCCGAGAAGCAAAATTCGCGAATCGAAAATTAGATCACTTATTCCCCCGAGCTCTTTTTTAGTCTCTTCGAGAGAATCAGTAAATACAATGCAAGGAGTACCTTTTCCATCAAGAATTTCTAGACTCGCCTCATAGTATCTTCTAGTCGTCAGACCATGAGCCTCCCGAATGTGTGATTCTGATGAATAGTCTCCCCTTCTCACGTGGACTGCAATAAAGGGATTGGAGGACACATCGTCAATAATTGCCTGCTCGCTCGTCGAGACGACGACATTTCTTATCTTTTCTGCAATCTCGGCACCAACCGACGGGAAGTATTTGGGTGATTGAAAATAACCCTCTATTGTTGTCCCGGGATGAATCGTGAATATTTCAGGCTGGAAAAGGTGTGACTTCTCTTTGAATTCCATAACTAGATCAGAACGCTTCATACGTCGAAGGGCATATTTCAGGGCCCGTCTTACCAGGCTGGGATTTGCTTCACCTGGAGTTGATTCGTGTATGGAGTGCTCGAACAATTGATCAAGCCCATAGACACGCTTTGTATGTATCCTGTAAAACGAGGTGTCAACCTCGACTTTCACACCAAGCCGACGAGCTTGCTCTAATGCAGCACCGTAAATAAATAATTGATTACCCAAACCACCCATAAGTTTTGCCACAATCGGAGAGTCACCACTTTTTCTCCAACTCATGACCTAAATGCTACCATTCATTTTGCCAAATCATATTAGAATCCCCAGAGTGGCAATTAAGTTTCGATTTGATCTTTGAAGAAAGAAGACATGACAAATTCGAATGCTTCGGGAGTACTCGTACAGGTAATCAATCTCGAAAGACGTCCTGACCGACTAGCTCGGATGACTGCCGAGCTACAAAAAGCTGGCTTAAGTTTTGAAGTCCAGGTCGCAGTTGATGGTCAACTAGAAACTCATGAACCCAAGTTTTTATCCAAGGGGGCAGTTGGATGCTGGAAATCACACGTTAATTCAATGAGAAGGATTGTTGAAGCAAAAGCTCCGTTTGGACTAATACTTGAAGACGACGCAGTCTTTACCCCTGTTGTTAACGACCAGTTTCTGTCCGAAATTACTGACCTTATGAACAGAAATCAAATTGATATTCTTCAAATTGGTTTTATTGATTGGCGAAATTCAACCTCTATGAGATCGGGGCTATTAGAATTTTTGATAGCTTTACTGAAATCTAGGGGCACCAAGGACTCGTCTGGTGTTCGATTTGTACTTGGAGACTTCCTGTTGACAGCGCATGCTTACATCGTTAACTTGCGGTTGGCGGAGGCACTTTCAGAGACTTTTCCAGGTCCACCCATATTTGCTTGGGATGATTATCTTCAGATTCTTGCAAAGGGTCAGATGCAACGCGGAATACGAGTAGCCAGGTTAATAGAAAGTGTGGTGTCGCAAGAGTCATATCAAGTCGAGGGATTAAAGAAAGACTCAGACATCTGGGACCATGAGGCTAGGTAATTCGCTATTGATTGGAGAATGACTTGCTAAAAAGTGAACAATCAGGAGTTGTAAATTTGATTCAAGTTCTTTCAGCACAGTAATCTGCAACAACTATTCTCAGTTAGGTAGTGAAAGAAAGAAGACATGACAAATTCGAATGCTTCGGGAGTACTCGTACAGGTAATCAATCTCGAAAGACGTCCTGACCGACTAGCTCGGATGACTGCCGAGCTACAAAAAGCTGGCTTAAGTTTTGAAGTCCAGGTCGCAGTTGATGGTCAACTAGAAACTCATGAACCCAAGTTTTTATCCAAGGGGGCAGTTGGATGCTGGAAATCACACGTTAATTCAATGAGAAGGATTGTTGAAGCAAAAGCTCCGTTTGGACTAATACTTGAAGACGACGCAGTCTTTACCCCTGTTGTTAACGACCAGTTTCTGTCCGAAATTACTGACCTTATGAACAGAAATCAAATTGATATTCTTCAAATTGGATTCATAGATTGGCTGTATTCACTATCTTGGGATTCTCTCCGCCCAGGATTATTGGAGTTTTTGATTGATCTTTTGAAAAGACGCGGGGTGAGAGACCGTTCTGGTTTTCGTTTTGTTCCAGGGGAGTTTAGGGACAGCGCACACGCCTACATCGTTAATGCCCGTTTGGCCGAGGCTATTTCGGACATTATTCCTGGGCCCCCGCTCATTCCTTGGGATGATTACTTGGGACTTCTAGCAAAAAATCAAATGTTTAGAGACATCAAAATAGCCAGGCTAGTAAAATCGGTCGCCACCCAGGACTCCTATGTAGTGAAGGGCTTAAAGTCTGATTCAGATATTTACCCCAAGAAAAATTGATGCAGTAGCATTAACCTTGAGCAGAGCAAAGGTAGAGGTACTTCTTGTCAAAAAATAAGATTTCAGGCTCAGTTGTAACTATCACAGGCGGAACTGGCTCTTTTGGATCTACCATGCTTAGCCACCTTCTTTCCGAGGGCGCGGCGGAGGTTCGAGTTTTTAGTCGTGATGAAGCTAAGCAAGATCAACTAAGACACAAGATCGCCGATAACCGAGTACGTTTTTACATCGGTGACACCAGAGACCCACTCAGTGTGAAAAATGCTCTAAAAGGCACCGATTTGGTTTTCCATGCCGCTGCACTTAAACAAGTTCCCTCTGCAGAGTTTTTCCCTTTGGAGGCTGTGGCAACCAATATTCAAGGTAGTGCCAATGTTCTTAGGGCCGCAATTGACAGAGAAGTATCCTCCGTTGTTTGCTTAAGCACCGACAAGGCTGTTTATCCAATCAACGCCATGGGCATGACCAAGGCACTAATGGAAAAAACTGCAATGGCTTTTGCTAGAGACAATCTAGACTCTAAGACTGTTATATCTGTAACCAGGTACGGAAACGTTATGTATTCCAGGGGATCGGTTATCCCGCTTTTTATCAGTCAAATTCGAAGTGGAAAACCATTAACAATCACAGACCCCGAAATGACAAGGTTCCTCATGTCACTCAGCGAGTCTGTTGACTTGGTCCAGCACGCCTTTGAGAATGCTGAGACTGGCGATTTGTTTGTTCGCAAGGCTCCAGCTGCAACCATTGCCGTCCTTCTAGAAGCTCTTCTTGAGTTAGTTGGACTAGACAGCCCAGAAATTAAGACCATTGGTGTTCGACACGGCGAGAAACTTTTTGAGTCCTTACTTGGTGCTGAGGAAATGGCTAAAGCAGAGGATCGAGGGGATTACTTCAGAGTCCCACTCGATACTAGAACTCTTGATTACGAGGCGTTCTTCGAGCACGGGGAAAACAAGCCGGCTTCGAACGAGTCTTACACTTCACACAACACCACAAGGCTAGATAAGGAAGGTGTCAAGACTCTTCTTCTTACCCTTCCTGAAATACGTCAGGAACTTGGGTTATGAGTGGTCCAGAAAAGCTAACTGTTGTCACAGTAGTTGGCACCAGGCCCGAGATCATTCGGCTTTCCAGGGTTATCCCTCTTCTAGACAAACACTTCAACCACATCTTTGTAAACACCGGGCAAAACAAAGACCCTATGCTCAGCAAAGTCTTCTTCGATGAACTAGAAATTAGGACCCCAGATCTTTATCTTGATGTGGACACTTCAACACTCGGGTCCGTGCTTGGGGACACACTTGCAAAAATAGAAAAAGTTTTTTTAGCTCACAAGCCTGACGCGGTTCTTATTCTGGGAGATACCAACAGTGCGATTTCTGCAGTCCTGGCCAAGAGAATGCACATACCCGTTTACCACATGGAAGCGGGTAACCGGTCTTTCGACGAAAATGTGCCAGAAGAAACCAACAGGCGATTGGTAGACCACGTTTCAGACTTCAATCTTCCATACACGGAGCACGCCAGAAGAAACTTGCTCGCAGAAGGGTTACCACCAAAACGCATACTGGTTTCTGGTTCCCCGATGCGTGAAGTCCTCGATTCCTACATGCAAAAGATTCAGGCCAGCAACATACTGACAACTTTGGACCTTGATCCTCAAAAGTATTTCTTGGTCAGCGCTCACAGGCAAGAAAACGTCGACTCACCGGAAAGACTCAAGGACCTATTGGAAACACTGAAGATGGTCCACGAAACCTGGGGTTTGCCAGTAATGGTTTCTACTCACCCAAGAACCCGTAAACAACTTGAGTCGATACCTGGCTACAAGGAAACAAAAGGTGTGGTTTTCCACGAACCATTTGGCTTTGTTGATTACAACAAGCTGCAGCTAAATGCCAAGTGTGTTCTCTCTGACAGTGGAACCATAAGCGAGGAGTCAATCATTCTTGGCTTCCCTGCTGTCACCATAAGAGACTCTATGGAAAGACCAGAGGCACTTGAGTTTGGTGGAATTGTTATGACCGGGTTAAAAGCCGCCAACGTTATCGCGGGCATTCGATCCGTTACAGAAGACGGAAGCTCTGCAAATGGAACACCGTCGCAGTCGCTACCAGCTGGCTATGAAGTGACCGATTGCTCCACTCGAGTGGTCAGATTTATGCTTTCCACTATTTCCAGACATCATGAATGGGCTGGAATCCGAAAGCTAGGCTAAAGCCCTCTCGGCAACGCCGGGCCCACTAGCCTTTAGATTCTGAAGCGATAACTTCTGAAACCATCTGTTCAATCGTTGGCAGTGCGTCATACCCAGCAGCCCGCCAAAAACCCTTGTTTTTCGCTGGAAAGTTAGTGCCTAGAGTGCGGTTTATGTTTGCCCCAGTCGCTGTTGGGTTGACTTTGATATCTGACCGACCTAGATACTTTGCAATCAAGGTAACTAGTTCGCACTTAGTAGTACTGTCTTGGGGAAGTACGTGAAAGACCCCAACCTCAAACAAATCATTCTCAACAATTCCTCGAGCAATTTTTGCAAAGTGCATCGAGGTTATTCCATTCCAAAAATGATCGATATAGCCCGAAATCTCTGCGTTCTTGGGTTGATTCCTTACCCACTCCAAAAGGGACGAGTTTCGATCCACTTCTGGTCCAATTATGGAAACCCTAAGGTGCATCATGGAGTCACCTTTTGCTTCTCCCAGACTCTTTGATTTGCCGTAAACATCCAAAGCGTCGTGCTCGTTAGTCTCTAAATAATTGCCTTTAGATCCAGAAAAGACACAATCTGTGGCAATTTGAATAACCTTCACTCCGTGCATGGATGCCCAAACTTCTAAGCGATTGGGAAAAGCACCGTTTATTTCGAATGCTGTTTCAGTCTGTTGAGTATCTGAGTCATTGATGTATGGCTTAATGATCCCAATGCAGTTAACTACATAATTAATTGGCATGGAGAAAGCGCTGTCTAGGTTGTCTGTAGCGGCGTCGAATTTCAAGAATTTAACATTTGAGCCAGCGACTAAACTCGTGGCTGCTCTAGTGGTGGCTATCAACTCACCCTGAAAGTTCGAAAATTCTTTCAAAACAGCTGAGCCAAGCATTCCGCTGGCACCCAATATCAACACCGTACTCATTTCAGTTAACTCTAGTTCCGCTTGTTGATCTCGATTGCGGTATTTAAGGTCTGCTCCATGGAAGACAAAGCCGCCTCCGGTGAGAAAAGTGCCGCTAGCGCCTTGTGGGATTCTGACTTGTTTGTCTCAGCACCACCAGCTTGAGCAACCTCTAAGGCAATGTCCAACACTTTCGTTGGAGTCTCGGCCCAAGTTAAACCCTGTATTCCATCGATAGCGGAGAACAAACCTTCCAGACGAGTAGAGACAACTGGAATGCCAGTAGCCAAATACTGAAGAACTTTATTCGGAAAAGCGATCGATGCTACTTGACTTATTTCTAAAGGATTAATGGCCACGGTAGAAAGGGCCAAGTAATTTGGCAAATCGTCATAGCTCACAAAGCCGGTGAAGATGACCCGATCAGAAATACCAAGATCAGTAACAATATTCCTGAGTTCATTCTCCTGGTCGCCACCGCCGATGAGAAGCAGTTTCGTTGATGAACCTTGAGGAACCAATTCAGCAAACCTCTTTATTACCTCTGGTAAACCTGAGAAATAGAAGAAAGACCCCATGTAAGTAATTACAGAGTCTGTTGGCGCAATTCCAAGGCGCTTCCGAAGTTCAGGATCTGGGACTCGATTAGAAAAGTGAGCAATGTCAAGCGGTGGATAATTCACAACCGAGGGTTTCTTTCGGCAGGCTAGGTTTTCACAATATCGCTGCATCGCGGAGTTGTTTGCAGAAAGCAAAGGAGAAAATCTATACATGAGTTTTTCTACCAAAAGTATTGGGAGTCTAAAAATTGACTCTCGAATCTCATGGGAGGAATCTAAGGCTCGGTGAATAAAAGGAGTTTTGAAAATGGCTGAAATAATCAGGGCCTGAAGGCCAAATGTAGGAACTGCGTAATTGAGAACCACATCAAATTTCTTTTCTCGAAATATCCTAAACAGTGCTGGCCAGCTACTAACCGTTGCCCACAACCTGTCGAACCCAAAAAACCCGAACTGATGAGGGCCGATAAGGGTTAACTTTGCTTCAGGAATTACTCGACCAATAATTTCCTTCTTACGGAATAGGTTCTTTTTGGCCCTGTTAGCGCCTTCTTGAAAGTGAAAGAATGTGACATCATGGCCGGCCTTGGCTAGTAATTCTGGAAACTCATGGATTTCATAGATTACTTTTTCCAAGTAATCAATTTCGTGAAGCACGAGGATTTTCACGGAGACTGCTCCTAAGTAGACCGGCAAATACCAAATCTACTAGCAACGCCAATTACAAGCGTTGATTAGGCAAGCAAAGACAAATATTTTTAGCAGTTCCGCGAATGACTTCAAGTGAACTCCACGGAAGGAACTAGGCCAACTACAGTATATTTAGTGCAATTATCCATTGTGGCTGTTGCCTGATGGTGATGAACTTGATGGTCAACGTGATCACATCTTGTATTGGCGAGGAATGGCTTGAAGGTATTCAATGTAAGCAGTAGCGATGAGGTTGGGGGCCGATGGAATGGCCACGACATCATTGAACCGCTAAAGGCCTTGGGAATAGATGCCAAGATTGGCTCATTCTGGAGCAATACTTCAAAATCTGAAAACTCAATTGAGTTATTTCCCGGTCGCAAAACCAGACTACTCGCGGAAGCAATTATGGCTATGGAAAGCCTCACGGGTAGGCAGTCCACCTACCAGTCCTGGTCAAGCAAAATTTTTGACCTACCCGAATTTCAAGAAGCAGATGTAGTCCACCTTCAAGTTATTCACGATCACATGATGACCGTTGAGAATATGGCGAAGGTGTTTGAAGTGAAACCTGCGGTTTGGACCTGGCATGACCTGTGGCCCCTTACTGGTCACTGCACCCTTCCCCTTAATTGCGCAAGGTGGGATTTAGGTTGCGGGAGTTGCCCATCTCTTGATTCTTCGCTTCCTGTCTATTGGGATCGAACCGATAAAGAGCGATCAAGAAAGGAGCTACTGTTCTCGAAAACCCCCATGAACATTCACATAACCACAGATTGGATGAGGGGTCAGATTGAAAAGAAGGTCTCTAACTGGAACGCTAAAGTGTTTCAGTTTCCCTTCGGAATAGACACCCAAGTTTTTAGACCAAAGCCAGAACTTGATGCCCGACAGATTCTTGGAATAGACAAGGATGTGTTTGTTGTTGCAGCTCGCTCTACAGACGATGAGAGAAAAGGATTTAAAGAGCTAGTCCAGGCCATTGAGCAAGTAAAAAAAACTGGAAGAAAAATCCTTCTACTCTGCATCCAGAAACAAGGTCTCGTTGCAAAGTACTCCAAGGAAGTTGAGTCTATTGAGTTGCCCTGGACTAACGATTTATCAGATCTAGGAACTTTCTACGAAGCAGCAGATCTTTTTGCCATGCCGTCCTCAGTAGAGTCCTTCGGAATGATGACCCTAGAAGCAATGTCATCGGGCGTTCCGGTTATAACTGTTGGAAAGACCGCCGCAAGTGAAGTTGCAGAATGCCCCGAGTTGGAAGTACATCTTGATGGTCTGGTCGGCCAAATGGCAAATCGAATCACATGGTCCGTAGACAATAAATCGCTATTGAAAGAACTTGGTGTTCGTGCAAGGGCCCGCGCAGAAGCTAAGTTTTCTTTAGAGAATTACTTGGGAAACCTAAAGAACATGTATGAGCAGGTTGCCAGTGACCGAATCTTCTGAAGGGTATACAACCTCTGCCACTTTCACCTCAGTCACGACTGAGAGAAACAGACTTATCTCCTGGGACAGTACTGTCCAGGGATTAAATAAGCCAGGTGGTGTCACCCCAAGCCCCAAAAGCTCAATCACTGCTAGGAAACTTGGGTTTGTCATGAAGATAACAAAATTGATTTTTGAATCTCTAGCTGAGCTTCCCTACGCATTTTTCAAATTCGGTTACGAAATCGCGAAACTTTTCACCCGGGTGCTTTCGAGAGTCAGGCTTCTTTTCTCTGTTTCAAAAACCGCAAGGCAAAAAGCACACCAGTAATAATCAGGAGTGACATTTATGAACAGAGATGGTTAATAAGTTTTGCCCCAGACTGGTCCTGCGACAAAAGTTTTTTACTAAAAGTCTTCAGCTACTCGAATGATCTGTTGCGATATTGAATCTAAGGCCAAGCCAACAGATTTTTGGAGATCATCCCAATCTTTTCCATCTGAATGATAGTTGTCGAATGGTAACCCTGCATCAACTTCTCGACGTATTTCAGCTTCTGGGTTAACAAGAGCAACGACTAGTTTGGCTAAATCGCATAGCTCAATCAAATCTCCACCAGTGTCAAGAATTAGACTGGTTCCTGAGCTTCTGGGCAGTAGGCAAAGGGCGAGAACATCCTCTATTGCGCAATATCGTCTATGGACAAGATGCTTTGCCCTTATCTCTATAAGACCTAACCTCGCCTGGGTAATCAGATCAGTAAATGCAAATGTGTGTGGCTTCGTAAAATAAGCACCGGTAACGCTCCAAGCCCTTGCAATTGAAATATCACATTGAAGTGCCCCGGCAATCTCCGAAACCTTGCTTTCGTAAATGCGCTTTTGAGCAGCATATGGGTTTTCCTCTAGAGAAAAAGAAGTGTGACCGGCCAAGTGCACACTTGCACCACTTGAGAACCCAATGTATTTTCTGACCGAAGGCAGGGCAGCTATGGCCAGAGACTGATCTATAAGTTTTTGATTTATCTCGACGTAGGCTTTGTGCCCAAGGACAGGAAGTCTTTCCCTAGTTACAAAAGCGGTGTCGATTACAACCGTAGGCTTAAACGCAGCAATAATCTCGAGATCTTGGCCATGGACAGCCTGACTTTGTCCATCAATTTGTATCTCTTGATCTTTGGATCCGGTAGCTAGTAGCTCAAGATCCGATTTCCTAGTCATGGTGACCGCAGTGCGTCCAAACCACCCGCCAGCACCCGTCACGAGCACTCGATCATCCGAACGCACATTCTTGAGCCAGAGCTCTTGCGCCTCTTGCCTAACAGTCATACATGAAATCTATCTTGGTTCGATTCCAGGAAAAGTTACATGGGATTTTCAGACCTTACATACCAGTCATCAAATCTTGATAGTTCCTTGTAAACCCGCTTATAGCCATTGCTTACTAACAAATCGAACAACTTATCTCTCGAACTTGTGTAGTTGTGCTCAACACAAATTACGTTGAATTTATACTCTCCAAAATCAAAATCTCGGAGGATCGAATACTCACTACCCTCAGTGTCTATAGAGAGAAAATCAATTTCGAATGGGGCATTGTAGGTTCTCAAAAGATCTCGAAGAGAAACGGTCTTGACCTGGTAGATCGAGGAATTATCTCTTAGATCCGAATGTAGATCCGAACCTTGAAAATCAACAACTGTTGAAAGCCATGCGTTTGAGGCTTGCGCAAAATCAATCAACTCTTCGGATTGGCTCCACACACAGCGGGTGTCTATAAAACAATTTCGGTTTTTCGCTAAATCCTTATGCCAAATATTCCCAGGTTCACAAAGAATCCCCGTCCAGCCAAACTTCTTCTCTAAAATAAAAGTGTTACTAAGTTCAACTCCATCTGACGCCCCGAATTCAACAAAAAAACCATTCCACTTAAGCCCATTGGCGCATAGAGCGAGAATGTCTTGACCAATTTGACTCTTAGCGTTTGAGATTATTTCTTGGGCTTCACTAACCTTAATCGAACTGGTCGAGGGTAATTGAGCCAGTAAATCCAAGTAGGCCTTAGGATAAGAATCTTCTATCATTCGACCCACTTCGGAAGTCCTTAAAACTACGTAACCGAACTTACTTATTACAAACGAGATTATTCTTTTTACAAACTTCATAGTTTAACCATAGCAATCATTTATACAAATTAGTCTTTGGCACATAACTACTTAAACTCTGGCAGAAACTAGAGATCACTAAGCCATGCAGACGCGGTTAAAATCAATCGGGTTTGAGTTGTTTGGGTGTTGGTGTCAAGGAACCCCTACTCAGAAAGTAACCTGCTAAGAACGTGACCATGATGATGGGTATCTCCCAGATTGGAGATATGAGTTTCGCAGCTGAGGGCAAGTTTAGAACCCGAACTAGGCTAGCTTCCTTTACTGAGTCCCACCTGCGGCTATAGGTCAGGGAAGTCGCGTGCCACCTGTGGCTGGAAAGGATCTTGTCAACAAAGATGGTTTTTCCAAGCTTTGAGAGCTTTAGAAACAAGTCAAAATCAAAAGCGAACTCGAATTTGTCCGACAGCCCCCCTACTCTCTCGAAGGCATCCCTCCTGAAGACAGCACTCGGCTGTGGAATAAGTTGTGGACCAAATCTAAGTAGTGGAACTGCCCAGCCACCGCTTCGCTTGACGAGAACATCATTTCCTTCAGAATCGATGTATTGGCAGTGGCCAAAAACCAAAACGGGCTTTTCGGGCTTAGTAAGAGCACCCACTGCAACACTCAGTGACCCTGGCGAAAGAAGATCGTCATCACCTATCCAGGTGATGTATTCGATGTTTTCTGGAAGCGCTCGAAATCCTTGGTTGATCTTTTTGGGTACCGATGTCTCAAGCTCGTCAATGTAAAGATCTACCAAACCCGGCTTTTGGTAGGAGGTAGAGTCAAATCCTTTTCGACCTACAAGGACAATGTAGCTGTCACCAGCTTCGCGGATGGATTTTAGGGTGATGTCTAAGTACTGGGGGCGCTCTCCAATAGTCGGAACAACAACTCCCACAGCAGGCATTTCACCATGATAGCACCGCCCATAAATTGCGGCCCTTGGGATTAGTGGCTACATGAAATGGCTATGATTTGAAAATGCGAAACAAGTTGATACTTCTTGGCTACCTAGCCCTGTTCTTCGGCTTAGTTTCTGTCTATGACTTATACAAAGGCAATGTTTATCTTGTTGCTCTTGTTGCCGTAATTCTCACCTTCGCAGGCTTAGTAGCCTGGCTTTGGTCAGTCCAGACAGGCAACGATAAGAATTAACTGCAAAAGAGCCAGATAGGTGTATCGTCAGAGCTGTGGGAAGGAGAAAGCAAATGAATCTAGATGGATGCAACTGCGGCGATGGCTGCCAGTGCAAGAAAAACGACTAAGTAAGTACTAGTAGCGCTCCTGGCGCAACACCTCTACATCCGCTACCCATACGCTAACTGCGTAGTTTGGGAAGTAGTCGGATTGCAATCTTTCAATGATTTTTTCTAGTGTGACCTGATCGGTTACAACCTCTATTCGAATGTTTCCACCCTCTAGATCACCATTTCTTTGGTTTCTTGGCCCGGTGCCGTGAGCGTCGGTCACTGTGTAACCCTTAGCCCCAAGGGCCATAAGATCCTTGATTAACCTAGACTCAAGCGCTCCCTCGCAGACAACCGTTAGCAACTTTCTCTTGGAAAACATCAAATACCCAAACCTTCCATAAATTGACCAATTGCAAACATGATTGGAATTCCAAAAATCAAATTGAACGGGAACGTAATAGCAAGTGATGCTGTCAGGTATACACCAGGACTAGCCTCCGGCAAAGCCAGCCTCACCGCAGCAGGAGCTGCGATATACGAAGCTGAGGCTGCAAGAACGCCCAAGATCACACTTCCACCGAGACTCAAACCGGTTAGTTCACCAGCTAAAACACCAAGGGAACCAGAGAGAATCGGGAACCCGATGCTGAAGAGAACTAGTCCAAAACCTGCCTTTTTGACATCAGGAAGTCTTCGTCCAGCGACGATACCCATCTCGAGTAAGAACAAAGCAAGAACACCGGTGAAGAGGCCACCGAAGAGAGGCTCAATTCTTTCGTAGCCACTGGCACCGGTTGCATAACCTAAAACCAATCCACCAGCTAGTAAGACAATTGATTTAGAGGTAACTATCTCTCTAAGGGATTCTCCCCAGTTCAAACCCCTGTTTAGACCTTTGGATGCCAAAAGTAAACCAACAACTATTCCTGGGACCTCAAGGATCGCCAGCAGCGTTGTTACGTAGCCTTCGTAAGAAATGTTTTGTGATTCGACAAAGATTAGAGCCGCTGAGAAAGTAACCAGCGAAGTTGACCCGTAGTGCGCGGCAAGAGCACCTTTATTTATAGTGTCTAGTTTGGTAAGTGTTCCTAAAACAATGAACGCAAGAAGTGGAATTACTAGACCCAGAGCTAAGGTTCCCAAGATTGGCAACCAAACCTCAGCAAGGTTTGCCTCAGATAAGGCAACTCCACCTTTGATACCGATACCTAGTAATAGGTATATAGATAGTCCTTGATAGACAGCCTCAGGTAGTCGAAGATCAGACTTAATCGCTACAGCTAGAAGTCCTAGTACGAAAGCCAAAACAGGCGCTGAAGTTGCGTTAGTTAGAGCTGCCTCTAGAAACATAGTTTTCTACCTCAACAAACCACTATTGCTATTTGAATTAGTTTACTTAGCTGCCCCGCGGACCAGCCCCTATTGGTTGCTTTGCATCAAGAGGAAACTATTTGGACTGCTTTTGCGCAATAAGTTGCTTGTATGTCTCAATCATTTTCTGAGTAAGCGCGCCTTGGAGTAACCAGGTTGGGTCCTCCAATAGCTCTCGCTTGTTGCTTCCTTCGGAGACATCTTCAGCGGCTTTTTTGATTGTCTTTGACAAGCTCTTGATGGTTCCCGACTTATCAAGCCAGTAAGTCTTCTTTGGAAGCTCTCCTGCAATCTTTGAGTCACACAGCAAAACGGGCGTTCCAACAGCCAGTGACTCGTAAACGGTCAACCCTTGGGTTTCAAAACCAATACTGGTTTGCATAACCACATCAGCGTTGGCAAAGATTTGTAAAAGCTCGTTGTGTGGGACTCGGCCTCTAAAAGTGACCCTCTTAGAAATAAGCCTTGCCCGAACCAAGTTCTTGGCTACTTTCTCCAGTGGACCAAAACCATAAATGGTTAGGTGGGCCTTGACCTTCGATCTGGCAAACGCTTCGATGGTTTGAATGAGTCTTTTTTCAGGCTGCATCCTTGCCGCCCAGACGAAGCTAATAGGTTTGTTTGGAACAGGGACTGTTCTTTTGATTTGCTGTATTTCATCATCGTCAACACCTGTGAAACTAGCCTCAATGTTTGTTGCGGCGCCCTTTTCTTCTAGCAGCGATGCGTAGTGCTTTGAAGGAGCTATAACGAGATCTGCCTGGGGCAGGATGAATTTTGCGTAGTCAAAAGCGTCTATGACTCTTGGACGCTTGTTGATTTTTAGGAAATGACCGTATTGCCAAGTGAAGAACTTCAAAAACATGATCTTCAAGGGTTTTCCAATTAGCTTGTTTGCCATAACGTCAACGTTGGTGTGTTCGGTATGGACAAGTGGGATGTTATGTCTTTTTGCTAGAGCGGCTCCTAGGCTGGCTGCTGCGAAGTCACCCTGAACGTGGACGATGTCAAAACTTCGTTCTTTGTAAACCTCTTCGCAGAACCTAGCTGCTTTTCTAAGTGACCAGACAATGGCGTACTCTCTGCCCAGAGGAGAGTAGTTAGAGGGTAGAACTTTAATGTTTTCGTCGACACGGGCTTTTTTTGACTTGGGAGCAAAAATGGTTACCTGAACACCAGAGCGGTTTAGATACTTGGTCTGCAGCATTACTGAGGTTTGAACCCCGCCTAGAGAGTGCGGATGCTGATCCATGAACAATGCGACGTGCAAGAGCACCTTTTCTAGTGAGCTTTATTGGGCTAGATAAATCTACCCGCTTCAGACGTAGAATCTAGACATGAGCATTCAAGAAACCGAACTCACCATGCTAGATGGCACTGTGGCTAGCTTTTCCCAATTCGCTGGAAAAGTAGTTCTAGTTGTCAACGTGGCTTCCAGGTGTGGCCTAGCTCCGCAATACGAAGCTCTGGAAGCACTTCAACAAAAATATGGCAGCAGAGGTTTCACGGTTCTAGGAATGCCTTCAAATCAATTCTTACAAGAACTTAAAAAATCAGAAGATATCGCAGAATACTGCTCAACAACCTGGGGCGTTAGTTTTCCAATGACCGAGAAGGTAAAGGTAAACGGAAAAGACAGGCACCCGCTTTACAAAGAGCTAGTCAAGACCAAAGATCAGTCTGGTAAGGCAGGTCCGGTTGCTTGGAACTTTGAAAAGTTTCTAATTCTTCCAAACGGCCAAGTTCACCGCTTTAGACCAACAGTGAAACCAGATGCTTCTGACATCGTTTCGTTGATCGAAGCAAACTTACCAAACTAATATTTTTGGGCAAAAATGAATGCAACTTCTAAAGTAACCGTTGAGCAAAAAGATCACATACTTTTAATCGGTCTAAATCGCCCCGAAAAACTAAACGCTGCGGACATGGAAATGCTCCAACTGCTTGCTTTGGCTTACGGCAAATTAGATTTGGATCCAGAACTTCGAGCTGGACTTGTTTTTGCTCACGGTGATCACTTCACTGCCGGGCTAGATCTTGCCGATGTTGCTCCACGACTAAATGCCGATGGTTTGGCCATGGTTCCTGAAGGCGGACTAGATCCTTGGGGAATTCAATCGAGGCCGGTATCAAAACCTGTTGTGATTGCAATCCAAGGAACCTGTTTCACACTCGGTGTTGAACTTGCATTAAACAGCGAAGTTGTAATTGCTGCCGAGAACGCAAAGTTTGCTCAACTAGAAGTGTCACGTGGTATTTTGCCATTTGGGGGAGCCACAAAAAGAATGCCAAGATCAGCTGGCTGGTCTAACGCAATGAGATACCTACTCACTGGAGACTCTTTTGATGCAGCAACTGCGCTTCGTCTTGGAATAGTCAATGAAGTTGTTCCAGTTGGAACCGAAAAAAATCGTGCATTCGAGATAGCAGAAAAGATTGCTGCCCAAGCACCGCTTGCGGTGCAGGCAACTTTGGCTTCGGCTAGAGCAGCGCTGATAGATGAAAGCGCTGAGGACGCGTTTATTGGAAAGCGCCTTGCCAGGCTAGCGGCATCAAAAGACGCCAGACGGGCGATGGAGGCCTATCTTTCTAAGTCACCAGTTACTTTTGAAGGAAATTGATCTTCCAAAAAACACCCAAGTTTTTTGTATGATTCACACAAAGAAGCAATCCTTGGATTTACTGGGCTTGTAGCTAATTACAGACTTATCTGACCCTCAAATTGAATGATTTCCTCGGTGCTTACAATCAAAGCAACACGAAGGAGTGTGCAATGCAAAGCGAGATATTGCCAAAGGTAGACACCACCCTTGTCGGGGACATGCTGCTGGGGAAGTGGAAAGACATTCGTCTACACACCCGCCGAATTTGCGAACAGCCCGAAATGTGGCAAATCCCAGGACTTACTCACCACGAACACCGTGAGCGCGTCTTTGGTCAACTAAAGATCTTGGTGAAAAACGGTTCCACCGCTTATGGCTTTCCTGCTATCGCAGGTGGAACAGCTGATCCAGGTGGATCACTAACGGTATTCGAAGAACTGATTCTTGCGGACCCTTCACTACAGATCAAGTACGGAGTCCAGTGGGGACTATTTGGTGCCGCGATTCTATATCTCGGCACAGATTCTCACCACGCAGAACTACTTCCTTCGGTGGTCACCTTAGAAACCCCGGGCTCATTTGCAATGACCGAAACCGGTCACGGTTCCGATGTTGCAAACATCGGAACAACCGCAACCTATGACGAGGCAACACAAGAATTTGTAATTCACACACCTTCTCGTCACGCTTGGAAGGATTACATCGGTAACGCTGCAATCCACGCAAAAGCTGCTGTTGTCTTTGCGCAGCTGATTTCCAAGGGCGAAAACCACGGTGTTCACGCTTTCTATGTTCCTCTTCGCGACAACAGCGGAAATTTCTTAGCAGGTGTTGGCGGTGACGACGATGGAGTAAAGGGCGGTCTAAACGGTGTTGATAACGGAAGACTTCACTTCACCAATGTTCGCATTCCAAGAAGGTGGTTACTAAACCGCTACGGCAATGTTGCAGAAGATGGAACGTACAGCTCTCCAATTGAATCCAAGGGAAGAAGATTCTTCACCATGCTCGGAACCCTGGTTCAGGGAAGAGTTTCAATCACTGGCGGTGTTACAAACGCCCAGAAGGTTGCGCTAACAATTGCTATTCGTTATGCCCACGAAAGAACTCAGTTCCCAACTCATGATGGATCAGAGCATGTTTTGATGGACTACGGTCGCCACCAAAGAAGACTGCTTCCAGCTCTTGCTAGAACTTACGCCCAAGCATTTGCGCATTTGGAACTTCTAGAACAGTTCGATGAAGTCTTTAGCGGTCGAAACGACACTGATTCCACCAGACAGGATCTAGAAACTGTTGCCGCAGCATCTAAAGCTCTTTCAACCTGGAATGCGCTGGACATCATTCAGGTTTGCCGCGAGGCAACTGGAGGTCAAGGCTTTATGGCCGAGCACCGCATGGTTGGTTTGCGAGCAGACCTAGATGTCTATGCAACCTTTGAAGGTGACAACAACGTGCTTCTGCAGCTTGTTGCCAAAAGACTCTTAAGTGACTACTCCAAGGCATTTGCTTCACCTGATTTTGGAACATTAGCTCAGTATGTTGTTGAGCAAGTCGGTGAAGTTGCAATTAACCGTGGGGGTCTTCGCGGAATTGCTCAGAAGTTCACCGACTTTGGTTCAACTGCTAGATCAATTGGTTTTGTTCGCGAGGAAGAGCACCAGCACCAGCTGCTAACTGATCGCGTCCACACCATGATCGCAAAGCTTGCCAATGAACTGCGTCATTCTGGAAAGAAAGATCCTATTGAATCAGAGCGACTATTCAACCGTCACCAGAATGACCTAATCATGGCCGCTAAGGCTCACGGTGAACTAATTCAGTGGGAAGCGTTCACTTCTGCTCTAAACAAGATTCAGGATCCTCAAACCAAGAAGGTTTTAACTTGGCTCAGAGACTTGTTTGGCTTCACCCTTCTGGAAGAGAACCTTTCTTGGTACATGATCAATGGAAGGCTAAGCTCTCACCGCGCTGAGGCAATAACCGACTACATCGATGGCAGATTACTTGGAAGGCTAAAGCCACACTCCCTAGACTTAGTTGACTGCTTCGGCTTAACTGAGGGTCTAATTAGAAGTGACCTGGCCTTTGGAGCGGAAGCTAGAAGACGCGAATCACTAAAGAAGGAAGCGACCAAATAATGCAGAACACCTACTTCGTAGATGGAGTCCGAACACCATTCGGTAAGGCAGGAGAAAAAGGTGTTTACTGGAACACTCGTGCTGATGATCTAGTGGTGAAGGCCATGATTGGTTTGCTAGATAGAAACCAATCGGTACCTAAAGACGCAATCGATGATGTTGCTATCGCTGCGACCACCCAGGTTGGCGACCAGGGTCTAACCATTGGCCGCACCGCGGCCATTTTGGCAGGATTACCAAACACAGTTCCTGGCTTTGCAGTTGACCGGATGTGTGCTGGGGCAATGACTGCTGTCACCATGACTGGCTCGGCTATTGGCATTGGCGCCTACGACCTAGTTCTTGCAGGAGGCGTTGAGCACATGGGTAGACACCCTATGGGCTTCGATGCTGATCCAAACCCACGCTTCGTTGCGGAAAAACTAGTGAACCCAGATGCCCTAAACATGGGTAACACCGCAGAGAAGATTCACGACCGCTTCCCTGTTCTAACCAAAGAGCGCGCGGATGCTTACGCTGTGCAGAGCCAGAAGCGCGCTGCAGCAGCCTACGAAAAGAATTACATCCAGCAAGACCTGGTTTCTGTTTCTGCAACCACCCCTGAGGGCCTGCGCGTAGTTGATAGGGACGAATTACTTCGCCCAGATTCAACCGTTGAGGGCATGAAAGATCTAAAGACCCCTTTCCGCCCTAGCGGTAGGGTAACCGCCGGTAACGCTTCTCCTTTGACCGATGGCGCCACCATTTCGCTTTTGGCTGGCGACCAGTCAGTCAAGCAGTATGGACTGAAGCCACGCATGAAGATGGTGACATTTGCTTTCGCAGGTGTTGAGCCAGAGATCATGGGAATTGGACCCATTCCTGCAACCGAGAAAGCTTTGAAAAAAGCTGGACTTTCTATCTCCGACATCGGACTATTTGAAATCAACGAAGCATTTGCGGTTCAAGTTCTTTCGTTCTTGGAGCACTTTAAGATTGCCGATGACGACGCAAGAGTAAACGCCTGGGGTGGAGCAATCGCCTTTGGTCACCCGTTGGCATCAAGTGGTGTTCGACTAATGAACCAACTTTCCCGCCAGTTTGAGATGCGACCAGATGTTCGTTATGGAATCACAACAATGTGTATTGGTCTTGGCATGGGTGGAACCGTCATATGGGAAAACGAGAATTACGACGGAAAGAAAAGCTAATGAAACTTGATCACTTCTCCGAGCTGTGGTCAAATACCGATGAGGTAATAACTCATTCGTATGTTCAGGATGTAAAGCTTCCCTCTGGAAAAGTCCTTGCACTAATCACCCTTGATAACAAAAAAGATCACACCAGACCGTCTACTCTTGGCCCGCTGACTCTAAAGGAATTTTCCGAAACTATCGAAGTCCAAGAGCAGCGTGCCAAGAAAGGCGAGATTCAAGGTTTAGCTGTAACTGGCAAGCCCTACTTCCTAGCTGCCGGAGCAGATCTTTCCAAAGTTGGTTCAATCCCATCAACTCGCGCCGGAAGACTTGTAGTTGAACTCGGCCACTTTGCACTCGGCAAACTTGGAAGCTTTCCAGTTCCAACTTTTGTGTTTATCAACGGTTTGGCTCTTGGTGGCGGATTAGAGATTGCTCTAAACGCCAACTACCGAACCGTGAACTCTGCAGCACCTGCAATTGCACTACCTGAAGTTTTCCTTGGGCTGCTTCCTGGTTGGGGTGGGGCTTACCTGCTTCCTAACCTGATTGGAATTAGAAACGCACTGAAGGTCGTAATTGAAAATCCTTTGAAGCAAAACCGCATGCTGAGCCCGCAAGATGCCCTAAAGCTTGGAATTGCTGATGTCATGTTTGACCCTCAGAGATTCATTGAAGACTCGGTTGTTTGGGCCGACAAGGTTCTTTCTGGCAAGAAAGTATCTCGCCCAAACAAACCAGGTCTTTTTGAACGCTTAGTTATCTGGGGACCCGCTGTTTCAATCGCCAGAAAAATGGTGAAGCAAAACATTGGTTCAGTTCCTCTTGCTCCCTACGCTGCCCTAGATCTTCTAGGTGAAGCCAAGTTCAGCTCCAAGGAGCAGGGCTTCAAACGCGAAGATGAAGAACTAGAAAAGCTAATTGCTTCTGATCAGTTCCGTGCAAGTATTTATGCTTTCAACCTGGTCCAAAAGCACGCCAAAAACCCACATGGTGCGCCGGATCCAAAACTTGCCATCAAAGTGCAAAAAGTTGGAGTTGTTGGTGCTGGACTCATGGCTAGCCAATTCGCGCTCCTGTTTTTGAGAAGACTGCAGGTTCCGGTTGTCATTACAGATGTGTCACAAGACCGAGTCGACAAAGGACTTGCTTACTGCCGTGCAGAACTAGACAAGCTTGTTGAAAAGGGCCGCCTATCAGTAGACGACCGCAACCGTTACAGCGCAAACCTAAGCGGAACGCTGGATCTGAACGCCTTTGGTAACTGCGACTGGGTAATCGAAGCAGTGTTTGAAGAGCTAAAAGTTAAGCACGATGTGTTTACTCGTTTAGAGGCAGTAGTTAGGCCAGATGCAATCTTGGCGACCAACACGTCTTCTTTGTCGGTAGATGAAATCGGAAAAGTGCTAAAAAACCCAGAGCGTCTAGTTGGCTTCCACTTCTTCAACCCGGTAGCTGTTATGCCACTTGTTGAGGTAGTAAAAGCTTCCAAGAGCAACGATGTCTCGGTTGCAACCGCTATGCGGGTTGCAAAAGACCTGAAGAAGACTGCCGTAATCACCTCTGACAGCACGGGATTCGTTGTGAACAGATTGCTTGGGTATCTACTTGGCGAGGCTATGAAGGCTGTTGACGAAGGTATTCCATTCGAAGAGGTAGCCGACGCAATCGCTCCGCTTGGCTTGCCGATGAACCCATTTGATTTGCTCGAGCTAGTTGGCCTCCAGGTTGGAGCCCATGTTCTGGATTCGATGTATGGCTTTGCACCAGAGCGGTTTTATAAGACCGACTCGCTGCACCAGTTAGCCAAATTGGGTCGAATCAGAACCAAGGACTCCAAGGGCAACAAGACTGGCTACGACCCAGAGGCAATCAAGATTGTTTCTGGTCGAGCTAGAACTAGAACCAAGGATCAGGTCTTCGATGAGCTAATTGTTGGACTAACCAAGGAAATCAAGCTCATGCTTGACGAGAAGGTAGTTTCCAGCGCTGAGGACATTGATTTGTGCATGATCATGGGAGCTGCTTGGCCATTCCACCTCGGTGGAATCACACCTTACCTAGATCGAATAGGTGCCTCAGAGAAGGTTTTTGGAAAGACTTTTCATAACCCACAAATTAGGGGAGTCCGGAGCTAAATCTCAAATTTAGTTCTATAGCTTTGAACTAAAGGCCTCATGCCTATTCCACAAACCCCCACCAGCTCTCCTTGGCGGTAGTACTCGAATACACAGTCACCAGAAATCTCCCCCGCGACTAGCTTGCTGTCATCAGCGAGATACGTCATACCGAAGGAGAGGATATTCATTTCGTACTGATCAGACCAGAAGGATGGGAGTGGGGCAAATGTTTTGGCAACAACCTCGTCGAGACTGCCACCTTCATGATCAGCGACAATTACCTCGGCTGCACGTTTAGCAGTCTCACTGGGAAGATTCCAGTGCTCGACACGTCTAGGTATTTGATCAAATAACGCGTTTGGGTACCTTGCAACGTCGCCAATTGCAAAAACATTTGGTAACGCGTTTCCTGACTCATCGATAGCTCGCATCGTCGAATCCACCAATACACCATCAGTGATATCGATTCCAGAACCACTAAGCCATTCAGTATTTGGAAGAGATCCAATAGCAACAACTAATACATCAGCGTCGTAAATGACTCCAGAATCCAAAATTACTCGCTCTAAAGCACCGTCGCCTATAAGCCCAAACACTGAAGCTCCGCTGACGAACTTCACGCCTTTTTCGATGTGACGCTTCTTTACTTCAGAAGAAAGTGTTTTTCCAAGGGCGTGCTCAATCGGTTCGTGGTACCTGGAAACCACTCTTACCTCGCAACCCTTCTTTATTGCTGTTGCGGCCACCTCACATCCAATAAATCCTGAGCCCAGTATCAGAACCCTGGCACCTGCAAAAAGGGATCCTCGAAGGCTAATTGCATCATCTATTGTTCTTAGGACGTGAACACCCGAAATACCATTTGAATCAACTGGTAGTGGTTTTGGCCGAAGACCTGTAGCGATTACTAAATATGAATAGGGATGTTTTGTGCCAGACAGATCTGTTACGACCTGAGCTTTGGTGTCCACACTCGAAACAGCAGTTTGAAGTACCCAGTCAACATCGGAAATCGAATCCTTAAGAGGGAATAGAACCTCGTCAATTCCGGTGTCAGAAGATAGCAAATCTTTCGAAAGCGGCGGACGGTTATAGGGAAGATGGGGTTCATCACCAATTATCTTTATCGGCCCGAGGTACTTATTTCGCCGCAGCGCTTCAGCGCACCTTAGACCAGCTAAAGATGCACCGACAATAACTACAGGCTCGCCCAATTTACGAAACGATGCGAATGGCCTGCATTGGGCAAATGTCTACAGCGGCTTCTACGTTGTCAAGCTCAGAATCTTCTACCTCAGCAACATACTCCAGCTTGTCTTCTTCATTGAGCCTAAAAACCTTTGGAGCCTCAAAAACACACTGTCCGTAGTGTTGGCATTTGGTCATATCAACTTCAACTTTGATCATTTCTTCTCCTCGATTCTTGAAGGGTAAAGGTCTTTGGATGGAGTTCTAATGCCGCGGAATTCCCAGTCGCCACCCATAGCGGTTGAAATAACCTCTTCGCTCTCAGTTGGCTGGGCTCCGACATCAGATCTAATTGGGGATGGACCGTGAACGATTGTATTGCTGAGTCGACCAAGTCCTTCGACTTCAACATCAACTACATCGCCTGGTTTGACCGGGCGGGAGTTTGCTGGTGTCCCCGAGAAGATCATGTCTCCAGGAACCAAAGTTATTGTTCTTGCAAGATCGGCAACCAAATAGTTCATGTCCCATTCCATGTTCTTGGTGTTGTCTTCTTGCTTTAGTTCGCCGTTGACATAGGTTCGAATGTATTTGTTTCGGAAATCCCAATCGGTGACCAAACCGGGTCCAACAGGAGCAAGGGTGTCTGCTCCCTTTACGCGAAGCATTGATCCGGCGTCTGTGTCTCTAAAGTCATGAAGACCGTAGTCGTTGCCAACTGAGTATCCAGCAATGTATTGACCGGCATCATCGGGTGAGATGTTCTTGCAAGTTCTTCCTATGATGATCACAATCTCACCCTCATAGTTCAACCACTTGCAGCGCTCAGGCCTTACGACGTGACCGTTATGGGAATTCAAAGCGGTAATTGGTTTATGAAAGTAAGTCGGGGCATCCGGTAGCTTGGTCATGAACTCGTCGCTTCGAGATCGGTAATTTAGGTGCACCGCAAGAATCTTGGTTGGTTCAGATGGCGCCAAGTGAATCGCTTCAGCGATCTTTACTCTGCGGCCATCGGCAGCCATAAGCTCCTCGCCTTCGCGAATTACTTGAACGGCTGCCCCCTCGAGCAGAATCCTTCTATATTCAGTCACGGGATAGAACCAGGTCCTTAGGTCTCGGGAAACCGCCTTCAGGCTCAGGGAAGTAAACGTGAACCTGTCCTGTGCCAATGGAGTTTTCGTACTCGGAGTACATAACGCCCTTGGCGGTGTTATCGCCCTCACCTGTTGCACCAGCCATAGTCAACCAGTGGCTGAAGTTTGCCTCAGGTTTGAACTTCTTGAAATCATCCATGGTGTCCAAGATTCGGGCGTGGTCGCCCTGCTTCATCCATTCAATACGCTCAAGATCGGCAAGACGCGCACCTTCCGAATAGATATGACTAGGGTCAGATGACTCGTGCTTACGAAGCTCACGAAGTTTGTAGAAAGTGTGGGATAGCGCACCGGAAGCTAACAGCAAAACCTTGCGATCGGTATCGCGAATTGCTTCCCCAAGTGCCCGACCGGCACGCAGGAAATCTTCAGCTGTTGCGGTCTGGCATACAGAAATAGAAACCCACTTCTTGTCGAGACCTCGGCCCAGGTAGTGCCACAAGTTTACGGTTGCGTAAAAAATTGGAAGATGTGGATCACTAATTGGTGTAATCCAGGTTCCGTTCTTTTCATCGTATTTCGCAGCGGCCATAGCAAGTTCTGGATCACCTTTGAACGCATAGGGAACCTGGGACATACCTCTAGGTAGCTCTTCGGAAGTGAATAAACCAGAGCGTTCCGCTTGAGCTGTTATAACAAATTCAACAGTGGTGGCCCAGTGACTGTCTAAGACAACCACTGTGTCGTAATCCAAGGTCTCCATTACTTCTTTGCGTAATTTCTTTAGGCCTGGCACCAAGCTAATCTCTTTGCCATCATTTAGGTCATAGCGAACTTTCTCGGGCAGCATAATTGTTGGTACGTGAGCCAAAATTGCAGCCCCAACTACTTTTCCCATTTCTTATTCCTTCCATCCATTAGGTGAAATTACTGTGTTTTTTACATCTGCATAAAAATCAAAGGACCAATTGCCACCCTCGCGGCCGATTCCGGATTTCTTGGAGCCACCGAAAGGAGCTTTTAGGTCTCGAACAAAGAAGCAGTTCACCCAAATGGTCCCAGCAACAACTTCATCAGCAATTCGTTTTGCGTGCTCGCGATTACCGGAAACAATAACAGCGGCCAAGCCAAACTCGGTGTTGTTTGCCATCTCAATCAACTGCTCGTCTGTTTTGAAAGTCTGCATCGTGAGGACTGGTCCAAATATTTCGGAAGTCACGATTTCAGAGCCTAGTGGAGGGTTAGAAATCAGTGTTGGTCGGAAAAACAACCCACCTAATTCACTGTTTGGCTCCCCACCCATAACGACCTTAAACCCTTCCTTCTTGGCGCGGTCTACGAACCCCTTGATTCTCTCAAAATGAACAGGGTGAATCTGGGGTCCGATGTCGGTAGCAGGGTCTCTGGGGTCACCTTGTTTGAGAGCTGAGCCTTTTTCCTGAAATTTCTTAGAGAACTCCTCGGCAACCGATTCATGCACCAGCAATCTGGTTCCAGACAGACAAACTTGGCCTGCGTTATCGTATTGCTCAATCGCTAGCGTCGCGGCAAGATCAAGATCTGCATCATGCATCACAATTGTTGGTGACTTACCCCCAAGCTCGAAAGAAACAGGTGTCAGGTTATCAGCAGCCGCGTGAGCAATCTTTTTGGCAGTTGGAACAGAGCCGGTAAAAGAGATTCTTGAGATACCCGGGTGGGAAACCAGTGCGTTACCTACCTCAGCTCCAAGACCTTGCACTACATTGAACACCCCAGCTGGAAAACCAGCTTTTACTGTTAGGTCTGCGAAGAATGAAGCAGACAGTGGTGTCCACTCCGCTGGCTTTAGAACAACTGTGTCTCCAGCAGCCAATGCAGGACCAATTTTCCAGGTGGCAAGCATGAGCGGTGCATTCCAGGGTGTGATCAACACCGCAACACCTGAAGGGTCCCAGGAAATATTGTTGGTATGTCCCCGTGTTTCCCAACTGTCATGATGCAGATCATTAATTGCCCAGTCGGCAAAGAATCGAAGGTTTAGAGCAACTCTCGGCATAACTCCACGAATGTGAGATCTAAGCAATGATCCGTTGTCTAGAGTTTCGAGATTCGCTAGTGGTTCAAGGTTTTCTTCCACCAAATCAGCTAATCGGTGTAGTAGTTCACCGCGTTTTTTAGGCCCAATTTTTGACCACTCGGGGAAAGCACCGCGAGCTGCCGCTACCGCTAAGTCAGCCTCGTGCTGCCCACCTCTAGAAATCTTCGCAAGCAAAGTGCCATCGATTGGAGAAAAATCGTCCAGCGTATCGGAAGAAGCTATTCGCTTGCCACCGATGAAGTGACGGGTGTCTACCGTAAGGCCCGCCAGCTGAACAGCTTCAGTCACAATTGCCCCTTTGCAATTCGTTCGGATACTAACAATACAATAAACTACCCGCACCCCTTAGGCCAACAGCAATTTGTAACGATCCGGTGACTCTAGTCCTGGGACTCGGTAAAGGAAGTTATTTTCCTGAGCGCTATTGTCAATTCCCTTTTTTCAGCCTTGTTAAACCCACTCAGAACCTTCTGCTCGTGGGCGTTGAAATCGGGAAAAAGCTTCTTCATGAGATTTCTACCCTTTGGGGTCAAGGTAACAATCACCAATCGTTTATCCCCAGAACCAGGGTCTCTCTTGAGGTAACCCTTGCCTTCAAGGGTTTGCAATACACCCGTAAGGGTAGCCTTCGAAAAGCCACCTTCTTGAGCGATAACCCTTGTTTCTATGGGCTCCCAAATCCATGACACCCAAAGCACAACAAAGCCAGTCCAGGAAAGCCCATGAGGAGCAAGTACAGTCCTCTCCAAGTAGTTCCTAGTGGCATTGGCAGCGCGGAAGATGTTACTTACTGCAGCCATGGAGTCAAAGTCCAAGGTCATGCCCGAGAGCTTGTTTTCGACCTGCCGCTCCGTCTCATTGAGGGTGTGAGCTCCAGACATCAAATTCTCCGCATCGTTATTAGCTATCTAGCTACGACAATAGCCGAGCAAGAGAAAGTTTTGCTCGTTACTTTTGGGTAATTTGTTTCAAAAGCTCAGGGCAATGTGTAGATTATTAGCGTCCAAACAATCTCTACTGAGAGTGAGCTCAACGATGAGTTATAACTTTGCCGACCTTGATCTTTTCTCCAAAGGTGCCCCATGGGATGCGTTTGCTGATGTGAGGGCTACCGGAAAGCCACACTTTTCTGAAGAGGCTGCTCCCAACCATGGGTTTTGGTCAATCATGCGATACAACGACATTGTCAAAGTTTTGCGTGACTCCGAAACATTTACTTCAGAGCGATTCACAAACCTTGAAGAAGTTGACGCTGAACAAGAACAAGCTCGACGATCACTTCTTGAAACCGATGGACTTCGCCACCGTGCTCTAAGAAGAATGCTCCAAGGTGAATTCACTCCACAAGCGGTAAGTAAGTACGAATCATTTCTAAGAGGACTAACTGCAACAACACTCGACAACGCATTCGCCAAAGGCGAATTTGATTTCGTGGAGGATGTCAGCGCAGACTTCCCAATCCGAGTCCTGGCTCGAATACTGGATGTTCCGGATGAGGATACTGGTCAACTAATTGACTGGGGAAACCGAATGATTGGTAACACCGACCCCGAGCACGCAGACGTATTGATGGAGGATCCGGAGTCTGAGAAGTATCGACTCGTTCCGTTTAGGTCACCAGCTGCATTAGAGGTTTTCGAATATGGCCAGGCCCTAGCCGCTGAACGAAGAGGCAAAGGTCGAAAAGATTTAGTTTCAGTATTGGCAGACGGTGTTCCATCAGACGGTATTCCAATGTCTGAAAGAGACTTCAACACCAACTTCTTACTTTTGGTTGTGGCGGGAAACGAAACCACTCGTCACACGATTTCTCACACTATGAACAACCTAATTAGAAACCCAGAGCAGCTTGCCTTGCTTCAGGAGAATCCAGAGTTAATACCTTGGGCGGTTGAAGAGTTTCTTAGGTTTGCGTCTCCGGTTTATCACTTCCGCAGGACAACCACCAAAGATGTTGAAATTAATGGTGTGAAAATCAAGGAGGGCCAGAAGGTACTACCTTGGTTTGCATCGGGAAACAGAGACTCAGAGATATTCTCTGACCCTAACAAGATGGATGTCACCAGAAACCCAAATGAGCACATGACCTTTGGTCGTGGCGGACCTCACATGTGCCTTGGCAATGCTCTGGCACGAATCGAAATGCGGATTATGTTTGAAGACTTAATTTCCAGAATTGACCGCGTGGAGTTAACTGGACAAATTGACTACCTGAGATCAAACTTTGTGCACGGCATAAAGAGAATGCCGGTCAAGGTACATCTCAGATAAGCTTGGCAACTTTCGAAAGAAAGTTATCAACTAATTCAAATGTCCTTTGTTTAGCAGCCTCGTTTTCGGCGATTGTCTGCCTCATCATGACGCTTGGGTCTTGGCCATCCTCTTCGACTTTTTTTGCTCCACCCCAGTCAAGCCAACCTTTTAGGCCAGCGGAATCGAGTTCCGGGTGAAATTGGACGCCTAAAGTTTTATTCACAACAAAAGCTTGTGAGGAAACAGGGTTGCGTGCAATTTCTTTGACGCCGGCTGGCAGCAACCATTGGTCGTAGTGAAATTGGAACCATGGACCGTTTGAAACAAGCCCGGGTTCTTCAGACCAAATGTAGGTCCAGCCGATTTCTGGCTTAGGTGCCCTAGTAACGGAGCCGCCAAGTGCTCTTGCAACCAGCTGTCCACCAAAGCAAATCCCTAGAACAGGCTTGTTCGACTCAACGGCATTTTTGATCCACGCCAACTCTGGTTGCAGCCAGTTACCAATACAGGCGTCATCCCAAGCGCCCCAGGGCGCCCCAAGGGGAATTATCAGGTCGTAATTATCTATGTCTGGAAACTCGAAGGCAACGTTGGGGTTTTCAAAGCTGTCCTCAGGCACTACAAGCCGAGTCTCTAATTCGAAGCCATGCTGGGATAGCCGTTCGCCCACTGGCCCGATAGGGCTAACGTGATCGTGCTGAATAAACAGGGCTTTCATAATCACTCTCCCCAAAACGATTTGTAAAAAAGTTTCCGAGTTGGCGCTTGTTGGCTTTAGTATATCTCATTAGATACCAAACGATTCAAGAGTTCCATCTTTGCCACAAAGGAGTAGCAAATGAGTAAGTCACTGGAGCAACTGCAAAAAGAACTCAAGGCAGCCAACATAGATGTGCTGAGAGTCGTATATCTGGACATCATCGGATTGGTCCGAGCCAAGGACATATTGGTTTCCCAACTGGACCAGATTTCCCACGGTGGCCCTGCTTTCTGCCAGGGGATCTGGGTAACAACAACAGGCGGCGACGTGCTGGATGCACAAAACATCATTAGTGACGGGCTGCAAGACTTCATTTCTCAGATCGTTCCAGAATCTTGGCGAGAACTTCCCTGGGAACCAGGCGTGGCTTATGTGGTCGCGGGAGCAAATAATCCGGACGGATCAAAAAACCTTTTGTCACCGAGAAATATCCTTGAACTCATGGTCCAGAAATATCAAGACCTGGGGCTTAACCCCATCGTCGGCCCCGAACTGGAGTTCTACATCGCCGAGAAGGATGAAAACGGCAAATACAAAAGAGCTATTGAGAGAACAGGTCAGGCTTACACCACGGGTTCTGTTACAGACCCGAAGGGAACCTTTCTGCACCTCTTGAGAATGCTTGATCAGATGAACATCGGAATCTTTGCCGGTAATCACGAATTCAGTCCAAGCCAATATGAAATTAATTTCTGGCACGGCCCAGCTCTTGACGCAGCGGATAGAACCCTTCTAATGAAAACCACCATCAAAGAAGTCGTTGCTCGTGCCGGTCAGCACGCGACCTTCTGCGGCAAGCCTTGGAGCGATGAGGGTGGAAGCGGATTCCACCTACACTTCTCAGTCGAAGACCTAAAGGGCAAGAACGTCATGCACGATGGTGGTGAGCAGTTAAGCGCTGTTGGCAAGAACATGATTGCAGGAATCCTAAAACACGCTCACGCCCTGACTGCAATTTGCAACCCAACAATCAATGCGTTCAAGCGCCTGGGTCCCGACACATTGGCTCCCTACCGGGCCAACTGGGGACTCGACAATCGTTCGGCAATGATTCGAATCCCGCCTGAGCGAGGATCTGGAACCAGGCTTGAAGTAAGAGTTGCCGATGGTGCCGCAAATCCCTATTTGATGACAGCTGCAATTCTGGCTGCTGGTCTTGATGGAATCCTCAACAAGCTAGAAGCACCTGAGCCAGTTGTCGGTATGTCTTACGAGAACGAGTCGGCACCAGTGCTTCCGATGAGCCTGGAAGAAGCCCTTGATGCTTTGCAGAAAGACACTGTCCTTAGAGGCATACTTCAAGGACCAATTGTCGAAGTGTTTGATGTTCTAAAGCGAGATGAAGTCCGTCGCTACAAGGAAGCTGTTTCTGATCCAAACACCCGCGAGACTACCGATTGGGAAGTCAAAGAGTACATGTCTGATTTCTAAAGTAAAAAAACTTTAGACAGTTGGATCAGAGAAGTCTGCTACAAGAGTTCCACCAGCAAAGGTGACTCCTAGTTCGCGGTAGTAGCCACCTAGGACTTTTTCTACCGGAAGAATTGAACCCAATTCGTCCCACTCTGAGTCTCCAAGAACGATTTCTGCATCACCACTCCAAGTCACACCGATTTCAGCATCACTGGAACCAAGTGAAACTAGTTGATCTAAAGAGTTTCCTTTTCCGGGAGTAATGGATGGCATCCAGCGACTGTGAAGCATCTTGTGACCGTTTACAAAACCGTTGCTATCAGACTCTTGTCGCAAAGTTACAATCGCGCTTGCGAGTCTGTGATCGTAGGCTGCAACGCTGGCTCCAAGTTTTGCTCCGGGCTCAAGTTTCGGTGTTGCTTGACCGTTATTGAAAACTCTAGTGACGGCAATGTTTCCAAGTTTCTTGGGGTAGCCCTGGAACCAACCCCTGGCAATTGCAAAATCTTTTGTAACCCAAATTGCAACACATCTTGAATAAGTCACATCTTGGTATTTGCAACGAATAACAACAAATGTTTCTAGATACTGTGATCGCACTGGATCCAGCAGCTCAGCCTTAGAAGTCGAACAAGACTGCCAGTCGGCCCAAATGATTGCGACACCCCCAGGCTGCTCGTCTGCTAACTCGACGCCTTCTGGAAGCAGCGCAGCTACGTTTTTGGCGTCGGTTAGGTACTCAACTGTAAGTAGAGTGCCCGAATACAGCCAAGGCATCTCAGGGATAATGGCACTTTTGCCACTTGGGGTTTTCGGGGCTAGAAAGCCTCTTAGATTGCTCATGGACACTAGGGTACAGAGTCATTCGGGCACAAACGAGCTAATTTATAGAAATTTCCTACAAAATTTGTAGGACTAAGAACTTGACCAAAGTCCCGATTAGGGCAAGATTAGTCATATCGTTTCGACACAAACGATTCTCCATTCAATGAAGAAAGGAGCCATATTTCATGGCCAAAGAATCAAGTACATCGCTGCGCAAAGGCCGTCTCGGCGTAGCGGGAATAGTATTTTTCGTGGTGGCAGCTAGTGCTCCACTAGTAGGAATGACCGGAGCTGTTCCGGTAGCCATGCTCTTAGGAAATGGAGCAGCCACCCCTGGTGCCTATCTGGCAGTTGGAATAACACTTCTTATTTTCTCAGTCGGTTATGCAGCTATGAGTCAAAATGTTACTAACGCCGGAGCGTTCTTTGCCTACGTAGGAAAAGGCCTTGGTGTAAACGCTGGAGTCGGCTCTGCATATGCGGCGATTGTTGGATACGTAACTATTCAACTAGCAATCTATGGATTCTTCGGATTGACCATGGGCTTGACCATGGCGCAGTTCGGTGTGGATCTGGCTTGGTGGGTCTGGGCTCTAGTTGCTTGGCTACTTGTCACCGGTCTTTCACTTCTGAGCGTAGACATCGGAGCAAAAATTCTCGGTGTTCTGCTTGCTGTGGAACTGCTATCGCTAATTGTGACTGCTGTTGCAATCTTGATGAACGGTGGACCTGAAGGCGTAAACGTAGCAGCTTCGTTTGACTTAGGACTGGTTTTTGCCGGTGGCTTTGCTGGAACAGCTGGAATTGCATTGGCATTTGCATTTGCATCCTTCATCGGATTCGAAGCAACAGCAATCTATGGCGAAGAGTCCAAAAACCCAAAGCGCGATGTCCCTAGAGCTACCTACTGGGCAATTGGAATCATCAGCGGTTTGTTCGCTGTGGTTTCCTTCGCCATGGTTACTGGCATGGGCGCTGGTGCAATCATCGACCAGGTTGTCGAGCGCTCAAGCGGACTAGCCGACCCTTCTGCTGTTTTGTTTAGCTTGGCAGCCGAGTACGTGTCACCTGAAATTGTTGTGGTCATGGCACTACTTGTTGTCACCAGCTTGTTCGCCGGACTATTGGCGTTCCAGAATGCTGCTGCAAGGTACTTCTTTGCTATGGGCCGCGGTGGCGTTATGCCTTCGGCCTTGGGTAAGACCAACGCTGCTGGCGCTCCACAAAATGGTGCAATCCTTACATCTGTAATTGCAGCTGTTGTGATCATTGCATTTGCTGCAGCTGGGTTGGATCCGTTCCTGAACCTGTTTAGCTGGATGAGTGGTGTCACAGTAATCGCTGTTGTGGGAGTTGAGATTCTGGTTTCTATTGCTGTAATCGCCTACTTCCAGAAAAACGGTGGCGGTAACCTGTGGAACTCCAAGATTGCACCTGGACTATCCATCGTGCTTCTTATCGCAGGCCTTTACATGCTTATGTCTCGCTTCAACTTGCTAGCCGGAACTGTTGCCGATGGAGTCGACCCATCGCTACCTGAATCCGGTTGGGCATTGAGTGGACTTGGCTGGTTCCTAGTGTTGTCCCCGTTTATTGCATTCGCTATTGGCTTCGTGGTGTCTTCCACTAACAAGTCCAAGAACGCTGCACTGATCAAGGACTTCGCGTAGAAAGAGCCTGAAAAAAAATTAACTGGGGGCCAGCTAAGTTTGGCCCCCAGTTGATTCCAGGAAGGATAATTGTGGATAAAGAATTTGACCTTGATGTCACATTTGAAGAGCAAGCTGACGATTCATTAATTGCTTCGCTTAGTCCTGAAAAGCTGTCTAAGCAAATTCAGAATCTTCCTCAGGACCTAGTAGGTGCTGCAACTGGAATTCTTATCGAAAAAAGAACCTACTCCGATGTTTCACAGGAACTGGGTATCAGGCAGCAAGAACTCGTCAGAGCCGTTCATCGCGCAAAACTACTGATAAGCGAGTCTCAAAACTAAATTAACCTGCCAACACAGTTGTTTAACTGGAATAAAATCGCGATTCGAAACATTTGAAGTCCTTAACCCCACCCGTACAGTCTGAGAGTCTAAAGTGAGCTACACACTTATAAACCCGGCAACCGAAGAGTCGATGGAAACCATCGAACACCTCGACGCAAGGCAAACCGATGAAGCGATCGATAGAGCCGTAAAGGCCCAGGAGAAGTGGGCAGCACTAGCCCCCAGCGATCGAGCCATGTTGCTTAGGCGTTTCGCGTCAGCTGTTGATGCCGACAATGAAAACTTGGCCCAACTCGAAGTTAGAAACTCTGGGCACCCCATTGATCAGGCCCGCTATGAAGCGAACAACGTTCGGGATGTTTTGAATTACTACGCCGGAGCCCCGGAGCGACTAATTGGCAAACAAATACCAGTAGCCGGCGGAATTGCAGTTACGTTCCACGAACCAATCGGAGTGGTTGGAATGATCACCCCTTGGAACTATCCAATGCCAATTGCAGGTTGGGGAATGGCGCCAGCTATTGCAGCGGGTAATGCAGTGGTTCTAAAGCCTGCTGAGTGGACACCACTTACTTCAATGCGCTTAGCCGAGCTAGCACTAGAAGCAGGATTACCCGAAAACTTGTTTCAGGTGCTTAACGGAAAAGGAACTGTTGTTGGAGAGCGCCTAGTAACCAACGAAAGAGTAGGGAAAATTGTTTTCACTGGTTCCACGTCAGTTGGCAAACACATCATGCGCGGTGCCGCCGATCAAATCAAGCGCGTAACTCTAGAACTTGGCGGCAAGAGCGCGAACATCGTCTTTGATGATGCTGATGTTGCGAAGGCTGCAACTACTGCGCCTTATGCCGTTTTTGAAAATGCCGGCCAGGATTGCTGTGCAAGATCGAGAATTTTGGTTCAGCGATCTGTCTATGACAAATTTATGGAAGCTTTGGAACCTGTAGTCAAAGCAGTAAAGGTAGGAGACCCAAGCCTTAGCGGAACAGAAGTTGGACCTTTAGTCAGCAAAGCGCACAGAGAGAACGTCAGTAGTTTTCTTGAAGGGGCCGACGTGGCATTCCGGGGTAGTACCCCAACCGGAAAAGGTTTTTGGTTTGCTCCTACCGTTGTCCTAGCAAAGAGCCCAAGCGATAGATGCATGGCGGAAGAGATCTTCGGACCTGTTGTAACCGTCTTTGCGTTTGATACAGAAGCCGAGGCAATAGAGCTGGCAAACGGGACAGAGTACGGTCTATCTGGTTCGATTTGGACACGCGATCTAGGACGAGGCATCCGGGTCTCAAGAGCTGTTCAAAGTGGCAATCTTGCCGTGAATTCTCATTCGTCACTTAGGTACACCACACCATTTGGTGGCATGAAGCAGTCAGGCATGGGTCGTGAACTGGGTCCAGACGCGCCTCTTCACTTCACAGAAGAAAAGGTAGTTTTCTTCAATTCAGATAGCTAGGGCAAAAAACGCTATCGACCGAGGTAGCCGCTCGCAATCTCCAAAATAGTGAGTGCACCGAGTCGAACCGTTCTACCATCGGCGCTATCTGCCATTGCATCAATCTCAGTAATGTCTACAGATTTCACTTGATTTGCTTTTCCAATTTCAAATGCAAACTGCCTTAGCTCATCTGCACATATTCCACCAGGAGCGGCTGCGGGGCAAGCAGGAACAAATGACCGATCACAAACATCCATATCGATGTCGACATGCAACTTCTTGTCTCCAAGAAACTCGAGTGCTTCGCCGAAGACGCTTTCAACAGACCTATTCCTAAGTGCAGATCTAGGAATTACATGAATTCCATAATCTTTTGCTCGCTTGGCATAGTCAGGAGAGTTAGAAAAATCATTAATCCCAATTTGAACAACACTTGTTCCAGGCAATCCAGCTTCAATCAATCTTCTAACCGGTGAACCGTTTGATACTCCATCACGTAAGTCGTGATGGGCATCAAGGGTTATTAGTCCTGCAGAGGATAGCTCTTCACCGAAGGCACCAGACATTACGGCATAGGTAATTGAGTTATCGCCCCCGAGTGCGATGGATAAATCTGTTTGCGTGGAGACTTTGTGTGAAAGAGCTTTGGTTCTTTCTTCACCATCTTTTGAATCTGGAGTTTCGGAGTCCCCAAAATCTAGAAATCCCAGCGCTCTTAGATCGTGGTTCTGGCTGTGGCTAAAAGTTGAGTACCTAGCTAGCGCGACTCTAATTTCTCCTGGGGTTGCATTGGCTCCAGTGGCGGAAATGGATGTCTCAGAGGCTAGAACCCCAAATAGTCCAAGCTCAGCCCGCTGAGAGCCAGCTGGGGCTAGCCAGCTGGAGGCCCTTGGCCAAAGCGGATCTTCGCTCATTTCCGCTCCAATCCAGACTGGGTAATACTCGAATTGATTTGAGATTACCCTGTTATCAGGCACAAGAAAACATCAAAGTTGATGGAGGAAACAATTGACTCAAGCAACCCGAGGCGCATTACACGCAGCCACCGGCTCAACTATGACCGCGAAGGGTTGGGGTCAAGAAGCAGCTATCCGAATGCTCCACAACAACTTAGATCCAGCAGTTGCTGAGTATCCAGAAGAACTAATTGTTTATGGCGGTAGCGGTAAAGCTGCTCGAAACTGGGCCAGCTTTGATTCGATTGTTAAGACTCTCACCCACTTAGAAAACGACGAGACCATGCTGGTCCAGTCCGGAAAACCAGTTGGTGTTTTTAGAACTCACGAGTGGGCACCAAGAGTCTTGCTTGCGAACTCCAACTTGGTTGGAGACTGGGCTAACTGGCCAGAATTTAGACGTCTTGAGCATCTAGGCCTCACGATGTATGGACAGATGACCGCGGGATCCTGGATCTACATCGGAACTCAAGGAATTCTGCAGGGAACCTACGAAACATTTGCAGCGGTTGCTGCAAAGAGATTTGGTGGCACACTTGCTGGAACACTTACCCTAACTGGTGGTTGTGGTGGTATGGGTGGAGCACAGCCCCTTGCGGTAACCATGAACGAGGGAACTTGTCTGATTGTTGATGTCGACGAATCACGTCTTCGCAGAAGAATTCAAGATCGCTACCTGGATGAGCTGGCAGATAACTTGGACGATGCAATCGAACGAGTAGTGCGTTACAAGTCCGAGAAGAAAGCAATCTCTGTTGGACTTGCAGGTAACGCGGCAACAATCTTTTCCGAGCTTCTAAAGCGCGATGTTCCAATCGATATCGTCACTGATCAAACATCTGCTCACGATCCGCTTTATTACATTCCTGAGGGAATCAGCGTTGAAGAGTCCCGTTCCTATGCCGAACGTAGCCCTGAGGAATTCACTCAGCGAGCTGAGGCGTCCATGGCAAAACATGTGGAGGCCATGGTTGGCTTTATGGCCAAGGGAGCCGAAGTCTTTGACTACGGAAACTCCATTAGAGATGAAGCTAGAAAAGGTGGTTACTCAAACGCCTTCAAGTTCCCCGGTTTTATCCCCGCATACATCCGCCCATTGTTCTGCGAAGGCAAGGGCCCATTTAGGTGGGTGGCGCTTTCTGGAGACAAGAAGGACATTTACCGAACCGACCAGGCCATCTTGGAGCTTTTCCCAGAAAACGAGCACTTACACCGCTGGATCAAGATGGCTCAGGATCGAGTTCAGTTCCAAGGTCTTCCTGCAAGAATCTGCTGGCTCGGTTATGGCGAAAGAGATAAAGCTGGAGCGGTATTTAACGACCTAGTCAAAAAGGGCGAAGTATCGGCTCCGATTGTTATCGGTCGCGACCATTTGGACTGTGGATCGGTTGCAAGCCCTTACCGAGAGTCGGAAGCAATGCTTGATGGCTCTGATGCAATTGCTGACTGGCCACTACTAAACGCCATGATCAACATCGCTTCCGGTGCTTCATGGGTTTCTATTCACCACGGTGGTGGTGTTGGAATCGGAAGATCAATTCACGCTGGACAAGTTTCCGTTGCCGATGGAACAGACCTTGCCGCTGAAAAACTGAACCGTGTTCTGACTAACGATCCAGGTATGGGTGTCATTAGACACGCAGATGCTGGTTACCCAGAAGCGCAAGGCGTGGCAAGAGCAAAGCACGTTCACGTGCCTATGCTTGACACCGAATAAATAAATGTCTATCGCAGTAACAAACATTGGGTCTTTGGTCACCAATGACCAAAGTCTTGGGTCAGGCATCCTCGGCGAAATCGAAAACGCTGCATTAGTTGTTGAAAATGGCAATATCGCTTGGGTGGGAAATGCCAATCAAGCTCCAGCTACCGACCAGCAAATAGACGTGCAGGGCAAAGCGGTAATTCCGGGATTTGTTGATTCCCATGCTCATCTTTTGTTCGCAGGTGAAAGATCTGCTGAATTCAAAGCGCGCATGAAAGGCGAAAAATATTCCGCCGGCGGAATCAAATCAACCGTTGCAGCTACCCGCGAAGCAACCAACGATGATCTCGAGCAAAACATGCTCAGACTTCTTCAGGAAATGCAACGATCTGGAATTACAACCTTCGAAACTAAATCAGGTTACGGTCTCACTACTGCAGACGAAACCAGAGCACTAGAGGTTGCTTCCAAGCACACCAGCGAAACTACTTTTCTTGGAGCGCACGTTGTTCCAAGCGAGTATGCCGGCAAAGAAGATAAGTACGTGGAACTTGTAACTGGCGAAATGCTTGAATCGGTATTGCCGCACTCCAAGTGGATTGATGTGTTCTGCGATCAGGGAGCCTTCGACATTGATCAATCAAGGCAGATCCTGCAGGCAGGTAAGGACAAAGGTCTATTGCCCCGCATTCACGCCAACCAGCTAACTCAAGGCGGGGGAGTTCAGCTAGCTGTTGAAATGGATTGTGCTTCGGCTGATCACTGCAGTCACCTTTCAGACAGAGACATCGAAGCACTTGCTGGATCAAACACTGTTGCAACTCTTGTCCCGGGAGCCGAGTTTTCAACTAGAGCCACTTATCCAAATGCGGCCAGGTTGTTTGATGCTGGCGTGACTGTGGCCTTGGCTACCGATTGCAATCCAGGTTCCAGCTACACAACTTCAATGCTTTTTTGTATTGCAATTGCAATTAGAGAAATGGGATTCACTCCAGAGCAGGCTCTGTGGTCAGCAACCATGGGTGGCGCGAAGGCGCTTCGCAGAAGCGACATCGGATACCTGTCTGTTGGCCAAAGCGCAGACCTAGTTGTCTTGAACGCACCAAGCTATTTGCACCTTGGCTATCGCCCAGGTGTTGACTTAGTTTCTCAAGTTTTCAAATCTGGCAAATCTATCTATCAGGAGCAAAAGTGAGCGTAACTCTAAATTCAAGTGGTCTTTCTATGGGCGAGGTAGTCAGAGTTGCCAGACACGGAGAAAAGCTGACAATTTCTGAAGAAGCACTCGAGAAGATGGCAGTTACCCGTGCACACATCGAATCATTAGCTGCAGCCGAAACTCCGGTTTATGGAATCTCAACAGGATTTGGTGCTCTTGCCAATAAGCACATTGCTCCAGAAGACAGAGTCCAGTTACAGAAGTCCCTAATCCGATCTCACGCCGCCGGTATGGGCGATCCAGTGGAGAAAGAAGTTGTTCGGGCACTTATGCTGCTTCGGACCAAAACTCTTGCTAGTGGCAGAACTGGTGTTAGACCAGTAGTTGCACAAACCTATGTCGAATTACTGAACTCTGGAATTACGCCAATTGTTCATGAGTATGGCTCTCTTGGTTGCAGTGGTGACCTTGCCCCACTAGCTCACTGTGCCATGGTTTTGATGGGCGAGGGAAGAGCTACTGGAAGTGACGGAATAGAAAAGGATGTTCCGACTCTTTTGAAAGAAGTTGGCATCAAGCCAATCGAATTACAGGAAAAGGAAGGCCTCGCACTTATCAATGGAACAGACGGCATGCTCGGCATGCTGATTCTGGCTCTTGCTGATCTTGAAAAACTTTGCGACCAGGCGGACGTTATTGCCGCGATGAGCGTTGAGGCGCAAATGGGAACCGATCAGGTCTTTAGACCAGAACTCCATGAAGCTCTGAGACCTCACCCAGGACAAGCAAAGAGTGCAGCGAACATGTTTGCGGCTCTTGCAGGCTCCGAAGTTGTTGCATCTCACAGAGAAGGCGATGACAAGGTTCAAGATGCTTATTCGCTTCGCTGTGCTCCGCAGGTCGCAGGAGCCGTTAGAGATACCGTCACTCATGCAACTCTTGTTGCCACCCGTGAACTAGCTTCAACAATTGACAATCCGGTTGTTTTGGAATCTGGCGAAGTTACCTCAAATGGAAACTTCCATGGAGCGCCCGTTGGCTATGTTCTTGATTTCCTTGCTATTGCAGCAACTGATCTGTCTTCTATCTCTGAGCGCAGAACCGATCGCATGCTCGATAAGTATCGCTCGAGTGGCCTAAGTCCTTTCTTGGCAGGTGACGCTGGGGTTGATTCAGGATTGATGATTGCTCAATACACCCAAGCTGCACTAGTTTCTGAAAACAAGAGACTCTCTGTTCCCGCAAGCGTTGATTCTATTCCTTCTTCTGCAATGCAGGAAGATCACGTATCAATGGGTTGGCATGCGGGCAGAAAGCTTAGAAAAGTAGCTGACAACCTTCGTCGAGTTCTAGCTGTAGAACTTGTCACAGCAGCTAGAGCATTAGAAATGCGTGCACCCCTAAAACCCGCCAAGGTCACAGGAGAGATGTTATCCAAGCTTCGAAAAGTAGTTCCAGGTGTTGGACCGGACAGATTCTTGGCTCCTGAGCTAGAAGCGGCTGAAACCCTTCTGCGGTCTTAGTTTTAGTTTCAAAGTTATCTAGTCTCATGCCAGAATAGAGGGATGACTACACATACACATGTTGCTTCAATTAAAACTAACCACGGCGAAATCAAGGTAAACCTTTTCGCTCTTCACGCGCCAAAGACAGTTGCGAACTTCGTAGGTCTCGCAACTGGAACCATCGACTGGGTTCACCCAAGTCGTGGCCCACAGGCAAAAGGTACTCCGCTATACAACGGAGTAATCTTTCACCGCATAATTCCTGATTTCATGATCCAAGGTGGAGACCCAACCGGAACCGGCATGGGTGGCCCTGGCTACCAGTTCGGTGACGAGATTCACCCTGAACTGACCTTCAACGAGCCATACAAGCTAGCTATGGCTAACGCGGGACCTGGAACCAACGGCTCACAGTTTTTCATCACCACAGCACCAACCACCTGGCTATACGGAAAGCACACCATCTTCGGTGATGTTGTCGACGAAGCTAGCCGCAAGGTTGTGGACAAGATTCAGGCTGTTGACACAAATGCGTCTGACAAGCCCCTTGATGATGTCGTGATTGAGGCCATCTCAATCGAAACTCTCTAGAGTTTTCTCTTGGCAAGATTGAAATCGGCTCAGCCAAAAGTTACTGTTTGGCTGATCTCGATCAATCTGCTGATTTGGCTAGCTCAGGTAATTCCCGGCTCTGGTGTGACGAACACACTGCTGTATGCACCACTACTAACAACCATCGAGCCTTGGCGAATGCTCACGGCAGGGTTTGTTCACTCGCCAGATAGCCCTTGGCACATTTTGATTAACGTCTACTCGATCTACATCTTTGGTCGAGTTATCGAACCAATGCTTGGTCCAGCCAGGTTCTTAGCTCTTTATCTGATATCTATCATCGGTGGATCAGCGATGGTGTTGTGGCTCGGCAGCCCGGTTACCCCAGTTGTTGGAGCATCAGGAGCATTCTTTGGCTTGATGGGTGCTTACTTCATCATGCTTAGAACCATCGGTGATAACAGCGGGCAGCTACTTGCCCTTATTGCCGTCAACTTAGCGTTTGGATTTTTCTTCCCGAGCATTTCTTGGCAAGGTCACCTAGGTGGCTTACTTGCCGGAATGTCAGTTACTGCTGTTTATGCCAGAACAAGATACAAGTCAGCGCTAACTCAAAAGATTCAAGTCTTGGGAGTGCTTCTTGTGATTATTGCTCTGATTGTTGCGGGAGTGATTTTTCGGTTAGGACCGATGTTTTCTTAGAGTTTTACTTCCAGCGAGTCGACATCATGAAGCCGACCATGGCAATTCCAAAACCAATCAAGATGTTCCAGTTGGAAAGATTCAGCGGTGTTGCAGCTCCTAGTGGGAACTGTGCGCTGGTGACGTAGTAAGTGATGATCCAGAACAACCCAACAATCATGAAGCCAAACATCACAGGCTTGAACCAAACCGGGTTTAGAGCATCTTCGGAGTTTCTTGACTTGGCTACCTTTTCGATCTTCGGCTTGCGCTTAGGAAGCTTCAAGGAACGCTTATTTGGTAACGACGAGTCGTCTTCAGGGGTCGCAGTCAATTTAGGCATGGTCATAATTCTACAAGTAGGCTTTGAATAAGATGACCAAGATTCTCGTGCTGGATAACTATGACAGCTTCGTATACACGCTCAGTGGCTATTTACAGCAGCTTGGCGCCACAACCGACGTCGTGAGAAACGATGGCGTTAGCGCAAAAGAGCTTCCAGAGCTGATGAAAAAGTACGACGGAGTGCTCATAAGCCCCGGACCTGGAACCCCCAAGGATGCTGGGCTCAGCATCAATGTTGTTCAAATTGCTCTGGAAACCAATCAGTCGGTTTTTGGAGTTTGCCTCGGTCACCAAGCCATCGCAGAGGCTATGGGGGCAACCGTTACCAGCGCTGAAGAACTAATGCATGGTAAAACTAGTGAAGTTGAACACGACAACAGCCTGGTATTCAAAGATGTCCCTAAATCCTTTAGGGCAACTAGGTATCACTCTCTGGCAGTTGTCGATAACACGGTGCCCAAAGATCTAGTTGTAACCAGCCGCACCAAAGGTGGCGTAATCATGGGTCTACAACACTTATCAAAACCCATTTACGGAGTTCAGTTCCACCCGGAGAGTGTGCTAACAGAAGGCGGTTACCAGATGCTTGGAAACTGGCTCGAATCAATTGGACTCAAAGGAGCCGCGGAAAAAGCTAAGACGCTAACGCCGATGATAAAGCTTTAGGTTCTAAGGAGTCGGTGATGGTGACGTTGTTGGTGATGTCGTCGGTGATGGCGAAGTTGTTGGAGTTGGGGTACCAGCAATACAGTTCAAAATCAAGGTAATGGTTTGCTTCTGTGCTGCGAGACCAGCCGGAATTGACTGAGAGGCAACTATGGTTCCTGCGGTGCCTCCCCCGGAAGTACAGGTAGCTGATGGTTGAACCAAAACGTTGAAGCCAACATCAGTCCCCTCCATGGCACGCCTTGCATCGGTTGCCCCCATGCCAACCACGGATGGGACCAATACTTGACCGTCGGAGACAAGAAGCTTTACCGCAGACCCCTCTGTAACCTGCTCGTTAGCTGCTGGGACAGATTCGATGACCTCACCCTTGGCTATTGTCGCGGAGTTTACTGACGTGATTCCACCAAGAACCAAACCAGCTTTTTCTAACTCTTGTTTAGCTTCTGCTTCAGTTAGACCGGACAACAGCGGAACTGCAGACTCGGATTTGCCAGAAGATACGTATACATCGATGGTGGTTCCGGCTGGAACCTTTCGACCACTCGGTGGATCAGTTCTGATGATTAGACCTTCTTTTACAGACTCGTTTACTTCAGCCACTCTTTGAACCAAAAGACCCTGGTCTTTCAAAGTCTGACTTCCATCAGCAAAAAGCTCACCAGTTACATCAGATACTTCAACACCGGTTGCACTGTTCGAATCGATCGGAGAAAAAGCCCCGCCCAGAGCAATTAGCCAAATAATCAAACCAACAAGCGTTACGGCAACACCAGATCCAACACCCCACAGCAATTTAGGGGAGGGTAGCTCTTTGGTTACTCGTTCGCGAACAGTTATGGTCGTTGTCGGCTCGCCAGCGGCAATTTCGATACCTACTTCTTTAAAGAAGTCGTCAGCGCTTACAGAGTCAATAACCTCTGTTGGCATCGCCTGCTGCTCTGAGACAACGGTTGTCTTTGGAGTAAATCCTGTTTTAGGAAGAGATTCCCCACGAACAGCTGCTAGCAGGTGCTCACGGAATTCTTCAGCAGTTTGAAAACGCTCTTCACGGTCTTTAGCCAAGGCGTTTAGAACAACCCGATCAAGTTCAGGTGTGATTTCTGGGTTGTGCTCAGAAGGAGTCGGAACTTTTTCGCTCACGTGTTGGTAAGCAACCGATACTGCAGTGTCACCCTTGAATGGGGGTCTTCCCGCCAACATCTCGTATAGCAAAACACCCATTGAATAAAGGTCGGTTCGAGAATCTACAACTTCTCCACGAGCTTGCTCTGGCGAGAAGTACTGGGCTGTTCCTACAATTCCAGCGGTGTGTGCCTGAGTTTCCGAAGAATCTGCGATTGCCCTGGCGATGCCAAAGTCCATTACTTTTACTTGGCCGTCATTGGTGATCATGATGTTTGAAGCCTTTATGTCCCGGTGGATGATTCCGGCTTTGTGAGAAACCTCGAGAGCACTAAGAACCCCCTTGGCAAAGTCAACCGCTTCTTTCAGGCTTAGCTTCTTGTCGTGCATGATGTCGCGAAGAAGTCGCCCGTTTACGTATTCCATAATTATGAACGGAGTCTTAATTTGGCTTCCGTTTGAATCGGTTGAAGTCTCCTCGCCGGCATCGTAAATGCGAACGATAGTTGGGTGTGCCATCTTTGCCGAGGCCTGGGCCTCTTTAGCAAAGCGAGACTCGAAAGATTCGTCATTAGCTAGATCAGACTTTAGGAGCTTGATAGCCACCTTGCGTCCGAGGCGAAGGTCGACACCCTCAAAAACATCAGCCATACCACCGCGCCCAATTAGCTCGCCAACTCTGTAGCGGCCAGCCAAGACGCGTTCTTGCTCAGACAATTGTTTCTCCCCGACTCTTCTTATTCAATAATACCAAGCGCAATCTCACTAGCCGCCTCCACTGGAATCGGGACTTGGGCTCTGCGTACCTGTGGGGCTAGGACTTGGAGATACTGTCGGTGACGGGCTAGGGCTCGGTGCAGCTTCTCCTTGGATGTAGTAAAAAATTCTCACAGTGGAACCAACAGCTACCTGACCAAGACCTTCGGCTTGGTAAACATCCAAAATTCGTGGATCACTTGGGTCCAATGCCTCACCTGCAACAGCTTCCACTAAAAGGCCCTGTTGGGTCAAAAATGTCGTTGCATCGATAACTTTTTTGCCAACAACATCAGCCAAAAAAACACTGACGGTGGAAATTGGTCTATCGGGAGCAGGTTCGGTTGGTCGCTTGGAAACTGAAATAGAAGAAGGGCTTGGCGAAGGGTTCTGTTCAGAAACCAAGCTCACAATAATTGCAATCATCACGGCTCCCGCGGCTACCACTAAAACTCCAATGAGCGCCAGCCAAGGCCAAACAGCTGGCAACTTCGCTACTGGCTCGGTGTCTGGTGCGGTAGCAGTGTCATTCACTCTTGTCACTGGAGCACTTTGCGGATCAAAGACTTCGGTGGCCGAGACGCCTTCAAGCTGTAACCTAAGTGCTCTTGCCCTGTTTGATAAATCAAGAGCACTGCCAGGACGTTGATTTGGTTTTTTGGCTATACAAGACAAAATCAGCTCTTGCACCCTTTTGTCTATGTCGTCACCTATAGCCGGTGGCTTGTCATTGATCTGGGCCATCGCGATAACCATTTGAGATTCCCCCGTGAATGGTCTTCTTCCAGTTAGCGCTTCATAGGCAACAATTCCCAGTGAGTAAATGTCAGTCGATGGCGTGGCAGGCTTTCCTGTGGCCTGCTCAGGGGATAGGTATTGAACTGTGCCCATGACTTGACCAGTTGCGGTTAGGGCAACTTGATCGGCAACTCTGGCAATACCAAAGTCGGTGATCTTAACTTTTCCAGATGGCGTAATAAGTAAGTTTCCTGGCTTGATGTCTCGGTGAACAAGTCCGTCCTCGTGGGCAGCGTGAAGCGCTTTCGCAGTTTGCTCAACAATGCTTAGAACTTCAATTTCGGTAAGACGAATTCGCTTTTCAATAATGCGCGCAAGTGAGTCTCCAGCGACAATTTCCATAACCAGATAAGCCGAACCGGAACCTTCTCCGTAGTCGTAAACATCGGCGATTCCAACGTGGTCCACTCGAGCGGCATGACGAGCTTCAACTCGGAATCTTTCTAAAAAGCCTGGATCACCCATGAACTCAGGCTTCAGGATTTTTATTGCGACATCGCGGAGGATAACCTCGTCGTGCGCTCGCCAAACCTCACCCATACCTCCAATGGCAATGCGATCAACTAGTCGGTATCTATTTCCATAAATCTGTCCGGCTTCTGGTTTCATTTACCGAGCACCACCCGGAAAAACTCTCTAGCAACAGGTGCGGCGGTTGCATTTCCGCCGTAGCCGCTGTCTCTCCCACCACCGTCTTCAATCACCACGGCAATTACAAATCTTGGGTTGGTTGCTGGAGCAAAACCGGTGAACCAAAGAGTTGGCCTAATACCCTCGCCGTTTTCGGCAGTTCCGGTCTTACCCGCAACTTCTATGTCGGCTATCTCCGCGTTAGAAGCAACACCGTTTGATACGGAATCGATCATCATCAACTTGATACTCTCTGCCGTTGCCGCGGTAATCGGTTGTGAGAACACCTGAGGTTGAGGCGCATCAATAACCGAGAGGTTTGGACTAATGACGCTTTCGATAAGGTTTGGCTTCATGAGAACCCCACCGTTTGCTATTGCTGAGGAGATCATTGCCATTTGAAGTGGTGTTACTCGAACGTCATACTGACCAAAAGAACTCAAAGCGAGCTGAGCGTCGTCTAGCACTGGAGGAAAGAAACTCGGGGTGACCATCATCGGAATTCTTAGTTCCTTGCCAAACCCAAAAAGTTCTGCCTGAGCGCGTAATCGATCTTGACCCAGATCTAACCCAATCTCAACAAATGGGATGTTGCAACTAAGAGACAACGCTTGAAGCAAGGTAACTGTCGCGCCACCACTACCGCAAGCGCGTTGGGTTGAATTAAAAACTTCAGAAGTTGATCCAGGAAGCTGAATCGAAACTGGGTTCTGCAATGTCGAGTCATTGGTATACAAACCAGATTCCAGTGCTGCGGCTGCCACCACTAGCTTGAAAACCGATCCAGGGTGATATAGGTCTCCGCTAATTGCTTTGTTGATTAGTGGATTAGTTGGGTCAGCTTCTAATCTTGCGTAGTTATCAGCAACGACTTGGTTGTCGTGGCCAGCCAGCTCGTTGGCGTCAAAACCGGATTTAGAAACCATCGCAAGGATGTTTCCGGTTGCTGGGTCAAGAACCACTACTGAACCCTGTAGATCCCCAAGAGCATCCCAAGCGGCTTGCTGCATGACAGGATCAATAGTTAGCTCAACAGCTGCACCAGAAACTGGGTTACCCGAAAGCACGGCGTTGAACTTCTCAAAAAACTGTGAGGAACTTTGTCCAGAAAGATAAGAGTTAAGTGCTGCCTCAACACCTGTTGCTCCTCTAAAAACAGAGAAATAGCCAGTAACCGAGGAATACATCTGATCTTCATAAACGCGTAGATATTTGTAAGCATCGTCTGATTCAATCGAGCTTGCTATTGGCTTGCCATCAACCAAAATCGGTCCACGAAGGGTTTTGTAGCCCTCATACAAACTTCTTACGTTTCTCGGGTCTTCGGCTAAAGCCTCACTGTCCACCGCTTGAATCAAAGAAGCCGAGATAAACAGCGCAATAAACATTGTCGCCACAACTAGCGAAACTCGTTTGAGCTCTCTAATCATCGGATTACCAACTTAGAAGCGTGATCGGTTGTCGAGTCTGAGAGTCGAAGTAGCATCGCGATTATTACCCAGTTGGCAAACAGGGACGAACCACCAGCGGCGAGCAACGGGGTTGTTAGTCCGGTTAGGGGCAAGAGTCTTGTTACCCCTCCAATCACCACAAATACCTGGAGGGCAATAACAAAAGCAAACCCAACAGCCAAAAGCTTGGCAAATTCATCGCTGTGGCTGAAGCCAATCTTTAGGCCCCTTGCAACCAACAAAAAGTACAGTGCCAAAATCGCAAAGAATCCAATTAGCCCCAACTCCTCCGCGAGGCTGGCAATAATGAAATCGCTTTCGGCTAGTGGAACCAGCTGTGGAACACCACCACCAAGTCCTGATCCAAAAACGCTTCCATTAGACATGCCAAAAATTCCCTGAACGATCTGGTAACTACCGCCCGCGGCGTCATAGTTTTCTGCAGCGAACGGGTTCAACCAGGTGTCGAATCGTCTGGATACATAATCCAAGACCCGGGAAGCTACCAAGCCACCGGTAACCAACATAGCCACGCCAATACCGGCATAGAAGGCTCTTCCAGTAGCGACATAGATCATCACCAAAAACAAGCCGAAGTACAAAATGCTAGTTCCAAGGTCGCGCTGCAAAACAAGAACCAAAATACTGGCGAGCCAAATCAAAAGAATTGGGCCAAGGTCACGACCGCGAGGGATTCTAATTCCAGCAACCTTTCTACCAACTACCGCAAGGGAATCCTTGTGGTTCACGAGGTAACCGGCAAAGAAGATAATTAGTGCAACTTTTGCAAGTTCACCTGGTTGGAAGGTAATGCCAAAAAGTGAGATCCAAAGAGTTGCACCGTTGATTGTGGTTCCAATCACCGGAAGCATGGGAAGCAACAACAGCAAGATTCCAGCAAACATAGCTGTGTATACGTAGCGTCTCAAGAAAAGCTGCGATGGAATCAAGTAGATAACCGCTGCTGCTACACCCATAGCAAGTGCAGTCCAGAGCACTTGCCTAAAAGCAAACAGCTCGGTTCCCCCCGAAGCAATGGTTGCAAGATCCAGCCGGTAGATCATTGAAATGCCTAATCCGTTTAGAACGAACGCAATTGGGAGAATCAGTGGATCTGCTTCTGAAGCTTTTTTGCGCAAGATTAAGTGCACTACCAACACAAAAATCACAGGCGGTAGCCAATAGGTGAATAAGTCAAATGTCATTTTCTCAAGAATTGACAACTGCACTTGGGCCAGTTCAAATGCATTTAGACCAGCTGCAAAAAACAACAACAGCGCTTCAAGGTTTCTGCTTCTTGGAACAATCTTGACTAACTTTGAAATTTGCAGTGCGCCAGTAAAAGTGCTCAACTACTCACCACCAAGCTGAGAAACGATTCTTTGGGCCTCTTCCGGCGACTCCGCAGTTATCGAGCGCTCGAGGGCTTCGCGCTGGAAGTCGGTAAGTGAATCCACTGAAACATCAGTTACTTCATAGACACTTGAGAACTTAAAGGGACCGAGTTCCTCTTTGATGCCCTTGAAGATAACCACGTAGCCATCGTTGATTGCAACGAAGTATCGGGTTTGTGTGTATTCAATAGCTAAGAACAATCCGTAGCTAGCCACTGCAATCAGAAGTAGGTAGGTAGCAATCTGTCTAAATCTTCGTGCTCGAACGCGCCCCTTAGTTTCTTTCAAGATTTTTTCTAGCAGCTCTTCTGACTCCGGCGCAAAGCTAACGGGGTCTTCTGGTTTTTGAAGGAGCTCAAGAAGCGTTAGTGGATTTAGTAGTCGCAGCACCTGAAGACCCTTGCGCTGTTCGATTACTACTTCGTTGGCTGCAGAGCCAACCAAAATCCTGCCGGGTGAAAACTCAATTTCATTTTGGGCGTCAACAACGTCTACTAGAACAACGGTGACGTTGTCTGGGGCACCGAACTCAAGAGCCTCGCCGACAAGCAATTCACCGGCTTCCTGGATGTCGACATTACTTAGAAGGATGTTTTTCATGAGCTGATCTGGGACCACGCCGGAGAGTCCATCACTGCAGGCCATCCAACGATCACCGGGTTTGGTTTCGTAGGTGTCAATGTCAACTTCTGGGAACTGCTCAATATCTCCGAGCACTCGCATCAACACACTTCGGCGTGGATGCACCAGAGCTTCTTCTTCACTGATACGACCGGTGTCAACCAGCCTTTGTACGAAGGTGTGGTCGGTGGTGATCTGCTTCACAACACCATCTCGGGCAAGATAAATTCTTGAGTCACCGATGTGAGCAATAGTGACTTTGGTGCCGGTTACCATCATCGCCGAAAGGGTTGTGCCCATTCCGGTGATTGCCGGATGCTGCTTTACGCTGGCATCAATTTTTTGCTTGGCTTGGTAAATGTAGTCAATTAGTTTCTGTTCAGCTTCAGCGCTGGTTGCTAAGGGTTCGTCGGCAAGTGAAATGTGTTGCGAGGCAATTGCCGAAGCGATGTCTCCCCCGGCGTGACCACCCATCCCGTCGGCAACAAAAAACAGATTTACTCCGGCATATCCGGAGTCTTGATTCGAGGACCTAACTCGACCAATATCGCTGGCCGCAAATGAAACTGTCTTTATCGGCAAGAGTTAGGCCCTTAGCTCGAAGGAAGTCTGGCCCACTCGGACCTGAGTGTTTAGGGGAACGACGGCAGTTGTGGTGATTTTCTTCCCATCCAGCAAAGTCCCGTTTGTTGAATCAAGATCTTGAACTAGCCATTCGCCATTTATGAATACCAACTTGGCGTGATGGGTGGAAGTGTATTCATCGTCCACAATCAAATCGCTGTCGCCAGCCCGGCCAATAGTTAGTTGTCTTCCAGAAAGCGCTATCTCAGTGCCGATCTTTTCCCCGGCAGTAACCACAATCTTGGTGGCTTTTTGTTGCGGAAGCTTGGCGCTAGCCTGGTTTGAACCAGAGGCGGGAACAAATGCGTTGGGAAGATTTGCAGAAGCAACCTTGGAAACGACTTTCTGTCCGAAGAGGTCTGCTCTAATTACTGAGATGATGCTGAAAATGAAGATCCAAAGCAAAGCCAGGAAACCAGTGCGAACCAGAAATAAAGCTAATTCACTCACTTGGCCCTCGCTATCACGTTGAACAGAAAATTAGTTCTTCCTGCTGAAAAAGCGGTTCCGTTTTGGAGCACCACTTGGTCAATCTTTCTACCGTTCACTTTGACTCCGTTAGTAGACCCTAAATCTCGCAAAACCGCGCTGGAGCCATCCCAAAGGATCTCAAAGTGCTTTCTACTTAGACCATTGTCCCCGATTTGGATGTCTGCCGTGGAATCTCTACCAACCGTGGTTTTGGAAGAAACCAAGGAATGACCTACTCCAGCCACCTCAAGAACAGGCACCCAGGCTATGTTTAACTTCTTGCTGCTGGCAACTACAGATAACTGACCCAAGGCCAAGGTAGCATTTTGGGCAATGGAAATCTCCAGCACTTCACCGAACTGGAATCTTTGGTTCTTAGCGTGTTCCGAACAAAGCTTGGTGAGCTCTTCTATAAGAGGATCACCTAGGTCATTTAGCCGGTCATGGTCTTGGGGGCTTAGCTCAACCAAGTAGCTATTGGGTACCAGGATGCGATCGCGGCTAAGAATGGATGCCTTAGCATCCATTTCTTGCTTTATGGCCGAAGCTATCTCTACTGGCTCTAGGCTTGATTTGAAAGTTTTGGAAAACATTCCAGTGACTTTCTTTTCAAGACCTTTCTCGAACTTATCTAAGAATCCCAAGACATTCCCTTGTTCGGCGGTAAGTTACCAGTTTACCAACATCACCAGTAATCAACTGTAAAAAAAGGTACAACACCTAATTTCTGCCCGAAACGCGCTTACTTGATTGATTTAGGATTCTCTACATGAAGAAAATACTGATTTTTCTAGATGAAGTACGTTCCGCGATTCGTGAGGGAACGTACCGGCAGAACATGAAGACTTATTTTCTTACCAGAATCGCAAAACTTACAGTAAGTATTCTTGCTTTGATTTCCAAGTTACCTGGAATTTCTGGGCTACTTAAATTCCAAACCGGAAAGTTTGGTTTTTTTGTAAGAGACACCTATTTTCTCACATACAACGCAGGACTTTTGTCTTGCAGCACAGTCACCTTGTCTGACATCACTGCATCAGGTCGCGAAGTCACAAAAATCAAATCAAATATGGGCATGAGTCTTTATAAGAAATGGCTACTAAGAAACAATTGGGAAAGTTTTTTTCAAGCGCCAATGCAGACGAACTCGTCTCAATTAGCTTCCGCTGAGAGCGAGAGCTACCCCAACGACATTCATGACTGGTGGGGTAAGGACTACGCTTCTATTCCTTTCAAGACTGTTCAAGAAACTGTTGGCTTGTATTTTCGCCTTTCACCAAAGGTTGTGAAGTTCTCAGATGGCTTTGTTGAAAAATACGGGATCAATTTGGATGAAACCATCGGTGTGCACTACAGAGGTACCGACAAGCAAACTGAAATAGAAACTCCCAGCCTGAAAGAGTTCATATCGCATACGAGGCAGTTCATGCAGGAGATGGATAACCCGAGGATTTTGCTGCTAACCGATGAACCTGATGTCATAGTCGGCTTCGAAGCTGCTTTCCCGAACGCTGTGACAACTATCAATGAGCTTGTAGCTCCCGGTGGTTCACTTGGGGCGCACACACGTGATTCAAAGGAACCCGAAATTCAGGGGCAGATTTTTCTTGCAATCTTGTCTCTAGTCTCGAAATGCAAAAAGGTAGTCACTCACACCGGAAACGGAGCACTTTGGGAAGTGCTGTTTAGGGGGAGCACCGAAGGGCTAAAGCAGGTAAGAACGCAAGAGCGCTAAGACTAAACAATCTTGTCTTTTTACGCTTGCTATCCGACTGTTGCGCCGATTCTCTTTCCTCTTGTATGTGAGGGGCTGCAGGCTAGATTCTCCGGAACCTGCGCGCATTCGTCGCAAAGCAAAATCAAATCTCTACAAGAAAGCGAAGAGCAGTCACGGAATTTCTTGGCTGGACCATCACACGCTTCACACACACCAATGACTTTCGCGTCTGGAGAAAAGTCGATATCCATTCGGTCATCAAAAACATAGAGCGAACCTTCCCAAAGGCCTTTATCACCGAACGCTTCTCCATAGCGAACGATTCCACCCTTGATCTGATAGACCTCCTGAAAGCCACGGTTTTTCATTGCAACAGAGAGAATCTCGCAGCGGATACCGCCAGTGCAGTAGGTGACAACAGGTTTGTCTTTTAAGTGATCAAACTTGCCGGATTCGATTTCTTTTACAAAGTCATGGGTTGTTTCAACATCCGGCACAACAGCATTTTTGAACTTTCCAATTTTTGCCTCAAAAGCATTCCGGCCATCAAAGAAGACGACGTCATCGCCTCGATCTTGAACTAGCTGATTTACCTCTTCTGGCTTTAGGTGTTTACCGCCGCCGATTACTCCTCTAGGTCCAACCTGAAGCTCTTCTGGTGCCCCGAAGGCAACCAGCTCTTTTCTGGAGCGAACCCGAAGTCTTGGGAAGTCATTACCTGTGCCATCTGACCACTTGAAATCGATGCGGTTAAATCCCGGGTACTCCTTGGTGGCTCTTGCGTACTTCTTTAGTGCAGCCATGTCGCCACCCAAGGTGCCATTGATGCCGTGCTTGGAGATAAGAATTCGACCCTTGAGGCCTAGAGATTCACACAACGTTCGCTGCCAAAGCTTCATAGCCTCCGGGTCGGGCACTGGGGCAAAGCCGTAGTAAAGGATTATTTTCTGGAGTTCCACATGAAAAAGCCTAGCCTCTAGAACCTTCTAGGATGAAGTAATGAATTTGTCTCCAGGCATTGACGCCACAGCACTGAGCCCAGCAACCAGACCCCAAGATGACCTGTTTAGGCATGTCAACGGCAAGTGGCTAGACACCACCGAGATCCCAGAAGATAAAGCCATCTACGGCTCTTTCCACATGCTTGCTGACGCATCCGAGGAAGCCGTCAAGTTGATTCTGGAGGAGGCTTCCGCAAACCCAACACCGGGAGTCAGCCAGCAAATCGGTGACCTCTATGCCTCTTTCTTAGACGAAGAAAAAGCCAACGCTCTTGGCGCCAAACCCATTGAAGGTGATCTAGCCCGCATCAAGGCGCTCGCCAATCTTTCAGAGGTCACCACAATGCTCGGTGAGTTTGAAAGAACTGGAGTCAGCGGGCTGTTTGGAATGTATGTCGACAACGACCCAAATGATCCAACCAGATACCTAGTGAACCTATACCAAGGAGGCCTTGGTCTTCCTGATGAGGCGTATTACCGCGAAGAAAAGCACGAGAGTATTCGCGCAGCATATGTGGTTCACATTCAAAAAATGTTGAAGCTAGCTGGATGGGGAGAAGATTCAGCTAAGGATGCAGCAGCAACAATCTTTGAATTCGAAACTAAGTTGGCTTCAAATCACTGGAACAATGTTGAAACCAGAGATGCCGAGAAAACGAACAACCTCACAAATTTTGATTCGCTAAAACAGCTAACTACTACCTTTGACTGGAACCTGTGGTTTGAAGGTGGAAAAATCAGCCCGAAAGTTCTAAACGAGTCGATTGTGATGATGCCGTCCTTTTTTGAATCCCTGAAAGACACTTTCTCGGAATCAAACCTAGAGGCCATCAAGCTTTGGATGAGCTGGAAACTGATCAGCCAGGCAGCAGCCTATTTGTCTCAAGATTTTGTGGAAGAAAGATTTAGTTTCTACGGAACAACATTGACAGGAGCGCCGGTAAACCGCGCTCGCTGGAAGCGAGCCGTGAGCTTGGTCGAGGGCTCGCTTGGTGAGGCTGTTGGAAAGATCTACGTTGAGAAGTACTTTCCAGTTGAGGCCAAAAAACGTATGGACGAGTTGGTTCAGTATCTAATCGATGCTTATAAAGACAGCATCGAGAATCTTTCTTGGATGAGCGATGAGACCAAGAAAAAGGCCCTTGTAAAGCTAACCAAGTTCACACCGAAAATCGGCTACCCGGTTAAGTGGAAAGACTACTCGAGCATCAAAATCGATCGCAATGATTTGATCTCAAACGTGAAAAACGTCACTTCTTGGAATCTTGATCGTGAAATGAAGAAAATCGGCTCACCGCTAGATCGTGACGAGTGGTTCATGACCCCACAAACCGTAAACGCCTATTACAACCCTGGTTTCAACGAGATTGTTTTCCCCGCAGCTATTTTGCAGCCACCGTTTTTCTCGCTGGATGCAGACGATGCAGTTAACTTCGGGGCAATCGGAGCGGTAATCGGTCACGAGATTGGTCACGGCTTTGACGACCAAGGATCAAAGTATGACGGCGATGGTGCACTCATTAGCTGGTGGAGCGATGGAGATAGATCAGCTTTCGAAAAACTAACTTCTAGTTTGATTACTCAGTTCAATGAGCTATCTCCTGAACAGCTATCTGATGACAATAAAGTCAATGGCGAGCTCACCATCGGTGAGAACATCGGAGATCTTGGTGGACTTGGAATTGCTTACAAGGCTTATCTGATGTCACTGGGAGATAAAGTGCCTGAGCTAATTGATGGTCTAACCGGAAAGCAAAGACTATTTTTATCTTGGGCACAAGCCTGGAGAACTAAAGGACGCGATGAAATGGTCTTGCAACGACTAGCAACCGACCCACACTCACCTCCCGAGTTTCGGTGTAACCAGATTGTTCGAAACATTGACGCTTTCTACGAAGCTTTTGAGCTAAGCCCTTCTGACAAACTTTGGTTAGAAGATTCCAAGCGAGTGAGTATTTGGTAAATGAAACTTTGGCTCAGAGTTATCTATCAGCTGATGAGCTGGAGATTTAGAAACAAGATACAGATAAATGGAGTAGCTAAACGTCGCTTCAGAGTTTGGCCAACAGATCTTGACATTTACGCTCACATGAACAACGGGGTTTTTCTCACCATCATGGATCTAGGTCGTTACGACCACGGCAAGAGAACCGGTATATGGAACAAGTGGAACAAAATTGGCTGGTATCCAGTGGTAGTAGCCGAGAACATAACCTTCAGAAAGTCCCTAGAACTTTGGCAAACCTTCGACCTGGAATCAAAAGTTATTGGATGGACTGACGAGGCCTTCTATTTTGAACAAAGATTTGTGGTTGGCAAGGAGATCTACGCCAGAGCAGTAGTTAGAATCAGGTTCTTGAAAAGATCCCGAGGCATCGTTACCCCCAAGGAGATCCTTGAGTACACACCTTGGAATGGACCGCTGCCGATTCTCCCGCAATGGGTTGCCAACTGGTCAGCAGCCTCCTCTTTACCTAAGGGTAGAGAGCAAGCGCCTAGCGAGTGGGATTAAACGGCAAGGATTAATTGTCAGATGTTCAAATAATCTTTTGAACCAATTCGGAATTCATTCAAAACAGCCAAGGCAAACTCGCCTAGACAAGTTAGTGGTCTAGTGCTTCAACCAAGGAGGAGTGCCATCGGCTGCTAGGGACTCGAGTACCCTCTTTTCTCGCAAAGTGTCCATGGGCTGCCAAAAGCCTGAATGATTGAAAGAAGCTAGGTTTCCGGTTTTAGCTAAGTGCTCCAAGGGCTCTCGTTCCCAGATAGTTTCATCACCGGAAACAAGATCGATAACTGAAGGCTCGAGAACAAAGAACCCTCCATTAACCCAACCAACTTCTTCCGCACGCTTCTCTCTGAAGTCAGTCACCAAACCATCTTCGTTCATAGTTAGTATTCCAAATCTGCCCGGTGGTTGAACGGCGGCAACGGTAGCTAGCTTTCCGTGGGCTTTGTGAAATTCAACCTCTTTCGAGATGTGTATATCTGAGACACCATCACCGTAGGTAAGACAAAAAGTCTCATTTCCGATGTATTTCTGAACACGCTTTAATCTGCCACCGGTCTGAGTATCTAACCCAGTGTCGACAAAAGTTATCTTCCAACTCTCTGTTTGCGTGTCAAGTATCTTGTACTCACCAGTTGCTAAGTCAATATGAAAATCTGAAGTGTGCCTGTAATAGTTGTAAAAGTACTCTTTGATCATGTATCCCTTGTAACCAAGGCAAATGATGAATTCATTTATGCCGTGGTTTGAGTACATTTTCATGATGTGCCACAGGACCGGCCTATCGGCAATTTCTACCATTGGCTTGGGTCTTAGATCAGATTCCTCAGAAATTCGGGTACCTAAACCGCCCGCAAAGATTACAGCTTTCATTGAACCCCTTTAACCGTTAATTTCTGATTGCTTCCATGAGTCTATTTGGTCAAGACAAAGCTGCCGAGCTGGCTTGGTGTTGGCTAGGAACTCTTTGTACCAAGAGGCTGTTTTCTCTATGACTTGATTGGTATCCCAACTCGGCTGCCAGCCAAATGTTTCAGTAGCCAGTTCGCTGTTGAGCCCAAGTTTTCCAGCCTCATGCAGCTTTGATTCGTGCTCCTTTATCTTGACCCCAGGCAACTCTTTAGCGAGCAAGGAAAGTACGGAAGATACCGAGAAAGACTTTTCTTCGATGGGGCCCAAGTTAAATGCACGATCAAACCTTGTGGGCTCTGGCCCCAACATGCCAGCCAAAATCGACAGGTAACCGTCAATCAGAGAAAGCACATGCTGCCAAGGTCGGGTTGACTCTGGGAATCTTACTTCCATTTCTTGACCGGAAAGAAATGCACGAATGTAGTCGGGAATCAATCTATCCTCAGACCAATCCCCACCACCAACAATATTTCCTCCTCTAGCCACTGCAATGATCTGGTTTGTGGGACCATCAACTCTAAATGAATCTCGGTAGCTTGAGATTATGAGCTCCGCAGCAGCCTTAGACGCTGAGTATGGATCTTTACCTCCCAACTCGTCACCCTCCACATACCGGTAGTCGGTTTCAAGATTTTTATAAACCTTGTCAGTGGTTATACAGAGAACTCCTTTGATAGATGAAACAAGCCGGGCTGCCTGCAACACGTTTGCTGTCCCTTGGGCGTTAATTTCGAAAGTCTCCCTCGGAACTCGGTAACTCCTGCGAACCAAGGGTTGCGCCGCCAGGTGGAGAACAAGATCAGGCTGAAACATTCTAATTTGATCTCTTAGATCATCAAAGTCTCGGATGTCAGCGATTTTTCCATGCACAAGTTCGGCTACGCCTGCTTCGTCATACAAATTTGGGGAAGTCTCAGGCGATAGTGAGTACCCAAAGACATGGGCGCCAATGGAGTTTAGCCAGATGCTTGCCCAAGAGCCCGTGAACCCGGTGTGACCGGTCAAGAAGATTCTTTTGCCAGCGAGCTCGGTTTCAAATCTTTTTGCCAAAATAACCCCAAACATCACTAATTAGAAAGACTTTCCTCAAAATTAGCACCACTCTGAAGCTGGAGCCACCCTAAATCTAGTTCAATCACAATCCTGAATCTGTAGTATTAAGGTCTGCTAATTGAAACACGGGGTTCAGCAATGAGTGACTTAGAGTCATTGAGGCAAGCAGCCCTTCAAGCAACTAAGGCATATGCGGACTCGTACCTAACGAAAACGGAATTCAAAGCTGGAGAAACCCCAGTCCCAGTTTCCGGAAAAGTTCTCGACTCATCAGATTTCGTATCCCTGGTTGATTCAAGCCTTGACGGCTGGCTAACCGCTGGAAGGTTTACTGAAGATTTTCAACGGAAACTAGGAAAGTTTGTTGGAGCTAGAAAAACTCTTTTTGTAAATAGCGGTTCGAGTGCAAATCTGATCGCTCTCAGTGCACTAACAAGCCCAAAACTAGGCAAGCGTGCACTAAAGCCAGGCGATGAAGTACTGACCGTAGCTATGGGTTTTCCAACTACAGTGAATCCCATTATTCAGAATGGACTTCGACCAGTTGTTGTTGATGTCCAACTGGAAACCTATGACGCTTTTCCTGACATGCTCAGGGAAGCCATTTCCTCCAAGACCAAAGCAATCATGATGGCACACACTCTCGGAAATCCATTTGACCTCGATACGGTTCAAGAACTTTGCGAAAAGCACGGCCTCTGGTTGATCGAAGACTCTTGTGACGCACTGGGCTCCACATATAAGGGTAAGCGCACAGGAAGCTTCGGAGACACCGCAACAGTTAGCTTTTACCCAGCGCACCACATCACCACCGGTGAAGGTGGTGCTGTTTTTAGCAAGTCTCCGCTTGTAGCCAAGCAAGTTGAATCATTTAGGGACTGGGGAAGAGACTGTTACTGCGAGACTGGGCATGACAACACGTGTCAGAAAAGGTTTGGCTGGCAGCTTGGGGATTTACCAGTCGGCTACGACCACAAATACACGTACTCGCATATCGGTTACAACCTAAAGGCCACAGACATGCAAGCCGCTCTAGGTGTTACCCAACTCGCAAAGTTGGAATCGTTTATTGAGGCACGAAGAAGAAACTTTAACTATCTCTATGAAAAACTTAAAGCCGTCGAAGGATTGATTCTTCCTAAGGCGACAGAAAACTCGGAGCCGTCTTGGTTTGGATTTCCAATCACCCTTGACCCCTCCCACCCAGTGAACAGGGAAGACCTCTTGCGCCATCTAGAAACCCTAAAAATTGGAACAAGGCTAATGTTTGCGGGGAATCTAATGAAGCAGCCGGCCTATAGAAATGTTGATTTTAGAGTTGTTGGCAATCTACAAAACACGGATATCGTTATGCTGAGAACTTTCTGGGTCGGAGTTTACCCAGGCCTAACCAATGAAATGCTGGACTATGTCGCTCATTCGATCTCAGAATTTATGGGTCGATAGTTTATGGATAGCCGACACCAAGTCTCCAATAGGGAATCATCGTCATGGCTTTATTCACCAGAAAAATGTTACTAATGCCTCCTCACCATAATTGTGAAAGAAAGAATAATCAGAAATGGCAAGTCAGGTGAACTTAACTTCGGAATCCTTGGCTCAAAAAGCTAGGGTAAGCACAATTAAGATGACCGCTGAAGCTAGCGCAGCCCATGTTGGCTCTTCGCTCTCGGTAATTGACATCCTTTCCGTTCTCTACCACGAAACAAGATTAAAGAATATTGAAAGTGAGAATAGTAAGTCCCTTATTTTTGTGTCTAAAGGCCACGCGGCCGCTGGAACATATGCAGTAATGGCTCATTCTGGGTGCTTCCCACTCGAGTGGCTTGACTCATATTGCAAGAATGATTCTCCACTGATTGGTCACGTAAACAAGAGAGGAGTTCCTGGGGTAAATCACTCAACAGGGTCCTTGGGCCACGCACTTCCATTTGCAGCTGGCAAAGCACTGGCTGCAAAAATACAAGGAGAGCAAACAAGGTTCTTTGTAGTTCTGTCCGATGGTGAATGTGACGAGGGCAGTAACTGGGAAGCAGCCCTAGTTGCCTCTCATTTAGTTTTGAAGAACCTGACTATCCTCATCGACAGAAATAGGCTTCAATCACTCAAGAGCACTGAGGACACTGTGGCCCTAGAGCCGTTTGCTGACAAATGGAAGGCATTTGGCTGGAGTGTGGACGTAGTAAATGGACATGACCATGAATCAATTCGCACTGCAGTTTTTGGGGATTACGAAAACCGCACAACCCCCAAAGTTGTTATATGTGAGACGACAAAAGGGTATGGAGTTTCATTTATGGAAAATTCTGTAGCGTGGCACTACAAACCACCATCGGGGGAGTTTCTTTCTCTAGCACTAGAAGAACTTGGTGAAACATAGTGAGAGACGCATTCATACGGAAGCTAGAGGAAGTAGCAAGAGCAAACAGTAATGTGTTTTTACTAACCGGGGACTTGGGCTTTGGCGTAGTGGAGAATTATGCAGAAGAATTCCCAAATCAATTTTTGAACGCTGGAGTTGCCGAGCAAAACATGATGGGAATGGCAGCAGGACTCGCTGATTCAGGGAAATTACCTTTTGTTTATTCAATAGCAAACTTTCCCACTTTTCGGTGTCTTGAGCAAATCAGAAATGATGTTTGCTATCCAGACCTCCCTGTAACCGTAGTGTCAATAGGAGCCGGGCTAGCCTATGGAACGCTTGGATATTCTCACCACGCGGTGGAAGACCTTGCCGTAATGAGAGCTTTGCCTGGAATGAGAGTATTGTCACCTTGTGACCCGCAAGAAGTCGAAGCGGCTGTTGAACTAATTGTTCAGGAACCCTCACCAACCTACTTAAGACTAGGTAAGAATGCTGAGCCAAAAATTGGTCCAGATAGAGGGCACGTGCTTAAGCCAACCTACACGCTTCGCGACGGAGAAAAATTGCTTGTGTTAGCAACAGGCTCAATTGCGGGAGAAGCACTTAAGGCCGTTGAGGAGTCCAAAACCCAATTACTTGCTGGAGCAAAGGTGGTTTCAGTCCCGGTCATTAAGCCAATGGATCTTTCTGGCCTTGAGTTAGAAAGTTTCGAATATGTTGTATCTGTAGAGGAACACTCACTAGTTGGTGGTTTTAATACGGCTATTTTTGAATACCTTCGAGGCAAAGGGCAAACAAAAAAGATTTTGGGAATTGGCCTGGCGGACGAATTGCGACATGACTCAGGATCTGCTGAACACCTTCGGAGCCTGGCTGGGATAGACAGCAATGGGATTCAAAACAAAATTTTGAATTTCCTGGAAGATGAGAAAAGAGTTTGACTCACTGCGTTACCAAAACCCAATTACTTATAGAGACAGGATTTGCATTGTGACAAATTTACCTATAGAAAGAGCCTTCACAGATCCGTTTAGCGTAGACATTGTCTTCTATGAGTGGCCCGTAGCCAACCCCAGAGCCGTTGTTCAAATAGCTCACGGGCTAGGCGAGCATGCCAGGCGCTATGACCAGATGGCTGCGGTTCTAAACAGGGCAGGCTTTAGCGTTTACGCTGACGATCACAGAGGCCATGGCCAAACCGGCCTTGGCCAAATAGAGCGTAAGCAAATAAAAAAACTTGGAAACCTAGGGCAAGGTGGCATGGATGCTACTTTCAAGCAAGTCCTAGATTTTTCAAAGCTCATCAAGTCTGAAAACCCAGGCAAGCCACTTGTTTTTCTTGGGCACAGTTGGGGTTCATTTATCGTGCAAAAAGTCATAAACAAATCGTCAGATTTGTATGACGCGGTTGTGCTCTCAGGTAGTGCGCTAACCATGCCTGGTTATCTAGCAACAGGAGATTTCAATAAGGTTTGGAAGAAGCTACCTGGATCAACCGGTTATGAGTGGCTTTCAAGAGATGTTGAAGTTCAGAAGAAATTTGTTGCTGACCCGCTAACTTTCCTAGCTGCAGCTATGCAAGTTTTTGGCGTTGCCAACTCTTTGAAATTGTTCGGCACTCCATCAAAAAATGTCAGAAGTGATCTTCCAATTCTTGTCCAAGTGGGTGAAGCCGATCCAATTGGCGGTGAGTATTCCAACAAGGCACTTGTAGAGGCATATCGAAAGAAGTCCGGGATCAAAGATATTGAGCTATTTATCTATCACGATGCCCGGCACGAGATTTACAACGAGCTAAACAAGGACGATATTCTCCAAGATCTAATCAAGTGGATTAACATACGAATTGGTTAGTTTGCTTCTCTCCTAGGAAGTTTGCACGCGGCAACAGCTTCCTCGATTGAACCCTTCAGTAAGTCATGGGTGTCAGGGTGACGTTGCATGTAGGTAACAACATACGAGCACACTGGGACAACCTTGTCCGTTGAGTTTTGAAGCATGTCCAAAAATGCTTCACGCATCAAAATAGCGGCATAGTTCTTGCCTTGATGCTCGGGGTTTACTTCGGTATGAACAAAATGCCTCTCACCGGGTATACGGCTGTAATCAGCAAATCCAACCCGATCATCTCCTAGCCAGAGTTCATAGCGGTTGGCCTGCTGGTTGTGTTCAACTTTTGGTTCCATGGCTGTTAATCTACTTCCTATGGTGAGTTTGGAAAACACCCTCTACTTGGGCGACAATCTAACCGTTTTGAAGCTAATCCCCAACTCTTCAGTTCAACTTGTATATATTGACCCGCCTTTCAATACTGGCCGAGAGCAACAGCGATCGAAGGTAACCACCAAGAGAAACAACGCAGGTAACCGGATTGGATTCAAGGGAGAGCGCTACGAGACGGTCAAATCCACGGTCCTGTCCTACGACGATCAATTTGCCAACTACTGGGAGTTTCTAGAACCAAGAATCGAAGAAGCGTTTCGGGTTCTAGTCAATTCAGGAACTCTCTATTTGCACCTGGATTATCGCGAAGCCCATTACGCCAAAGTGTTACTCGATTCCCTGTTTGGACCAGATTGCTTTTTGAACGAAATCATCTGGGCCTACGACTATGGAGGAAAGTCCAAGAGTCGATGGCCCGCCAAGCACGACACGATTTTGGTTTACGTAAAAGACTCAAAGAACTACTACTTCAATTCCGAGGAAGTAGATCGAGAGCCCTACATGGCTCCAGGACTTGTTACGCCAGAAAAGATTGAAAGAGGAAAACTACCCACAGACGTTTGGTGGCACACCATTGTCTCCCCAACAGGTAAAGAAAAGACAGGTTATCCAACCCAAAAGCCAGTTGGGATTCTAAGAAGAATCATTCAGGCAAGTAGTAAACCAGGAGACGTTGTTTTGGACTTCTTTGCAGGCTCTGGAACCACTGGTTTTGTGGCTAATGAACTAGGCAGGAGATTTATCCTGGTAGATCAAAACCCTGAATCAATTCAGGTTATAAAAGACCGCCTACCTAAAAGCAGCTTTCAGTTTGTGGGCTGAATGTACCAATCGTCAAAATCTGACAAATCTGCATGAATTTGCTGGTATCCGTTAGCCAACAGTAAACTGTTGATCTTTTCTCGGGTGTCTGCAAAATTGTGCTCAACGCAAATTGCACCAAACCGGTAGCTTTGGAAATCAAAGTTTTTCAGGATTTCAAACTCGCTGCCTTCAGTGTCAATTGAAAGAAACTCAATGTATTTTGGGGCACCATGTGATACCAAGAGATCTTGCAGTGAAATTGTCTCTACTTCGTAAGAAGAAGTAGTTCTTTTTAGTAGCCCGTGACTATTCGGTTCCGCATACTCACTAATTGCTGATAACTCGCCTAGATAATTTTCTGAAAAGCTAATCTTCTGGCCAGAGGCCGAGTAAACACAACGAGTGTCTATTGTGCAGTTTCTATTTTTCCTTAAGGCCGGATGCCAACTTTTACTCGGTTCACAAAGAATTCCCGACCAGCCGAACTGTTTTTCCAGAATATGACTATTACTTAGCGCCACCCCGTCTGCGGCTCCAAACTCAACAAAGAATCCGGGATTTTTCAAGCCCGTGACAGATAGAGCGAGAATATCCTGTCCAAGTTGACTCTTTGAGTGTCGAAGGAGCTTGTTAACCTGAGCCCTTGAGATTTCCTGCCCCGAGCCCCAGATTCTTTGAATGAGCGTCTTCTTGGTCTTGGAGCTAATTGAATAGCCAAGTGCCAGAAGGACCTTGGCGGCAAGCTCTTTGATTATAGGCACCAGAAGAATCTACCAGCCGCAGATAATTTACATAGTCCTTACGACGACAGCTTCTCTTTCGGAACCCTAGAGACTAAAAACACAACAACAGCGCTTAGAACAATCAAGATCGCGGAGACCGCCATTGCCATTCCGTAGTTTTGATCCCCTGGCCTAGAAATCAACCTAAAGAGCAAAGTGGGAATTGTTGCCTGCGAACCGTTGGCTAGGAAACTGCTTGCACCAAACTCCCCAATTGAAATAATTGCCGCAAAGCCAAGAGATGTAAGTAGAACACTTCGTATCATTCTTGATTCGATAAATCTCCAACTCTGCCAGCTTGTTGCCCCGTCTAACTGAGCTTGCTCAATTGGTTCTCTTCCAAGAGACACAAGTGCTGGGTGAACTAAACGAATGACCATAGGAAGAGCGATAAGCGCTTGAGCTAGAGGAACAATTAGCCAGCTCGAACGTAAGGGAAACCACGAAGCATCAAATGACACCAAAAACCCAAACCCCAATACAACACTTGAAACACCAAGCGGAAGTAGAAACACTAGATCCAGTGAGCGGAATCCGGTTCTAGTAAGTAACCAGGAAATAAGTGTTCCCAACACAAAAGCGATTACGGCTGCAACCGCCATGTTTCGCAATGAATTCGCGGCCGCATGAATAAAAGTAATGTTTAGAAGATTCCTGGCTCCCCGAGTTCCAAGATTCACAAAATTATCAAAACCAAAGTTGCCACTAACTTCAAAGGCTCTAACTAGCACAAGCAACAAGGGCATTGCTAATAAACCCACCCAGATGACAACGCTTGTTGCAAGTGCCAACAAATCTCTGCGATCAACCTTTGGCTTTCGTGACCCCTCAAATACCTGCTCGAGACCAAAGCTACCCTTGGCAAGTTTGGTACCCACCAAGAAAGCGAAAGCGGTTATCAGGGTCTGAACTAAGACCAACGCGGCAGCTAGCTCAAGATCTAGTCTCTGGGTTGCGGCAAAGTAGATCGCAGTTTCAATGGTTTGTACTTGCCCACCTCCAAGAACCAGAACAATGCCAAAAGATGTTGCTGAAAAAAGAAAAATCAAAGCTGTTGCCGAATAGATGGCTGGCTTGAGCTGGGGCAGAGATATCGCGACGAGTGTTTTGACCCTTCCGGCTCCATCAAGCTCAGCGGCTGCTTCGATGTCAGCATCAATGGTTGCCCAGACCCCGCCTATGGTCTTGACGGCTATGGAGTAGTTCACAAATACGTGGGCCGCAATAATCCAATAGACCGGATCTGCAAGGAAAGTAAGCCCAAGCCCTTGGTAAAACTCATGGAAATTTCGAAACACCGTGAACCCAACCGCCACCACGATGCTTGGCAGCACAAAGGGCACGGTTATCAGGGCTCTAACAAGTTGCTGCCCAGGGAAAGACCTTCTATATAAAAGGTATGCACCGGGGATCGCGATTACTACGGTAATGACCGTCGACAATGCAGCCTGCCAGATTGTGAACCAAACAACCTCTAATATCTTTGGCTCAACCAGTCTCGCTAACCAGTCACCAGATAATCCAAGCAGCGAAACTTCAGTGACCGGCCAGTAGAAAACTAGCCCGACAAAAACGAGGGGCACCAACCACAGTATTTTTCTAGTCAAAGATTACAGACCACTTGTCCTGCCAGCTAACTCTGTTATTTGCAATATCCAAACTTTTACCAATCGTGGATTTAGCTGGTGGACCAAACTGCGCCCATTCGGTAGGTACAACTGCTTCGGGATTCGCTGGATACACATACATGAGTCCCGGCATTGTTGACTGAAAAGAAACCGACAGTAAAAACTCAACAAGTTCTTTTGCTCCCGCAGGATTGCTTGCACCCTGCAAGATGCCAACGTACTCAATTTGTCGGAAGCACTCATCTAGAAGCGGCACAGTTTGAGAGATCCCATCTTCTCTAACCTCTGCAGCTGGTGAGGAGCTATAGCTAAGAACAACAGGGTAGTTTCCTTTACCTGCGGAACCAGAGAACTCAGTAAAGTAAGCCTCTTCCCAACCAGTAGCAACTTTGACTTTGTTATCTCTTAGCTGTTGCCAGAAAGCCTCGAAACCGTCTTCTCCAAAAGCAGCAACTGTGGTTGCCAGAAAAGCAAGACCCGGGGAAGAAGTCAGCGGATTACTAACTACCGTCAGACCTTCATAGGCCGGCAAAGTTAGATCTCTCCAGCTAGTAGGTGGAGTTAGATTGTTTTCTTCAAACCAAACCCTGTCGTAATTGAAGCAAACATCCGAATAGGTCACTTCCGATAGAGACCCGTAAATGAGGGTGTTTTCATCGGCTATACCCCGGAAGGTGTTGTCTATTCCAAACACCACATCTCCAATAGGAGAGTCTTTGGTCAATACAAGCCGGTTAGTTACGCTACCTGCATCACCGGCTCTAACGATCTCGAGCTTGAAGCCTGATTGCTGTTCAAACTCTGCTATTGACTCATCCGAGATAGCAAATGAGTCGTGGGCCACCAGGGTCACGACCTGGGCCTGTGTGGTTGGTGCGCAGCCTGTGAAGATCAAGACTGCGCTTAGTGCTAGAAGTGCGATTCTTTTCATTTCGTGCCCCTTACGTGTAACTAGTTGGGCACGGGATTTATGAGTGTCCTCCCTGCGCTGGCATTACCCAAGATCAGGTTCGACGGTCGAAGACTATAAAGTCTCCCTCTCAGTCTGGTTTCACCAAACTCCCGTGTTGACTCCAATTCTAGAGTCATTTTTGCTCGCGGTAGCTTTTTTTCCGTAGCGACCTACCCAAGGCGGTGCTTGGGGATTAACCTTTATACATGTCACCTGAGCGCAACAAGCAACCAGCGAAAGCTTCCTACGCCTTCCTTGGACCAGCAGGAACTTTCACCGAAATCGCACTTTCGCAGATCAAGCAGGCAAAGGGAGCAAAGCAGGTTCCTGTGAACCATGTCGCCGACGCAATTGAACTTGTTTTGTCTGGAAAAGTAACCAGAGCGGTTGTTCCAGTTGAAAATTCGATTGAGGGTGGGGTATCAGCAACGCTTGATGCCCTAGCTGGAACAGAACTGATTCGAATCTATGGAGAATACCTAGTGCCAGTTACCTTCAACTTGGTAGCCAGGCCGGGAACAAAACTTTCTAGCGTAAAGACCATAGCCACCCACCCGGTTGCCTATGCACAGAGCAGAAAGTGGTTACTCGAGAAACTTCCAGGTCACGTGCACCTTCCAACTACTTCGACTGCTTCTGCGGCCAAGGATCTTTTGCAAAGCGCCTACGCTGATGCGGCAATAGCCGCACCAACAATCACGAACCACTTCAAGCTCACTACTCTCGCGAAGAATATCGGTGAGAACAAAAATGCACAGACCAGGTTCATTCAAATTGGCCTTGCGGGGGATTTATCTAAACCAACCGGAGCCGATAAGACCTCTGTAATTGTTGAGCTACCTACCGATAGACCAGGATCGCTTCTTGAGATGCTTGAGCAATTTGCTACTAGGGGTGTAAACCTAACGAGAATTGAATCACGGCCAATTGGGGACAGGCTAGGTCGTTATCGATTTAACATCGATGCCGAAGGGCACGTGTTGGATGACTCAGTTGGCGAGGCTTTGGCTGGTCTTCACAGATTCAGCCCTAAAGTCATTTTCTTGGGTTCATACCCCAGAGCAGACAAACAACAGACTGCTCCATCTGGAAATAACTCAAATGGGCAATACGGTGAAGCTAAGAAGTGGCTGGAAGCCATTCGCAAAGCTCGTTAGTAACGCAACCTAAACTAGCTTTGCCCCTTGGCTTGTATTCTTGAAGGGTGATCGACCTAAATCTCCTCAGAGAATCCCCAGATGCCATCAAGGCATCTCAGCGTGCCAGAGGTAGAGAAGAATCACTAGTTGACCAAGCGGTCGATGCCGACGCAAAGCGCCGGAAGGCGCTCGCAGACTTTGAAACCCTAAGGGCTGAGCAAAACGCTCATTCCAAGCTAGTTTCCAGCGCTTCTAAAGATCAAAAAACTGAACTAGTAGCAGCAGCTCAAGACCTAGCGAGCAAAGTGAAGGCTGCTAATGAGTTAGCAAATACCGCCTCTGAAGAACTCGATGCGATCTTATGGAAAATCGAAAACGTAGTGAACGAGGGTGTTCCTCCTGGGGGCGAGAAAGACTTTGTTGTCATCAAGGAAGTGGGGATGAAACCCACGTTTGATTTTGAACTTAGAGATCATGTTGCCCTCGGCGAATTACTTGACGTCATCGACATTGAACGAGGAGCAAAGATCTCGGGTTCTAGGTTCTATTTCCTAAAAGGCATGGGTGCCAGGCTCGAGCTCGCTCTAATGAACTTGGCCTTAGATCTTGCAACTAAGGCTGGCTTTACCGCGCTGATTACGCCAACTCTTGTTAGACCCGAGATTATGGCAGGAACTGGTTTTCTTGGCGAGCACGCGGATGAAATCTATTACCTTCCAGCAGATGATTTATACCTCACCGGAACAAGTGAAGTTGCTCTTGCTGGATATCACCGAGATGAGATTATTGACCTAAATGACGGACCGCTTAGATATGCAGGTTGGTCAACCTGCTATCGAAGAGAAGCTGGTAGTCACGGAAAAGACACCAGAGGAATTCTTAGGGTTCATCAATTCAACAAGCTTGAAATGTTTAGTTACATCAAGCCAGACCATGCTGAGCAAGAGCATCAAAAACTCTTAGCTTTTCAAGAGCAGATGCTTCAAGCTTGTGAGCTGCCTTACCGAGTGATTAGCACAGCAGCCGGTGACCTTGGCTCATCGGCCGCAAGTAAATACGATGCGGAAGCTTGGGTTCCAACTCAAAACAATTTCCGTGAGTTAACTTCCACTTCAAACTGCACCACTTATCAAGCCAGACGGCTAAACGTTCGCTATAGAACCGATGATGGTAAAACAGCCATAGCTGCAACATTAAATGGAACTCTTGCCACAACCAGGTGGCTCGTCGCAATTTTAGAAAATCACCAGCTCGCTGATGGTTCGGTGAAGATTCCTGCTGCTTTGAGGCCATACCTTGGTGGAGAAGAACTAATCCTTCCCAAGAACGCATAAAAAGAACCCAACAGCGAATCCAACATGCAGAACCTTTCCCCAAGTGACCGATGGCTTATCGGTCTGGACATTGACGGGACTCTGGTTCATGACGATGGGTATCTTTCTCCAAACGTTGCCAAAGAAGTAAGTCGCGTTAAGGACTTAGGCCATGAAGTTATCGTTGCAACCGGCCGCTCTGCCCCAAACGCCGTCCCAGTAGTCAGAGATCTTGGGATTGAGCAAGGCTTCGTCGTAAGTTCAAATGGAGCCGTGACAGTTGAGCTAGATAAACAGCATCCAAGAGGGTTCAAGATATCTGACGTGATTACCTTTGAACCTGCCGAAGTACTAACACAGCTAATCGAACATTTACCTCAGGCACACTTCGCCGTAGAAGATGTCGATGGAAGCTATCGCTTTCATCGACCCTTTCCCTCTTTTGCCCTTGGAGACCAAAACTTCGAGACTCCGCTTGACGAACTTATGCACCACCCAGTTAGCCGAGTTGTCGTATTGTCGCCCGAGCACGACGTTGATGAATTCTTGGGTCTGATTTCAAAGATTGGATTGTCATCTGTAAGTTATGCGATTGGTTATACCGCTTGGTTAGACATTTCCCCACAAGGTGTCACTAAGGCTAGTGCCCTAGAAGTGCAGCGATCTCGATTAGGCATCGAAAAAAGTCAGGTTCTAGTAATGGGCGATGGAAGAAATGACATCGAGATGTTTGAATGGGCCAAGAATTCTGGTGGACTAGCATTTGCCATGGGTCAAGCCCCCAAAGAAGTCCAAATGGCTGCAACAGATGTGACCGCATCAGTTACAGATGATGGAGTTGCGCAGGTTCTTGCAGGCCTCGAGGGTTTTTTGTTTTCCAGGCGCCGCTAGTAGTCGGCAATTGCTATAAACTCCTTTACGGAGGTCTGTCCGAGCGGCCGATGGAGCTGGTCTTGAAAACCAGTGAACAGCAATGTTTCGTGGGTTCGAATCCCACGGCCTCCGCCATAGAAGCTGAGAGTTTCCAGAGCTTGACCGAAAAAGTTTTGCTTTTGAATAGACTGGAAACTTAGATGTAGCTCGGGATGGGAAGTAAGTTGTCTGATAATTTACCAAACTTCTCTACACGCAGAGTAATCAGGCCTCCTGCAGATCCAAAGAAATTCCCACCAAGACACGGAGATCAGAAGCCACCCGCTCCAGGCAGAAAGTATGTCCGATGGGCATTCAAGGGCTTGGCCGTTGTCGCAGGAGCTGCAGTAGCAGCAGCGGGAATTTCGGCTTTTGATATTTACAACAAACTAAACCAAGACAACATTGTTTTGTCTACCAGCGGCGAAGTCGACCTCGAAGACTCAATCAATTTTTTGCTTATCGGATCTGATACCCGAGACGGTCAGGGCAAAGAATATGGCGAGGGAGAAGTATCCTCCGAGCTGGCAGACGTCATCATTTTGCTACACATCACAAAAGATAGACAGGATGCAACAGTAGTTTCTTTCCCTAGAGACCTATTGGTTTCCGTGCCTGAGTGTCCGAATCCAGAAGGAGGGGTTTTCCCGGCACTTGACAGTCAGCAAATAAACGCAACTATCTCTAGAGGCGGAGTAGCCTGTACGCACCTAACGATTCAAGAACTTACAGGTCTAGAGATTCCGTTTCTTGCCATGATTGACTTCAACGGCGTGATTGAAATGTCAAACGCCGTTGGTGGTGTTGAGGTAACTATAGATCAAGACATCTCAGATGACTACTCAAAGTTTTATATTGATGCCGGTACACACACCCTGAAGGGCAAAGAGGCTCTTGGCTTCTTAAGAACAAGGCACGGTTTCGGGGACGGTTCTGACCTAGGTCGAATCTCAAATCAACAAATGTTCCTCATGTCCCTGTTCGACAAGATAAAGCAAGATGGAGTTCTTAACAACCCGGTTGCTCTTTACAGTCTTGCCAGTTCTGCCGCAAGAAACATGAAGCTATCCGAATCAGTTACTGATCTCGATACAATGGTGACCCTGGCTGGGGCACTTAGGAAAGTTGACACCTCGCGCATGATTTTTACGGCAGTTCCGACTTATGCATTGGGGGGAGCCGATAATGGCCGCCTCGCTTTACTTCCAGATGAGGCAGCTGAGCTTTTTGATCAAATTCGGAATGACATCCCTGTTGTTATCAAGCCAACCCCAAGTCCCTAAAGGGATAACCCTTACTACTTTCCAATTGGCTGCAATGTTAATTGGGCTAAACTCATAACGTTCTCGGAGACGTCGCATAGCCCGGTCGAGTGCGCCTCACTGCTAATGAGGTAGGGGTGTTAAAGCCCCTCGGAGGTTCAAATCCTCTCGTCTCCGCTCTCCCTCAGCAATCAAATTCAATAATCGCAATTAGACTTTGGTTATGCTCAAATCAATAAAACTCAGTATTTCTTTTATGTCCGGAATTGAGAAGCTAGTTTGGTTTGCGCTAGTGGTAGCCAGATCCACGCTCGCATTTCTTGACATTGCAGCTATTGCTGCCCTCGGTTACTTGGCAACATCCCTAGGCTCCATTGTATCCGGAGGGGTAAGCCCAACTATAGAATTTGCAGGCATAACACTCACGAGTGTTAGCAACGAAACTCTCCCGATTCTAGCAGCGCTAATTATTGGCTTATTTGTTTCTAAGTCATTGCTAAACATAGCTCTTACAGGATGGGCAGTTTTTTTCGTTGCAAAAATAGAATCAAAAGCCGCGAAGCGAATTTCGGAGATTAGATTCAACGGCAACCTTGAAGACGCTAGGAAATACTCATTAGAGGAGATGATGTACGCGGTAACACAAGGTACTTCGAGCGCTTTTAATGGCTTGCTGAATAGCGTGAATTCTGTTTTTTCCGAAGGTGTATTGTTTGTTTCCCTTATCGTCATGGGCCTCTTATTCGTAGACCCCATTGCAACACTCGTGGGACTTTTCTACTTCGGAATAGTTGCCATTTGTATTCAATTCTTTATAGGGCCAGTAACTCTTAAGGCTCAGGTCGAAAATTATGAAAGTTCAATCAAGCTGGCCACTTCAATAAGCAACCTAATTGCGGTGTTTCGTGAACTCACTGTTTCCGGAAAGAAAGGTAAGTACGTAAGTGAAATTCATTTAGCAAAAACGAAAACAGCAAATACTGCTGCAAAAAGTGCTTTTATTGCCACATTGCCTAGGCACATTATTGAAGCTGCTCTAATAATCGGCATAGCCCTATTTTTTCTTTCACAAGTATCATCAGGAGACCTTGCAAGTTCGACTGGCACTATTGGTGTATTTCTAGCAGGTGCCTTTAGGCTTACTACCGCTCTGCTTCCTCTGCAGGCTTCATTTCTTGCAATCAAAGCAGCTCTTCCCTCTGCCAAAATCGCTCACGATATCCTCGAGGGGTTGCCGCAATTAGTAGAACGAGAAGCCAAGAGTCCAAACAGAGCTGAACAAATCAATTATATTGAGCAACCTATTGGGGCTGTATTTGAAGATGTGACATTTTTATATCCAAATTCATCTTCTCCTGCGTTAGTGAATCTGAGTTTCACGATTGAGCCGGGATCACAAACAGCACTCATGGGTCCTTCTGGCGCAGGTAAGTCTACAATCGCAGACATGCTGTGCTTACTCTTAACTCCTACATCAGGACGTGTCTCCCAAATTACCAATTCATCGAAACTCGAACTTTTGATTGGCGGTCGCGTGAGCTATGTTCCTCAAAAGCCTGGAATGATCTCCGGAACGATTTTGGAGAATGTTGCTTTGGGAGTCGAGCCAGAAAGTGTTGACCGTGACGAGGTAATTTCCGCACTTGAAGCCGCTCATCTTGGAACGTTAATCAAGGAGTTGCCTGAAGGAATTGAAACCTCACTTGGTAAATTGAAAGACAGCTTGTCTGGGGGCCAAATGCAGCGACTTGGACTTGCTCGTGCTATTTATTCGAAGCCGAACCTGCTGGTGATGGATGAAGCCACCTCTGCCTTAGACGCAGAATCAGAATCAGAAATTCAAAAAACCCTTGAAGAAATGCGCGGACGGGTCACTGTAGTGGTAATCGCTCACAGGCTGAACACAATACAGCACGCAGACAAAGTGATTTTGCTTGAGGACGGAAAAGTCAGTGATTCGGGAACCTTCAAGGAGTTAATTGCCAGAAATCCTTCTGTTGAAAAGGTTGTAGATCTTATGAGAATTGATGAGGGCGACTAGCCCAAATCATTCGGTTGGGATTGCTTTGGTCACACAAGAAATGTCTTTATTGAGACTAAAATTTTTTTGGATGGATACAGTACTAGAAACTACCTACAGGAACTTCGGCACGTCTACAACGTGAGAGTTCTTTGTCACACTTTCGATGTCATGTTTTACCATCAGGCTAGCTAAGCCGGCTACGTCAAGGGTGCGCTTCCAATCAAGGTTCTTTTGAGCTTTAGAGGCGTCACCGATTAGCGAGTCGACTTCTGTAGGACGAACATAGCGGTCGTCGAATTTGACGTACTTTTCCCAATCTAGACCTGCTTCTTGAAATGAATAGTCCAGGAAATCCTTGACAGTTGCTGAAGCACCTGTGCCAATAACAAAATCCTCAGGCGTATCAGCTTGAAGCATCAACCACATCGCCCTTACGTACTCTGGTGCGTATCCCCAGTCCCTGACAGCATCTAGGTTTCCCAGGTAAAGATCCTTTTGGAGACCGAGCTTGATCTTTGCCACCGCACGGGAGATCTTTCTTGTTACGAAGGTCTCTCCTCTTCGAGGAGATTCGTGATTAAAGAGGATGCCGTTTACTGCAAACAAACCATATGCTTCTCTGTAGTTTCGGGTCATCCAATACGCATAGAGTTTCGCAGCACCGTATGGGCTTCTTGGATAGAACTCTGTAATTTCACTCTGAGGAGGAGGAGTCGCCCCAAACATCTCTGAGCTTGACGCCTGGTAAAACTTGGTTTCCGGGCAAGCGAGCCTTATGCCCTCGAGGAGGCGAGTGGTGGCCAGACCTGTGACGTCGCCAGTAAATTCTGGTTGATCAAATGAAACACGAACATGTGACTGAGCAGCTAGATGGTAAACCTCGTCTGGTCTAATCGAAAAAAGAAGAGTTGTGAGCCTAGAGGCATCGGAGAGATCTGCAAAGTGAAGAAATAGAGAGCGATTTTCTTCATGAACATCCTCAAACAGATGGTCAATTCGTTGGGTGTTGAGGTTGGATGCTCTCCGCACTAAGCCGTGGACCTCGTAGCCTTTGGAGAGCAAAAACTCAGCTAAGTAAGAACCATCTTGACCCGTGATACCGGTGATAAGCGCTTTTTTCTTCATGCGGACAAAGTTAGCAGATTTAGGCGCCCAAATTTGTGAACTGTGGTCCAATCCTGGCTGCGAAAAGAATCCAAGGCACAAACCTAGATAAATTGTACATAAATCAGGCGGTAGAACTAAATACACCCGACTCTCAAACTCGGTTTCAAATTAGACTAAACGTAATCATTCAGCAGTTTGGTACATATAAAAGTCACAATTGCTTATGGGTCGAAAAAAGAAAGAAATCATGAAAATACTTCTTGTCGGAATGGCGGACAGTATTCATCTTTCGCGCTGGATATCACAATTTGATTCAAGTGATTTGATTTTTGAGGTTGTCTCGGCTTCTCCACACAGACGAGTTCAAAAGGGAATATCTGAGCGCGCACGGAAATCAAACCGAGTATCAATTACCTGGTTTTCAAGAGTTTTCTCATTGCCGATGTGGATAGCGGATCGGTTTCTCTCCGACTGGGTTCGGGGTGCATACATTGCATGGAGGATTCGAAGGTTTAATCCAGAGATCGTTCATATCCATGAGCTGCAAAATGCAGGATACGCAACCCGAAGAGCTTTTCAGCTTCTGAAGAATAAGCCAAAACTAATCGTCACAAACTATGGAAGCGAAATAGTCTGGTTTTCAAAGTTCCCCAAGCATAAGGCCAAGATAAAAGCCCTACTTGATATAGCTGATGGCTTCAGCGCGGAGTGCACCCGTGACTACAATCTCGCAGCACAGATTTCTTCTGGCTACCAAACACTTCCGTTGATGCCGGTTGCTGGTGGGCTCGCCAAATTTTCTGGACCAGAGCGGGTTCGGAACAAGATATCAATAAAGGGATATGAAAACCATTGGGGTAAGGCCATCGCAGCACTAGAAGCTGTTGCTGGTCTGGGAGCCAAGCTCGGCAATCTCGAGATCGTTTTATACAGTTGCAACGCACCTGTGCTTCGAGCCGCAAAGAAACTCTCGAAATCTACTGGTATGAAAATCACCACATATAAAAAGGGCGCACTTTCTCACAACCAAGTCATGGATCTGTTCCAATCCTCTTTGATTTACGTAGGGCACTCGCTTTCCGATGGGATTTCAACATCGATGGTTGAGGCTATGGCAATGGGTGCGATTCCAGTCCAAACAAACACTTCTTGTGCCCAGGAGTGGGTAATGGACAAGAAAACAGGCTTTATCTTTACCCCCAACGATTTAGATGCTCTTCGCTCTGCAGTTCTGGACATAATCGAAGGCAGGTTTGACTCTGAAGCTGCAAGGGCTGAGAACTATGCTGTTATTGATTCAAGGTATAACCCAGACAAACTATCTTTAATCGCAGCCGGGTACTACCAGAGTCTTACTGCAAGTGCTTGAAGAACTAGAAGGACAAAATATGGATCAAGTCCCCAAGCTAATTGTTGGCGCGCGGCATGTGGATGAACGAGGATCCTTACTTTTCAACAATGAGTTGAATATTTCGAACTTCAGACGTATGTACATAATCAATAATTCAGATAGCCAACCTTTTCGCGGTTGGCACGGCCACGAGTTTGAGTCAAAAATATTCATAACACTTTCAGGGCGAATTAGATTTGGCGCTGTAAGAGTCAAGGACTGGTCCAATCCTGACAAATCCCAAGTACCTGAGGTCGCAGAGCTTAAAGCTGATTCACTTGACGCCTTCTTTGTTCCTGGCGGTTATGCAAATGGCATTCTTTCACTAGAACCAGGTTCTCAGGCTCTAGTGATTTCCTCGTCAACTTTGAGCGACAGCTTAGTCGACGACTACAGGATTGAATCAACATTCTGGAAAATCTAGACTTCCTTCAAATCGGACTATATTTGAAGAATTATGTCGAGACATTCAGTAGGGGCGGGAATCAGTAATGGCTAAGACAGAAAGCCCAAAGATTCCCTCACTTAAGGCTGCAGACTCCAAAAAAGGATTTTCAAAGAGAGTTGTCCGCTGGACAAGCGTCTCGATTGTTTCAGCCATCATGACTTTGGGTGCTTGGGCTTTTGCATCCCCCATCGGCTCCACTCCAGATGATGACTACCACTTGGTGAGCATTTGGTGTGGGCAGGGATTCCGGGACGGCATCTGCGAGGAAGGTTCTGAACCACGTGAAGTAGTAGTGCGTGAAACCTTGATGGAATACCCATTTTGTTATGCATTTAACCCAGACGACACTGCTACGTGTAAGCAAACAGAAGCGTTTGCTCCAACAACAAGAAGTAATGGGGGAGAGAACCCCAGAATTTTCTATTGGGTTATGAGTTGGTTTGCCAGCGATGATTTGACGGCATCTGTTATTTCCATCCGTTTTTTTAATTCGATACTTGTAGTGCTCGGCTTTGCTGCTGTGACTTTTGCCCTGCCTAGACACTTGCGGCGAGTACCGGTGGTAAGCGCTGTTTCCATAGCGCTTCCCCTTGGCTTGTTTATTCTTCCAAGTACCAACCCCTCTGCTTGGGGGGTTTATGCAGTTGTGCTTTTCTTCTCGGCTTTGCTAGGTTTTGTCCTTACGAAGGATCGAAGATCCCGCTGGATTTTGGGATCAATCGCTTTGGCTACTCTTCTGATGTCAGCTGGAAGTCGACCCGATTCGGCTCTCTATACTTTGGTCGCAATTGCCGCGGTAATAATCATTACCTTCACACGCAAAATGATCACCCCGGTAAACCTTTCAATAGCGGCCGCACTTTTATTAATGGGAGCTATATTCCTGTTTGGCTCCGCCAACACGTCTGCAACGCTTACCGGTGCGCCAGGCGGTGGGCTCACTACCTTTACAGGTGGACAGCTGTACGCAAACATAATCAATCTGCCAACGCTCTGGGTTGGTGGCTTTGGCGTTTGGGGTCTTGGATGGCTCGATACTGCGATGTCTCCAATTGTTTGGGTGGTCGGTTGGGGAGTATTCCTCAGCTTGCTTTTCTCAGCGATTATGTATTTCAACCTGCAACAAGCGTTGTCAGTTTCTTTGATTTTTGCTGCGCTAATCTTTGTTCCTCTTCTGGCACTTAGCGCTAGTGGATTGCTTGTTGGACAGTTCGTCCAACCTCGTTACTTGACGGGGTTGCTCGGAATGCTGATTGCTGCTGCCATGTTCAGAACTTCAATGAACTCGGGACCGCTCATGTCTCGCGCTCAAGTTTGGATCATTGGGTTCGCTTTGGTGTTTGCTCACGTCGTTGCCCTTAGAACCAATATGGGGCGCTACCTAACTGGAATGAGTGAGGTGGCAGAAAATCTTGACTATGGCTTTGAGTGGTGGTGGGTTGATAGACCGGCTAGCGGTGAACTGTTCTGGTTCTCACCGAACTTGGTCTGGATTACTGGATCGGTAGCCTTTGCAGTGTTTTTGGTTTCCCTTTGGAAACTCAGGGCAGAACTTGGCCTTCCGGGATATAACGAATGGACAAAAGAAACCGCATCTGTTGCTTCTTCAGCAACAGCACCTAAGAAGCGAAAGACCACTACCCCTAAAAAAGTGCTTGTTGCCAAAAAAGCTAAGCCTCGGAAGAAAACATGAAAATCTATGTAGCGGGACACCGCGGCCTAGTTGGCTCCGCAACCGTTCGGGAAATTGAAAAAGACTCCAAGCACGTCTTTGTTGGTCAAACAAGAGCTGAGCTCGACCTGTTGGACAGAGCTGCAGTTTTTGCGTACCTAGCCAAAGAAAAGCCAGACGCGGTCATTATTGCTGCAGCTAAAGTCGGTGGCATTCAGGCCAACAACACTTATCCTGTGGAGTTTTTATCTCAAAACCTACAGATTGAAACCAACCTTCTTGATGGGGCTCATGCTGCAGGAATAGAGCGAGTACTTTTTCTTGGCTCTTCCTGTGTTTATCCAAAGTTTGCCCAGCAACCGATCCGGGAAGAGTACCTGCTAACTGGAGAGCTTGAAAAGACCAACGAGGCCTATGCCCTTGCCAAGATCTCTGGACTGAAGCTAGTCCAGGCCTATAGAAATCAATACGGGCACCGATGGATATCTGCGATGCCCACCAACATGTATGGCCCAGGTGACAATTTTGACCTTGAAAACTCACACGTTCTGCCAGCCCTTATTAGAAAGTTCGATGACGCTAAAACCAGTGGAGCTAGTTCAGTAACTCTTTGGGGCTCGGGTTCGCCTAGAAGAGAGTTCTTGCACGCTGATGATTTAGGCAGCGCTTGTATCTTCCTATTGGAAAACTATGACGACGACATCGCCATCAACGTTGGAGTTGGAGAAGATGTCTCAATTAAGGAACTCGCAGAAAGCATTAAAGGAGTTATCGGCTTCGAAGGATCAATCGAATGGGACTCATCAAAGCCAGATGGAACTCCAAGGAAGCTTCTAGATGTTTCGAGGCTGACCGCTTTGGGCTGGAAGGCAAAGATTTCTTTGGAAGACGGGATCACTTCGACCTACCAGTGGTACAAAGCAAACCAAAAGGGCTAATCAGCCAATAGTTTCTAAAACTGCCATTGCTGCGTTGTGACCTGCAATGCCGCTAACAGCGCCACCTCGTCTAGCCCCTGCCCCACAAACCAGCAGATTCTCTCTTTTGGTTTCAACTCCCCATTTTTGGGCAGCGGTGGATCGTGATTCGTGGTCTTCAAGAAAGGGCCAGGCAAGTGCTCCGTGGAAGATGTTTCCTCCTGGAAGCCTGAGAACATCTTCAAGATCTTGAGTGGTCTTTACCTCTATACAGGGCTCACCATTCGCGTCAGTCATCAGTAGATCTTCGATGTTGTCTGCAAGAACTGAATTCAAAGAGGCAAGCACTGCCTGCTTAAGCTTTTCTCGCATTTCGTCTTGGTCTTTGCCATCAAGTAGAGCGTGTGGGGTGTGTAGGGCAAAGACCGTTAGCGTTTGAACGCCTTGCCCCTGTAATGCCTTGGAAAGAATGCTTGGGTCAGTCAGTGAGTGGCAGTAGATCTCGCAGGGCAGGGGATTAGGAATCTCACCCTTGGAGGCTTGCTCAAAGGCACTTTGTAGCTGGCTGTAGTTTTCATTGATGTGGAATGTTCCGCCGAAGGCGGCTACCGGATCCAAGGACTGGTCCTTGAGTTTTGGTAAGCGCTTCAGTAACAGATTCACTTTCACCTGAGCGCCATCCATCTTGGTGGCCGCTGGAACTATGTTTTCTACTCCGGTTAGCTTCTCTAACTCCGTTGGGGAGACATTGGCCAGAACATACTTGCCTTGAATCGATTGCTGGTTTCCTTGCTGGCTGTAGACAACTGTGTTGTCTTGACCTATGGAGCTAACATCACAATCGGCCAGCAAGGTAACTCCAAGTTGCTTGGCTACTTTGTATAGCGAGTCTGTGACTTGACCCATACCGCCGATAGGGATGTTCCAGTCTCCGGTTTCGTTACCGATTACGTGATACAAAAAGCACTTGTTGACATCTAGATTTTGATCAATATTGGAACCAAAGGTTCCAATCAATCCATCTGTTAGAACTACCCCTCGAACTAGATCCGATTCAAAGCTTTCTTCAATAACTTTGCCTACCGGTTGTTCAATGAACTCTTCCCAGATCTGGTCACTACCTGAAAGATCTCTTAGCTTTGCTTTGGCTTCAGATCTTGTGGGAAGTGGATCAAGCACTGTTGGAAACAGTGCTTTAGCTAGCAATGTGGTCTTTCTATAGAACTCATGCCAAGCTTCTGCGTCTTTGGTTGTCCCGATTGATTCAAAAGAGGAAGCAGTGGCTGACTTGTCTTGGTTATCTACCAGCAGACCCTTATTGGTTCCAGGTTGCGGCGTATAAGAGGAGTAGCGCCTGGGGGCTAGTTGGATATCTAGCTTTAGGTCTTCAATGATCTTTTTTGGAAGAAGTGAAACGAGGTAGGAGTATCTCGAAAGCTTGGCCTCTACTCCAGCAAAGGTTTGCTCAGACACCGCTGCTCCACCGAAGGTGGAGAGCCTTTCCAGCACGGTGACTTTTAGTCCAGCTTTGGCAAGGTAGCAGGCTGCGGTAAGGCCGTTATGTCCCCCACCTACTATTACGACGTCTGTATTCATTCTCCAATTATGGGGTACCCACAAAAGGCCAGTGCTGCCAGCATGGGCTCAAAACCTTGGATTGACGGGGATTCTGGGGGACAGGGGGATTGTTATCAACCCGTTACTGTGACAACGAGGGGGCTTTGTAATGCTGGGCTAGCCTTATGGATGTGATTGGGCTTGGGGGCCAACCCTTGGGCCGTAAACAATCAAATTGATTGATCAATCAAACCGATAAATAAGGAGAACCAATGAGGGCAACTATTCGCCGTCGTTCAACAATTGGTGTTGCAACTCTTGCAGTTGCAGCACTTGCTCTATCGGGTTGTGCACCAGCTGCGGAAGATACAACCGCTACTGGAGACTGTGCTGCCTACGCCGATTACCTAGGCAATGAGGGTACCGAGGTTGAGATGTACACAACCATCGTTAGCCCAGAGGCCGACCTATTCCAAGAGTCATTCGCGGAATTTGAAGAGTGCACCGGAATCACCATCAACTGGAACGGAAGCCAGGAGTTCGAAGCTCAGCTACCTGTTCGCGTTGAGGGTGGAACTGCACCTGACCTAGCTATTTTCCCACAGCCAGGTCTTCTAAAGAAGATGGTTGAGACTGGCAAGATGGTTCCTGCTTCTGACGCACTAGCTGCATCAGTAGACGCTAACTACACTCCAGACTGGAAGAACTACGGAACCGTTGACGGAACCTTCTACGCTGCTCCACTAGGTGCAAACGTAAAGTCCTTCGTATGGTACTCACCAAAGACTTTTGCTGACAATGGCTGGGAAATCCCAACCACTTGGGCAGAGCTACTAACCCTTTCTGACGAAATTGCTAAGACTGATGTTCAGCCTTGGTGTGTTGGTTTCGGTTCCGGTGACGCTACCGGTTGGGTTGGAACTGACTGGATGGAAGACCTAATGCTTCGTTTCCAGGACGCAGAGACCTACGACAAGTGGGTATCCAACGAGATGAAGTTCGACGACCCTAAGGTTGCCGAAGTTCTAGCTGAAGCTGGAAAGATCCTGAAGAACCCTGACTACGTAGGCGACGTTGCTTCTATTGCAACTACAACCTTCCAGGATGGTGGAGCAGGTATCGTTGACGGTTCTTGCGCAATGCACCGTCAGGCATCATTCATCGGTGGAATCCTAAAGGGTGACTACGCAGCAACAATCGTTACCCCAGAAGACACCGACGTTGAGGGTGGAATTACCACTTTCTACTTCCCTGGTGTATCTGCTGACAACAAGCCAGCTTTGGGTGGTGGAGAGTTCGTAGGAGCTTTCTCTGACCGTCCAGAAGTACAGGCTGTTCAGCTATACCTAACCACAGCTGAGTGGAACAACAAGAAGGCCGCTTTGGGTACTTGGTTCTCCGCTCACCTAGGTCTAGACACTGCAAACGTTGCTGACCCAGTAAACGCTGTAGCTGTTGAGATCCTTCAGAACGCAACCACCTTCCGCTTCGACGCATCAGACTTGATGCCAGCAGCTGTTGGAGCAGGTTCTTTCTGGAAGGAAATGACCGCTTGGGTTGCAGAGGACAAGGCAGATGCTGACGTGCTAGAGGCCATTCAGGCTTCTTGGCCAGCCAGCTAAGCTAATTCCAAGAAACACAAGTAATTGAATTGTGTGGGCCCTGATGCAAATCAGGGCCCACACTTTCACTACAACTGGGAAAGACCTAAATGTTTGCTATTGACATAGTCGCCAGAAAAACTGGCTGGGAGATTATCGCTCCCAATCTGATTATGTTGGTATCTGGCCTTTTGGCATTTGCCGCAATTATATTTTTGATGTTTGTGTTAGCTGAGCGCACCTCGGTCAAGACTCAAGAGTGGGTTAGGTACCTGGTTTTTTTGGTACCAGCTATAGCGTTACTGATTATTGGATTGATTTATCCAGCCATAAGAACTTTGATCCTGTCATTTATGGATGCTGACAGCGAAGTGTTTGTTGGGATGGACAACTACGTTTGGGCTTTCACCAGACCAGAAATTCTCCAGGTTCTAGGTAACACTGCCATTTGGGTAATTGTTGCGCCGTTGGCATCCACTTTTATTGGTCTAGTGATTGCCTATCTGACCGACCGCATGAAATCGGCTTCAGCGGTCAAGTCACTAATTTTTATGCCCATGGCAATCTCGATGGTGGGAGCTTCAATTATTTGGAAGTTCGTATACGACTTTGAGCCAAACCTAAAGAAGGTAGACATAGGTCTTCTCAGTGCGTTTTCAAAAGCTTTAGGGTTTACACCGCCTAACTGGCTCTTGGAAAACCCACTAAACACCTTCTTGCTAATAGCGGTAATGATCTGGATTCAAACTGGCTTTGCCATGGTGGTCTTGTCTGCTGCCATGAAGAACATCCCAGATGAGGTAGTAGAAGCTTCCATGCTTGATGGCGCTAGCCAGCTAAAGCGCTTTGTTCAAATAACTGTCCCGATGATCAGGTCCTCGATTGTTGTGGTTTTGACAACGATCACCATCGGAACCTTGAAGGTGTTCGATATTGTTCGGACCATGACCGGCGGTAACTTTCAGACCAACGTCATAGCCAATGAGATGTATTCCCAGACCTTCAGGGCGCTAAATTATGGAACCGGTAGCGCCCTGGCTATCATCTTGTTCTTGGGTGTAGTGCCAATTATTTGGTACAACATTCGTCAGCTCAAGCTCGATAGAACGGAGCGATGATGAGTAAGAAATCAGCAACCAAGGGTTTGAACCTGACCAAGGGAAGCCAGCGGATGAAAGACGCCTTCAGTTCTCCTTGGGCTTCGGCTGCAGCAATCATTATTGCTATTTTCTGGACCATTCCGACCTTTGGTTTGTTAGTTAGCTCCGTCAGGCCAGAAAAAGACATAAACGCAACCGGTTGGTGGACAATTCTTGAGAACCCAAACTTAACGTTGGAGAATTACCAGAACGTTCTGTTTCTTGGCTCCTCTGTCACGCCACCACTTAGCCAGTATTTCTTTAATAGTTTTGCGATCACCATACCGGCAGCAATTTTTCCGCTAACGATTGCAGTGTTTGCCGCCTACGCTTTGGCTTGGTTTGATTTCAAGGGCAAGGACTTTATCTTCTTTAGCATTTTTGCTCTTCAGGTGATTCCACTTCAGATGTCGCTAGTCCCGCTTCTGCAGTTGTTTGCCAAGGGGTTCATGATTGGCGAGGACGTGATAATTCCACCGCTTGGAATCACCGGAACTTACATTCCAATCTGGATCGCACACACCATATTCGCTTTGCCACTTGCGATCTTCCTTATGCATAATTTCTTGCGCCAAATTCCTCGTGAGCTCATTGAAGCTGCCAGGGTTGATGGCGCCGGATGGTTCTCCCTGTTTAGACAGGTGGTTTTGCCACTTAGCATTCCCGCTATTGCTTCTTTCGCAATCTTCCAGTTCTTGTGGGTGTGGAATGACTTGCTTGTCGGTCTTACCTTCGGTGGAGGAGTTAAGGATATTGCTCCGTTAACCGTGCGCTTGGCGGAGATGGTTGGAACTAGAGGGTCTGGCTGGGAGACACTAACAGCAGGTGCCTTTGTCTCTATGGTTGTCCCATTAATCGTGTTCTTTGCTCTCCAGCGCTACTTCGTGCGCGGATTGCTAGCGGGATCTGTAAAGGGCTAGTTTCTTTCCTCAAAAACCTTTTTGAGAAATTCAAAGCTCTGCTTTGGAATCCTGGTCAGGTCATTTTCGGAAACGCGAACAATTCCAAAGCGCTTGGTCCAACCTTCGGCCCACTCCAAGTTGTCCATGAGCGACCAGGCGTAGTAACCGCGAAGGTCCACTCCTTGCTCGATGGCATCGAAGGCGGCGTGCAGGTGTTTAGCGTAGTAATCGATTCGATCTTGATCGTCTACAACACCGTCAATTAACTTATCCGGGAAGGCCCCGCCGTTTTCGGTTATGTATAGCGGTACACCAGGTAGGTCCTTAGCAATTCGGGTCAGGGTGGAAGTAAGAGATGGAGCGTGAATCTCCCAACCCATATCCGTTTGAGGCTCCCGTGGAACAAAGTGCACTGGAGGAGATCCGGGGAAAAGAGCCGGCACTTGTCCAACGATGTGACCTGGTCCAGCTGCTGGCTTTGATGCCACCCGCATCGGGGAGTAGTAGTTCACTCCCATCCAGTCAATCCTGTTAGCGGCAGCTTTCAAGCCATCGTCAGTGACAAAATCCCAGTCGGTGTATTTTGCTGTTGAGTCCTTGATCTCGCTGGTGATTCCTCGACCAGCTAGTAGATCTAGCCAGAACCTGTTTTGTAGGTTATCGATATGTCTTGCGGCGTCGGCAATTTCTTCATCGTCAGCAATGATTGTGGTGAGGTTTAGAACAATGCCTGGATTGTTTGCTTTGTTTGATCTAAGAACCTCGATAGCTTTGCCGCTTGCAACCATAAGTCTGTAGGCGACCTCAAGGGAGGTCGCAGGATCTTTAATACCGGGTGCGTGAATACCAGCAGCGTTACCTAGGTAAGCCACAACCCAAGGTTCATTCAGTGTTGCCCAACTAAAGACGCGGTCGGCAAACTTAGAGGACACGACATCGGCGTAGTGCTGGAATTGCTCGTAGATTCCCTCCCAAGCCCAACCACCTTGAGCTTGCAGCTCACTTGGTAGGTCCCAGTGATAAAGAGTCAAGGAAGGCTTAATCCCACGCTTTAGTAGTCCATCGATTAGCCGGTCGTAGAAATCAATACCTTTTTGATCAACAGCAGATTTACCACCGGGAATAACCCTTGGCCAAGAAACAGAAAAACGGTAAGTGTCAACACCCAATCGGGCAAGTAAATCAAGATCTTCTTCGAGTCGATTGACGTGATCGCAAGCCGGGTCCGCGGTTGCTTTATCAACGATTGCACCTGGAACCTTAACGAAATCGTCCCAAATGGAACTTCCTCGGGTGTGGCTAGAGCCTTCAATTTGCCAAGATGAAGTGGCGGCTCCAAACAGAAACCCTGCTGGGACTCTGGAAGATACCTCATTGGCTAAAGCTGTGTATTTGGTCATTGAACAAGCCTAGACCTTGACTTGGAGGGCTAATGTTCGGTCACCACCATGTTTTTTTGCCTGAAAAAGTTCGGGAGGTCATAATTGGATTCAGTCCACAAATCCAGAAACAGAGGTTCCAGTGCCAACATCAAGAACCCTTGTCGTGGTCGAAAACGAGTCCCTACTTCGAGATCTAATTGCTAGATCATTGGAAGCCGTTGGCTTTCATGTCACAACAGCCGCGAACGCATCAGATGCCAAGCGTGCTTGTAAGGCAGTTGACCCTGATGCCTGCATCGTGGATATCGAATTAGGCCCTGGACCTGATGGTTTTGATTTTGCTGAGTACCTAGCAAGAGAGTCACCGGACATTGGTGTCGTCTTCCTAACTAATCTTCCTGATCCAAGATTTGCAAAAAAAGATTCCAAAGCGGTCAAGCAATCGCAGGCATATCTGAGAAAGTCACAACTGGTTGATTCCAAAGAACTAGTGGATGCCGTCAACGCAGTTTTGAAAGAAGAAGACGTTTCCAAGTTTCGTCATGACCAAGCCGAAGGAAGACCATTGGCCGATTTATCAAAACGGCAATTAGCTGTTTTGCAGCTGATGTCCGAGGGAATGTCTAACAGTCAGATTGCAGAAACTCGTGGCACTACGGTTAGAGCTGTTGAAGGAATGATTTCTAGAATTTTTCAAGCACTTGATATTGATGCCAACGGATCAGGTAATGCTCGAATTGCCGCTTCTAAGGCTTACCTAAGCGCTGTTGGTGCGGTAGCGACTGATCAGTGACCGAAGAGTATAAACCTCATCGCCCAACGGCCAAGAGGTTATTCCAACAGGTTGGATCTAGATACGCACTCTCCAACCCGGTACTTTTACTTTTCCTGATCCCCGCTTTCGGTGTTGGAATCATTTTTGATCAAACAAGATCTGACTCAACTTTTGAGTATCGACTAATCAGCGCAACCATTGGTTACATTGCCACCATAATCCCTTTGTTGATCGCTCGGATTTTTCTTCCCAATAAACCAAGGCCCAGTCGGCCGGCGTTACTGATGGTTGTTTTTGCTCTGGCTGGACTAATTCGTGGACTGACTCTGCTCGAGTTTTCAATATTGTCGGGGCAATTTCAAGAAGGGGAGATTCTATATCGCTTGGTGGGTGGTCCGCTATTTACCCTTATCGCACTTATCTTGAACGCGATTGTTGTTTCAAACTATGCAAGGCATAAAGAGGCTCTTTCGATGCTTGCCGCTGAGCGCTTGAGACTGCAGGTTAGATCGGCTGGAGTTCTGGCAAGGGTGCAACAGCAGCAAGAAGAGCTAAGCGCGAAAGTTGAATCCTTGATACGCCCTGCAATTAGAAAGATCCAAGAGACACTAGCTTCCGCCTCATCTGCAGCTGTTATTGGATCCCTAAGAGATGCTGCCGATGAAGTTGTTAGACCCCTTAGTAGGGAAGTAGCGGAGGGGCAAGATGAGTTGAACTTCGAGAATGAGCCAGCTGCCGTAAGGGTTAAATCAGCTCTTCCCAAGCGAGTCATTCTTGGAGAGTTCTTGATTCCATTTTGGGCGGCAACGATGTCCATCGGCTTGTTGGTTTCGAGCACCGTTTTGCTGGAGGAGCCAGCCATGGCGCTAATCGTGCTGACACTGATTTTTGCACTCGTCTTTGGTTTTGGCCGGATTGTGCAGGCGCTCACTTACAAACTTGAAATCCCTACCTTGGCAGCCTGGGTTCTTGTGCCACTTATTTATGCATTCCCTTTGAGTGCCTTCTTTGTTTTGAAGCCGATACTGAACATGCAAAGCACCGATGCTCAAGTGTTCACCATGCTGTTTTTTGAGTGGAGCCTAGGGCTTCTATTATTTTTTGCTCAGCTTGTCCAGCTCCAACGAAGAGAAACAACCGAGCGCCTAAAAGATGTCAACAGACAGCTGGAGGTGATTTCCTCCAGGCTCTCGCAGGAGCTTTGGCTCAACCGCAAAAGGATGGCCGCGCTGTTACACGGTCCTATTCAAGCTGCCCTATACGCCTCGGCGATGGGCATGGCTCAAACCAACAACCCAACCCCTGATTATCTAACTAAGGTTCAAAAGGACATTGAGACTGCTCTTGAGCAACTAAACAATCCAAACCGACTTGAATCCGAAACATTGCTTTCAGTTCTCAACCAAATCAAAGAACTTTGGTCAGGCAGTGTTGAAGTTGAAATTGAAATCCCAACTGAACTAGAGCTAGCGATAACCAACGAGCCGTTGACCTGCGAAGCAACAATTGAGCTAGCTCGGGAGCTAGTAACAAACTCCATCAAGCACGGCCAAGCTAGCAAGGTAAAAGTCACAATCAATCAAATTGACCCAACTAGGTTCAGCGTCGAGGTAACAGATAACGGAAAGGCACCTCTCGAAGGTGCTACCCCAGGTTATGGAACCAAAGTCCTGAATGAGTTGAGCTTGAACTGGGAGAGGACAAGATCGGGCGACACAACGCGCTCTTACGCAGAAATGGTTCTGGCACAAGATAGCGTCTAGGTTCTATGCCTAGACCAACCCAAACCCGAAGACCACTCAGCCTTCCTCACCCGAAGAGACTGGCTGAGGATCACCCTGCGCGCGAAGAGATGCTGCGTCGTCACGAATTGGCAATGGTACTAGATCAACCGGGCTATAAAGATCCAGTAAATGGAAACTTTGTCTTTACGGCTAAAGAACTTTCCAACTTTGATCGCTGCTGCGCAATGGAGTGCAGGCACTGTCCCTTTAAGCGATAGCTGCAATAACAGCTGCTAGTTCAGCTTTAGTTGGCGGCTCTGCCCCAACTCTTTCGCAGGCAATGCTCGCAGCAATGGCTGCGACCCGAGTTATCTGAACCAATTGGTCACTTGTTACTGCAGCTAGTTTTTGATCCGGATCCGCACCCAAGGCATCAATAGCTAACAGCCCACTGAGCATGTGTGCGCAGAAGGTGTCGCCAGAGCCCACGGTATCTTGAACATTAACTGCCCGGGAGGCCACATCAATGCGGACCTTGTTCTTGCGGTAAATGCTTACGCCATCTGGTCCACGGGTTACAAACACAACCTGGTCGGTGTTGCCAATCCAGCCCCAAACAATTTCATCCACGCTAGATCCAGGCGCAAGTTGGTAGAGCCAGTTGATGTCATCGTCGGAGGCTTTAACAATATTTGAAATGGAATTGATTCGCTCCACTCTTTCGCGCTCAACTGATGCGTCAAAGCCAAGGGCTGGGCGAACATTGATATCGTGCGACAAAGTAAGCGAGCCCTCTTTGAAAAATTCGCCGGCCCAAGACTCGATGATGATGTTTCCAGGACCTAATGCCATCGTCAAACAGCCAAACTGCAAAGCCTTCGCTCCGATTTCAGAAAGTATTGCTGCGGTCGGCAATTCTTCGCGGGTGAAGTTCCAGTCAGCGGTTCCTTCAACGTAAAAAGAGTATTTTGCTCCACCGGCAGGACCAATTGACGCAATTGCAAGTGAGGTTGCCTCGGGAGCATCAATTGCGTAGTCAAGCCCAACACCGTTTGATTCAAGACGATTTCTAATCTTCTGCCCGAAAGAATCTGAAGATATTCTTGCAAGAAGTTGCTGCGGGGTTCCTGCTCGGGCTAGCGCGATGGCTACGTTGGCATTTGCTCCGCCAACCACCGCCTGGTAGCTGCCAGAGTCCGCTTTACTCTCAATTAGGTCAATAAGAGCTTCGCCAATCACCACAATCATCCCTCAAGTTTATGGGTCGGGCGTAGGCTTAAGATATGGAAATCAAATTAGCTAAACAAGCAATCATCACCCCTCTTATTGGCCTTGTGGTGGGCTGGACATTGTTCATGTTCGCTATCTACTCAGACCTATATGTCTTGCCGATTTATGACAGCGAGGGAATGTATCTTGGGGAAACCCAGATTGTTCAGATTTCTACCTATCTATACCTGGTTGGAATCGTTGTGTTTGGACTGCTCGCTCTTCGAGGTCAGCAAATGTCCCTGCACGCCAGAGAACTTGCTGGACTTGATGCACCACTTCCTCGAGCAGCTCACAGATTCACCAATCTAACCGTCGTTATCTCTCTGGTCGGTGGCTCTATTTATGCAATCGGTAATTTCCTAAATGCTTTCAATAGCTTTGGCCAGGAAAACGTGAACCTTTTGGTTCGCTTATTTGATGTTTATGTGCCAATTGTCTTGGCAACCATCCTCGTGATTTACATCTTGCTGCGTGCTTTTGTTTACAGAAAGCAAACCGTCAAGCAGACCAAGAAGCAGGGCATGTCCGATTCGGAGAAAGCTCTTGGTCTTGGCTACGCCATTCCAATCCTGTTCACCGCGGTCGCAATCATCTTTGGACTCGTTGTCTACGACATCACCAGAACTGATCTCCAGGTTTGGGTTTGGGTAGTTATCCAGGTCATCATCGCGCTGGGTATTTTGCTTGGAACCAGATTCTCCTCAAAGGCAAAAGCTGCCAAGGCAGCTCCTCCAAGAGTTAGACAAACCTTGGCAGCAGGAGCTGCGAATTTGAACTTTGTGCTTTCTATCGTGTTTGGCGCAACAGTTTCAATAATGTCTTTTACTTTTGGAGCTGGCGCCATTGAATCTCTAAGAATTTGGCCAGAGTATATAGAACCAGCTGAGGGCGAAGAGTTTGTGTTCGATCCGGGTTGGGAAATAGCACCGTTTGAGTGGAGCTGGTTCTTTGAGTCAATGGTGCCAGCGCTTGTGCTGCTATTGATAGCAGCTGTTGGAATCTATTTGTTTATTACCGAGCGCAATCAAACAGCCCCATTTTCTCCAACCAAGAAAAACGCAAGCAAGCCTGCTTCTAAGTCAGCAGCAAGCAAGAAAGCTGCACCTAACTCCAAAACCAAGCCCAAAGCAATGGCTGCTGCTACAAGAAAGCGCAAATGATTCTTAGAGCCAGTGCGCTCCTTTTTGATAACGATGGGGTTTTAGTAGATTCTCACGCCGCCGTAGATGTTGCCTGGGGAATTCTTGGGCAGGAATTCGGTCTCGAGGGTTTCTCAATTTCGAATCACTACGGCACTAGAGCACAAGATTTAATTCTTGAACTAGTGGGCGAAGCTAGGTTCGAAGCGGCTAACAATCGAATAAATGAGCTCGAGCAATTATCGGCGGATAAGACTCACGCACTCCCTGGAGCAGTAGATCTTTTGCATTCACTGCCAGCTGGTATTTGGACAATCTGCACCTCTGCTAATTCAAATCTTGGAAGGGCACGTATCAAGGCAGCAGGGTTACCGCTGCCCGAGCAGTTTGTTAGTGGTGATGACGTCGAACATGGCAAGCCTGCACCAGATCCATATCTACTTGGAGCTAAGAAGCTGGGCTTTAGCGCGAGCGATTGCATTGTCTTTGAAGACGCCGATGCTGGGGTCAAAGCAGCCCTAGCAGCAGGCGCGGCCTTTGTTGTTGGGGTGTCCAAAAGGGCATTAGAGACCGATGCTGACATTGTGGTTGAAGATTTGGCGGGAATCAGCTTTGATGGGAAGCAGTTAGTGATACCAGAAGAGAAAATTATAAGGAGATAGCAATGTCAGAAGTAACGTTTTACGGAGCACAGTGGTGTGGCGATTGCCGCAGATCAGAGGCACTCTTGAACACCTTGGGTGTTGATTTCGACAAGAAAGACGTCGAAACAAGTCCTGAATTTACCGAGGAAGCCAAGGCTATTACCGGAAGAACTAACATCCCAGTTATCGTTTTTGCTGATGGCAAGCACCTAGTTGAGCCATCTGATGCGGAACTAAGCGCAGAACTGAAGGTTCGAGGCATTATTTCCTAGGAAATTTTTCCTAGCTTTATTGTTTCTTGCCAACTAGGCTTGTGTTGTTGGGAACTTCCCAGCAGTAGTCGTTTGCAGTGCACTTTAGGTGCATCAGTCTTTACCTCTTATAGCTGTCGGTCTTTAGCCGGGAATGCTTAGGGTCTAGCGCAGTTCGACTAGACCGCAAAGACACACGCAGCAACGAAACAACACATGAATTGTGCTTTTTCTTGCCCGCGCGTGCCACATAAAGAGGAAGCAATTAAAACTATGCCTAATTTCGGCAAATCAGCTCCGCGTCCAAAAACTGGAGCAGCTAAAGGCGCACCACGAAGATCTGGAACTTCAAGTTTCGCAGGATCATCTGCTGCACCGAAAAAATCACACCGCAAGGGTACAACTGACGCTCGCGAAATGAGCGGCCGCAAACCAGACCGCGGTTCCAACTGGGAACCAAGAGGTCCAAAGACAGACTCGGCTCGTAAGCCTCGTCACACAGCAGAGGACCGCGCAACTCGCGCACCTAGATCTTTCGACGATCGCGCACCAAGATCAAGCGATGCCCCAAGACGTGAGTGGTCAGATAAGCCACGCTACGGCCAGGGTCAGTCCGACCGTCCAGCCAAAAAGAACTGGTCAGATAAGCCTTCTTACTCAGACAGAAAATCTTCTGACTCCAGAGACTCAAGACCATCTGAATCTAGAGGCTATGAAGCAAGAGGACCAAGCAAGCCTGCAGGGTCTTCTGATCGTAGCTTTGGTTCCAGATCAGGATCTGGATACCGTTCAGATTCATCTGAGCGTCCAGCTCGCAATGATCGCGGTTTCCGCTCCGATCGTCCAGCGAGGGATTTCACCAGCGATTCTTTCCGCGGTTCTAGAGACTCATTAAGAGACTCTTCAAGGGAATCTGGAAGAACTTACGAGCCACGTTCAAACTCGAGAGAGTATGACCGCGACCGTAACCCGTACCGCGAAGACAGAGTCTCAAGAGACAAGTCTCGTGACTCCAGCTTTGTTGGCGCTCGCGACAAGAACCCAAACCGCAAAGCATTCTTTGAGGACAAGGTTCTAGAAAAGCTAGTTGTTGCTGACGCTTCAGAAATTCTCATTCAGGGAAGTTTCGAAGAGATGGGTCTGCACCCAAAGCTTGTCACCGCACTTCGCGGCCTTGGAGCTGAAACTCCATTCCCGATTCAGCAGTCGACCATTCCAGCAGGTTTGGAAGGCAGAGATGTCTTGGGTCGCGGAAAAACTGGTTCTGGAAAGACAATTGCTTTCGCCGTTCCGATTATTTCGAAACTGGTTGCAGCAGGCTCCCAGCCAAGAAAACCAAACAAGCCTCGCGCATTGATCTTGGCTCCAACCCGTGAACTTGCAGATCAGATCGACAGAACTGTTTCAGCACTAGCACGCTCGGTTGGTTTCTACACAGCTTGTGTTTACGGTGGTGTTCCACAGCGCCGTCAAGAGATTTCTCTGAGCCGCGGTGTTGACATCGTTGTTGCCACCCCTGGTCGCCTAGAAGACCTAATGGCGCAGCGCATCATTGACCTAAGCGAAGTTGAGACCATGGTCGTTGATGAAGCCGATCACATGTGTGATCTTGGATTCATCGAAGGCGTAAAGCGTGTTCTACGGGCAACCGGAGAAAGCCAGAAGCTACTGTTCTCGGCCACACTGGATCGTGAAGTTGATGCACTTGTTCGCGAGTTCATGCCAAATCCTTACGTATACGAAGTTCCTAACGAGACTCAGGAGAACTCAACAATCGAGCACCGCGTGCTGGTAGTTGACCCAGATGATCGTAGCCAGGTCCTTCTTCGCCTAGTTCAAGGAGAAGGTAAGTCACTTATCTTCACTCGTACCAAGATGACAGCAGAGCGTCTAAGCGAGTCACTTACCAACAACGGCGTTCCAGCAGCAAGACTGCACGGAGATCTAAACCAGAACCAAAGAACTCGTAACTTGGAGCGCTTTGTTAAAGGTGCCGTAAGGGTCCTTGTTGCTACCGACGTTGCAGCTAGAGGTATCCACGTTGATGATGTTGCACTGGTTATCCAGGTTGACCCACCAGAGGAATACAAGACCTACCTTCACCGCTCCGGCCGTACTGGCCGTGCCGGTAAGGAAGGTGTTGTTATCACCTTGATTCCACGTTCAAAGCGTCGCAAGGTCGAAGACCTTCTGCACCGCGCCGAGCGCGATGCCAAGATCACTGATGTTCGTCCAGGATCTGAATTGCTGGAAGAACTAGCTGGTCCAATTGCGCCACCTCCGGCAGCACCAGACATCCTGGACTTCGGAGACTCTCGAGGCGGAGGCTCTAACCACCGCGGAAGAGACCGTGATCGTGATTCAAGACCAAAGAAAAAAGGCAACTACCAGGGTTCTGGTAAGGGTCGTTGGGCCGACAAGCCATCAGGTGAGAAGCGCCCAAGGGCTAAGAAGTATTCGAACTAGTAATAGTTCGAGGAGTAAAAGCGATCGAGACAGCGCTAAAAAACCCCACCCCTTAGGGGGTGGGGTTTACTTTTTGCTTGGGCCTGGAAAAGGTTTTCACCTATCTAGAGGTTAGGTCAAAACTCGAGCTTTACAGCTAACCCCCTGAAGCTCTAGACTGTAGGAAGCCAAAGACCGTCGGTTTGAGGCAGGACAAATCCCAAGAATTCTTGGAATTTGGCTTGTTTTGACTAAGAAACACAAAGTGTTTGCCCACGTAGGTGTAGAAGTAAAGATTCTAGAGTTTTGCTCTAATTCCTTATGCTCCTCGCTTACGTGAGGAGCATTTTTTGTTTCTTAGGGCTGCCGACAAATACAGATAATCAAGGAGTGCCATGGCGAACAAGGAAGCTACCGTCGCCGAGCTAACGGAGAAATTCCAAAGCTCGAGTGCCGTACTGCTAACCGAGTACCGCGGACTCACTGTTGGAGCGATGAAGACACTTCGTCGCTCAATCAGTGCTGACGCAACCTACGCCGTGGCAAAGAACACGCTACTCAAGATTGCAGCAAAGAACGCTGGAGTGACCGCATTTGACGGTCAGCTAGCAGGACCGACTGCAATGGCTTTTGTTCACGGAGACCCAGTCAACGTGGCCAAGCAAATGCGCGACTTTGCCAAGGCAAATCCTCTTCTAGTGGTCAAGGGCGGCATCATGGATGGCGTCACTTTGTCATCAGACGAGGTTAAGAAGCTTGCTGATCTAGAAAGCCGTGAAGTTCTATTGGCGAAGGCCGCTGGAATGTTCAAGGCTTCAATGTTCAAGGCTGCTTACATGTTCCAAGCTCCGCTGGCTCAGGCCGTCCGCACTATCGACGCCCTACGTGCCAAGCAAGAGACAAACGCTTAACAAAGAAAATAAGGAGAAAATCAAATGGCAAAGCTGACAACCGAACAGCTAATCGATGGCTTCAAGGAGCTATCTCTAATCGAGCTTTCAGACTTCGTAAAGAAGTTTGAAGAGGTATTCGAAGTTACCGCAGCAGCTCCAGTTGCAGTTGCAGCAGCAGCTCCAGCCGGTGGCGGAGCTGGTGAAGCAGCAGAAGAGAAGGACGCGTTTGACGTAGTTCTAGACGCTGCTGGTGACCAGAAGATCCAGGTTATTAAGGAAGTGCGTGCACTTACCAACCTAGGTCTAGGAGAAGCAAAGGCTCTAGTTGATGGTGCTCCATCAACAATCCTTGAGGGTGCAAACAAGGAAACTGCTGAGAAGGCAAAAGCAGCTCTAGAAGCAGCTGGTGGAAAAGTAACCCTTAAGTAATAAGTTCACTGGAAGAAAAGTCCCCCAGGCAATTAGCTTGGGGGGTTTTTCTTTTGCCGAGTCACTTCTTATTGAACTTGGTGAGAGAGCTATGCTTTTCTAGGTGGGCCAAGAGCCCTAGACCCCAAAGAATTGAAGCTTCCTAAGTGATGGCAAAAACTAGCTCGGTATCTACTTCCGAGATCACCAAAAACCAAAGAGTTGTTTACATCTTTGTACTCGGATTCTTGTTTATGGTTCAAACATTGGTCACAGACATGTTTTTACCGGCTTACCCAAACATTGCCGCATTTTTTGAGGTGCCAGACGCCTTTGTTCAATACTCCCTGTCGGCAGTGACTGCGGGTGCAGCGATTGGTTTTTTTGCCGCTGGGCCACTTAGTGATTCACTCGGTAGGAAAAAACCAGCTCTATTTTTCTTGTCGCTTTTTACCTTTGCTTCGGCTGCTTTGTATGTGGCACCAGGCATCGAAGCCTTTGTTGCTTTTCGTTTTTTGCAAGGGCTAGCTGGAGCTGCAATTGCGGTGGTTACTCAGGCAATTATTAGAGATCTTTTCGTGGGTAAGGCCATGTTGAAGATGTTGGCCAGGGTTTGGTTGGTTGCTGGAATCGCACCAATGGTAAGCCCATTTTTATCGGCGCAACTATTGCTGGTAGCTCCAGACTGGCGCGTGATTCCGCTGGCCTTGACCATTTTGGGTGTTGCGGTGTTGCTGATCGCCTCTAAATCACTGGTAGAAAGCCATCACATTGATAACCGCAGGGCCAAAGGGTTCGAGGGTGTTACCAAAAGATTCCTCGCGGTATTCAAAGATCGCATTCTGGTAGGTCTTGTCCTTATTGGAATGGTGCAAACCATTGGGCTCTTTAGTTACCTCAACATCATTCCGTTCCTGTACCAAGACAGCCTGGGGCTCACTCCAGTTGAGTTTTCAATTGCTTTCTCAATTACTGCTTTTTGCTGGTTCTTGGGAATTCAAGCCGGAGCAAAGCTTGGTCGGATGTTTAGAGCCACCTGGGTTATTTTGGCGTCTTTGATTCTTGCAGTTGCTGCTGGGGTTGGGCTTTTCACTATTGCCAATCAAAATCCAGGTATCGAAACAGTTATTCCTCTGATGGCTGTTTTCATGATTTCATTTGGAATGACCATCACGCCGATACAGACCATTGCCCTGCAGGGTCATGGTTCAGAGGCTGGAACAGCCGCTTCTGTGCTTGGTGTTATGAACTCGCTCACCGCAGCGTTTGCGGCACCTCTATATCCAATCCTCGGTAGCGCTACCACGGAGGGCCTCGGGATAGCGATCGCGCTTAGCCACTTGGCCGCAATAGCTATTTTCTTCCTAGTTGTTAGACCTAAGTCCGTTCCAGCACTTATCAAGGACTAGTTAGGTATCCTAGGAATACATACAAGTTGCCGCATTGGCCCTTCGATGGGGTGGCAACTTCCATAAAGGATGTGGAAATCACGATGAGGATTTTACTCGTCGGCGCGGGCGGCGTAGGCGCCGCAATAGCCAAAATTGCAAGTGAAAGATCATTTTTTGAAGTCATGGTCGTTGCCGACTTTGATATCAAAAGAGCCGAAGAAGTTATTGAATGGATTAGAAAGCGCCACAGCGATGAGGTCGCAGCTAAATTCATTCCAGCCACAATCGATGCCTCTAACGCGTCAAATATTGTTGAGCTCTGCAAAGAGCACAACATCACGTTCCTGCTAAACGCGGTAGAGCCAAAGTTCGTACCGACAGTTTTCTCAGCCGCGTTTACCGCTGGTGTTGGATACATGGACATGGCGATGTCTCTATCAGAGCCACACGAAACCGATCCATATCACAAGCCTGGAATCAAACTGGGTGATGCTCAGTATGCACTGAACTCACAGTGGGAAAAAGCTGGTCAGCTGGCTCTAATTGGTATGGGTGTTGAGCCAGGTATGTCAAACATCTTTGCCAAGTACGCTGCCGATGAACTGTTCAGCGAGATTGACGAAGTGAGCATCAAGGATGGCTCGAACCTGACCGTTCGAAATGACAAGGGTGAAGAAATCTTCGCCCCATCTTTTTCGATCTGGACAGTTATTGAAGAGTGCTTAAACCCGCCTCTGATTTACGAAAAAGACAAAGGTTGGTACACAACCGAGCCATTTAGCGAACCTGAGATTTTTGAGTTCCCGGAGGGTATCGGAGCAGTTGAGTGCGTGAACGTGGAGCACGAAGAGATTCCGATGCTTCCAAGAACCATGGATGTTAAGAAAGTTACTTTCAAGTACGGACTCGGAGCTGAATTCATTGGGGTGCTAAAGACCCTGCACAATCTAGGCCTAGACGCCACTAAGCCGGTTCGGGTGCGTTCGGCATCTGGTCCAGTAGAAGTTGCACCAAGAGATGTCGTGGTTGCTGTTTTGCCAGATCCTGCAACTCTTGGTCCTCAAATGAAGGGTAAGGCTTGTGCTGGAGTTCTTATCACCGGAAAAGACAAGAACGGTAAAGATCGCGCGACATACATCTACCACGTAGCCGACAACGCCGAAACTATGGCCGAGTACCAGTCCCAGTGCGTTGTTTTGCAAACCGCCTTCAACCCACTAATTGCCCTGGAGCTAATTGCCGAAGGCACTTGGTCTGGAGTTGGAGTCATGGCACCTGAGCAATTCCCACCAACACCATTTTTGGAACTGATGTCCTCATCAACTGGGTATCACCAGAAGTGGTTCGCGCAGGAAAGACTGCCAGCAAATCCGCTAGCCCTTCCATAAGCTACTTACATGAACTATCGCATCGTAAAGGCTGAAACTCGCCATGCAGAAGTGCTTGCGGAGCTTATCAACCAGCATGAGCTCAAAATTGATCCAACCTCCACGCCTATAGGCGTTGAGGAGTCGACGGAAGTTATTGAAGGGGTCTATGACCCCGCGATAGCAGCATTTGTTTATACGGACGATGTCGAAGAGCCGAGCGCTTTCTATTCGGTCAACCCTGACGCCACCAGAAAAAGACTCTTTACGGATGTTTATGCTAGACCCGGCTCCAATCTTATTCGGCAAGCTCTAGTTGAATCGCTTAAAGCAGCTGCCGCAGAGTTTCCGGAATACGAACATTGGTTTAGTGTCAACACAAAAGATATCGCGATGCGAGAGTCCCTTGAGTCTCTAGGCATGCAAGTTATTCGTACCTACTGGCACATGAAAAGAGAGTTGGCAACTGGAGATAGCGTGCCGATTTCTACTCCTGGGGTTTCAATTCGATTGGTTTCCGGAGATCAAGATATGCAGACCTCCTGGAAGCTACATCAGGACTCGTTTAGTAAACACTTTGGATTTGCCCCGAGGCCGATGGAGCTCTGGATCGAACAAAACATGGCGTCTAGCACAATGGACCCAGAAGCTTGCTTCATTCTTGATTTCGAGGGAGAACCCGCGGGCTTTATTCAGTTGGCAAACGCAAATTATCACCTAAACGGTGGCTACGTTGACGTTCTAGGTGTTGCCCACAAGTTTCAAGGCAAGGGATTAGGTCAGATTCTCCTACAACACGGGATTAATCACAGTGTTGAGCAGGGTCGCGAATTCATTGAGCTTAACGTCGATAGCGGAAACGAGTCTGGTGCCCTTAGGCTTTACGAGAAGTTGGGCTTTAAGCCAAATAGCTCTTGGGAGCAGTACGAGAATAAGAATTGGGTGGAGTTTGTCAGAGGACTTTGATGTTGCGGTAATTGGATCTGGCTTCGGCGGATCTGTTGCAGCACTGCGCCTAAGCGAAAAAGGCTACAAAGTTCTAGTGATTGAATCTGGTGCCAGATTTGAAGACAACGACTTTGCCAAGAGCTCCTTTGATCTCAAGAAATTCCTTTTCTTTCCAAAACTTGGTCTAAAAGGTATTCAGCGAATAGACCTATTGAAAAACGTGCTTGTGATGAGTGGTGCTGGCGTTGGCGGCGGTTCCTTGGTTTACGCAAACACTTTGTATCGCCCACCAGCCAGATTCTTCTCAACCGGAAGCTGGGCTGGCATGGCCGATTGGCAAAAGCTTCTCGAGCCTTACTATGACCAGGCTGAGCGAATGCTCGGAGTAGAGGTAAACAAGTATTTTTCACCGGCGGACGAAGCTCTAAAAAGAGTTAGCGACCGCTTAGGTTTCGGTGCCACCTTTCAGATGACACCGGTTGGCGTTCACTTTGGTGAAGAAGGCAAAACTGTCGAGGACCCATACTTTGGCGGCAAGGGTCCATCGCGAACCGGTTGTATTAATTGCGGGGAGTGCATGACCGGTTGCAGACACGGGGCCAAGAACACACTGGTCAAAAACTATCTTTACTTAGCCGAGAAACTTGGCACCAAGATCATGCCGCTAACCAAGGTTGTAAACATTGAGCAGGTACCAAACGGTTACACACTCACCCTGATTCAAAGCGATAAGTTGTTTGCCGCTAAGCGGACCATCACGGTTCCAGAAGTTGTGGTTGCAGCCGGAGCGCTTGGTTCAGCGAAGCTATTGCACAAAGTCAAGGCAAAGGGAAATCTTTCTGGAATTAGTCCAAGACTTGGTGAGCTTTCCAGAACAAATAGTGAGTCTTTGCTTGGAGTGGTGGCAAAAAATAGAGATGTTGATTTCACCCAGGGATCAGCAATAACGTCTTCTGTATTCCCCGATGCCGATACTCACATTGAACCAGTTCGGTACGGACGTGGCTCCGGCTTTATGGGACTTTTGCAGTCTGTTATTGCTAGCGGGCCTAAAGGTCAAACACCAAACATCTTTAGGTTGATTGGTGTAACCCTCAAGAATCTTCCTAAGCTGCCAAACTTTTACAACCTTCGCACTTGGCCAGAGCGAACATTGATCTTGCTAGTTATGCAATCAAGAGACAACTCACTGACTACTTACTGGAAGAGAAGACTTACCTCAAAGCAAGGCCACGGGGAACCAAACCCAGCCTGGGTTCCCATGGGTCATACGGTTGCCAAAGAAATCGCAAAAGACGTCAATGGCACACCAGGAGCCGTTATTGGAGAACCATTTGGTATTCCACTTACCGCGCACTTCCTTGGCGGTGCAGTGATTGCAGAAGATGCTAACGCTGGTGTGGTGGATGGCTACCTTCGAGTCTTTGGTCAGCCCGGACTACACATCGTCGATGGCTCTGCATTGTCTGCAAACCCTGGCGTGAACCCATCACTTTCAATTACCGCTTTGGCTGAATGGGCGATGGCGCACTGGCCAAATAAGTCTGAACAAGACACCAGACCAAACCTTGGTGAAGCTTTCAGGGTTGTTGACTCAGTGAAGCCAAACAATCCTGCGGTTCCAGCATCAGCTAGCGGAGCTCTCAGGCTTCCTCTCCGAGTGCTCTAGCTGCTCTCGGTGCTTGGATTCAATTCCTTGGCCGATGTAAGTGCTGATGATAATTACCGCAGCACCGATGATTCCTAAAATCGCAAGAGTCTCGCCACCAAATAGCACCGCAATCACAACAGCCCAAATAGGCTCGGTTGCTAGCAGCAAGCTAGATCTAGAGGCTGAAGTTCTTCTAATTGCCCAGAGCTGAGCAACGAAAGCAAACACCGAGCAAAAAAGCGCCAAAAACAATGTCCCTGCCCACTGGGCAGGACCAAAGGTTGCAATGGCATCAAAGGCACCTGGAATGTCAAAGATAAAGAACACAACCGTTGCCGTGAGGCACTGCATCAAAATCATGTTGAAGCTACTCGCCTCACGGTTTTTGGTAAGTACCCCTTGGGCAGTTACGTGAACTGCCCGGACAATAGCTGCAATAAAGAGCAGCACATCGCCCCAGTTTGGCTCTTGGATTCCATTACCTGTTACCAGGAGCCCAACACCAACAATGGCTCCAACAGCCGCCAAAAAGAACGATCTTGGCAGCCAACGCTTTTTCCAAGCGGACTCCATGATTGGGGTAAAAATAATGGTCAAGCTGATCAGGAGCCCGGCGTTGGTTGCTGAAGTTATCTTCAGCCCAAAAGTCTCAACGGTCATAATCGCCGACTGAGTAAGGCCAAATAACGTTCCAAGCAATAGGTCTGTTTTCGAGAACTTATTGCGCCTGATTAGCCAGATCGCAATCATGGCAAGGGTAGCTATTCCAAAGCGAACCGAAAGCATCGCAGGAACTGTCGCAAATGGGGTGATTGCCTTAGCCGAAAGGTAGCTTGCTCCCCAAACGATAGCTACTGCAAGTAGAACCAGGTCGACCTTGGAAGCCCTTATTGCACTAAGCAATTGTCTTTTTCCTAAACAGAGTCAGCACACTTCCTTGCGAGATGGCAGCGCCCAAAATAACTATCACGCCACCAACTGGTTCGTACCAGTGCAGCTTTTCACCTAAGAGTATTACTCCAAGAATCACCGCAATAACCGGTGTTATGTATGTGACGGAAGAAGCTATCGCACTTCCCACGACATCCAGAATCTTGTAATAAAGAAGGTATGCAACACCGCTACCAAGAGCGCCGAGGGTGACAATCGCCGCTACCGACGCAAAGTCTGGAACAGTGGTGATAAGCGGGCCTGAAAGCAAGTAAATAGGTAACAAAGTCAGGGCCGCTGTTCCTATCTGACCAAAAACCGAGACTTCAGTAGCCAAATTAAGTGGCGTCACATACTTTCGAACATAGGGGGTTCCAATTCCGTAGAGGATTACCGCAATCAGCATCGCAAGAATAGCTAGCGGACTGTTTTCCCCAAAGCCTTGCCAGGCTCCCAAAACAACCAGCACCCCAAATAAACCGATGATGATTCCGGCAATAACATGAGGTTTCAGCTTTTCGGTTCTAAAGGCAACCAGCAGAACAATCACGGTAGTGATAGGGGTAACAGCATTGATGATTGCAGCCAAGGCACTAGTCACCTGGGTTTGGGCATAGGCGAACAGCACAAAAGGAATCGAGCTCATCAAGATTCCGGCGATGGTCAGGCGTTTCCAAGCTTCAAACGAAGTGGGCAGTTTGGGTTTGAACATCAACATGGCAACCACCATGGCCAGAGCACCAAAAAACGTTCTTCCAAACGCGACTCCAATTGGAGTCAAAAAGGTAAGGGCTAGCTCAATAAACAAAAACGAAGCGCCCCAGATCAACCCAGCAATTGCATACATCGCAACCCAAGGTCTGTTTACGCCCTCACCCTGCTTCGTCAAACTATTTGTGACCCATCCGGCGTTCGATAACAATAAGGCCGAAGACAATTGCTGAACCAAGACCAAACATCAATAGCTCTAGCCCGAAGTTAGCTTCTGGCATCAGTATGGCTCCAGTTTCGTTTTGCCAAGGCCAGAGAGCTCGAAGAGAACCAATCATCAACCCGGTCATCACAACCATGGTCATTTTGATCTTGTTGGCAAGTAGCCACTGCAACAAAGACACAAAAGAAGCTAGGCCGAGAATCGCGCCCAAAATGAATGTACCGAGGTATCCAAAGTCTCTATCGTTCACCGCAGCCAAGGTCGGCGCATACATTCCTAGTGCGAGCAACAGATATGACCCTGAGATACCTGGCAGCACCAATGCACAAACCGCAAACGCAGCCGAAACCACAATCACAATAAAACTTGGATCAGCGTCCGCAGCTCTTGGTATAGAGGTAAAAGCGAATGCCGCTAATGCTGATATCGCCAACACTAGATAATGACTCAGCTTCCAACCCATTCCGGAAAGCGTTATTGGAACAAAAAGCGACGCGGCAATTAGACCTGCAAAAATAGCTTTGGTAACAGTTGGGTACTGCTCCAAAAGCGGCTCAACAATACCAGCCCCAACAAAGATTGCGGTCACCATGCCAATAAGCATCGGGATAAGAAGTGACCAAGAAATTGCTTTGAAGTGGGTAGTGGATTTTGCCAAGTTTGATTTGGAGAAACCAAAGAGTAAAACTATGCCGCGCACGGCTTCAGCCGCGGAATCAATCACGCGCTTGTAAACACCGGTAATAAGCGCGATGGTTCCACCAGAAATACCAGGAATCAACTCTGCGATCCCAATAAGTGACCCGCGAACAAAATTCAATAGGGTTTCGATGATGCTGATTGGTTTTTTGGTATTTCCAGGAAGATTACTCACTCTTATAGTTTCCCAGATAAGGGCCTATTTATTCTTCGACCCACTAGTGGAGCGCGGACCAAGCAGTGCTCCACCAACAATCAACCCAGTTGCTACGAGTAATTGCCAGCCAAGTGAGTTTCCACTAACCAATACCAGTAGAGCGGTTGAAAGTAGCGGTGTCAAAAATGCCAGCAGACCAATTCTTCTTGGATCGCCAATCTTGAGAGCGGCACCCCAGAGGTAGAAGGCTCCTCCGAGTGGGCCAACTCCAAGAACTAGAAGTAGGAGCCAATCGCCTGTGCTTATCGAAGCAGCTGGCTCGAAGAGGAAGTGTGCGCCAATTGCTAGGACCCCTGAGACCAGAGCAAATAGCCCAATTGCTGGGGTAGGAAATCGCGGAACCTTGGTGGTGGCCAAAGAGTAGGTCGCCCAGATCACCGCTGCCGCGAGGGCGAAGAAGTAACCCACCTCAATTGAGCTAAACCCAAACCCTGAGCCCCCAGAGGTGATTGCGAGAACCGCACCTGCGAATCCCGAGAGAGCAGCAAGAACATATCTGAAATTCAAAGAAAGTGATTTGGTAAAGATTGGGCTCAGCAGAACAATCAATAGAGGCCAGAGGTAGTTCACAAGGTTTGCTTCAACAGCTGGAGCTGTTTGCAGTGCTAGAAAAAGCATGAAGTGATACCCAAAGAGACCGTAAACACCAATGAGCAAAGTTTTTATAGGAATCTTCCAGGGGGTTATTCCAGACCTAAGTGCGGGCAACGAAACCAACGCACCAATAATTAGCCCAATACCGGTTAACAAAAAAGGCGGAACGTTAGAAAGCAGAGTTGCCAGCGAAGCTAATGAAGCCCATAAAAAAATTGCTCCAAGGGTAAATAGATCAGCCTTCATTCCTAAAGTTTATGGGACAAAACTTGAGGGCAGAAAAAAACAAAGAAAGTCCAAAAAAACAAAAAGTTTTTTCAAAAAACACCCCTTACTCACCAGTGTCTTCAAGGATTGGTGTTTATTTGAATCCTGTTAGAGAATGGAAGGACACGAAGGAGTGATAGAACGTGTCCAAAGTTCTAAACCTAAAACACGATCCTGCCGGAAGGCGCCGAGTACCAGAGAAATACACCCCCATTAGCAAAACGAGGGTGAAGAAACTACTAGCTCAAGAGTGGGCTAGATTTCAATCCACGACAACAAACTCAGCCACGCATAACAAGCGTGCGAGTAAGGTTCTGCCCCTGGGAGTCACCTCAAGTTTCCAGCATTGGGACCCTTACCCAATCTCGATAGTGTCCGCGAAGGGCGCTTACTTTAAAGATGTAGACGGTCGGAAGCTTCTTGACCTATCTATGGGCTTTGGTGCGATGTTGGTTGGCCACCTCAACAAAGATGTTGTTAGGGCAGTCAAAAAGGCCATGCGCTCAGTCGGAACGCTATTTGTTACCCCAGGACCACTGGCAACAGAGGCTGCTGAAAGGTTCCAGAAGCGATTCGACATTGACATGTTGCGCTTCACCAACTCAGGTACCGAATCGACGATGTACGCGATTCGCGCTGCCAGAGCTGCAACGGGTAAGAAAGCCATCATCAAAATCGAAGGTGGCTACCACGGTGGATACGATCCACTGCAAGTATCAGTTAAGGCTCCTCTAGAGAAAATTGGGTCTGTATCTGCCCCGAAACCATATCACCCTGGCGCAATTGAGGCTGGCGAGGTTTACGTTGTTTCATACAACGACACCGTTCGACTAGAAGCCATCATGAAAAATCACGGCAAGACAATAGCCGCGCTGATGATGGAACCAATCATTGAAAACCTTTCAATTGTGTTGCCGGATGAGGGTTACCTCAAAGCTGTCAGGGCTTTGTGCGACAAGTACAAAATCGCACTTATCTTTGACGAAGTTAAGACCGGTCTTACTGCAGGTGTTGCTGGCGCTGCAATCAGAGTTGGCGTCAAGCCAGATCTAATCACTCTTGCAAAGAGCATCGGTGGTGGATTACCGCTTGCTGCTTTTGGAGGCAAGAAAGAGTTCATGCAGACCGTAGTTGATGGCCGCATGCCTCACTTGGGAACCTATAACGGAAACCCACTAGTTGTTGCCGCAGCAATTGCAGTTGACAACATTGCAACTCCAGAGGCGCTAGACAAGGCAGAAGCAATCAACAACGCAACCCTTGATGCAATCGATAAAATCATTGACGAGTACGCTCTTCCAGCTCACACAGTTGGATTCGGAGTCAAGGGTGCCGTGATTTGGTCACCAACTCCAGTTCGTAACTACCGCGATTTCAAAGCAACTGACTTTGAACTTGCGGAATTGAGCTGGCTATGGGGACTAAACCGAGGCATCATTACCCCTCCGGGTCTAGATGAGCAGTGGCTCGTTTCCTTTGCTCACACTCAAAATGACATGAACAAGCTAGTTCGTTCATTCAGGGAGTTTGCAAAAGCAATCAGGGGCTAGAAAAAAATGGTTTGAACCCATGAGGACCAATAACTGGTCCGCATGGGTTTTCACTTTCTAGGTCATCTTTAACATCTATGATTTGTTATTACATAGCTGTTTTAGCTCAACTAAGAGGAGTCCCCAAGTGAATGCACCGATGAGATTTGGTTTGATTGGTACCGGTCGAATAGGTCAGGTTCATGCCAGCAGTGTTGCCAGAACTGAAGGTGCAGAGCTAACGATGGTGGCCGATGTCTTTGTTGAAGGTGCCAAGAAAACAGCCGAGCAATACGGTGGTGTTGCAACCGCTGAGGCAATGGACTGCTTCGATTCATCCAAGGTGGATGCCGTTATCGTTGCGTCTCCAACCCCAACCCACTTGGATCTAATCAGTGCGGCAATCGATGCCAACATTCCGATTCTTTGCGAGAAGCCAATTGATCTAGACATCAAAAGAGTTGACGCCATGCGCGAGAAGGCAGCCAAGGCAACCATTCCAATCGTGCTTGGCTTTAACCGTCGCTTTGACCCACATTTCAACTCTGTTCACCAGAGAGTGAAAGCCGGCGAAATTGGAAAACTAGAGCAGCTGGTTTTGATCTCTAGAGACCCTGCCCCGGCATCGAAAGAGTATTTAGCTGTTTCTGGAGGTATCTACCGGGACATGACCATCCACGATTTTGACATGGGTAGATTCTTCGTACCGAACATCGTTTCGGTTACAGCCAACGGTTTCAACCAGTTCTCGAGTGAAATTAAGGACCTGGGAGACTACGACGCCACCAGCGTTACCCTGCGCGGCGCTAATGATGAATTGGTACTGATTACCAATTCCCGTCATGCCATCTATGGTTTTGATCAGAGAATGGAAGCCTTTGGAGACAAGGGAATGCTTAGGGTTGAAAACCTTACAAACACCAATGTCAGGCTTTATAACGAGTCAAGCGCTGAGGTCAAAGAGCCGTACCAGAACTTCTTCCTAGAGCGCTACATGGACTCCTACCTACTAGAGCTAGCGGAATTCATGAAGAAGGTGCGTGGCGAGGCCTCGAACAGTCCTGAGTTTGAAGATGGCCGAGCCGCACTGGTTCTAGCCAACGCTGCCCTGGAGTCGTCACAGACAGGTAAAACAGTCTCCGTTTCGCTCTAAAAGTTTGTTATGACAAATTATTGAAGTTGTGGCAGACTTGTAACCGGAGGTAGTCAATGGTTTTCGATCTAATAACCACGGGTCGAATTGGCGTGGACATCTACCCCCTTCAAACCGGAGTCGGCCTTGAAGAAGTTACCTCTTTTGGAAAGTTCCTTGGGGGCTCTGCAACCAACGTGGCAGTCTCTGGTGCCAGGTACGGACTGAATTCTGCAGTAATTACCAAGGTGGGCAATGACCCCTTTGGAAACTATTTGATTCAAGAACTCGAGCGCCTAAATGTCGATAGTCGATACGTTGGTCGAACCGAACACCTCAAAACACCGGTTGTTTTCTGCGAAATCTTTCCACCGGATGATTTCCCAATCTATTTCTATCGCGAACCCAAGGCACCTGACCTAGAAATTTCCGAATCAGAGCTAGATCTAGATGCTATTAAATCGGCGAAGATCTTTTGGTCCACCGTCACCGGCCTTAGTCAAGAACCCTCCAGAACAGCAAACCTAGCTGCGCTAAAAGCAAGAGCCAAGGCCACGCACACCATCCTGGATTTGGATTACCGCTCGGCTTTTTGGACAAACCCAGCTGATGCCACCCAGCAAATTGCCAAAGCTTTGCCTTTTGTGACAATTGCCGTTGGCAATAAAGAAGAGTGTGAAGTTGCAGTTGGTCAAACAGAGCCCGAGCGTGCAGCTGATGCTCTGTTGGAGCGTGGTGTTGAAATAGCAATCGTGAAGCAAGGACCTAAGGGTGTTCTAGCTAAGACCAAAAACGAGTCCGTCGAGGTTCCACCATACGCGGTGAAGGTAGTCAACGGTCTAGGGGCAGGGGATTCTTTCGGTGGTGCTCTCTGCTACGGTTTGCTTCAAGGTTGGGACCTACAAAGAATCCTGCGCTTTGCCAACATTGCAGGGGCCATCGTGGCTTCCAGACTTGAATGTTCAACGGCGATGCCAACCTATGATGAAGTGCAGAAGATCATGGAGGCCCAAAAATGGGACTAAGTTTTGAGCAGATCAAGGAGCTAAGAGCTTCTGATCCAGGCGCTATTGCTAAAGCGCTCAAGAACAGAAAACGCCGACCACTAGTTCAAGGAGACGGCAACCTTTTCTTGCTGGCAGCCGATCATCCAGCTAGGGGGGCCTTGGCGGTAAATGGTAATCCTGTTGCCATGGGCTCAAGAAAAGAATTGCTTGAAAGATTTGCAACAGCCTTAGAGAACCCAAAGGTAGATGGTGTTCTGGGAACCCCGGATGTAATCGAAGAGCTAACTCTCATGGGATTACTTGAAGGAAAGATTGCGGTTGGTTCGATGAACCGCGGCGGCTTGAAAGGCTCCAGTTTCGAATTTGATGATCGCTACACCGCTTACACAGCAGCTTCTTTAAAGCAGCAGGGTTTAGACATGGGTAAAAATCTTTTACGCATCAACCTGCAAGATCCAGGAACGGTTCGAACTCTAGAGCACACTGCCAAAGTTATTGATGAGTGCGCCAAGCATGAGATTCCGATGCTACTGGAGCCTTTTATGAGTGACTGGGTGGATGGCAAAGCAGTCAACCGCTTAACGGCAGAAGCGGTCGAGCTCTCCGTTGCAATTTCTTCTGGCCTTGGCTCAACCAGTGCTTGGTCTTGGCTCAAGCTACCTGTAGTTGAAAACATGGAAAGAGTTATGGATGCAACCACACTTCCGACTCTGCTACTTGGCGGCGAGGGAAGCTCGGATCAAGAGGCAACATTTGGCTCTTGGTCCAACGCCTTGGCACTTCCTGGCGTAAAGGGTCTCGTAGTTGGCAGGACACTTCTATACCCACACGATAACGATGTTTCAAAAGCTGTGGCCCAAGCGGCCAATTTGGTTCACAAGTAATATTTCAATAACAAGGATGAGGTAGCGAAAATGCAGACAGTTCCACTATGGATCAACGGTAAGAGTGTTCAGAGTCAATCTGGAAGATTCGGAGACGTTTTTGATCCAGCGCTAGGTGAGGCTACCAAGCGCGTTGGCTTTGCCAACGGCGCTGAGATAGCAGCTACCATCCAAGCTGCCAAGGATGCATTCCCAGCTTGGCGTGATCTCTCATTGGCTAGACGCCAACAGATCATGTTCCGCTTCCGTGAGCTACTAGAAGCCAAGAAGGGCGAGCTCGCCGAAATCATCACCTCTGAGCACGGCAAGGTGCTTTCGGACGCTTTGGGAGAGATCACTCGCGGTCAAGAAGTCGTTGAGTTTGCTTGTGGCCTGCCACACCTATTGAAGGGCGAATTCTCAGAGAACGCATCAACCAACGTGGACGTCTATTCCATCAAACAGCCATTGGGTGTTGTTGGAATCATTAGCCCGTTTAACTTCCCAGCCATGGTTCCAATGTGGTTTTTCCCAGTTGCTATTGCTGCCGGAAACACGGTTGTTATCAAGCCAAGCGAAAAGGACCCATCTGCTACCAACTGGATGGCTGAACTATGGAAAGAAGCTGGTTTGCCAGACGGTGTCTTCAACGTCCTACACGGTGACAAAGAGGCCGTAGACGGTCTGCTAAACAGCCCAGATGTGGCAGCAATCTCCTTTGTTGGATCAACTCCAATAGCCCGCTATATCTACGAGACTTCTTCTAAAAACGGCAAGAGAGTCCAAGCACTTGGTGGAGCCAAGAATCACATGCTGGTTTTGCCAGATGCTGATCTCGACTTAGTTGCTGACTCTGCGGTGAACGCAGGCTTTGGTTCTGCCGGTGAGCGCTGCATGGCAATCTCTGTTGTGGTTGCAGTTGAGCCTGTTGCTGATGAACTTATAGCCAAGATCACCGAGCGCATGGCGCAGATCAAGGTCGGAGACGGAAGACGTAGCTGTGACATGGGACCACTTGTAACAAAGGTTCACCGTGACAAGGTTGCTTCTTACATCGAAATTGCCGAAAAAGATGGCGCCAAGGTTGTAGTTGATGGTCGCGGTGTAGTTCCTGATGGTGCTCCCGGTGGATTCTGGCTTGGCCCAACTTTGATTGACAACGTTCCAACCGGATCCAAGGTATACACCGAGGAAATATTCGGTCCAGTGCTATCGGTAGTTCGAGTGAAGACTTATGACGAGGGTCTGGACCTTATCAACTCTGGCCAGTTTGGAAATGGAACTGCAATTTTCACAAACGATGGTGGAGCGGCTCGTAAGTTCCAGAACCAGGTTCAGGTGGGAATGATTGGAATCAACGTTCCAATTCCAGTTCCGGTAGCGTACTTTAGCTTCGGTGGTTGGAAGCACTCACTGTTTGGTGACAGCCGTGCCCATGGAGAAGAAGGTTTCCGATTCTTTACCCAGACCAAGGTAATTACCTCCAGATGGCTTGACCCAAGCCACGGTGGTCTAAACCTAGGCTTCCCACAAAACTAATGAAGATTGCTATCACCGGTTCCACCGGATTTGTTGGTAGCAACATTGCGTCAGTTTTGCAAAGCTCCGGTCACGAAGTAATTGGCCTAGTTCGATCAGAAGCCAAGTTGCCCTGGGAAACCAAACTGGTTGATTTCACCAGCGAAGACTCAATCAGTTCGGCTCTTGAAGGCACAGAGGCCGTAGTTCACTGCGCTATAGCTAATGATTTCAACAGGCTGCTGCAAGATCGAGACTTCGCCTACGACAGCTTTGTTGGCATGACCTCGAGGGTAGTAAGGGCCGCCAACAAAGCCGGATCAAAACCTATTTACATCTCAACCGACTGGGTTATGGATGGCACCACACATCTTGCTTTGGAATCCAACAAAGGCAACCCGGTGAACTTTTACGGTTTCCTAAAGGCCATGGGCGAGCAGGTGGTGCGCGACTTGGCTCCAGAAAACGGTGCAGTATGCCGCATCGGGGGAGTCATGGGTTTTCATCAAACCAAGAAAGATGGCCCAAGGAGTCAAGACGTTGGTTTTGGTTACTTCGTGACCTCACTTGTGAACTCCTTGAGCAAAGGCGAGCCTTTTGCAGTTTGGGGCGGCGATCAAGTCAACAAAATCGCAACCCCGTCTCTTGCTGCTGAAATTGGCGCGCAAGTCAAGAAAGTTGCCATGCGAAATGCAACCGGAACTTTTCATTTAGTTGGCGACGACGCTGTTACCAGAATGGAGCTTGCAAAGTTAGTTTGCGAGGTCTTTAATCTAGATGCATCTTTGTTGCAAGAAACAAACCCACCCGAGTCTGAACTATTTCCCGCTCCGGTGCCGGTGGATACCTCACTGTCTAATGTTGAGACTAAAAAGATTCTCGGAATTGGTGAAAAAAGTCTTCGAAGCTTGCTTGAGTCCTTGCGGATTGAATACGAAGCTGGTTTCGCGACCAGGAATTAGTGCCCTAGATTCTTTGTCCTGACAAAGACTAAGCTGGAGACAATAGCGACAAGGAGGTCAGCTTTGCAGAAGTTCAACTTGCTAATTGCGGGCCAAGGTTCGAAGAACAAATTATTTGAACCAGTCGTTACCCCCTACAGCGGTGAGGTCATAGCTGAGGTTGAGACAGCGACAGTTCAGGACGTTGAAAGAGCTGTCGACCAGGCGGAATTAGCCGCCGTAACTTGGCGCAGGACTCCTGCCCATAAGAGATACGAAATCATGATGGCAGCCGCCGCGTTGGCCGATGAGCGCCAGGAGCAAATGGCCCAGATTATTTCTCAGGAGAATGGCAAGAGCATTCTCGAGGCCAGATCCGAAGCTGCACGTAGCGGCGAAATAATGAGGCTTTCAGCTTTTGAAGGGTCCCAGCTCTACGGCGTAGGTTTACCGTTGGACGCCAACAAGGGAACTGGCCAAGAAAAGCTCGGCTTTACTCTGCCTCAACCAGTTGGCGTCGTTGTTGCAATTACGCCATTCAATTACCCAGCACTTTTAGTTATGCACAAAATCGGGCCAGCACTAGCTGTTGGCAACGCGGTTATCTTGAAGCCTGCGAGAACTACACCACTGACTGCAATTGCATTGGCCCAGTGCTTCATCGACGCTGGCTTACCTGAAGGTGTTCTAAGCGTTATAACCGGTCCAGGTGCCGATTTAGGTGAGGCTCTAGTCACCAACCCGAAGGTAAGAAAGATATCGTTCACGGGTTCGACCAAGGTGGGAGAGTCGATCACCAGAATTGCTGGGGTCAAGAAGCTCTCGCTCGAACTTGGTGCCAGCTCACCGGTCGTGGTCTTAAGTGACGCGGACATAGACTTTGCGGCTCAAGCGGTTTCAATCGGGGGCTATGTGAACGCCGGTCAGGTTTGCATCTCGGTACAAAGAGTAATTGTTGAAAAATCCATCAAGGCAGACTTTTTGGATGCTCTCAGACCTAAAGTTGCAGCTCTAAAGTATGGAAATCCTCTGGACGAAAGCAACAATATCGGCTCGATGATCTCGGAGTCCGAGGCGATGCGAGTGGCTGCAAGCATCAAGGAATCAACTAGCCAGGGAGCCAAGCTTCTGTTGGGTGGAGGGCGAGAAGGCTCCTATGTCCGGCCCACAATTCTCGCTGACGTTGATCCAGATTCGTCCATTGCTCAGCAAGAGCTATTTGGCCCAGCGGTAGTGATCTCCAATGCCAATGATGACAGGGAGGCAATCGCCCTCGCAAACAGCACTGTTTACGGCCTAGGCGCTGGAGTTTTCACCAAAAACATGGATAAAGCAATTGAAGCTATGCGCGAGATTGATGCTGGAATAATCCACGTGAACTGGACCCCACTATGGCGGGCTGATCTAATGCCCTACGGTGGACTCAAATCCAGCGGCATAGGCAAAGAAGGAATTAGAACCACGGTTTCGGAGATGACAGAATCTAAAACCATAATCATGCACGGTCGCGCCTGGTAGAAACGGAGAAAATAATGACTAAGCCAAACTATGGAGAGACAATTACTCTGACTGTGGCGCAAGCTTTAGTTTTGTACATTTCGAACCAGTACTCGGTTTCTGATTTGGGTAGGCAGCGATTTGTGCCCGCGGTTTTTGGAATATTCGGCCACGGAAACGTCGCCGGACTAGGCCAAGCCCTTGACGAATACCATGATCACCTTCCATTTATGCAGGGAAGAAACGAGCAAGCCCTTGGCCATGCCGCAATCGCTTTCTCGAAGCAAAGACTTCGCACACAAACCATCGCCGTTACATCTTCGGTTGGACCAGGCTCCACCAACCTCGTTACGGCGGCCGCGCTCGCAACTGTCAACCGAATCCCGCTGCTACTTCTACCTGGCGATGTTTATGCAACAAGGCGTCAGGGTCCGGTACTTCAGCAGCTTGAAGACTTTTCACAACCGGACGTTTCTGTCAATGACGCCTTCCGCCCGGTATCTAAATTCTTTGACCGCATCACAAGGCCTGAGCAGTTACTTTATTCACTGCCTCAAGCTTTTAGAGTTTTGGCGAATCCAGCAGAAACCGGAGCAGTAGTTATTGCCCTGCCACAAGATATTCAGTCGCACTCTTTTGATTTCCCGCGATCATTCTTTGAACCAAAAGAGTGGAAAATTCGCAGGCCGTTGCCAGACCCAACAGATATCCAATCAATAGCTAAAGCGATTAAGAGCTCTAAGAAACCATTGGTGATTTCCGGAGGCGGGGTAATTTACTCTGGCGCAACAAAGGCACTAGAAGCCCTAGCCAATCAAACAGGTATTCCCGTTTCTGAAACCTTTGGTGGAAAAGGATCTATTCAAAACCCTGGATCTTGGCACCTCGGGGGCATAGGACTCGAAGGAACACCTGCGACCAACCAGTTAGTGATGCAGGCAGATCTGATTATTCATATCGGTACCAGATTGACTGACTTTGCTACGGCGTCTCAGTCAATATTCCAAAACCCAAAGGTGCGATTTGTTTCAATAAACGTCACCGAGGGTGACGCAATAAAGCAAGGCGCTACGGCAGTAGTAGCTGACGCAAAGCTATCGCTGGAGGCTCTAGCATCCGAGCTGAAGGGATTCCAGATTGATCCCGCATGGCGTGATGAGATAACAACTCAAATGACTTACTGGAATAACTTGCGAGCTGAGTCAATGGACCCCGACAAGCTATTTGATAAGTCTGCACTGGACGCTCGAACAAATACTGATGCAGTTTTGACTCAGGGTCAGCTAATTGGCGTCTTGCAAGAAAAAGCCCAAAACGGTGACATTTTGATAGCAGCAGCTGGCGGACCTCCAGGAGATATTCAAAAGGTGTGGGACGCTACCGAAGGGCGCTTTGCTCACTTGGAATTCGGCTTTAGCTGCATGGGATATGAGATTCCTGCCGCAATTGGAGTGCGACTAGCCAATCCAGACAAAAAGAACCGAGTGGTTTCTCTTGTTGGCGATGGGACTTTCGTGATGGCTCCAACAGAAATTGTTTCGGCAGCCCAAGAGAATCTCGATCTCACAATCGTGGTTTCTGAAAACCGGGGTTACCAGGTAATTAGACGATTGCAGATGTGGCGGGTGGGCCATCACTTTGGAAATGAATTCCGCTACCGCGAAGAAGGACCCATTTTGACTGAGTCTGCCGGCACCAAGAACTCACCTCGTCTTGAGGGCAACTACCTAGAAATTGATATCGTCTCGATGGCAAAAGGTATGGGTGCCAAAACCTATCGACCTGTTACAGCCGATGAGTTCAGAAAAGTTTTGGACGAAACCAGAACTGCATCTGGTCCTGTAGTAATTGTTGTTCCGACGATCCCTCACGTTAGCCTGCCTGGAGCTGGACTTTGGTGGGATGTTGCTCCCGCGGAAGTATCAGACCAGCCCTGGCTAATCGCGGCACGAGCCGAATACAACGAAGGATTGGGTACTCAACGATGGCACGGCTAAAAGCGCCTGAACTTCAAAGGCAACTGCGTGCCAGTCTCCAAGCGGGAAAGAGCCTCGGCACTTTTATTGGCATACCCAGCACCATTTCTTATGAGTTGGCAGCACTGGCTGGTTTTGACTGGGTCATTTCCGATCTTGAACATGGCGAGAATGAATTTTCTGATTTAGCCAGGGCGGTAGTGGCATTCGATGGTCCAGTAATTGCTCGGGTGAGCTCGCCTTCGGCAGAGAATATTTCTCGAGCCCTGGATCGGGGTGCAGCTGGAATTATGATTCCAAGAATTTCTTCATTTGAGGATTTAGATAGCGCGCTAACTGCATTGGATTACCCTCCCAAAGGCTCCAGAGGCGTTGCCAGCTATAACCGCAGCGCGTCTTGGGGTGCTGACCAGAAGGCTCTTTTGGAAGCAGATCCAGTTGCCATAGTCCAGGTGGAGACTCGCTTTGCCGTTAATGAAATTGCTGAATTGGTAAAAAACAAGAGAGTCGATGCACTTTTTATTGGGCCATTGGATCTTTCTTATTCGCTTGGTGTTCCAAGAGATTACAGTTCTGAAGTGTTTCAATCAGCCATAGCTTCGGTTCTTGAAAATTGCAGAAGTGCCAAAAAGCCATTGGGAATACTCGCCACTTCAGCCGAGGATGCTAAAGCATATGAAAAGCAAGGTTTTGATTTTCTGGCTCTGGGATCGGATTCAACTTCTTTGCTTCAGGCCTTCAAGTCTCAAATAGAAGCTATTCGAAACAACTAGCTATGCAAACCTACTTGGCTTCTTCTGGAATTCGAAATGGCTGAAGTCGTCATAGTCGGTCTTGGACCAGTGCCTGCCAAGCAAACGCAAGAATTACTAGGATCCGAATTCACTTTCGTGGCTGATCCAACCTCTCACGATCTAGAAAAAGCTGACGGCGCGATTGTTCGCGCCGAGTTTTACCTCGATAAAGCTGCAATGGAATCAATGCCAAAGCTGAAGATAGCCGTGCGGACAGGTGTGGGGGTTGACAGGGTGGATCTGGAATCAGCAACCGACAGAGGTGTTTCGATTGCTATTACCCCCGGGGCAAACACCAACGCCGTTGCTGAAGGGGCTTTGGCTATGATGCTTTCGCTTTCCAAGAAACTTTCCCCGCTAACTGAACTAGTAAGAAAAGATCAATGGACTAGCCGTGACGTTATTGTCCCAGGGGACCTAGAGGGCTCAACCCTTGGCCTTGTGGGATTCGGACGCATCGGATCCAGAGTTGCCCAACTGGCGCAAGCTTTTGGAATGCGGGTATTAGCTTTTGATCCAGTTGCCGATGTCCCAGAAAACCTGAGAGCTGAATCCATGGATGACCTGTTGTCAGAGTCCAATATTGTTTCGGTCCACGTTCCTCTTAACGAGAAGACTCGTAATTTGATTTCCAAGAGGGAGATTGAGCTTATGCCTCAGGGTTCCATCATCATCAATGTCGCTCGAGGCGGTGTGGTGAACTTAGACGCCGCCCACGAGGCCCTTAATTCTGGGAAACTTTCAGGCCTAGGTTTAGATTCTTTTGATCCCGAGCCTGCGGTATTTCACGAGTGCTTCAATCACCCCAACGTAGTTCTTACCCCACACGTCATGGGCCTTAGCCACCGTGCCAGGCAGCAGACTTTTTCTGCCGCCGCCCAGGCCATAAAGGATTTTTTCAATCACACTGGAAGTGTTGAGATTGTAAATCAACCGCGAGGAGAAAACTAAATGCAGGTAAAAATCGCTGGAGCACCAATTAGTTGGGGAGTTTCTGAGGTCCCTGGCTGGGGTTTCCAAATGAGCCCAGACAGAGTGTTGGCGGAGATGAATAGCCTTGGACTAACAGCGACAGAATTTGGGCCCGAGGGTTTCTTGCCTACCGACCCAAATCAAAAAGCTGCATTTCTTGCGGGTCACAAAATCAGAGCTATCGGAGGCTTCTATCCGATTCTGCTTCATGATCCAACTAACGATCCAATACCTGCTGTGACAGCAGAGTTAGATTCCTATGAGGCTGCTGGCGCCGAGGTGCTCGTACTGGCAGCATCAACGGGAATTGATGGCTATGACGATGCCAGGCCAGCTCTAACGCCAGGCCAGTGGCAAACTATGTTTGAGAATCTATCTAAAGTTGCTGATATTGCAAATCAGCGGGGCGTGAAGGCGGTAGTACACCCTCACGTTGGAACACTTATTGAAACCCGCGAGGACATAGAGCAGGTGTTGGCTGGAACAACTATTGGGTTTTGTCTTGACACTGGACATATGTTGATCGGTGGAACGGACCCAGTTGAGTTCTCGAAAGACCACTCGGATCGAATCCAGCATTCACATCTCAAGGATGTGAATCTACAAGTTGCAGAAAAGGTTAGATCCGGGCAGCTTTCGTATTATGAGGCTGTAAAGCAGGGTTTGTACACCCCTCTTGGCCAGGGAGATGTCGATGTTAGATCTATTATCAAGAACCTAATTGCGGCAAATTACCAGGGTTGGTTTACTCTCGAGCAAGATAACGTGGTCGATACAGACCCAGCTGCCGGCTCTGGCCCAGTCAGTGACGCAAGCCAGAGTGTTCAGTTCATCAACAAGGTGGCTAGCGAGTTCGCTGCTTGATTCTTAAATACCAAACGACCACCAACTAAAAGCTGGCAGCCGTTTGGTTAGAAGTTACTTACCTTTTACTTGGGTGATTTCGTGGGTCAGAGCTTCAAGCTCTGCTCCACCAGCCATGGCCATGGTCAACTCGTCCAGCTTTACATTCTTGCGCTGGAACTCGTTGATCATCTTTCCTCGGTTTAGAAGGTAGAAGCGGTCTCCAACTAGGAATGCGTGGTGTGGGTTGTGTGTAATAAATACAACCGCAACACCTCGTTCCTTGGCTGATAGAACATACTTCAAAACGATGCCTGACTGACGAACTCCAAGAGCGGAGGTTGGCTCATCAAGAATTAGCACCTTGGCACCGAAGTAAACAGCGCGGGCAATAGCTACGGCCTGACGCTCTCCACCGGATAGGGTTCCAATTGGCTGATCGGTGTCTCGAAGGTCGATACCCATTTCAAGAAGCTGCTGCTTTGAAAGCGCCTTCATCTTCTTGATGTTCAGCATTCGGAAAGGACCCCAGCCTACGGTGATTTCGTTACCGAGGAAGAAGTTTCGCCAAACCGACATCATCGGAATGGTTGCTAGGTCCTGGTAAACAGTTGCAATACCTTTGGCAATTGCTTCTCTTGGGGAGTTAAAGTCAACCGGTTCACCATCCATCAAGAACTCACCGGTTGTTGCCTTATGAACACCAGAGAGAGTCTTGATAAGGGTCGATTTACCTGCACCGTTGTCACCAAGTACACAGGTAACGCTTCCCGAAGTAACCTCCATGCTCACATCGGTCATAGCAATAACGCTTCCGAACTGCTTGGTTACGTTTTTAAGCTCTAAAGCTACGGTCATTTCTTTCGTCCCTTCATTGCTCTTTTTCCTACGAAGGTATTAATCAATACGGCTGTGAACAAAATCAGACCTAGGAATGTGAATGTCCAGTCTGAATCCCAAAGTGCATAAGGGATACCGATGTAGGCCATTCCCATAATGACTGCACCCAGAGAGGCTCCAATAGCTGAGCCCATACCACCGGTAAGCAGTGTTCCACCTACCGCTGCTGCGATGATGTAGAAAAACTCAACTCCAACACCCTGTCCAGCCTGCATACCCTTTAGGCGAAGTACGAACATGATGCCTACGAAAGCTGCGGCCATTGATGTCATCACAAACAAGATGATTTTGGTTCTAATAACAGGCACTCCAGCGTTACGGGCTGCGTTAGCATCTCCACCAGATGCAAAAATCCAGTTACCAAACTTGGTTCTGGTCAAAATCCAGGTAGCCAAGATGGTGAAGAAAATCCACCAGAGGATCGAAATCTGGAAGCTTGCTCCAGCAAACTCAATCTTGCTTGCAAGCAACGCCGCTGCTTGGTCGTAGTTAGCTGTCTCCTCGGTAAGACTCACCCGAACAGTTCCAGTGAACTGCTTGGTAACAGCTAGGTTCGCTCCGCGAAGAACAAAGAATGTGGCAAGGGTAACAATGAATGACGGCAACCCGGTTGTAACTACCAGCCAGCCATTCAGAAGTCCTACCGCTGCAGCAAAGATCAGAACGAGAGCAATCGAGGTCCAAAGATCTAGCCCAAGTTCAGTCACCAGCACTCCGGTGAGAAGACCTGTGGTTCCAACCATTACTCCAGTGGAAAGGTCAAACTCGCCACCAATCATAAGAAGGGCTACGAATACCGCCACAATTCCAATTGGAGCAGCGATGTCGGTCCAACCAGCAATACCGCCAGGTTGGCCAAAGTTTCCGGTTGTGTCAACCGATGAGAACAATAAGAAGATCGCCAGCGCACCCATTAGGGCTCCGAATTCTGGACGTCTTAGGAGAGTTGTTATAGGGGAAGTTTTTTGAACGCGTTCGTCTTTGAGTGCGTTTGCCATGAATGGATCCTCAGTTTCCTAATTTGTTTCATTTAGAAAACAGGTGGGCTAGAAAATCTTCTAGCCCACCTGCCTTGTGTTTCTATGATACGACTAGCGAGTACCTGCTGCTACCAGTGCCTTAACAGTCGCGACGTTTGTTGAGTCAACAAAGCCAGGACCGGTGTACATAGGCAGACCTCCACCAAGGGTGTGACCGTTGGTTAGGTTTAGGTATAGCAAGGCAACCGATAGGTAACCCTGTGCGTACTGCTGCTGGTCAATTGCGAATGCAATTGTTCCTGCTTCAATAGCGTCTAGAGCCTCAGCTGACATGTCAACTGTACCGATGTACATCTCTACACCTAGGTCAGTAACTGCTGGTAGAACTGCCTTCGCTGCGATGTCAGCGTTCAATGCGAACACGCCATCGTAGGTTGGGTCAGCTTCCAAAGCAGCCTTGATCTTTGCAGATGCAGCTGTAAGGTCAGCAAGACCGCCATCTAGGTTGAAGTTAACAACTTCACCATCGAATGTGTCTGCTGCTCCTGCACAACGCTCTTCAAGACCAACGTTTGCAGCTTCCTGTAGAGGACAAAGAATCTTTGTCAATCCAGCTTCGTTGAAACGAAGACCAGCTTCTTGACCAGCGATGAACTCATCCTGACCAACATGGGTGATTGCACCAAGGTCCTTGAACACTGCGGATCCAGAGTTCATGGTCACTGTAGGAATGCCAGCGGCAGCTGCTGCCAACATTGCGTCAGTGATTGCACCTGGGTCTGGAGCTGAAGCTGCGATTGCGTCACAGCCACCTGCGATACCAGCCTCGATTGTCTGAGCCTGCTTTGCAGAGTCGTTTGTTGAGCCCTGGTAGTCAACTGTGACTCCTAGGTCAACACCGGCCTGCTCAGCACCCTTTTGTGCTACAGTCCAGAAACCTCCACCGTCACCGTGTGTGTAAACACAGATCTTGAAGTCGCTTGCTGGTGCTGCTGTTTCTTCTTCTGCTGCGGTTGTTGCACATCCGGTTAGTACTAACGCGGAAACGGCAACAAGAGCAGCTAGCTTCTTGATGTTCATAGAGATAACCTCTCGTTTTCATTTAAATGGTCGGAAAGACCCGACTGCTGATAATTATCGCGGTTTGTAAGGACAATTAAGCCAGATTTCATGTCCCCGTTATAAAAAAGATACCTAACCGCCTGAAGCCCAGCATTTATAGAGAAAGCACCCTAATCCAAGCGGGAGCCTGGTCGGTTACAAAGCTAGTTCTATGTCAGCTTGCTACCGCTCGACGATAGTGAACTCAAAAGAGTACAAATCCGTTCGATAGCAGTGCTGTCCATACTCCAACGCAACCCCGGAGTTATCAAACGCGGTGCGATTCATGGTTAGTACTGGTGAGTTCTTTTCAATTTCTAACAAGTTCGATTCTTCTGCGCTTGCGCGACGCGCACCAATTTTTTGCTTAGCAACTTGGATTGAGGCTCCATTGGTTCGGAGCCAATCGTAAAGACCGGATTTAGATATATCACTTTCGGTAAGGTGCTCAAATCTTGGGTGTATCCAGTTTTGCAAAACAGCAACTGGTGTTTTCCCAGCACTTCTTACCCGGTGTAGAAAGACAACTTTTTGCCCAACTGCAACTCCAAGTTGCGCAGCAACAACTGCATCAGCGGGCAAAAGTTTGAATTCAATAACTTTGGTTGATGGCTTTCTTCCAGCTCGCTCAAGATCATCAAATAGTGATGTGAGTTCAACCCCGCGAGTAACTTGGCCGTGAACAACTTGAGTTCCAAGACCGCGACGGCGAACCAAAAGTCCTTTGTCAACAAGTTCTTCAATGGCTCGTCGAACGGTTGGTCTGGATAGACCAAGGCGCTCGCAAATTGATATTTCATTTTCTAATCGGTCACCGGCAGCTAGCTGACCTGAAAGAATTGATTTCTCCAACAATTCAGAAAGCTGGAAATAAAGAGGGACAGAAGATTTTCGATTCAATTTGGAGAAAATTGATAGCGGAAGGATTACCTCGGTCTTGCGCATCCGCTTAATCTCCTGATCTGAAGTATGTTATGACAATACTTCATTCCAGCAAGTTCAAGGCAGATTCATTGTTTCCAGCAAGTGAACTTTTGAAGCTAGATGCGCTTACCTTCGTTGTCGATGGGCTTAGTGATTGGACTCAGGATTGCCGCAATCAACATGAACACAAGCGGGATTCCAAACGCCACATACAAACCAGCGAACTCACCCAAAGCACCCAAAGCAGGCCCCACGGTAATCGAGGAAATGTAAACCACGGTGATAATCATGTTGATTCGGGCAGGAGCCAAAGCTTCCTGGTCTCCCATCGAGGCAACTGACATAGGAAAGCCCATTGCGATTCCCAGACCCCAAAGGATCAGACCCAGCAATGGAAGATTGACTAGATCCTGAGCAATGAATACTGCTATACCGCTGACGGCCAGCAACGCCGAGAACAGAATCGTTCTCGACCTTCCAATCGCGTCAACTACGAAACCACCAACTAGCCTTCCGAAGGTAATGGCGATCCAGAAAACACCGAACATGATCGCAGCTTCAGATCCTGAATACCCAGAACTCGTCAGGGCGATTGGAACCCAGGTTCCAGCCGACATCTCGGCCATGATGAAAGAAAAACCTACAACAGCAATCAACAGACTTCGCTTTTCAGTCCATACCTTCTTGGTTTCACCTTTTTTGGACGCCTTGCCAGCAGTACTCTCGGCATTTTTCTTTCGAGCAGGTAACACAACGCCGGCAGCAATGGAGATTGCGGCAACAAATAATCCACTCACAAAGTAGTGACTGGCAAGACCAATTCCTTGATCGATTGCCCAGCCAGAAATAGCCGCACCACCCAGCATGCCAACACCATATGCACCGTGAATGGCAGGGAAGATTGAATGCTTTGATTTTCTATCCGCGGCGTTACCCTCGTAGTTTCCAACAAAGTCCTCTATTGCCATAGGAGTTCCGATTGAAACTAGTAACAGGCTTGAAACCAGAATCAAACCAAGTTCCACCGAAAGACCGATACCCATGAGCGAAGCTGCTCCAATAGAAAATCCGAGAGCTGCAATCAGCCTCGAGCCAAAACGTTTTACAAGGAAACTCGCAAAGAAAATTCCAAGCAATCCACCGACTGCATACAACATGGTGAAGATTCCAAACTCGAGGTCATTGAACCCAAGCAGCTCCTGCACCTCTGGACCGCGACTTACCCAGGTGGAGAACAAAAATGCTCTGGCAAAAAATAGAGTTGCGGAAGCGGTGGACCAAACTACTATGGACGGTTTTGACAATTGAGACCTAACTTCTTTCGTTTTCAATAAAGCTCCATGAAACCGCGTGGGTGATCATCATGTGAACATCTTCAATTCGACCCATGTTTGGTTCTGGAACTCTGATTTCAAGATCGACTAAAGAGCCTAACTTGCCACCATCTCGGCCGGTCAGACCGACAGTCCGAGCACCGATAGATTTTGCATACTCAACCGCCTTGATGACATTGTTTGAGTTCCCAGAACCTGAGATTGCAATTACGAGATCTTTTGGTTCCAGGAAGTTTTTGAGTGGCTCAACCAGTGCTTGGTCGTAGTCAACATCGTTGCTGTATGCAGTGAGGGTGGAAACCGAGTCATTTAGACACATCACCTTGAAGCGCTCAGTTTTTTCATAGGAGGCTCCCTTGACCAAATCGTTGACCCAGTGGGATGCGGTGGAGGAGCTGCCACCATTACCCATTGTGAAAATTGTTTGCTTGGCAGCACGAGTTTCTGAAAGCCAAGAAATGAGGGCGTCTATCTTCGAGGCATCGACAAGGTCGATGGCTTCTTTCACCTTTGCCAAATAATTAGCCACGTAGTTCATTTAGTGCCAACTCTCTTGCTCCAATTAATACATTTGCATTACCCAGTGTTGAAAACTCCAGCTTGGTTTGCGTCTGATCCAAAAGCGGCTGCAGCTCATTCAATAAAGCAGACTCTAACCTAGGACCGACCTTCGCAATCCCCCCGCCCAAAACCACGAGCTCGGGATTGAAAAGTCTCACAATAGTCGATAACCCTGCTGCTAGTCGCGCGCTGTATTCCAACAAGAAGCTGTCGTCAAGCAAGAGCTCTTGAGCAGATTTTCCATAATCTTTTCGCAGCCAATAGCCGCTGCAGAATCTCTCAAGAGTTCCATGGTTACCCAATTCGTCTGCCGGGCCGGATGGATCAATCACGATGTGACCTAGTTCTCCGGCAAGTTCACCGTGGCCGCGATAAATCTCTCCGTTGATAATCAACCCAGCACCAATGCCAGTGGAGACAGTCACATAGGCAAGGTTTTTGTGTCTGGAATTTCGGGAAACAAACTCACCGAGGGCTCCAACATTTGCATCGTTGTCTGCAACTGCCGGTAGCCCAAGAACGCCCTTCGACCATTCAGAGAAATCGAATTCTTCCCAACCTGAAACGTGGACTGACCTTTTTACCTTTTGATTGGCAAAATCAAAGGGCCCGCCAAAGCTAATTCCAACTCGGTCGATGGATTTGTCTTTGGTGATTAATTCAGCAGCGTAAAGGGCTAACTGGGTAAGGATTTTCTCGGGGGTTTTATAGTCTGCTGTTACCAGCTCATAGAAATTCTCAACGTTACTGGAGCAAGCAATACTGCACTTAGTACCGCCAATGTCGAGTAATAATGCAGTCATGACAAAGAGCCTAACGAGACAATTTGGCGATTAGCCGCCTAATTCTGAATCAGTCGAAGTGTTAGCGGGTACTTATAGAACTCACCTTGGGAAGTTTTGATTGCGGCGATGATTCTAAAGATGATCCACAGTAGTGGTGGAAGCCAGAGCAGGACCCAGCCAATTATTGAAACCGCCAGTACAACAACCGCAAGCAACATAGTGATTCCAAAATTTAGTGATTCTCTTACGTGGTGGGAGATAAATGGACCTTTGCCGTTAAAGGCAATGTATCCAATTACTGGAGCAAAGAATTCAAACGGTATGGCGAGCAGGTGACCGGCAACCGCCCAAGCTTTCTCCCCGTCTTTGGACATTGGTGAGCTACTTGCGTAGGGATTGGTTTTGGCCAATTGAGTTACCTCTTATCTCTTTGCTTTTAAGACTAAGTCGGTAATTGCTCTCTTGTTGGCAGGAGTGAGTTTTGTCAGTGCGAATGATGTTGGCCACATCGAACCAGAATCTAGGTTCGCGGACTCATCAAAGCCAAGCGTTGAGTAACGAGACTTCCATTTGCCAGCATTTTGGAAAAAGACCAACACTTTGCCGTTCTTGTAATAGGCAGGCATTCCGTACCAAGTCTTTGGCTCTAGCTCTGGAGCGATCGATGTGATCAATTTGTGGATCGATAGAGCAAGCTCTTTATCTTCCTTGTTCATAAGCTTCACTTTTTCCATAAGTTCTGCTTCGCCCTTCAGGCCCTTTGCCTTGTTTTTGAGCTCTTGAGCTCTGTCTTTCATGGCCTGGCGCTCAGCGGCACTGAATTTCTCCGATGGCTTGGACTTGCTTGAAGAGGCTGTTTTAGCCATTACTTCGGCCCCTTTCTATCTGGCTTTCTGGAGGGCTTATCCCGAATGCAATCTTATTGGCCTTTAGATTGTGGGATATAGGCACTAGATCCATTGGCTAGTATTGGAGCAATACTCCAGCGCCGGGGAATCTTCGGCGATGGCTTACCCTCGCGGAAGGTAGAAAATGACCCAGAGTCCCTGGTTGGCCCACTATCCAAAAGACGTTCCAGCAGAGCTTTCAAAGGTTCCCTTTGTTCACTTGGCCGAACTAGTCAAAAAAGCAAGCAACGATTACTCCAAAACCATAGCTTTCACCCAAGTGATGCCCAACGGCATGAACGGGTCACTCACTTACAAAAAAATTGACTCCCTATCGGACGACTTCGCAGCGTACCTAAGAGAAACTCTGGCTCTTAAAGCTGGAACTAGAGTTGCAGTTCAGATGCCTAACTGTTTGGCATATCCGATTGTTGCCTTTGGAGTTATGAAGGCAGGTTTGGTTCTTGTAAACACCAACCCGCTATACACCGCACCTGAAATGGCATACCAGTTTGCAGATTCCGGCGCCGAGGTTCTGGTTGTAATCGACATGTTTGCCGATCGACTACCTGAGGTACTACCAAAGACAAAGATCAAGACCGTCGTAACGGTGAAGATTTCTGAATTCTTCCCACCAATTGTTGGCGGCGTTATTCGTATAGTTCAAAAAGTTTGGAGCAGAACGCTTCCAAAGATAACTGTTCCACACACCAAGTTCCAGGATGCTCTAGATGCTGGCAGAAAAGTAAAGTCTCCAAACAAAGCAGACGGTTACGTGAAGGGCATTACTTCAGAATCGATTGCCGCTTTGCAATACACCGGTGGAACAACTGGTGTCTCAAAGGGTGCGATGCTTTCTCACGGCAACTTGGCAACAAACACCCTGCAGCTGATTACTATGTGTGGCTCATTCATGCGTCCAGGCAAAGAGGTTGTGATTACAGCTTTGCCGCTGTATCACATCTTTGCTTTCACCATTAACTTGCTTGGTTTTTACCACATCGGTGGCAGAAACATATTGGTTCCTTCACCTCGACCTCCAAGCAACCTGAGACGTGCTTTTGAAAACTACAAGGTCACTTGGCTGACCGGTGTGAACACCTTGTTCAATGCTCTATTGAACGAGACCTGGTTCACCGACAGCCCACCGAAGCAGCTACGTGCTTCGGCTGCTGGAGGTATGGCTTTGCACGAGTCAGTGTCCAAGAAGTGGCGTGAAGTTACTGGCACTCCAATTGTTGAAGGATACGGTTTGACCGAGTCTTCACCGGTACTTACTTTCAACCCACTTGGTGGAAATGGTAAAGACGGAACAATCGGTATCCCAGTTCCATCAACCGAGATTCTCTGTGTTGACGAAAAGGGCAAGGAAGTAGCTCTTGGCGAAGCTGGCGAACTTATTGCCAAGGGACCACAGATCATGCTCGGTTACTGGGAGAAGGAAGCCGAAACAAATAACACTCTAAAGAAGGGTTATTTGTATACCGGCGATGTCGCAACTATGGACAAAGACGGTTACTTCACAATTGTTGACCGCAAGAAGGACATGATCATCGTTAGCGGTTTCAATGTCTATCCAAACGAGATTGAAGAGCAGATTGCCGCCGTTCCAGGAGTTACCGAAGTTGGTGTCATCGGAATGCCAGATGACAAGACCGGTGAAGCTGTGGTTGCTTACGTGGTTGCAGGACTACCTGCTCCAACGGAAGAGCAGATCATCGCTCACTGCAAGAAAGAACTATCGGCGTACAAGGCCCCAAAGAAAGTTGTCTTTGTTGACGAACTTCCTAAGAGCCCAATCGGCAAGATCCTGCGTCGCCAACTACGAGCTGGTGCAATAGAGAAGTCCACAACTGGGAAAGGTGCATAGATATGCTGAACTCAATGATTCTTATGGCGGAAGAAGTCGCCAATGAAGCAACTGTTGTAAACGAGTTCGAACAGACCCTGCTTAGGATCTTCATCCTGATCATCATGTTTGGTCTTGGTGCAGGTCTTACTCCTAAGGACTTCGGTCTGGCGCTTCGTCGCCCATGGGGATTGATTATTGGATGGTTGACACAGTTTGGTGTTATGCCGCTAACCGCGTACATCCTGATTGTTACTGTCCTATTCCCGTTCTCAGTCGATGAGAACATTGCCTTCATCGCGCTAGGTGCTTTGATTATGGGTGCTGTTCCAGCGGGAACAACATCAAACCTGTTTACCTATTTCTCCAAGGGAAACTTGGCCTTGAGCGTGATGATGACAATCAACTCGACTCTATGGGCGTTCATCATGACCCCACTGATGCTGTTCATCTACGCAAACTTCCTTAGCCTGGATGACACAATCACAATCGAGTTCACCGAGTTGGCAACGGTTATTGTCGGGCTGATTATTCCGGTCGGACTAGGAATGCTTGTGCGTCGACTCAGCGCCAACGCAGGTTCAGTTCTTGAGCTTGTAGGTGGATTATTTGGAGTGCTATTTATTCCTTTCCTAATCGCTATCTGGGTGCCAAGAAACTGGCAGCTACTTCTAGAAACCGAATGGCCAACCTATGTTGTTGCTATTGGTCTTGGACTGGTTGGAATAACAGTGGCCTTCTGGATCGCAAAAGCCATTGGCCTTCACCCAGCAAACGTTCGAACCATCGCCTTGGAAACAGGTATTCAGAACGGACCACTAGCGATTGCGGTTATCGTGGCCGTATACATCGACAGTCCAGGACTCGACAAGATCTTGCTAGTTCCTGCCCTGTACTCGCTGTTCATCGTGCTGATTTCAACCGCTGTCACATTTGTGTTCAGAAGGGCCAACTTGGCAGCCGAGCAGAAGATCCCAAACCTGCTCTAGGAATCAATCGTAAACAAACCCCCCGCAGAAAATGCGTGGGGTTTGTTTCTTGTCCTGAAACCTTGGAAAGTTCTGTGAAAACTATCAATGTTTCTTCAGGTAGGCAAACACTAAATAACATAGAGGTACACAAATGCTTTGCCAAGAGGCAATCAATAACGCTCTCGGGTTGGCTTTCTAACAAATGGAGTTGCACTTGGCTATTTTGCTTTACAAGCTTGGATTGTTTTCGGCTCGTCGCGCCTGGCAAGTAATTGTCTCTTGGATTGTCATCCTTGGTATCACTGCTGGGCTAGCACTTTCCTTAGGTGGAAAACTAACCACCAGCATCTCAATCGACGGCGTTCCCTCACAACAGGTTGTGGATGAGCTTCAAGAGACTTTTCCAGATGCATCCCGAGGATCAGGGCAAATTGTCTTTCATAAGCCTGATGGTGTGTTTAACCAAGAAGATATTGATGCAATTACCCTCGCGCTAAATGGCACAGAGAAACTCCCGGGAATTGCTGAAGCCATTAACCCCTTCGACGTTCAAGTACAAATCGATCAAAGTGCTGCAGATTTAGCTGACGGTAGTAAGGAACTCCTTGATGCCCAGGCAAAAGTTGATCAGGCAGTACTCGAGCTCGCCGCTGGCCAGCAAGAAGTAGACGCTGGCAAAACGCAACTCGCTGGCGGCCTGGCTGAAATCGCGAAAACAAGACAAGAGCTAACAGCGAACTTATCTCTAGTCAACGCAGGCATCAAGCAATACACCGATGCGGGTGCTTCGCCGACCGCTCAACTACTTGGAACAAAAGCTCAAGTAGAAGCTGGATTAGCCGAACTTGCTAAACAGGAAGCTATTGCAAATGCTTCCACCGCTGAGCTTGAAAAAGCTGAACTAGAACTCGCAGCTGCGGTAGAAGAAGTCGCTGCTGGAAAATTGGAATTAGAAGAGGGCAGAAAAGATCTTGAGTCTGCCCAGAAGCTAATTGACGCCTCAGCAAACTTCACAACCGTTTCCAATGACGAAACTGTTGCGTTGGCAACTATTCGATTCGATAAAAGAGGCACCGAGCTAGAAGCTGGCACCCGAGAATCAGTTGTTAAGTATCTGGAAGAAGCCGACCTAAATGGAATTGAAGTGGAGTTCTCACAAGAGCTGACTCAGTCATTTGGCGACATTTTGGGTGTTGGAGAAATTGTTGGCCTAATTAGCGCTGCAATTGTGCTGTTTGTTTTACTTGGCACGTTCATTGGTGTCTCGCTACCAATTTTCTCTGCAATCGTTGGAGTTGGAATTTCGGCATCAATTACCTTGGCTTTGGCTTCTCAAATTGAAATGACTTCGACCACTCCTATCTTGGGGGTGATGCTGGGTCTGGCGGTAGGTATCGACTACAGCCTCTTTATCGTCAACCGTCACCGCAGGCAGCTTAAATCTGGCGCGAAGCTAAAGGAATCAATCGCTATTGCAAATGGAACCAGCGGAAACGCTGTCCTCTTTGCTGGAGTGACAGTTGTCATCGCGCTTGTTGCGTTGAACCTAACTGGAATTGGTTTTGTTGGCCTGATGGGATCAATGGGTGCAATTGCGATTGTTGTCGCAGTACTTATTGCACTCACTGTTACCCCAGCTGCATTGTCATTGATTGGTGATCGCATTCTCACCAAGAAGGAACGAGCTAGCATTTCAACCGCTGCAAAGCGCAAGAAAGCCGCTACGGTCAAAACCTCTAAAGCTCCTGTTTGGGCTACCAAGAACCCTTGGCTTGCGCTAGCCGCAACAATTTCTGTTCTTGTAATCATGGCCATCCCGCTATCGGATATGCGACTTGGGTTGCCAGATGGTGGTTCCGAGCCAACAGACTCGAGCGCATACAAGTCATACACCTTAGTTAGCGAAGCTTTTGGACCTGGCTTCAACGGTCAGATTACAACTGTTTTGGAATTAAACGAACCGGTGGCCGAGCAAGACACTCTTACTTTGCAGGCTGAGATGGCTTCTGCGCTAGCTGGGCTTGAGAACGTAACTGCCGCCGTACCGGCTGCAGTGTCGGATGACAAGAAGACTTTCTTGTTCCAGGTTGTGCCAACCGGTGGACCATCGAGCGTTGAAACTGAGCAAGTTGTCTATGAAATTCGTGATCTCAACCAGATGGTCGAGGATAAGTACGACGGCAAGATTGGTGCAATAGGACTCACCGCAACCAACATCGACGTTTCAGACAAGATCTCTGATGTGCTACCTCTTTATCTGTCAACTGTCATAGTGCTATCGCTTCTGCTTTTGATGCTGGTATTCCGCTCGATACTAGTACCGATTCTTGCCGCTGCCGGTTTCCTACTTACCGTTACGGCAACCCTTGGAGCGGTTGTGGCGGTTTACCAGTGGGGTTGGCTATCAGAGCTGCTGGGTGTGACAAGCCCTGGTCCAATCCTTAGCTTCTTGCCGATATTCCTAATCGGAATAATTTTTGGTCTGGCTATGGATTATCAGCTCTTCCTGGTTTCAGGAATGAGAGAGGCCTTTACTCACGGCAAGAAGCCAAAGGATGCAATCAACTACGGAATTCACCAAAGCAGGGGAGTGGTGGTTGCGGCAGCGCTGATCATGGTCACAGTCTTTGGTGGGTTCGCCTTCTCGCACCTTGCAACAATCCGTCCCATTGGCTTTGGTTTAGCAATCGGTGTTTTGATTGACGCCTTCTTAGTCAGGCTCATTCTGGTTCCTGCGGCAATGACAATTCTTGACAAGTCTGCTTGGTGGATTCCAAAGTTGCTAGACAAGGCTTTGCCAGACGTAGACGTTGAGGGAACCAAGATCGAGAAAAAGAAGCTTCACTAGATAAAAGCTATACGGAGAAGTATTTAGCCTCAGGGTGATGGAATACAAAAGCATCGGTTGACTGCTCTGGGTGAAGCTGTAATTCTTCAGACAGGCTGACTCCAACTCGCTCAGGCATCAGTAGCTCAACTACTTTTTTGCGATCTTCCATTTCAGGACATGCTGGGTAACCAAGTGAGAACCTAGCACCGCGATACTTTAGGTCGAAGTATCCCTGCATGTCTTCTGGTTCTTCATTGGCAAAACCAAGCTCAGCTCTAATTCGAGAGTGCCAGTACTCGGCCAAGGCCTCGGTGAGCTGCATCGCCAAACCATTTAGCTCCATGTAGTCGCGGTAGCTGTTGTCTTCGAAAAGCACTTTGGTAACTTTTTCCACAGCAGAACCAAAGGTCACAAGCTGAACCCCAAACACGTCGATCTCACCTGATGCTCTGGAGCGAATGTAATCGGATAGGCAAAGGTGGCCATCTCTTCTTTGTCTTGGGAAGCTAAATCTCATTCGGTCAGTGCCGATAGCTCCGCCCGATCCGCCATCGGGTGCAAGTAAACCAGCTTTGCCAACTTGTCCGGATGGATCGTTATCGTGGTGCAAAACAATTAGATCTTCGCCTTCTGAAACCGCAGGGAAGTATCCGTAAACAACCGATGCGTCAGCAATTGCCTCAGAGAGAATGCGATCTAACCAATATCTAAGCCTCGGTCTTCCTTCGGTTCTAACTAGCTCCTCGTAACCTGGACCATCACCTCGGGTGGGCTTTAGTCCCCATTGGCCCATGAATGTTGCACGCTCGTCCAAGTAAGAAGAGAAGTCGGCAAGCGCGATACCCTTCACAATTCTGGTTCCCCAGAAAGGAGGTGTTGGAACAGGGTTATCGCTAGCTACATCTGACCGTGATGGCATGTTTTCAGGTTCAGTTAGAACCAACTTGCTCTGAGCATGAATTCTCTTTTTTAGCGGCTTCAAACCAACTGATTCGGCATCGGCGCCGCGGGCAATTGCAACCAGCGGCTCCATCAGATCGAGTCCTTCAAAAGCGTCTTTGGCGTATCGCACCGTTCCATCAAACTCGCCAGCTAAGTCGTCTTCAACAAAAGATCTGGTCAAGGCAGCGCCGCCCAGAATGATTGGCCACTTCTTGGCAAGTCCTCGTGACCCAAGTTCGACAAGATTCTCACGCATAACAACGGTTGATTTCACAAGTAGACCACTCATACCGATTACATCCGCATTGTGCTCTTCAGCGGCCTTTATGATGTCAGCAACCTGCTGCTTGATACCGATGTTCACCACGTCATAGCCGTTGTTTGTCAAGATAATGTCAACGAGGTTTTTGCCAATGTCGTGAACGTCGCCTCGAACTGTGGCTAGGACAATCTTTCCCTTGCCGGCAGCTTCACTTTTTTCCATGTATGGCTCTAGAAGAGCGACGGCTGATTTCATAACTTCGGCAGATTGCAAAACAAAAGGTAGCTGCATCTCGCCGGCACCAAAGCGCTGCCCAACAATTTGCATCCCAGCAAGCAGGTAGTCGTTGATGATTGCAAGCGGCTTGTTTCCTTCAGATCTTGACAGTTCGAGATCGTCTTCTAGACCCTTGGAGTCCCCATCGATGATTCGTCTCTCAAGTCTTTGGTTGACTGGCAATGCTGCTAGCTCAGCTGCGCGAGCATCGCGAATCGATGCGGAGTCAACACCATCGAATAGATCCAACATGGCAGATAACGGGTCATAAGTGAGATTGCCGTCCGCGTCGTATTCGCGGCGGTCGTAAATCAAATCAAGAGCGACCTTTAGTCGATCCTCTGGCATGTCCGCCAGTGGAACAATCTTGGCGGCGTCGATTATGGCGGAATCGAGTCCTGCCTGGGTAGCTTCGTGCAGGAAAACCGAGTTCAGGACCGATCTAGCCGCCGGGTTCAATCCGAAGGAAACGTTGGAGACACCTAGGGTGGTGTGAATGCCTGGGTACTTGGTGGTGATTTCTTTGATGGCGGCAATGGTTTCCAGGCCGTCTCGACGAGTTTCTTCCTGCCCAGTGGCTATCGGGAAAGTAAGGGCATCGACGATTATGTCTTCAACTCTCATGTCCCATTTGGAAACAAGGTCGTCAATCAACCTGGAAGCGATACGAACCTTGTCGGCTTGGTTTCTGGCCTGACCCTGCTCGTCAATGGTTAGCGCAATCACGGCTGCACCGTGTTCTTTTACTAGTGGCATGATCTTGGCAAAGCGAGAATTTGGCCCATCGCCGTCTTCGAAGTTCACCGAGTTCACAACAGGTCTTCCACCGATTAGTTCCAGACCTGCTTGAATAACCGCTGGCTCAGTCGAGTCAATAACAAGTGGCAATGTTGAAGCGCTGGCTAGTTTTGAAACCAGGGTTCGCATGTCGGCGACACCGTCTCGGCCAACATAGTCAACAGAGACATCCAGCAAATGAGCGCCATCGCGAACTTGCTTGCGCGCGATGTCGACGCAGTCATCCCATCTTTCATCAAGCATTGCTTGCTTGAATGCTCTAGAACCATTGGCATTAGTTCTTTCACCAATTGCAAGATAGGTATTGTCTTGAGTCAGAGGAACATGCTGGTACAAACTTGCAACACCCGGCTCAATCTCGATGGTTCTTGAGTGAGTGCTTAATTGACCGAGTCGGTCAACAACCGCCTTCAAGTGAGCAGGCGTTGTGCCACAACACCCACCAATCATTGCCAAGCCGAATTCTTTTACAAACTGCTCGTGAGCAGTTGCCAACTCTTCAGGTCCCAGTGGGTAGCTGGCACCAGTGGCAGTTAGAACCGGAAGACCTGCGTTTGGCATAACCATGATTGGAACTCTGGAGTGCTTCGAAAGCTGACGAAGGTGCTCACTCATTTCGGTGGGTCCCGTTGCACAGTTCAAACCGATCATGTCCACACCAAGTGGTTCGATTGCGGTAAGTGCCGCACCAATTTCTGAACCCATAAGCATGGTTCCAGTGGTTTCAACAGTTACTTCAACAAAGATTGGCAGCCTGGTGCCGGTTTCAACTATCGCCAACCGGCAGCCATTAATGGCCGCTTTGGTTTGGAGTAGGTCCTGCGAGGTCTCGACTAGGAAAGCATCGGAGCCCCCCTTGATTAGTCCAACAGCTTGTTCTTTGAAGGTATCTCTCAGAAACGCGTAGTCAACGTGGCCCAAGCTTGGAAGCTTTGTTCCAGGTCCCATCGAACCCAAAACCCAGCGCGGCCTGGAGTCTTTCTCACTAAAACCATCTGCGGACTGACGAGCAATTCTTGCCCCAACTTCAGCTAGCTCTTCAATTCGATCTTCGATTCCGTAGTCGGATAGGTTTGACCAGTTTGCTCCAAAGGTATTGGACTCGATGCAATCGATCCCGGCTTCAAAATAGGCGTCGTGAACGCTCTTTACTATGTCGGGTCTTGTGACATTGAGAATCTCATTACAACCTTCTAAGTTCTGGAAATCCTCAAGCGTAGGTTTACGCTCCTGTAACTCAGTACCCATCGCACCATCGGCAATCACCACGCGGGTGGCGAGTGCGTCAAGAAGCGCTTGCGCTCTTGGCGCAAAGGCCATTGATTTAATGGAGTGCATTAACGAATTCCTGCTCTTTGGAGAACCTGAGTGACGCTTTCGTGTTGGTTGAATGCGTAAAGGTGCACCCCGGGCGCACCTTCATCAACTAGCTCTGATACAAGATTAGCTGCCCAGTCAATTCCTGCCAGCTTGGCATCATCTTTGGAGGTGACACCAAGGAGTTTGGCTAAGCCTTCTGGGTTTTTCTCACCGGTTAGCTCAATCACTCGATTCAGGCGTTGCATAGACGTGACCGGCATGATGCCCGGCAAAATCGGGATTGTGACTCCAGCGTCTTTGGCTAGCTTCACAAACCTCACGTAATCTGCAGCAAAGAAGAAAACCTGGGTGATGGCATAATCTGCTCCTGCGTTTTGCTTAGCTAGCAGGGCTTGGATGTCTTGACTGATGCTGTCAGAGTCGGGATGACCGTTAGGAAATGTTGCTACCGCGACATTGAGCTCGGATCTGCTATTTCCACGTTCTTTGTGAACCTGAGAAATCAATTGCACTAGCTCGGAAGAAGTCTTTAGCTCACCTTTAGGCTCGAGTGGCATCCCAGGCTGGGGATCTCCTCTTAGGGCTAGAAAGTCAGTGATTCCCTCATCCATAAATTGATTGACCAACGCCTTAGTTTCCAAAAAGCTATGGCCAACGCATGTTAGGTGCGCCAAAGCCGCTGCTTGGGTGTTTTTGAGGATGAACTTCAAAACTTCTAGGGAATTCTTGGTCGAAGAGCCCCCGGCCCCAAAGGTCACCGATATAAAGGTCGGGTCCATTTTGGCGAGCTCGATTATGGAGGTTTCTAGGCTCTCGCCAGAGTTTTGGTCCCTGGGAGGGTAGACCTCAAAGGAAACTCGAACCTGATTACTCAAAACAACTCCCCGTCATTGGATTCAAGCCTATCTTCAAGAAGACCCATACGGCAGGCCGATTACTGGCACCGGGCAGGACAAACTTGCACGGCATTGGATTTTGTAGACCTAGAAATATGCCACTATGATTTTCATTACTAACCAAACTAGAGAGGTACCCGAGATGACAGAATTGCGTTCTTCGCTATCTGCCGTTTGTGCAATGGGTATGTCTATGGCGTCTATGGAGCGAATGCTCTAGACGCTTGGTTTCTGCGTTTTTTCAACGGTGAACTAAGCCGCGGGGGTAAAGCTCCGCAAATTTCCAACACAACAAATCAAGTAAATACCTTCATATCCAACCAAGTCGGCCTCCGGCAAAAACAGAAAGAGATACAAATCATGTCAAGAAAGAGCACACTATCCCGCATAAGGTCGGGAATTGCAGCAGCAGCCATTGTGGCATTTGCCCTAACTGGTTGCGCACCTGCAGACACCGCAGCAACAGATGAATCAGCAATCACCACCATCACTCCAGGCAAGCTAACCATCGGAACTGGCCTACCAGCCTATGAGCCATGGGTAGTTGGAGATGCACCTGAATCAGGCGAGGGCTTTGAGGCAGCAGTTGCTTACGCAATCGCAGCTGAGCTTGGCTTTGCAGCTGAGGACGTTGTATGGGTTCGCACCACATTCGACGAGGCAATTGCTCCAGGAGCTAAGAACTTCGACTTCAACTTGCAGCAGTACACCATTACTGAAGAGCGCAAGGCGAATGTTGACTTCTCAGACCCTTACTACACAACTACTCAGACAGTTATCACAGTTGCTGGATCGGCCGCTGAGAACGCCGCCTCACTTGCAGATCTAAAGGAACTGCTTGTTGGTGCAGCTTCAGCTACCACCAGCTTCACAGCGATTGAGGAGTTTATTACTCCAACCGCTGGAGCTCAGGCATTCAACTCCAACGACGACGCAAAGGCAGCGCTTCAGAGCGGACAGCTTGACGCACTTGTTGTTGACCTTCCAACCGCACTGTACCTAACCTGCTGTGATCTAACCGACGGCAAGATTCTTGGACAGATTGCTGGAGCCGAAGGTGGAGACAGCTTTGGTCTAGTACTAGACAAGGGCTCAGCTCTAACTGCAGCCGTTAACGCAGCCATCAAGGCACTGCGTGACAACGGAAAACTTGCAGAGCTAGAGAAGAAGTGGCTAACTGACACCAGTGCGCCAGTTCTAAAGTAAGGCAGTAAATTGTTAAGGGGGTGGGAAACCACCCCCTTTTCTAATAGGGGAGCTATGTCAGATTCGAACCCATCAGAAGCGGAACGTCGCCGCCGGGTTTGGCGAGCCAAGCGTAAGCAGAAATCAATTGCGGTTTCACTACTTTCGACTCTGGCGTTCGCAGCTCTGGTTTGGTTTGGGTTGTTGGCAACACCGGGTTGGGAAAGAGTCCAAGGGTTCTTTTTTGATTGGGATGTAGCGGTTGCCGCTTTTCCAAGAGTTTTTGACGGGTTGCTACTAAATCTTCGAGTTCTAGTTGCAGCGGCAATTCTCGTGTTGGTTTTTGGTCTCTTGTTGGCAATCTTTAGAACGCTAAAAAACCCCGTGTTTTTCCCACTCAGAGTTTTATCTCAAGGGTATGTTGACCTATTTCGAGGTCTGCCACTGATTATTGTTTTGTACCTAGTTGGATTTGGAATCCCAGGGCTGAGGTTGGAATTTCTTGGACGCATTCCTTCCGAGATTCTAGGCATCATCGCACTGACACTTACCTATAGCGCCTATGTATCCGAAGTATTCAGAGCCGGAATCGAAGCCGTTCACCCATCGCAGCGCATGGCGGCAAGATCTCTAGGTCTTAGCTATCCAAAGTCGATGAGGTTAGTTATTTTGCCGCAGGCTATTCGAAAAGTTGTCCCTCCTCTGATGAATGACTTTGTTGCCTTGCAGAAAGACGTTGGATTGATATCCGTACTTGGTGCAATTGACGCTGTTCGTGGTGCTCAGATTGAAGTCGCAAAGTTTGCAAACTTTACTCCTTATGTTGTTGCTGGCTTACTGTTTGTCTTGCTAGCGATTCCAACAGTGAGGCTAGCTGATCGAATTCAAAGGAAGTATTCCGAACGTGAACAGGCAGGTAACGCACTGTGATCGATTGGACTAAGCCAAGACTCAAGGTAGTCAACCTCAAAAAGAACTACGACACAAAGGTAGTACTTGATGGAGTGGACCTTGAGGTGTTTCCAGGCCAGATTGTTGCTGTGATTGGCTCTTCTGGATCTGGAAAGTCAACGGTGTTGCGGTGTGTGAATTTACTGGAGGACATTCTCGATGGACAGATCTTCCTAGAAGGCGTTGAGATCTCCGAGCCCGATGTTGACCAAGACAAAGTTCGCGAACAGATTGGACTAGTTTTTCAGTCCTTTAACTTATTTGGGCATCTTTCAATTTTGGAAAACATCACTCTGGCTTTGATACACGTCAAGAAGATGCCGAAGGAAGAAGCTAAGAAGAAAGCTCTTACTTGGCTAGAGAGAATTGGTCTTGCTGATAAAGCGGACTCTTACCCAGACAAACTTTCCGGGGGACAGCAACAGCGCACCGCAATTGTCCGAGCTATTGCCATGGAGCCCAAGGTTTTGTTGCTTGATGAGGTAACTAGCGCGCTAGACCCAGAGCTGGTTGGGGAAGTGCTGTCATTGATTAAAGACCTAAAGGCATCTGGAACTACCATCTTGATGGCAACCCACGAGCTCTCTTTTGCAAGAGAAGTTGCCGACTGGGTGATTTTCCTAGAAAAGGGAAAAATTCTGGAACAGGGTGAAGCTAAAGATTTCTTCGACAACCCCAAGGAGCCTAGGACTAAAGAGTTCCTAACGCGAATGATCAAGCGCTCCGAACAGTAACCAAGCAGCTAGGCTTATTGCATGTCCCGCAAAGCCCTCTTGTTGTTTTTGGCGACCGGGCTAGCCTGGGGACTGCCTTACTTCTTTATTCAAATAGCGCTTGAGGATTTTTCGAGCTACTCAATCATCTTCATCCGCGTACTAATTGGGGCTGCCATTATGGTCCCGCTGGCTCTGAACTCCGGTGCCCTAAAGATTGCGCTCAAGCACTGGAAATGGGTTTTATTCTTTGCAGTCATGGAAATGGTTATTCCATGGTGGCTAATCACTGAGGCTGGTAGACACATCTCTTCTGGCCTTACCGCTTTGCTAATTGCAACAGTTCCTATGTTTGGTGTTGTTGTCGCCAGCCTCCTAGGTGACAAGTCGATCAGAAACCCTAAGACCCTAATTGGAATGGTTGTTGGATTCGCTGGAGTTGTCGCACTGGTAGGTATCGACTCACTCCAGGGAATTGTGGATCCAATCTGGGTCGGCGCTGTCATCCTTGGATCCATTGGCTACGCGATTGCACCTGCTGTTATTTCTTACAAGATTGGGTTTGTGCCGACCACTGGAGTTGTAAGCCTGTCCATGGTTTTCGTAGCTCTTGCCTATTTAATTCCGGCAGGTACCCAGTTACCTCTGGAGATAGCAAATTCTCCAAGCCTTGATTCCTGGTTGGCGCTTCTGGGCTTGGGTGCCATTTGTTCCGCCCTGGCTTTTGTGCTCTTCTTTGCGCTCATAAAGGAAATAGGTGCCCCGAGGGCGACACTGATTGTTTACATCAACACTCTGGTGGCACTGCTTCTTGGAGTCGTGTTCCTGAGCGAGCCAATTACCCCAGGCCTTCTGATAGGACTTCCTCTGGTTTTGATCGGAAGCTGGCTAGCTGGTCAAAAGTACGAGGCTAAACAGCCCGCAGCCAGCTAATCTGCCGTAAATCCCTTAGTTATCGGTGTATTCGACATAAATCCCTTCCTATTTGAGTAAAAAATCTGGTATTTTGATTCAAATCAGGAATTTATTCAAAGGAAGTCTCCGGAATGCAAAAAGCGACCCAAATTCTCATCGACCAGTCTCACCGTCAGGCTTGGAGCATTGATGCCGAGAAGGCCAAGGAGCTAAACCCTGGCAACCCTCAAGATTCTGGATACTCAAAGTTAGTGCTCTCAGCTGAAGCATCGGGGTTTGGAGTTCGCTCTCACGAAACAGGAACTTTCACTAAAGAGTCTTTGAGCGGAGTTGATGTTTTAGTTATCCCTCACGCATCCGATGATGATTGGGAGAAAACCTTAGGTGAGGGTTCACCGAAGCTAACTTCCGATGAGATCTCAGCTGTTAGAGACTTTGTGAACGCCGGTGGCGGTCTTGTGGTTCTAGGAGAATCCGAACAGCCAAAGTATGGAAATAATTTTTCGGAGCTCACTGAGCAATTCGGTATCAAGATTGCAAACGCCACCGTTCAGGATTCTGAAAACAACTTCAAAGGTGTTGCAACCTGGGTGCTTGCTGATCTGAAGAAATCATTTGAATTTGATCTTGGTTTCAAAGTAGAGCAAACTGCTTTCTATCGCTCCGGAGTTTTAGAAATAAAAGATGGTTCTGATGCTCACGTGATTGCAACCAGCTCAAGTTCTGCAACACCCTCAGAGGCAGCTCTAGTTGCAGCAACTAACTTCGGCAAAGGTCGAGTAGTTGTTCTTGCAGACAGCGACATTTTTGGTGATGACTCAATCGATGAGCTAGACAACAAAAACTTTTGGATCAACATCGCATCATGGGTTTCTGGTGGAAAAGCCGCTGCACTAGCGCAAACCAGAAAAGACCCATCTTGGGCTGCGACTGACCCAAGCTGGCTAAAACTTGCCGCTGCAGTGGAGGCTATAAAGCCAATGCAAATCAAAGACGGATCGATAGATTCAACTGCACACGATCTCGAAGAAGCCAAAAAGCAAATTGCCCTTGTGTTAGAAGCAATCACGGAGCTGACTCCAAGATTTGCGCACCAGATTGACTATTTGACTCAGGTCAAAAAAGACATCAAGGCATGGGCTGAAGGCGGCTTTAATGTCCCTGATTTCTATGACTCTTTGGAGCTATTCCGCCCTGACCTCAAGCGTGAGAACAACGTTGAGAACCTTGCCGTTTTTGCCATGTATACCCAAAACGGCAACCCGAACCGAAACCTTGAGGCGGTCATTACCAACACCTTCTGGCCTGACTGGCTTGCCGAAAAAGAGCAGGTTTACCAGAACAGCGCGTTTGTTCCGATTGAATTTGTGGCCTTTACTTCTGGCTACGACACCTTCTCGGCAGTGTTCTTCCCAGAAACAGTGGCAACCAGGGAGCTAGCCAAGTTCTACTGGGGAGGAATCTTCTGCGACCGTGAGGCTGCCAGATTCCGCATGGTCACTAGAGCTGCCCAACAGCTTCTATTCCTGCCTCTTCCTCCTGATGCAGAAAGAGTTGTCAACGATCAGCTCCTGGCACAAGAAACCTATGTGCTGTGGGACTTGATTCACGACCGCACTCACTCCAAGGGAGATCTACCATTTGATCCATTCATGATCAAGCAGCGCATGCCATTTTGGATGTATGCACTAGAGGAATTGCGCTGCGACTTGTCCACATTCAGAGAGACATTTGTATTGGATGACCAGGGCGAAAGACTTGGAAAGTACATTCGCTACGCAATCTTGTTTGATCGTTTGTTCCGTTTTCCAATTACTGGTCCACGAGTTAGAAACTACGACGGACTGGGTGGGCAGATCATTTTCAGTTATCTACACCGCCACGGTGGCTTGAAGTGGACTGACAACAAACTGAGCTTTGATTGGGACAAGGTCAACGAGCAGATTGTTGCCCTTTGTGGCGAGGTCGAAAGTCTCTATCACGATGGCATCGATAGATCTAGAGTGGCTCAGTGGATGGCGTCTTACGAATTTGTAAGCGACCTCGTTCAACCTCACCCTGCTTCAACCTGGGCCAAGGGTGCGGATGCACTTCCGGTTGAGGGTGAGCTCAAGGAAATGGTGAACGCAGTGCTAGACGACGAGTTCCCATTGAATGTTTTCTTCGATACTCTAAATCGCAACTTACAAGATGTGATTCTTTCAACAAAAGGCGTTACTGCCTAAGGCGGCAAGTATTTATGGAAGCTATAGACCGAAAAATCCTCACTCTCTTAGCTGAGGACTCTGAGCGTTCCTTACAAGATCTTGCTGTTGAGGTTGGATTACCGACATCAACGCTGCACCAAAGAATAAAGCGCCTAGAAACTCGTGGCCTGATTTTGGGTTACCAGGCCAAATTGGATTTGCGCAAAGTGGGGTTGAGTCTGACCTCATTTGTTTCACTGACACCGATTGATCCTGCAGCCCCAGATTCGATTCCAGCTCAGCTGCAATCCATTTCGGAGATTGAGGGCTGCTGGAGTGTTGCAGGAGAAGAAAGCTATATAGTCAAGGTGAATGTTTCCGAGCCTGCGGACTTGGAAGCACTACTGGGCAAGATTAGAGCCCAGACAAATTGCTCGACCCAAACTACTGTTGTTTTATCAACCGCATTTGAGAACAGACCACCGGCAATTCCAGAATCAGACCTGAGCGATAGCTAGAGAAAGAAGCGAACAGAAGATGACAACAAGAAAAATCTGGCGCGGATTTGCTAGCGATAACTATGCAGGTGTTCACCCAGCAGTATTTGAGGCGATGAGCCAAGTCAATGAGGGTCATGAGATTGCCTATGGTGATGACACCGAAACAGAAAAGTTCAACAAAGTTGTGCTGGAAAATTTTGGCCCCAATGCTGTTGGCTTTCCGCTTTTCAATGGAACCGGCGCGAATGTTGTTGCGTTGCAAGCGGCCCTCCAGAGGTGGGAAGCAGTTATCTGCGCGGACACTGCACACATCAATGTCGATGAAGGTGGCGCTCCAGAAAAGATGGCTGGATTAAAACTTTGGACTGTTCCAACCCCTGATGGAAAGCTAACTCCCGAACTTATCGAGTCGCAGATTTTTGACATGGGTGTTGTTCACAGAGCACAACCTGGAGTTGTTTCCATCACCCAAACCACGGAGCTAGGTACTTTGTACAAACCGGCAGAAATCAAAAAGATTGCCGAGGTTACCCTCAAGCATGGGCTTTTGCTTCACCTAGATGGAGCGAGAATTTCGAATGCAGCAGCGGCTCTGGGGTTGTCTTTCAAAGAGTTCACCACCGATGTCGGGGTAGATCTAGTATCAGTTGGCGGAACTAAGATTGGCGGCTTGGGTGCAGAAGCTGTGGTTGTTATTGACTCAAGTACTCCTCGCGGAAAACAACTTGCAGAGGCTATGCCATTTCTTCGAAAGACCTCTATGCAACTGCCTTCAAAAATGCGCTTCGTCTCGGCCCAGCTAAATGCACTTTTTGGGAACAAAGCTGCTCTAGCTCTAGCTAACGCAAAACACGCGAACCAGATGGCGAAAAAGCTCTACGGGGGAGTTGTTGCGATAGCGGCCAAGAGCTCACTTGTCACAATCCCGAACCCAACTGAGGCAAACGCTGTGTTCCCGATCCTGCCGGAAAAGATCACCAACAAATTACTTGAAACTTACCGATTCTATGTATGGAATCAGGCAACAGGCCAGGTTCGCTGGATGTGCGCTTGGGATACCCAAGAATCAGACGTCGATGGGCTACTTGCAGCACTTGACGCAGCAGTTAGCTAAAGCAATTAGCTAAACCAGGGAACAATAAACACTCTTTCTTAGTTGGGAATCAAATGAACAAAAAACCTGAAACTTCCGCACCCCTTACCGATCTATTGGAAAAGCGTTGGAGCCCTAGGGCCTATGACGCTAACCACCTAATTGCAGATAATGATCTGCTTTCTATTTTGGAAGCTGGTCGCTGGGCCCCTTCTGCAAGTAATGGCCAGCCGTGGAGATTCTCAGTAGCGGTTCGAGGAACTGATGTTCACGAAAAGGTGACAGCGGGACTTGGTGGCTTTAACCAGGCCTGGGCACCTACTGCTTCAGCCATGATCGTGATTTCAATCAAGAAAAATGAGGATGGCACATCAAGCGCCAAGAATTTCTATGATGCAGGATTGGCTGTCTCACTAATGACCGTGCAAGCGCAATCTCTAGACCTGCACTCTCATCAAATGAGTGGAATTACCCCGGAGGTAATCCAAGAAAGCCTTGGTATATCTGCAGAATTCGAAGTTGCGGTAGTTGTAGCAATTGGCAAAGTTACATCACCTGATGTGTTTGAGGGAGCTGCTTACGAGCGAGAGATTGCTCCTCGAACCAGGCTTCCTCTTGAGGAAATTGTCTTGCACGGCAAGCCTTAGAGTTAATAGGTGCCCATAACCGAACAAATAGCTCTCTGGTATGACCAGATCGGCCCGATTCTCTTTGTTGCGGCTGTTTGGGCGTTGGTTTTTGCAGGAACCGGACTACTTATTGGGGCCTTCATACCTTTTATTACAGGTGACTCACTTGTATTTGCCGCAGGTTTGGTTGCGGCTAGTTTTCCAGAAACTATCAACATCTGGGCTCTCAGCATTGGAATAGGAATCTTTGCTTGGTTAGGAGATCAAGTTGGTTACACACTTGGTCGACACTTCGGCAGGCCATACCTAGATAAAAGACAAGGCGCGATCATTCAAAGCGCTATCGGAAAAGCTGAGAAGTTCTATAAAGCCTGGGGTTGGTGGGCCGTAGTTATTGCAAGATTCATTCCAATGGCAAGAGTCCTAATCCCAGTTATTGCGGGCATTGGAAAAATGAATTACTACAAGTTCTTTTCAGCCAACCTAGTTGGAGCAGTGGTCTGGGGAATGGGGCTATCTCTTGCCGGCTACTTTGCCGCGAGCATTCCACTAGTCAAAGACGCCACTTACATCCTTGCGGTGTTGGTAATCGCTGCTTCCCTGGTTGCGGGAATTAGGTCTTGGTACAAAAACAACAAATCTAAAGCCGCAGCCTAGAGCCATTAGTTGTCGGTTGCGATAACAAAATCAGCCAGTGACGCTGATTTTTCTCGAGCATAGAAATCAAGCTCCTGGGCAGCCCACATATCAAACTTGTCGAGATTTCCTTCACGCTCTAACCAACGAGCCTGACGAACCGGTTCTTTAGCTTCCAGCCAAATCCGCAAGAATGCAACGGAAGAGGCGCGATGACCCAGCGCCCCACACCCCTCGATTATTAATGGAGTTCCTCCGGAAAATTCCATCCAGGCGCCGCGCTGGTTTTGCGCCCAATCCCACTGTTGCCACGATGCCGTTTGTTTTTTGGTTAGTGGTTCAAGAATGAATCGGTTCAGATAATCTGCCCCAAGTCTCAACCCTTCCCACCCGGGATAAAGATCATCCATATGGATAACTCTCGGTAATGACTCGCCTTGCTTGAAGAGACTCTCTTGCAAAGACTTTGCAAAGGTCGATTTGCCAGAGTTGGATCTTCCATCAATTAGAACAATCGGTGTGGTGTTCCCAAGATCAATCTGCTCAAGAACCTTGTCGGTGATTTCCTGAATGAGAGCTGTGTTGGCAGGCAAGAAAAACCTAAAGATTACTAGTCAGCGAGACCGTAGAGACGGTCTCCTGCATCGCCAAGCCCTGGAACGATGTATCCGATTTCGTTGAGCTTCTCATCCAAAGCACCCAACACAATCGTCACGTCTTTGTTCCCAACAGCTTGCTCAACAGCCTTCAGCCCTTCGGGTGATCCGATTAGACAAATGGCAATTACTTCTACTGCTCCACGATCGAAAACATATTTGATGGAGTCAATCAAGGTGCCACCGGTAGCGAGCATCGGATCGATTATGTATACCTGGCGACCGGTTAGATCATCTGGAAGACGCTCGGCGTAGGTGAAAGGCTCAAGAGTTTCTTCATTGCGCTTGATACCAAGAAATCCAACTTCGGCGGTTGGAAGCAACTTTAGGATGCCATCGAGCATTCCCAGTCCTGCTCGAAGGATTGGAACAATCAATGGAAGTGGAGTACTTAGGTGAACACCGGTGGTTTTCGTAAGTGGAGTCTCAATTGTTATCTCCTGCACCTTTATTTCCCTCGTTGCCTCATAAGTAAGTAGTGTCACTAATTCCTCAACAAGCTGCCTAAAGGTAGGAGAAGGAGTGTTCTTGTCGCGAAGGACCGTGAGCTTGTGAGTTACCAGCGGGTGATTGGCTATGTGGGTGCGCATACAAGTAAATCTAGTGGGTGCAAGCTGGTGCCAAGATGAGCCAAAGTGTTGGAATACTTGGAGTAAGGGAGTGAATAAGAAATGACTAACACTTGGGATTCGGCCATGACAATGGCTTTGGCCGAAGCCAACCAATCTGGCCAAGATGTGCCGGTTGGCGCGGTGTTAGTTGACCCAGATGGAAACTTAGTTTCCTCCGCACACAACGAGCGCGAGGCAACCGGAGACCCAACCGCTCACGCCGAGATCTTGGCCATTCAAAGAGTTGGCAAAGCATCTTCTAAGTGGCGCTTAGAAGAACTTACCCTGGTGGTCACTTTGGAACCATGCGTGATGTGCGCGGGAGCGATAGTTGCCGCTCGTATCCCAAGGGTAGTTTTCGGGGCTTTTGATGAACGGGTTGGGGGAGCTGGGTCTAGGTATGACCTGGTGCGCGATTCCAGACTCGGTTCACCAGTTGAAGTAATAACAGGTGTAATGCAAGACGAGTGCTCCAAGGTATTAAAGGACTTTTTTGAGAAACGGCGCTAAACACTAAGCTTTGTTCTGGTGACGTGTCCGAGCGGCCGAAGGTGCAACTCTCGAAAAGTTGTGTGCGTGAAAGCGCACCGTGGGTTCAAATCCCACCGTCACCGCCACAGGAGATAACTAGAGAGGTTTCAGATGAATTACAGAAAACACATGACCGTATTTGGGGTCATTGCCCTACTAGGTTTCATCTTGTTCTGGTTCATGCCTCAGTTTGGAGCTGCTATCTTCTTGCCCGCTCTAGGTGCTTACTTTGGCGCTCGCAAGGCTGAATCAGATGGTCCGGCCCAACCTAGCTATGTTCTCTGGGGAATCTTCTTTGTGTTTGTGGCAATTGCTGTGGCAATCAGATTCTTGGTCCCCGAGGAAAACTTCGGTGGTTTTGAGTCGGGTCCAGAGAACCTGATTTTGCTATGGGTGTACCTTGGATCTCTCGCACTGGCTTTTCCACTGTTTGGCTACTTGGCCTACTTACAGCGCGTTGGACGAGCTAACTCTTGAGCTGCTTTTTCCTAATTTGTAAAAACCTTTGACACCTTGTTTAGCATTTGGTGAGACTTCCTCACTCTGCTTATACTTAATTCAATTCATTTAGTGAACAGCTCTAAATGCTAATACTTTAGATTTACAGGGAGTTTCAATTGCACTGGAAGGCCTGCGCCATTGATGGCCCTGGCGGTGGGGGTAAGTCCACTCTTGCTGCCCAGCTTGCCACTGACCTTGGCGCAACCGTAATCTCCATGGATTCTTTTCTTCTTCCTGAAAGCAAGTACCGCCTTAGCGCCATCGCCAAAAACTATGATCTAGATCGCTTCTTTGAAGAGGTAACAGAGCCACTTCTTGACCACAGGGACATCAAATACCGAGTTATGGACCAAGCAAACGGCACACTATCGACCCAGAAGTTCAACGTCCCAGCTGGACAAAAGGTAATCATTGAAGGCGTTTACTCACTGGAGCTAAGTTTCCGTGACTCCTACGACTTCACGATTTTTGTTGATGCCCCCAAGGACGCGCTCATGGCAAGGGCCTTTAGTTTGGAGATTGGGGGCAAATCCTGGCTGGATAAGTGGCTCGAAGGGGAAGAAACCTACTTTGTTGCCCAGCACCCCAAGCTGGCGGCAACTTTGGTTCTTGACGGCACGAAGCCCTTTCCCGCAACTGCCGAAATCATGAACTATCTGAGCGAGAAGCGGGCCGAGGGCTAAACCCTGCGGATACACCCAAAAACGCTATTCATGGGTATTTAAACTGGGTGTTTACAACTTTGCCAAATCGTTATAGAGTATCCACTTGACCCAAAAAAACCAGTGCGCATATTTTGGCGTGCCCTGTTCGCATATTGTGGCGACAATCGGTTTCGGGACAGCCCCAAATCTGACCGCTTTCTAACTAATGTGCCCTTGGAGGGACCGCCTTGGCTGCTTCGAAAAACGCAAAAAACACCCGTCTAGCATCACGACCATCGTTCGCGAAGGTTCAAGAACAGATTGATCTTCCAGATCTTCTTTCCTTGCAAACCGAAAGCTTCGAGTGGCTGATTGGCGGACCATCATGGAGAGCCAAAGAAGGCAACAAGGCCAAGACCGGTCTTGACGAAGTATTCGAAGAGATCTCTCCGATCGAAGACTCAGCAAACTCATCACAAGACCCGAAGATGGGTCTAGTTTTTGGTGACCCAATTTTGTATGACCCTGCTTACACTCCAGACGAGTGCAAGACCAAGGGTAAGAGCTACACCCAACCTCTTTATATCAAAGCGGAATTCACCAACTACCTAACCGGTGAAATTAAGTCACAGACCGTTTTCATGGGAGATTTCCCAGTCATGACTGAAAAGGGAACATTCGTTATCAATGGAACTGAGCGTGTTGTTGTTTCTCAGCTTGTTCGATCTCCTGGTGTTTACTTCTCGGTTTCGACTAACACCACTGGAAACCTAGACGTTCGAAACAACAAAGCGCAGATCATTCCATCTCGTGGTTCTTACCTAGAATTTCTAACCGAGTGGGTTAGAGATGACCGTAAGCCAATCGCTCGTTTTGGTCAGCCAATTGTTCAGGTACAGGTAGATCGCAAGACTAAAGTTTCTGCAACTATCTTCTTGAAAGCACTTGGTTTCACTAAAGAGGAAATCATTGCAGAGTTTTCTGACATCGAAAAGGCAGTTGGAAGCGCTGCTCCAACTTGGAAATACGATGTTGACCTAATTGCAAACACTTTGGCTTATGACGAGTCAAAGGTTTTTGCCAACCCAATCTTGACCAAGGAAGATGCTCTTCGTGAGCTCTACCGCAAGGTTCGTAGCGAAGCTGCCGGTTCTGAAGTAGCGGCTGCATGGCTTAACTCAACTTACTTTGAGTCCAAGAGATACAACCTTGCAAAGGTTGGCCGTCACAAGCTAAACCGCAAGCTAGGTATCGACGAGCCACTAGAAGTAAACACTTTGACCAAAAGTGACGTAATTGGCGCGTTGAAGTACCTATTGCTGTTTGACCAGTCAATCGCGAACCAGGCATCTGCTTCGAACGCCCGTATCGAGTTCCCAGTAAAGATGAATGGCAAGGCTGTAAAGATTGCCGTTTCTGCTGACGACATCGATGACTTCTCAAACCGAAGAATTCGTTCCGTTGGAGAGCTAATCCAGAACCAGGTTCGTATCGGTCTATCTCGTATGGAGCGTGTTGTTCGTGAGCGTATGTCGACCCAGGACATCGAGGCGATCACTCCTCAAACATTGATTAACTTGCGTCCAGTAGTTAGCGCTATCAAGGAATTCTTTGGTGCTAGCCAGCTATCGCAGTTTATGGATCAGAACAACCCACTTGCAGGTCTTGCGCACAAGCGTCGCTTGTCCGCACTTGGTCCTGGAGGTATCGCTCGTGAGCGCGCCCAGATGGAAGTTCGAGATGTTCACCCTTCCCACTACGGAAGAATGTGTCCGGTTGAAACCCCAGAAGGACCGAACATTGGTCTGATCGGATCTTTGACCGCTTACGCAAGAATTAACGCGTTTGGTTTCATCGAGACTCCTTACCTGAAGGTAACTAACGGCAAGGTTTCTGGAAAGATCGAGTACCTAGATGCAGCAGCCGAAGATGGCAAAGCAATCGCTGGTGCTGACACTCCTTTGAACGCAGACAAGACATTTGCTAACAAGAAGGTATTCGCGAGATTCCGGGGAGACGTTGTTGAGTTTGACAAGGAAGATGTTGACTTCGTTGACGTATCTCCTCGCCAGCTAGCTTCGGTTTCAACTTCGTTGATTCCATTCCTAGAGCACGATGACTCATCACGTGCTCTTATGGGTGCAAACATGCAGCGTCAGGCTGTTCCACTAGTTCGCTCCGAGGCTCCATTTGTTGGAACCGGTATGGAAAGAACCGCAGCTTTTGACTCCGGAGCCTTGGTTATTGCTGAGACCGCCGGTGTTGTTGAAGAAGTTGCAGCCAACGTAATTGTGATCAAGCAAGAAAACGGCCGTAAGAAGGAATACCTTCTTCGCAAGTTTGACCGCTCAAACCAGGGAACTGCCATCAACCAGCAGCCACTTGTTTCAGTTGGCCAGAAGATTGAGGCTGGGGAAGTCCTTGCCGATGGTCCATCGACCGATAACGGTGAGCTAGCTCTTGGAAAGAACCTACTTGTAGCGTTCATGCCTTGGGAAGGGCACAACTTCGAGGACGCCATTATCTTGAGCCAGAACCTGGTCAAGGAAGACACTTTGTCTTCGATTCACATCGAAGAATACGAAGTTGACGCCCGAGACACCAAGTTGGGTAAGGAAGAAATCACAGCAGATCTTCCAAACGTTTCTATGGAAGCCCTTGCACAGCTTGATGAGAATGGAATCATTCGCATCGGTGCCGAGGTAAGACCGGGAGATATCTTGGTTGGAAAGGTAACACCTAAGGGTGAAACCGAGCTTTCAGCCGAAGAGCGTTTGCTTCGTGCAATCTTCAATGAGAAATCCCGCGAAGTTCGCGACACCTCTTTGAAGGTTCCTCACGGTGAAGGCGGAACCGTTATTGCAGTGAAGGTGTTTGACATCGAAGCAGGAGATGACGAGCTAGGTGCTGGCATCAACCAGAGAGTTGTTGTCAACATCGCGCAGCGCAGAAAGATCACCGAGGGTGACAAGCTTGCTGGTCGCCACGGAAACAAGGGTGTTATTTCTAAGATCCTTCCTGTTGAAGACATGCCGTTCATGGACGATGGAACACCAGTTGACATCATCTTGAACCCACTGGGTATCCCAGGTCGAATGAACTTCGGTCAGGTTCTAGAAACTCACCTTGGTTGGATTGCCAAGCAGGGTTGGAAAGTTGAAGGAGTTGCCAAGTGGGCAGACGCCATCGTTGCAGAAATGCGCGAGGGTAAGCCTGGCACCAAGGTTGCAACACCAATCTTCGACGGTGCTTCTAAAGACGAGATCATCGGATTGCTTGGCTCGACCCTTCCTAACAGGGATGGTCAGAGACTGGTGAACGAAACCGGAAAGACTCGTTTGTTTGACGGCCGTTCAGGAGAGCCATTCCCAGAGCCAATTTCTGTTGGATACATGTACGTGCTGAAGCTTCACCACTTGGTTGATGACAAGATTCACGCTCGTTCCACTGGTCCTTACTCCATGATTACTCAGCAGCCACTTGGTGGTAAGGCTCAGTTCGGTGGACAGCGATTTGGTGAGATGGAAGTTTGGGCGCTGCAGGCATATGGTGCAGCTCACACTCTGCAAGAGCTACTTACCATCAAGTCAGATGACATCACCGGACGTGTTCGTACCTACGAGGCGATCGTGAAGGGTGACAACATCCAAGCTCCAGGTATTCCAGAATCCTTCCGCGTTTTGGCAAAAGAGATGCAGTCTCTTGCTCTAAACGTTGAGGTTCTAAACGCCGAAGGTCAGGCAGTTCAGATGAAGGACGATGACTTCGAGTTTGATCGCGCAGCTGAAGAGCTGGGCATCAACCTATCTCGCAACGAGAACCTAACCGCAGACAACGAATACACCGGATTTTAGAGAGAGATTAGGAAAAAATCATGGAAGTTGAATCATTCGACGCCCTCAGAGTGGGACTAGCAAACGCTGATGACATCAGATCTTGGTCTCACGGTGAGGTTAAGAAGCCTGAGACCATCAACTACCGAACTCTCAAGCCTGAGAAGGACGGTCTGTTCTGCGAGAAGATTTTTGGTCCTACCAAGGACTGGGAATGCACCTGCGGTAAGTACAAGCGCGTTCGCTTTAAGGGAATTGTTTGTGAGCGCTGTGGTGTTGAGGTAACCAAGTCTTCAGTTCGTCGTGAGCGCATGGGTCACATCGAATTAGCTGCCCCGGTTACTCACATCTGGTACTTCAAGGGCGTTCCTTCAAGATTGGGTTACCTACTGAACATGGCTCCAAAAGACCTAGAGAAGATCATTTACTTCGCCGCCTACAGAATCATGTCCATTCACCACGAGGACAAAACCCTTGACGCAGGTCTCACCAAAGAAGACTACGTAGCGAGAATGCGCACCATCTCTGACGAGAGATTGCAGGAAATGCTTTCTGTTGCTCAGGCAGAGTATGACGCTCTAACTGGAATGGGTCTTTCCCTGCAGCACGCAATCAAGCTTTGGGAAGCTCCAACCTGGGTTGACGCTCAGTTCGCAAAGAGCCTGGAGCAGCTAATCGATCAGGAAGAAAAGAACCCTGAAGGTTTCTGGAACAAGAAAGCTCTTGCCGAAGCAGAAGCAGCAGACGACGAAGAGGTATCACCGGTTGTTCGTCCAGCGGCTGAAGAAAAGCAGATTAAGCAGCTTATTTCTGAGTTCAAGAAAAAGACCGACAAGATTGTTCGTGAGTTTGCTCGAGTAGAGCGTCCTGCCAACCTGCAAAAAGAGCAGCTGGCTTGGAGAATGTATCTGACCGTAAAGGCTGGAGACCTAATCCAGAACGACGTGATCTTCGATCACTTTGACTACTCCTATGGTGAATTCTTCGACACTTCTATTGGTGCTGAAGCCGTGCAGCGCGTTCTTTCAGAGTTCGACCTAGCAGGTTGTGCACTGGAACTTCGCGAGCAGATTGCAACCACCAAGGGTTCTAAGCAGACACAAGCTATTAAGCGCCTAAAGGTTGTAAACAGCTTCATGCAGTCAAACACTCCTCCAACCTCAATGGTTTTGGATGTTCTGCCTGTGCTACCTCCAGAAATTCGTCCGATGGTTCAGCTAGATGGTGGCCGCTTTGCGACCTCTGACCTGAACGATCTATACCGCAGGGTGATCAACCGTAACAACCGTCTAAAGAGATTCGTTGACCTAGGCGCTGTTCCAAAGACCATCTTGAACAACGAAAAGCGCATGCTTCAGGAAGCTGTTGACGCGCTATTCGACAACGGTCGTCGTGGCCGCGCTGTTACTGGAACCGGAAACCGTGCACTGAAGTCCCTATCAGATCTTCTAAAGGGTAAGCAGGGTCGTTTCCGTCAGAACCTTCTGGGTAAGCGTGTTGACTACTCAGGTCGTTCCGTAATCGTTGTTGGTCCTCAGCTGAAGTTGCACCAGACCGGTCTTCCAAAGCTGATGGCTCTAGAGCTATTCAAGCCATACGTAATGAAGCGATTGGTTGATTTGGGTCTTGCCCAGAACATCAAGTCTGCAAAGCGCATGGTTGAAAGATCTCGCCCACAGGTTTGGGGTGTTCTGGAAGAGGTAATCAAGGAGCGTCCGGTTCTTCTAAACCGTGCACCGACCCTTCACCGTCTAGGTATCCAGGCCTTCGAGCCACTGCTAGTAGAAGGTAAGGCCATCCAGCTTCACCCGCTAGTTTGTGCAGCTTTCAACGCTGACTTCGATGGTGACCAGATGGCTGTCCATCTTCCACTATCTGTAGAGGCACAGGCTGAAGCTCGTGTTTTGATGCTGGCATCAAACAACATCTTGAAGCCTTCCGATGGTCGTCCGGTTGCAACTCCTACCCAGGACATGATCATTGGTCTATTCCACATGACCACCTTGAAAGAGGCAGTCAAGGGAGAAGGTTCGGCTTACGGATCAATCTCTGAAGCTCAGCTTGCATTCGACGCTGGATTCTTGGATCTAAACGCCAAGATCAAGATTCGTTTGCCGCTAAAGGGTGAGCCAGCAATTCGCGAAACCACTTTGGGTCGTGCGTTGTTCAACGAAACTCTTCCAGTTGAGTTCCCTTACCAGGAGCTTCGCGTTGGCAAGAAGGAAATCGGTCGCATTGTGACTGACCTTGTTGACTCCGTTAGCCGCGTTGAGGTTGCCCAGTCACTAGACCGCATCAAGGATGTTGGTTTCTACTGGGCTACTCGTTCTGGTGTTTCGATGTCCATCTCGGATGCAAACTTCGACACCTCCGGAAACTTTGACAAGGCCCGCGCGAAGATCCTGCTTGATGGTGAGAAAGAACACACCAAGATTCAAGAAGCGTTTGACAACGGTCTAAAGAGTGACTTGGAGCGTCGTGACGAGCTAGGTGCTTTGTGGTTCAAGAGAACTAACGAGATCGGTACCTTGCTAGAAGAATCACTTCCAAAGGACAACGCCATTTACAAGATGGTTACCTCCGGTGCTCGTGGAAACCTGCTACAGATTCGTTCGATCATGGGTATGCGTGGACCGGTTGCAACTTCATCTGGTGACTTCGCACCTATGCCGGTCAAGGGAAACTACTTGCTTGGACTAACTGCGAATGAGTACTTCATTAACGCAACTGGTGCTCGTAAGGGTAACGCTGACACCGCCATGAAAACTGCTGCTGCGGGTTACCTAACCCGTCGTCTAGTTGACGTGGCTCAGGACGTTATCGTTCGTGAACCAGATTGTGGCACAACCAAGGGTCTAGACAAGGACCTACTCGACGATGACCAAGTAGAACTATCGATCTTGGCTCGTTGTGCGGCTGTTGACATCAAGGCTGACGGAAAGACAATTGCCAAGGCTGGAACCGCAATTGACTCCAAGCTAGTAGCGACCATGAAAGCAGCAGGTCTTGAGACCGTTGCTGTTCGTTCGGTTCTAACTTGTGAATCAGTTCACGGTGTTTGTGCCAAGTGTTACGGAAACTCCTTGGCTACTGGAGATCCTGTTGAACTTGGAGAGGCAATTGGAATTATCGCCGCTCAGTCAATTGGTGAGCCTGGTACTCAGCTAACAATGCGAACCTTCCACACCGGTGGTGCTGCATCGAGCGCTAAGAAGCAGACTATTTTGAAGTCCATTGGTGGTCGTAAGGTTCGCGTTGAGCGATTGATTTCCTACGACATCACCCAAGGTCTAAATGGTGTGACTGACTTGCTAGAAGCTCGTGTTGGATGGCGTCAGGCTGGAAAGGTTGCCGTAATGGCATTCTGGCCAGGAACCGTTGACATCGTTGAGGTTGCTAGCGCAACTGGAGCCAAGAAGTTCGATGTTTATGTTCGTCCAACTGGTGAAGCTGCCGAGAAGGAAGCCGAAGCTCTAGCGCTTCAGTACTCTTTCTCCAGAACAACCTCGAAGACCTTCAAGAAGCTATCTCCATACACACCTATTACTTCAGTTAGCTCACCAGATGATCTACTGATCGAAAAGGGCGATGCCGTAAAGGCCGGAGACTACCTAGTTGATGGAACTCCAATTCCTCACGAGGTATTGATGGTTAAGGGAAGCCGCGAAGCTGCCGCCGAAATCATCCGTGGTGTTCAGGCGATCTATGGTTCACAGGGTGTGCCACTGCACGACAAGCACCTTGAGGTTATCGTTCGCCAGATGCTTGGCAAGGTTACCGTTATCGACTCTGGAGACACTGAAATGCTTCCAGGTGAGATCATCGACCGTAACCGCTTCACCCGCATTAACCGCCAGGCGGTTTCTGAGGGTAAGAAGCCTGCATCTGCTCGTCAGGAAGTAATGGGTATGACCCGTGCATCCTTGGCTGCTCAGTCATGGCTATCGGCCGCTTCCTTCCAGGAAACCACCAGGGTGCTAACCCAGGCGGCACTGGATCGAAGAAGCGACCCGCTACTAGGACTAAAGGAAAACGTCATCATTGGAAAGCTAATTCCAGCTGGAACCGGACTACCTGGCTACCGCAACATCTCGGTAGACGGAACCGAAAAGGCCAAGGAAGATCGCTACCCGAACCGCATCTGGGGTCAAGAAGCCCTAGTCGAAGAGGTATCACCAGCGGCAGCGCTGAGCTTCTCGATGGACGAAGAATCAGTTGAGGCAAGCTCCGAGCCGGTCGAATAAACCATTTGACCGCTTGGAGCCTAATCAGCTAGGCTGGGCAAAGCGTCCTACGGGACGCATTGTCTTGCCAAAACAGCCAATAAGTTGGCTGGCAGCAAACTAAAGAAAATTTTTTCTCGGTATTTGACCGCGGGAAAACCTTAAAGGAGAAATGTAGTGCCAACAATTCAGCAGTTGGTCCGTAAGGGACGCACGTCGAAGGCCTCAAAGACCAAGACGCCAGCACTTAAGGCCAGCCCACAGCGACGCGGTGTGTGTACTCGTGTTTACACAACCACACCTAAGAAGCCAAACTCGGCACTACGTAAGGTAGCGCGTGTGAAGCTTTCCAACGGAATTGAAGTAACTGCATACATCCCGGGCGAAGGTCACAACCTACAGGAGCACTCCATGGTCCTAGTTCGCGGTGGTCGTGTTAAGGATCTTCCTGGTGTTCGCTACAAGATTGTTCGCGGAGCACTAGACACCCAGTCCGTTAAGGGCCGCCAGCAAGCAAGAAGCCACTACGGCGCAAAGCGAGGCAAATAATGCCTCGTAAAGGTCCAGTTACCAAGAAGCCAGTAGTTGCAGATCCGGTTTATGGTTCTCCGGTTGTTTCTCAGCTTGTAAACAAGATTTTGCTAGATGGCAAAAAGTCCATCGCGGAGTCAATTGTTTACGGTGCTTTGGATGGAGCCAAGAACAAGAGCGGCACCGAGGCTGTTTCACTTTTGAAAAAAGCTCTAGATAACGTACGTCCAACCGTTGAGGTTCGCTCACGTCGTGTTGGTGGATCTACCTACCAGGTGCCAATCGAAGTAAAGGCACACCGTGCCAACACTCTGGCTATGCGCTGGTTGGTAACTTACGCCAAGGCAAGACGCGAAAAGACCATGACCGAGCGTCTAATGAACGAGATCTTGGATGCATCTAATGGTTTAGGAGCTGCTGTGAAGCGTCGCGAAGACACTCACAAGATGGCAGAGTCCAACAAGGCGTTCGCGCACTACCGCTGGTAGAAACTACAGCAAACTGGCGCAGAAATAACTCTGTGCTGCACTAACTAATTCGGAGGATAACCGTGGCACAAGACGTGCTTACCGACCTGAGTAAGGTTCGAAACATCGGCATCATGGCTCACATTGACGCGGGTAAAACCACGACAACTGAGCGCATCTTGTACTACACCGGTATCACTCACAAAATTGGTGAGGTGCACGATGGTGCAGCAACCATGGACTGGATGGAGCAGGAGCAAGAGCGAGGCATCACCATTACCTCTGCTGCAACAACCTGTTTCTGGAACAACAACCAAATCAACATCATTGACACCCCGGGCCACGTTGACTTCACCGTTGAGGTGGAGCGTTCCCTTCGAGTTCTAGATGGTGCCGTTGCGGTATTCGACGGAAAAGAAGGTGTTGAGCCACAGTCTGAAACTGTTTGGCGTCAAGCTGACAAGTACGACGTTCCAAGAATTTGTTTTGTAAACAAGATGGACAAGCTCGGAGCTGACTTTTACTTCACCGTAGACACCATTATTAAGCGCCTCGGTGCAAGACCACTAGTTATTCAGCTTCCAATCGGTGCCGAGAGCACCTTCGAAGGTGTTATAGACCTAGTTGAAATGCGCGCACTGGTATGGCGTGGAGAAGTTGAGCTTGGTGCCAAGTACGAAGTGGAAGAAATTCCTGCGGACATGAAGGCTAAGGCCGATGAATACCGCAACAAGTTATTAGAGGCAATTGCCGAAACTGATGACGCTCTAATGGAAAAGTTCTTCGCTGGCGAAGAGATTTCCGTTGCCGAGATCAAGGCAGCGATTCGCAAGATGACCGTCAAGTCCGAGATCTACCCAGTTCTTTGTGGTTCTGCCTTCAAGAACAAGGGTGTTCAGCCAATGCTTGACGCCGTTATCGACTACCTACCAACACCACTAGACGTTGAGTCAGTTGTTGGTTTGGATATTCGTGATGAGACCAAGGAAATTGTTCGCGAAGCAAACTCTGCGGCCCCGTTTTCTGCTCTTGCTTTCAAGGTTATGTCGCACCCGTTCTTTGGTCGATTGACATACATCCGCGTTTACTCCGGTAAGGCGGCCTCTGGTGATCAAGTGTTGAACTCCACCAAGGACAAGAAAGAGCGCATCGGTAAGTTGTTCCAGATGCACGCCAACAAGGAAAACCCGGTTGACACCATTACTGCCGGACACATTTACGCAGCGATTGGTCTAAAGGACACCACTACTGGTGACACACTTTGTGACCCAGCAAACCCAGTTGTGCTTGAGTCAATGACTTTCCCAGAGCCAGTTATCTCTGTTGCTATTGAGCCAAAGACCAAGGGAGACCAGGAAAAACTAGGTCTTGCTATTCAGAAGCTTGCTGAAGAAGACCCAACCTTCCGCGTGGAGCAGGATCAGGAAACTGGTCAGACTGTTATCTCCGGTATGGGTGAGTTGCACTTGGACATCCTGGTTGACCGTATGAGACGCGAATTCAAGGTTGAAGCTAACGTTGGTAAGCCTCAGGTTGCCTACCGCGAGACAATCCGCAAGGTTGTTGAGCGCTACGACTACACCCATAAGAAGCAGACCGGTGGTTCTGGTCAGTTCGCAAAGATTCAGATCAAGCTCGAGCCAATGGAGGTCGAGGGCGACAAGGTATACGAATTCGTGAACTCGGTTACCGGTGGACGTATTCCTCGTGAGTACATCCCAAGCGTGGACGCTGGAATCAAGGACGCCATGCAGGTTGGTACCTTGGCTGGTTACCCAGTAGTTGGCGTAAAGGCAACCCTGGTTGACGGCGCTTACCACGACGTTGACTCGTCAGAAATGGCGTTTAAGATTGCTGGTTCGATGGCCTATAAAGAGGCCGCGAGACTAGCGAACCCAGTACTACTCGAGCCGTTGATGGCCGTCGAAGTGCGTACTCCTGAGGAATACATGGGAGACGTTATCGGAGACCTCAACTCTCGTCGTGGTCAAATCCAGTCAATGGAGGACGCCTCAGGCGTAAAGGTCGTTTCGGCCCTAGTTCCACTGTCTGAAATGTTCGGTTACGTCGGTGACCTACGCTCGAAGACCTCGGGCCGTGCGGTCTATTCGATGACTTTTGACACCTATTCAGAGGTGCCAAGGGCCGTCTCCGACGAGATCGTCCAGAAGAATAAGGGCGAATAAAGTCCCCTTTTACTGGGACCCAACAACCTTGTAAGATACAAAGTAAGCAAACCAAAAAATCCTTTGGCCCTCAAGGTCGGAGATTTACTACCAGTCCTGAGGAGGACCATACATAATGGCTAAGGCGAAATTCGAGCGCACCAAGCCGCACGTCAACATCGGTACTATCGGTCACGTTGACCACGGTAAGACCACTCTGACTGCGGCTATTACAAAGGTGCTTCATGACAAGTTCCCAACTCTAAACACCGCATCTGCGTTCGACCAGATCGACAACTCCCCTGAGGAGAAGCAGCGCGGTATTACAATCAACATTTCACACGTTGAGTACCAGACCGAGAAGCGCCACTACGCACACGTAGACGCTCCAGGTCACGCTGACTACATCAAGAACATGATTACCGGAGCTGCCCAGATGGATGGCGCAATCTTGGTAGTTGCAGCAACTGACGGCCCTATGCCTCAGACTAAGGAGCACGTTCTACTTGCAAAGCAGGTTGGCGTTCCTTACATCGTTGTTGCTCTAAACAAGTCCGACATGGTTGACGATGCAGAAATTCTTGAGCTGGTTGAGGTTGAGGTTCGTGAGCTACTTTCACGTTACGACTTCGACGGAGACAAGGCACCTGTTATCCAGGTATCTGCTCTAAAGGCACTTGAGGGTGACGCAGCATGGGGCGCTAAGGTTCTTGACCTTATGAACGCCTGTGACGAGTCAATCCCAGAGCCAAAGCGCGAAACTGACAAGCCTTTCTTGATGCCTGTTGAAGACGTTTTCACCATCACTGGTCGTGGAACCGTTATCACTGGAAAGATCGAGCGTGGAACAGTTAACGTGAACGACGAAGTTGAGATCGTTGGTATTCGCGACAAGCAGAAGACCACCGTGACCGGTATCGAAATGTTCCGTAAGCTACTTGACTACGCAGAGGCCGGCGAGAACGTTGGTCTACTACTACGTGGAACCAAGCGTGAAGATGTAGAGCGCGGACAGGTTGTTTGCAAGCCTGGCTCGATCACACCTCACACCAACTTTGACGCCAACGTCTACATCCTTTCCAAGGATGAGGGTGGTCGTCACAACCCGTTCTACGCTAACTACCGTCCTCAGTTCTACTTCCGTACCACTGACGTGACCGGTGTTATCACCCTGCCATCAGGAACCGAAATGGTTATGCCTGGTGACACCACTGAAATGTCGGTTGAGCTAATCCAGCCAATCGCCATGGAAGAGGGACTACGTTTTGCTATCCGTGAGGGTGGCCGTACCGTAGGTGCAGGAACTGTAACCAAGATCACCAAGTAATTACACTTACTTAGTTCAAACCCCCAGGAGAAATCCTGGGGGTTTTTACGTTTCGCGCCAAAAAATTGTTGTTTACCTAGTAAAGAGAAAGTTAACCTAATAACAACAATTTTGGTATTTAGCCCATTAATTCTTTGCCATATTTTAAGGATGACAATTCTAACTAGAACCGCTAAGAAGCCAGCGGCAAAGAAAACTGCAGCAAAAAAGCCAGCAGCTAAAAAGGCTTCCCCGTCCAAGGCCACTCCTAAAAAGAAGAAGCCACTAACCCCAGCTCAGGCAGTAGCTAAGGCGACCAAGAAAGCAACCGTAAAGGTAGCTAAGAAGGTCGTAAAGAAGGCAGCATCCAAGACCACCAAGAAGGTATCTAAGGTTGCCAAGAAGGTTGCTAAGAAAGTTGCCAAGAAGGCAACTCCTAAGTCACCTTCAAAGAAAGCTGCGGTAAAGGCAACAAAGAAGGTAGCAACTAAAGTTGCAAAGAAAGTAGCTAAGAAAGCTGCGCCTAAGAAAAAGTCAAAGAAGAAGTAACTTTTTTCTCCTTATTTCAAACCCCCGGGACTATTCTCGGGGGTTTGTTTTTAAGATCTTGAAAACTCAGCCGCCCGAGCAATCTGCGCTTCGCTTAGTTTGACTCCCGTGTATTTCTCAAACTGAAGTGCAGCCTGAAGCGCGTGGACCTGGGCACCAGTAATCAGATTCTTACCCTGTGATCTAGCTTCACCAATCAAAGGTGTTTCTGCAGGAGAAGCCACCACATCAAAAACACTGGTTGCTGCAGCAATAAGGTCGGAACTGAAAGCCAGCTCAGCTTGATTGTCACCTGTCATTCCGATGGGCGTAACATTCACGAGAACATGGAATCCAGATTTATCTAGAGCCTTGTCGTCAAAGGTGTATCCATATTTGGCTGCCAATGCAGATCCCGCATCCTTGTTTCGTGAAGTCACAGTTAGATTCTCAAAGCCAGCTTCTTTGAATGCAGCCACCACGGCTTTAGCCATGCCGCCAGAACCGCGAACTAAAACTTTGGACGAGCGTTCAATCGAAGAATTGCCCAGAAGAGTCAGCACGGCTTCGAAATCTGTGTTTGATCCAGTCAAGACACCGTTGTTGTTTACAACAGTGTTTACAGAATCTATAGCTTTAGCCGAAGGGTCAAGATCGTCCAGCATGGGGATGATCTCTTCCTTGAAAGGCATGGATACAGAAGCTCCTCTAAATCCAAGGGCTCTGATACCTCGCACGGCACCTTCGAGATCAGTGGTTGTGAAGGCCTTGTAGACAAAATTCAGCTCAAGTTCGTCATACAAGTAGTTATGGAAGCGGGTTCCAAGGTTTGTTGGCCTGGCGGCAAGAGAAATGCAGACCTGCATGTCTTTATTGAGTATTGGCACTCTACAAGTCTGGCAGAGCAATAGACTCAAGGTCGATTTGAGCGAAGTTCAATTAGGAGACCCGTCGTGGTAGATACCAACTGGGGTTATCAGGTAGCGGACACGATTCAGCTGGCCTATTTGACCCGTGCCGGGATTATTGAATCCCGTCACCACGGTCTGGTTTGCCTAACAGGGCCTGATGGCAAGCTCATTCAAGAACATGGAAACTCCCGAAAACTCATCTATCCCCGAAGCGCCGTAAAGCCGCTTCAAGCACTGGCTCTTCGAAGATCAGGGCTGCTACTTTCCGGTGAACAACTTGCCATGTCGAGCGCTTCTCACCAGGGCACACCAGAGCATATCAAAATAGTGCTGAGCATTCTTCAAGACGCTGGATTGAATGAATCAGATCTGCAGTGCCCGGTTGCTTGGCCTGGCAACTTGGCTGCTAGAAGTAGAACCGAATCAGAATCCAGAGCAGCTTTTAATTGCTCCGGCAAGCACGCTGCATTCTTGGCAGCCTGTGTAAAAAACGGCTGGGGCACCAAGAGCTACCTGCACCCAAGCCATCCGTTACAGAAACTGATTGTTGAAGTTATTGAGGAATTCTCTGGAGAGAAAATCCCACACTCCACCTTTGATGGCTGCGGAGCACCACTTCACCTGATGAGCCTGCAGGGACTAGCCAAGGCAATTGGAAAATTCGCCGCTACCGAAACAGAGATTCAGGCAGCGATGCTTGCATACCCTTGGGTTGTTGACGATCACGGGGGATCAGACACTCTCGTTATGGAGCACGGCATGCTTGCCAAGATTGGTGCCGAAGGGGTCTTTGTAATTGGGCTAACTTCTGGCCACGGTGTTGCAGTCAAGGTTGCCGATGGCAGCATGAGACCAGCTGGCCTGGCAGCACTAAAGATGCTGCTCAATAACAACTTGCTTGAGCAAGGCACTTACGACCTGCTGTTTTCAAAGTTGAGCATTCCAACTCTTGGCGGCCAAGAGGTAGTGGGCCAGCTAGAAGTTGCTTTCTAGCTTTTGGAAGGAAATGACCTTTTTTAGGGTTAGCTAACTCATGGACCAGCAAACACCCACTCGACTAGTCGGCGTTTACAACGCCGATGGCGGAATCGTGGGGGAGCTCAAGTACTTCTTTGGGCATCTAATTGGGGTAGCCAAATGTGAGCTTTGCGATGTGACCCATTCGCCAATTAGACGCAAAGCTTCTTTTGACAAGCTGGCGCAGGACCTCAAGTCAGAGTTTGGGCTTGAATTTGACCTAAAGCACCTAAACGAGAGGACCGAATCAGAGATTCGGGCCTCTTCTGGCCAAGAACCCTGTGTTTTGGCCCAATATGCTGATGGATCGTTGGGGATGTTCTTGGACAGGGCGGAACTTTTGATGGTCAAGGGTGATGTTGCCAAGTTTGAGGGCCTGGTTAGGGCCAGGCTTCGCCTGTTCTTTTAGGCCATTTTGAGGGCTGAATATAGACCTCCAGTGGATCTTTAACTTGCATTGACTCGCTGTGCTGTGGCAGGATTGACAAGTTGCTGAGTATTTGGGCCTTTCTTGGTCCAAACCACCTTTGGCTCGTGTCTAGATCCTTTGTTCTTCAAGGAATTTAGTCCCCCGGAGGCTACAACAAGAACTTAAACCTTCATCAGTTTTTAGGTCTGGATGTCATTCGACACGCCCGACCGCGGGTGTGGGTGAAGCGATTCAAGTCCTTTGAATCAAACATTTATGAAACGGAAAGTGAGTCACGATGGCGGCACAAAAGATCCGCATTCGATTGAAGTCGTATGACCATGAGGTCATCGATTCATCGGCGCGAAAGATTGTCGACACAGTAACCCGTGCAGGTGCAACCGTAGTTGGGCCAGTTCCACTTCCTACCGAGAAGAACGTTGTTTGTGTTATCCGCTCTCCTCACAAATACAAGGACAGCCGTGAGCACTTCGAGATGAGAACTCACAAGCGCGTAATCGACATTATTGACCCAACTCCAAAGGCAGTTGACTCACTAATGCGTCTAGACCTACCAGCCGATGTCAACATCGAGATCAAGCTCTAAGGAAAAAAAGATGTCTACCGAGAATAGAACTGTAAAGGGCCTGCTAGGCAAGAAGCTTGGCATGACTCAGGCGTGGGACGAGAACAACAAGATGATTCCGATCACTGTTGTTGAAGCCGGATCAAACGTTGTTACTCAGATCAAAAACCTAGAGCTTGATGGTTACCAGGCAGTTCAGGTTGCCTACGGTGCAATCGCTGCTCGCAAGGTGAACAAGCCTGAGGCTGGTCACTTCGCAAAAGCTTCCGTTGCACCTCGCCGCTTCTTGGCTGAGATCAGAACCGCTGATGCAGACACTTACTCAGTTGGACAAGAACTTGGCGTAGAGGTTTTCGAAGTTGGTCAGATGCTTGACGTAGTTGGAACCTCAAAGGGTAAGGGCTTCGCAGGTCACATGAAGCGCCACGGTTTCCATGGTGTTGGTGCATCGCACGGTCAGCACCGTAACCACCGTAAGCCTGGTTCCATTGGTGCATCCTCTACACCAGGTCGCGTATTCAAAGGAACCCGCATGGCAGGTCGCATGGGAACAGATCGCGTAACCGCTATGAACCTAAAGCTTCACGCAGTGGATGCTGAAAAGGGTCTACTACTTATCAAGGGTGCAATCCCAGGTCCAAAGGGCCAGCTAGTTTTCGTTCGCAACGCTGTGAAGGGAGCCTAAGCAAATGGCTGAGAATTCAATCGACATCGTCGACGTAGCTGGCAAGAAGACAGGCGCCGCAACACTTCCTGCCGAGATCTTCGACGTTCAGACCAACGTTCCACTGTTGCACCAGGTTGTTGTTGCACAGCAAGCTGCTGCTCGCCAGGGAACCCAGTCAACTCTGAAGCACGGTGAAGTTTCTGGAACTGGTAAGAAGCCTTTCAAGCAGAAGGGAACCGGTAACGCTCGTCAGGGATCCCTCCGTGCTCCACAGATGCGCGGTGGTTACATCACCCATGGTCCAAAGCCAAGAACTTACGAGCAGAGAACCCCAAAGAAAATGATTGCTGCTGCAATCAAGGGTGCTCTATCGGACCGCGCTCGCAATGGACGCCTGCACGTAGTCGCAGAGCTATTCAAGAACGGCGCTCCTTCCACCAAGTCAGCTGCATCAATTCTTGCGGCCCTTACCGGTGGCAGAAAAGCATTGGTAGTCCTAGACCGCAGCGATGACCTTAGCTACAAATCCCTTCGCAACCTAAAAGACGTCCACGTTTTGCCGGTTGACCAGGTAAACGCTTACGACGTAGTTCTTAGCGACGACGTTGTGTTCACCAAGGCGGCTCTGGATGAGTTCATCAGCAACGCATCCAAGTCCAAGACCGAGAAGGAGGGCTAGTAAATGACTGCCCTAAACAAGAACCCAAGGGATGTTATCTTGCGTCCGATTGTTTCTGAGAAGAGCTACAACCTAATTGACGAAGGGAAGTACACCTTCGAGGTTGACCCTCGCTCAAACAAGACTGAGATCAAGCAGGCCGTGGAGTCCATCTTCAAGGTCAAGGTTTCTTCTGTGAACACCATGAACCGTGTTGGCAAAGAGCGCAAGACTCGTTTTGGTCTTGGCAAGCGCAAGGACACCAAGCGCGCCATTGTGACTCTAAAGTCCGGCACCATCGACATCTTCTCGAGCATCGGTTAAGGGGTAGGAATCTAAATGGGAATTCGTAAATTCAAGCCAACTACTCCAGGTCTAAGAGGGGCTTCGGTTTCTGACTTTGAAGAAATCACCCGCTCCACCCCTGAAAAGTCACTACTTCGCCCACTGAACAAAACTGGTGGACGTAACAGCGCAGGCCGCATCACAACTCGTCACATTGGTGGCGGACACAAGAGGCAGTACCGCGTTATTGACTTCCGTCGTCACGACAAGGATGGAGTTCCTGCCAAGGTTGCTCACATCGAGTACGACCCGAACCGTACCGCTAACATCGCACTGCTTCACTACGCAGATGGCGAGAAGCGTTACATCATCGCTCCTAACAAATTGAAGCAGGGCGACCGTATCGAACAGGGTCCAGCAGCTGACATCAAGCCAGGTAACGCCCTGCCTTTGAAGAACATTCCAGTGGGTACCGTAATTCACGCAATTGAGCTAAAGCCAGGCGGAGGAGCCAAGATGGCTCGTTCAGCTGGAGCTTCAGTTCGACTAGTTGCCAAAGATGGACCCTACGCCCAGCTAAGACTTCCTTCTGGTGAAATCCGTAACGTAGATGCTCGTTGCCGAGCAACCATTGGTGAAGTTGGCAACGCAGAGCAGTCCAACATCAACTGGGGTAAGGCGGGACGACTTCGCTGGAAGGGTGTTCGCCCAACAGTTCGTGGTGTTGTTATGAACCCTGTCGATCACCCTCACGGTGGTGGAGAAGGTAGAACTTCCGGTGGACGTCACCCAGTGACTCCATGGGGTCAAAAAGAAGGAAGAACTCGTAAGAGGAAACTTCTTAGCGACAAGCTAATCGTCCGCCGCCGCAATGTTGGCAAGAAGCGCTAGGAGAAATAGAAAAACATGCCTAGATCACTCAAGAAGGGTCCATTCGTGGATCAGCACCTTTTCAAGAAGGTTGCTTCTCAAAACGAGGCGAACTCAAAAAACGTTATCAAGACCTGGTCACGCCGCTCAATGATTGTTCCAGCAATGCTTGGACACACCATTGCAGTGCACGATGGCCGCAAGCACATCCCAGTGTTTGTGACTGAGCCAATGGTTGGTCACAAACTCGGTGAATTTGCACCAACTCGAACCTTCCGTGGACACGTGAAGGACGACAAGAAAGGCCGTCGCGTTTAAGCGGCGACCAGAGAAGATAAGGAAAGACAAATGGAAGCGTTCGCTCGTGTGCGTCACATCCGTGTCACCCCGATGAAAGCTCGTCGCGTCGTCAATCTAATCCGCGGCAAGCAGGCATCTGAGGCAATGGCAATTCTAAAGTTTGCTCCACAGCAAGCATCTGAGCCGATCTTCAAGCTCGTCCAGGCTGCAGTTGCTAACGCAAAGGTGAAAGCAGTAAAGGACAACCTTGCAATCGACGAAGAAGATCTAGTTGTTGCGAGAGCTTTCGTTGACGAAGGAACTACCTTGAAGAGATTTATGCCTCGCGCCCAGGGAAGAGCTTTCAAGATCTTCAAGCGAACCAGCCACATCACGATTGTGGTTGCAACCCCGGACGAGCTTGCCGGTAACAAGGTAAGCGCGCAAAGAAGGAGCAACTAATGGGTCAAAAAGTAAACCCATACGGATTTAGACTCGGCATCACAACCGACCACCGTTCACGTTGGTTCGCTGACTCCACCAAAAAGGGACAGCGCTACCAGGACTACGTGACCGAAGACATTCGTATCCGCCAGCTATTGACTCAGCGCCTTGACCGCGCTGGTGTTTCTCACATCGAGATCGAAAGAACTCGTGACCGCGTAAGAGTTGACATTCACACCGCTCGTCCAGGTCTTGTTATTGGACGTCGTGGCCAGGAAGCCGAAGCAATTCGCGCAGACCTAGAGAAACTTTCCGGTAAGCAGATCCAGCTAAACATTCTTGAGGTTAAGAACGCCGAAATGGATGCGCAGCTTGTAGCTCAGGGTATTGCCGAGCAGCTTGCTAGCCGTGTTGCTTTCCGACGCGCGATGCGTAAGGGAATGCAGGGAGCTTTGCGCCAGGGAGCTAAGGGAGTTCGTGTTCAGTGCTCCGGTCGTTTGGGTGGAGCAGAAATGTCTCGTAGCGAGTTTTACCGCGAGGGTCGCGTTCCACTACATACCCTTCGCGCGAACATTGACTACGGTTTCTACGAAGCGAAGACAACTTTCGGTCGTATTGGTGTGAAGGTTTGGATCTACAAGGGCGACCTAACAGCCAAGGAACTAGCTCGCGAAACCGCAGCAGCTCCAAAGGTTGCAAGACCTCGTCGCGAAGGTGCTCCAAGACCTGCCGGTTCACAAGCTCCAGCCGCAGCTCCAGTTGCAGCAGCTGCACCAGCAACTGAGACTCCAGCAGAAAACGTGGAGGCCTAAAGATGTTAATTCCTAGAAAAGTTAAGCACCGTAAGCAGCACCACCCGAAGCGTTCAGGCGCAGCAACCGGTGGTACCAAGGTGAACTTCGGCGAGTGGGGAATCCAGGCACTAACTCCTGCGTATGTAACCAACCGTCAGATTGAGGCAGCGCGTATTGCGATGACTCGTCACATCAAGCGTGGTGGAAAGGTTTGGATCAACATATTCCCAGACCGTCCACTAACTAAGAAGCCTGCAGAAACTCGTATGGGTAGCGGTAAGGGATCTCCTGAGTGGTGGATCGCGAACATTAAGCCAGGACGCGTTTTGTTTGAGGTTGGTGGCGTTACCGAGGCTCTAGCTCGTGAAGCTTTGACTCGTGCAATCCACAAACTGCCCCTAAAGGCCCGCATCATCAAGCGTGAGGAAGGTGACGCATAATGCCAATTGGATCTAAGGAACTAATCGTTGAGAACCTAGACAAGATCGAGGACTCTCTATTGGTTGAAGAACTAAAGAAGGCCAAGGAAGAACTATTCAACCTTCGCTTCCAGTCAGCAACCGGTCAGCTTGAGTCTCACGGAAGACTGCGTGCTGTAAAGCGTGACATCTCCCGTATCTACACAATCATCCGCGAGCGTGAACTAGGCATTCGTGCCATCCCAGCTCCAGGGGCGACTTTGCCAGCAAAGGCGAAGAAGGCAGAAAAGCCTGCTGCAGCAGTAAATGAAGCAGCAGCCGAGGTTGCACCTGAAGAAGTAAAGGCCAAAAAGCCTGCCGCCAAGAAGTCTTCCAAGACCGAAACTAAGGAGAGCTAGAAATGGCTGAAACCAAGAAGGCTGAAACTGCCGAAGTTCGCGGTTACCGCAAGTCACGTCGTGGCGTTGTAGTAAGCGACAAGATGAACAAGACCATTGTTGTTTTGTTGGAAGACCGCGTAAAGCACCCGCTTTATGGAAAAGTTGTCACCCAGTCCAAGAAGGTAAAGGCTCACGACGAGACCAACCAGGCTGGCATCGGTGACCTCGTTCTAATCAGCGAGACCCGCCCACTAGCAGCAACTAAGAACTGGCGCCTAGTCGAGATTCTCGAAAAGGCCAAGTAACCAAAAGGACAAAGCAGTTTCTGTTTTGACCAACTAACAAGGAGTATGAAGTGATTCAGCAGGAATCTAGACTCAAGGTAGCCGACAACTCGGGTGCCAAGGAGTTGCTCGCTATTCGCATTCTCGGTGGCTCAGGTCGTCGCTATGCAGGTATCGGTGACTTGATCGTTGCGTCTGTAAAGGACGCTATCCCAGGCGGAAACGTCAAAAAGGGTGAAGTAGTCAAGGCCGTTATCGTTCGCACAGTGAAGGAAACTCGTCGTGCAGACGGTTCATACATCAAGTTTGATGAGAACGCAGCTGTAATCGTAAAGGCAGACGGCGAGCCTCGCGGAACACGTATCTTTGGTCCAGTTGGCCGTGAGCTACGTGACAAGAAGTTTATGAAGATCATTTCTCTTGCACCGGAGGTTATTTAATCATGCCGAAAATCAAAAAAGGCGACCTAGTTCAGGTCATCACCGGAGCCAAGGCGGACCGCGGCGGAGACCGTGGCAAGCAGGGCAAGGTGCTATCTGTTGACTTTGTTAAAAACCGCGTAATTGTTGAAGGCGTAAACATGGTTACTCGCCACAACAAGATCGGTCAGACCGAAAAAGGCGCTAAGACCGGCGGTATCGAAACTATGGAAGCTGGAATTCACATTTCTAATGTGGCGCTAGTTGACCCAAGCACCAAGAAGCCAACCCGCATGGGTTCGAAGGTTGAGTCTGTCACCAAGGGTGGCAAGTCCAAGACCGTTCGCACCCGTGTATCGGTTAAATCAGGTAAGGAAATCTAATGGCTGATGAAAAAGACACCACAGTCGAAGCTGAGGTAACTACAGACGCTGCTGCCGAAGAGGTAGTAGAAGTAGCTACTAAGGAAGAAAAGCCAGCTAAGGCAAAGGCAGAAAAGAAGCCTTACGTTCGCATCGAGCCTCGTCTTCAGAAGCGCTACCGTTCTGAAATGAAGCCTGAGCTTATGAAGGAATTCGGTTTCAAAAACGTCCACCAGGTTCCAGGTCTTACCAAGATCGTTGTGAACATGGGTGTTGGAGCCGCTGCTAAGGATGGCAAGCTAATCGATGGCGCGGTTAAGGAATTGACCGCGATCACCGGACAGAAGCCAAAGATCAACTTGGCAACCAAGTCAATCGCACAGTTCAAGCTTCGCGAGGGTCAGGCAATTGGTTGCCACGTGACCTTGCGCGGAGACCGCATGTGGGAGTTTCTGGACCGCTTGCTAAACCTTGCGCTTCCTCGTATTCGTGACTTCCGCGGACTTAGCCCAAAGCAGTTCGATGGCAAAGGTAACTACACCTTTGGTCTAACCGAGCAGAACGTTTTCCACGAGATTAGCCAGGATGACATCGATCGCGTACGCGGCATGGACATCACAATCGTTACAACAGCAAAGAACAACGACGAGGGCCGTGCGCTACTAATTGCGCTTGGCTTCCCATTCACGAAACCAAACAACTAATCGGATAGGTCCCTAAAGGGAAACCACCGAGGAAGGCACACACTATGACAATGACAGATCCGGTTGCAGATTTTCTGACCCGGCTGCGCAATGCTAACTCTGCACACCACGAGAGCGCTTCCTTGCCTTACAGCAAGCTCAAGGGTCAGATTGCTGAAATCCTCAAGTCTGAGGGTTACATCAAGAGCTTCGCAGTTCAGGATGCAGAAGTTGGCAAGACCCTTGTGGTCGACCTAAAGTACGGACCTAACCGTGAGCGTTCAATCGCCGGTATCAAGAGAGTGTCGAAGCCTGGTTTGCGCGTATACGCAAAGTCAACCGAGCTACCTCGCGTTCTTGGTGGTTTGGGAATCGCAATTTTGTCAACATCATCCGGTCTGCTAACAGACCGCCAAGCAGCCAAGAAGGGAGTAGGCGGAGAAGTTGTCGCCTACGTTTGGTAATCGAAGATGTCACGTATTGGAAAGTCACCGATCCCGGTTCCAGCCGGCGTCGAGGTAAATATTTCTGGGTCTGCAGTTTCTGTCAAAGGACCTAAGGGTCAGTTGAGCCTAACTGTCGCCTCCCCAATCACAGTTGCGCTGACCGATGGTCAGGTAATTGTTAGCCGCCCAGACGAGGAGAGAATTTCTCGCTCGCTGCACGGACTAACCAGAACTTTGATTGCCAACCAGATCATTGGTGTTACCCAAGGGTTCACCAAGGCTTTGGAAATTGTTGGAACCGGTTACCGTGTAGCTTCCAAGGGCCAGGCTCTTGAGTTTGCTCTTGGTTACTCGCACCCAATCACCGTTAACCCACCGCAGGGAATTTCATTCGCTGTTGAGGGAAACACCAAGATTGTTGTCTCAGGTATCGACAAGCAAGCTGTTGGAGAAGTTGCAGCCAACATCCGTAAGCTACGCAAGCCAGAGCCATACAAGGGCAAGGGTGTTCGTTACGCCGGCGAAGTTGTTCGTCGCAAGGCCGGAAAGAGCGGTAAGTAATCATGGGACTAATTCCAAAACTACGCGGTAAGAGCTCAACAGCTGCTCGTATCCGTCGTCACCTCCGTCTTCGCAAGAAGATCGCGGGAGACGCAATGCGTCCACGCATGGTTGTTACTCGCTCTGCTCGTCACATGCTGGTTCAGCTAGTTGATGACACCAAGGGTGTAACCCTGGCTTCTGCTTCAACCATGGAGAAAGATCTTCGTGGCATAAAAGGAGACAAGACTGCCAAGGCCGCAAAGATCGGCGCAACAATCGCCGAGCGCGCCAAGAAAGCTGGCATTACCGAAGTGGTCTTCGACCGCGGCGGAAACAAGTATGCCGGACGCATTCAAGCAGTTGCCGATGCCGCCCGCGAGGGAGGTCTGAAGCTATGAGCGAAGAAAACAAGGAGACAAACTTGGAAACTACCCCAGCTGCAGTTGCAGTAGCGGTCGACCCACAAGAGCGCGAAGCTCGTCGTGGATCACGCGATCGTGCCCCTAAAGGTGAGCGTCGCGATCGCGAAGAAACCAAGAGCCAATTCCTGGAGCGCGTTGTAACAATCAACCGTGTTTCCAAGGTTGTAAAGGGTGGACGTCGCTTTAGCTTCACCGCACTGGTAGTTGTCGGAGACGGTAACGGAACAGTCGGAGTTGGCTACGGCAAGGCTAAGGAAGTTCCAGCAGCTATTGCAAAGGGAGTCGAAGAAGCAAAGAAGAGCTTCTTCCGCGTTCCTCGCGTTGGAAACACCATCCCACACCCAGTTCAGGGTGAAGCTGCTGCCGGTGTTGTACTACTTCGCCCAGCATCCGCTGGTACCGGTGTTATCGCCGGTGGTCCAGTTCGTGCAATCTTGGAGTGTGCGGGAATCCATGACGTTTTGTCTAAGTCATTGGGATCTTCAAACACCCTAAACATCGTTCACGCCACCGTCGCCGCACTGCGTCAGCTCGAAGAGCCATCCGCAGTTGCAGCTCGTCGTGGATTGTCGGTTGAGGAAGTTGTTCCTGCTGGACTACTTCGCGAGCAAAGAAAGGCGGTTTCCTAATCATGGCTGCCCGTCTAAAAGTCACCCAAATCAAGAGCAAGATTGGTGGAAGACCAAATCAGGTCAACACCCTTCGTAGCCTCGGACTGAAAAGAATTGGCGACATCATCGTCAAGGAAGATTCACCCGTGGTACGTGGAATGGTTAACACCGTTGCCCACCTAGTAGTAGTCGAGGAGATTAACTAATGGCTGAAGAAAAGAAGCCAGCAGCTAAGAAACCAGCAGCAGCAAAGCCTGCTGCTGAGAAGAAGCCTGCCGCTAAGAGCGCCGCTGCAAAACCAGCCGCCAAGCCTGCTGCTGAGAAGAAGCCTGCCGTTTCAAAACCAGCTGCGGAGAAAAAGCCTGCTGCAGAAAAGCCAGCTGCTGAAAAAGCTCCGGCAAAGGTTGAGAAGTCAGTTCGCCAAGGTAAGTCTGTAAAGAAGAAGTCTGCTCCTAAAGAGAAGTCTCCTATCTTGAAGCTTCACCACTTGCGTCCAGCTCCTGGATCAAAGCAAGACCGCACCCGTGTTGGTCGTGGAGAAGCGTCCAAGGGTAAAACTTCCGGTCGTGGAACCAAGGGAACCAAGGCTCGCTACCAAGTGCGTCCAGGTTTCGAAGGTGGTGGAGTTCGTCTAGTTATGAGAACCCCAAAGCTTCGTGGTTTCAAGAACCCATTCCGCATTGAGTATCAGGTGGTAAATCTTGAGAAGCTTCAAGAGTCCTACCCGCAAGGTGGAGCCGTAACTGTGAAAGACCTAGTAGCTAAGGGCCTAGTTCGCAAGGATGAGCCAGTTAAGGTTCTGGGCAACGGTGACATCTCGGTTAAGCTGGACGTGCAAGTTGACAAGGTCTCCGAGCAGGCAAAATCCAAGATTTTGGCTGCTGGCGGCTCAGTTAGCAAGTAGCTACTAAGCCAGGAGGCTCAAGTTGATTAATGCCGTGATTCGTGCGTTTCGCACACCGGATCTAAGACGCAAGCTGTTTTTCACCCTTGCAATCGTGGCTGTTTTCCGCTTGGGCTCTTTCATCCCAGCTCCTTATGTTGACTACGGCAACGTGCAGCAGTGTTTGGCTCAAACCAACAACACCTCAGGTCTTTACGAGCTAGTAAACCTATTCAGCGGTGGAGCTTTGCTTCAGCTATCTATCTTTGCTCTTGGAATCATGCCCTACATCACAGCTTCGATCATTACCCAGCTACTTCGGGTAGTTATCCCTCGCTTCGAGACCCTCCATAAAGAAGGTCAAGCTGGACAGGCAACACTGACCCAGTACACCAGGTACCTAACCATTGGTTTGGGTCTATTGCAGTCCACCACCTTGATTGCGGTAGCAAGACAGGGAGCACTTTTCGGTGCTGACTGTGTACTTCCGATTTTGACTGACTCTTCACCGCTAGCTATCACCATGATGGTTATCACCATGACAGCCGGAACCGGTCTGATCATGTGGATGGGTGAGCTCATCACCGAGCGTGGCGTTGGTAATGGAATGTCCTTGCTGATTTTTGCATCCATTGCTTCTTCTTTCCCATCCTCGTTGTTGGCCATCGCCGAGACTCGTTCAATCGAGACTTTGGTGGTAGTTATCGTGGTGGGTATAGGAATTGTTGGACTGGTAGTGCTCGTTGAGCAGTCGCAGCGAAGAATTCCTGTTCAGTACGCCAAGCGCATGGTTGGTAGAAGAACTTACGGTGGTCAGTCAACTTACATTCCAATCAAGGTAAACATGGCTGGAGTTATCCCAGTTATCTTTGCTTCCAGTTTGTTGTACCTTCCGGCTCTAATTGCACAGTTCAACCAGCCAGATGCTGAAGGAAGAGTTGCTCCATGGGTTGAGTGGGTTTCAAACTACCTAACTCAAGGTGATCACCCGCTATACATGGCGCTTTACTTCTTGCTCATCATCGGCTTTACCTATTTCTATGTTGCAATTACCTTCAACCCAGAAGAAGTAAGCGACAACATGAAAAAGTACGGTGGATTCATCCCTGGTATTCGTGCCGGAAGACCAACTACCGAATTCCTTGAGTACGTGCTTTCCAGAGTCACATTCCCAGGTTCGATTTACCTAGGTTTGATTGCGCTTATTCCTCTGGTTGCATTCTCAATTGTTGGAGCGAACCAAAACTTCCCATTCGGTGGAACTTCTATTTTGATTATCGTCGGTGTTGGTCTTGAGACCGTGAAGCAAATCAGCGCTCAGATGCAGCAGCGCAACTACGAAGGTCTTCTGAAATGATGAAGCTTCTCTTGATCGGCCCCCCGGGAGCTGGCAAGGGAACGCAGGCTTCAAAACTCTCTGAAGTCTTTGGCATCCCTGCTATTTCAACCGGTGACATCTTTCGTGAAAACGTAAAGAACCAAACACCTCTTGGTATCGAAGCTAAGTCCTATATGGATAGTGGCGAGTATGTTCCAGACGAGCTAACCAACAAACTGGTTCGCGACCGACTACAAAACCCAGACTGCGTCAATGGTTTTCTGCTTGACGGATATCCAAGAACTGCGGATCAAGTTCAAGAGCTTGACTCAATCCTGACTGAAACCAATTCCAAGCTCGATGCCGTGGTGCAGCTAACCGCAGATACTGATGAGGTTGTTAGACGTCTTGCCAAAAGAGCAATTGACCAGGGCAGATCAGACGACACTGAAGATGTCTTGCGCAACAGACTGCATGTTTATGAAGAGCAAACTGCCCCGCTGATTAGTGTCTACGCATCACGCGGACTACTAGTAAAAGTCGACGGCCTTGGAGAAATTGCTGAAGTGACTCGAAGAATCACCGAAGCACTCGATTCCAAAAATCAGAACTAACAGGGTAACGCCATGTCCCGTTCCGATTTCGAACTAAAAACTCCTGAGCAAATTATTGCCATGCGCAAGGCAGGACTCATAACAGCTAAAGCCCTCGAGGCAGTAAAGGGCGCTTGTGTCGCTGGAGTATCGACGCTGGAACTTGATCGAATCGCAAACGAAACCATTGAGTCCTTCGGAGCTCATTCAAACTTCCAACTTGTGGCTGGCTACAACCACACCATCTGCGCTTCGGTAAATCACGAAGTGGTGCACGGCATCCCCGCCCCCGAGCGAATCCTCGAGGCAGGGGATATCCTTTCGGTGGATTGTGGGGCAGAAATTGACGGTTGGAATGGCGATAGTGCCATCACCATCATCGTTCCCGATGAATCAGGCAAGCTACCTGATACCGATTTGGTTCGATCAAGACTTGCGCTTTCTAAAGCAACCGATGGATCACTTTGGGCAGGTATTGCATCTTTAGCTAAAGCCGAGCGCTTGGGTGAAGTGGGAGCTGCCATCGAGGATTACATCGAAGCCAATGGCAAATACGGCATTTTGGAGGATTACGTCGGTCACGGTATTGGTCGATCGATGCACGAAGAGCCACCGGTTTACAACTTCCGCACCAAGTTGCTGGGCCCAAGAGTGACCCCAGGGCTAGTTGTTGCAATTGAGCCGATGGTTACCGCCGGTTCCAACAAAACCAAGGTTTTGGCCGATGGTTGGACCGTGGTCAGTAAGGACTCCTCGGATGCCTCCCACTGGGAGCACTCGGTTGCGGTCACTGAGACCGGGGTCTGGGTATTGACCGCTCTAGATGGCGGAAAATCAAGGCTGGAGAGCCTCGGGGTGCCCTTTGGTGGCCTTGAGGGCTAGGAATTTAATTTCCCTTTGCCAGTGATTTAGCCTAGGCTAGAGCTTCGGCGCTCAAAAAGGCGAAATCCCGTTTTTTGGATTGGTTTTTTGATGCCTAAAAAACAAGAAGATAAGTGAGGCTATGGCCAACAAAGACGGTGTCATTGAGATCGAGGGGTCTGTTGTTGAGGCGCTCCCGAACGCAATGTTCAGAGTTGAGTTGACTAACGGCCACAAAGTATTGGCACACATTTCAGGAAAGATGCGTCAGCATTACATTCGCATTTTGCCTGAAGACAAAGTAATTGTTGAGCTAAGCACTTACGACCTCACCCGAGGTCGAATCATTTATCGCTACAAGTAAATCGGTTTTGGTAAAACAAAACCCCTAAAAGAAGTCAGAGACATGAAGGTAAACCCAAGCGTCAAGAAGATCTGCGACAAGTGCAAGGTTATTCGTCGCCACGGTCGCGTCATGATCATCTGCGACAACCCTCGTCACAAACAGCGTCAGGGCTAGCACTTACAACTAAATATCCAATAGCAGTACCGAGGTGATTTATCACCTAACCTCTGGAGAAGGCCGGAGCCCGATTTGATCGGGGTGGTATTGCTACAGACCTTCTAACAAACAGGAGTAATCCAAATGGCAAGAATTGCCGGTGTTGATATTCCACGCGACAAGCGTGTTGAAATCGCCCTAACCTACATCTACGGAATCGGGCCTACCCGATCAGTCAAAACTCTCGAAGAGACCAAGATCGACAAGAACATCCGAGTCAAGGATCTTTCTGACGATCAGCTAGTTGCACTTCGTGACCACATCGAAGGAAACTTCAAAGTTGAAGGAGAGCTACGTCGTGACGTTGCAGCGGATATCCGTCGCAAGGTTGAGATCGGTAGCTACCAGGGAGTGCGTCACCGTAAGGGACTTCCAGTTCACGGACAGAGAACTAAGACCAACGCTCGTACCCGCAAGGGACCAAAGCGCACCGTAGCCGGCAAGAAGAAGGTAGCTCGCTAAGGCGGGCTCCGAAGGATTTAGGAGAAAATCATGGCAGCAGCTAAGACCGCAGCGAAGACCACGGCTAAGACAGTCGCGAAGGGTGCCGCACGTAAGCCTCGTCGTAAGGAAAAAAAGAACGTGGCAGTTGGCCAGGCGCACATCAAGTCGACCTTCAACAACACAATCATTTCCATCACCGATCCATCCGGTGCCGTTATTTCTTGGTCTTCATCCGGTGATGTTGGCTACAAGGGTTCTCGTAAGTCAACTCCGTTCGCAGCTCAGCTTGCAGCTGAGTCAGCAGCGAAGAAGGCCCAAGAGCACGGACTGAAAAAAGTCGATGTTTTTGTGAAGGGTCCAGGATCTGGTCGCGAGACTGCAATCCGTTCTCTTCAGGCAGCAGGACTTGAAGTTGGTTCAATTTCTGATGTGACCCCACAGGCTCACAACGGTTGCCGCCCACCAAAGCGTCGTCGCGTCTAACAACAAGATTTAGTTTCAAGCAACAAACTGCCAAGTGGCCACTTGGCAGCCCCAACAAATGAGTATCAAATAGCGGATGCTCAGCTGAAAGGAACCAAAGTGCTAATTGCACAGCGCCCATCACTAAACGAAGAAGTAATTTCTCCGAACCGCTCCAGGTTTGCTCTTGAGCCACTTGAGCCAGGTTTCGGTTACACCCTAGGTAACTCACTGCGTCGCACCCTGCTCTCCTCAATTCCAGGAGCAGCCGTGACCAACATCAGAATTGATGGCGTTAGCCATGAGTTCTCAACTGTTGACTCGGTTAAAGAAGACGTCACTGAGATCATCTTGAACATCAAAGAACTAGTTGTCTCCTCCGAGAACGACGCTCCTGTTGTTGCGCACCTAAAGAAGCAGACCACTGGTCCTGTTACAGCTGCCGACATCCAGGTTCCTGCCGGTGTTGAGATTCACAACCCAGAGCTAGTAATTGCAACATTGACTGGCAAGGGCAAGTTCGAGGTTGAGCTAATCATTGAGCGTGGCCGTGGTTACGTTCAGGCTTCGCAGAACCGCAACCCAGACTCTGACCCTGGAGTAATCCCAATCGACTCGATTTATTCACCAGTTCTAAAGGTGTCTTACCGCGTGGAGGCAACTCGTGCCGGTGAGTTCACCAACTTCGACAAGCTAATTGTTGATGTTGAGACCAAGAATTCAATGTCACCTAGAGACGCTGTTGCATCGGCTGGATCAACCCTGGTTGAGCTATTCGGTCTAGCGCGCGAGCTAAACGAAGCTGCTGAGGGTATCGAAATTGGTCCTGCTCCGGTTGAGGCAACTTTGTCCCCAGAGCTAGCTTTGCCAATTGAGGAACTGGACCTAACCGTTCGTTCTTACAACTGCCTAAAGCGCGAGGGAATCAACACCGTTAGCGAGCTAATCGGTCTTACCGAAGAGCAGCTAATCAACATCAGAAACTTCGGATCCAAGTCAGTGGACGAAGTCCGCGACAAGTTGGTATCCATGGGACTGAGCCTGAAAGAGTCAGCACCTGGCTTTGACGCTGCTTACTTCAGCTCTACTTACGAAGAGGACGACCGGGCTTAGGTCTGGTTTTTCAGAAATACTAGAGGAGAAACAAAATGCCTACCCCAACCAAGGGCCCACGTCTAGGTGGCGGACCAGCTCACGAGAGAATGTTGCTTGCCAACATGGCTCGCTCGCTGTTCATCAACAAATCTGTCACCACAACCGAGGTCAAGGCAAAGCGTCTTCGCCCAGTTGCTGAGCGACTAGTTACCTTCGCAAAGCGTGGCGACCTACACTCCCGTAGACGCGTGATGCAGTCAATCACTGACAGAAACGTTGTTCACGAGCTGTTTGTAAACATTGCACCTCAGGTTGCTGAGCGTCAGGGTGGATACACCCGTATCACCAAGCTTGGTTTCCGTAAGGGTGACAACGCCCCTATGGCAGTAATCGAATTGGTGCTTGACCCAGTGTCACCCAAGAAGATGAACAAGAAGCCAAAGCTTGAAAATGCAGTGAAGCTAGCTCCAAAGGCTGAGGTTGTTGCAGAAGAAGTTGTGGCCGAAGAAGTAGTAGCAGAGACTCCAGTTGAAGAAGCAGTGGTTGAAACCGCAGCTGCCGAAGCAGTTGTTGAAGCTCCTGCCGAAGAAGCCCCAGCTGCCGAAGCTGCTGTCGAAGAGCCAGCTGCAGAAGCTCCTGCTGAAGAAGCACCAGCTTCTGAAGAAGAGAGCAAGTAGTTCTTAGAAATGACTAAACCCGTTGACCTGTCGGTCGACGGGTTTTGTCGTTACCGGATCGACTTTGGCTACGACGGTACAGACTTTAGTGGCTTTGCCAAACAGCCTGGCCTTCGAACTGTTCAAGCCGAACTTGTAAAGGCCATTGCTGTCATCTTTGGAAAAGATGACAATGACTTTAAGCTTCGCATCGCTGGTCGAACCGATGCCGGTGTTCACGCTCAGCACCAGGTGGCTCACCTTGATCTAACTCCTTCTCAACTAAAGCGCATCGGTAGAAATCCAGATGTTGCCGGGCGAGTAAACACCGCTCTACCAAAAGACATCCGTGTGTTCAGTTTTGCTGTTGCCCCAGAGGGATTCGACGCTAGATACTCAGCCACGTTTCGGAAATATCGCTATCGGGTCGCCGACAAGAACTGTTTTGTTGATCCACTAGATGTTAGATACGTACTCGAAGTGAAGCCTGAGCTTGATCTAAAGCTGATGAAGCAAGCAGCAAAGGTTTTGGTAGGCCTTCATGACTTTGGGGGGTTTTGTAAGCCGCGAGCTGGTGCAACCACGATTCGAAGGCTTCGATCAATCAAGATTGTTCGCAACCAAAGCAAGGGTCGCATTATTGAGATCGAACTCACTGGTGACGCCTTCTGCCACAACATGGTTCGATCCATTGTTGGCGCGCTGGTTGCAGTGGGTAGGGGTCGAGCATCCGTTTCAGAGGTCCAAAAACGACTGAAATCAGGATCCAGAGCTGGGTCTTTGAAGGTGGTTGCGGCCAAGGGTTTGAGCCTGATTGAGGTGGGTTACCCCAAGGACTCCAGGATGGGTTTGCAGGCCCAAAACACCCGTAAAAGAAGGGTTCTAGAGGAAAATTAGGGTTTGACCAAGCCGCTTGGCAGGGCCTAAACTAGTAACTTGTTCCGGTTCGTAAGGACCATTGCACAATGAATCCAAGCCCCAAGGCTGGAAACATGAAATCGACTAAGAAAAGTAAGGCAAATTAGCGTGCGTACCTATTCTCCAAAGGCTCATGAGCTAGACAATAAGTGGTTAATTATTGACGCCACTGATGTTGTGCTGGGTCGTTTGGCAACCCAAGCAGCAACTTTGTTGCGCGGCAAGCACAAGCCAACCTTTGCTCCTCACATGGACAACGGCGATTTCGTAATCATCATCAACGCTGAGAAGGTTGCACTAACCGGATCCAAGCTGTTGCAGAAGAAGGCTTACCGTCACTCTGGTTACCCAGGTGGACTAACCGCTACAACCTATGCCGAATTGCTAGAGAAGACTCCTGAGAAGGCAGTTGAAAAAGCTATTCGCGGAATGATTCCTAAGAACTCTCTTGGTCGCGACCAGCTAGCCAAGCTAAAGGTATACAAGGGCAGCGAGCACCCGCACGCTGCACAGAAGCCAACCAATTTTGTAATTGATCAGGTAGCCCAGTAACAACTGGCTAATTCAAGAAAACTAGAGGATCACCTTGCCAAAAAACGAAACCGAAGTAGAAGCTACTAACTACTCAACCGAGACTCCTGCAGAATCCGTGAAGGCAGAAACCAAGAAGGTACGTGCCCCGCTAACTGTTCCAGGTGCAGGTCTTGGTCGTCGCAAGGAAGCAATCGCTCGCGTTCGTATGGTTCCAGGAACCGGTGTCATCAAAGTTAACGGAAGAGCTCTTGCTGAATACTTCCCAAACAAGTTGCACCAGCAGCTAGTGCAGGACCCATTTACAGTTTTGGAACTTTCCGGTAGCTACGACGTAATCGCAAAGATTTCTGGTGGAGGAATTGCAGGCCAAGCCGGTGCACTTCGCCTAGGTATCTCTCGTGCCCTAAACGAGATCGACAAAGACAACAACCGCGCAACTCTAAAAAAGAGTGGCTTCCTATCTCGCGACTCCCGCATCAAGGAGCGTAAGAAGGCAGGACTGAAGAAGGCTAGAAAGGCTTCTCAGTTCAGCAAGCGCTAATCTTTCCAAGATTTCGCTAACCTTTCTATCATGTCCCGGTTATTCGGTACCGACGGTGTTCGAGGTCTTGCTAATAAAGACATCACATCAGAATCAGCCCTAAAGCTAGCTCAGGCTGCCGCAATCGTTTTGGGCGAGCAGGCCAGAGCCCGCGGACAAAAACCAATTGCTGTTATCGGACGCGACCCAAGAATTTCCGGTGAGTTTTTAGCTGCTGCTATTTCTGCTGGTTTGGCAAGTAGCGGTGTGGACGTATTTGACGCCGGTGTTATTCCAACCCCAGCCACCTCTTTTTTGACAGCAGATCTAGACGCCGACTTCGGGGTCATGATCTCCGCTTCTCACAACCCAGCACCGGATAACGGCATAAAGTTCTTCTCCCGCGGTGGACACAAACTCGATGACGCAGTCGAAGATGCAATCGAGAAAGCGCTTTCTGCCAAGCCGCTTACTCCAATCGGTGCCGAGATTGGTCACGTAAAAGAATTTGCCGATGCGAAGAGCCGCTACCTGGTCCACCTGCAAGGAACACTTCCAAACAGCTTGAAGGGAATCAAAGTTGTTGTGGATTGTGCCAATGGTGCCGCATCCGATATCGCACCGAAGGCATTCAGAGATGCCGGAGCTGAAGTAGTTGTAATTGGAAACGAACCTGATGGTTACAACATCAACTTGGGTTGTGGCTCGACACACTTGAGCGCGTTGCAGGCCGCGGTTGTTGAACATGGGGCTGATGTTGGAATCGCTCACGATGGTGATGCCGACAGAACCTTGGCAGTGGACGCAACTGGAGCCATTGTTGATGGCGATCAGATCATGGCGATCTTGGCAGTTGCTGCAAAAGCCCGTGGAGATCTATCGCGCAACACATTGGTTGCAACCGTGATGAGTAACTTAGGTCTAAAAATTGCCATGAAGCAAGCCGGTATTGAAATGATCGAAACCAAGGTTGGAGACCGTTACGTTCTAGAAGTTATCCGCGAGGGTGGATACACCCTAGGAGGCGAGCAGTCGGGCCACCTTATCTTTGCAAGACATGCCACCACAGGAGATGGCATCCTGACCGGCTTACAGCTTCTAGCCCAGATGAGCTCAACCGGGAAGAGCTTGCAGGAACTGGCAAGTGCGATGAAGGTTTATCCGCAGGTGCTAATCAATGTGCCACAGGTGGACAAGTCCAAAGTTGATTCCGACCCAGAGCTGCAAAAAGTAGTCCAAGAGGCAAAAACCGAGCTTGGCGAAACCGGTCGAGTGCTGCTTCGGGCTTCAGGAACAGAGCCACTGGTTCGCGTGATGGTTGAAGCCCAAGATGCCGGAACAGCTCAGAGCTGGGCCGAGCGAATCGCCAGGGTTGTTGAAAAGCAGCTAAAGCTTTCTTAGCAGCACGCTTTCCACTCGGTGATTGTCACCTTTTTTCAAAACCAGCGTAGCCCTAGATCTGGTGGGCAAGATGTTTTCAGTCAAGTTCGGCAAGTTGATGGTTTCCCAAATCTCAGTGGCTCGAGCCAGTGCTTTTTCTAGAGGCATCTCGGCGTAGCGGTGAAAGTAGCTTTCCGGATTCGTGAAGGCAGACTCACGAAGCGCGTGAAAGCGATTCAGGAACCACTTGGAGATGTTTTGTGTTTCCGCATCTACGAAAATCTTGAAGTCAAAAAAGTCGCTCAAGGTTATGTCTTGATCTGGACCTGGCGACTGCAAAACATTGAGGCCTTCAATAATCAAAACATCGGGGGATTCAACAACTACTTGTTCACCAGGGATGATGTCGTAAGTTAGGTGCGAATAAACTGGCGCTGAAACTTGAGACTTTCCGCTTTTGATATCTGAAACAAACTTGATTAGCGCCAACCGGTCATAGGATTCCGGAAAACCTTTGCGGTCCATTAGGGAGCGTTTTTCTAGTTCTTGATTTGGATATAGAAATCCATCGGTGGTGACTAGTGCAACCTTTGGAGTTCCTTCCCAACGGCTCAGTAGCTCGCGCAACAATCTTGAAACAGTTGACTTTCCAACGGCCACCGAACCTGCAACACCAATAATGAATGGAACTGGCTTGGCACGCTCTCCCAAGAACTCACTGGTTGCTTTATGAATGTCAGCGTGCTTTGTCACATACAAATTAAGGAAACGGCTAAGGGGTAAGTAGACTTCTGATACTTCCGTTAGGTCAAGAAAGTCACCGAGACCTCTGATTTGAGAGATTTCTGACTCGGTCAAAGGTTGTTTTGTTGAATTTCCGAGCTGAGACCAGTCCGATCGCAATATTTCAACAAATGGGGTCAGCTCACCCTGGTTTATAGGGGTTGAAGGGGAACCGGAAGCACTCACAACAAGTCATTCTGCCGTAAATTAGAGGTATGTGCGGAATTGTTGGATATGTAGGACCGAAATCAACCAGAGATGTAATTCTTGGGGGATTGCGGCGCCTTGAGTATCGCGGATATGACTCCGCGGGTATCTCTGTTATCACCGCGCTTGGAACCCTAGAGACCAGGAAGAAAGCCGGAAAGCTGGACAACCTGGTTGCAGATATAGAAGCCCACCCAATGGAATCTTCCAAGACCGGAATTGGTCATACCCGTTGGGCAACCCACGGTGCCCCAACAGATCAAAACGCCCACCCGCATCTAGGCGGATCCCATTCAAAACTTGCCCTAATTCACAACGGAATCATTGAGAACTTTGCTGAACTCAAGCAGGAGCTTTTAGCATCCGGCACCAACTTTGCTAGCGAGACAGACTCCGAGGTAGCAGCACACTTGATTGCCAAAGAGTTCGATAAATCCGGAGACTTAGCTTTTGCATTTGGCAAGGTAGTAAATCGCCTCCACGGCGCCTTCACTATCTTGATCATCCACGAAGACTTCCCTGATTTGATTTTGGCAGCCAGAAGAAATGCCCCATTGGTAATTGGCCTGGGAGATGGCGAAAACTTCCTAGGAAGTGACGTAGCAGCTTTTGTTGAACACACCAAGCGGGCAATTTCGGTTGGACAGGACCAAATAGTTAGCCTGAGCTCGACTGGCGTGAGTGTCACTAACTTCGATGGAACACCGGTAGCTAGCAAAGAGTTTGAAATTGACTGGGATGCATCCCAGGCTTCCAAGGGTGGCTGGCCATCATTTATGGCTAAGGAAATTGCCGACCAACCGCAAGCGGTTGCAGACACGATGATGGGAAGAATCAACTCTGACGGACTAGTTATCCTAAGAGATTTAGATGCCCTCGATAAGAAGTACTTCGATGAAATCGAACGCATCATCGTTGTTGCTTGTGGAACAGCAAGCTACGCCGGCGAGATAGCTAAGTACGCCATTGAGAAGTGGGCCAAGATCCCAGTTTCAGTTGAGCTAGCTCACGAGTTTAGATACCGCGACCCAATACTTACTCCTAAGACCATGATTGTTGCCGTTAGCCAGTCTGGTGAAACCATGGACACCTTGATGGCAACTCGCTTTGCTAAAGAACAAGGCGCCAAGGTCTTGGCTATTTGCAATACTCAGGGAGCAACCCTGGCCCGCGAAAGCGATGCCGTTATTTACACTCACGCCGGTCCTGAGGTTGCGGTGGCTTCCACTAAAGCTTTGACAGCGCAGATGACTGCCGTGTATTTGCTAGCGCTTTTCCTGGCAGCCAATAGAGCGATTCTTGATCGCAATGAGCTAATGACTCTTGGAAAAGAGCTCTTGAAACTTCCGGCCAAGGTCGAAGAGACACTTGCTTCACTTGGACAGGTCGCTGAGCTTGCCAAGAAGATGGAAAGAGCAAAGACCGTTTTGTTCCTCGGAAGAAACGTCGGGTTCCCAGTAGCTATGGAGGGAGCGCTCAAGCTCAAAGAGCTTGCCTATATCCACGCTGAAGGTTTTGCCGCTGGTGAGCTAAAGCACGGCCCTATTGCCCTAATTGAGCAGGGCCAGCCAGTGATCGTAATTCTTCCGGCGCCAGCAGACCCACTGCACCCCAAGGTCGTTTCAAACATCCAAGAAATCAAGGCTCGTGGCGCAGAGGTAATCGCTATTGCGGTCCAGGGAGACACTGAGGTTGCCAACTACGCGACAAATGTTTGGTACGTGCCAGCAACCGAGTGGTTGATGGCCCCGATTCTGACCGTTATTCCACTTCAAGCATTTGCCATGGAGCTAGCAACCGCTAAGGGTCTCGACGTGGATCAACCGAGGAACCTGGCCAAATCAGTCACGGTCGAGTAATGATTTTTGGAATCGGTGTTGATTTGGTTGACATCCAAAGATTCGAGAAAGCCCTAGACCAAACCCCAAAGCTTCGAGATCGGTTATTCACTGAGAGCGAGCGGGAGCTTTCCCTCCAATCCTTAGCTGCCAGATTCGCAGCGAAGGAAGCGCTCGTGAAGGCAGTGGGCAGAGCTAAGGGGCTCTCTTTTCAAGGGGTAAGTGTTGCCAAGGACCAAGACGGCAAGCCGTATTTTGAATTCACCGGCGAGACCGAGCAGACCATCAAGTCTCACGGCATTAGCCAATTTCATCTTTCTTTGAGTCACGATGGCAACATGGCCGTTGCCTACGTCGTAGCTGAGGTTACAAATTGAGAACCATAACTATTGATTTAGAAGTCATTGCTAATAATTACAAGACATTAAAGGAACTCACCGGTGGTCAAGTATTAGCAATTGTTAAAGCTGATGCTTTTGGCCACGGCATGATTGAAGTTTCCAAAAAGCTTGAATCAATTGGCGTGGACATTCTTGGAACTGCTGACATCGATGAGGCCATGGAGCTTCGCCACGCCGGAATCAAATCTCCAATTATGGCTTGGCTCCACGGTAAGAACACACAATTTGAAGATGCCATCAGTAATGATATTGAACTTGGCGCATCTGCTCTTGCAACTTTGGAGAAAATTGCAGCTGCCGCCAAGAAAGTTGGCAAGGTTGCCAAGGTGCATCTGAAAGTTGACACCGGACTTGGCAGAAACGGTTCTGATCTTGCGAGCTGGCCAGCGCTTATCGAAAAAGCAGTTGAGCTCTCAGCCAGCGGGGTTATTGAATTGGTTGGAGTCTTCTCACACCTTTCTGGCACCAGCGAGAAAGATGATCTGGAACAACTTCGAGTTTTCGAAGTAGCCATCGAGACAGCGTCCAAGCTCGGTGCAACTTTCAAGATTCGTCACATCGCCGCCAGCCTCGCAGCCTTGAGATACCCGAGCACCAGATTCGATATGGTCCGAGTCGGTGCCGCTATGTATGGCATTGACCCCAGCCCCGAAGTAATTGCCAGGGACTATGGCTTGTTGCCAGCGATGAGAGTTAGCTCTGAGGTGGTGCACGTCAAAAAGGTGCCAGCAGGCCACGGTGTTAGCTATGGCTACCTTCACAGAACCAAGGCTGAGTCCACGCTAGCCCTGGTGCCTTTTGGCTATGCCGAGGGGTTTCCGAGGATAGCCACCGGGCAAGCCGAGGTATCGCTAAATGGCAAGAAATTCCCAGTTCTAGCTCGGGTGGCTATGGATCAGTTCATCCTGGATCTAGGAAGCGATAGCGCCGAAGTCGGCGATGAGGTCGTAATCATCGGCGATAGCACTAAGGGCGAACCAAGTGCCGAAGATTTAGCCCGGGCCGCCGGCACCATCAATTATGAAATAGTTACCAAGATGGGCGGCCGGGCAAAGCGGGTCTTTCGTTGAGTAACGCTAAGCAACTTTCGATTTTGATCAAAAACGAGAACCAGATGTATGATCTTGGCGTTCGGTTGGGTTCATTATTGAAGCCAGGAGATTTAGTTTCCCTCAATGGTGTCTTGGGTGCTGGGAAAACTACCCTCACCAAAGCAATCGGAGAAGGCGTTGGGGTACAAGGAAGCATTTCCTCCCCGACATTTTTGATTGCCCGCACTCACCCAACAGCATCAGGCACACCTTTTGTTCACATCGATGCCTATCGACTAGGAGCCCCTAGAGAACTAGATGATCTAGACATCGATTACGCAAACTCAATTTCAGTTATCGAGTGGGGCAGGGGATTTACCGATGGCCTTAGTGAATCACTTCTAGATATTCAAATTGAAAGATTTCTAGAATCCGAAGACCGTCAGCTAACTGTTTCTGGCGAGGGAAGACTTGGCGATGTCTTTGAAGTTCTTGGTGAAACAAAATGAAGCAGACTGTTTTAGCCCTTGATACCTCACAAGGAACCTCGGTCGCTGTGCTGGTAGATGGCAAAGTTGTATCGGAAGCAACCGATCCAAATCCAATGCGTCACGCAGAAAACATTGGGACACTTATCGCTAGCTGTATCGAGAAAGCCGGAATCAGCGCAGCCGAAGTCACGGACGTAGCTGTGGGGATTGGTCCTGGGCCATTCACTGGCCTGCGGGTAGGAATTGCCGCCGCCAAGATGTTTGCAGCCGGCTCGAATGCAAAACTGCATGGTCTTGGATCTCTAGATGCAATTGCCTTCAAGTTGGCATTAACAGAGCCGACCTTGGTAATCGCAGATGCCAGAAGATCCGAGGTCTACTTTGGCCTTTACCAAGGCAAGAGCCCTAACGGGGTCCCTAAAGCCTTGTTGGTTCCTGGTGTTAGCAAGCAAGCTGAGCTGGAAGCTAGGCTCCAGGCCCAGAGTCAGGAGTATCGGCTCATCTCGGAGCCCGTTGCCGCAGCTTCCCTCGGATTGCTAGCTATTGCCCGGCAAGCAGAAGGCCACTTGGCTGGCTCCATTCAGGCCAATTACCTGAGAGAGCCTGATGCCACGTTCGCAAACCCGAAGAAGGTTTCTGGATGAGCCAGCAAATAAGAATTGCTTCAGAAGCAGACCTAGAGAACATCATGCAAATTGAAACAGCCTGTTTTGGTAATGACGCTTGGTCTAAATCAAATATGAAAAGTGAGCTTCTGGCCCCGCACACAACCTACGTTGTTGCCGAAGAAAGTGATTCCTTGATCGGCTACGCCGGTCTTAGCAAACTTGCCTCTTCAACAAGTTCCGATATTCAAACCATTGCTGTTAGCGAAAGCCACCGCGGCTTAGGTGTCGGGCGAAAGCTAATGGAAAGCCTTCTAGCTTTTGCCAGAGAGCAAAAAGCCAAGGAAGTCTTTCTTGAGGTGCGCGAAGACAAGCCAACACCTCAAAAGCTATATGTCTCCCTTGGTTTTAAGGCCATTGACCGGCGTGAAAACTACTACCAACCAGATGGCGTTGCGGCTATTGTGATGCGTCTTGATTTGGAGGGTAACGAGTGAGTGCTCCTATCGTTTTGGGAATTGAAACAAGTTGTGATGAAACTGGAATTGGAATTGTTCAGGGCAACAAGTTGCTTGCCAATGTGATTTCGTCATCCATGGATCAGCATGCAAGATTCGGTGGTGTAGTTCCTGAGATTGCAGCACGTGCACACCTAGAAGCACTAGAGTCCGTTTTGGCCAAAGCACTTCAAGATGCAAAGATTTCAATCGATCAAGTCGATGCTGTTGCGGTCACAAATGGCCCGGGGCTAGCCGGAGCTCTCATGGTGGGAGTGGGTGCAGCCAAAGCGCTAGCCGTTTCGTTGAGTAAACCTATTTACGCGGTTAACCACTTGGTAGCCCACGTAGCGGTGGACATCTTGGAGCGGGGAAAACTCGAAACCCCAACTGTGGCGCTACTTGTAAGCGGAGGCCACACCTCTTTATTGCTAGTCCGGGACATTCTGAATGACGTGCAATTGCTTGGGGAGACCGTAGATGATGCCGCTGGGGAGGCCTTTGACAAGGTCGCTCGGGTACTTGGCCTGGCCTATCCTGGCGGGCCGGAGATAGATAAGGCCGCCAAAGAAGGAGACCCAAAGGCCATTAGGTTCCCAAGGGGACTGAGCCTTCCCAAAGACATGGAACACAATCGATACAACTTCAGCTTCTCAGGTCTTAAAACAGCAGTAGCAAGGCACGTCGAGCTGGCCGAATCCAAGTCAGAAACAATTTCTGTTCCCGACGTTGCCGCATCGTTTAGGGAAGCAGTTGTGGATGTGCTGGTTTCCAAAGCCATCAACGCCTGCCTCGATAACGATGTTCCAAGACTGATTCTTGGCGGCGGCGTTGTTGCCAATGCGAGACTTCGTGAAGTTGCAGCAGAAAGATGCGCCGAAGCAGGAATCGAACTTCGGATACCTGCGTTTTCCCTCTGCACAGACAACGGCGCGATGATTGCCTCCCTTGGTGCTCAGATGGTTATGACTGGCGTTGAGCCAAACAATCTTGACTTTGGGGTTTACTCAACAATTGATTTCTAGCCGCGAAGCGGCAGAGCAATTCCAATTGCTATAAACACTCCACCAAAAACTTGATTGACTCGTTTCCCAAACTTTGCAAGAGCGGGCTTCAAGGTGTTGGCAAGCGAGGCTACAACGTATTCGTAGATAAATTCAATAACCACAAAAGTTAGTGCCATCACTACGAACTGCGAAAGCAGAGAAATACTTGGATCAATAAACTGCGGCAAGAATGCCACAAAAAACAGTATTCCTTTTGGATTAGTAAGCGCTGCTAGTGCACCTTGTCTAAACAGGTATGAGCCCTTCACGCCAGCAACCGGCTTGGTGTCTTGTTTACCAATAGCAGGTGAGCGCCAAACGGAGATCCCTAGCCAGATCAAATAGGCTCCACCAACGAACTTGAGCACCGTGAGGATTTCAACCGATGCTGCCAGCAGGGCTCCGATTCCAAACATTGAAAGGGCTATAACCGTAGCAAAGCCAACAGAGCCGCCAATAATGGTCGAAAGGGTCTTTCGCCTCCCATAGATGGCCCCGTGGGTAAGGGCCAAAAGCCCATTGGGGCCAGGTGTCAGGGTTAGCCCAGTTACTGCCAGAAGATACAGGACCCAGTTACCAAGCTCCATTTACGGACTACCTGGCGCCAATTTCTCGAAGCGCGGTTGCCTTGGCTTGCTCCGCAGATCTTGCCTGGAGAACATTCTGCGCTACCTTTTGAGCATCTTCCAACTCAAGAGAGGAAAGCGCGTTATGCACCGCATCAACTTGAGATCTAGAAACGCTGATCGAGTCAAAACCAAGACCAGCTAGCAAGATTGCAAAGGCTGGGTCAGAAGCGCTCTCACCGCAGACACCTGATGATATTCCCGCATGTTTTGCATCCTTGGCAATGCTAGCCAGCGACTTTATAAGAGCCGGTTGCCAATGATTCAAAAGTCCGCCAAGAGATGGGTTCATGCGGTCTGCTGCGAAAAGATACTGAGACAAGTCGTTGGTTCCAACTGAGACAAAATCCACAACCCCAGCAAGCTGATCAACCAGCAACGCGATTGAAGGCGTCTCGATCATGATTCCAACTTTGTATTTGCCAAGACTCCGAGCCAAATCCGAAAATGTCTTGGCCTCGTCAACAGTCGCAATCATCGGGGCCATAACCCAAACCTCGCGACCAGATTCTTCGCGCGCCAGCTCCAATGCCTTGAGCTGACCCTCGACGAATTCGCGATGATTGGCAAGGAGTCGATAACCACGCACTCCAAGTGAAGGGTTTTCCTCAGCCGGCATATTCAAAAATGGAACTGGCTTGTCGCTTCCGGCGTCAATGGTCCTAACCACAATCGGTCCTTCGGGAGCAGCCTTGAAGATTTCGCTATAGCTTTTTGCCTGCTGCTCAATTGATGGCTCATGTGAGGAAGACAAATACAAAAGCTCAGTTCGAAAGAGTCCGACCCCATCGGCCAGTGTTTTACTGGCTGATTCTGCATCCTCCAGGGTTCCGATGTTGGCGCGAACTGGAATCAGGGACTTAGCGCCAATTGGGACAAAGTTGATGGCTTGGGTTGCCAAAGATACGTCATCGCCCACAATCACCCTGTCGCCAACTGGGTCCACCAAGACCCTGTCGCCAGTTGCCAATTCGCTGGCACCTGGGCAGGACACAACCGCTGCGATATTTCTGGAGCGACAGATGATTGCGGTGTGTGAAGTTGGGCCACCTTTTAGGGTGACAACACCAACCACCGCGTCAGTAAACTGCGCCGTATCGGCAGGGGAGAAATCTTCCCCAACAAGCACAATCTTTCCCTTTGTTGGCAGATCTAGATCTAACTTAATTCCAGCTAATTTTGCTTGGACTCTTTTTGATAGGTCCTGAAAGTCAGCAACTCTCTCATCAAAAGTTGGGTCGCCCTTGAGTAGCTCGGCGAACTCATCAACCGCTTTACCAAAAGCCGCCGCCGCACTCCAACCATCTACAATGTTCGAAGATGCAACTTCGAGAAGTTCATCGTCTTCCAACAAAGTCTTTAGCGCTTCAAAGATTTCAGCGCTGGTGCCACCAGCTTTAGCTCCGAGCTCATCAAGTTGATTTGAAACAAAGGCGATTGCAGATTTCAACTCGGAAATTTCCTGTTCGGGAGTCTTTGTTGACTTTGTCCACTCGGGGATCAGTTGTGAGTGTTCAACAACCAACACTTCTCCAAGGGCCGGCGAAAGCCCAACGCCTAGACCGCTAAGAATTGTTCCAGGTTTGGCAGACAACTATTCGCCTTTAAGAATTTCTTGAATCTCACTGATCATCTTTGTTGCAAGCGGTTCATCTTCGGTTGGAACATGAACCACTAGAGTCTGTCCGGTTGCCACTTTGAGCGCCAAAAGCCTTAGAGCGGAGTTGGCTTTAGCCGCCTCTTCGCCTGGTTTACCGATTAGCACTTCGAGCCCGGAGTCCTTGACCAGTTTGACTATCTGGCTGGCAGGCCTAGCGTGCAGTCCAATTGGGTCCAAAACCTGGACTTCTCCTTGGATAACCGACATTGCTTTACTCCTGGGACCTGTTGGGAATAGCTCTAATTATGGCGGTTTGGACCAAGATGGCCAAAACTTGGGCTGTTCTACTCACAGCCTACTAACAGCTAAACCGAACCCTTTCCCCAGACTGTGGTGCTCAAATGGAGCTAGGTAAATCAAAAGAAGGAGCCAACATGGCAGACAAAGATAAGAAGTTCGATTTCACCAAACTCAACACCCTAGCGGTTGTTTCAATCGCTACAGCCCTCACCTCCATTGGAGCGGTAGCGGCGATTATCACAGGACACGTTGCCCTAACCCAGATTAAGAAATCTGGCCAAAGCGGTCGCGGACTAGCCCTGGCCGGAACCATTGTGGGCTACGTAACAATCGCTTTCTGGATTCTCTCAAGCATCGGATTCCTAATCGCTGGAGCCTACCTTAAGAACATGTACGGCATGGAAATGGGAAACCGAATGGGTTGGGACTGGTAACAAAAAACTTCTAGTCAGCTGATGGGTTGCGTGACTAGCACTCGGTGGGCGTCGCCCACTCTGGTAACAACCAGAGTGGCGGCGCCTTCCCCTTTGGGGGAGAGTTCACGTCTTAGCTCTTCGGGTGAAATGTCGGAACCGCGTTTTTTGATTTCGAGAATTCCGATTCCATTTTTCTTCACGTAAGCCTTGAGTTGCTTGCGGTCAAAAACTAAGTTATCGATAACCTCAAAGCCACGCATCCATGGCGAGCTGATTCTTTCATTGGAAGTTAGGTAAGCAATGTCGGGGCTAACAATTTGCAATCCAAGTGGTTCGGCGAAATCAGAAATCAACCTGGAGCGAATGAGAGAGTTATCTGGTTCGTAAACATACTTTCCTAATTCACCAAGTGGAGCGTTAGGACTTTCGGTTTCTGAAGAAGTTATTTCGTGTTGACCATCAGCTGTTACTAAAAGTGCCGAGCGTGCGATGTTTTCTCGCTTGAGTGAACCAAACCACAATCCAAGTTCAACTAAATCGCCTTCAACAGACACCCACTGTGCTTCAGCATCATTTGGTATTTGCCGCTTGTCATGCCCTGGACCTAGTTTTATGCCAGTGGGTTTTGATCTAGCCGCGGCTAGACAGAAATCGAAATTCGGCGAGTAGTTCGCTGGGTCAAAATGCCTTTGGGCCTCGGCTTTCTTAGGCCCATTTAGCTCTCGTCTAGCGGGATCCAAAAACAAAGCCTCAAACTGGGAGAAATCGAGCTTTTCACCATCAGCCAGCTCCACGGTTACGTTCTCAAAAGCTGCCAAGTTATAGGTGGCAACGGCTGCGGTGACCTCATCAATTTCAAAGGCTCGGACCTTTATGTCTAATGCGGCCAGAGCCATGGATTCCGCGCCGATGCCGCACCCTAGGTCCGCGACCTCTTTTAAACCTGCAGCCCGGAACCTACCTGCGTGTAAGGCAGCGACTTTGAGCCTCGAAGCCTGCTCAAGGCCTGCCTCGGTGAAGAGCATGCTCTGGGCAAAATCACCAAACTTGGCTACCGCCCTTTTTCGAAGCTTTGCCTGGGTTAGGGCCGCCGCCACGGTCATGGGATCATGGCCTGCTTTTCTTAGCCCAGCCACCATCTTGAGCACATCGTTATCGGAGGAGTAGACCAGCTCATCAAGTAATAACTGGCCTCCAGGGCTAGCCAGCCTTATAAAGTCCTCGCGCTCCATCGCTACAGGCTACCAAGCCCGCCTTGGCCGAGCTGGTCTTCCCGTGCTATTGTTTAGTTAGCACTCTCACCTCGAGTGTGCTAATCCACCTAAAACTTAGACAAAGAAGAGGTCATAATGTCGGTTTCAATCAAGCCGCTTGAAGATCGTATTGTTGTTCGTCCATCAGCTGCCGAGCAGGTAACTGCCTCAGGTCTGGTAATTCCTGACACTGCTCAGGAAAAGCCCCAAGAGGCTGAGGTTATCGCCGTTGGGCCAGGACGCGTTGACGACAAGGGAGTAAGAATCCCGGTTGATGTTTCAGTTGGCGACATGGTGATTTTCTCCAAGTACGGCGGCACTGAGCTTAAGTACAACAACGAGGAGTACCTAGTACTTTCTGCCAGAGACGTATTGGCAGTCATAACCAAGTAGTCATTTTCTATGAAAACCCCACAGGCTAGCTTGCTTGTGGGGTTTTTATTTACCCCTAGATTTAGTGTGTGAGTGAGAAAGCTATAGGCAAAGGTATTGGCTACGGTCTTTCTGCCTACCTAATTTGGGGCTCTTTCCCAATTGTCATCGCGGCACTGTCTTTCGCTGAACCTTTTGAGATCGTTGTCTGGCGAGTAATCTTTGGATTTGTTTTTGGCATCGGCGCAATACTGATTACTAGAAAGTTTGCTGAATACCGTGCAGTGTTTTCTCAACCCAAACAGCTACTTTGGATATCGGTTGCAGCAGTTGTTATCTACATTAACTGGCAAGTCTATGTTTTTGCCGTTGCCGACGGACATGTGATCGAAGCCTCGCTTGGGTATTTCATAAATCCACTTGTGACAATAGCGCTCGCAACAATATTCCTTAAAGAAAAGCTAAATATCTTTCAATGGGTAGCCGTTGGCCTCGGCACTGCAGCGGTCTTGGTAATGACTTTTAGTCTTGGGCAGCCACCGATAATCGCACTCTTGCTTGCCTTCTCTTTTGGAATTTATGGCTTAGCTAAGAATCGTTTGGGTGGGAAAGTTTCTGCACTCAATAGCTTCACAATAGAAACTACGATGCTGCTTCCTTTGGGAATTGCCCAGCTAGTGTTTCTTGCCACCTTCGCTGAGATTCAGTTCGGATCTGCAGGGTTGTTACCATCGCTTGGTTTAGCGGCCTATGGATTCCTAACTGCTATTCCGTTACTACTGTTTGGAGCAGCCGCTAAACGAGTCCCGCTAAGTTACATCGGCTTCATGCAGTATTTGACCCCAACGTTGCAGTTTTTACTTGGGCTGTTCTATTTTCAGGAGCTAATGGCACCGGCTCGCTGGTTTGGTTTCATAATGGTCTGGCTCGCCCTGGCAATCTTGTCTTTCGATGCTCTTAGGCAGCTAACCAACAGAGGTAAGCAAACAACCCCTCAGATTTCCTAAGGGACACTTGTCCCAGAATTTGAAACCGAATTGTAATAAAGCCAAAAAATGGGCTTTTGACAACTGATTTCGAAGCAAATTAGCCATTTTGGCTACAAATTCAGGCTTTTTTGGCTATTTTTGGCCGATTTCAAAGCTACGGATTCCTGAAGAGTGAAGTCAGGCTTGAAGGCTATAGTTTTCGAAACTTGGCCAATCTATACTTGGGAGCTTGAACCATATCTTAGGAGATGGTTCAAAAACCATTATATAAAGGAGAAAAATGAGCTCATTTTCATTCTCTCGTCGTAACAGAAAGACCGCTACTGCAGTCGCTACTCTAGCTGCTGCTGCTTTGGTTCTTTCTGGTTGCGCAGCAACCGGAGACGGTGGCGCTGCTGGCGGCGAGCTAACACTAAAGATCGGTACTGCACTTCCGCAGACCGGAAACCTAGCCTTCCTAGGCCCACCTGAAGAAGCTGGTGTTGCTCTTGCTGTTAAGGAGATCAACGAAGCCGACAAGGGTGTTCAGATTGAAGTTACTTGGGGAGACTCCGGTGACACAGACAACAAGGCATACGAGACCGAGATTCCTCGTCTTCTAAACGCTGGCGTTAACGCAATCATTGGTGCTGCTTCATCTGGTACCTCATTGCAGTTCATCGACCAGGTTGTTGGAGCTGGAGTAGTTCAGTTCTCACCTGCAAACACATCTGCTGCGCTAAGCACCTACGACGACAAGGGACTGTACTTCCGTACCGCTCCTTCTGACGTTCTACAGGGTGAGGTTCTTGGTAACCTAATCGCTGCTGATGGTCACGAGACCCTTGGAATGATCGTTCTAAACGACTCCTACGGAACTGGTCTTGCTAGTTTCGTAACTGAGGCTTTCGAAGCTGCAGGTGGAGAAGTTACAGCTGCACCGACATACAACACCGGTGACACTAACTTCACATCTCAGATTGCTGAAGTTCTTGCAACTAACCCAGACGCAATTGCTCTGATCACCTTCGAAGAAGTTAAGACCATTATTCCTGGCCTAAGCGACTTCCCAGCTGACAAGCTTTACTTTGTTGATGGAAACCTTGCTAACTTCTCAGACGTATTTGAGCCAGGCACTCTAACCGGCGCAAAGGGAACTCTTCCAGGTTTGGACATTGAGACCATTCCTGAGTTCCTAACCAGAATGAACGACAACTGGGTAGCAGAGGGTAACCCTGACCTAGATGGCGTTTACTCTTACGGACCTGAGTCATACGACGCAGTAGTTCTTCTAGCTCTTGCAGCACTTGCTGCTGGATCTGCAGAAGGCGTTGACATGGCTGGCAAGCTTCAGGAAGTTTCTGGAGGTTCCGGTTCAGGTACCAAGTGCACCAGCTTTGCTGAGTGTGCTGACATCATCAACGACGGCGGAGTCGCTGACTACGATGGTGTTTCTGGTCCAATCACATTCGATGAGAATGGTGACCCTACTGAGGCAAGCATCGGTGTATACGTCTACCAGGACGACAACACTTACGTTCCAGCCCCGTAGTAAGCATCAATTAGAAAAACCCCCGGGAGCAATCCCGGGGGTTTTTCATTTAAGTGATTTCGTTACTCACCCAAGGTTCCTAGGTAGAGTCCGATAACCTTTGGGTCGTTTAGTAGCTCACGACCGCTACCAACAACGGCGTCCTTACCCTGATCAAGCACATAAGCCCGGTCAGAGATCTGGAGGCAACGGCGGGCATTTTGCTCAACCATGATGGTTGTCACACCTGCCTTGTTGATCTCAGAAACGCGAATGAATGCCTCGTCTTGTCTTACTGGTGACAATCCAGCCGAAGGCTCATCAAGTAGCAATACCTTTGGGTCCATCATGAGCGCACGGCTCATGGCAACCATCTGGCGTTCTCCACCAGAAAGTGAACCAGCACGTTGCTTGAGTCTCTTACCAAGCTCAGCAAAGATGCCAGTCACAAATTCCAGGCGCTCTGCATATCTCTTTGGGTCTTGAAACAAGCCCATCTGAAGGTTCTCTTCAATAGTTAGCGAAGGAAAGACGTTATTGTTCTGAGGAACGTATCCGATTCCCTTAGCCACCAATTGGTTTGCTTTCAGGTTCGCGATTGATTCTCCGTATAGCAAGATCTCGCCCTCGCGAACCTTTACCAGGCCAAAGATTGCTTTGAGAAGTGTGGACTTACCGGCACCGTTTGGGCCAATGATTCCAACAAGTTCTCCCTGGTTCGCGAAGAAGTTTGCACCATTAAGGATGTTTACTCCAGGAAGGTAGCCCGCGACCAATGATTTGGTTTCAATTACAGGAACATTAGCCATGGTTTACTTCTTTCCCTTATTAGGTGGCAAAGTGATTCGCCCGGTGACTGTTCCAAGATCAGTGTCTTGGTGAGAACCAAGGTAAGCATCGATAACAGCGGGGTTCTTCATAACCTCGTCTGCTGGACCCTCGGCTACCACTCGACCCTCGGCCATAACAACAACCCAATCGGCGATGTGTCTAACCATGTGCATGTCGTGCTCAACAAACAATACGGTCATACCCTCGTTCTTTAGGTTCAGAACGTGTTCAAGCAGAGACTGGGTTAGAGCTGGGTTCACTCCAGCCATCGGCTCATCCAGCATTACAAGAACTGGATCAGTCATTAGGGCTCGAGCCATTTCCAGAAGCTTGCGCTGACCACCGGAGAGGCTGGCAGCGAAGTCGTCCTTCTTGGTGTCGAGTTTGAACCGCTTTAGAAGCTCTAGAGCCTTTTCTTCAATCTCTTGCTCTTTTGCCTTCCATAGGAAAGGGAAGATCGAGAACATCAGCTTCTCACCGCGCTGGTCCTTGGCGCCGAGTTTCATGTTCTGCAACACGGTAAGCAAGCTCAATGCCTTGGTGAGCTGGAAGGTACGGACCTGACCCATCTGAGCCACCTTGAAAGCAGGAATACCCGCAAGGGACTTTCCTGCAAAGTTCCAAGTTCCAGTGTCTGGCTTATCGAAGCCAGTCAAGAGGTTGAAAAGTGTAGTTTTACCCGCACCATTAGGACCAATCAGGGCCGTGATTGCACCTCGAGGAATCTCTAGGTGCTCAACATCAACGGCAACAAGTCCTCCGAACTTACGAGACACATTGTCGATTGTGATAATCGGGTCGACCTTGGGCACGCCTGGACGAATCGTTCCAACGTGCAGTCCGGTTGTCTTGGCTGCAGGGTTGCCTGGCAGTTTTGCGCTACTACTTGACAAAGGTCAGCTCCTTTTTGTCGCCAAGGATTCCTTGAGGACGGTAAATGACAAGAAGCATGAGACCGACTCCCACCAGGATGAACCTGATGGTTGAAGCCTGAATGCTACTGATGAACGGAAGAATTCCGCTGGAAACGAGCTGGGGTAGCACGTTGGACAGGAAGGCCTGAAGCACCCAGAAAATAACCGCTCCAAGCACTGGGCCAAACACGGTTGCCGCTCCACCTAGAAGAAGTGCTGTCCAAACGAAGAAGGTCAACGAGGTCACATAAACACCTGGGTTTACCGATGACGGCAGAGCGTAAATGATTCCACCCAAGGATCCAAAAACTCCACCAATGATAAGTGCTTGCATCTTGTATGCAAACACGTTCTTTCCAAGGGCTCGAACGGCATCCTCGTCTTCACGGATTCCCTTGATGACTCGACCCCAAGGACTCTTCATAAGAAGTAGTAACAAGAAGGCACAGATAGCCAAAGTGATTAGGCCCAAGATTAGAACCCAGAACTCGATGTTGTTGTATGTCCAAGGACCAAATCCATAGTCACCCTCAGGGAACGGGTTGGCTGCTCGGAAGCTGTTGTGGTATCCGGAGAGACCATCAGCGCTACCTGTGACATCGACGAACGCGTTGGTAAGAAACAGCAAGCGAAGAATTTCAGCAGCGGCGATTGTCACAATAGCCAAGTAGTCACCGCGAAGGCGAAGCGTTGGAATTCCCAAGATTAGCGAGAAAAGCACAGAGGCAACCAAGCTAACTAGGATTCCCTGCCACCATTCGAAGCCGAAGGTGAGAATCGAAATTGCGTAACCGTAGGCACCGATAGCCATGAAGCCGGCGATACCAAAGTTCAGAAGTCCTGCGAAACCGAAGTGCATCGCAAGACCAAGTGCAGCTAGAGCGAAGGCCATAGTGGCGGGGCTCAGAAGACCTTGAGCGGTGTTGGATAAAATTGCAGACCAGTCCATAGCTTGCTTCCCTAACCTATTCGTTCTTTTCGACCCAGGATTCCCTGCGGTCTTACTAGCAAGATCACGATCAAAACGACCAACGCTCCTACGTACTTGAGATCCGATGGGATCACGAGGCTGGAGACTTCAACTAACAAACCAACTACCAGGGCGCCAAGGAGGGCACCAAAAGCAGTTCCTAGGCCACCAAGAGTCACAGCGGCAAAGATCAAAAGCAAAATTTGAGCTCCCATATCCCACTTGATACCTGGTCGGAAGTAAGCCCAAAGGACGCCCGAAAGTCCAGCTAGTCCAGCCGCCACAATCCAAACGATCCGGATCACGCGGTCAACGTCAATACCAGAAGCTGCTGCCAGGTCTGGGTTGTCAGAAATGGCGCGGGTGGCCTTTCCTGTCTGGGTAGTCATCAACCACCAGGCAAAGCCGATAATCACAACAAGGCTCAACACCATCGAAGCGATGTCAATGACACTCAGCGAGGTTGCGCCAAAAAGTTTGATCTTCGGAGAGTCGAAGCCAGGAAGCTGTGTTGTTCCTCCTCCAACAAAGAATTGGAATAAGTAACGAACCGCAAGAGACAAACCAATTGAGACAATCATGAGCTGGACAAGACCAAGCCCACGTTTTCTGAGCGGTCGCCAAAGACCTGAATCCAGACCCCAGCCCATCAGACCACTTATTACAACTGCAGCGGGAATTGCAACCCAAATAGGAAGTGCCAAAACTCCACCCAGGAAGAATGCGGTAATGGCACCGAAGGTGACCATTTCTGCGTGAGCGAAGTTTGATAAACCAGTTGTTCCAAACACCAATGAAAGGCCAACAGCTGCCAACCCAAGCATTAGGCCAAAGTTCAACCCATAAATGATTCGAGCAATGACTTGGTCGAACAAGCTGACGACAATTCGCTCACCGGCACCAATGAAGAAGTTCATTGTTACGCTTCCCGAAGGTCCTATTTCGACCGATTGTTCGGCACCTGCTTCATCGATTACCGCAATTCCAGCAGGCAAAGTCTCTTGATCAAGGGTTACTGTGTACCCAGCTTTCTCAGGAACACCTATGTACCATTTACCGTCTGCGTCAGAAACAGTTTCAGCTGTGTAACCTCCGCCGGATACGACGATTCGAACACCCTCAAGGGCAATTCCTTCGTTTTTGACGTTTCCTACAATCTTGAAAGGCAGGTCTGTGCCAACTTCGTCGGCATGGGCGCTGGTTGCAAACAGGCCACCGAAGGTTATGGCGGTAACAACGGCCAGCATTAGGAGCTGAATCCAGCTTCTAGAACCTCGTTGGGTTGTGGAGAGGATCAAAGTGCCTCCATGTCATTCCTGGGCATCGATGCCTCATCTAAGATTTAGCCCAGTTTTCAGGGTTTACCAAAGAATAGCACTGTCTTTAGGCCTGAAAAAAAACTAGACTTGGGTAAAGAAGCTTCTGACCCCAATAGTTAGGTACAAAATGGCCCAGCCAGACCCCTTTGGCCTAGTTGGTCTGACCTACGATGACGTCCTTCTTCTCCCTGGCGAATCTGACGTGGTTCCATCTCAGGTAAACACCAAAACCAAGGTCACCAAAAGAGTAGAAATCAACATCCCACTGCTGTCTTCTGCCATGGACACCGTTACCGAGGCAAGGCTGGCAATTGCCATGGCCAGGCAGGGCGGAATTGGGGTTTTGCACCGCAACCTTTCTCTGGAAGACCAGGCCAGCCAGGTAGACCTAGTAAAGAGGTCTGAGGCTGGAATGATCACCCACCCGGTAACCATCGGCCCACTAGCCACTATTCAAGAAGTCGATGACCTTTGTGGCAAGTTCCGAGTTTCGGGATTGCCAGTTATCGACGAGGACGGCCTACTGCTTGGCATCGTCACCAACCGTGACATGAGATTTGTTCTTGACGTGCAAAGAACCACAACCCTGGTCAAGGACGTCATGACCGCGATGCCACTTGTTACCGCTCCGGTTGGAATTGTTCCAGACAAAGCAATTGCAATTTTTGCGCAGCACCGCATTGAGAAGCTGCCACTTGTTGACGAGCAGGGAAAACTTCGCGGACTGATCACAGTCAAAGACTTTGACAAGAGCGAAAAGTATCCTCTGGCTTCAAAAGACTCAAGCGGCAGATTACTTGTTGCAGCCGCGGTTGGTGTTGGAACAGATGCTTGGGAAAGATCAATGGCACTTGTCGATGCAGGTGTTGACATTTTGGTTGTTGACACCGCTCACGGTCACAACAAAGCCGTTTTGGAAATGGTCAAGAAACTTAAATCCGAACCGTTTGCAAAAAACGTTGACATCATTGGTGGCAACGTGGCAACTCGCGAGGGTGCCCAGGCACTTGTTGACGCTGGAGTTGACGGAGTCAAGGTCGGAGTTGGACCAGGTTCGATTTGCACAACGCGCGTTGTTGCTGGTGTTGGCGTTCCGCAAATCACCGCCGTCTACCAGGCAAGTCTTGCTTGCAAGCCAGCCGGAGTTCCGGTTATTGCAGATGGCGGATTGCAGTTCTCGGGAGATATTCCAAAGGCCCTGGTTGCAGGCGCAAACGCCGTAATGATTGGTTCTTTGCTTGCTGGTACCGACGAGGCTCCAGGGGAGATCACCTTCGTTGGCGGCAAGCAATACAAGACGTATAGAGGTATGGGTTCCCTTGGAGCTATGCAGTCCAGAGGCGAAGCCAGGAGCTACTCGAAAGACCGCTACTTCCAAGATGACGTGCTTCGTGAAGACAAGCTTGTCCCAGAGGGCATCGAGGGTCAGGTCCCTTACCGCGGTTCGGTGGCTTCGGTTACCCACCAGCTCATCGGAGGGCTCAGGGCATCAATGGGATATGTTGGCGGAGGCACAATCCCTGAGCTTCAGCAAAAAGGAAAGTTCGTTCGCATCACCGCAGCGGGGCTCAAAGAGTCACACCCGCACGATGTTCAGATGACTATTGAAGCCCCCAACTACGGAACTCGCTAGGAGAAATCTTCATGACCGAAATTGAAATCGGCAGAAACAAGCGCGCCAAGAGCGCTTATGCCTTCGATGACATCGCGATTGTCCCAACTAGGCGAACCCGTGACCCCAAAGATGTTTCAACCGCTTGGTCAATTGATGCCTACCAATTTTCAATGCCGATTCTGGCAGCACCAATGGACTCCGTTGTTTCACCGGAAACTGCTATTGAAATTGGAAAACTCGGTGGAGTTGGAGTTTTAGATCTCGAAGGTCTTTGGACCAGGTATGACAAACCAGAAAAACTTCTTGAGGAAATCTCCAAGCTAAAAGATTCTGAAGCAACTGCAAGAATGCAGCAGATTTATGCCGAGCCAATCAAGCCAGAGCTAATTCGCGATCGCATCGCGCAGATCCGCGCGGGCGGAGTGACAGTGTCAGCAGCCCTTTCACCGCAGCGCACCGCGCAGTTCAGCGATGTGGTTTTGAAGGCCGGAGTTGACCTGTTTGTGATTCGCGGCAACACTGTTTCGGCAGAGCACGTTGCCAAAGATTCTGAACCATTGAATCTAAAGAAGTTCATCTACGAACTTGACGTTCCAGTAATCGTTGGAGGAGTAGCAAACTACACCGCAGCCCTGCACCTAATGCGCACTGGTGCAGCTGGGGTCCTGGTTGGCTTTGGTGGCGGTGCCGCCTCCACAACCCGCGCCGTACTTGGCATCCATGCCCCAATGGCTACTGCTGTAGCTGATGTGGCTGGGGCTAGGCGCGACTACATGGACGAGTCCGGTGGCCGCTATGTTCACGTTATTGCCGATGGCGGACTGGGAACCTCGGGAGATATCGTCAAGGCAATTGCTTGCGGAGCAGATGCCGTGATGATCGGATCAATTCTTGCCCGTTCGACTGATGCTCCAGGTCGCGGTTGGCACTGGGGCCAAGAGGCTTTCCACGCGGAACTTCCTCGAGGCCACCGCGTGCGCGTTGAGCAAACTGGATCACTCAAGCAGATTCTTACCGGACCTTCTTCTTCAGCCGATGGGGCATCCAACATTGTTGGTGCTCTTGCTAGATCTATGGCAACTACTGGTTATTCAGATCTAAAAGAATTCCAGCGCGTTGAAGTTGTAATTGCTCCTTACGTAAAGAGCTAATGACTAACCCAACCTGGTCTCAGGTCGCTAGAAGACCCAAATGGATTTTTGGATTATTCCTAGCGCTTGCGATTGCGGCAGTATTCGCTCTACTGGGTCAGTGGCAATTAGAGAGATCTTTCACTGAAGTTGAATCAGAGGATTTATCTCAAGCACCACTAGTTCTGATTGATTCAGAAAAACCCGGAGCGCCACTTACTGCAATAGCTGCCAACAAAAGAGTCAAAGCGGAGCTAATGCTTGACACCCAAAATGTTTTCATTGTTGCCAATCGCTTACAGCGCACAAACGATGAAGTGATCTCGGGATATTGGGTCATTGCAAATGCTGGTGTGCTGCTAGAAGACGGTGACTCAACCGCAAGCTTGAGTGTTGGGATTGGTTTTGCCGAGAGTCTCTCGTTAGCAGAAACCGCAAGAGCGGAATTGATGGAATCAATTCAACCTCAGGCTTTTTTGGAACAGACCGGAAGATATCTTCAAACTGAGGGACCAGTTGCTCTGGCAGATCCAGACAAGCCCTACTTACTGGAAAGCTTCTCGCTGGCTCAACTGGTGAACCTATATAAAGGAGCTGGAGCTCAGAGCCTTGCTGGATTTATGGTTCTGGACTCCGAACCAGGCTTTGGACTAGAGACAATTGTGATTGCTCAGCCCGAAGCGGGCACCCAGGTGAACTGGCTGACTCTGTTTTATGCCCTCGAATGGGCCTTATTTGCTGGATTTGCGGTGTTTTTGTGGTGGCGGCTGGTCGAAGACGCCCGGATCCGAGAGCTACAAGGCTAGTTTTTCTAGCTTTTGAGTCCTTTTTTGCCTGTTTCTGGTATTTTGGGCCAAATTATCTGCTAGTTTTTTCCTCAATCAGTCAGAAAACTACACAATCAGGCAGATTCGGACAGGAACCAAATGCTCGCTGAGGAGCGCAGGCTTCGACTCATTGAATGGTCGAACAAGGACGGACGCATAGACGCGCTCGATGCCTCCGGCAAGCTCAACGTCGCAGTCGAGACAGTCCGCAGAGATCTAGATATTCTTCAAAGGCGCGGACTCCTGCGTCGAGTTCACGGCGGAGCAATATCTGCTGGTCGCCTTTCACATGAATTCACTTTCCCAGAACGCAAAAACCGCAACCCGGAACAAAAAGCTCGCATTGCTCAAATTGCTGCACAGTACCTTCCCGAAGAAGGTTGCATTTTTGTTGACGGTGGAACCACGACAGAATTTCTAGCTGATTCACTTCGCAATAAACCACAACTGATGGTTGTTACCAACAGCCTTACTCTTGCTTCCGTTCTTGGAGAGTCTGCGACTCAGGTTTATCTCCTAGGTGGTCGCATCAGACCAACAACACTTAGCTCGATTGGATCAAAGACCGTTGAAGATCTAAAAAGCTATCGAGCACAGATTGCTTTCCTTGGAACAAATGGAATCGACATCAACTACGGATTTTCAACTGTTGACCCAGACGAAGCCGCAGTAAAGAAAGCGATGATTGAGCACGCTAACGAGACGATAGTTCTCGCTGACAATTCAAAGTTTGGCTCCAGCTACTCTGCTCTTTTTGCAAACTTTAAAAACATTGACCGAGTAGTTACCGACGTGGACGCAGATCGACTTCACGTTGAGAAACTTACTTCCCAAGGAATTGAGGTGGATCTAGCATGACTAGAACCATCGGCAAAAAAGCTTCAAACGCTCGAGCGTTTGAAGGGGCTAACCCAAACGGCAAAAAGAAACTTTTTGCCGGGAGGTTTGGTCAGAGTGCAACTCAACCCAAAGAAACTACAGAGAGGTAGTCGACTAAATGAGTAGTTATATTCCAAGCGGAACAGGCACCCAAACCGGGTGGCGCGCCGCAGTTCAGAAGCTGGGTGGAAACCTTGCGGGAATGGTGATTCCAAACATTGGAGCCTTCATTGCCTGGGGTTTGCTAACAGCTCTGTTTATTCCAACCGGATGGATTCCTAACGAGGAGCTTTCCAAGATGGTTGGTCCTATGATCATCAACTTGCTACCAATTTTGATTGCCTACACAGGTGGTCGTATGGTGCACGGTCAGCGTGGTGCCGTTATCGGTGCCGTTGCAACCGTTGGTGTAATCGTTGGATCAACAATTCCTATGTTCCTTGGTGCCATGCTTATGGGACCTTTGGCAGCATGGGTTCTAAAGAAGATCGACGCTGTACTTGACCCAGTAACCCCTGCTGGCTTTGAGATGCTGATTGGAAACTTCAGCCTCGGAATCACAGGTCTACTAGCAGCTATCGGTGGATTCCTAGGAATCGGCCCAGCTGTAACCGCAATCTCAAATGTCTTGGGTGCGGGAGTTAAGTTCCTAGTCGACAGTTCATTGCTACCACTTGCTTCATTGCTTGTGGAGCCAGCTAAGGTACTGTTCCTAAACAACGCAATTAACTTTGGAGTTTTGGCTCCACTGGGTGTTGTTGAGGCTGCCGAAACTGGCAAGTCAATCGCATTCATGATCGAAACCAACCCTGGTCCTGGACTTGGAATCTTGCTAGCTTTCTGGCTTGCAGGTCCTCAGGTTCTTCGCGGATCAGTACCTGGTTCAATCGTTATCCACTTCCTTGGTGGAATCCACGAGATCTACTTCCCTTACGTACTACTAAAGCCAAAGATGATTTTGGCAGCTATCGCTGGTGGTGCTACTGGAGTGGGAACATTCATGGTTACTGGAGCTGGACTGGTAGCAACACCATCACCAGGTTCAATCTTCGCTTGGCTAGCAGTTACCCCTCCGGGAAACCACCTGGGAGTAATTTTGGGAATCACCCTTGCAACAGCAGCATCATTTGCTGTTGGTTGGGTATTGCTAAAAACTGGCAAGCAGGATGACTACGCAGACCTAGCTGGAGCACAGGCTAAGTCCAAGAAGATGAAGAACGGCTAATTAGCCATGACTTCAATTTCCGGAGCTAAAGTCAAGCGATTAGTAATCGCTTGCGAAGCCGGCATGGGCTCGAGTGTCATGATTGCCAAGCAATTGGCCAAGGCACTTAAAGAACATGACGTAGTCGTGACTCACTCACCCGTAAATCAACTCGAAGACGAAAACCCAGATTTGGTTTTGTGTCATCGAGGATTGGGTCAGCGGGCCAAACAGGCAATGCCAAACACCCCTGTTGTGGTGTTCGACATGTTCCTGGGTGACCCAAGGATCCAGAGTGTAGTCAACGCAATAATGGAGGGCGAACTCATTTCAGATGAGTAGCCTTCTTGCTTTGGCCGGAATCCGTATAGACGCCACGGCCTCCTCGCAAGAGGAGGCCGTGCGCCTGTGCGGTTCGGTCTTACAAGAACTCGGTGCCGTTGGCCCTGAGTATCTGGACGCGATGGTGACCAGAGAAAAGATTATTTCTTCCTACATGGGAGAAGGAGTTGCTCTGCCACATGGCACGGATGACTCAAGAAAGTATGTGAACTTTACCCAGTTGGTATTTGTGAGATTTGCAAATCCTGTGGACTGGGAAGGTGAGAAGGTAAAGCTCTGCATCGGCATAGCTGCCAAGGGGGATGAACACGGTGAGCTGCTTGGAAACCTGGCAGACAAACTACTCGATGAGATCTCATACAGCACACTCATGAACTCCTCTTCAGAGCAAGAAATATTGGATTTACTAAACGCTTAGAAAGGCAATTGAAGTGAAGGCAGCAATTTACCGGGGACCGCAGGATCTTAAAGTTGAGCAGGTAGAAGAGCCAACTGCTGGATCCAAGGAAGTAAAGCTTCGCATTCACGCCTGTGCTACCTGTGGCACCGACGCCAAAATTTTCAACCACGGGCATCCGCGCCTAGAGCCACCACAAATCATCGGCCACGAAATTGCTGGTGAAGTTGTTGAAGTTGGCAGCGAAGTAACTTCCGTCAAGGTCGGCGACCGTGTTCAGGTGATTGCTGCTATTCCTTGTGGCAAGTGCTGGGCCTGTCTTGCTGGCAAGATGACAATCTGCCCCAATCAACTTTCTATGGGATATCAGTTCCCGGGCGGATTCGCCGAATTCCTGATCGTTCCCGATGAGGTAATTCGCGTAGATGGACTAAACCATATTCCTGACAGCGTTACCTACGAGGAAGCTTCGGTAGTTGAACCTTTGGCTTGCGTATTGAACGCTCAGGAACTTGTTCGAGTTGGCGCAGGGGATGAAGTTTTGGTTATGGGTGCTGGACCAATAGGCTGCCTGCACGTTCGACTTGCTAGAGCACTGGGTGCCAAAAAGGTTTTCCTAGCCGACATCAACGGATCAAGACTCAAGCTTTCGGCTGATGTTGTAAAGCCAGATCGCGCAATCGACATGTCCACCGAGGACCTAACGGAAATCATGAAAGCTGAAACTGATGGCAAAGGACCAAGTGTGATCATCACCGCTGCCCCTTCGGGTCAGGCTCAAGAGCAAGCTATTGAAATGGCCAGACCGGGCGGAAGAATTAGCTTTTTCGGAGGCTTACCAAAAGATAAGCCGATGATTCAAGTGGACTCGAATCTGGTTCACTACAAAGAGCTGATGCTCATGGGTGCTAATGGTTCTAGCCCTTCCCATAACCGACAGGCCCTAGAACTAATTGCTTCTGGCAAAGTGAAGGTGGCCGATCTAATCACTACGAGAGTGGGACTTGATGATGTGGTTAAGGGAATTGAGGCGGTCCTAAGCGGAGAAGCCATCAAAGTAGTGGTGCTCCCAAGCAAGTAAACTTGGGGTATGTCCAGACCAATCCACCAGCTTCAGGTGCCAGCAATTCGGTCTGCTTTGAAGCTTTACAAGGTTTCGTCTTTTATTACTGGCATCTTTTTACTTCTTCTTATGGCAACCTGGGCGCTTCGTCGCCTTGAGAACGTGAGCTTCGGTGCCCTTATTGGTTATGACTTGTGGATAGCAGGACCCAGCGGATTGCTAACGGCCGAGCCATATCTAAACGAGGGTGAAGGTATGCCAGAAACTGGCCTCAGCCTCACGGTGGCAATTTTGGTAGTTCACGGCTGGCTGTATGTGTTGTACCTGTTTGCCGATTTCAGAGTGTGGACTCTCATGCGTTGGAGCTTTATGCGCTTTTTGATTATTGCCGCAGGTGGCGTAGTTCCATTTCTTTCCTTCTACACAGAAAAGTACTACGCGAAACTAGCCGAGAAGGAAATTGCTGATTCACTTTCGGGAGCAAAAAATTAGTCGCCCGGTTCTGGTTGTTGACTTTGGTGCCCAGTACGCCCAACTAATTGCCAGGCGAGTTCGTGAAGCTGGCGTGTATTCCGAGATAGTTCACCACAACGTCACCGCCGCCGAGATTCAAGCCAAGAACCCACTGGCGATAATTCTTTCTGGTGGTCCATCAAGTGTTTACGAACCAGGGTCTCCAAATCTTGATGCCAAGATTCTAGAACTTGGAATTCCAATTCTGGGAATTTGCTACGGCTTTCAAACCTTGGCACAACTTCTTGGTGGGCAGGTGGATAAAACCGGTAAGCGCGAGTATGGCGCTACAAGTTTGAAAGTCTCTTCAGCTGGCGAAATTCTTGCCGGTCAACCTGATTCGCAAATTTGCTGGATGAGCCATGGCGATCAAGTTGTGAAAGCCCCATCCGGCTTTGAGGTGCTGGCGTCAACTGAAACTACCCCTGTCGCAGCATTCGCCTCGTCAGAGAAAAAGATTTACGGTGTGCAGTGGCACCCAGAAGTAAAGCACTCGGATTTTGGTCAGAACGTTTTAGAAAACTTCTTACACAACGCTGCCGGCATCACACCGGACTGGAATTCAAGAAACGTAATCGCCGAGCAGGTGGAGAAGATCAAGAAGCAGGTCGGCTCTGGTCGGGTAATTTGTGGTCTATCAGGTGGCGTCGATTCTGCGGTTGCAGCGGCCCTAGTTCATAAGGCAGTAGGGGATCAGTTGGTTGCGGTGTTCGTCGATCACGGACTACTTCGCGATGGCGAAGCCGAACAGGTCGAGCGCGACTACGTTGCAGCAACGGGTATCAGGCTTGTTACCGTAAATGCCGAGCAGAGATTCCTGACTGCTCTAAGCGGAGTAACTGACCCAGAGACCAAGCGAAAGATTATTGGCCGCGAGTTCATCAGGGCTTTTGAAGAAGCCCAAGCGGACCTGATGAAAGAGGCAAGTACCGCTAACGAAGAGATCAAGTTCTTGGTTCAAGGAACTTTGTATCCAGATGTAGTTGAATCTGGCGGCGGTGCTACCGCTGGAATTAAGTCTCATCACAACGTGGGCGGTCTGCCAGAAGATCTGAAGTTTGAACTCGTTGAACCCCTTCGGACTTTGTTCAAGGACGAAGTTCGTGAAATTGGTAGGCAGCTAGGACTTCCTGAACCAATTGTTCAAAGGCAGCCTTTCCCGGGTCCTGGCCTTGGCATTCGAATTGTTGGTGAGGTAACAAAAGAAAGACTTGACCTACTTCGCAAAGCCGATGCGATTGTTAGAAGCGAGCTAACTGCTGCTGGGCTAGACACTGAGATTTGGCAGTGCCCAGTAGTTTTACTAGCCGATGTTCGATCGGTTGGAGTACAAGGCGATGGCAGAAGTTATGGTCACCCGATTGTTTTGCGACCGGTTTCGAGTGAAGACGCAATGACCGCGGACTGGACCCGCGTTCCGTACGACCTGTTGGCGAGAATTTCGAATCGAATCACCAACGAGGTTGAAGGTGTTAACCGCGTTGTGCTCGATGTGACTTCAAAACCACCTGGCACCATCGAGTGGGAGTAGCTTCTTGAAGCCGCTAGTTTTTGGTCATCGTGGTGCCAGCGGTTACCGGCCGGAAAACACAATCGAGGCTTTTGAGCTTGCCATCGCGCAAGGCTCCGATGGAGTTGAGTGCGACCTAGTTCCAACCAAAGACGGTGAACTAATTATTCGTCATGAGAACTGGCTAAACGGAACAACCAACGTAGCCTCGTTAGCAAAGTTTCAGGGAACCCAGTCAACTGGTTATTCCGATGGCCTGACTGAAACCGGCTGGTTCAGCGAGGATTACAATCTCGCGCAGCTTTCGGAACTTCGAGCTATTGAACGAGTGCCAGAGACTCGACCAGGCAGTGCCAAATTTGACGCTCAGTTCTTGATTCCAACAATTGATGACTTGTTGGCTTGCTCATTCATGAACGAAAAGACACTTGTTATTGAAATCAAGCACGGCATGTACTTTATGAAAAATGGCATCAACATGGCCACAATCCTTGCCAGCAAGCTTGCAGAATCCGACTGGAAAGAGCGCGGAATTTCGATAGTTATCGAAACCTTCGATGAAACGATGCTGGAGCATCTCAAAGATGCCTGTGGGCCAGATAAGAAGTATGTGTTTTTGACTGAGATCGACCGCCTACCTCAGGGATCTACTCGCATGTCTCGTGACTATCTGGAATCCCTGGCCGCGCGCTTTGATGGCATCAGCGTAGATCTAGCGCTGGCTTTGGATCTTGATACAACTGGCAATCACACAATTGACAACGGCCTAATTGATGAGGCGAAAGCTGCTGGTTTGACGATTTATGGCTGGACCCTAAAAGCTGAGGATGCAACCGCAAGTGTCGATGAGTACTTTGGCAAGGTATCCGAATCTGGTCTGGAGGGCATCTTCGTTGATCAGCCAGACCTGCTTCGTCAAATTGTCGATGGTCTGGCTTAGGCTTAGGCGGTCATGAATCTAAATCTGCTCGAGGGTCTCAATGCTCAGCAGGTGGCGGCTGTCACAGACCGTGGTCCAGCACTACTGATTGTTGCCGGAGCAGGCTCTGGAAAAACCAAAGTTCTAACCCACCGGATAGCGCATCTTCTTGCCAATAAAGAGGCTTGGCCCTCGCAAATTCTTGCGATCACCTTTACCAACAAAGCTGCCAATGAAATGAAGGAGCGAGTTCACTTACTGCTTGGCAATGTTGCAGATGGCATGTGGATAAAAACTTTTCACTCCGCTTGCTTGCAAATTCTTCGAAGAGAGGCCAGCAGACTCGGTCACGATTCCAATTTCTCTGTCTATGACACCGGAGATACCAAAGCCCTAATCAAGCGTTTGATTCGCGAATCCGGAAGTGACATCGAAGGCCTGAAGCCACAAACAGTTGCGGCCAGAATATCCAACGCGAAGAATGAGCTCAAAGACGCTGACGATTTCTATTCTTTGATTGATTCCTCAAACCCCAAAGATCGAGCAATAGCTGAAATCTTCTCTCAGTACCAGGCAGCCCTTCGCAAAAACAACGCCTTTGACTTTGATGATCTAATTGCCGAAACCGTGTATCTTTTTCGATCCTTTCCAGACATCGCGGCTCAGTACCAAAGGCGCTTTAGGCATGTCCTCATTGACGAGTACCAAGACACCAACCACGCCCAGTACTCGCTGATTCGAGAGCTCACCAAGCCAATAGCTGACCTGCACAACGAGCCCGACCCCAACACTGGAGAACTTGCCGGGCCATCAGCTATCACCGTGGTGGGAGACTCGGACCAGTCGATCTATGCCTTCCGGGGCGCCGACATGCGAAACATCGCTGAGTTTGCCAAGGACTTTCCTGGGTCGAAAACGATTCTGCTGGAGCAAAACTACCGTTCCACTCAGAACATTCTTTCTGCAGCAAATGCCGTTATTTCCAAGAACTTTGATCGACCAGAAAAGAACCTTTGGAGCGATGCCGGCGATGGCGAAAAGATTGTGTCATTTACTGGTTTAGATGAAAGAGGCGAAGCCGCTTACATTGTCGATCAGATCCAAGATTTACGTAAACAGGGAACTGCGTATCGAGATATGGCTGTGCTGTACCGAACTAACGCACTCTCGCCGTCTTTGGAAGCTGAGCTCAAAAGCCAACGCGTTCCATACATGGTTATCGGGGGACTGAAGTTCTACGAGCGCAAGGAAATCAAAGACGCACTTGCCTATTTGACCGCAATTGCAAACCCTCGAAACGACGAAGCGGTACGAAGAATTCTGAACGAACCCTCTCGAGGAATTGGTGAAAAAACTGAACTGAAAATTGCTGAGCTTGCCAGAAGAGATGAAAGCTCATTTCGGCAAGCACTTTTGAAAACTGATTCACTCGGCCTGGGACCAAAGCTAACAGCGGCACTCAACAGTTTTTCAAAGCTACTGAATGATCTGGATGCCATGAGCGTCGAGGCCAAAATTGCCGATGTTTTATCCGCAGCACTTAATCTTTCTGGCTACCGTGCGAATCTGGAAGACAGTCGTGACCCGCAAGACGAAGCCAGAGTAGATAACCTTGATGCTCTTATTGGGCAGGTCTCGGAATATCAAAGACAGTATCCAGAGGCAACAATCGCTGAGTATCTCGCGGACATTGCTCTTGCCGCCGCCGCAGATGAGATTGACGATGACTCGGGAAGCATTTCCTTGATGACCCTTCACACCGCCAAGGGCTTGGAGTATGACGTGATTTTCTTGGTAGGTCTTGAGCAAGGAACTTTGCCGCATGTTCGATCCTTCGATGAACCAGGGGGAGTAGCAGAGGAAAGAAGACTTTTGTATGTAGGTATGACTCGTGCCAAGCAGAAGCTTTACCTAAGCTCTGCTTTGCAGCGAACTCTCTTTGGTTCAACCACTGCCTTTTTGCCCAGTAGTTTCTTGGGAGATATTCCTATTGAGCTCATCCAATCGGAAGGCGCCACAAGAGCCTCGGCTGGGACGATAACCGGCGGTTATCGAGGCATGGCTCCGAGTGCGACACCGCCAAAGGCCAGAACTGAGATTGCCGGAGCTATAACGCAGGTGCGGGATAACGGCTCGCTTCAGCTAGCAATTGGTGATCGAATCCAGCACCTGGATTATGGCCAAGGGGTAGTCACTGAACTAAGAGGTGAGGGAGCTAGGCAGGTAGCCCAGGTGAATTTCGATTCCGGTGCCACCAAATCACTCGTGGTAAAGATAGCTCCCATCGAAAAGCTCTAAACTTGAGCTTTGGGCCATTGGCCATTTGATCAATCTGAAAAGAGTTCTAAGTTGGATTTATTTGAGTATCAAGCGCGCGATATTTTCGAGAAATACAATGTTCCTGTTCTAAAGGGACTTATCGCCGACACCCCAGAGCAAGCCCAGAAAGCCGCTGAACAAATCGGTGGCACCGTGGTTGTCAAGGCTCAGGTAAAAGTTGGAGGTCGCGGCAAGGCCGGCGGCGTCAAGGTTGCTCACTCACCTGAAGAAGCTAAACAAGCCGCCGAAAAGATTCTTGGGCTGGATATCAAGGGGCATGTTGTAAAGCGGGTAATGATCGCCGAAGGCGCCAAAATCGCCAAGGAATTCTATTTCTCAGTGCTACTTGATAGATCTAACCGAACCTTTCTTGCACTTTGCTCGGTCGAGGGTGGAATGGATATTGAACAGCTTGCGGAGGAAAGGCCAGAGGCGCTTGCCAAAGTCCCAATTGACGCAGTCAAGGGAATCGATTTAGCTAAGGCCTTAGAAATTGCCAAGCTAGGTGGCTTCGATGATGAACTTGCGGCAAAAGTTGCTCCGGTGTTTGTAAAGCTTTATGAAGTTTTCAAAAAAGAAGACACCACTTTGGTTGAAGTCAACCCACTGGTTCTATCAGAAGATGGCGAGATTATCGCCCTAGATGGCAAGGTCACTTTGGATGACAATGCGGAGTTTAGGCACGAGCGCGAGCAAATGGAACGCGACGAGCTAGACCCCCTGGAGGCCAAGGCAAAGCTCATGGATCTGAACTACGTCAAATTAGACGGTGAAGTAGGAATTATTGGTAACGGTGCCGGCCTTGTGATGTCGACTCTGGATGTGGTTGCTTACGCGGGCGCCCGCCATGGCGGGGTGAAGCCAGCTAACTTTCTAGACATCGGTGGAGGAGCCTCGGCTGAAGTTATGGCTGCCGGACTGGATGTCATCTTGAACGACCCACAGGTAAAGAGTGTTTTTGTAAACGTTTTTGGTGGAATCACAGCCTGTGATGCGGTTGCTAATGGAATCGTTGGAGCACTGGAAAAACTTGGCTCCAAGGCTTCTAAGCCTCTGGTTGTTCGCCTTGATGGCAACAACGTAAACGAGGGTAGAAAAATTCTGGCGGATGCTAATCACCCGCTTGTCACAGTAGTTGAAACCATGGACGAGGCCGCCGATAAAGCCGCCGAGCTAGCTAGCAAGTAAGGGAAGTAAGAATTTAGATGGCAATTTTTCTAAACGAAAACTCAAAAATCATCGTCCAGGGAATGACTGGATCTGAGGGTATGAAGCACACTCGCAGAATGCTAGCTGGCGGCTCAAACATCGTTGGTGGAGTAAATCCTCGCAAGGCGGGCGAAAGCGTTGATGTAGATGGCAAGTCCCTTCCTGTTTTTGGAACAGTTTCGGAGGCTATGAGCAAAACCGGAGCCAACGTTAGCGTTATCTTCGTTCCACCTGCTTTTGCAAAGGCTGCAATGTTTGAAGCCATCGATGCGCAAATTGGACTCGCAGTTGTTATCACTGAGGGAATCCCAGTTCACGACTCTGCAGAGGCCTGGGCACACAATGTCTCCAAGGGTCTAAAAACTCGCATGATTGGTCCAAACTGCCCAGGGATCATTAGCCCTGGAAAATCAAACGCTGGAATCACTCCATCGGATATCACAGGAAGTGGACCAATTGGTTTGGTCTCCAAGTCAGGAACTTTGACTTACCAAATGATGTTTGAACTAAGAGATATCGGGATGTCTACCGCCATTGGAATTGGTGGAGACCCAATAGTTGGTACCACTCACATCGACGCCCTGGAAGCATTCCAGAATGATCCAGAAACTAAGGCGATTGTTCTGATTGGTGAAATTGGTGGCGACTCGGAAGAAAAAGCTGCCGAATACATCAAGCACAATGTCACCAAGCCGGTGGTAGCTTACGTTGCTGGATTCACCGCTCCCGAAGGCAAAACAATGGGTCACGCCGGAGCAATTGTTTCGGGAAGTGCTGGAACCGCTCAGGCCAAGAAAGAAGCTTTTGAAGCAGTTGGTGTCAAGGTTGGTAAAACTCCTAGCGAGACTGCCGCGCTAATGCGCGAGGTAATTGGCTCTCTTTAGAGATCTTGTAAGCCGTGAATAAAAGACAGACCTTCTTTATCGCAGCTCTAGAAGCCGCGATACTGGTGGCAATTAGCTTGAGTCTTCTGCTTGTGCCGCTAACTCTGGTTTGGTTTTTAGAAAACAAACCCGATGTTGAGTGGCTGGTGGCCTTTAGGGCAGCTGCCGATTTCTGGTTACTTTCTCACGGAACGGGACTAGTTGTTCCCGAAGGAGAACTGCTGGGTATATTGGTGCCGGCATTTATGGTGACCTTAGTTCCACTGGGAATGACAATTTGGTTGGTTCGCTCTTTTTACAATGCCGGCAAGAGATTCATTGCGGCGAGATCGCTTTGGCCAGGTTGGCTCGGTGGTGGATTGGTTTACGGAGCTGCGGCGCTGGGTATCAGCACAGCAGCATATGACAGCGCCATTTATCCAATTGCTTGGCAAGGTGTTTTCTTCCCAACAATTCTGTTTTTGTCTTTTCAAGTTCTTGGGTCTTTGTTTGGACAGCCGGATGAGATTTTTGAAGGAGATATTCTGGATCAGGCGCCAGAGCGTGATCGTATCCGCCAGGCACTTAATTCTTTTCGCTTGAAACTTCACTGGAGCGTTCGATCAATACTGGGACCCGCGTTTAGAGCAGGATCCGCTATTACGGTGATGCTGTTGATGATCTCAGCATTTACCATCGCCGTACTAATTGCCATTAGCTGGATAGACATCACAAGGCTCTACGAGAGTGTTCAAGTTAGTGTTTTGGGCGCCGTGGTTATAACGCTTGGTCAGTTAGCTCTGATACCAAACTTGGTAATCTACGGTGCTGCCTGGCTTACCGGCGTTGGTTTCTCAATTGGAGCAGGTTCACTTATTTCTCCTCTTGGATCTCAAGTTGGGCCACTTCCGGCGATTCCAATTCTTGGTGCTCTGCCGGTTGGGCAGTTGGAATTTGGAATGGTTTCGATAGCCGTTGTCTTGCTCGCAGCATTTATTGCAACACTCTCGATTAGAAAATCTGCCGACGAAATTAGATTCGAATTTGCAAAATCCTGGACCGCGGCACTCTCGCTTGGCCTCTCAATTGCTTTTGTGACAGCGTCTCAAATGGGCCTACTTGCCTTGATTGCCTCGGGAAGTGCTGGCCCCGGAAGGCTATCTCAGGTGGGTGTCTCTCCGTTGGTGTTGGCATTGGTTGTTTTCGTAGAGGTCGGAGTGGTTTCCACGCTGGCTGCTTTTTATAGCGCTAGGCCAGTAGCGGACAAGCCGGGTATCTCCAAAAAGGTAGGCTAACCCCATGCTTTCAGTTGTTGTCTTGATCTCTGGTTCAGGATCAAACCTGCTGGCGCTGTTGCAAGCAACAAAGAACCCGCTGTTTCCAGCCAAAGTTTTGGCGGTTGGATCCGATAGACCAGCACCAGGTCTTGAGCACGCAGACCTATATGGTGTTCCAACCTTTGTAGTTGAAGAAAAGCATTTTGCCAACCGTGATAGCTGGGCAGAAAAACTCGGAGAGAACATATCGCATCTTGACCCTGACCTGATTATTCTTGCGGGATTCATGAAAGTCCTTCCTAAATCCTTTGTCGCCAAGTTCTCTCCGCGGATCATAAACATTCATCCAGCACTGTTACCGAGTTTTCCAGGTGCCCATGCTGTAAAAGATGCGTTAGCTTCTGGCGCCAGAGAAACCGGAGCAACAGTTCATATTGTCGACGAGGGTGTGGACACTGGTCCAATTCTGGCCCAAGAGGCGGTAACCGTTTTGCCGGCTGATGATGAAAATACTTTGCATGAGCGGATCAAGTTAGTCGAGCACAAGCTATTGATAGACACCGTTAAGTTTTTAGCAAGCAAGCAACTTGAGCCAAGTAAAGTCGGCTAAGGGTAGTCATGGATAGCAAATACACCGCAGCCGATTACCTTCACTTCGACAAAGTCCCAATCAAACGGGCTCTGATTTCAGTTTCAGACAAAACAGGTTTGCTAGAGCTTGCCAAAGCGCTAGCTGCCGCTGGCGTTGAGATTGTTTCAACCGGTTCGACTGCAAAAACTATCTCAGACGCCAAGATTGCAGTTACTGAAGTATCTGCGGTTACCGGCTTCCAAGAAACTCTCGATGGCAGGGTAAAGACCCTCCACCCTGCTATTCACGCCGGATTACTGGCCGATCTTCGGCTAACTGGTCATAGAGCTGAGCTTGAAAAACTTGGCGTGAGTGCATTCCAACTGCTGGTTGTGAACCTCTATCCATTTGTAGAAGCAATTGCCAGTGGCGCAAGTGGTGAGTCAGCAATTGACCAGATCGACATCGGAGGCCCAGCAATGGTTCGTGCTGCGGCCAAAAACCATGCCAATGTTGCGGTTGTTGTGGATCCTGCCAACTACAAAGAAATCATCGAGGCAACTACCTCCGGCGGCACCACTTTGGCGCAGCGCAAGCACCTAGCACTGCAGGCATTCACACACACTGCAAAATACGACACCGCTGTATCCAACTGGATGGCTGGCGCGCTTGATGATAGTTGGAAAGCGGATTCCAACTCTCAGGCTAGTGACGCAGGTAAGAACCCGGGCTTTGAACCTCATCTGACAATAGACGCTTCGTTGGCGAAAGTTCTGAGATATGGAGAAAATTCACACCAGGCAGCTGCACTTTACAAAATAGATGGCCTAGACAAGTCACTTGGTATTGCCCAAGCTAAACAATTCGGTGGCAAAGAAATGTCATACAACAACTATGTTGACGCAGACGCCGCCGTGCGAGCCGCTTTTGACTTTAACGAACCGGCAGTTGCCATTATCAAACACGCTAATCCGTGTGGAATTGCGATTGGCTCACCTGATTCTGATGACGCTATCGCCGACGCCCATGCAAAGGCTCACTTTTGTGATTCTGTTTCTGCGTTCGGCGGCGTGATTGCGGCGAACCGAATTGTGACTTTGAAGATGGCTACCCAAGTAGCTGAGATTTTTACAGAAGTTATCATCGCTCCTGGATACGATTCGGAAGCTTTATCTTTGTTGCTAGCAAAAAAGAACTTAAGAGTTCTGCAGCTTCCGCCTAGCTATAGCCCACCTGCAAAAGAACTCAAGCAAATATCCGGTGGCTTTCTAGTTCAAGAGTCGGATAGCTTCAAGAATTTCTCTGATCAGAACTGGAAATTGGTTTCGGGAAATAAGGCAGATGCTCAAACTCGATCCGATCTGGAGTTCGCCTGGCGTGCGGTTAGATCAGTTAAATCAAATGCCATCCTGCTTGCCCAAGACGGGGCATCAGTTGGTATTGGAATGGGTCAAGTAAACAGGCTGGATTCGTGTGAATTAGCGGTTACGAGAGCCGGTAGCCGCGTGAAGGGCTCGGTCGCAGCAAGCGACGCCTTCTTCCCTTTTGCAGATGGATTGGCAATTCTTATTAGGGCTGGAGTAAAGGCTGTCGTGCAACCGGGTGGATCGATAAAAGATGAAGAGGTAATCCAGGCTGCCACTGATGCTGGAATAACGATGTACCTAACCGGGGAACGTCACTTCTTCCACTAGCTCAAGCACGTAAGTTCTTGATGGGGTGGTATCCTAGAAGGCTGCCTCAAAAAGGCATGTTATTACCGAGGACTCATGAAGCAAGAAAAAACCATCGCTACCTTATTGCGAATTTTCCCTTACGCGAAAAAAGCCCTCCCTCGAATCATCCTCGGTATTGTTGCAGCAGTTGCAGCCAGCTTGTTCGCCTTAGCAATTCCTCAACTACTGGAATCCTTGTTCGACAACCTTGACGGTTCTGGAACCTTAGATACTCTTTACCTGTTTGTATTTCTAGTGTTTCTCATGGGAACTCTGGAAGCTGCCATGGTGCTACTTCGCCGCTGGCTCGTACTCACCCCAGGAACATTCGTTGAAGCTGGATTGCGTTCAACTCTTTATCAAAAACTCCAGGAGCTACCAGTTAGCTTCCACGATCGCTGGCCCTCAGGACAGCTACTTTCAAGGGCCACCCAAGATCTGAGCTTGATTCGTCGCTGGCTCTCTTTTGGTGTTGTTTTGCTATTTGCTAACGCACTGACAATTATTGTTGGGCTTGCAATCCTGTTTACTTTCCATTGGCTGTTAGGTCTAATTTTCTTTTTGATTTCGATTCCAATCTGGATTCAGGGATACCGCTTTGAGGCCAAGTATGGCGAGGTTGCAAGACTCTCCCAGGACCAAGCCGGTGACCTAGCAACCTCGGTTGAAGAGTCAGTGCACGGTATTCGAGTGCTCAAAGCCTTTGGTCGCGGCGATCATGCCGCACGCAAGTTTGCGGCCGAGGCGAAAGGCCTTAGATCCACCGAGTTAAAAAAGGCCGGACTGATTGCAAATATCTGGGTGTATCTGTTGTTGATCCCAGAGACAGCAGTAGCAGCATCCATGCTGGTCGGAGTCTTCCTAGTTGCCGAGGGCAGCCTCACAGTCGGTGGCCTGGTGGCGTTTTTTGCCACCGCAACAGTTTTGCGATGGCCGACCGAGTCCGTTGGTTTCTTGCTTTCCATGACGCTCGACGCCAAGACTGCAATCCAGCGCTTTTTTGAGGTTATCGACGAGCCAGTACTTATCAAGGATCCAGAAGAGGCAAAGACCATTGGTTTGCCAAAGGGTCGCTTGGAATTCAAGAAGGTTCACTTCCGCTACCCAGACAGCAAGCCAGACCAGCCGGATATCTTGCGCGGTGTTGACCTAGTGCTGGAGCCGGGGGAGTCAGTTGCCCTGATTGGAATAACCGGTTGTGGCAAGAGCACCCTAACTGCGCTCACCACCAGGCTTTATGAAGTTTCTTCGGGTTCTATAGAGCTTGATGGCGTTGACATCAGGGAATTAACTCGAGTTGAGCTTCGCTCACACATCGCAATGGCATTTGAAGATGCAACCTTGTTTTCGGCATCGGTTCGAGACAACGTGTTGCTTGGAAGACCTGATTCCACTGAAGAAGAATTGAATGAAGCGCTTTCGATTGCCCAAGCTGATTTTGTGTTTGAGCTACCCGAAGGTCTTGACACAAAAATTGGTGAAGAGGGGCTTTCGTTATCTGGAGGACAGCGTCAGCGCCTTGCACTTGCAAGAGCGGTTGCGGCTAAGCCAGCGGTACTTGTTCTTGATGATCCCCTCTCTGCTTTGGATGTTGATACCGAAGCACTTGTCGAGGCGGCACTTAGAAAAGTTCTAAAAAAGACCACTGCTTTGATTGTTGCTCATAGGCCTTCAACAGTGCAGCTAGCTGACAGAGTGGCACTCATGCAAGATGGCAAGATTCTTGCGGTTGGTAAGCACAGTGACCTCCTGGCAACAAACGAACACTACCGATACGTAATTTCGTCACTCGATGCTGCTGGCAAGCAAATCGAGGTGACCGAATGAGCATGCAGGGAGTTTCTGGCGAAGACAAAATCCAGCTAAGCAAAGAAGAAGCGCTACAGGTAAAGCTTCGCTCGAGAAAACTTTTGTTCTCGCTAATCTATCCAGTTCGCGGAAGACTGCTGCTAAGTCTTTTGATTGTTATCTTGTCGCAGGCTCTTCGAGTCGCAGGCCCTGCCCTTATTGCCCTAAGCATCGACTGGGCTCTACCAGCTGCACTCAAGGCAGACACCACGCCACTGTTTTTGGTCGTCGGTGGCTACTTATTTGCCGCCGCCGCCACAGCTTCTCTTATCAGCTGGTTCCTTAGATTCTCCGCAAAGCTAAGCCAAGACGTGCTTTTGGATCTAAGGAAGCGCATCTTTGTTCACACCCAGAAGCTCTCTCTAGAGTTTCATGAAAAGTACACGTCGGGTCGTGTTATCTCTCGTCAAACTAGCGATCTAGACGCAATTAGTGAGCTGCTTGATACCGGCGGCAACGAGATGATCGTTGGAATTCTTTACATGCTTTTTACCGCTACTGCTCTGGTCTTTCTTGATCTCCCAAGTTTTGTAATTCTTGCTATTAGCTGGGTCCCTTTGTATTTTCTGACCAGATGGTTCCAGGTCAACTCCAAATTGATGTTCCGCGAGTCAAGGGTTTCGTCGGCGAAGTTGATTGTTTACTTTGTTGAAACGATGACCGGCATTCGTGCCGTGAAGGCATTCCGCAAGGAGAAAAGAAACCAAGGTGAGTATGAAACTTTGGTCGAGAAGTACCGGCACATCAACGCCAAGGTAATTCAACTCTTTGGAATCTTTGACCCGGCGCTGATCATGATTGGAAACATCTCTGTTGCAATTATTTTGCTCTGGGGTGGTGTTCGAGTTCTAGAGGGGTCGTTGGGTCTGGGAGTTTTGATTGCAGCAATCTTGTATGCCAGAAGGTTCTACGACCCGATGGAAGATCTTGCGATGTTCTATAACTCCTACCAATCTGCAAACTCCGCGCTGGAGAAAATCTCAGGTGTCCTAGAGGAGCAAGCATCCGTTCCTGAGGCGCAGAAACCAGTAGCGCTAACAAACGCCAAGGGTGAGATTGTCTTTGACAAGGTGGGTTTTCACTACTCAAACGGTGTTGAAGTCATACCTGAGTTTTCATTATCTGTTCCAGCCGGTCAAACTATTGCTTTGGTTGGAACTACCGGCGCGGGAAAGTCCACAATCGCCAAGCTGATTTCGAGATTCTATGATCCAACTTCTGGAAAGCTAACTCTCGATGGGATAGACGTCCGCGATTTGTCAGCCAAGGACCTGAGGCGATCGGTTGTCATGGTTACCCAGGAGGCCTACCTGTTCTCTGGATCGGTTGCTGACAACATCGCTCTTGGTAAGCCAGATGCTACCCCCGAAGAGATTGAACAGGCAGCCAAAGCTGTTGGAGCCCACGAATTCATCCTTGCTTTGCCAGAAGGGTATTCCACCGATGTCAATAAACGTGGTGGTCGAGTAAGTGCTGGCCAAAGGCAGCTGATTTCCTTTGCAAGAGCGTTTATCGCAAACCCCGCTGTGTTGATTCTTGATGAAGCCACGAGCTCGCTAGACATTCCTTCAGAGCGACTAGTTCAGCATGGACTCAAAACCCTGCTGGCAGATCGAACCGCAATCATCATCGCCCATCGATTATCGACAGTTTCGATTGCGGATCGAGTTCTGGTTATGGAGAAGGGAAGAGTCATTGAAGACGACTCTCCAAAGAAATTGATTTCTGGTTCAGGAAAATTCTCCAAAATGCACAAGGCATGGCGGGATTCTCTGGTTTAGCAGGGAAAAGATTTTTCAAGATTTCGGTAGTCTAGAAGAGCTTTAGGGCTCACAAAAAGAAAGAGTAATCAATGGAAAAGATCAAGGTTGTTGGCAAGGTAGTCGATCTAGATGGTGACGAGATGACTCGAATCATTTGGCAAAACATCAAAGATTCACTTATCCTTCCTTTCTTGGATATCGAGCTGGATTATTTCGATCTTTCCATTGAAAATCGCGACGCAACTGATGACCAAGTCACAGTGGATGCTGCTCACGCAATCAAAAAGCATGGTGTTGGGGTTAAGTGTGCGACGATTACACCCGATGAGGCCAGAGTAAAAGAGTTTGGTCTCAAAAAGATGTGGAAGTCCCCAAACGGAACTATCCGAAACATTCTTGATGGAGTTGTTTTCAGAGAGCCGATTATTATCTCCAACGTGCCAAGACTGGTTCCTGGTTGGACTAAGCCGATTATCATCGGTCGTCACGCCCACGGTGATCAGTACAAAGCAACCGATGTGAAGATCCCGGGCAAGGGAACCGTAACCATGACTTACACTCCAGAATCTGGTGAAGCCCAGACTTGGACTATCGCAGATTACCCAGCATCTGGTGGTGTTGCGATGGGTATGTATAACTACATGGACTCAATTCGTGACTTCGCGAGAGCCTCGTTTAACTACGGATTAGCCAGAAACTATCCGGTCTACCTATCCACCAAAAACACAATCTTGAAAGCCTACGATGGTGCTTTCAAAGACGCTTTTCAAGAAGTATTTGACGCCGAGTATGCAGACAGGTTCAAGGCAGCAGGCATTACTTATGAGCACCGCCTAATCGATGACATGGTGGCCGCTTCCTTGAAGTGGGAAGGTGGCTACGTCTGGGCTTGCAAGAACTACGACGGCGATGTTCAATCTGACACAGTAGCTCAGGGCTTTGGTTCTCTTGGCCTCATGACCTCTGTTCTAACCACCCCCGATGCCAAGACAGCCCTTGCTGAAGCGGCTCACGGAACGGTAACTCGTCACTACCGCCAGCACCAGGCCGGTCAGAAGACATCTACTAACCCGATCGCTTCCATCTACGCCTGGACCAGAGGTCTGATGCACCGTGCCAAGTTGGATGGAACCCCAGAGGTTCAGAAATTCGCCGAGACCCTAGAAGATGTTGTTATCAAGACTGTTGAGTCTGGAAAAATGACGAAAGATCTTGCAGCGTTGGTTGGCCCAAACCAGGCGTACCAAACCACAGAAGAATTCATGCAGTCGCTAGCAGAGAATTTGCAACAGCGTCTGAAGTAATCCACATTGTGTAAAACCCCTGACCCAATTCGGTCAGGGGTTTTACATTTGCGGGATGAAAAAATTCAAATACTCTTCGATAACTGCAGCCATCTTGGCAATAGGAATCTCCACGGCAACACTGAGCGCTGTGCCAGCCAGTGCAAGCTATGTAGAAAGTTGCTACGAACAAAATTGCACAATTTGGTTTTCTCACACTGGTGGTCTTCAGCAGTGGAACCCTCCGATAAACGCACGCAACATGACGTTTCAGGTTTCTGGTGGTCAGGGTGGAAAAAGCGGTGGTCAGGGTGGTCGGGTTACCGTAACTTTGACCCAGATCCCTTCCACTTTGTATATTGCGGTAGCGGGGGCTGGAATCACTGGGCAATCGGCAGCCGGTGGTTTCAATGGTGGTGGCCAAGCTGGATCGGGTTCCAACAATGAAGGATCCGGCGGTGGCTCAAGTGATATCCGCTTAGGCACCGACGTCGAATCGAGAGTCGTGGTAGCTGGTGGCGGAGGAGGCCGCGGCGCTGGAATCACTCTCACACCTAGTCCAGGCGGCGGTCTAATCGCAGCGGCTGGAAAAGATGGCCAAGCAAAAGGAGGCGGTGGAGGTTCACAAACTTCTGGAGGAAGCGGTGGGCTTGCAAACGGAACAGGAACTTCAGGTTCAGCGGGTTCACTACTAACCGGTGGGACCGGTGGTTCCAGCAGCCTCTATGGCGGAGGCGGAGGTGGCGGCGGTTACTACGGAGGAGGCGGAGGCGGGTCTGATACCGATAGTTCCGGCAACGACGCTGGAGCCGGCGGAGGCGGATCTTCTTTTGCTGATCCGCTCTATACATCAAACATCACGCATTTCACCGGGGTAAAAAGTGGCCATGGAATGGTGATGATTGAGTACCAACTGGTTCCACTATTTCAATCGATTGGTGCGCAATCCGTACTAACTAACTCTTCATCGATTGATTTTCAAATTCAGCTAAGTGATCCATTCCCAGGATTTTCTTCAAGCAATATTGAGCTCATTGGCGATCCTGGTACCTGTCAGCCTGGAACCCTTAGTGGCAGCGGAACATCTCTGGTCTATACAGTGACAGATTGCGTGGATGGAGAGGTGGGTATCTCAATTCCTGCCAACTCAATAGCCGCACAAGGTTACTCAGGGCCCGAGACAACTCATAACTCAGTCATGGTGTCTGTAGATCGAACTGCGCCAGAAGTACTGGAGATAACACAAGAAGATTCTGAATTGATAATTCCAATTACTGAGCCCGCGTTGCAACCAGACGTCGATAGCTATAGCTTCACAAGTTCTAACAGCGCTTGCCAAGTTGAATCTATTGCTGCTAGCAGTGATCAACTTTGGATTGCAACGCTTATTGGCTGCGAGAGTTCAAGTTTCTCTTTCACGATTGTTGCCAACTCGGTTGTGGATCTAGCAGGGAACACCGGTCCCGAAGCTGACACCTCCTTTGCAGTTACGGTTCCAGAGCCAGCTGGTTCAGCTGTGGCACCAGTGATTTCCAGCGTGACAAAACCGCCAAGTGGCGCGCGGGTACCAGCTCGATTGCCCGAAGTAACCTTGGAAACTTTACCCACTCAGGATTCAGAGGTTACGCAATCCCCGACTCAAAGACGGCAGGCAGCTCAATCTGTTATCACCGCCTCGACAACCGCCGACCCAGTGACCTCGAGTCTGGGCTGGGCCGTTGGTCTGGCAATTGCAGGGGTCTTACTTCTTGCAGCCGGATTGTCCTTGAGGCGCAGAGGTATTTCTGATCTGTTAGTTGGTTAGGTGGTCGAGCTTCGACCACCCCCAACGGCCTAAACATCGGCTCTGGTAAGCTACTTAAAACGAGGAGCCCCGATTGACTACAAGTAGCCAGCCATCGAATTTTTCCAAGCCGCTTTCTGAGACCGATCCAGAAATTGCTGCTGTATTGCAGCAGGAGCTTGATCGCCAAAGACACACGCTGGAAATGATTGCTAGCGAGAACTTTGTATCTAGGGGAATCCTAGAAGCCCAAGGTTCAGTACTCACCAATAAGTACGCTGAAGGATATCCGGGCAAGAGATACTACGGTGGTTGCGAAGTTGTTGACGTTGCAGAAGAGCTAGCTCGCACCCGAGCCAAAGAGCTTTTTGGAGCAGAGCACGCAAACGTTCAGCCACATTCCGGAGCTACCGCCAACGCAGCCCTGATGATGGCTCTTGCAAAACCAGGTGATCGTATTTTGGGTCTTGAGCTAGCTCACGGTGGACACCTAACTCATGGAATGAAGTTGAACTTCTCTGGTCAGACCTATGAGCCACACGCCTATGGACTAAACCCCGACACAAATTTGATTGACATGGAAATTGTCCGAGCTCGTGCGCTTGAAACCCAACCGAAGGTTCTAATCGCTGGCTGGTCTGCTTACTCGAGGCACCTAGATTTCGCAGCGTTCCGATCCATTGCTGATGAAGTTGGAGCAAAGCTGTGGGTAGATATGGCTCACTTCGCTGGTTTAGTTGCAGCAGGGCAGCACCCATCACCTGTTCCATACGCTGATGTCGTTTCAACAACAGTTCACAAAACCCTCGGTGGACCAAGATCTGGTTTGATTCTTTGCAAGGAAGAGTATGCCAAGAAGATTGACATGGGAGTTTTCCCAGGTCAGCAGGGTGGACCTTTGATGCACGTTATTGCTGCCAAAGCGGTTGCCTTCAAGGCGGCCATGAGCCCTGAGTTCAAGGAGCGCCAGCAGCGAACCATCGAGGGAGCAAGAATCATCGCTGAGCGTCTGGTGCAGCCAGATGTGAAGGCAAATGGAGTTTCCATCTTGACCGGTGGAACCGATGTTCACTTGGTTTTGGTTGATCTTCGAAATGCCCCTATCGATGGAAAAGAAACTGAAAACTTGCTACACGATGCGGGTATTACCGTGAACCGAAACTCTGTCCCGAATGACCCAAGGCCTCCAATGGTGACTTCAGGTGTTCGAATCGGAACCCCAGCTCTTGCTACTCGCGGATTCGGGGCAACCGAGTTCACCGAGGTTGCGGAGATCATTGCCCAGGTCTTGCTTCCAAACCCTGACACTCAGGCACTAAAAGCTCGGGTTCGAGTCTTGACCGAGAAGTTCCCACTTTATTCCGGCCTAGAGAACTGGTAGCACTTGAGTGCCATAATTCTTGATGGTCTAGCTACGGCTAAGGCCATAAAGAAGGAACTTACAACCCAAGTTGCTGAACTAAAAAAGCGCGGCATAATTCCAGGTCTTGGAACCTTGCTGGTTGGAGATGACCCAGGTTCTCACACCTACGTTTCGGGAAAGCACCGTGACTGCGCTGAGGTAGGCATGAAGTCCATCCGGATTGATTTACCTGCAAGTGCTTCTAAAGCAGATATCTTGAAGGCAATAAATGAGTTGAACTCATCCAAGGATGTCACCGGCTACATCATTCAACTACCACTTCCGTTGGGAATAGCTTCACTGGAGCTTCTTGAACTTATTGATCCAGCAAAAGATGCTGACGGATTGCATCCAGTGAATCTTGGTCGATTAGTTCTGAACGTTTCAGGTGAAATGAATTCGCCAGTTCCTTGCACACCAGCTGGCATAGTTGAACTGCTTCGTAGATACGATGTTTCACTCAGTGGGAAAAAAGTAGCGGTTCTAGGCAGGGGAGTAACGGTTGGAAGACCACTTGGTCTACTACTTACTCGAAAAGGAATTGACGCAACCGTTACCCTGTTGCATTCGGCCAGTAAGAATATCCCTGAGGCCTTACAAAACGCGGATGTGATTGTTGCCGCTATTGGTGTTCCTCATTTTGTGAAGCCAGAGTGGGTCAAAGCTGGCGCATTGGTATTGGATGTGGGCATTAGCAGAATCGCATCGGGAGCTCTCGTTGGGGATGTTGACCCAAAGGTGTCAGAAGTTGCTGGCTACCTCTCGCCAAACCCAGGCGGAGTGGGTCCAATGACCCGCGCGATGCTGCTGCAAAACGTGGTTCAAATAGCTTCTAGAACTTAGATCTAATCGCCCAAAGGTCAGCAAACACGGGCCTAAATAGGGTGCTTGCCAGATAGCCAACCCCCGCGGAGCCACCGGTTCCCATCTTGGCTCCAATGGTGCGCTCAACCATTTTCACGTGACGGTAACGCCACTCCTGGAAACCTTCGTCTAGATCCATGAGGGCTTCGCCCACCATGTTGGCTTCCGGATCATTTCGGTGTGCTGCTAACAACGCTTCCTGAACTTGCTCGTTTGCTTCGTAAGGAAGTGACACATCTCTATCAAGAACATCTTTTGGCATTTTGTGACCGCGAGAGTCAAAAAACTTTAGCGCGCTGTCGTAGAGGCTCGCTCTAGTCATCGCAGCCTCGACTCTTTTCCTGGCGGCAGATCCAGGAACAAGGTGTGAGGCCATTGACATTCCAGTTCCCGCCTTGGCATCTGATCCTGCCTGATCGCGTCTACCAAGAACTGCTTCTAGTTCACGAAACTGAGCGGATTGAAAACCAGATGCTGAACTTAGTCGACCGCGGAATGAGTTGAACTGCAGCGGAGTCATTGTTTCAAGAATGTCTAGCTGCGCTACGCAAGTTTTCATAATGGTTCTCATTCGGCCAAGTATCGAAAGCGATCTGTGGGTTTGGGACTGTTCCAGAGCAACTTGTAATGCTGCACTTTCATGCAAGAGCTGTTTGAACCAAAGCTCGTAGACCTGATGAATAGTTATGAATAGAAGCTCATCGTGTTCAGGTCCATCAGAAAGCGGTTGTTGTAAATCAAGTAAGTCATCTACCTTGAGATAGCTTGTGTAAGTAACTGCCTTGTCGTGCTGTTCGCTCATTTAGGTAACTCGATTTCCACTGTCTTGAATTTTCTCGTAATCCTTACGTGCAACAGAATCTCTGATTCTTTCGAATCCCTCGAAAACTTCAACGAAGCTTGTTGGTAGTGGGGAAATTGCGAGCCTGATGGAATTTGGCATCCGGTAGTCAGGAACAACTTGAGCAAATTGCCTTAGGGCTGCTGCAATTCTCTTGGCTTCTGGGTGACCGATCGTGATGTGACCGCCGCGAAGCCTGTGATCTCTTGGGGTCAAAAGCGTAAAGCCCAGTGGAACTAGCCAGGCATCAAATAGAGCGATCATTAGCTCGGTGCCAATGGCTGCCTTTTTGGCAATGCGAGAAATACCGGCCCGCTCAATCATTTCGTAGCTAGCTTGGACCGCCCTGATGCCAACAATTGATGGGCTAGCGATCTGGAAGCCGCGAATGCCTAGGTTCTTGTCGAAAACAGATCCCATTGCAAACTGATCCTCCTGAGCGAACCAGCCTTGGATTGGCACTTTCAAGCTGGACTGCAGTTCCTTGCGAACGTACAACCAAGCTGGAGAACCGGGGCCACTGTTGCCGTACTTGTAAGTGCAGCCAACCGCCAAGTCGACTCCATTGGCATCAAAATTAAGTTCAACCGACCCGCCAGCGTGGGATGCGTCCCACACCACAAGCCCACCGAAAGAGCGCACCAAATCCGTAATTGCCTTTAGATTTGCTCTGGCTCCAGAGCGATAGTTGACTGCCTGCAGTGTCACTAATGCAACGTCGGTGCTCAAATATGGCGCTAGCAATTCAGCTGTCACTAGCTCGTTCTCGGATGCGATTGGGACAGAGCCTGGACCACCGGTGCCGTCGGTATCAAGTGTGATCAGTTTCAAATTGAGCTGCTCTGCAATTCCCTGAAGTACGAATCGGTCGGTAGGAAAGTTAGCAGAGTCGATAATTACTGTTTTTTGTCCCGGACGAGAGTTGATTGCAGCAACACAAAGTTGATAGAAATTAACACTGGTAGTGTCACAAACTAGCACCTGACCGCTAGCTGCCCCCAAGGTTGCTCTTCCTAGAAGATCTCCTGCTGGTTGAGCTTCATCAATCCAATGACTCCAACCATCGACAAGTTCTGTTCCCCACTCGTTTTCTAGAAAGCCAGAAACTTTCTCGATGGTTGTAAGTGGTAAGCGGCCAAGTGAGTTTCCATCCAGGTAGCAAAGCGATTCATCTTTGATGAAAAACTCTTTACGGAAATCTTTGAGTTCGTCGGCCTGATCCAGAATTTCTGCAGTTTTCCTGGAGAGTAAATCACCAATTCCTGCAAGCAGTGGGTAGTTCATGAGTTTTAGCCTAGCCCGAACAAAGAGCTCGAGTTACACCAACAGTTGATGCTTGGCCAGCTGCTTGTAAAGTGGCGTGGACTTCACAAGCTCAGAGTGAGTTCCCGAACCGACTACCTTTCCCTGGTCCAGAACGATGATCAGGTCGCTATCAACAACAGTTGAAAGCCTGTGAGCGATAACAATCATGGTTCTACCTTGGGCAACAGCGTCAATGGCCTCTCTCATATGCTGCTCGTTAAGCCCATCCAGAGCAGAGGTGGCTTCGTCAAGAATCAGAATCGGTGGAGCCGCTAGCAGTGTCCTGGCTATCGCGAGGCGCTGCCGCTCTCCCCCAGAGAGCATGATTCCAGCCTCCCCAACTTCGGCGTCCAAGCCTCGCTTATCCCTCTTCAGCACTGCTGTTAGATTCACTTCGCCCAATACAAATTTCAGCTCTTTATCCGTGGCATTCGGCGAACCAATCAGTAAGTTATCTCTCAGAGATCCTGCTAGCACAGGGGCATCCTGCTCTACATAGCCAATCTGAGAACGCAAGGCGTCGCGCGATAGCTCAGTAACAGGTGTGCCCTCAAGCAAAATCTCACCAGAGGTTGGTTCGTAGAAGCGTTCAATAAGGGAAAAGACAGTTGATTTTCCGGCACCAGATGGTCCAACCAGCGCAACTCGGTCACCGGTCTTGATCTTGAAACTCACGGAGTCTAAAACTAGTTTCCCGTCGCGATGCTCTTCCGTAGAGGCGTAGGCAAAACTAACTTTCTTGAACTCGATAGCGTTCTGGGTTTTCTTGGGCTTAGATGCCTGAGCAGACTCCGAGGCGCTTTCTTCGAGAGGCAACTGCAAGATTTCTTCAATTCGAGCAAGGGCTCCTAAAGCGCTCATCACCGAGCTGTATGCACCGAAGGCTTGACCCAGTGGCCGGATCATCAAGAACATCAAAAGAATAAAAGTAACTAGATTTGCAACCGAAGTTTCTCCAGCTGCAACGCGGTAGCCACCAACACCAAGTACGACGATAAATGCAGCGTTTGACGCCACACCCGCAATTGGGGATATCAACGCGTTGATTTTTGCAATCTTGACACCTTGAACGTAAGCCTCATTAGCATCGTTACTTATGCCTGCGGTCTCTCTCGACTCGGCTCTGGCGGCACGAATTGTCCTAACTGCAGAAAGAGCTCGCTCCACGGATGCGGCCATGTCACCAACTCTTTGCTGTGCTTTGGTGGTGGCAGATCTAATCTGCCTGGCAGAAACCACAATTGAAGCAACAGCAACCGAGATCATTCCAAGGGTCAGTAGCAACAAGAAAGGGTCAATAAAGGCCATGGCAATTATTGCCCCAACAAAAATGAGCACTCCACCAGCTGCATCAATAAGTCCTTGAGTTAGAACCGCTCGCAATAAAGTGGTGTCGGAACCGACCCTAGAAACCAAGTCACCGGTTCTTCTAAGGTCATACTCCAAGATGGGTAGCTTTAAAAGCCGAACGGCAAGCTTGTTCCGAGCCGATAGAACTACACCCTCGCCAGCTTTTGCCAGCACGTAATACATAAATCCGCTGGCGATTCCGGCCCCAAGAATCACAAGAACCAGGATCAGAGCTAGCTGGCCAACATCTTCGCCGTTTTGCACGGCGGTAATTACCTGACCCACGACCAGTGGCTGAGCCAAGCTCACCACTGCTCCAATTAGAGAAAGTACCACCGCCACACCCAAAGCGGCCTTGTGTTCAAAAAGGTAGGGAGTTAGTTGGTTGAACTTAGCTTTCGGTCCAGTGTCTTTGGGCCCAAGATTTCTTCCTCTGCCTGCCATGCTCATGAGTTAGATACCCTCAATCATCGGATCGCCGTAGATTTCTTCGTTCAAAAGGTAGTTGATTTCCTGCAGTGAAAGCGCCTCTGTGTATGCGGTGTTCTTGAAAAACTTAGAGTAATCAACCCTCTCGAGGGCGGCTAGAGCCTGTGGGTGATTCAGTTTCAAAAACATCTGCGTGGTGTTGGCAACTGGTTCAAACTGAGTTTTTACCTTCCCACACCCGTAACCAAAGATAGTCAATGAAACATCAGCCAATTCAGGAGAAACTTTTTCAATAATTCCTTTATCGGTAACTCTAACCAAAGTTCTAGGCGCATCTGCTTTCTTCCAAATCTGAAAACAGGTTGCTAGGTGATTCTTGTTTGATAGCGGCGTGCCAGCTGCGTCGACATAGTCAATGTCAATATCTAGATCAAGCGCTAACTCAAATCCTAGGTCGAGCCGATTTGTTACTGACCATTTGCGCCAAGATCTTGGAACAATAAAACAAATTGCATCGCTGACTTTGGCTGCGTGATTGAAAAACGGAATACTCAAAGAGTTATTTCTGCCAAACGGGGGATTGGAAATAGTAATCAAATTGCTTTCTTTGATTTCCTGCTCTAGGAAATCACCTACTGACACAAGTTCATGGAGCGGCTCAATGTCGAAGCTGATGACGTTAGCTACGCCTTTTGCTTGGACGGCCTCGATGAAGGCCCCGGTGCCGCCGGCTGGTTCCAGAACGGTTTTTCCTGCAAGTGAACCAAGGACTTTTTCAATTTGCGCGGTGAGTTCGAGAGCGAGAGGTTTTGGCGTGTAATACTGCTCCTTGCCGGTAACCCGAGTGTTTCCTAGCTTGGTCGCAGGGAGGGTTTCGATAGGCATTACTCAAGGCTAACAAGCATTTGAAGACTTACCAGCTGCCCAAAACCAGCTGGCTGGCTAGTTACCAGAAGACAGCTAGGACCACGTTCAAGAAGGTTAGGCCACCAATGGTTCCAAGGGCGCTTCCGGCTACCGGCTTCTTCTTAAGATTTAACAGCACAAGGACTAGGACTGTAAGGGCGACAACAGATTTGATTGCAATCTTGCTGTGATCAAGATCGTGACCGCCACCTAAAGATAACTCCCATTCGCGAACTCCCACTAGCAACAGACCGGTAACAAATGCGGTCCAAGCACCGTGCACGATGGCTGGCAAAATCTCAGCGGTCTTTGTGCGAAGAGCTTTTATCTGAACTAAAAAACCACCCAAGAGGGCCGATTGACCAACTAGGTGTAGCACAACAAGAAAACTTTTTATGATTCCAGCAAGTTCAAGCATTATTTCCCCTTCGTTACTTAAAGGATAACCGCTTCATCGTTATCGCGGCCTCAACTGCTTCAGCGCCCTTGTCTTCTTTTGAGCCTGGAAGACCAGCTCTATCAAGAGCTTGCTTCTCATTTGCTACAGTCAACAGTCCAAAACCAATTGGAACAGAGTTATCTAACTGGACACGAGTCAGCCCACTGGTTGCCGCGTCGCACACGTAATCAAAGTGTGGTGTGTCACCCTGAATTACAACACCTAATGCAATGACCACTTCTGCACCGTTTTTGATTGCCATCTGGGCTCCTAGGGGAAGTTCAAATGCACCTGGAACTCGAATTACTTTGTAATGTGTATTTCCTGCAGCCTTGAGCGCACGTTCAGCTCCAGCAAGTAATCCGTTGGTTATCTCTTCATGCCAACTGGTGACAACAACTGAAACCTTGATTCCGGCTGCGTCAATTGCGATTTTTGGTGCGCCGGGACTACTCATTTCGATCCAATTCCGGAATCATGTGACCCATTTTTTCGCGCTTGGTTTCCATGTATTCAACGTTCTCATCTTGCTGACCGACAACAATAGGGACATATTCGTTGACAACAATTCCAGCAGCCTCGAGTGCTTCAATCTTGGCTGGGTTATTGCTCATCAGTCGTACGCTCTTGATTCCCAGGTCTCCAAGAATCGAAACCGCTGCTCCGTATTCTCTTGCCTCACTTGGAAGACCGAGAGCAAGGTTGGCTTCAACGGTGTCCATGCCCTCATCTTGCAAGGCGTAGGCCTTGAGCTTATTCAAGAGCCCGATTCCACGACCTTCTTGACCACGAAGGTAGATGACTACGCCTCCCTTTGGGTCAGTTGCAATCTTGTCGAGAGCAAAATCAAGCTGCGGACCGCATTCACACTTTTTGGATCCGAAGGCTTCACCCGTGATGCACTCGCTATGCATTCTCACCAGAACGTCTTCGTGCATGGGTTCACCGGCAATAATCGCTACGTGCTCAGCGGTTGTCTTGGTGTCATAGTAGCCACGGACCTTAAATGCCCCGTGTGTGCTTGGCATCTTGGCCTCAGCTTCGAATCTGATTCGACTTACTGAATCATCACTTGGGATTGGCTCTGCTACCTCGCGATAGTTGAAGATCTGCTCGATGCTGATAACCGGCAAGCCTTCTTTAGCACCAACTTCTTGAAGTTCTGGAAGACGCATCATGGTGCCATCTGCAGAAACCATCTCGGCAATAACGCCAACTGGGGTAAGGCCAGCAAGCTTTAGAAGATCCACGGTTGCTTCAGTGTGCCCTGGTCTTCCAAACACACCATCTGGGTGAGCTCTGAGGGGAATAACGTGGCCTGGACGAATCAGATGCGCTGGCTGAGAGTTGACATCAGCAAGAACTCGAAGGGTGTGAGCTCGATCAGCAGCGCTGATTCCAGTTGTTACACCGGAGGCCGCGTCAACAGAAACTGTGTACTGTGTGCGATAGCGATCTTGGTTGTTGTTAGTCATCAATGGAAGTTCCAAGCGGTTAGCGAGGGACTCTGACATCGGTGCGCAAAGGAAACCTGAGGTGTGATTCACCATCCAAGAAATCCATTCGGGCGAGGCAAACTGGGCGGCCATGATTGCGTCACCTTCGTTCTCACGATTGCGGTGATCTACTACCAGCACCGGCTTTCCAGCCTTGAGTGCTTCTAGTGCTTGTTCTATGGTTGCCAGATTCATTTCTGACTCCTTGCCTCTATTAGTTTCTCAATGTGCTTTGCCAAGATATCTGCCTCAACGTTCACCTTCGCACCAACACCTTTTTGACCAAGGGTTGTTAGGCGCAAAGTTTCGGGAATCAGGCTTAGTGAAACAACGTCGTCAGAGATGTCATTCACGGTTAGTGATACCCCATCAAAAGTGATTGAACCCTTGTGAACAACATACTTAGCTAGTTCACTTGGAATTTGAACCTTTACTACCTCCCAGTTATCACTGGGCTGCCTAGAAACAATCTCTCCAACTCCGTCGACGTGGCCTTGCACCATGTGACCTCCGAATCTGCCAGCTCCAGACATGGCCCGCTCGAGATTCACCTTGTCGCCAACGGCGATTCCGCGAAGGCTGGTTCTATTCAATGTCTCGAGCATCACATCGGCAACAAACCCATCTTCTGTCAATTCGGCTGCTGTTAGGCAGGCGCCATTGACCGAGATTGATTCGCCTTGGGCTAGATCTGATCGCACTAGCTTTCCGCTAACTTGCAACCGAATGCTGTCGCCTAGGTCTTTTACCCCTGCGATGGTTCCAAGTTCTTCGACTATGCCTGTAAACATCAGATCCTCCCTACTGGTTTTGCAATGATCTGAACATCTGCCCCCAGAGTGTTAATCTTCAAAAACTCAAGCTCTTTCGCGTCTTGGATGGCAGAAACGTCAATGGAGCCAATAGCAAGCTTGTCGCCACCAAGAAGTTTTGGAGCCAGGTAAATTACAAATTCATCTACCAGGTCCATTTGAACAAAGCGGCTGCCAAGAGTTGGTCCACCTTCTACCAAAACGTGTTTGATGCCTTTTTCGTAGAGCTCGCTCAAAGCACCGTGGATAGATTGAGTTTTCAGAGTAAGCGTCTCTGCGTCGTTATTGAAGATTCGAAGCCCTGCAGGTAGGTCTCGTTCTCCGAGGACAACCCGTAATGGTTGCTGGTCGTGCAACGAACCATCTGGTTTTCTGGCAGTAAGTTCTGGGTCATCAATTAGTGCGGTGCCGGTTCCAACCAAAATGGCATCGACTTCTGATCGTCGCTGGTGCGCATCTTGCCTGGAGGCTTCACCGCTGATCCACTTGCTAGATCCATCTTGGGCGGCGGCGCGACCATCGATACTACTTGCCCACTTCAAAGTAACAAATGGTCTTTTGTGTTTTGCTGCCGTTAGCCAAACTCTTGACTGACGGTCTGCTTTATCGGCATGAAAACCAGCTACAACTTCAATGCCTGCGCTGCGTAAAGTTTCTGCACCACCGCTTGACTGATCGCCGGGATCTAAAGAAGCAAAAACAACTTTGCTAGCTCCTGCTGCAATAAGCGCCTGAGCACAGGGACCAGTTTTTCCGGTGTGATTGCAAGGTTCCAAAGTCACAACTGCAGTTGACCCTTGGGGAAGTTTTGGTGCTCCGTTGAGCGCAGCTTTGATCGCGACAACTTCGGCATGGTCAGTTCCAGACCCCTTGTGGTATCCCTCGCCGATTAGCTCACCGTCGGCATTTAGAATCACTGCACCAACTTGAGGATTTACTCCGGTTACTGGTCCCTTTAGGGCAAGCTCAAGCGCGCGAGTCATCGCGTCATCGAGGCTTAGCTTGGACATATTCCTACCCTTGTTCGTATTAGGAACCTCGGGGTAGCGGAATGGGAAAGTAGAGTCAGCCGAATTGGCGCTTAAAGCGCCAACGACTGACCCTAGGTTCTTCTCCCATCCGGACTTTAACCGTCGGCTCTGGAATTTCACCAAATCAACCGAATTAGAGCTTTTTCAAGATCTGATTCGGGTCGCGGGCTATACCGCCGGCTCAGATTTTCACTGACCCCGAAGAACGATGTTACGTTTCTATCCTTACAGATAACTAGAGATAGTGCCCAAAATGTTTCAGGCTCCCAGCTAACTCCTAGGAATCAAGCCAATTTTGTCGTAAACACTCGCCAAAGTGGCTTCGGCTAGTTCGTTGGCACGCGCGGAGCCCGAGGCCAACAGGCGATCTAGCTCGTCGGTGTTTTCAAGTAGTTCGGTAGCTCGAGCCCTAATTGGTTCGATTACAGAGATGACCGCGTCGGCAACTTCAGTCTTTAGGTCCCCATAGCCTTTACCCGCAAAAGATGCTTCCAAAGCTTTGATTGATTTACCCGATACGGCTGAATAGATTCCGAGCAGGTTTGAAACCCCAGGCTTGTTTTCGGCGTCAAATCGGATTTCGCTTTCGGTATCAGTTACGGAACCCTTGATCTTCTTTACTGTCACGCTGGAGTCATCCATTATGTTGATGGTTCCTTTTGGCTCGTTCGATTTAGACATCTTTGCGGTTGGGTTCTGAAGATCATAAATCTTGGCAGTTTCTTTCAAGATGTGAGCTTCGGGAACCGTAAAAGTATCGCCGAATCTGGAATTAAATCGCATCGCAAGATCTCTAGTTAGCTCAAGGTGCTGTCTTTGATCTTCGCCAACTGGAACCTTCTTTGGTTGATAAAGCAAAATGTCCGCAGCCTGCAAGACCGGGTAAGTGAACAAGCCAACGGAGGCCGAGTCACTGTCTGCTTTTTGTGACTTGTCCTTGAACTGAGTCATGCGGCTAGCCTCGCCAAATCCAGTTATGCAATTTAGCACCCAAGCAAGTTGTGCATGAGCTGGAACCTGTGACTGAATGAACAAAGTTGATTTACTTGGGTCAATTCCGGCTGCAATGTATTGCGCAGCAGTTCGGCGAGTGTTTGCAAGAAGCTGCTTCGGGTCTTGGGGGACTGTGATGGCGTGAAGATCAGCAATCATGTAATACGCGTTGAATTCTTGCTGCATCGCAACCCAGTTATTGAGGGCTCCCAGATAGTTTCCTAGGTGCAGAGAATCGGCAGAAGGCTGCATGCCGCTTAGAAGATTAGCTTTGCTCACCTTAGATAGCGTATTCCACAGTTACCGGGGAATGGTCAGTCCAACGCGCGTCATAACTTGGTGCCCTGTGTACTTTGTACTTTCCAGAGACCTTCGCAAGTGCTGGAGTTGCTAGGTGGTAGTCAATTCTCCAGCCGGCATCGGTGTCAAATGCCTTACCCCGATAGGACCACCAGGTGTATGGGCCAGGCTTGTTTGGATGCGCGGCTCGACCGATATCAACCCAACCCTGCTTTCCCATAAAGGTATCGAAGTAGGCACGCTCTTCAGGCAAGAAGCCAGCGTTTTTCAAGTTACCTTTCCAGTTCTTGATATCCAGCTCAGTGTGTCCAACGTTTAGATCTCCAACCACCAAAGCCAAAGCCTGTTCTTTGGTGAGCTTCGCCATGCGGGATAGCATTGCTTCTAGAAACTTGTATTTTTCAACCTGCTTAGGGGTATCAACTTCACCGGAGTGAACGTAGCAACTCACAACCGTCACCTGTTTGCTGCCAACTTTGAAAACACCTTCAAGCCAACGCCCTGCCGAATCAAAGTCCTTAGCGCCAAGTGCGACTTTGGATGCGACCGCGGGAACTTGGCTTACTAATGCAACCCCGGCTCGTCCTTTGGCAGATGCTTCGTCGTGCAGGATGTGCCACTTACCGCCATTAATGGCAAGTCCACCGTGTTCGTTGAACAGCTCATCCAAGTCAGCTCTGCTGGCTCTAACTTCCTGAAGAGCAAGAACATCGGCGGTAGATTTTTTCAGCCAGTCACCCATGCCGTTACGAAAGGCTGCGCGCACTCCATTGACATTGATTGTTGCAACTTCAAATGGTTTTTTGGTGGGCACTAAAAGCTCACTAAGACTGCGTCACCTTGAACTTCGACTGTTATTTTCCCTAAGGCTCGCTGCGCTGGGCCTTTAATTACAGATCCATCATCGGCGTTATAAACAGCGCCGTGGTTGTCGCAGACAATTTCCGAGTTTGAAACATTGCTCATCACAAATCCTGCATGGGTACAAACCGCACTAAATGCGCGGAAGACATCCTGTGAGGGGTGAGTAATCAAAATAGGTGTTCCAGAAACATCAAACTTCTTTCCAGAACCCACAGGAATATCTGTTGTCTTGCAGACCTCTACTGCAGCCGATCCATTTTCAGCTGGAGCCTCAGATTCAGTTGCGCCTGGCTGGACTTCGGTCTGCGGTGCGCAAGCTGCCAGGGCTGCTGCGGCAGAAACTCCAACGGCGGAGGCGATTACTGCGCGACGGGAAACCATTACGGTCTGCCCTTCAAAATTGCCTGCTTTACCTCGGCAATAGCTTTTGTCACCTGAATTCCTCTAGGGCATGCTTCGGTGCAGTTAAAGGTAGTCCGGCAGCGCCAGACACCTTCTTTATCGTTCAAGATGTCGAGTCTGAGCTCAGCACCTTCATCGCGAGAGTCAAAGATGAAGCGGTGCGCGTTCACGATAGCTGCTGGGCCAAAGTACTGACCGTCGGTCCAGAAAACAGGGCAGCTAGTGGTACAGGCAGCACACAAAATGCACTTGGTGGTGTCGTCGTAGCGCGCGCGCTGCTCAGGAGACTGCAATCTTTCTTTTTCTGGGTTGGCTCCAGCAATCAAGAATGGATTGATGTCGCGGTAGGCCTTGTAGAAAGGTTCCATGTTGACAATCAAGTCTTTTTCAACAGGCAAACCCTTGATTGGCTCAATGTAAATCGGCTGGGTGATGTCCAGATCCTTGATTAGAGTCTTGCAAGCCAAACGGTTACGCCCGTTGATTCGCATTGCATCCGAGCCACAAACACCGTGCGCGCAGGATCTACGGAAAGTCAATGAGCCATCAATTTCCCATTTGATCTTGTGCAGGGCATCTAGAACACGATCGGTTCCATACATAAGTACGTCGTAGTCAACCCACTTAGCTTCTTCGCTGGTCTCCGGGTCAAAGCGGCGAACCATGAGAGTTACCGTGAATGACGGAATCTCCGCGATTTCTTTAACGCTTTCGACCATTAGTACTTACGCTCCATCGCTGGGTAGTTGGTAACAACAACAGGTTTCCAGTCAACCCGAATGTCTTCCCCGGGCTTAGTTGGAACAACCTTGGTTTTGTATGCCATGGAGTGAACCATGAAGTCTTCATCGTTTCTGGTCTCGTAATCCTCACGGAAGTGACCACCGCGGCTTTCCCGGCGCTCGCGAGCTGTCATAACCAAAACCTCTGCAAGATCGAACAAGAAACCCAGCTCGATTGCTTCCAGCAAGTCAGTGTTGAATCTCTTTCCGCGGTCTTGAACTGCGATGTTTTCGTAGCGCTTTCTAAGCTCAGTTATCTTATCTAGTGCCTCATTGAGAGAATCTTCGGTGCGGTAAACCTGGGCGTTTTTGTCCATGGTTTCCTGCAATTCTTTTCTCAGCACCGCAATCTTCTCGGTGCCGGTTGAGTTTCTTGTTACTGAAAGCAAGATTTCAACTTGAGCGGTGGCGTTTTCAGGAACTGGAACAAAGTCAGCATCCTTGGCGTATTCAACCGCATAGATTCCTGCACGCTTACCGAAGACGTTAATGTCTAGTAGCGAATTGGTACCCAGGCGGTTAGCCCCGTGCACCGAAACACATGCACATTCACCGGCAGCGTAAAGACCAGGCACCACAGTGTCGTTGTCGCGAAGAACTTCGGTTTTGACGTTGGTTGGAATTCCACCCATCGCATAATGAGCAGTTGGGAAAACTGGAACCGGTTCGGTGTAAGGCTCAACACCAAGATAGGTTCTTGCAAACTCTGTAATGTCTGGAAGCTTGGCGTCAATAACTTCTGGTGGCAAGTGAGTAAGGTCCAGAAGCACGTAATCCTTGTTTGGACCCGCGCCTCTTCCTTCACGAACTTCGTTAGCCATCGCTCTTGCAACCATGTCTCGAGGAGCAAGGTCTTTAATGGTCGGTGCGTAACGCTCCATGAATCTTTCACCCGAAGCGTTTCTCAAAATTGCACCCTCACCGCGGGCTGCTTCGGAGAGCAAGATCCCAAGACCGGCCAAACCGGTCGGGTGGAACTGGTAGAACTCCATGTCTTCTAGGGGAAGACCCTTGCGCCAGATGATTCCAACTCCGTCACCAGTCAGGGTGTGAGCATTAGATGTGGTCTTGAAGATCTTTCCAAAACCACCGGTTGCAAAAACAATCGACTTGCCCTGGAACACGTGCAGATCCCCAGTAGCTAGCTCGTAAGCAACAACAGCTGCTGGACGCTCCACGCCGTCAACCTCGTTCATAACTAAGTCAAGAACATAGAACTCATTGAAAAACTCGATGCCGAGCTTGACGCAGTTTTGGTAAAGGGTCTGCAAAATCATGTGACCGGTTCGGTCAGCTGCGTAGCAAGATCTTCTAACTGGAGCTTTTCCGTGATCTCTGGTGTGACCACCAAAGCGGCGCTGGTCGATTTTGCCATCTGGGGTTCTGTTAAATGGCAGCCCCATGTTCTCCAAATCGATAACGGCCTGTACGGATTCCTTGGCCAAAATCTCAGCCGCGTCTTGGTCAACTAAGTAGTCGCCACCCTTAACGGTGTCGAAGGTGTGCCACTCCCAGCTGTCTTCTTCAACGTTGGCTAACGCTGCTGCCATTCCACCCTGAGCTGCACCGGTGTGAGAGCGAGTTGGGAAAAGCTTTGATATAACTGCGGTGCTAGCGTGAGGACCTGCTTCAATGGCAGCGCGCATTCCTGCACCACCGGCACCAACGATTACTACATCGTGTTTGTGGAAGTGGGTCTTTGTTGCGGTTTCGCTAGCGGGCAATTACTAGTTCCTTACTGAGCTGGGCAGAACGATGGCAGCGCTTCTAGTGAAGCGCCGATAGGGCATGGGTCGAAAGTAAAGATAACTAAAGTGCCCAGGGTAACTAGCGCAGCACACACACCCCAGAGAGTAAACACAAGTGTCTTTCGAACGCCTTCTCTTTCGGTGTAATCGTTGACGATGGTTCTCATACCGTTGGTGCCGTGGATCATGGCTAGCCAAAGCATGGCTAGATCCCACCACTGCCAGAACGGGTCGGCCCATTTACCAGCAACGAAAGCAAAGTTGATTGCCTTGATGCCACCTTCTGGAACAACCAGGTTTGAGATCAAGTGAACAAAGATCAGAACTACCAGTGCCGCACCGGAAACCCGCATGTAAATCCAGCCATACTTTTCCCAGTTGGCCTGCTTTTTTGACCTAGGAGAGTTTGGGGTCTCGATAACTACTGACATCACCCGCTCCTAACCGAAAACATTCATCAAGTGACGGGGGGCAAAAGCAGCGAACAAGACAAATGCAGCTCCAACCACAACCCAGAACATCACGTTCTGGTACTTGGCGCCCTTGCTCCAGAAGTCAATTAGAGCAATGCGAATTCCATTGAAGCCGTGGTACAAAATCGCTGCCACCAGTCCAAGCTCAGCGACCCCAATAAGAGGTGTCTGATATGTGGCGATTACTACGTTGTAGGCCTCCGGGGCCACTCTGACCAAAGCGGTATCTAGAACGTGCACCAAAAGGAAGAAGAAGATGGCAACACCGGTAATTCGGTGCAGCACCCAGGACCACATACCCACTTTTCCGCGGTATAAAGTGCCTGCAGGCATTGTTGGCAAGTATGTCTCCTATGAAACGAGATGGGCTTTGGCTTAAATTCTAACCCCGAAACAATCTTCCCTATGCTCATGCGCCCAAGGTGAGCTAGGGTTTTTCTTGTTATGGCAAATCCAAGAAAGCCCAAGGATCGCTTCCACGCAGTTATTCCTGCCGGGGGAGTTGGATCTAGACTTTGGCCACTTTCCAGAGCTTCCGCACCTAAATTCCTTCACGACCTAACTGGCTCTGGTCAAACCTTGTTGCAAGACACCTGGGACCGAATCGCGCCAATAGCTTCCGCCTCTAGAACCATGATTGTCACAGGAGAAGCTCACGAGCAGGCCGTAATGACCCAGATTCCCGAGCTTGATCCCAAGAACCTAGTGATTGAAGCCAGCCCCAAGGACTCAACAGCAGCCATCGCGCTCGCGGCAGCTATTTTGGCCAAAAGAGAGCCGGATGTAATCATCGGCGCCTTTGCTGCCGATCACGTGATCACAGACAGCAAGGCATTCCAAGACGCAGTGCACCAAGCCATCGAGCTAGCTGCCCACGATCGAATCGTAGTAATAGGTATAACCCCAACCGAACCATCGGTTGGCTTTGGATACATCAAATCAGGTGACCCAATCAAGATGGCTGGTGCACCCTCGGCACTAGAGGTCGAAAAATTCGTCGAGAAGCCAAAGTTTGAAAGAGCCAAGAAATACGTCGAATCAGGCAAGTACCTGTGGAACGCTGGAATGTTTATTACCCCAGCCGCATTATTGTTGCGTCAGCTTGCCAAGAGCGAGCCTGAGCTACATGCCGCAATTTTGGAACTAGCGGCTGCCTGGGACACCGATAAAAAAGATGCCACTATTGCCAAGCTATGGCCGGGGCTCAAAAAAGTCGCAATCGATTACTCGATTGCCGAACCAGCCGCCGAAGCAGGACTCGTTGGTTTGATCCCTGGAAAGTTCAGTTGGCATGACGTTGGGGACTTTGCGGCTATCGCCGAATTGCAATCACAGGGCAGGAAAAACAACCTTGCCGTCCTTGGCGCAGCCAGAGTTTTATCTGATGACTCGAGTGGAATTTTGGTTAGCGAGACCAATCGCATGATTGCGATCATTGGACTTGAGGACGTAATCATTGTGGACACCCCGGATGCGCTTTTGGTAACCAATAAGGCAAACGCCCAAAAGGTTAAAGCTTTGGTTGACTCTTTAAAGGCAACCGGCCACGACGAAATTCTCTAAACCCAGCCCATTTGTATCAATTTCATCTCGAAACGATATAGCCTCGGCGTTGCGGAAATTTACCGCCTGTTTGCCAGTTATTCTTGTCCCATACCGCGAGTTGTGAACGCCACGGCTCGTACCCAAATAGGAGGAACTAAGTGAAGCTATTTTCACGCTCAAGTGCTGCTAAGGCACTAACACTGGCTGCTGTTTCAGCACTAGTGCTTTCTGGTTGCGCAGCTGCACCAGAAGATGAAGCTACAGATGCAGCAGCAGTTGATTTTCTTGCGTGTGCAGTTTCTGACGAAGGAAACTGGAACGACAAGTCTTTCAACGAAGCTGTTTACACAGGTCTAACCCAGGCAGAAGCTGAACTAGGAGTAACAATCAATGCTCTTGAGTCTGCAACACCTGAAGACTTCGAGCCAAACCTACAGGCAAGCGTTGACGCAGGTTGCGACCTAATCATTGGTGTTGGATTTGCTCTAGGAGATGCAATCACCAAGATCTCTGCTGAGAACCCAGACCTAAACTTTGCTTTGGTTGACTCAACTTCTGAGAGCGCCAACGTAAAGCCATTGCTATTCGAAACTGCTGAGGCAGGCTTCCTAGCTGGTTACGCTTCGGCTGACTACTCAACCTCCAAGACAATCGGTACCTACGGAGGACTTCCTTTCCCTTCAGTTACTGACTTCATGACCGGTTACTACTACGGTGCAATGCAGTGGGGTATCGACAACGACACCGAAGTAACTGTTCTAGGTTGGGATCCAGCTAACCCAGACGGCGGAGACTTCATGGGTGGATTCGCTCCAAACAACCCAGAGGGTCTAGCAATTGCAAAGACTCAGCTTCAGGCTGGTGCAGATGTTCTATTGCCAGTTGGTGGAAACCAGTTCACCGCTGCTCAGTCCGCAATTGATGAGTTGAACCCAGACGCAGTTATGTTGGGTGTTGACGTTGACATTGCTGCTGGTAACCCAGATCTAGCGCCATACATCTTCACCTCCATTGAGAAGAGAATGACCATCGCTACATTCGATGTAATCAAGGGCCTAGTTGAGGGAGCTGCATTCGATGCAACTCCTTACGTTGGAACTCTTGCTAACAAGGGTGTTGCAATCACTCCATTCTCTGACTTCGCTTCAAAGGTAAGCTCGGGCCTAGCAGACAAGCTAGCCGAACTTGAGGCTGGAATCATTGATGGCACCTACAAGCCAAAGGGCTAGTAGCTAAATCACTGTTGAAGACCGGATGCTCCTTTTGGGGCATCCGGTCTTCAATTTTTTATGTGGCAGAATAAAGTCTGACTAAAACAATTTGCACATAGGAGTGCTGGATGAGACTAGAGCTAAAGGGGATCACCAAGCGCTTTGGTGCCCTCGTAGCTAATGACTCAATTGACTTAGTGGTTGAGTCTGGACAAATTCACAGCTTGCTCGGTGAAAACGGAGCGGGCAAATCAACCCTTATGAATGTGCTCTACGGTCTGTACCAGGCCGACGAAGGTCAGATTCTCCTGGATGGCAAGGTCGCAAAATTCTCAGGCCCCGGAGACGCAATGGCTGCGGGTATAGGCATGGTCCATCAACACTTTATGCTCATCCCGGTTTTTACAGTGGCTGAAAATGTGGCGCTAGGTCACGAGCCGACCAACAAGCTTGGAGTTCTAGACCTGGATGCTGCAAGAGCACTTGTTAGGAAGATTTCTGATCGTTTTGGTTTCGATGTTGACCCAGACGCTTTGGTTGAGGATTTGCCCGTAGGTGTTCAGCAGAGAGTTGAAATCATTAAGTCTTTGGCTCGTGACGCAAAAGTCCTAGTACTTGATGAACCGACAGCTGTTCTGACTCCCCAGGAAACTGACGAGCTGATGGAAATCATGCGCGGACTAGCCAAATCGGGAACTTCTATAGTCTTCATCACTCACAAACTGCGAGAAGTAAAAGCGGTGGCTGACAAGATAACTGTTATTCGCCAGGGCCGGGTTGTTGGCGAGGCTAAGCCAAGTGCTGAGACAAAAGAGCTTGCCAGCATGATGGTTGGGCGCGATGTTGGACTTACTGTCGAAAAAAAGACTGCCGCGCCTGGCAAAGTGGTGCTGAATGTTCAAGACCTCTCAGTTCTGGATGATCGTGAACAGCGGGCGGTTGATCACGTAAGTTTTGAAGTCAGGGCTGGCGAGATACTCGCTATCGCTGGCGTCCAGGGAAACGGCCAAACAGAACTGGCCGAGGCAATTCTGGGCCTTCGAGGGCTGCACTCTTCCGCCGGAGATATCTCAATTTCAGGATCAAGCGTTCGAGGAAAGTCGGTTAGAACAATTCTTGAAAAGGGTGTCGGCTACGTCCCAGAAGATCGGCAAAAAAACGGACTCATCTCAGAGTTTTCCATCGCGGAGAACCTGATGCTAAATGGCTCATTCACTAAGCCATTTGCCAAGGGGTTGGGAATTGCCTTTGCCACCAGAAACAAAATAGCCGATGAACTAGTCAAAGAATTTGACGTTAGGACAACATCTGCACAAAGCGCTGCCGGAAAACTTTCCGGAGGTAACCAGCAGAAGGTTGTTTTGGCCAGGGAGCTTTCTCGGGAAGTGGAGTTGTTAGTTGTTTCTCAGCCAACTCGTGGAGTGGATGTTGGCTCTGTGGAATTCATCCACGAACGGCTGGTTGATGAAAGAAACAGCGGTAAGGCAGTCCTTCTTATCTCTACGGAACTGGATGAAGTTTTGGCTCTCGCCGATCGAATTGCCGTGATGTATCGAGGAAAAATTGTTGGAATTGTTGATGCCAATACTGATAGAGCAAAGCTTGGCCAGATGATGGCGGGTGTAGCGGCATGAGTGAGAAGACAAGAAAAGAACCAATCAACTGGAACGCAGCACTGAAGGAAATTCTTTCCGGTGGAATAACACGAACGGTAATGTCTGTAATTCTGGGCTTTGCCGTTGGAGCGTTTTTCATGATTATTTCAAACAAAGAATTTCTCCAGAGCGTGGGCTATTTCTTCGCAGACCCATTAGCTAGCTTGCGTGCAGCGGGAGATGTTGTTGGCGCAGGGTACGGGGCGTTATTTAAGGGTTCAATTTACAACGCCAGCGCTGCAACTTTTGAAGGTGCAATTAGACCCCTGACCGAAACTCTAAGGCTCGCAGGCCCACTGATCGCTGCCGGACTTGGTATCGGTCTTGGTTTCCGAGTGGGACTATTCAACATTGGTGGTACCGGTCAGCTTGTCTCTGGTCTAATTTGGGCAACGTTTGTCGCGACTCGAATAGAGCTTCCTCCAGTCATACACTTTGTGGTCGCGATTGTGGCTGCAATAGTTGGCTCAGCGATTGTAGGTGCCTTTGTTGGTTTTCTTAGAGCGCGAACAGGGGCTAATGAAGTAATCACCACGATTATGTTGAATTACATAATCATTAGCTTCTTCAACTTTTTGCTTTTGGATAACAACTTGCTACAAGGTGCTACAGCTGGTGGGCACACCAAGTCTGATCCTGCATTCGAGACGGCAAAACTTCCAGGACTACTCGGTGAGAATTTCGCGCTCAACCTGGGATTTGTCTTGTCCATTGTGGCCGTGGTTGTCTACTGGTGGCTCATGGAGAGATCAACAATTGGATTTAGGCTCCGAGCTGTTGGCTTCAATGCTTCGGCTGCAAAAACCGCAGGCATTAACGTCGAGGGAACCTATATTCTTGCCCTAGGTCTATCGGCAGCGTTTGTTGGAATAGCCGCCGCTAATCAAGCTTTATCTTCAACCGGTGGAGTCACACCAACCACCCACGCTGGTATTGGTTTTGATGCCATAACTGTTGCGCTTCTTGGTGGATCAACTGCTTCGGGTGTGTTACTGGCTGGGCTGTTATTCGGTGCCTTTAAAGCTGGATCATCGGCTATTCAGATTGAAGGAATTTCTCCTGACGTGCTCGGCATTGTCCAAGGTGCGATTGTTTTGTTCATTGCTGCCCCACCTTTGATTAGGGCAATCTTCCGTCTTCCGCCGCCGCAGACTACGACGATGCTGAGTGCCCTAAAGTCGAAGTTTTTTAGTCGAGGAGGAAAATAATGGCCACTGAGACTAAAAAGGAAGTTCGCGAGTCCTGGAAGACACCAACTGTCATGGGCTCCATAGCCGCAGTAATTTTTGTTTTCTTTGGAATCCTCGGTAAATCTGAAATTGTTTCATTCGAACTAACTGGAGTCAGGGAAGCGATCCAGCTGCCTTACTTGGACATTCCTTCCAGCGTACTGGGAACTGTGGCTGGGATTTTCTTGCTTGCCATAACTGGATATGTGGCATGGCAGGTTAGTCGAAACGTGCGAGCATCAATTTGGTTCTCAATGCTCTTTGGCGCTATAGCGCTGGTGGCGCTTTTGGGCTGGCTGGCAGCAGGTTCTGTGGTTCCAGTGGCTTTCATATTGGGTTCAGCCTTGGTATTGGCTGTCCCGATCATGCTTGGAGCAATGGCCGGAGTAATGAGTGAGCGAGTCGGCGTTGTGAACATTGCAATTGAGGGTCAGCTACTAACTGGGGCTTTCGTTGCTTCCGTGGTCAGCACTCTTACTGGAAATCAAATCATCGGCATTGTCTCCGCCATGGTTACCGCAGCTCTATTTTCAGCAGTGCTGGCAGTATTTGCGGTGCGCTTTTTAGCTCAACAAATCATTGTTGGCGTGGTTCTAAACGTTCTGGCGATTGGAATAACTAACTTCCTTTATCAGCAGTGGGTAACTGAGGATGAGTCCGCGACGAATAGCCCAGGTACTCTTCCAATCATTCATGTTCCGTTTCTTGGAGATATTCCTGTTATCGGACCAGTTCTATTTCAAAACAGAATCACAGTTTTTCTTGCGATTGGAATTGTGATCGTTTTGTGGTTTGTGCTTTTCAAGACCAAATTGGGTCTGCGAGCCAGAGCCGTTGGAGAGAACCCTTTAGCTGCAGACACAGTTGGCATCAACGTCTCTCGCACTAGATTCTGGTGGGTAACACTTGGCGGGCTTTTGGCCGGACTTGGAGGCGCAGCCCTAACCGTTGGCAGCTCAGGATCCTTCGGGCGTGAAATGTCCGGCGGATTAGGATTTATCGCTTTGGCCGTTGTTATCTTGGGACGCTGGCACCCAGGATATGCCACGGCAGCAGCGCTCCTATTTGGCTTCTCAATTATTTTGAGAATCTGGGCTAACCAAGTTAGCCCAGGAATTCCTACTAACTTCATCACCATGGTCCCGTATCTTGTGACAATAATTGCCGTAGTTGGATTCGTTGGTCGATCTAGACCGCCCGCCGCTGACGGTATTCCTTATGTGAAGGGTTAGAAGATGCAAATCGACTGGGAGCTACTTCGTACCGAGGCTATTGCAGCAATGCAAAAAGCGTACGTTCCGTACTCGAAGTTTCCAGTTGGCGTTGCAGCTCTAACAGAAGACGGTCGAATAGTTTCGGGCTGCAACATCGAGAATGCTTCCTACGGTGTCACCTTGTGTGCGGAGTGCTCCATGGTCAGCGACCTATTTAGAACTGGCGGAGGCAGGCTAGTTGCTTTTTACTGCGTCGACAAGCACAACAACATCTTGATGCCGTGTGGCAGATGCCGTCAGCTACTCTACGAACACTCGGCGCCTGGAATGTTGCTGGAAACTGTTTCAGGCATCAAAACCATCGATGAAGTTATTCCAGACGCTTTTGGGCCTAGAGATCTGGATGCTAGAGCTTGAGCACTTTTGATGCCGTTGACCTGATTATTGCTAAACGCGAGAAGCAGGAACTTTCAACAGAAGCTATTGATTGGCTAATTGCGAATTACACCGCAGGTGTGGTGGCGGACGAGCAAATGTCAGCGATGGCTATGGCCATCTTGCTAAATGGCATGAATGGCCGCGAGATCAAAGATCTCACGATGGCCATGATTGCATCCGGTGAAAGACTCAACTTCGAATCCCTTGGTGTTCCAACAACCGATAAGCACTCAACCGGTGGAGTTGGCGACAAGATCACATTGCCACTGGCACCACTGGTAGCAGTATTCGGTGTTGCTGTGCCGCAACTATCTGGTCGAGGATTAGGTCACACTGGCGGAACTCTAGACAAGCTCGAATCAATCCCTGGCTGGAGAGCAAACCTATCCAATCAGGAAATGACCAAGCAGCTTGCTGAGGTAGGCGCGGTTATCTGCGCCGCTGGATCAGGTTTAGCTCCTGCGGACAAGAAGCTTTACGCGCTGCGGGATGTGACCGGAACCGTGGAGGCAATTCCGCTGATTGCCTCTTCAATCATGAGCAAAAAAATTGCTGAAGGAACTGGCTCACTTGTCTTGGATGTGAAGGTCGGTTCTGGCGCATTCATGAAGGATTTTGCAAGAGCCAGGCAGCTCGCGGAGGTTCTAGTTCAGCTCGGTAAAGACGCTGGTGTGAACACGTCAGCGCTACTGACTGATATGTCAACACCTCTTGGACTAAAAGTTGGCAATGCGCTTGAGGTTGAAGAATCTGTTGATGTGCTGGCTGGCGGTGGACCATCGGATGTAATCGAGATAACAGTTGCTCTGGCCACCGAGATGCTCAATCTTGCGGGAGTCAAAGATGTTGATGTTGCGGCTGCTTTGAAAGATGGTCGTGCGATGGATAAGTGGCGCGCGATGATTAGCGCGCAAGGTGGAGATCCAGACGCCAAGTTGCCAGTAGCGAAAGAAACTCAAACGGTGGTGGCAGAGTCTGACGGAGTGATTTCAGAACTAGATGCACTAGCTGTCGGCCTTGCTTCCTGGAGGCTTGGTGCCGGAAGGGCAAGAAAGGAAGACCCGGTTCAATTTGGAGCCGGAGTTACCTTGCATGCACAACTTGGAGACACAGTCAAAAAAGGCGCTCCGCTATACACCTTGCATACCGATGAACCAGGCCGCTTTACCCGGGCCGCCGAGACCATCGCGAAAGCTTATAAAATTGAGGCTCAAGCTCAAGTGACGCGAAAGCTGATACTTGATCGAATATCTAACTAGTTGCTTTGACAAGGAAAAACCACAATGGCCACAAACATCAAGGCACTGCCTAAAATCTCTCTTCACGATCATCTAGATGGTGGCCTAAGACCACAGACCATGATTGATTTGGCTGACAAGATTGGCCACAAACTTCCAGCAACGGATGCAACCGAACTAGGAAACTGGTTCTTCGAATCCGCTGACTCGGGTTCACTAGAGCGCTACCTAGAAACTTTTGATCACACCACTGCCGTCATGCAGACCGCCGAAGGTCTTTCTCGCGTGGCAAAAGAGTTTGTACTTGATTTACATGACGACGGTGTGATTTACGGTGAAGTTCGCTGGGCGCCAGAGCAGCACCTATCAAAGGGCCTAACTCTAGATGAAACAGTCGAGGCCGTTCAAGATGGCCTTGAGCAGGGAATGTCGGAAGTTGAAGCAGCCGGAGGTTTCATTAGAACCGGACAGCTGGTCACCGCCATGCGTCAAAACAATCGCGGTATGGAAATTGCGGAGCTAGCTGTCCGCCACCGCGATAACGGCGTTGTTGGATTTGACATCGCGGGACCTGAAAAAGGATTCCTCCCGGTCAATCACAAGGCGGCTTTCGAGTATCTTGCGGAGCAACTGTTTCCAATAACAGTTCACGCTGGAGAAGGCGATGGAGTTGAGAGCATCAGGGATGCAATCGTTTCCGGCAGGGCGCTTCGACTAGGTCACGGCGTCAGGTTGATTGAGGACGTTATGTTCTCTCGCGCAGAGGGCGACACCGATGTTGTTGTCCTTGGCGAGGTAGCCGAGTGGGTGCACGATCGAGGAATTGCTTTAGAGCTTTCGCCTTCATCGAACCTGCAAACTGGAGCTATTTCTATGCTTGGAGAAACCATGTCAGATCACCCATTCGATATCTTGTATGAACTTGGTTTCAAGGTCACGGTCAACACCGACAACCGCCTTATGTCTAGAACCACACTCACTCGCGAGCTTGAGCTTCTAATGAGCACTTTTGGTTACTCTCTGGCTGATCTAGAGCAGTTCCAGCTAAATGCTGCTGAGGCATCATTCCAAGCACTTGATGACCGTGAAGAACTAATCGACATGATTAGCGAGGGTTTCGCTAACGCCTAGCGGGACTTTTTTGGCAATGTACTAGAGGTATAGGCTCTTTGAATGTCACTTCCAAATCCTGGTGAAAGCCCAAGAACTGAGATAAACCGTCTCAAGCAGCGCTCGGTTTCAGATCGCGATGCGATGTATGAGATTTTGGACTCAACTATCTTGTGCCACATCGGATACGTGGAAAGCGGACAACCTTATGTTTTGCCCTACGCTTTCGTGCGCGACGGCGACAGAATTCTCATCCACGGTTCATCTGGTGCTAGGTTCATGCGAGAACTAGCCAAGGGCGCACCAACTTGCATCACCGTCACAAAACTAGATGGTCTCGTACTTGCCAGGACAACTTTCGATTCGAGCATGAACTATCGATCAGTTGTGATTTTGGGAACCGCAGAAGAAGTCACCGGAGATGACAAGAATGAGCTTCTTGAAAAGGTAAGCGACGGACTGGTGCCAGGTAGAACCCTAGAGGTTCGAAAGTCAACCAACAAGGAACTAGCAGCCACAACTTTGCTTTCAATTTCGCTTGCGGAGGCCTCGGTTAAAATCCGCTCAGGTATGCCTCACGACGACGAGGGAAGTGGAACGGGTGTATGGTCTGGGGTCATTCCACTTCATCTAGTTGCCGGTGAGCCAATTCCCTCCGACGAGGAATCACAAAACCTTCCGATTCCACAAAGTGTAAAAGAATTTAGGGCTAACCCAAAGGGTTAGTTCAACACTTGCCGCATGGCGGCTTCTAGTTCAGCAAGAAGTTTTTGGGACTGAGCTTCGTTATCTGAAACGGCCTGCAGGTAGCACTTGAGCTTTGCTTCAGTACCAGAAGGTCTAACAATCACAGTTCTACCATCTTGGAGCTTGAACCTAAGTGCATCGGTTGCAGGTAGCGAACCAGAGCCCTTGTTCATATCCTCAAAGACCGCATCTACTCCCGCTATTTGTGCAGGGGGATTGGTACGAAGCTTATTCATCAGGTTGGCAATCACAGTCAAGTCAGTTACTCGAATGGATATCTGTCCTGTTGCGAAGTAACCATAGCGCTGCATTAGTTTGTCTAGCTGGTCTCCAAGGGTGTAGCCCTGATTGGCCAGCGCGGAGGCGATGTCGGCAACAATCAGCGCAGCGGATAGTCCGTCTTTGTCTCGAACCTGACCCCAGTCAACGCAGTATCCAAGCGCTTCTTCGTAACCAAAGATCAGGTTCGGAACCCGGCTTACCCACTTGAATCCAGTGAGGGTCTGCTCGAATCCAAAACCGTAATGCTCTGCAACTTTACTCAACGCAGAGCTAGAAACAATCGAGCAAGCTAGTGAGCCCGTTCTACCCTCACGAGAAGCGCGTGAAGCCATTTCCTCGCCAAGAATCAAACCAAGTTGATCTCCTGTTAACTGCTGGTAACCACCATCAGCTTTTTTGAAAGCCACGGCTAAACGATCGGCGTCTGGATCGTTTACTAAAACTAGGTCAGCTTGCTGATCTTCCGCCGTGGCTAAGGATGCATCCATCGCGCCAGGCTCTTCGGGATTTGGAAACGAAACGGTTGGGAACTTACCATCAGGCTGCTGCTGCGATAGAACCTGTGTTGGCTCGGCTAAACCCGAAAGCTTAAAAATCTCCTGGATAAAGCTTGCTCCAACACCATGCATTGCGGAGTAAACAATCTTGATGCTTTTTCTCTCCGAATGCTTGTTTAGCAGCCCGCTGACTGACTGCAAGTAACCGGATCTAACACTTGTTGGCACTTCGACAAATGATTCAGAACGCGCAAGCGATGCAACCGAGCCAGACCTTGCGAATTCCTCAATGTGTTTTGCTATTTCTGCGTCCATCGGGGAGATAATCTGTGATCCGCTAAAGTCATAGACCTTGTAACCGTTGTCACCCGGTGGGTTATGTGAGGCGGTGACCATTACTCCAGCCGATGCCCCAAGATTTCTTACCGCGTAGGCAACCAGCGGGGTTGCGGCAAGTTCTGGAAACAAGAAAGCCCTGATTCCAAATCCTGCAAAAATCTGAGCGGAATCCTTGGCAAAAACGTCGGAGTTTTTTCTTGCGTCATAACCGATTACTACGCTCGGGTCATCAAAGTTTTCCTTGAGGTACTTCGAGATGCCAGCTGCGGCTTGAGCCACCAGAACTCTGTTCATCCGATTTGGTCCTGCGCCCAATAAGCCTCGAAGCCCCGCAGTTCCAAAGCCAATTCGCTGGCCAAAGCGGTCTAATAGCCCAGCCTCATCAGATTCGGATATCAGCTTTTCTAGCTCGGCAACAGTTTCCGCATCAGGATCTTGTTCAATCCAGTTGCGCGCTTGTTGAATCAGGGTTTCTAGCTGGGTCATATCTTTTTGATGATTGCTGCAAGCAAAGCGCTAATTCGTGGCTCTGCCTCTCGTCCGGCTTCAAGAACTTCAGCGTGAGATAGGGGAGTCTTCTGAATACCAGCTGCAAGATTGGTCATTAGTGAGAATCCTAGAATTTCCATTCCGGCTTGACGCGCTGCAATTGCTTCTAGAGCAGTGGACATACCAACTAAGTGACCACCCATGTGCTTTACCATTTGGACTTCAGCCGGTGTTTCATAGTGCGGTCCTGTGAACTGCGCGTAAACACCCTCATCCAAGGTGGCATCAACTGTCCGTGCTAGTTCGCGCAATCTCTTTGAGTAAAGATCGGTTAGATCAATGAAGGTTGGACCCTCAAGTGGGCTGGAGGCAGTTAGGTTGATGTGATCGCTAATCAATACTGGTGTTCCTGGCTTCCAAGTGTCTTTTATTCCTCCACAACCGTTAGTTAAAATCATGGTCTTTGCACCTGTAGCGGCTGCGGTTCTTACCCCGTGCACGACCCTTCGAACACCGTGACCTTCATAGAAGTGAGTTCTTGCTCCAAGAACCAAGGCGTACTTGCCACTAGGCAACTTGATGGAACGAATTGAGGCAACGTGACCTTCAACAACCGGAGCTGAGAATCCAATAATGTCCTTAGCCGGAACGCTGGCAACTTCTTCACCGATGAGGTCAGCTGCCTTTGCCCAGCCAGAGCCTAGGGTCAGTGCGATGTCGTGAGTTTCTATTCCAGTTGCTTCACGAATTTGATCGGCAGCCTGTTTGGCAATTTCGAATGGGCTATTGCCATGTATTTCCAGTGGATTAGTCATGGTTTTCAGTCTAGCTGTCGAGCGCAAAGTTGAAATTAGGCCCTAAATAGATGGCATGAACAGCCCAAACTTCGATTAGTCCTCAAACTCGATTAGGACAGTTCCAGAGGGAACAGTTTCACCGACTGAAACCTTTACGGCCTTAATGACGCCATTGCGTGGCGAAGATATCGACTGCTCCATCTTCATGGCTTCAAGCACCAGAACCTGATCTCCCTCGACTACTTTGTCACCGGCTGCTACCGCAAGCTTGACAACGGTTGATTGCATAGGAGCTTTTATAGATTTGTTACCCGCACCACTTGAGCCGTGGTGTGAGGAGATTTTTCGCTTTGGTGCGCGCCCGCCGGTTGCGCTAGCACTGCCTCCTTGCAGCATTCTTGCAGGAAGACTTACCTCAATGCGTTTTCCATCAACTTCAACAACCACATTCTTTCGGGCATTGGAAACTTGATCAATCGCATCCAGCTGACCACCCCATGGCTCCAAATCGTTCACCCATTCTGTTTCTATCCAGCGGGTATAGACACCAAATTTTCCATCACTTGCAATAAATTCCGGGTCATTGACAATCTTGCGATGGAAAGGAATCACTGTAGGCAAACCCAAAACCTGCAACTCGGCAAGAGCTCGCCTTGATCGCTCAAGTGCTTGAGTACGGTCCTTGCCGGTAACAATAAGTTTTGCAATCATGGAATCAAAGTTTCCAGAAATTGAATCTCCGGATTCGACACCGCTATCGACTCGAACCCCTGGCCCACCTGGCGCTCTAAAGACGTGCACTGATCCGGGAGCTGGCATAAAGTTTTGGCCTGGATCTTCACCGTTTATTCTGAATTCGAAACTGTGGCCGGAAACCTCAGGGTCCGGGTAATCAATCAACCCACCCTCGGCAATGCGGAACTGTTCTCTGACTAGATCGAGCCCGGTTACCTCCTCGGATACCGGGTGCTCAACCTGCAGCCTGGTGTTTACTTCCAGAAAAGAAATAGTTCCGTCTTGAGCCACCAAGAACTCACAGGTGCCGGCTCCGATGTAACCAACTTCTTTCAGTATCGCCTTGGACGATTCATAGAGCTTGGTGGTTTGCTCAGAGGAAAGAAATGGCGCCGGTGCTTCTTCAACAAGTTTTTGGTGCCTGCGCTGCAAGGAGCAGTCTCTGGTGGAAACGACCACCACATTGCCAGCGCTGTCGGCAAGACACTGCGTTTCAACGTGGCGAGGCTTCTCAAGATATTTTTCAACAAAGCATTCGCCTCTTCCAAAAGCTGCAACTGCTTCTCGGGTAGCAGATTCAAACAGCTCGGCAACTTCTGATTCTTGATAGGCGACTTTGATTCCACGGCCGCCTCCACCGTAGGCAGCCTTGATAGCAACCGGTAAACCGTGCTTGGCAACGAAGTCGAGCACCTCTTGAGCATTTTCAACGGGGTTCAAAGTTCCAGGAGCAAGTGGTGCACCCACTTTTTCGGCAACGTGCCTGGCCGAGACTTTGTCGCCAAGGCGTTCAATAGCCTCTGGGGTTGGGCCAATCCAAATTAGACCAGCTTTGGTTACGGCCCTTGCAAAATCTGCATTTTCTGCGAGGAAACCATATCCGGGATGGACAGCGTCACATTTTGCTCTTTTTGCAATTGAGAGAAGTTTGTCAATAACGAGGTAGGTTTCAGCGGAGGTAGTTCCGTTTAGGGCATAGGCCTCATCGGATACCCTGACGTGCAAGCTATCGCGGTCTTGATCTGCATAGACCGCAACTGATTTTCTACCGCTGTCTTTTGCGGCTCTGGCGATGCGAACGGCGATCTCGCCACGGTTGGCGATGAGTACTTTTGTGATCAATCCGCTCATAAGACAGAATCCTATTGGCTATTGATGGGTCGAAATTGGCCCTTGGCTACAAACAATCAGCACAAACCCTGTGATTAGCGCCAAAGACTGGTGTATTCAACTCCCAGTTGGCCGCAAAGGTCTCTAACGACACCTAGCGATAAGCCAACCACGGTGTGTGCGTCACCTTCTATTCGTTCAATGAACGCACCACCAATGCCATCAATAGTGAATGCCCCTGCGACTTTCAAGGGCTCAGTGGTAGCAACATAGGCTTCGATTTCTTCATCTGTGATGTTGGCAAAGTAAACCTTGGTGGAGCTAGTTTTGGAAACCACCTTCGGTGCACCTGGGTCTCGATTATCAATCAGGCAATGACCGCTGTGTAGGACACCGTGGTTTCCACGAAGTTGCTTCCAGCGCTCAATCGCCACTTCGGCAAGATGCGGTTTACCAAGGGTTGATCCTTGAAACTCAAGAGCCGAGTCACCTCCGAGCACCAGGGCTCCAAAAGTCTCCTGCATAGTTACTACCGATTCCGCCTTGGCGTCTGCCAGGTATTGAACCAACTGGGAAGTTGTGTGATGTGGATTACTGGCTTTGAACTGATCGGAAAGTGCTTGCTCATCAGCGGTTGGGATAAAAACCTCCGGGTCAATCCCTGCAGCTTTGAGCAGGGAGTGCCTAGCGGGCGAGCTAGAGGCCAAGACTAAACGGGTCACGGATAAAGACTACTTGGAGCTGTGGAACACTTGTCCAATGAGCAAAACAGAGAATTGGCAAGACCGCGAGCTTGAGCTAGAAATTGAAAAGGTTGCCCACGGTGGCATCTTCGTAGCAAGGCACGAGGGCCGCGTGGTCTTTGTTTCTCACACCGCGCCAGGAGAAAAAGTCCGGGCGAAAGTTTTTGAAGACAAGGGTGGATCATTCTGCCGTGCAGAGACAATTGAAGTTTTAGCCCCCTCCGCCAAACGAGTTACTCACATCTGGAAAGAAGCCGATCGACTAGGAGCTGGAGGCGCTGAGTTTGGACACCTAGCGCTGGAATACCAGCGTCAGCTAAAAACCGATGTCTTAGAAGAATCGCTATCTCGAATGGCAGGAATCAACCAGCGCGTGCAAGTCATGGCGGTGCCTGGAGACGAGCTCACAAACGGACTCGGCTATCGAACCAGAATTCAATTGCATGTTTCCGAAGAGGGGGTAGCAGGGCCCTACCGGGAGAGAAGTCACGAAGTTGTTCCCGTGAAATCACTGCCGCTAGCCGTCGCAGAGATTAACGAACTTGGAGTTCACCTAAAGAATTGGCAAGACGTGAAGCGCATTGAAATCTCCAGTGCTTCAACGGGAGGAATTCAGTGGTTCATTGATAAGAAAATCAAAGGTGACAAAAGACTCACTGAGCGCGCGCTAGGTAGAAGTTTCAGAATCTCGAGCGGAGGTTTCTGGCAGGTACACAGGGGAGCAGCCGAACTTCTAGCCTCCCAAATTGTTGAGCTTTCTGAGGGACTCGAGGTTGAAGCCAACAACTTGGATCTCTATGGGGGTGTTGGATTATTTTCTGGAGCGCTTGCGACCAAATACGGTAAAAAACTGAACATCACCACCGTCGAGTCATCAAAGGTGGCAACCAGCGATGCTTCTGCCAACCTGGTTGACCTAGCTAAACATAAAGCGGTAGCTGCGCCGGTGGAGGGCTTTTTGAAACTGCAAATCAAGCAAGGTCTAGAACTATCTGGAGCAACTGTAATTCTCGATCCCCCTAGAGCTGGTGCCGGCAAACAAGTTGTTGACCAATTGAGCTTCCTGAAGCCCAAGAAAATCATTTACGTTGCCTGCGACCCGGCATCTTTGGCTAGGGACCTAAAGACATTTACGAGTTCCGGCTACAAGGTCGAGACCATTTCAGCCTTTGACTTGTTTCCTCACACCCACCATTTCGAAACCCTAGTCAGTTTGGTTACTGAATAACTTTTCTGGCGTTCCTACTATCACGTGAAATCAAAAAGTTACACTTGTCATTATCAACAACGTACCGATCAAAGCTAATTGATTGACTTTTGGAAAGATTTAGATGTTAGGAGAACCCGGGCTTATTTTTAGCCCGGGTCTCTTACCCCAAACCATTCGAGCTTTCCCCTTCGGTAGCTATAAGCGAACGGCTGTGCAATCAGTCTAGTTAGGTCTTTCGGCAAACAAACTTAACTCTGTTAATGAAATACTCTGTTACTTCCTGGTTCTAAATTTCACCCTTGAAATCTGATCGCCACTCTAGAGCTCCGGAGACGTTGCTCTCGCGAAGCATCTGGCTACCTTTCGCCCAGTTCGGTTCTGGTTGTGCCGACTCAGTTGCGCCGACTGCTTCGCGCAAAACGGCAACTACTGCCGCCAACTCCTTTTCGGTTGGATTTCCTGTAACGACTTCTAGCTCAGCGGCTATATCTTTATCTTCACCGTTTGGCATTAGAGCGGAATGTTTCCATGCTTTTTGGGAGGTAACGATGCGCGCTTGGTGCGCAGAGCTCGAAGAGCCTTGATGATTGAGACTCTGGTGGCCGCCGGTTCAATAACTCCATCGAGTTCACCTCGCTCAGCTGCTAAGAATGGTGAAGCTACGTTATAGGTGTACTCGGCAGCTAGCTCGGCACGAACTTTGGCTATGTCCTTACCGGCTTCCTCCGCTTCTTTAATCTTGTCGCGGAACAAAATGTTCACAGCTCCCTGGCCACCCATAACGGCAATTTCAGCGCTTGGCCAAGCCAAGTTGATATCTGCACCAAGCTGTTTGGAGCCCATGACGATGTATGCGCCACCGTAAGCTTTCCGAGTAATAACAGTCACCAGTGGAACGGTTGCTTCTGCGTATGCGTACAACAGCTTTGCCCCGCGCCTGATAACTCCGGCCCACTCCTGATCGGTTCCAGGAAGATATCCTGGAACATCCACCAGGGTGAGAATTGGAATTGAAAACGCATCGCAGAAGCGAACAAATCGTGCCGCTTTTTCACCCGCGTCAATATTTAGAGTTCCTGCCATCGCAGATGGCTGGTTGGCAATAATTCCAACACTTCGGCCATCAACTCGTGCAAAACCAATCAAGATGTTTGGTGCAAACAATGGCTGAACTTCCAAAAAGTTTGCCTCGTCAACCAGGTGTTCGATTACGGTGCGCATGTCATAGGGCTGGTTTGGTGAGTCAGGAATCAGTGTGTTTAGTTTCTTATCAAATTCGGTTACTTCAAGCTCCGAGTGTGAGTCATAGACAACTGTTTCGCCTAAGTTGTTTTGAGGCAGGAAGCTAAGCATGTTACGCGCGTAGTCGAGGGCGTCATCTTCGTCGCTGGCTAGGTAGTGAGCCACTCCGGAAGTTTCGTTATGTGCCCTGGCACCGCCGAGCTCCTCCATGCCAACTTCTTCACCCGTCACGGTCAAAATCACATCAGGGCCGGTAACGAACATGTTTGAGGTCTTATCAACCATGATGACAAAGTCAGTCAATGCGGGGGAGTAAACAGCGCCACCTGCGGCTGGGCCCATGATGATTGAAATCTGTGGAATAACACCTGAGGCCATGGTGTTTTTTCTAAAAATCTCGCCGTACTTACCAAGAGCCACAACACCTTCTTGGATTCTGGCTCCACCGGAATCCAAGATGCCAATGATAGGCACCCCTGTTGAAATGGCCAGATCCATTATTTTGATGATCTTGTTTCCAGCTGCTTCACCAAGCGATCCACCAAATACCGTGAAGTCTTGTGAGTAAACGGCAACTTGTCTGCCGTGGATGGTTCCAAATCCAGTAACTACGGAGTCACCGTAGGGGCGATTAACGTCCATGCCAAAAGCATTAGATCGATGACGAACAAACTCGTCTACTTCAACAAAAGAGCCCTTATCCAAAAGGATGTCGATTCTTTCGCGAGCAGTCTTTTTTCCCTTAGCATGTTGTTTCTTTACAGCGGCATCACCATTGGCGTGGACCGCCTCGTGGTAGCGGTGCCTAAGGTCTTCGATTTTGCCGGCAGTGGTGGAAAGGTCTGCCTCTGAGCGCTTTTCAGTCAATGTCTCTCCATATGCTTTTTGGCAGTATCGGACCAACTTTATAGGAGGTAATAGGTGATGTTATTGCAGCTTTACGCAGAGAATATTTCCATATTGGTGAGGATTCCTACAAACCAGCCCTGGCCTAGGCTTTACCCATGGAATACCCCAAGACCTCTCTAGTAGCTAACGGCCTGTTGGCGCTTGCGGAAACTGGATCCACTAACCAGGACCTATTGGCCCTGGCTGCCTCAAACCAACATCCAGAGTTTTTTACCCTTGTAACTGAGTTTCAAACAGCCGGGCGGGGTCGCCTGGATAGAAAGTGGCAGGCAGCTTCCGGTAGTTCCGTCATGGCCTCAGTATTACTTCGACCCAGTTTCAAAGACGACTCTGCAATCGGGTGGCTTAGTTTGATGATGGCTGAGGCGATTAGAACCGCGCTCGCCGAAGTGGGTATCGAATCCAAGATCAAGTGGCCAAACGATGTTTTGGTTAAAGGCCAGAAGATTAGCGGAATACTGGCCGAAGCAAACTCAGACTTATCGGCTGTGGTGGTGGGTTTTGGAATCAACGTGAACCAAACCGCACAAGAGCTACCAACTGGCTCCGCTACTTCTTTATTAGTAGAAGGCGCAACCAATCTCGATAGAGACAGCTTGCTGGCACAAACCCTAAGTAGCTTCCAGCAGGTTTACTTGGACTTTGTTGGAGCTGGCGGTGACGCTGTGGCTAGTGGCTTGCGAACAAGAATCATAGAGTCATCGGCAACGATCGGAGAGCTGGTTGAGGTCTTGTTTCCAGATGGTTCATCGGCAGTTGGTGAGGCGATTGGAATAGACGAAGGTGGCAGGTTGCAAGTCGTGACTTCTACCAAGACACTAACTGTCTCTGCCGGCGATGTCCTACACCTAAGAACTGCAAAGCGGGAAGATTAGATAGTGAATGAAACTTTTGAAACTAAATTGGTGCGACTTCGCCCAAGGGCAGCTGCTTTACTGTTCCCAACTTTGGTTTTAGCAGCAAGCTCATTTTCAGTTATCTACTTTTCCGAAATGATTTCCGCAGATCTGTATCAGATTGTCCTATGGGCGGCCATCGCGGCAGTTTCGCTTTTTTGGTTAGTGCCATTGCTTAATTGGCTGGCCGCATCACTTGTGATCACTGACCAGAGGATTATTCACCGTTCGGGCCTATTTGGATTGCGTAAAAAAGTGCTAAACCTTTCGGAGCTTTCTTCGATAGCAGTTCAGCGCCCCAAGCCACTTCGAGCAAAGGCGATTTCCTTGGTCAAAGTTGATGGCCAGGTCATTACTGTCAGCGGCTACTCTAGACCTAAGCAGCTAGCCGCCGCCATTGAAGCCGAGGCAAGCAAAACTTCTTAGTTGTAAGGATCATTTAGTTGACTAACTCCCGCGTTGGTGTAATTGGCGGTGGTCAACTTGCCCGAATGATGATTGCACCTGCCGGCAAGCTGGGAATCGAAATAAAAGTCCTGGCGGAAACCCAAGACTCTCCGGCAGCTGAGGCCACCACAGTTGTTGGAGACTTCACTGAACTTGAAACTGTTTTGAACTTTGCTCAATCAGTTGATGTCATAACCTTCGATCACGAGCATGTGCCCCTTGCAATCTTGCAGCACTTAGAGCAGCAGGGAATTTCCGTTCAGCCATCATCAAAGGCGCTAGCGCATGCCCAGAACAAACTTGTTATGCGCCAAGCGCTACAAAAAATTGGTGCACCGAACCCTATTTGGAAAGAAGTCTCCACAGCCTTGCAATTGGATCAGTTCATCAATGAGCATGGCCCCGAAGTTGTTGTGAAGACACCCATCGGCGGATATGACGGTAAGGGTGTTCGAGTAGTTAGTTCTTCGGAACAAGTTTCTGACTGGCTGGCAGATCCCATGCTCGCTTCGCTGGGTGGATCGTTACTGGTGGAGCAAAAAGTGTCATTCAAAAGAGAACTTGCTCAGCTAAGCGCCAGAAATCCAGCTGGTGATTTTGTGAGCTGGCCGGTTGTGGAGACAAGACAAAAAAATGGAGTGTGCTCCGAAGTATTGTCGCCAGCCCCAAACATCAGTTCCGAAATGTCGATGGAGGCAGTAAAAATAGCACGGTTGATTTCCGAATCTCTCGGGGTAACTGGAAACCTAGCAGTTGAAATGTTTGAAACTAACCAAGGTGAACTACTGGTCAATGAATTAGCAATGCGACCACACAATTCTGGTCACTTCACAATCGAGGGATCAGACACTTCTCAATTTGAACAACACCTTCGAGCTGTGTTGAATCTTCCGCTCGGTAAAACAGATCCGATAAGACCTGTAGCGGTCATGGCAAATCTTCTTGGGGTCTCCGACTCCCAGGACCTTATGGCTAATCGTGACAAAGTCATGACCTTATTCCCCGATATATATATCCACTTCTACGGAAAAGCTCCAAGGCTTGGTAGAAAGCTAGGGCATATCACCGTAGTTGGTGACGATGCCGACACTTGTCTTCGGACTGCCGAGGGTGCCAGGAACCAACTAAACAACTAAAATTTCAGTATTAGGTAAATCGACGGGAGTTCAAATTACCAATCCACTAGTAGCAGTTGTGATGGGTTCTGATTCGGACTGGTCAGTCATGTCCGATGCCGCTCAGGCGTTAAAGGATTTTGGAATCGAATACGAAGTCGAAGTGCTCTCAGCTCATCGCACTCCCGAGCGAATGATTGAGTGGGGAAAAACTGCTGCCTCACGAGGCATCAAGGTAATCATCGCTGGTGCCGGAGGCGCCGCACATCTTCCTGGGATGCTTGCTTCTGTAACAACACTTCCCGTTGTTGGTGTTCCGGTTCCACTAGGCAAACTTGATGGCATGGACTCTCTGCTCTCGATTGTTCAAATGCCGGCTGGAATTCCTGTTGCAACAGTTTCTATAGGGGGAGCCAAAAACGCTGGAATACTTGCCGCAAGAATCTTGTCCACCAGCGATAAATCATTGGAACAAAAACTTGTTGACTACGGAGTCTCTCTAGCTGATCTAGTCGCGGAGAAAAACACTCAGCTGCAAAATCAAATCAAAAACAGCTAAGTCACAAATTCACGACCGCATTGTTTTGCGCAACAAAGATGGTCGATTTGAAGCTGGCAAATTCCTGACAGTGGTAACTTCCATCGTAAATTTTGGCAAAAATCACTCGCTGACCAGCTAGATTCTGGGGATTTTGCGCCATTACGCAACAGGCAGTTTTTTTACTCAATATCCGCACCCTTTGCGTTTTGCGTTGCCATTCTAGAAAGTTCAACCTAGGCTTGAAGGTACGTGAGGAGTGCGTTATGAAAAGAGCCTTTATTGTCGCGCTTGGCTTGGCTACAGCCCTAGTGCTAGCCGGCTGTACCCTCTTTTATCCAAACTCTGGCACCCCAACCGATGAGCTAACCGATCCGAATGCCTCCGCGAGCGTTGCGCCAGGCGAGGAAACTAGCCAAGGGGAAGCTACTTCACCTTCTAACTCCCCATCCCCTTCGCCTTCAGTTTCTCCAACTATGGCGCCTGCCGTATTGAACATCCTTTACTCCGACACCTCAGCTGGGGTATTGAACGTGGTTTCCGAAGTTAGCAATTTTGCAGAAGATGGCGGAAGTTGCATTCTTAGCTATTACCAAGGAGAAACTGCCACAGCTATTGCAACGGTGAAAGCTGAGCGCAACGTTACCTCAACCCAGTGTTTCCCATTCAACGTTAGTTTTTCAGGCCTACCAAAGGGCACTTTGTCGCTGACCGTTAGTTACAAATCCGACAACCACATCGGTGAATCCCAAAAGTTTGAGGTGATCATTCCCTAATGATTAAAACAGCGGGAAAACTCTGGTCCATGTTACTGATTGCCGCGATGTCGGCAGTGGGAATTGTTGCGCTTGAGGCAGAGAGCACTCCAGCAGAAGCTGCTAATGCCGCCTGGTTTAATCCAGGACAGATTATTAGCGACAGCGCTTTTTACACTTCGGGAACCATGTCTGCCGTTGACATCCAAAGATTCCTAAATGGAAAAGTAGCTGTCTGTCGAGCAGATCCAACAAGACCTGGTTGCCTTAAGGATTATCGTCTCAGCACTCCAGCTGTAGCTGGAGTAGCTGGAAGATGTGCATCGCTTCCTGCAAAGACAAACGTTAGCGCTGCTGAAATCATTTATGACGTATCAATCGCGTGTGGAATTAGCCCAAAGGTGCTTTTAGTTAAGTTGCAAAAAGAGCAGGGGCTTGTAACTTCAACTAACCCAAGCGCTCGTGCCTACGAGTTTGCACTTGGAATGGACTGTCCGGACACGCCATCTGGGTGTAGCGCAGCATCGGCAGGATTTTTCTGGCAGCTTTACAAAGGTGCTGGACAATTGCAGTGGTACAGCAACCCAGCAGGTTCCTTTACCTGGCTAAAACCAGGAAGAACCATCAGTCGCCCCTACCAGGCCAATAACCCTGGTTGTGGCGCTCAATCATTTGTCTTGGAAAACAAGGCAACCGCCGCTTTGTATTACTACACCCCTTACGTTCCAAACCAAACCGCTCTTGGGAACCTCTATGGCGTTGGAGATGTTTGTAGCGCATATGGAAACCGAAACTTCTTCCGCGATTACACCGACTGGTTCGGCTCACCTATTGGCGGCAGCTTCCTTCTCAAGGGTGACGCTGCCGACGTATTCATGATCGTCAATGAGACCAAGTTCCGAGTCCCAACACCAGAGCTACTTACTTCATTGGCGCCTTTAGGTCCTGTTGGAACTGTGCCAAATGCCCATTTGGATAGATACGCCACAGTCAGTGACATGAGCGCTCTTGCTAGAAATGCCGTTGACGGAAGCTACTTCTTTATACACAACAGCCAACGGCTAGCTTTTGCTAACTGTGATGAGGTAGCAGCTTGGGGATTGAACTGCGCTAGCGCTGTAACAATGACTGGTTCTCAGGTTAGTGCCCTGGTGGCTGGCGAAGCAATGTCAGCTCTGGTTGGAAGATTTGTTTTGGAAAATGGTGCATTGCGAGCTGTAACTACCCCTTCACCTGATCCATCAGCGACTCCATCCGCAACACCTGATCCATCAGCGTCTCCTACTGCAACTCCTACCCCAACCCCAACCCCAACCACATCAGCGTCCCCAGCACCTGCTGCACCAGCGCCAGTTTCCACCTACACAGTCGTTCGTGGTGACTCACTCAGTGGAATCGCATCTCGATTTGGTACCACAACAAGAAACCTGATGAGCATCAATGGAATTACCAATGCAAACTTGATTCGCGCTGGTCAGGTCCTAAAGCTTTCTTCTGACGGGGTTGCTCCAGCAGCAGCAGATCCAGCTGCACCTGCTCCAACCACCCCCGCACCTGCAGCTCCAGCACCTGCTGCACCAGCAACCACTTACAAAGTTGCTCCAGGTGACTCATTGAGTGGAATTGCTGCAAGGTTTGGAACAACGACCAGAAACCTGATGTCTATCAATGGAATTACTGATGCCAACCGCATCAGAATTGGCCAAGTGCTGAACATAGCCGCGGGTGCTGTGGCTCCAGCTACCCCAGCGCCTTCAACACCAGCTCCAGCTACGCCAACACCATCAACTCCAGCGCCTTCTACCCCGGCACCTAACGCGAGTGGAACCTCTAGCTACACGGTTGTTGCCAGAGACACTCTTAGCGGGATTGCCTCCAGGTTTGGAACTACCAGCAGGACGTTGATGAGCTTAAACGGTCTAACCGATGCCAACCGCATCAGAATTGGTCAAGTACTGACCATCGCGGGTGCCGCGGCTGCTCCCGCAGCTCCAGCATCAAACTCTGGCTCAACAACCACTTATACGGTTGCTGCAGGAGACACCCTGAGCGGCATTGCTGCCCGATTTGGCACCACATCGAGAAACCTGATGGCCCTAAATGGAATTACCAATGCCAACTTCCTTAGGATCGGTCAGGTTCTAAGGCTTTCTTAGAACCTGCCGTAGCTCCGGTTTCACCCAAACGGTAACTTAGCTTTATGGAACAGGATCTAGCTAATGCTTAGTCGAATCTCTGGAGCCACCAAGAATTATGACTGGGGATCAAAAGAGCTTATTCCTGATTTCTTTGGACTGGCAGAATCTAGCGAGCCGATTGCTGAAATATGGTTTGGCACTCACCCACTGGGTGAGAGCAAGAGTTTGTCGGAAAACCAAAGCCTGTCGGAAAGTCTTGGCAAGCGACTTAGATTTTTAGTCAAGTTTCTTTCTGCCGAGCGAGCCCTTTCAATTCAGGTTCACCCAAACGCAGATCAGGCCAAAGCGGGATTTGAGTTGGAGCAGGGCCAGGCAATTCCAATAAATGATCCAAAAAGAAACTACAAAGATGCTTCTCATAAGCCAGAAGCACTTATTGCCCTGACAAGCTTTCGAGCACTTTGTGGCTTTCGGCCAAGGACAGAGCTAGTAACTGTCTTTACAGAGTTTGGAAAATCTGAACCCGAGTTTGCTTCCTTGGCAAAGAAGCTAATGGCCGAAGTCAAGTTAAAACAGATTTTTCAGTCGCTGATTGAAAACTCTGAGCTCGCCAAGCGATTCACTACAACAGTCGACAGTTCCCAATCCAATCCAGTTGCCATGAAAGCCAGGGAGCTTGTTGCAAAACTATTTTTGCAATTTCCAGATGACACCGGAGCGCTAGTTGCTTTGATGCTCAACGAGGTTGCTCTAGAGCCAGGTGAAGCAATCTACTTGCCAGCTGGAAACGTGCATGCCTACCTATCTGGTCTTGGACTTGAGGTGATGGCTGCTTCGGACAACGTATTGCGCGCGGGGTTAACTTCCAAGCATGTTGACATTACTGAAGTTCTAGCAATTGCGGATTTCAGCGAACTTGTGGAGCCAAGGCTTAGACCTAAGAAGCTAGCGGAGGGCTTGATTGAGTATCCGGTGGACTGCTCAGAGTTTCGCATCTACCGGGCCGACGTTTCGGGAAAGAACCTACTTGCCGATCTAGACCTGCCAGCTAGCGCAATGGTTGTTTGCACCTCAGGTGAGGTGGCAGTTAGCACCAGCCTGGACGAGCGCGAAGTTCAAACTAAATCTGAAGTGGTCTTGGTCTCTGGGGCAAAGAAGCTGAGCCTGAGCGGCAGCGGAACAGTATTTGTTGTCTTGGGGGACTAGACACTTCCAAGCACTGCCACTCAGTTTCGAAACCCGTAGGACTGGGGTAAAACTCGGAATTTTGCCCTAATCTGACCCATAAAGACCCACAACGGGTCCCAAGGCCAGTAAACCTGTGGAATTCAACTTGACAAGACCCCAATAACAGCGGTGTAATTACACGGATGGAACTATTAGCCGGACTCCACCGCCTGGCTACCTATAGAACGGAACAGCACTAAATGGAAAATCGCGGACAGGTTCCCGATAACTGGTTTATCGACCCTCTTCTTCTAGGTGTCTCAGGTGCCTACACAGACTTTGAACAAGACCCACTTTCTTGGCAAGCAGATGCACTTTGTGCACAGACAGACCCAGAGGCATTCTTTCCTGAAAAGGGAGGATCCACCAGGGATGCAAAAAGAATTTGCACCGGTTGCGACGTAAAAGCACAGTGCCTCGAGTACGCACTTGCTAACGATGAAAGATTTGGCATTTGGGGCGGGCTTTCTGAGAGAGAAAGACGCAAACTAAAAAAGCGTGCCTAGCTCGCGCTTTGCGCTGAAAGCTAATTCATGACACCAGATGTTTGTGCAATTGTTTTAGCTCACGATCAACCACAGTTTCTAGAAAGAGTTCTAGCAGATCTCAAAAACCAATCAGTAGCACCCTCCAGAGTTTTGATTGTTGACACTTCGAAGCAACTTTCAGCTTCGAGCCAAGGCTATGAAGTCCTGAAGCTGGATTCAAAAACCGGATTTGCTGCTGCCGTTGAAATAGCCGTAGCGCACACCAAGCCAGAAGGATTCTTGTGGATTCTGCACGATGACAGCGCTCCTGACTCTAAAGCTTTAGAAAACCTACTTCGTGAAGTTGAGCTCAGCCCATCGCTTGCAATTGTTGGACCAAAACAAGTCGATTGGGACAACCCCAGAATCATCAGGCAGCTTGGACTTACCCTCACCCGAGGCGGGAAACTCTTCAGTCGAGTTCGCGGAGAATTCGACCAGGGCCAGCACGATAACTCCGAGGACGTGATGGCAGTTGGAACTGCCGGGGCACTAATCAACATGGATGTTTACCGGGCCCTTGGCGGCTTCGATGCCAAAGCTCCGGTCTATGCGGCAGATGTTGACTTTTCCATTAGAGCCAGACTGCAAGGCTCGAGAGTAGCGGTTGCACCAAATGCCAAGATCTCTCACAAGATGCTCTCGATGCAAGGAGCGAGGCCACTTCGCTGGCTGGGCACGAAGCCGGCAACTGCGATTAGGCAAGCAGAGCTGCACCTGGCTCTAAGTTATTCAAACGCCACGTTGTTCTGGCTCGGTTGGTTGTTTTTACTTCCTCTAGCCGCAGCCAATTCATTGGTTTTGGGCTTCAGATCAAAAGCTCATGCAATTGGCCCAGAGCTTGGTGCTGCGTTTATGGTCTTTATCAACTTGGCAAGCGTGCTTTCGTCCAGATCTAAAATTGCTCAAACCACCACAGCCAAAATCGGAACTCTTTCGGCCTTGCGGGCGACCAGCCAGGAAGTTAGAAACGATAACAAAAAAGCCAAAGATGAAGAAGTCTCCACCAGGCTTCTTGCCTCTCACGCCATGGGCGAAACCGAGCTGTTGCAAGTTACACCAAACTCAGGATTTATTTCTTCTGGTGCGATTTGGTGGGCGCTTGGATTACTAGCGCTTAGCCTTCCTTGGGTTCCAACGAACGTAGCTGTTTCGGGATCAGGCGTATTGCCACTTTCTTCCAACTGGTTAGAAATATTCGGCCAGGCTGGCGCCACCTCGCATTCAATTGGCTTGGGGTTTGTGGGGGCAGCGGATCCTTGGGTTTGGGCCCTTACTTTACTTAGCGCCCCAATGTTTTTCCTACCGACACTTTCTGTGACCTTGTTCCTCTTCCTTGCCACCCCAATCGCATTCGCGGGTGCCTTCAAGCTTTCCGAATTGGTCGCCTCAAATAACTTGGTTCGAATCGTTTCGGCCTTGAGTTTTGCATTGTGGCCAGCGCTCACGGTTGCAGTTTCACAAGTCAAGTTCTCGCAAGTGCTTGCAATTACCTTGCTGCCTTGGCTTTTATACTCGCTGGCTCGAGTGGCAAGAATTGGACACAAGGACTCAACTCGTTTCCCGAGGACTCACGTTGGGATAGCTGCCATCTTGCTGGCCATGATTGCCGCCAGCTCCCCGGTTCTAGGGGCGGTGTTGCTAGTTCTGGTGGCGATCACGGCCATGCTACGACCAAGCAAGATTTTGCCATTGCTGTCCACAACCTTGCTAGCAATCGCTTGGTTCCTGCCGCTAATAATTGAGCGCATCGCTTCGGGTAACTGGCTGAGCCTGCTACTTGATCCTGGATTGAGCGTGACGGATGGATTGGAAGCTAATTGGAAGCTGGCATTTTTTGGCTTCGGGTTTGATGCGCTTAGCTGGGGACTATTTATTACGGTCCCAACGCTGATTTTTGCCCTCCTAGCCCTGCTGGCTCCCAAGCTTCGAAACACCCTGCCGCTATGGGGTATTGCCCTGCTGGCTCTGGCAACCAGTTGGCTAGTAGTTGGAATTGATTTTGATTTAGGAAATGGCTCAAACCTTGGAATAGACGCCACTTCCTTACTTGGACTATTTGGCTTGGCACTAACGCTTCTGTTGGCTCATGTTGCAGACACTTCTTTTGTGCTTCGAGTTAGCGCTCTTGCAACTGTTGCTCTAGTTGGCCTATTACCGGCCGCTTTTCAAATGGTCACAGTTACCCCAAATGTGAGCTACTCCGATGGGCAAATAGTGCCTTCAATTATTCAAGCTGATGTAAGTTCTGGAACTTATTGGAGAACCCTGCAGCTGGAATCAACCAGTGATGGTGGTTTAGTTGCTCAAGTATTCTCCGGATCGGGAGTAAAGCTAAACCACATCTCAAGCGGTTACAAAATCTCCAGCACCACAAACCCAGAAGTAAACCCTGACTACCAAGAGCTAGGGCAACTGGTTGCTAACCTGGCCTCTGCTAACGGTGCAGAAATTTATCCAACTCTTGAAAAGTTCGGCATCGGATACATTCTTGTGAAACCAGTTGATAGAAATCTTCAACTCGCCCTTGATTCCACCAGAGAGCTCGAATCAATTGGGCTAACCGACTATGGCCAATTGTGGAAAGTGGAGAACATTCCAGCTGGAATCCAAGCAACCCCGCTTGATTTTGGTTTGGTAAAACTTGGACAACTCGCCGTACTTGCCTTGTTCGCTTGGTTTGCAATTCCTGCAAGAACCAAGAAAAAGCGCAAAACCAAAGACAGCGATATCTTCATTGACTCCGAGGAGGCAAACTAATGATTACTCGTGCAATTGCCTTCATAGCAACATCACTTCTCTTGGCAGGCGCCTTGGTTTTTGCTCCACCGGTAGGGCTTTCCGTTGACCTAGGTTCGGCCAGTGGCAGCTTTGATGTCAAGCCTGCTGACCAGAGTTTGGTTTGCCCAGGCCCACTTTTTGTTACCGGTGGTGCTAGTGGAACAGACCTTGGAGTTTATGAGCGAACTGGTTCAACAACCCTTCGCTATACCGCCGAGGGAACTGGCGCACTCGAAGTGAAATCAATAGCCATCCAAGATCCTGTTGTGACTTCTCTTGGCTCCGGCAGAATTTACTTTGCTGGTGAAATAACAAACGCCACCGAACTTAGAAACACTGGGGCAAGTGTGGGCTCACCCCAAGGATCCATGGTGGTAAGTGGCAGCACCACTCAGCTTGTTGCAATTGAATCCATGCGAGGACTGGCAGCAGCTAGCTGCCAGCAGCCAAGTGGAGATATTTGGCTGGTTGGTGGCTCAACAGCTGCCGGTCGCGAAGCGCTGTTGATTTTGACTAACCCAACTCCAAATGATGCAACAACTGATCTAACCATTTACTCCGATCTAGGCGAGATAGAAGTTGCTGGTCTTTCTGGAATATCCGTGTTGGCAAATTCCACCACGGTGCTATCTATTGCAAGCTTTGCCCCAACGGTTTCGACCTTGGCTGTTCAGGTCCAGACGACCGGTGCCAAGCTAGCGGCTTGGATTCAACACCGAGTGATGAACGGAACCGAGTCTTTGGGAGTGGATTATGTATATCCTTCTCTTGCACCCCAGCTGGAATTGGTTATTCCTGGCTTTGTGGTGCGGGGGACAGAAGCCATCAACCAAGTTGCTGTAACAGAGGGTATTGCCGATGCGGGGCACTCAGTCCGAGTTTTCGCTCCAACTGGAGCAAACGTAACAATCCAGATTGTTTCCACCAGCGCCGAAGTTTTCGGAGCTGTGTTTACCGGAACCGTTGAGCCTGGAACCGTGAGGGATTTTCCCATTACCGACCTGCTAGATGGTAACTACTCGGTGTTTGTCACTTCAGACCAACCTGTTTTCGCAACAGCCAAGGCAGCAATCGGTAACGATGCTGGCACTCCACGAATCGACTTCACTTGGCTTGGAGCAGCAGAACCGCTCACAGCGGCACGAGCGATTATGACCTCTGCGGTAATTCCGCCAGATGGCGCTTCTTATCTGGTGTTTGCAAACCCGATCAATGAACCAAGAAGTGCAACCGTTACAAGCTTGGAAACCGGAGTTGCAACAGTTGTCTCAGTTCCCGCTCAGGGCTCTAGCTTCATAGGAATAACCGGAGCCGTTGCTGTTTCGAGTGACACTGAAGTCTTTGCTTCAGTTGCACTGCTACTCAATGGCCAAATTTCTTCGTTGGCGCTTTACCAGCCAACTAATCTTGGCAATTCGGTTCAGGTGCGTTTTCGCTAACGGTTGTAATAATCGGGAACTAGATCCCATGGGTCAATATCAAGTAAGTCCGCAATCGCCTCAAACACTTGCTGCTCAACTTTTAGTCGTTCTTCCAGCATTGACTTTCTTGAGTGAGAACCAAATCGCTCGGTTGGAATTCGATAAATCGTGATGTGATTAGCTTCGCTATCAACTTTCCATCTTGGAATATCAATTTGACTCTCAGCAGCGGTGGGTTCGGATCTAACTGACCAGGTGAGACCTTCTAATTCCTCAGCCCAAATAGCTTTTAGATACTCCATAGCGGTGTTCACATACTGCTCGAAACTGTGAGATCTGGTTTGACCAAACTTGAACAGCTTGCTCAGTATCGGTCTTCTCATACCGCGGTCGTGGCGATCCCTATGGGCGTTACGTGATTTTGAGGGTTTAGCCATGGCCCCATTGTATTATTGGGACAGTGAGCACAGTTGATGCAATTTTCAAAAAATACGACATCCGTGGATTAGTCGGCACTGAAATCACCCCAGAAAAAGTCGCAGCCATAGCTGCCTCATTTGTCGATGTGCTTGATCTGGCCGGCAAGTCAGTCGTGGTGGGCCACGACATGCGCGATAGCTCAGTTGGCTTTGTTGATGCCTTTATTGAAGGCGCTACCGCCAGGGGAGCAGACGTTATCAACATCGGTTTGTGCTCCACCGATGAGTGCTACTTCGCCTCCGGACATTTGGACGCAGCATCCGCCATGTTCACGGCAAGCCATAACCCATCCACTTATAACGGCATCAAGTTTTCAAGAGCTGGCGCCCTCGGGATTTCCATGGAGACCGGCTTGAGTGAAATTCTTGCTGGTGCAAATAAGTACCTAGCTTCGGGAATCAAAGAGGTAGCCGAGCCTGGTTACGCCAGCGAGCACGACATCATGGGTGAGTACACAGCAAATCTTCGGGAACTTGTTGCGTTGGATGCAATTCGACCTTTGAAAGTTGTGGTGGATGCAGCTAATGGAATGGGTGGCCTTACTGTGCCATCAGTTTTGGGAACCGATGCTGGTTTATCAAAACTTCCAGTTGAAATCATCCCGATGTACTTTGAATTAGATGGCTCCTTTCCAAATCACGAAGCTAATCCGCTAGATCCCAAAAACCTCGTCGACTTACAAAAAAGAGTGATCGAAGAAAAAGCTGACATCGGTTTGGCTTTTGATGGTGATGCAGACCGCTGCTTTGTGATTGACGAAAAGGGAAACGCAGTTTCACCTTCTGCCGTTGCCGCCATCGTTGCAGTTAGTGAGATCGCCAGAGCCAAGGCTCAAGGAGTAGCCGACATTCACATCTTGCATAACTTACTTACCTCAAGAGCCGTTAAGGAATTTATCGAAGCGGCTGGGGCTAAAGCCACCAGAACAAGAGTCGGGCACTCCTTGATTAAAGACGAGATGGCAAGAACCGGAGCTATCTTTGGTGGCGAACACTCCGCGCATTACTACTTCAAAGATTTCTTTGGTGCTGATAGCGGCATGCTCGCGGCGATGCACGTGATGCGCGAGTTCGGTTCTCAGGATTTGCCGCTCTCGGAATTTGCCGCCAAGTTCGACCCGTATTTTGCCAGCGGCGAGATCAACTCGACCGTTTCTGACGCGGGAGCCAAAATGGCCCAAATCAAAAGTGAGTTTCAGGACTTCGATATTGACGAATTAGACGGTGTCACCGTAGGTTCTAAGCCAGGACAGAGCCCCTGGTGGTGGTTCAATGTCCGAAGCTCCAACACCGAGCCGCTACTTAGGTTGAATGTGGAATCTGAGGACAAATCGGCCTGCAACGAGCTAACTTCCAGGGTTTTGGGTCTAATCAAAAGCTAGCCCCCAAGGTATGCTTGGATAATGCTGAAATCAAAAACAACTATCGAATTTAAAGTAGCCGACCTAGCTCTTGCCGAGGCTGGAAGACATCAAATCCGCCTGGCTGAGAACGAAATGCCTGGGCTAATGGCTCTGCGCCAAGAGTTTGCCGCAGCCCAGCCGCTAAAGGGTGCCCGAATCGCCGGCTCACTTCACATGACCGTTCAGACCGCCGTTCTAATCGAGACACTTGCTGCCCTTGGTGCCAAGGTTCGTTGGGCCAGCTGTAACATTTTCTCCACTCAGGACGAAGCAGCAGCTGCTGTTGTAGTTGGATCTGGATCCCCAGAGCACGTTGCTGGTATTCCTGTGTTTGCTTGGAAGGGCGAAACCCTCGACGAGTACTGGTGGGCGACTTCTAGAATCTTTGATTGGTCCACAGAAGCCGAAGCAGAAGGCGCTAGCTACACCGGACCAAACATGATTTTGGATGACGGCGGAGACGCAACACTTCTAGTTCACAAGGGACGCGAGTTCGAACTAGCTGGATCAGTTCCTCCAACCGGCGCAGACGACAGCGAGGAGTATGGCGTAATTCTTGAGCTACTTCGCGATTCTTTAAAGGAAGACCCAAAGCGCTTCACAACTATTGCTTCTGAAATCATCGGTGTTAGCGAAGAAACCACAACCGGTGTTCACAGACTCTACGAGTTCTTCAAGCGCGGAGAACTATTGTTCCCTGCGATAAACGTGAACGACTCAGTAACAAAGACCAAGTTCGACAACAAGTATGGAATCAGACACTCACTTCCAGATGGTCTAAACCGCGCAACCGATGTTTTGATCGGTGGTAAGACTGTTTGGGTTGGTGGCTACGGTGACGTTGGTAAGGGCGCAGCTGAAGCACTTGTTGGACAGGGAGCTCGCGTTATTGTGAGCGAGATCGATCCGATTTGTGCACTGCAGGCAGTCATGGATGGTTACCAGGTCACAACTTTGGAAGACGTAATCGAAGAAGTTGACATCTTTGTAACCGCAACCGGAAACACCGGAGTAATTACACCAGAGCACGTTATGCAGATGAAGCATCTTGCTATCATCGCAAACATCGGTCACTTTGATGATGAGATCGACATGGCTGGAATCGCCAAGATCAAGGACATCGGCAAGATCGAGATCAAGCCTCAGGTTCACGAGTGGTTGCTTCCAAACAACCGAAGCATCCTGATTTTGAGTGAGGGAAGGCTCATGAACCTTGGTAACGCCACTGGCCACCCAAGCTTTGTTATGAGCACCTCGTTCTCAAACCAGGTTCTAGCTCAGATCGAGTTGTTCACTAACTTGTCTGCTTACCCACTAGGCGTTCACATTCTGCCAAAGCACCTAGACGAAAAGGTTGCCAGAATGCACCTTGACGCTCTTGGGGTAAAACTGACAGAAATGAACGCAGACCAGGCGCGGTATATTGGTGTTCCAGTCAATGGACCATACAAGGTGGACCACTACCGCTACTAGGACCTAACATGACCCCTAAGATTCTTGTCGTCGATGACGATAATGCGCTAAGGGAAATGGTTGGAATTGTTCTAACAGCATCGGGTTTCACACCAACTTACTGCCCGGACGGTAACCAGGCGCTCGCAATATTTGAAGCCGAAAAACCCGACCTTGTTTTACTTGACGTCATGCTCCCCGGCAAAAGCGGCATAGAAGTTTGCAAAGAACTCCGCGGTGTTTCGGGAACGCCAATAATCATGCTCACCGCAAAGTCTGAGACCAACGATGTTGTGCTGGGGTTAGAAGCTGGTGCCGACGATTACATGGTCAAACCGTTCGAGCCAAGTGAACTAACAGCAAGAATTAACGCAAGACTAAGACCCATTACAAGCTCAGAAGCAAGAGTGAGTATCGGGCCGCTCGTTTTGGATGTTGAGGGGCATCAGGTCTTGCGCAATGGCGAGCTTATTTCTTTGACCCCATTGGAGTTCAACTTGTTGCTGACGTTGGCTCAAAAGCCAAAACAAGTATTTACACGCGAATTACTGCTAGAGCAGGTTTGGGGTTATCAGTACAAAGCTGACACCCGATTGGTAAATGTTCATGTGCAGCGACTTAGATCAAAAATTGAGCAGGATCCGGATAATCCAACCATTATCAAAACTGTTCGAGGCATTGGTTACAGGGCTGGCTAGGCTCGATGTTTAGTTTGTTACGACGCTCGGTTCAGGCTCGAGCGGTTGCCACCACTGTTGCGCTTAGCTCGGTGCTACTTGCTGCCCTCGGGTGGTTCCTGTCTTTTTCAATCGGAAATGGGCTCTTTGAGGAGAGATTGCAGCAGGCCCTTGCTGAGTCCGAGGTAGCGGTGCTAGATGTTCAAAACACCTTTGCTGCCGCCAGTGTGAGCGATGAAGTGGCCCTTCAGACCTTGATGAATTCTGTGGTTCCCAAGCTAGAGGCCACTGGAGTTTCCGACACCAGACGCGTGGCCCTGCTTAGAACCCCTGGCCAAACTGATGTCCAGTTGCTGCAGAGCCCGATTTCCTCTGGTTTGGATACCGCGGTTATCTCCTCAAGCTTTAGAGCTGAGGTGCGACTAAGCGAAGGACGATTGCTATACCAATCGATCCAGCTCACCGGCAGTACCGACGGGGTCGTAACCGCCAGCCCAGGCCTGGTTGTTGGTTCCCCAATCCAAATCCCGCTTGCCGGTTCGCACGAGCTGTACCTAGTTTTTGATCTATCTAGCGACCAGCAAACTTTGAATTTTGTGCAACAGACTCTTTTTGCCGGTGGGCTAGCAATCATTTTTATCATCGGCGGAGTTACCTACCTAGTGACCGGGTGGATAGTTAGACCGGTAAAAATCGCAGCTGAGGTTTCTGAAGAAATTGCCGACGGTGCTTTAGATGTTCGACTACTAGAAAAAGGTGATGATGTTGTCTCCTCGCTAGCCAAGTCATTTAATCGAATGGCCGATTCACTGCAGCAGCAAATTACGAAACTAGCATCAGTTTCTAAAATGCAACAAAGATTCGTGTCTGATGTTTCTCACGAGCTTCGGACACCGCTTACCACCATCAAACTTGCCGGTGACTTGATTTTTGAATCGAGGCAGGATCTAGATCCATCTCTGAAAAGATCTGCCGAAATCATGCAGGGTCAAATCGAAAGATTCGAAGTGCTGTTGAATGACCTGTTGGAGATCTCTCGGTATGACGCGGGTGCGGTTCGAGCAGAGTTAGAAATTTACGACCTAAATCAAGTTGTTAGATCATCAGTTGCCTCAATCGACCCGCTTGCTCTAAAGCGCGGAAGTGCAATCGAGATTCAAGTGCCAGATGGTGAAGTAATGGCCGAATTTGATTCACGCAGAATCGAACGCCTGCTTAGAAACCTGTTGGCCAACGCAATTGAACACGGCGAAGGTAAACCAATTCAAGTTGCCGTTGGCATGAACGATGCAGCCGTTGCAGTTTCGGTGACAGATAACGGTGTTGGCATGACCGAGGCCGAACTAGCCAGAGTCTTTGATCGATTCTGGAGAGCGGACCCGGCAAGAAAGCGAACCAGTGGCGGCACCGGATTAGGCTTGGCCATTTCCCTGGAGGACACCTTGTTGCATGGTGGATCCTTAGATGTTTGGGCCAAGCCCAACGCGGGTTCCAGTTTTAGGCTGACCCTTCCCAAGGTCCAGGGTGGGCAAATAACCGCTTCTCCGCTTGATCTTCCGAGTGCAACGCAGGCAAAGCCTGAGCTAATCGAGGATCGATGAAGCGCAATTTCTTAGCGGTTTTGCTATTGGCAAGCCTGACCGGTTGTGCGACTTTACCGGTTTCAGGTCCGGTCAGAATTGGACCAGATTTGGCACCACCTTCTGATTCCACCTCGTTTTACTACTCACCGGCCACGCCATTTGATGGCGCTAGTGAAACAGAAATTTTGGCAGGTTTTCTAGCGGCAGGAACTGCTCCCCAAAACGACTACGCAATTGCGAGAGAGTATCTAAGTGAATCTATTCGAGCCACCTGGAACCCCAATCAAGAACTGCTGATTCAAAGATCAACACCTCAAGTTACTTTGACCGATTCCGGAACTGCATTTGTTGAAGTTGAAGTAACCGCAAAGGTTGATGCCAATGGCAGGTATGAAACACTTCCTGCAGGGTCTACCAGGACTTTGGAATACACCTTCAGTGAGCAAGCTGGGCAGATTCGCCTAAGTGGTGCACCCGATGTCACAATCGTGATTCGACCGGTATTCGATGTGGTCTTTAGAAGCTACTCTGTGTATTTCTTGGATCAATCCAGATCAGTACTTGTTCCAGAGCTCAGGTGGTTTCCAGCTAACCCAGCTACCGGAACCAAGTTAGTCAATGCGTTGCTTGCGGGACCTTCCGAATGGCTCAAGCCCGCGGTGGTTTCTGCTATTCCTGCCGGCACGGTTTTGTCTTTGGATGCGGTTACCGTGCAGGAAGAAGTTGCACTAGTTGATCTAAGTGCACGAGCACTAGTTGCAAGTTTGTCCGACCGTTCTCTCATGAAAGCGCAACTGGTCACAACTCTTTCCCAGCTTCCAACCATCACAGAAGTGGCAATCTCAATTGAGCGTTCCGCTCAGGATATCCCCGATAGCGAACTAGAAGTGAGCTTCGGAGCTAGCGGCACCATGGTGGCCTTGGGTGAAGATGGGCTCAAGGCTGTTTCTGGCGCAGCGGCAGATGAGATTCCAGCTGGCTTATCATTTTTTAGTTCAAGAGAAGTTACCAAGCTGGCTCTTTCTACTTCGGCTTCAAAAATTGCCGCAGCTACAAGTGCTGGAGTGTTTGAGACAGCGCTTGATAACCCCGGAGCAGCCGTTAAGTTGCTAGATGCTAGGACCAATCTGAGCGCAATTCACTATGACCAGCTTGGCAAGCTCTGGCTAGTTTCTGGTTCTCAAGTTTCAGTGGATTCCAAACCAGTGGTTGCTTCCTGGCTTAGTGGCCAGATTATTACAGCATTTGCCCTCTCGCCGGAAGGATCCCGAGCGGCACTGATTGTTGATCGTGGAGCTACCAACCAGGTGCTTCTTGCTAGCGTGATAAGAAACCAGTCCGGAACTCCAATTGAGCTTGCTTTGCCCATAGCTTTGGCAACAGAGCTTTCAAATCCAACTTTGGTGAGTTGGTTTGACCAGGTCACGCTTTCTATTCTTACTTCCCAGCCAGATTCTTCAAACGTGGCTTTGGTTGAAATTGGTGGTGGCACAAGATTAGTTCAAGGGCTAGCTGATGCTAAATCACTAGTTGCCCTAGGCGATGGCTCGGTTATGTATTTACTGAAAGACACCGGGGAGCTTTTCACCTATAGAGGTTCCTTCTGGGCCTCAATAGCTTCCTCAGTTTCAGCGATTGCTCTGCTGAAATAGTTTTCAACAGTTTCAGTATCTGCTGTTTTCGATTGGTTTATCTGGCCAACATTAATCAGTGCTTGGAAGTTCACTTGTTGATTTGATTTTTCCCTCGCGGTGCGCGGTCTGTGATCGAGCGGGAAAAAACCTTTGCATCGATTGTAAGAATCTGCTGTGGATTGAACCAAGAGAATTTGCCTTGTCAGGGCTGGCAGTTCATACAGTGACCAAATACAGCGACGAAACATCCAGGTTGCTGGTTTCGCTCAAAGACAAAGGACAGTTTGCACTGGTTACAGAACTAGCTCAAATGCTTAGACCGATTATTGAGAAATTACCTCCTAGTGAATCAACGCGGTATCTTGTGCCGGCACCAAGCAGCCCTGAGAATTATTCCAAGAGAGGCTTTCACCCAATGCTGCTTTTGGCGCAAGAGGTCGCCAGTAAACACCCAAGCTTTTCGGTTCTGAATTGCCTGAGGTTTTCTCGCCGCGTGAAAGATCAAGTTGGACTCACGGAGACGGAGCGAATGGCAAACCTTTCTTCCAGCATGGAGCTAAATCAATCGGTAACGGGGAGAGTTTGCTACCTCTTGGACGATGTTGTGACCACCGGGGCCACCGCCCTCGAGGCGGCGAGGGTACTTAGGTTGGGGGGAGCAACTCTGGCTGGAGTGCTGGCAATTAGCTATTCGAAGGGCTAATTTCAGCACCTGGGCCACGAGCTAGCCAAGGCTCTAAGATTGAAGGTAATTACTTCCCAATTGATTTGGAGCGCATTTTGGCGTCAATTTTTGACAAAGTTCTTCGTGCCGGCGAAGGCAAGACCCTAGCAAAGCTGAAGGCTCTGACCAAGGCCGTCAACGCTCTAGAACCAGACTTTCAGCAGCTCAGCGACGAGGAACTCAGGCATGAGACTACTTCTCTAAGGGAGAGATTTGCCAAGGGCGAGAGCCTGGATGATTTGCTCCCAGAAGCTTTCGCGGCTGTCCGCGAAGCCGCCACCAGAACCATTGGACTTAGACCATTTGACGTTCAGATTATGGGTGGTGTCGCCTTACACCTTGGCAACATTGCCGAGATGAAAACCGGTGAAGGTAAGACTCTTGTTGCAACTTTGCCCGCGTACCTAAATGCCATTGCCGGTCGCGGTGTTCACGTTGTTACCGTAAACGACTACCTAGCCAGCTACCAGAGTGAGCTAATGAGTCGAGTCTTTAGGGCCCTGGGTATGACAACCGGTTGCATCACATCCGGTCAGGAACCTACTGTTCGCCGGGAACAGTATCTAGCCGACATTACCTATGGAACCAACAACGAGTTTGGCTTTGACTACCTGCGCGATAACATGGCCTGGCAAAAAGCCGACCTGGTGCAGCGCGGGCATTTCTTTGCCATCGTGGACGAGGTTGACTCGATCTTGATCGATGAGGCTAGAACTCCGCTGATTATTTCTGGACCTTCCTCAGGTGAAGCTAACCGCTGGTTCACCGAGTTTGCCAAAATTGCTCAGAAGCTTCAGCCGGTAATTGATTACGAAGTGGATGAGAAAAAGCGCACCGTAGGAATTTTGGAACCAGGAATCACCAAGGTCGAAGATTACCTGGGAATTGACAATTTATATGAATCAACCAACACTCCACTGATTTCCTTTTTGAATAACTCAATCCGCGCCAAGGCTCTGTTCAAAAAGGACAAGGACTACGTAGTTATCAAAGGCGAAGTGCTAATTGTTGACGAGCACACCGGAAGAATTCTTCAGGGTAGAAGATACAACGAGGGAATCCACCAGGCAATTGAAGCCAAAGAAGGTGTTGAGGTAAAAGCTGAGAACCAGACCCTGGCAACAGTTACGCTGCAGAACTTCTTCCGTCTTTACAGCAAGCTAGCCGGTATGACCGGTACCGCGGCAACCGAAGCAGCAGAGTTTATGGCCACTTACAAACTAGGTGTCATCCCAATTCCAACCAACAAGCCAATGGTTAGAAAAGATCAGTCAGACCTTATCTACAAAAACGAAGAAGTGAAATTCAACATGGTTGTTGAAGATATCGTCGAGCGTCACGCCAAGGGTCAGCCAGTCCTGGTTGGAACCACCAGCGTAGAAAAAAGCGAGTATCTATCGGTGCTGCTTGCTAAGCGCGGAATAAGACATGAAGTGCTAAACGCTAAGAACAACGCCCGCGAGGCGTCCATTATCGCTATGGCTGGTCGCTTTGGCTCGGTAACCGTGGCCACCAACATGGCCGGTCGTGGAACTGACATCATGCTCGGAGGAAACGCCGAGTTTCTAACCGTTGAGGCTCTTGCCAAAAAAGGACTGGTTTCCGAGCAAAGCCCAGAAGAATACGAAACCGCGTGGGCTGCCGAGTTTGAAAAGATCAAGCAAGAAGTAGCTGTGGAAGCCGAGAAGGTTCTCTCGGTTGGTGGGCTGTATGTGCTTGGAACCGAACGCCACGAATCCAGGCGAATCGACAACCAGCTTCGTGGTCGTTCCGGTCGTCAAGGTGACGTTGGAGAATCCAGGTTCTACCTGTCATTGACTGATGACCTGATGAGACTGTTCAACTCTGGAGCAGCTTCAGCATTGATGAACCGATCCGGTGTGCCAGACGATACCGCCATCGAATCCAAAGTTGTTTCCAGGGCAATTGCTAGCGCACAGTCGCAAGTCGAAGGTAGAAACGCAGAGATTAGAAAAAACGTTTTGAAGTATGACGATGTGCTAAATCGTCAGCGTGAAGCTATCTATGGCGACCGCAGGCGAGTTCTCGAAGGCGATGAGATAGCAACCCGGATTGATCAATTCCTAGAAGACACAATCACTTATCTTGTTGACTCAACCCTTGCCACCAAGGAAGATGTCTCGGAGAGTCTTAAGACTCTCTGGACAGACCTCAAAGCTGTTTACCCAATTTCACTTGAGATCGATGAAGTTCTTGCTGAAGCAGGAAGCGTTTCAAGACTGACTGCAAACTTCCTCTCCAAGGAAATCATTAGCGATGCCAAGATCGCCTATAGAAAGCGCAGTGAATCAATTGGTGAGCAGGGCATGCGCGAGCTTGAAAGACGCGTAGTGCTATCTGTAATTGATAGAAAGTGGCGCGATCACCTATATGAGATGGACTACCTAAAAGAAGGTATCGGTTTGCGTGCCATGGCCCAGCGCGACCCACTAGTTGAGTATCAGCGCGAAGGTTTCGTAATGTTCCAGCAGATGATGGGATCCATCCGCGAGGAAGTTATCACCTATCTATTCAACGTAGAAGTCAGCGTGAACCAGTCGCCGGTGGATCAGATTAGACCACAGGGCAACCTAAGCTACAGCGCCCCCGGAGCCCCAAAAGAGGACGCTGAACCAGTTGTTGAACGCGCCCCGTTGAATCGGGCAGCCGCCAGAAAGCAAGCTCAGGCCAAAAAATCCGGTAAGCCCGAAAAAGGAAGCTCCTTTTTCAAAGGCTAGATAAACCCAATATTGGTGGCTCTCCAGATGTTATGAACGCCTTCCAATCGGATCGCAACAGCTTTAGATCTTCTGCCAGAGCTAAGAACCACAACCGATTCGATTACCCCCGCGCTCGGGTATTGGTATCTAACGCGCACCACATCGGTTGGTTGAACCTGCGGTTTTCTTCCGTGTTTCAACCGATACTGAGCCCTGGAAACAGCCCTTCGCTTTAAAGACTCATAGACATGTTCGTTCAAAACGTTTTGTAATTGATCAACCGACCGGACCCCAGAGATAACCTCGTTTACCGCCGTTGCAATAGCTGCAATGAAAATCTGGGGCCGCCTAAGCGGCTGGGTTTCTGGTAAATCAGGCCCAAACTCTAGGTGCCTCTGGTTCTCATACCCCCTCGAGTGAATAGTGCTATCGATTCGCATGTCTGGTTTCTTCACTTCACTCCCTTGTTAGCCAAACTCAATTTGAGTGGCTTTAGGGTAATTGAATACGCTCCAGCATTTAGCTGGCATTAATTACTTGTGTATAACTATTTAGCAATGTCGGCGGGTGCGTAATGATGTTGCCATGCCCACACTCACCAACTACGAACCTCAGTTCCAAACCCGCCATAGACCATCGCCGCTGGTCCCCGTAGGCGCCAATTGTCTTCAGCTCGAATTTGCACATGGCCTCACTCGCGAGCTGACCCAGGTAAGAATTAGCCGGTCATTTGTTTTTGGCCTACTCGAAGACAAGATCAGCTGGAGCCTGATTCGACTGAATCAAGTTATGGCCCTCAGGTTTCAGACCCACACCTCTGATTCCTCAGCTGCGATCACTTGGACCCGTAAAACCGCGGCGGAGCTCATTGGCTTACTTGATCTTCCCGCCCCAGCAACCATCTGCTTTCAAAATGCTCCCAGCAAGAAAGTGAGGTTGGTTGTGTTGGGCGCAACAAGGGGACTGGTCGCTACCGATAGCTACCAACTACCTCTGGTTCCACTCCAGGCAATTAGCTACCTCGAGATTTCCCCAAGCGCAATCAATAGAACGGAGTTCAACTCTTGAAAAAACTGAAAAGCCAGCCAGGTGGCAAGAGCCCAATTTCTATTGTTCTATCCGCTCTTGCCGTCCTGGTATCAGTGCTTGGAGCCTGGTTCTTTATCGAAAGCAATAAAACCACAGAGGTTTTTCTAGTTACCAAGCAAGCCCTACCTTCTGGGGTAGCTCTAAACCTGAACAATCTAGAGAAGATAGAGCTCTCGCTCTTTGGTCTGGCAGGAGCCTACCTGAGACCAGAATCACTGTTGGAAGGTACCTACCTACAAAGACCCATTGGCTCCGGTGAAACAATTCCGCTTTCAGCCATAACAACCCAAGATCAAGACAACTTCTCCAATTTGGTGCTCACACCACAAATACCTGTGAGTAGCCAAGTAACCGTTGGGTCAAAAGTAGCTATCTGGGCCGCACCATTACTTGAATTTCAAACATATGGCGAACCAGTTTTGCTGGCAGTGGACGCCGAGGTAGTTGAGCTCATTGAACCAGAAGGTGGCTTCGCAAACCAACAGAAATCACTTGAACTAAGAGTTCCAACTGCATCACTTCAGTATCTTCTTGGAGCAATCTCCGGCCAAGCCTCGATCGCAATTACTGCGACCGGAGGTTCCAGCTAGTGCTGGAATCAATTGTTCGGTCACTGCAAGCCGCCAAGAAACAAAACACAAAACCCGAACCGCAGGTTATAGCCGTTACTAGCCCACACGGCTCAACCGGTAAAACCACAGTGTCCATAAACATGGCCTTAGAGCTCGCTTCAGAAAGGTATTCGGTCTTGCTTATTGACGCAGATCTTGAAGGCCCGAGCATTGCAAACTACTTCTGCCTTTCAGAGCTACCGGCTGGGCTGGTTGGTGCCATGAGAATTGCGAGCCAGCACCGATTTGATCAAACACAACTTGAAAGACTAAGCATCAAGATTCCTAAAAGCTCAATCACAGTTTTACCCGGAGTTATCTCAGACCAGGTCTTGGAGCTAACCAGTGAGAGTATTCAGGCAATTCTCGAAGTGGCCAAAGCAAGCTTTGACTTTGTTGTTGTGGACCTAGGCTCGCTAAAACCAAAACAAGAATTTAATCTCACCGGTGAAGTGGTTCGCATAAGTGACCAGGTAGTACTCGTGGCACTTGCTGACCCGATAGGGATCTTTAGGCTGCTTAGAGTAGAGCAATACTTGCTCTCGCTAACCGAGCAGCTAAAGCTCGTGGTAAATCGAACGAGAAATTCAGTTATTTCACAGGCCAAGTCCGAGATTAAAACCACCCTCGCCGGTCTTGGTTCAATCGAGGCTGCAGCATTCTTGCCTGATGACCCAGTCCACGTTGATCAGGCGACGAGGCTAGGAATGTTGGGTGGTGGGCGCTCAGGTGGCTTTCGCTCCGCCATTGGTATCTTTACCCGAGTTGCCATCCTGGATAGGCCAGGCGCCCTCGATGCGCGGGTGGCTAAACTCGGTTAGGTGTCCACTCTTTCTCAACTGATTAGCGATTATGGTGTCCCAAACAAGGCGAACATCGAATGGCTAACTCGGTTGCAGTCGGAGTGGCAATTGGTCGCAGACCTATTGTTTGCAGACCTAGTTCTCTGGGTCCCAACCAAGGACGGCAGCTTTGTTGCCGCCGGTCACGCCAGGCCCTCCAGTGCGGCAACGGTTTTCTATCGCGATATCAGTGGTGAACCCATTCGCAAAGAGTGGCTGGCAACAGTAAAGCAAGCCTTCGAGACCGCTCAGATAGTTGAGCAAAGAAGCTCCGATACCCTAGCTGGCTTACCAACAAGATTTAGCGCTATTCCGGTGCAAAAAGAATCGGCTGATGCAGAGGACACTTCTGGTCCAATTGCCGTTATCACCCGGCATACCAATCTTTCTGAAAGTAGAACCCCAAATAAGATTCAGCTAAATTACGTTAGCTGCGGCAAAGAACTACTTCAGATGATCACCGAAGGAACTTTCCCGGATTACTCTTCCCCTACGGGCCGAAGACGCGGTGCGCCAAGAGCTAACGATGGCTTGTTAAGACTCGATGTCGATGGCAACGTTAGCTTTGCTAGCCCCAATGGGCTTTCGGCTTTTAGCCGCCTGGGTATCGAAGGTGAAATTGAAGGAAAGTCACTGGCAGAGGTGGCCACCAAGATTGTCAAAGCGCAATCCACAGTTGATGAGTCCTTACCTTTAGTTCTTACCGGCAAAGCTCCCTGGCGTGCAGATCTGGAATCAAAAGATGTAACGCTATCGGTACGAGCTATCCCGCTTATGAAATCTGGTGCTCGAACCGGAGCCATAGTTCTCTGTCGCGAAATTACAGAACTTAGGCGCCAAGAACAGCAGCTTCTAACCAAAGACGCCACCATTCGTGAAATTCACCACCGTGTGAAAAACAACCTGCAAACTGTTGCCAGCTTGATGCGTATTCAAATGCGTAGAACCACCAGCGACGAAGCTAAAGAAGCACTCGAACAAGCAATTCGCCGAGTGTCAGCAATAGCACTCGTCCATAACACCCTTGCTGAAGGATTCTCTGACGAAGTGAACTTCGACGAGGTGTTTGAATCCAGCATGCGTCTTGTCGGGGAGCTGGCGACCGATTCTTCAAGAGAGATCAAGCTTCGAATTGATGGCAAGTTTGGCCAACTGGATAGTGGGCTTGCCACACCGCTAGCTGTTGCCTTGACTGAAGTAGTTACTAATGCCGCAAGTCACGGATTGGGGGAGCACGGCGGAAGCATACTTATAACTCCTAGGCAAACTGCCAAGCAGCTGACCATTGAGGTCGAGGATAACGGGGTGGGATTTGAAAAAGATGCTATCGGCAAGGGCCTTGGAACTCAGATTATAAGAACCCTTATCGAGGGCGAATTGCGGGGAAAGATTAGGTGGTTTTCACCGAAAGATGGCGGCACAAAGGTCGCCATCAGCATTCCAATTTAGCTGGCGCGACGAGCCCTGGCGTACTTACGCTTTAGAGACTTACGCTCGTCTTCACTCAAGCCACCCCATACTCCGGTGTCCTGGTTTTCCTTGATTGCATATTCGAGACATTCGGCTGTCACGGTGCACTGGCGGCAAACTGCCTTAGCCTGCTCGATCTGATCTACAGCAGGACCGGTGTTTCCAACTGGAAAAAATAGTTCTGGGTCTTCATTGAGGCATCGAGACTGGTTTAGCCACTGCATATCCATGCGAAATCCTTTATCAGTTGGCCCCCATAGCCAAGACGGGCAATACAAACTCTCACTTAGGTTGGTGAGGTCGAAAATTGTGATTTACGCTTGAATTGCGTAACTCGTGTTCTGTATCTAATCGTTCCATACTGGTAGCGGTTTGTAAATACCCAACTTTGGAGCCCAAATGAGACCCTTTAGCAAGGCCCCAGCCCTGGTCCAAATTGTGCTTTTTTTGCTGGTTCTTGAAGCCCTAGTTTTAGCGGCTGTTTTTTTCACACTACTTTTTGAATTATTCTCGGGACAATTTCAAAGTATTTACGCAGAGGTTTTTTTGTTGGTACTAGCAGCAGCTGCGACGGTCTGGGTATTGACTTTTTCTAGAGGCTTATTGAACAAAAAACGTTGGGCAAGAAGTGCAGCATTTTTTTGGCAACTACTTCAAGCAGTTGTTGGAGCTGGTGCAATCGCAGAGACAGGAACCAGTCGAATTCTTGGAGCGTTACTGGTTTTAGTATCTGGACTCGTTGTTTTGCTCCTGTTTAATTCAAAAGTGGTCGAAGCAACCAATGAAGAAACAGATGGCGATCTAACGAACTAAATATCCAGCTGCTTGCGAAGGCTATCGACGTGGCCGGTTGCCTTCACGTTGTATAGAGCCAGCTCAAGCTTTCCTTGCTCATCCACCGCAAAAGTAGATCGCAGCACACCCTCGTAGGTCCTGCCATACATGCTCTTGGTGCCATAGGCGCCATACTTTTTGTGAACAGTGAGGTCAGGATCAGCCAGCAAGGCGAACTTCAGCTTGTGAGCTTTCTGGAACTTCTGCATCTTTTCGACGCTGTCTGGGGAGACCCCGAGCACCTCGTAGCCAGCCTTGTTTAGAGCCTTTAGGTTCTCATTAAAGTCTTCTGCTTCCTTGGTGCAACCAGGTGTCAGTGCAGCTGGAAAGAAGTAAACAATGACCTTTTTGCCCTTGAACGAGGAGAGTTTTACCTTGGTTCCGTCGTGATTGACGAGTGTGAAATCAGGGGCCTTGTTGCCAACTTCTAGCCTCTTTGCCTCAGCCATTTATCCTCCAGTGGGGTGAATTCGGGGTGTGACTAAAGTCTAAACCACACCCAAATTGGTTGTGGTGGCCAGCGATTATGCTTGAAGAATGTTGCTGCGGTTGATTCAAATCTCTCGTCCAGTGCTTTGGATCAACACCATAGGCACCTCGGTTATTGCTATGTGGCTTGGCGGGGACCTCTGGCGCTGGGACATCATTCCCTTCCTTATCTGGGTAACTTTCCCCTTCAATCTGTTGATCTATGGAATCAACGACATCTTTGATCAGGAAACCGACAATATAAATGCCCGCAAGGGCGGCATGGAGGGTGCCAAGATCAGCCCCCGCGAAGTGGTGCCGATATTTGTTGCCGTTGCTGTTACCAACATCCCGTTCTTGATCTACTTTGCCTTCACGGTGCCCCCAGCTGCCATGGCCTGGATACTGGCCTATGGACTGTTTTTCTATTTCTATTCATCCCCACCATTTAGGTTCAAGGCCAGACCGGTTTGGGACTCGGTATCTAACACCGACTACGCCTTCCCATTAGTTTTCATCCCATTGGCTTTTGGCCACGAACCACTTTGGTTTGCAGCCATTGGACTTATGGTCTGGTCCATGGCCAAACACACCTTTGATGCCGTGCAAGACATCCCACAAGATAGTTTCGTTGGCATCAAGACGACCGCCGTGTGGCTTGGCACCAAAGGCAGTGCTTACTGGGTTGGTTTTTGGTGGCTAATCTCCACTGTCTTGTTTGCACTGGTAAACATTCCGGTTGCGATTGCGAACGCAGTAATCGCTGGCTATCTAACTGTTGCCATCTTTAGAAAACCAGTTCCTGAAACAGGTCGAAAGCTCTATCGGCTTTCGATCGCCTTCCCATACATTGCAGGAACTGTTGCTGGAGTTCAGTTGGTAGCCGCGATGTTCATGGGTGTCTACCCTTGAGTCAGAAATCTATCGTTGTAATCGGCGCCGGAATTAGCGGCCTGGCAACAGCTGCCCTGCTTGCTAAAGCAGGACACAAGGTAAAAGTCATCGAAGGCTCCGACTGGATTGGTGGCAAGTCAAAGCGAATCCTTGTTGACGGCCAGCGCATGGACACCGGCCCAGCTCTTGTTACCTTCCCTGGCGTTTGGAAAGAGTTTCTTCGTAGATACGACAACCTCGGAGATACCTCTATACAAGCAAGCCAAATCGCCCCAATAGAGTTCGAACCACTATCCGAGGTTGGCGAATACTTCTATAAAGGCGATAAGTGCTTGCTTCCGGTTGAGCCAGGCAACAAATGGCACGAGAGCTGGAACCGCTTCGAAGCCATTCACGGCAAGCTCGATAAAGAGATCACGACTCTTTTGACCAATACCTCTATGAGCCCAAAGGCCGTGCCGGCTGTTAGCAAGCTTGTTTCCAACTACGGGCTGAGACTTACAACCAAAAGCTACCTCGATGGTTTGAAGTGGTTACCGGAAGGACTAAAAGAAGTCATTTCAATCCACACCTTGAACGCCGGTGTTGCCCCAGAAAGCACCTTGGCACTATTTGCAACAATGCCCGCCGTGATGGCAACCCAGCAGGTGCTCGTTCCAGTTGGTGGCGTGAACGAAATTCCTCTTACTCTGGAAAAGCTCGCCCGTCACGCAGGGGTTGAGATAAGACTCAATGAAAAAGTGACTGCAATCTCGAAGGGCAAGGTTACGACTACCCAAGGCTCTTACAAGGCAGATCTAGTGGTCTCCAGCTTGGATGCCAAGGTGACGGATCGATTGCTTGGCAAGAAAACTCAAGAGCAAAACCGCAAGATGTCTTGTTCCGGGGTAGCGATCTATGCGGTTTTAGACCAAGACCTGCCACAAGGCACAAAGACCCACTCGGTGATCATGCCCGATGACCCAGCGGCGCTGCATAAATCTCTTGGAAACAAAGAGCTGCCAGAGCAGTCCATGGTGTTTGTCAATTACTACAAGGCCGGTCACATCTACCCAAACAAGAAATCTACGGTTGCCGTCTTGATTACAGCTCCCGCCGATGGCAAGCACTATGACATCAACAGTGACTTCGCTAAGCGTGAGCTGGAGCGAGTAAGCAAAGTCATGGGATTACCTAGAAACATCAAAGAATACTTTGGTGAATTCCAGATTCTAGATCCTGAGTACTTCTCTGGTTGGGGAGCTACCGGGGGAGCGCTCTACGGGGAAGCCAGAAAGATTTGGCAGTCCGGGCCACTCCACCAGCCCAAACACTCATCAATTCTTCGTCCATGGCTTTGGAGAGTTGGAGCATCAACTCACCCAGGCGGAGGGATACCTGCCGTGCTTGGTGGAACACTTATTGCTACTGAGAAGCTACTTAGGCGACTAGGAAATCAGGATCAAAACAATAGTGATTCTTCGCTTTTTCCGCTGCTAGCTACCAACGCTGATTGACACAGTAACCTCAGCTCCGATTTCTAAGTTTTCTGCAAACCGGACAGCGTTCTTGATTGGCAAGTAGTAGAGACCATCCTTCGGAATCAAAGCCGTTAAGAACTCAGTCTTTCCGATCTTGCCCAGAACGGGAATCACACCCCAGCCGTAAGTTAGCTGGGCAGCCATAGCCTTAATCTTCTTGCTTGGCACATCAGGGACTGGAACGAAGTAAAAAGGTGACGGTCCGCGCCACTCGATCATGGCGCCTTTGAACTTAGTAACCACTAGCTCTTTGGAAAACTCATGACGGCGGCGTTTAGTATGGCAATCAAATAGACCCCACTAACTACCCAAGGTCCAATTCCTTCGGAAATGCTGGAAACTGGCACTCGCTTGGACATGTGAAATACGTTTATGGCTAGATGTGGTGCAAAGATTATCCAAGCTAACGCCATAGCAATCGGCATAGCTCCAAGAGCCGGAATTGAGAAAACCGGAATGGTGATTACTAGCACAAGCCAAGCAGAGGCGATGTAATAGTCGTTGGCGGTTCTTAGTTTTAGCTTCCATGGAGCGCCATAGGTTTTGTAAGCAACGCCGGCGTGGAATGCAATCCAGACAAAAGAAACCAGGAAAAACACCCTCGGGACAATATCTAGCGCCATAAGTCCGCCCGCCTGACCATGCTCCATGTGATAGGCGTAGTGCACAAAAATATATCCGAAGGCCATCGGCCAAGCCAACAATCGATTTAGATTTATGAGCGCAGTTGGCTTGCCTTTAATCCCAAGACCCACCAGCAACGAAAGCAAAATCGCACCCAAGATCCCCAGCACCACCACTTCTTCAGTGAGGTTGGTATGTGAGGAGGCTGGCTCGCCTAAGGAGTATCCCCAACCTCCAAAAGCTATGGCTAGTGCAACTAGAGCAACAGTAAGAATGGTGTTTTGGTTGGATTTGAGTGTCTTCATGAGTTAAGTCTAAGTCTCTCCTGAAGCCCAGATTTTCTTGAAGACCCTACGCCACTACCTGCCCCGACCCACACCTTCGCTAAGTTTTGAACCATTTAGCGCAAGTGGTATTGTTTAGAACTGTTGCCAGTTAGGCAGCAAAAAGCACCTCTAGCTCAATCGGCAGAGCAACTGACTCTTAATCAGTGGGTTCCGGGTTCAAGTCCCGGGGGGTGCACGGAAAATCCAGCTACTTCTCACGAGAGCTGGATTTTCTTACATATTGGGGATATCCACAAAGAGATCAAGTCTCCAATTTCAGTATTGACCTACTGATAAGGAATTGGTGATGTTAGTTAGCGAATGGGCAACCAAGTACTGGGAAATCTCTAAAGTCTCCAACAATACCTTGTACGGGTCCTAGTTTGAGAAAGTTATCCCTAAGTACTTACCGGTCCAATAGCTCCGTGACCAATGCCGCAATGGCACTGCGCTCGGAGCGAGTCAAGGTGATGTGAGCAAACAGTGACTGGCCCTTGAGAGCTTCAATTACTGAAGCGATTCCATCGTGCCTGCCGACTCGCAAGTTGTCACGCTGGGCAACATCGTGAGTCAAGATCACTCTAGAATTTTGACCAATGCGGGATAAAACGGTTAGTAGAACATTTCTTTCCAAAGACTGAGCCTCATCCACAATCACGAAACTGTCGTGCAGCGACCGTCCACGGATGTGGGTTAACGGAAGCACTTCGAGCAGGCCTCGGTCCTGGATGTGCTCAATTACTTCTTTGGAAACCAAGGCGCTCAAGGTGTCAAAAACTGCCTGACCCCAGGGATTCATCTTTTCGGCCTCGGTGCCTGGAAGGTAACCAAGCTCCTGTCCGCCAACTGCGTAAAGAGGCCTGAAAACCATAATCTTCTTGTGCTGGCGCCTGTCAACTACCGCTTCCAATGCCGCGCATAGCGCCAAAGCGGACTTACCGGTTCCGGCTCTACCACCTATCGAAACAATTCCAATTTCCTGATCCAGCAGGTAGTCAATGGCAAGGCGTTGCTCGGCAGATCTTCCTTGAACCCCAAACACGCCGCGATCACCACGGACGAGCTTCATTTTTCTGTTTGAGGTGACACGACCGAGTGCGTGTCCTCTTTCTGAGGAGATAACTAGGCCGCTGTTCACTGGCAGGGTCGCCGCCTCTGGGTGCGTAACTTCTTCATTGTCATATAGCTCAGCCATTTGATCAGCGCTAAGCGCTAGCTCACTAATTCCACTCCAGCCAGAGTCGATGGCAAGTTCGTTTAGATACTCCTCCGCAAGCATTCCAAGACTTGCGGCCTTGACTCTCATTGGAAGATCTTTTGAAACAACGGTGACGTTGAAACCTTCGCTGGATAGATTCATGGCCACCGACAGAATGCGTGAATCGTTATCGCCAAGCTGGAATCCAGTAGGCAGTATCGACTGGTCGCTGTGGTTTAGCTCTACCCGGAGGGTTCCTTTATCGCCAACCTCAATTGGAAAATCAAGTCGCTGATGTTTTTGACGCAGATCATCAAGGTGTCGCAACGCCACTCTGGCGAAGTACCCGATTTCGGGATCGTGACGCTTTTTCTCAAGCTCGTTGATTACCACGATCGGGATTACAACCTCATGTTCGTCGAATCGGAACATGGCCTTTGGATCGGCAAGCAATACTGAAGTATCCAGCACGAAGGTTCTCACCGCCTGGTCGTTCTTAGTTTGGTTCTTGGCAGTAGAAGTGGCTCCGGCTTTAGGCAATCAGTCCTCCATAGTTTCAGGCTTAGCTTTAAGGTAAATCCTGATTTGCAGTTGGCGCGCTAACAACACGCCCGAATCAAGGACCGCCAAAGCGGCGGTGCTCGGCAAAAGTTCGGATTGCCCGAAGCAAGTCCACCCGAGGGGTCCACGAAAAATCCAGTTACTTCTCACGAGAGCTGGACTTTCTTCATTCTGTCCCCAGCCGACCCTGATTTCGTAAGTGGATCAGTTTTGCCCGACGGCTACTTTCTGTCTCGACAGGGCCGCTACTAGATCCTTGACCTGACGCTTCTCTGGCTCACCTAGTGCTTGGAAGAAGTCGACGGTTTGGTCCCAGACATTTGATTCAAGTATTCCTCTGCAATCAAACACCACGGATCTGTTCATAGCTTGATGAACTGAATCGGGGGATACTTCGTTAAACTCCTGCCAACCTGTGAGAACAAGAAGGGCATCCGCACCATCAACGGCAGAAAGTGCGCTCTCTGCAAAAACAATGTTGGGATTATCAGAAATCTTTACACCGGGATCGTACGCAATCACTGTCGCGCCCTGCCTGTTCAGGCTAGACACTATCTCGACAGCAGGGCTTCCTCGAAGATCAGCTGTTTCTGGCTTAAAAGACACTCCCCAGACAGCAATCTTTCGACCTTCCAGTTTTCCAGAAAGCATTGCCTTGAGTCTTTGGACCACTGCCTCTTTGGATCGAGCGTTGCTCTCCAGTGCCCCGCTAACAACAGGCATTTCAACACCTAGCGACTCCGCAGATTTTACCAGGCCGGAAGAGTCTTTGGGTAGACACGATCCACCCCAACCCGGTCCTGGTGTGAAATATCCCAAACCTATTCTTGGGTCAAGCCCTGTGCCCAAGTAGACCTCAGAAAAGGATGCACCGGATTTCTCACACAGAAGGGCGAGGTCATTTGCAAATGAAAGCCTGGTTGCCAGGTAAGCATTTGATGCAAGCTTAATTAGCTCTGCACCGGCCGCATTAGTTAAGATAAGCTCTGCATCGAAACCCTCGTAAAGTGAAGCTACGCTGTCTCGGACTTCGAGTTCTTCAGCACCAATAACGATTCGAGTGGGCCTCAGGAAATCTTCCAAAGAGGAACCCTGTCGTAGAAATTCTGGGTTGTAGGCGATTCCAATATCTAAGTTGTTGGCCACTGTTCTGATCTGATTGAGACCACCAACGGGCAATGTTGACTTTATGACAATTGTCGTTCCGAGGTCTGCCTGAAGGCAGAGCTGCCTGCAGACATTTATCACCAAACTTAGGTCTATAGCACCGTCGTCCCCAGACGGTGTTGGTACACAGACGAACACAAAATCTGCACCATCCAAGGCTGCCCCCAGATCCTTTTCAAGCGAAAGATGACCTGAGAAACTGGACTTCCTTAGAGATTCTTCAAGTCCCGGCTCTGCTATAGGAATAAACCCACTCTTTAGAAGCAGGAGCTTCTCAAGGGAAGCGTCGTGTCCCGCCACGTGGTGACCCAATTCGGCCCACGCTACGGCAGTTGTTAGCCCAACATAACCCAAACCAATAACTGCAATCCTTGCCATCAGTGACTCCGCTCTTTCAAACAAAATTATGAGCTGAGATTCACGTTTGATTCTCTAGGCGCGGACTTCAAAACTCTGAATAGTAAATGAAGCTATGGTAAATTTTCTCAAATTTGTAATCCTTGAGTTAAGCAACACTTTCTAACTCATTTATCCTTTGTTCACCTAACAAAGGTGTCCTTAGCGGGTGATTGGAAAACCATTTCGCAGTTATGTTGCAATTGGAGACTCACTCTCCGAGGGATTAGGTGACTTCACCTTCAATCTAAGTCGCCACGGAAACGGCTGGACTGATCGCTTAGCGGGCATTCTTGCTCAAGAGGCTCAAGATATGAGTTTTGAATTTGAGTATGCAAACCTTTCCCTTCGCGGTGCCAATCTAGAAAAGATAATGATTGACCAACTGCCGCGGGCTATTGAGCTTCAGCCTGACTTAGTGACGGTAATGGCTGGCTCTAATGATTTATTGACTCGGGAGCATAAGTTACCCCGCCTGAGAGCAATCTATCGCGAAGGACTTATGAGCCTTAAGGCTTCAGGTTGCGATGTGGTGGTTGCAAACACCATAAACCCTCTCCATCTGCGGATATTTAAGCCCCTTCGCTATAGAGCGGAGAGATTCTCAGAGATGATCGGTGACATCGCCAATGAGCTGGGAGTTCCCGTTTTGGATGTCTTCGGAATTCAAGACTTTAGTGACCTCCTATTCTGGGCCGAGGACATGGTTCACTTTTCGGGCCATGGACATGTTGCCGTCGCAAATCAAGCTGCGGAACTATTGAGCCTGAACTACCGATTCCCCCAACCCGCGCGAGACCCAGGTCCAGTTTCGCGTTCAATCTCCGAAACCTTTACTTGGGTTGTTAGGGACGTTATCCCTTTCGTTGATAGACGAATTCGAGGGGTCACCGCAGGAGATGGCTTGGAGCCTAAACATCTTAGGCTCGAAAGCTACCGACCAAACTCCCAACATTCGAACTGGGAACTAATTAGTAGTTGAGCCTGATTTTTCTCGAGATCGATTTTCGAGGCGGTTTCTCAAGAACTCGAAAGGCAGAATTAGTGAGGTTCCTAGGACAATTATTAGGACCGTTATCTCAAGGTTTTCCTTAATTAAAGGAATAGAACCAAGCCAGTATCCAGGCAACATAAATAACAAGACCCAAAGGGTTGCGCCCGCAAAGTTCAGCCTGGTGAACCGAGCATAATCCATTTTTGAGATGCCAGCCAACATAGGAATCATGGCTCGGAGAATTGGAATCAGTCTTGCGAGAATAACTGCCCTAGCTCCGTAGCGATCAAAAAACTCTTGAGTTTTTGCAACAACTTTTTCATTCAGGATGAAGTTTCGATTCTTACTAAACAGCGGTGGACCAATTGTTCTGCCCACCAAGTATCCAACCTGAGAACCTGCTACAGCTGCGACCCAGACCAGTAAAAAGCCAAGCCAATCAGGCAGCCAAGAACTTGAATTGGCCATAGTTAATCCGGTTAGAAACAGAAGCGAGTCTCCCGGTAGGAACGAAGTTAGAATAAAGGCGGTTTCGGCGAAGATTATCACAGCCACGGCAAGCACTGCCCAATCGCCAAAGGCGGCCAGGATCTCGCTTGCGTCAAGCCAGTTCATGACTTCCCTTGGGATGACCTGTCATGAGTGAAGACGCTTCCGAATAGTAGTCAAATAATTTCTGATTATTTGACTTCCACGAGCGTCCCTGAACGCTGCTAGCAGCGCGCTCCCCGAGAGCAGCAATAGCACCTGGTCTAGAAATCAGATTTTCAAGCGCTAAACGATAGCCTGAGGGCTCAGTCGGGTCCACGAGTATGCCATTGACTCCATGTTCGATTATCTCCGAAGGACCTCCAGAATTTGGAGCGACAACCGCCAGCCCACTTGCCTGAGCCTCTTGTATTGTTTGTCCAAAAGTTTCTTCGGTTCCAAAGTGGACAAAGACGTCCATTGCAGCGTAAGCGTGAGAAAGTTCTAGACCGCTAAGCAAGCCAGTGAACTTTACCGGAGCGTTTGCAAACTGCTTCTCTAGCTTCGATCTTTCTGGACCGTCGCCCACGACAACAAATCTCACTCCTTTGATTCCGAAAAGCTCAGCCATGCGATGCACCTGCTTCTCGGCAGCGAGCCTACCTACAAATCCAACTATCAGCTCACCTTCGGCTGCAATCTCTGAACGAATTCTGCTTGTTTCAATATCCAACTTCCGCGTTGGATTAAACAGATCTGTATCTACTCCACGCCCCCAAACCCTGACAGAGTTAAGGCCGAGGGAACGCAGGTATTGAGCTGACAATTCTGTCGGGGCAAGGTTTAAGGTTGCATTCTCGTGAATAGCAACGAGAGCTCGTTCCATCGCAGGTCGGGCAAAGGCTAATCTGTAGCGGCCCAGGTAGCCCGCGACATCGGTTTGATAAACCGCAACGGTTGGAACTGAATTTTCCTTGCCCCATGTAATCGCCTGCGAACCCAGCATGAAAGGGGCCGCAACGTGAATAACGTCCGGACCAAATTGTGCGAGGGCAGTAGCTACCTCTTTGCCAGGAATCCCAACCGAAAAATTCATCACCGGAACCGATCCGCAGCCAATGACAGGAAAGCCAAGGTGAAGTTCAGACTCAGAGTTAGGGGCAATAACAATCGCTTCTAATTCGTTTTGCTTTATACTCTCGAGAACCCGAATAACTGAGTTGGTTACACCATTTATTTGCGGCAAAAATGATTCAGTAACTATCGCGATTCTTTGAACCATAATCTGAAGGTATCTGAATCGGTGCCTGACCCCTCCAACAAAATGTGAATGTCAGGTTACGTAGAAGTGAAGCAAAACCAACACGTCCAAAGGCTAGGGGCGGAAGGAAATCCCAGCCACTTCTCACGAGAGCTGGATTTTTCCTATTTCTTGGGACTCGAGCCTCGGGTTACTGGATATGCCAAGCGCAGGGGGTTTCCAAATATCCAGAAACACGGCAAACTGGAGTATGGCTAAAAAACAAGAAGTAGCAGCTCTAGACACTGACTCAACCCAGGCTAAGCGTTCTATGCTTCCTACCCAGGTCCTGGACACCGTGGAGGATGTCTTTCACGCAGTGCTGACAGCCCTACTGTTCATAGTTGCCCTTGGGGCAATTGTTTTTACGGTACTGAGGCTTTTAAACACCACGCCTTTCTATCCAAACGGAATGCTCCAAGCCATCAACGACATCTTGTTCGTAGTGATCATCCTCGAAATCGCCCGAACAGTAATTGCAAGGTTTAACAGTGGGTTCTACCAATTGACTCGATTCCTGGTCATTGGTGTGATTGCCTCGGTTAGACACATCTTGTCTGTTGGATCGTCTTTGACCCTCGAGATTGGAAAGACACCAGAGGCATTCGAGCGCGGAATTTTTGAATTGCTAGTAAACGGTGGAATAGTCATAGCCCTGGTGCTGGCTATATTCATGACACGAATGGCGGATCAGGGAACAGAGGCAAGTAGCTCTCCTCGCAAAAAAACTCGTAAGGCTTAGTTAGCCCATTCTGTCTACTGGTTAGCTTGCTAATCCAGCGTTTGACTTCAATTGATTTGCGATATCAAGCGCCGCTTCGGCATCGGATGAAGTGGCACCTTCTTGTGGGCCGCCTGAGACCCAGTTTGCAAAGGATTCAGCTTGCAGCCTGAGGGCATCAAGCTGTGGTTTTTCTCCAGTGGAGGGAGTCAAGATTTCAATTCTGGTGTGCTCCTTGGAAGTAAAGACTTCAGCAGAGACTAAATCGCCACCGGGATGGAATCTCCCAAGTGAAACAAGGCCAATGGCGCCACCGGACATTTCCAATATCGATTGAGTGCTATCAGTGTCTCCCTTTGAGTCTTCAGTCTGAGGAAAAATTGATGTCTTTGTCTTGATTACTTCTTGGCCGGTGAGCCAACGAATCTGATCAATTTCGTGCACTGCCATATCAACAAAAATGCCACCACTGGCCAGGCGAAACTCTTTGCGAGGAGGGGACTCGTCCCATTGGGAAGCGTTTATGAAGTGCACCTCACCAATCTCGCCAGAGGCTATTTTTCTGGCTACTTCCCGCAACTCTGGAATGAATCTGCGCCAGTAGGCAACTTGTAACTTGACCCCATTTTTGCTGCATATTTCACCGGCTTGGCGGGCCTGATCGGAATTCAAACCGCATGGTTTCTCGGAAAGAATTGATATGCCTGTTCCCGCAATTTCACTTATAACCTTCAGGTGTTGATCTGTGGGGGCCGCGACGAGAATCCCATCTAGTTTCTCAGCATTAACCATCTGCTCTAAATTGGAATACACCTTATAGCCCAGGCCTCTGATCTTCTCAGCCGTGGCTTCAAATGGTTCCACAACCGAAGTCACAGCGACCTGACTTGAAGAAGATAGTGCGCGCAGATGCATCTGCCCCATGCGCCCACCGCCAACTAGTCCAAGGTTGAAAGTGCTCATTACAAACCAAGCTTCGAAAGTATCTTGCGGTTCTCTCTTTGATCTTCAACTGCACGCTGGAACCTTGCGGCGGTCTTAGGGAAAATGTCCTGTTCGACAACTGCCCAACCCTTGAAACCAAGCTTGTGCATGCTGTCAACGAGAGCCTCTAGGTTTAGATCCCCTTGGCCCAGAATCGGGAAGATTTCCTGATCCCAGATTGCTGTGGTGGGTGCCTTGGATTCGACTATTTTGTCAAAGCGGCTTAGCGTTGCATCCTTTATGTGCATGTGGTTTATTCGGTCAAACCATTTGTTGAGAGCGGCAACCGGTTCACCGCCTCCCAAAAGGAAGTGACCGGTATCTAAACACCAGCCAACATCGGAAACTGACAACATCTTTTCTATTTCTTCTGGTGCCTCCACGTAGGTTCCAGTCTCATTGTGAAATGTTGGTTCGTATCCGCGTGAGCGGCATCTTTCTACGACCATTCGAAGACCGTCACCGAATTTTTCCCAAGTTGGGTCATCATGGCCACTCGAAGGATTGCGTATTCCAGAGCCAGGGTTGGCATTGCGGAAAGGGCTTCCATTATCTGCAATCGTTGGGCGTGGCTGTGGGCCAGAAATAAATGGCACCACGGCGTCAAAGGTATCGAGCAGGGCATCAAGATCTCTCAGGCATTCAGTGAGCCTGGCTTTATCCGCAAAGGGAAATTCTAGATAAGCACCCGAAAGGCCAAGATTTCGATCAGCAAGGCGCATTCCAAGTTCTTTACCCAGACCCAGATAACCAACTGGACCCAGGTCAATACCTTCATACCCTGCAGATGAAACTTCATCGAGAATTGCGATTCCATCTGGGGTGTTTGGGTCAATTCCGACCGTTACCTCAAAGGCACCGTAACTAACAGGCGCGTTTGCTAGACTTATTTCAGGACTTCGCTTGGTCAACTAGCCACCTCCTAGACAATATTGTATTTGGTCTTTGGGTCTTAGCTAAGGCCCTTTACTTGGTCCGAACCAAATCCCATAGTCTAGAGCTGAAGCGAACATGAGAACACAGGGGGAGTCCTTATTCCAAATTTGTTGAAGGTTTCAATCGCTGCCTGCAGCGTTTTCCTCTTAGCTGGTTGTTCAGTTTCCCCAGACTCAACCAATTCGATCCCAGCTTCGCCAGAGGCCAGTGAAGAAGCAATTGCGGAGCTCACTCAAGAACAAATCACGGAATTGATTTCTTCCCTACCAGAAGCTAAAACCCTGGAAGCTCTCAAGGCTCATTACAAAGCAATCGATGAAGCTGCAAAGCAGCTCGAACCCTTCGAGATTGAATACACCAAAGGACCAACCGCAGTGCAGAGCAAAGTTGACAGCGTGGTTGCGAGATTCTCCGAAAAGCTCAAAATGTATCAATTCCTTGGACTTGAGTCTCTAGATCAAGACTGGGTATTAGCAAGTGAGAATGATTACCAGTGGTGGGTGGATTTCCGATCTGAGCAGGAGCCTAGCTTTCCGGTAGAGATGTGGAATAAGGAACTAAACGAACTCGGCCATTGCAGGCTCAGTGCGGATGTGTTTTGTGGTGCGGGTAACGGCGTAAATGGCAAAAACTACCAAGACAACGTTGTTGGAACAGCCTTCACCAATCGGGGAATTGATTATGTCTCCAGACACGAAGCAACTCACTTCTACCAAGCTGTATTCGGCTACGGTGGAAGGTGCTGGATGGCTGAGGGCCAAGCAACTTTCTTCGAAACGTATTTGGAATCAAGCTCGAGATCCCGAGCTGAAGTTCTGGCTCGCTTAAGCGATAGCCCAACAGGAGTTGTTCAGCTATCCGAGTCCGAGTTACTCGGGCTACTAACCAGTGACCAAATCTGCCAGTCGGATTCAAACATTGCTTACGATCTCGGAATGCTGGGCTATGAGTACCTGTATATGAACTTCAGTTTCTTGGCTGTGCACGAGCTGCAAGTACTTAGTAGCACTGAGGGCTGGGATGAAGCAGTATCTCAGGTGCTTTCTGTTGAAGCCCTAGAGCTCAACACTGAGCTAGCTGCATACATCTTCGCGGAAACTAGGTAGCAACTCTTCTGGGCTCAGGCCCCAAGTGCTGCTTTGAGCCAGCTCTTGGCTTTAGCCAAATAATCCTTTGCTAGTTCTGAATCTGGAGCCAAACCCTCGAAAGCATGAGGAGCGCCAGTAACTATATCCAGCTGGCACGGAACCCCCGCCGCAGTGAGCTTGCTCGCGTAGGCCTTGTCTTCTTCGAAGAACAGCTCAACATCGCCAACGCCTATCCAAGCTTTGGGAAGTCCCTCGAGACTTTCTCTTCTGGCAGGAGCTGCGTAGGAAGAGATTTGTTCTGTGCCGAAGGTTTTTCCAAGGTAGGATTTCCAACCAACCAGATTCATTTTGTTGTTCCATACAAAGTGATCTAGATCATCAAGAGATCCATCATGGGCAGTTCGATCATCTAGCATTGGGCAAAATAGCCACTGGGCAGCAGGTTGCGCACCACCCTCATCGTGAATTCGCAGAACTAATCCAGCAGCTAAGCCACCTCCAGCACTTTCGCCGCCAATAGCAATTCGGTTGGCATCGATTCCTCTTTGCGAGAGATTTTCGTGCATCCATTTCCAGGCGCTGTGACAGTCATCAACTGGGGCAGGGTATGGGTGTTCTGGAGCGAGCCTGTAGTCCGGAGAGACAATTACTATGTCGAGTTCGGCAGCAGTGTTAGCTAGTAGTGCATCATCCATAGCGGGAGAACCGATCATCATTCCACCACCGTGAATGTAAAGCATAGCCGCACGAGTTTTTTGTCCAGCGGGAGTGTAAATTCTCAGTTTCAGACCATCAGAAGTTTTAACCTGCTCAATTGTTAGGCCAGCCGGAGCCTTTGGCTTAGGAAGGAGCATTGGGAGCAAAGATCTGGTGAGCACTCTTCCAAAACCGCTGGTAACAGGCAGTTTGGGAAAGGAGGCAGTTGCTTTTCTAAGTGTTGGGTGAATTTGATTGATATCCATGTTTTATCTCCTAAACCAGCTAGCTCGGTGACCCTCGTTGCCTCAGGGTATCACCGAAGTTACTGGAAGCCAACTCAAGAACGGTATTTTGATTTACCAGATTGTTGCGGCAGCCTCGAGCTCACTCGGTGTACAGCTGCTGGTATAGACATTGGTCGAGTAACCAAGCTTTACGATCGTTGCACAATCCGCCATGCGCTCAACCGCGATGGTTCCTACCAACCCGGTGTAAGCCTCATTAGCGGTGATGATATTGGAGCCATATTTTAACCACTGTCGAGCGTGGGCAGCTTCGTGTACTAGCACTGAGATTCCCACAGTGTTTACATAAATTTCATAGAGGGCTGGATCCAGCTCGATTCGCACTGGAGTGGAGTTGACACCACCCACCCAGGCGCGACCGCAAACGTAGTAACCATCACACAAACTAGGAACCCAACTTATGAAGGAGTTTGGCGCTAGACCTGCGATGTAAGAAGTGATAAACGCGACATTTTCCCCACCCTGAACTTCCGCTACCACTACCTCTTGAGCCGGAGGCGCTGGAGCTGAAGGTGCTGTGGAACCTCCGGAGTCTGTAAGGGTGCTAACAGGCGTTATGGTCTTCGCGCGGGCAAGTCGCTCGGCTTCTTCAGCGGCCTCTGCTGCCACCTCCTCAGCTGAAATTTCTTCTTGCGTTTGTTTCCAAATCGCTTGGGCGACTTGGACCAAGTTTATTTTCTCGCCTAGCGAAACAACCTGGACAATTATTTTGTCCCAATTAGAAGACACTGCATCGTTTACAGATTTCAAAAGGGTTGCAATTGATGTTTCAGAACTAGTGGACAAATCTATTTTTTGTTTTAGAGCATTTACTGCGGCTTCTAACTCGAGCAGTCTGGTTGCTTCTTCAACCCAAATCTCTTTGGCATTTTCGATTTCAGCAAGAAGCGCTTCTATGTCTTTCTCGTCTAAGGTTTGACCAACCGCTTGGGTTGCGGTTTCCTGGGCATTTTGTATGGCAAGTTCTAAATCATCAAGCGCGGCGGAGACTTCCCCAATCCGCAGCTGAGCTAACTCAACCGCGAATTCAGCATCGGCAGCAGCTGAGATTTGAGCTTGGGTGTATTGCTGGTAGGCGAAGACCCCAACGCCACCTGCAATTACGGCAACGCTGGATACAACAGCAGCAATTAGTTGCCAAGACTCGAACTTGGCTTTTAGGGCTTGTTTCTTAGTGGGCAAATCAGAACCTTGCGGCAGCGGTCTTTTTTGAGTCCCCAGCGAGAAGTGAAGTGATTGAAAGATGAACCATCATGCCCATCAGGGCCATGATGCCAACGGAGCTAATGGCCATCAAAACGGTGATTTCGTTCAGTGCTAGCACTAGTTCGTGATCCAATTCATACCCCTTTATAGGTTCTATTTAGGTCAAGTTTACTTCCGGTTGATACTAAGCAAAGCTAGAGAGCCGACAACTAGCAGGAAAACCGGAGCAACGTAGTCAAGTCCTGAGTACCAGTCGGTCCAGCTATTAGAGATCACAAAAGCTAGGCCCAAAAGGCCCATGGCTATAAGGCTCCAGGCGATGGCCTTGTTGACCTTGGGGTCTATCTTCTGAAGGTCCTCGCGAGTGCGGGCCGTAATCTGGTCACAGCTTGGGCAATTGAGGTCAGTTTCAGCGATAGTTGCCTGGCAGTTTGTGCATTTCATGGCTCTAGCTTAGTTTGCTAAGCGGCACGGAGACTTTCTCTCTAGCTAATTGAGTCCTTCCGCAATAGGTTTATCTCAACAACTTGGAAGGACTGACATTGTCAAAGTTCAAAGTTTCCCAATTAGCCTTTACGGTCTGCCTTGGCCTAATTGTTACCAGCGGTTCGGTTGCTTCTTGGAGCGTTACAAACGGATCAACTCAAGGAACTCTCTCAACGCCAGAGACACTTTCTTCCCAGATTTCAGCTTCGAGCCAGTCAGATTCGCAAGAACTAGCTCCTGAAAATACGGAACAAAGGCTTTTTCTTGCAACTATAGAAAGTTCAACTCCTGAGTCGCGATTAGCAAATTTGATCCTAGATCCAGACGCCGGTGGTTCGCCTGAAGTTGTATATCCAGATCCTTCGGAGCCGGAGCAACAGGTTACAGGAAACGCTTCGGCGCCTCAGAACTTTAGAATCACCGCACTTGGAGACAACTTTGTTTCACTGAGCTTTACACCTGCTCCAAACGTGTCGCTATACCAGGTCTACATTCGTCACGGCGACTCATTCACAGCAACTGGAGTCGGCCCGGATGGCAAAGTTACATTCACTGACCTTGGAGCTGATTTTGATTATGTGGCCTGTGTTTATTATCGAGTTGACAACATTGAATCTAATCGAGCTTGCCTAGATATTCACACCACCGGTAGCAGGCCAGAAGAACCAGTCAAGGCGGTGGCGCCTAAAAATTTACAACTCTCCGCCACCGAGACTACAGTCACTGCTTCTTGGGACGCAGTCGTTGGAGCTAGCTGGTACTACGTCTGTCACGTAAGTGGAGCAAGCTCTGTGCAGTGCGGTGGATACACTCACCTAACTCCAACCAAAGCGATCTTCCAGGATGGCTCGATTAATCCCGCAACCGTCTACGCCATTCGAGTTCAGACTGTAATGGCGGATGGTTCATTTTCTGAAGTAGCCACTAAATACATTAGAACGCCAGGAACCGCACCAGCCCCACCTACTAAATACGCTGCCCCAACCAATCTTCGAATCACAGCCATTAGCACTTCGGAGGTAACGGCAGCTTGGGATTACCCGAGTGATTCACCGATCACGGTTTGGTCTTTCACTGTTCGTCAGCTCACTTCTTACTCACAAACTGGAGTTGAGGGTGCGGCACGCTCATTCACTTACAAAGACCTTTTTCCTTCGAGTGGTTACGAGGTCATCCTGAGTGGTCGAGACGCCAACGGCAAGAGCACCGAGGAAATCCGCCTCGGTTTCTACAGCCCAGCCAACTAGGTAACTCAGCGCCTAATTGGGGCGTGCTTTAGACTGGCAAGTAACTTTCAAGGAGTAGCTAGTTGCCCAAAACATTTGAGCCTGAAGCTATGGTTGGTGGCAAAATCGCCAACCTTAGCCTTAGGCGTTGGCTGCACTCTCTACCCGGTGTAGACAAGGTAGGCCTTGAAGCTAGAGCCGCCTCACTTGGAACAAGATCCATAAAGACAACATCAAAAGCCTGGGCCTTGGATGCCGCCATCAAGATGATGGATCTAACAACTCTTGAGGGGATGGATACCCCGGAGCGAGTCAGATCACTTTGCTTGAAAGCTATAACACCAGATCCAACAGATCTAGATTGCCCAAGCCCTGCTGCTATCTGTGTCTATGGCGATATGGTTCCATTTGCCAAAGAGGCACTTGGTAAATCCGGTATCTACGTGGCAGCTGTTGCAACCGCCTTCCCTTCCGGAAGGGCATCCATAGGCGTAAAGCTGCAAGACACCAAGGATGCAGTCAAAGCCGGAGCAGATGAGATTGACATGGTGATTGACCGCGGAGCGTTTTTGTCTGGCAACTACCTCGAGGTATACAAACAGATTCAGGCTGTGAAACAGGCTTGCCAAAGAAACGATGGCAGCTTTGCCCACCTGAAGGTAATTCTTGAAACCGGTGAGCTGCAGACCTATGACAACATCCGAAGGGCAAGTTACCTTGGAATGCTTGCCGGGGGAGATTTCATAAAGACCTCAACTGGCAAGGTAACTGTGAACGCGACCATACCTATTACTCTTTTGATGCTTCAGGCGGTTCGCGACTGGTATGAGCTAACTGGCATCAAAATAGGTGTGAAGCCAGCAGGTGGTATTAGAACCGCCAAAGATGCCATCAAGTATCTGGTGGTAGTAAAAGAGGTAGCGGGAGAGCAATGGCTAACACCAGATTTGTTCCGTTTTGGAGCTTCCAGCTTGCTAAATGATGTACTGATGCAAAGACAAAAACTAAAGACCGGAAACTACTCCGGTCCCGACTACGTGACCGTGGACTAAGAGGTAAGAAATGTTTGAATACGCGCCAGCCCCAGAATCAAGGGCCCTTGTTACCTTCCAATCCAGCTATGGCCACTTCATCGGCGGTAAGTTCACCAAGCCATCCAATACCTATAAGACCATATCTCCCGCTACCGAAGAGGTCCTTGCTGAGATCTCAACCGCAACCGCCAAGGATGTTGACCTAGCGGTCAAGGCCGCTAGAAACGCATACGAAAAAGTTTGGTCTAAGTTATCTGGCGCTGAGCGAGGTAAGTACCTATATCGAATCGCAAGGATCATCCAGGAGCGCGCTCGCGAGCTCGCGATTGCAGAAACCCTTAATAACGGCAAGCCAATCAAGGAAACCAGGGATGCCGACATCCCACTTGTTGCAGCCTGGTTCTTTTACTACGCCGGTTGGGCCGACAAGCTTGACTACGCAGGCTTTGGGGTAAATCCAAAAGCCCACGGTGTTGCCGCGCAAGTAATTCCTTGGAACTTCCCACTGATGATGTTGGCTTGGAAAATTGCTCCAGCACTTGCTGCCGGAAACACCGTTGTTCTAAAGCCAGCTGAAACAACACCACTAACAGCACTTATCTTTGCCGAGATCTGCCAGCAGGCAGGCTTGCCTGATGGTGTTGTGAACATCATCACTGGCTTTGGTCAAACCGGTGCTGATCTGATTGCCCACAAAGACGTCAACAAAGTTGCCTTTACCGGTTCAACAGGAGTTGGAAGACTCATTGCCAAGCAGGTTGCTGGAACCAACAAGAAGGTAACGCTTGAGCTTGGCGGCAAAGCCGCCAACATCGTCTTTGATGATGCACCGCTTGATCAAGCGGTAGAAGGCATTATCAACGGCATCTTCTTTAACCAAGGACATGTTTGCTGTGCCGGAAGCAGGTTGCTGGTTCAAGAAGGCATTCAAGATGAGCTTCTAAAGAAGCTCAAGCGTCGCATGGAAACCCTCAAGCTAGGCGATCCACTGGACAAGAACACCGACATCGGTGCCATCAACTCCAAGATGCAGCTGGATAAGATCACGAAGCTTGTGAAACTGGGCGTCAAAGAAGGTGGAGAGGCCTGGGCTCCTAACTGCGAGATTCCAAAGAAAGGCTTCTGGTACGCACCGACCGTTATCACCGGAGTTGCACCAACCAACACCGTTGCCCGCGAGGAAATCTTTGGACCAGTTCTTTCGGTACTTTCCTTTAGAACCCCAGCCGAGGCGGTAGCCAAGGCAAACAACACCCCGTTTGGCCTATCGGCAGGTATCTGGACCGAGAAGGGTTCAAGAATTCTGAAGGTTGCCGATCAATTGAACGCCGGGGTTATCTGGTCCAATACCTTTAACCAGTTTGATCCAGCCAGCCCATTTGGTGGCTTCAAAGAATCGGGCTACGGCCGCGAGGGCGGCAGGCACGGATTGCTTGCTTACCTGAAGGGAGACAACTAATGAGATTAGACGTCAAGAAAACATACAAGCTCTTTATCGGCGGTAAGTTTCCAAGAAGCGAGTCCGGTCGCACCTACGAGCTACATTCTTCCAAAGGTGAATTCGTTGCCAACGTCTGCCTGGCATCTAGAAAAGATGCCAGAGACGCAGTTGTTGCAGCTAGAGCTGCCCAGCCCGGCTGGGAATCAGCCACCGCCTATAACCGCGGCCAGATTCTTTATCGCATCGCAGAAATGCTTGAAGGAAGACGCGATCAGTTCGTCGAAGAGATTAGAACCCTCACTGGAGTCACAGAAAAGCAAGCCAACCAAGAAGTTGATGCAGCTATCGATTCCTGGGTTTGGCACGCGGGTTGGTCCGACAAAGTTGATTCAGTTGCAGGTTCGATGAACCCGGTTGCAGGACCTTACTTCAATATCTCAACTAACCAGCCAACTGGTGTTGTTGCAGCCTTTGCTCCACAAAAGAGTTCATTGGTTGGACTTGTGAACACAATTGCTCCGGTGATTGTCACCGGAAACACAATCGTTGTTGTTGCCAGCCAATCGCTACCGCTTTCTGCAATTACCTTGACCGAGGTTTTGGCAACCAGTGATTTACCAGGCGGGGTAGTAAACGTACTTACTGGCAAAGAATCCGAAATGGCTCCTTGGCTTGCTTCTCACCAGGACGTCAACGCGCTTGATTTGGAAGGAACTTCTGATCCAGTGGATCTTGAGATCCGCGGAGCTGAGACTCTAAAGCGAGTAGTTCGACCAGGTGCGTTTGTAAGAACTGGATCCAAAGGCTCGCTTCAGCAAATTCTGGCCTTTATGGAAGTCAAGACCGTCTGGCACCCCAAGGGACACTAGCTACCAGCCAGAATCTTCATCGGGGTTAGGGTTATTTGGTTATGGCTGACAAATCACAAATTCTTGAGGTTCCCTCGCCTGATCTAATCGATCAGGAGTTTCTCAGAGACGTCTTTGCCTACCATCACTATGTTGAGGTTCGAGTTGCCCTCGAACTGGGGGAACAAGAACTTACAAGAAGCCTGGAAGAACTTGGCTTTGTAATTGGCAGATCCTTTTCTAAAGGAAAAACCAGATTGCAGCGCATGAAGATAACCCGTTTTGGGTTTGTGGAACAGCTAGCTATAGACAAGATGCGTGAGCACGGGCTAAGTGCGAACTGGGAGTTTGTCTTTGACTCGGCCAAACAGCGCGCGGGGTTGTGTAACTATAGCGATCACAAGATTTCACTTTCTAAATACATCGTCGAGTATCACAGCATCGACCAATCAGAGCAGGTTATCTTGCATGAGATTGCCCATGCCCTTGCTGGCAAGTCGGCAGGGCATGGACCGAACTGGAAAAACACCGCTAAGTCGATTGGCTACCGTGCTGAGAAATTCACCGGAAAAGAAATTGCCGAGCAAACAGCCAAGTGGGTCGGCGAATGCCGTAACGGACACCGGCACTACAGATTCAAAAGCCCCAAGGCAACACTTTCTTGCCTTTACTGCGGCAGGGGATTCAATCCACGAAATGTTATCTCGTGGACTAAGCGCGCCGCTTAGTTAGCTTGAAAATAATTAATTACTACCAAGCTAATTAGCGCACCAGCTGCGAAGTTCAACCAAATGAACTTCTTCCAACCACCATTAGCTCGTTCGCAATCAGCATCAGTGATGTTCAGATACGGCGAGATGATTACAAGGTATGGCACCACAGCAAGTGATGCCACAACACCGTGCCAGCCAATTGTCATAACTACCAAGGCAGAGACAATGTATAGAGCAAAGGCAAAGCGCACAGTATTTCTTGCACCTATTTGAGTGGCTACCGATTTGATGCCAGCTTCCCTGTCAGCCCGAACATCTTGAACGGCACCAAAGGCATGGCTTGCCATACCCCAACCCATAAAAGCTGCAATTACGGCAATCACCTTCGGATCTGCAATTGAAGACCCCGCTATCACCAGTCCATAAACCATTGGGCCAACAAAATGCACGGCTGAGGTAAACGAATCCAAGAAGGGGCGTTCTTTGAACCGCAACCCCGGAACCGAATAGGCAAGCACGGCAAAAAGAGTGAACCCGAGCCACAAATTGGCCTCCAAAGACCCAACAAGCAGCAGGTAAACAACAAAAACTGCGGCAAAGCCCACCGAAGCCCAAATGGTTAGGACGTGATACTTAGGATCCAATAGCGCACCTTCGATACCGCCCTTGCGGGGGTTTCGAAGGTCGCTTTCATAGTCAAATACATCGTTGATTCCATACATTAAGAAGTTGTATGGAATAAAAAAGAACAAAGTTCCGAGAATGAGAGTTAGATCAATGCGTTCCGAAACAAATAGGTAGGCCGCAAAAAAGGGAAAAGCTGTGTTCACCCAAGAAACTGGTCTTGAGCTCCAGAACAGAGACACTAAAGCGTTCACTTTTTGACTCTACTACCGAGCCACCACCAAGTCAGTGGAATTAGGAGTGCAGCTACCAGGGTGTATGCGAAGTCCTCAATAGGCGCAAAGCCGATAAAGACTCCAGAAAGAAGTGCTGGGTCATAAGCCACGATTCCTGATCCAACAATGAAGTTATCGAACACCGCGGTCATCAACAAAAGCGCCACAAGCGTGTAGCAAAGGGTGCCCCAGTGAGCTAGCCAACGGTAAGCAAACAGCAAAACTAGCACCGGAACAATAAAGATCAAATTTAGCAGCGCGTAGCTCATCTGCCACCTGACTCTCTAGCGGTCAGAGTCTTTTGAACCCAGGTGAAAACAATTAGAGTGCTGTAGCAAAGAAGGGCCAGGAAGAACAGCTCTTCGATTGGAAACTCTGGGAACACCTGGATGCCAGTCAACAAAGTGTTTTGACCCCGGAAGAAAATACCTGTTGCGATACCAGCGATGTCCCAAATCAAGAACAATACATATGCCGGAACCATCGAAAGTAAAGAACGCTTGGCATCAACCGTGAAGGCGAGTTTGTGGGTGCGATCCAAAAGGTATAGCCCAAGCAAAGAAACAATCAGAATGGCAAGATAACTTCCTGCAGGAAGCATCATTTCAGGCCTTTCCAACCGCCCTCGGAAACGGCGGTTAGCTCGCCCTCGATTGGACCGTTGGATCTATCATCCACCAGGTACTTATAAACCAGCTCGGCACCAATTAGACACATCGGCAAACCAATTCCTGGAATGGTGTTGTGACCTGCGTAGAACAAGTTCTTGATCTTCTTCGATCTGTTCTTTGGCCTAAAGAAAGCACTCTGCTGCAAGGTGTGAGCCATACCTAAAGCAGTTCCTGACCAAGCGTTTAGCTCGTTTACGAAATCTCTTGGGCCATAAGTGCGTTTCAATACAATGCGCTCGGCAAGATCTGGAATCTCACACCACTTAGAAATCTGTTCGATGATCTCGTCAGCTGCCTTTTCAAACTTCTCATCTCCTGAACCACCAATGCTTGGGTCAGCTGCAATTGGAACCAAAACGAAGAGGTTCTCATAGCCTGCAGGTGCTACCGAGTCATCAGTTTTACTTGGCGCGCAAATATACAAAGAAGCAGGGGATGGAACTTGACGTTTTCCGTCGGCCTTATGGAAAACCTCAGCAAAGTTCTTGCTCCAGTTTTCGGTATATAACAACGTGTGGTGATCAAGCTGCGGAATCTTGCCCTTTACGCCTAAGTACAACAACATCGCCGAAGGGCCAGGAACCTTGTTGCTCCAGAACTTCTCTGGGAAGGTTTGGTACTTTTCTTCAATTAGCTTGGTCTCAACGTGGTGCAAATCAGCAGTTCCAACAACCACGTCGGCTGCAATGGTTGCTCCGCCAACTACCACTCCGGTAGCAAGACCTTGGCTGTTGACTTCGATTTTGCTGACGGGGGAGCCTGTTTTGATATCCACTCCGTGTTGCTTGGCAACACGTTCGATGGCTTCGATAACTGAGTAAAGACCGCCCATTGGGTAGTAAACACCGACGTTTAGATCAACATGAGTCATCAGGTGATACATGCTTGGGGTGTCGTAGGGAGAAGCTCCCAGGAATACCGCCGGGAAGTTCAAGATCTTCTTTAGTCGTTCGTCCTTGACGTACTTGCCGCTGAAGTCATACAAAGAAGTCACCAGGTGCTTGGCAAAGGTAACCGCGCGGGAGAGTACTTCTTTGTTTGTGAACATCGAGATGTTTTGGAAGTTTGTATACAAAAAGTGCTTGATTGAAAGCTCGTAGGTGTCCTTGGAAGAATCTAGGTATCCCTGCAGCTTCTTACCTGAGCCTGGCTCAATGGATTCAAAAAGCTCTTTGTTCTTGGCAAGGTCTTCAACAATCATCAGCTTGTCGTTTTTGCCTTCATTCCGGGTCTGATAGGCAGGGTCAAGGCGCACGAGGTTTAGTTCTTTAGCCGAGGTTGTACCCATGAGTTTGAAAAATTGGTCAAAGGCGTCTGGCATGAGGTACCAAGAAGGACCCATGTCAAACTTGAAGCCATCTTTTTCCCAAACGTAAGCTCTTCCGCCAACTTTTTCCCGGGCTTCGAACAAAGTTACCTTCATGCCCGCTTTGGCCAGGAGTGCAGCAGACGCTAGACCCGCAATTCCGCCACCGATGACTACTGCGGTTTTTTGGGTCACTTAGGAACTACTCCAAGAACTGCTTTTGTAACAATTAGCAGCTTGACTGGATTCGGAACAGAGATTCTGGCTTCAAGCATTTGGGCAGCCGGAGTTTTTTCAATACGGTTTGCAAGCTCGGTAAATAGCATCTGCGCTGCAGCAACCGCTGGACGAGAAGTTTTTGGAAGCATCTTCAGTCCAATGGCTGCGCTTTTTAGATCAGCGCGAATGTCAGATAGCAGCTCTGCCTTCTGAGTTTCATTGAAGCTTTGAACGTTCACGTCTGGGAAGTAACTTCTTCCTAGCTTCTTGAAATCAGCTGCTAGGTCCCGCAAGAAATTTACCTTCTGGAAAGCTGCTCCTAGCGCTCTGGCGCTGGTGACGATCTGCTTGTAATCAGCTTGTGAATAGTCAGATTCTTTAACAAAAGCGTGCAGGCACATCAGCCCAACTACCTCAGCTGAACCATAAACGTATTTTTGGAAAGACTCTTGGTTATGCTTTCTTGGCCATAAATCCATTCGCATAGAAGCAAAGAAGGGCTCAATGATTGCCCTAGCAAACCCGGTCTGAACCGCTGTTTGGGCAAAAGCGTGAACTACCAAGTTGGTTGAGAACCTTGCCCGCAGGGCTTTGTAAATCTCTTCTTCCAATTGGTCAAGAGCGAAGCCTGGTTCGACGTTGCCACCCTCGGTTCTAGCGTCATTGGCTGCGCCATCGACTATTTCGTCGGCAACTCGAACCAGCGCGTAGATATTTCTAACGTGCTGGCGAATCTCCGGAGCCAATAACTTGGTGGCAACACCAAATGAAGTCGAATAGGAGGCTATTACCGCATTCGAGGATTGTCTGGCGGCATGGCTATAAAGCTCTAAGGAGCTTGGGTAAGTTGAAGAAGTCATCCCTTCTATTATTGGCCCAATTGCCTGCTTGTCTGGACAAAACTGCCCCTCGTTAGGCGCTGTATAGATAGGTACACTTAACCGCATGGCAAACATCATGAAACCCCGCAGCCACGCCGTTACTGACGGTATTGAGAAGGCTCCAGCCCGCGGAATGCTCCGCGCTATTGGCATGGGTGATGATGACTGGGATAAGCCCCAAATCGGTATTGGTTCTAGCTGGAACGAGCTAACCCCCTGCAATCTTTCTCTTGATCGCCTCGCTAAAGCTGCCAAGGTTGGGGTTCAGCGCGCGGGAGGATTCCCGATGCAGTTTGGCACCATCTCGATGTCTGATGGAATCTCCATGGGCCATGAGGGTATGCACTTTTCCCTAGTTTCTAGAGAAGTTATCGCCGACTCCGTAGAGGTAGTCATGGAGGCCGAAGCTCTAGATGGCTCAGTTTTGCTAGCCGGCTGCGATAAGTCACTTCCTGGCATGTTGATGGCAGCGGCCCGTTTAGACCTTGCTTCAGTGTTTCTATACGCCGGATCCATTGCTCCTGGTTGGGTCAAGCTAACCGATGGCACCGAAAAGTCAGTGACCATCATTGACGCCTTTGAGGCTGTTGGTGCATGCAAGGTTGGCAAAATGAGCGAGGAAGACTTAAAGCGAATCGAAAAAGCAGTTTGTCCAGGCGAGGGTGCATGTGGCGGTATGTATACCGCTAACACCATGGCCTCAATTGCCGAAGCCATCGGAATGAGCCTTCCAGGTTCTGCTGCTCCGCCATCGGCTGACCGCAGAAGAGACACTTGGGCAGAGCGAAGTGGTGAAGCAGTTGTAAATCTTCTATCAAAGGGAATCACCGCCCGACAGATCATGACCAAGAAGGCATTTGAAAATGCCATCTCGGTTTTGATGGCCTTTGGTGGTTCCACCAACGCCATTCTGCACCTTCTTGCAATTGCTAGAGAAGCAGAAGTGGATCTAACCATCGATGACTTCAATGCAATTGCTGATCGCGTGCCACATCTTGGAGATCTAAAGCCTTTCGGTCAGTACGTAATGAACGATGTCGACAAGGTTGGCGGTGTTCCTGTTTTGATGAAAGCACTTTTAGATGCGGGACTATTGCACGGTGACGTGTTGACCGTAACCGGTAAGACCATGGCCGAGAACCTAGAAGGCATTAACCCACCTGATCCAGATGGCAAGATTATCCGCGCGATGAATAACCCAATTCACAAAACTGGTGGAATCTCGATCCTTAAGGGATCTCTGGCTCCAGAAGGAGCGGTAGTCAAGACTGCAGGTTTTGACCTCACTGAATTTTCTGGCCCAGCCAGAGTCTTTGAGCGTGAGGCTCCAGCTATGGAGGCTCTAACCAAAGGTGAGATCAAGGCCGGAGACGTGGTGGTTATTCGCTACGAGGGACCTAAGGGTGGGCCTGGAATGCGCGAGATGCTTGCTCTGACGGGCGCAATCAAGGGTGCCGGCCTGGGTAAAGATGTTCTACTATTGACGGACGGACGATTCTCAGGCGGCACAACCGGCCTGTGTATCGGACATATTGCTCCAGAGGCGGCCGATGGTGGCCCAATTGCTCTGGTTCGCGATGGAGACTTGATTCGAGTCGACATCGCAGCTCGCTCGCTGGAACTACTCGTTGATGCGCAAGAGCTGGAGACCAGGAGAAAAGCCTGGACTCCACTTCCACCCCGCTATACCCGAGGCGTACTCGCGAAGTATTTGAAGCTGGTGCACTCTTCTTCGGAAGGTGCCTACTGCGGATAGTCGCGGATCACTTGGTTCAAACGAGCTATTAGGGGCCTTGCCCCGAACAGCAATTAGAGCAGTCAAAGGAATGTGTCGAGATGTCAACTGAGGTTCTTTCAGGAGCCCAAGCCATTGTGCGCTCGCTAGAGCTACTTGGCGTAGACACTATTTTTGGTCTGCCAGGTGGAGCTATCTTGCCAACCTATGACCCACTTATGGATTCCAAGAAGATTCGCCATATCCTGGTTCGCCACGAACAAGGTGCCGGTCACGCAGCAGAGGGCTACGCCTCAGCTTCTGGAAAGCTTGGCGTTTGTATTGCCACCTCCGGTCCTGGAGCTACCAACCTAGTTACCGCAATTGCCGATGCATACATGGACTCTGTTCCTCTTCTTGCAATTACCGGTCAAGTCGCATCGACTCATATTGGAACCGACGCTTTCCAGGAAGCGGACATTGTTGGAATCACAATGCCAATTACCAAACACAGCTATCTAGTTACCAAAGCAGAAGATATCCCAGGCGTCATTGCAGCTGCAGTGCAGATCGCAACTACCGGTAGACCTGGACCAGTTTTGGTTGACGTTGCCAAGGATGCCCAAAACCAGAAGTTTGATTTTTCTTGGCCGCCAAAGATTGACCTGCCGGGCTACAACCCAGTGACCAAGGCACGCGGTAAGCAAGTTGCCGCGGCGGCTGATTTGATTCTTGCTTCCAAAAAGCCAGTTCTTTACATCGGTGGAGGAAGTATTCGTTCTGGCGCTAGCCCAGAGCTTCTAAAGATTGCAGCTTTGACTGGTGCTCCAGCAGTGACAACCCTGATGGCCAGGGGGGCACTGCCTGATTCTCACCCGCAAAACCTTGGAATGCCGGGCATGCACGGTACCGTTCCTGCAGTTACCGCCCTGCAGAAATCAGACCTACTTATTACTCTTGGTGCCCGATTCGATGACCGCGTAACTGGAGACGTGAAGAGCTTTGCGAGAGAAGCAAAGGTTATTCACATCGACATTGACCCAGCCGAAATTGGCAAGATCCGCTTCGCTGACGTCCCTATTGTTGGCGATCTAAAAGAAGTGCTTATTGAGCTAAACGCCGAGCTAGAGCAAAGAAACAAGAAGCCAGATCTTGCCGACTGGTGGAAATTCATCGAAGGACTAAGAACTCGTTACCCTCTTGGATACACCGAACCAGAAGATGGCATGCTTTCACCGCAGTATGTAATCGAGCGCATTGGTGATATCTCAGGACCAGAAGCTGTCTTTGCTGCCGGTGTTGGTCAGCACCAGATGTGGTCTGCTCAGTTCATCAAATACGAAAGACCAAACAGCTGGCTTAATTCCGGCGGAGCCGGAACCATGGGTTACTCGGTTCCTGCAGCTATGGGTGCCAAGGTTGCACAACCTGAGCGTCTAGTTTGGGCTATCGATGGCGATGGCTGTTTCCAGATGACCAACCAGGAACTTGCTACCTGCACCATCAACAAGATTCCTATCAAGGTTGCAGTTATCAATAACTCTTCTCTTGGAATGGTGAGACAGTGGCAGTCGCTTTTCTACAACAGCCGCTACTCCAACACAGATTTGCACACCGGATCAGACTCACTGATGATTCCTGATTTTGTAAAGCTAGCTGATGCCTACGGATGCCTTGGCATCCGAGTTGAGAAAAAAGAAGATGTCGACGCCGCCATCAAGCTTGCTATTGAAACTAACGACCGTCCGGTTGTTATTGACTTCGTGGTCGGTAAAGACGCCATGGTTTGGCCGATGGTTCCAGCAGGACTTTCCAACGACGAGGTTCAGTTCGCCAAGGATGCAGCACCGGTTTGGGACGGTGAGGAGTAAAGATGTCCAGACACGTCCTTTCCCTGCTGGTTGAAGACAAGCCAGGTCTCCTTACCCGCGTAGCGGGCCTGTTTGCTAGAAGGGGCTTCAATATTGAATCCCTAGCCGTAGGAACCAGCGAAGTAGAGGGGCTATCCAGGATCACCGTGGTTGTTCAAGTAGAAGGCCACGCTCTAGAGCAGGTAACCAAGCAGCTAAATAAGCTGATCAACGTAATCAAGGTAGTTGAGCTTGAGCCAGATCTAGCCGTTCAGCGTGATCACATTCTGGTCAAGGTCAAAACCGATGCCAGTAACCGCTCTCAGGTACTTGAGGCAGCGGATCTGTTCCGGGCGAGAGTGATCGATGTGGTTTCAGATACTTTGATTATTGAGATCACCGGAGATTCTTCCAAGTGCCAAGCCTTTATCAAGGTGCTTGAGCCATTTGGAGTTAAAGAACTAGTGCAGTCTGGAATCTTGGCCATGGGCCGAGGCTCAAAGGCAATTAGTGACAAGGTTTCTAAGTAGTACCCAAGAAAAAGTTTCAACTAAAAACAAGGAGAGAAAAATGGCAGAGATCTTTTACGACAAGGATGCCGATCTAGCAATCATCCAGGGGCGCAAGGTTGCCGTTATTGGCTTTGGCTCTCAAGGTCACGCTCACTCACTGAACCTCAAAGACTCTGGTGTTGACGTGGTTGTTGGTTTGCAAGCAGGTTCTAAGTCCAAGGCAAAGGCCGAAGAGCAGGGTCTAAAGGTATTGACCACCGCTGAAGCCGCGAAGTGGGCAGATGTAATTGTTATCTTGGCGCCAGATCCAAAACAGCGCGATCTATACACCGAGTCAATCGCGCCAAACCTAGTTGAAGGCAACGCACTTGTCTTTGGTCACGGTTTCGCTATTCGCTTTGGATACATCAAGCCAGCAGCTGGCATCGATGTTTTCCTTGTTGCACCAAAGGGACCAGGACATATCGTTCGTCGCGAATACGCAGCTGGCCGCGGTGTTCCAAACCTAGTTGCCGTTGAGCAAGACGCCAGCGGCAAGGCAATGGAGCTAGCGCTAAGTTACTCCAAGGCCATTGGTGGTACCCGTGCTGGAACCATCAAGACCACCTTCGCTGAAGAAGCAGAAACTGACCTGTTCGGTGAGCAAGCAGTGCTTTGTGGTGGAGCCTCCCAGCTGGTTCAGTACGGTTTCGAGACCCTAACCGAAGCTGGTTACCAGCCAGAGGTTGCTTACTTCGAGGTCCTTCACGAGCTCAAGCTAATTGTTGATCTGATGTACGAAGGTGGAATCGCCAAGCAGCGCTGGTCTGTTTCAGACACCGCTGAATACGGCGATTACATCTCAGGCCCACGAGTTATTGGTCCAGAGGTCAAGGTCCGAATGAAAGAAGTCCTTACCGACATACAGGATGGAACTTTCGCCAAGAGATTCGTTGCCGACCAGGATGCTGGCGGACCTGAGTTCCTAGCGCTACGCGCCAAGGGCGAAGCTCACCCAATCGAAGAAGTTGGAAGAAAGCTTAGAAAGCTTTTCTCATGGTTGAAAAACTCTGACGACTACGAAGAGGGTAAGGCTGCTAGATAACGAGTTCTTAGCTTTTTAGAAAAACCCTCGCCTTCGGCGGGGGTTTTTTGCTTGGTTGGAACTTGAAGCTCTATTCGGGCTACGCTGAACGAGTGTTGATGCAAACCCTGATTGAAAAAGCTGGCTGCGAGAACTTTCGCGACCTTCACAGCTGGTCGGTAGCAAACCCAGGGAAATTTTGGCGTCAGGCTTGGGAAGATCTAGGCATAGTTGGCGATAGCGGAGCTATCGACTTTTCAGGATCTGGTTTTGCAGATACCAAGTGGTTTCCAGAAGCACGTTTGAATGTTGTCAACACTTTATTGGCAGGGGACCCACACAAAGAAGTCCTAGTTGCTTACTCAGAAGCTGGTCCGAGAGTTTCTCTTACCCGCGGAGAGCTAAAGCAAGAAGTCGCAGCTTGTGCTGCTGCTTTGAAAGCATCAGGCGTAAAGCAAAACGACCGGGTGGCGGCCTGGATGACCAACTCTGTCGAGAGCGTGATCTTTGCTCTAGGTGCCTTATCTATTGGTGCCGTTGTTAGCACCGCATCCACAGACTTCGGACCTGCCGCTCTGGTGGACCGCTTCGGTCAGATCGAGCCTGTTTTCTTGCTAGCTGCTTCTACCTATTCCTATGGTGGCAAGCATCACTCCCTGCTGGACAAGCTAGGCGAGGTAGCTAGTCAGCTTCCAACGGTAAAGACCTTGATTGTTCTTGGAGCAAATGGCCCTGGCCAAAGCTTTGAGACTTGGCTTGCTCCGCATCGCGGAGCGGAGTTGGAACCAGAACTATTTGGTTTTGATCAGCCGGGTTTCATATTGTTTTCGAGTGGAACCACCGGAAAGCCAAAGTGCATTATTCACTCGGCCTCAGGCGTGCTACTAAAGGTTTTATCCGAGCAGGGCTATCACATGGACATCAGAGAATCTGATCGAGTGCTTTACTCAACAACCTGCGGTTGGATGATGTGGAACTGGTTGGTTTTTGGTTTGGGCCGAGGTGCAACTATTGTGCTTGTCGATGGCAGCCCAGGTCATCCAAACGTCGAACGACTTTGGCAAATCACGGGCGACGAGAAGCTGAGCTTTCTTGGAGTTTCAGCTGCCCTAATTGATGTTTGGCGTCAGCAAGGTCTAAAGCCAAAAGATAAATACCAACTGGGTAGCTTGCGCGCTATTGCCTCAACCGGGTCTCCACTTGCTGCCTCAGGTTTCGACTGGGTTGAAGAATCCGTTGGAAGTCAAGTCTCGGTTGTCTCAATTGCTGGTGGAACTGATCTTTGTGGCTGTTTGGTTCTAGGGGTACCAACTGAGAAAGTTCCACGCGGTGAGATTCAAGGCCCTGCGCTGGGACTTGATGTTGTGGTGCTTAGAGCTGATGGCTCTGAAGCAGACCCTCTGGAAGATGGCGAGCTGGTTTGCCGAACACCTTTTCCAACTGTTCCACTTGGTTTTTGGGGAGATAACGACCGAGCCAAAATACACTCGGCTTACTTTGATCGCTTCGAAGGCATCTGGGCTCACGGTGATCACGCCAGAAGAACCGAAACCGGTGGCTTTGAAATCCTTGGCAGGTTGGATGCCACCTTGAATTCCAAAGGGGTTCGGATTGGAACCGCTGAGATCTACCGGGTTGTGCTCACAATAAAGGGGATCACTGGAGCACTAGCGGTAGCCCAACCGGCAGGTAATGACACCAGGGTTATCTTGTTTTTGGTTTGCGAAGGTGAGCTAACAGAAGATCTGGCCCAGGAAATCCGTTCCACCTTGAGAAGCCAAGCTAGCCCGAGGCATGTTCCAGACGTAATTGCTAAGGCACCTGATTTACCAAGAACCAGAAATGGCAAGCTCAACGAGCTTGCAGTATCAGACATTGTTTCAGGCAAGCCTGAAAGAGATAGCTCTACCCTTGCTAACCCAGAAAGCCTAGAGTTTTTTAGAACTTGGACTAAGCAAAACCCAGCTAGCTAGATAGCTCGGGTTGTTCCGCGAACCACAAGCTCAGAAGTAACTCTTATCTGCTGTGACTTCGAATTTGGTTTCTCAATTCGCTCGATGATTCTTTTTGCCGCCAGCTTGCCAAGTTCTGCAAGAGGCTGGGCAACAGAGGTTAGGTTCACACTTCGTAATCCACCAAGACGAATACCGTCATAACCAACAACCGAAATGTCTTCTGGAACCTGAAGACCAGATTCTTCAATTGCTGCAATTGCACCAACCGCAGCAAAGTCGTTAGCAACAACCAGTGCGGTTGGAGCAAGTTTCAGTGCTTTCTTGGCGGCTGCGTAGCCAGCGGTATCCGTAAGACCGCCAGCAACAACCTGTGTGTGATTCTCTAGTCCATGACGCTTCATGGCTTGGGTGTAACCGACGGATCTCAATACAGAAACTGGGTTATCGCCACCTGATAGACAAAGAATCTTGGTGTGTCCAAGACCTACCAGGTGATCAACAGCTAGCTGAGCTCCAGCGACGTCGTCGTTACAAACGGTATCCATATGAGATACGGCAATATCTTCTCGGGTTACGGTGACTGTTGGAACCTCCGCGGCTATCTCCTTTAGGTCTTCAGCACTTAGGCGGTGAGAAATAAGGATCAGCCCTTCGATCTGGAATTGCAGCAGAGTGTCGATTTCGGTCTTCTCAAGAAGGGGATCATCACCGCCTGTCACCAGCATCAAGCTATAGCCATACTCGCGAAGCTCGGATTGGACCCCATCCCAAATCTCCGCCGAAACTGGATTATGAAGATCCAGTATCAAGACCCCGAGGGTCTTACTTCGCCTGGCGGCCAGGCTCCTGGCCGCAGCATTTGGGCGATAACCCAGGTCTTTGGCGGCCTTGAGGATCTTCTTTTTGCTGTCATCGCTTACCTTTGGGGAGCCAGAAAGAGCCAGCGAAACCAAGGATTTGGACATGCCAGATTTAGCGGCAACGTCCAAGATGGTTGGTCTGGAGCTAGACATGTGTCTTAGCTAACGTCCTTGACCATAACTGCGCTGCCAGTGGCAATTGACTTCTCGCAGGCAACGGCAATGCGAAGGCTTTCAAGAGCTGAATCTGGCGGGCAAGGGTTTTCAATTTCACCCAAGGCAAAGGAAACAAAGCTTCCGGTTTCATTTCTAAAGGCGTCTCTGAAGCGGTCAACAAAACCGCCATAGGGATTGATGTTCAGCTCTAGCTGACCTTCAAGATCATGCAGCGGTGTTCTGGTGTTTAGTCCTGCAGATAGCGCATCTTTGGAACCAAAAACTTCCATGCGAACATCGTGGCCCAATGCTCCGTGTCTAGTTCCGGTAATCACAACTTGAACACCGTTTACGGTTTTGATGTTTATTGCAGTAACGTCCGCATCATCAAATTCCTTGTAGTCCATCTGGTAGCGAACAGCCTTGGTAGCGTAAACGCTTTCAACTTCGCTACCTGTGATCCAGCGAACTAGATCAAAATCATGAACGTGCATGTCGCGGAAGATTCCACCACTACCTGCCATGAACTCTTTCTCGCTTGGAGTCTTGTCGTGAGCTGTCATGTTCAGGGCGTAGATGATTCCAACCTCACCACTAGCAACCTTTTGCTGCATAGCTTTGATTGGCTCATCGAATCTGCGCTGGAAACCAATTTGCAATGATGAACCATTTTTCTCAACAAGTTCGATTGCCTCTAGGGTTCCAGCAATAGTTGGAGCAATTGGCTTCTCGCATAAAATCGCCAAGGACTTAGGTGCAACCATTTCCAACACTTCTTGGTGGGCGCTGGTTCCAACGGCAACCACAACGGCATCTACCTCAGCGGTTTCGATTTCTGACCAGGGGAGCACGCTCGCTCCAAAGCTTTCCGCAAGAGATCTGGCCTTATCTTCGTTCCGATTCGCAATAAGGACTTGGGTTACCCTCTTGTCAGCAACCAGGTCTTCTACCCGGATAGCGCCCATGCGCCCTGCGCCAATAACTAGAACTTTCATGTCTGACCGCCTTCTAACTGAGACCTGAATTGCTAAACTGCCACTAGTCTGTCATAATTTTTGGAACGCTCCAACGAAAGGAACCAAATTGTCCAACTTTCTTTCCCGTGTGGCTTCGGCCCCGATTTCTTGGGGTATCTGTGAGGTTCCAGGCTGGGGAGCGATGCTTCCTACCGATCGTGTTCTAGGTGAGATGAGAGGCCTAGGCCTTACCGCTACCGAACTTGGAGCGCCGGGTTTTCTACCCGATGACCCACAGGGTGTTTACGACAAGCTAGATAGCTTTGGGCTAAAGCTTCTTGGCGGCTTCACGCCTGTTGTTCTTCACGACAAGTCAGCACGCCAAGAAACTATTGAAAGCGCAACAGCAACCGCAAAAGTTTTCCAGCGTGCGGGAGCCACCAAGTTTGTTTCGGCAGTTGTGCAGGACTGGGACTGGTCCAACCCAAGAGAACTTTCAGATTCTGAAAAAACTCACATGACCGAGATGTTCAAAGTCATTGATGACATTTGTGCCGAGCACGGACTAGATCAAGTTCTTCATCCACACGTGCAGACTCTGGTTGAAACCAGAGACGACATGCACCGTGTATTGGATTCTTGCGACGTGCGCTGGTGTCTTGACACCGGACACATGGCCATCGGCGGCCAAGACCCAGTTGAATTTGCTAAAGATGCATTCGAGCGAGTTGGTCACGTGCACCTAAAGGATGTCAATCTTTCGATGGTTCCAAAAGTCATGAGCCGCGAAGTGACTTTGATGAACGCAACGCAAGCAGGGCTGTTCACATCCCTTGGTCAAGGAGACGTTGACATCAAGGGAGTTATCCAAACCCTTGAAGGCCAGGGCTATCAGGGTTGGTACGTCATCGAACAAGACACCGCCATTACTGCCGGCATGCCTAAAGAAGGCGAAGGTCCGGTTGAGGATGTCAAGACTTCGCTTGACTATTTGACTGACGTTGTTGCTCCAACCTTGGCTAAGAACTAACAGCGAAGAACAAGTAATCAAAATGGATGTTCTGAGCGTAGGTCGGGTGAGTGTTGATCTCTACGCTCAGGAAGCAAACATCGGATTCGATGGCCAGCAAACCTTTCAAAAATCAATCGGTGGATCCCCAACCAATGTGGCGGTTGCCGCAGCAAGGCTAGGACTCAAGGCAGCCCTGGCCACCAAGGTTGGCGAGGACGGGTTCGGAGAGTATGTCCGAAACAAGCTATCTGGCTTTGGGGTAGCTACCGATTACGTCTTTACCCAGGCCGGATCCCAGACCCCACTTGCCTTTGCAGCCCTGACTCCACCGGAAACTCCAACCATTGCCTTCTACCGAAACCAAGCCCCAGACACCACCCTTTTGGCCTCTGATATCCCAGAAGCTGCCATCAAAGAGGTCCAGATTCTCTGGATCAGCCAAAGCGCCCTCGCGGTTGGCACAGCCGCCGAGGCAGCGCTTTCTTGGATGAAGCTAAGAAACCCTTCCCAGCACACCATCGTCGATCTTGACTACCGAGCTACCCTTTGGGCTAGCAAAGAAGCTGCAAAGGCAAAAGCTCAAGAGAGCATTTCTCTTGCAACAATCGTCGTTGGCAATTTGCAGGAGTGCGAAGTTGCTCTGGGTAGCAATGATGAAAACGAAGCGGCAGATGCACTGCTTGCTCTTGGAGTAAAGCTGGCAGTTATCAAACTCGGTGCCGATGGTGTGCTACTTGCCACCGCTTCTGAGCGAGTAAGAATTGCACCCACTCCTGTTGAGGTCGTCTGCGGCCTTGGGGCAGGCGATGCTTTTGGGGGAGCGCTTTGCTATGGAGTCCTGCAGGGCTGGGGCTTAGAACAAATGGGACGCTTTGCTAACGCAGCTGGAGCACTGGTTTCGACCAGGTTGACCTGCGCAGATGCAATGCCATCTCTTAGCGAGCTAGATTTGATTCTGGAAGGTGCCTGATGAGTCTAGATAGAGAAAAGTACCAAGGGCTGCTTGATGCCCGTGTTTTCGAACCGGCGTCATTGCAGAAAACCCTAGTTGGTCGTCGCCGCAGAAAACTAAGAACCAAAGACGGCAACTTATTGATTCTTGCGGCCGATCACACCGCACGCGGAAAGATTTCCTTGGGTCTTGATCCAATTGCCATGTCCGATAGGTATACCCTGTTGGATCGACTTACCCGCTGCCTCGCACTTCCAGAAGTAGATGGCGTACTTGCCAGCGCGGATATCTTGGAAGAGCTTGCTTTTCTTGGAGCGCTAGACAACAAGTTAGCTATTGGCACCATGAACCGCGGTGGCATCATCGGCGCTAAATGGGAACTAGATGACCGGCTAACTTCTTATGATGCTGAACATATCGAGTCCATGGGCCTTGATGGCGGTAAGACGCTTATCCGCATTGATTACAGTGACCCCTCGGTAGCCAGAACTATTGAAACCGTGGCAGCGCTAACCACCCAACTAGCTGATCGGAAGCTAATGGCCATGATTGAGCCGCTGCCTTACAAAAAGAACGCTGAAGGCATGGCCATTCTGGACGACTCGGACGAGGCTCTTATCAAGGTAGTAGCCATAGCCTCTGGCCTTGGAGCTAGCTCTGCTTATTCTTGGCTCAAGGTTCCAGCTACCGACCGGATGTCACAGGTAGCGGGAGCTACCTCGTTGCCTGTTTTGATGCTTGGCGGAGAACCGGAATCAAACCCAGACGAGCTTTTCAACCGCTGGATCGCAGGAATGAAAGAGCCAAATGTTCGAGGTTTGGTTGCAGGAAGATCCTTGCTGTATCCAGTCAACGGAGATTCCGAGAGTGCTGTTAGACGTGCTGGGCAAGTAGTAAGACCAACCCCCGCTGGAGGAAACTAATGAGCTGGTACTACCCCAACGGCAGCCTTGCTACCGCAACAACCGAAGTTTCTATTTCTCCAGAGCAAGCTGGCTGGCAATACAGCGGGTTGCAGGTCGCAACGCTAGCTCCCGGAAAAACTTACAGTACTGAGCTATCGGGTGAAGAGGGAGTAATCCTTTCGCTATCCGCGAGGGATGTCACGGTCACCGTAAACGGTGAAGAGTTCACTCTTGCTGGTCGCGAGGGAGTTTTCGCTCAAGTTTCGGACTGGATCTACGCACCGGTTGGCTCAAAGATCACTCTTAGTGGTGCTAGTGGCGAGGTTGCCATCTGCACCGCACGAGCTACCGAAGTCTTCCCCGTTGTTTACACCAAAGCCAGTGATGTTGTGGTGGAAGTAAGGGGTGCGGGTTCTGCCTCTAGGCAGGTCACCAATTACGCAACGCCAGATTCTTTCCACGCAGCTCACAAGATCAGCGTCTGTGAAGTAATTACCCCAGGAGGCAATGTGTCTTCTTGGCCACCGCACCGCCACGATGGTATCGATGGCTGCGTGGCCAACAATGAAGAGATTTATTATTTCCGCATTGGCAAAAACGAATTGCCCCACGGAGACCAAGAGGGTGTTGGCCTGTTTCACATGTATACGGTTTCCGGTTCTGTTGACGAAACTCTAACCATCAAAGACGGTGACCTCTACGTTGTTCCCGAGGGATACCATGGGCCAACTAGCGCCACCCCGGAATACCCCATGTACTTCTTGAATGTGCTGGCTGGTCCTGCAGAAGAACGCACAATGGCTTTTTGCGATGACCCAGATAAGCACTGGATTCGCGAGAACTGGAAGACCCAAACCCAAGATCCAAGACTTCCTTGGACCTCCGCCACCCCAAGAAAGAGATAAATCATGAACCAACGTATTGGTATTGCCGTCCTAGGCCTTGGCTGGATGGGCGAGGCACACTCCAGATCCATGCTCCGCATCCCTTCCCTTTTCCCAAAGCGTTCCTTTGACCCGAAGCTAGTAGTTTGTGCAGATACTGAGGCCTCAAGACGTGACCGCGCAGTCAACGACTTTGGCTTCGAACGCTCAGTGGAGAACTGGCAAGATGCCATCAACTCCCCAGATGTTGACGCTGTTTGGGTAACCGCGCCAAACATGCTGCACGTACCAATGATTGAGGCTGCGACCGCTGCAGGTAAAGCCGTCTTTAGCGAAAAGCCAATTGGAGGAAAGCCAGAGCAAACAGTAGCGGCCTTCCAGGCCGCCAAGAAAGCAGGGGTTGCTACCGGTGTTGGATACAACTACCTCTGGGCGCCACTGGTATTGCACGCGAAGAATCTAATTGCTTCGGGTGCGCTAGGTGAGATCACTCACTACCGCGGCCGCTTCTTCTCGATGTATGGAAGCGACGAGATGGGGCTTCTAACCTGGCGCTTTTTAATGGGCCAGGCAGGCTACGGTGTCACCAGTGACATCCTTAGCCACTCCGTTTCTATGGCGCAGTTCCTAATCGGCGACATCGAAGAAGTTATCGGTATGGAAAACACCACAATCAAAAAGCGCCCAATAGCAACAGGTGCCGCAGGTCACTACGGCCGAGGCAAGCCAGAAGATCCTAAGGGAGACGTTGAAAACGAAGACTTCGCTTCGATGCTCTGCAGATTTAAAAACGGAGCCACTGGAACCTTTGAGGTAAGCCGAACTGTTGTTGGTCCTGAAAGCCAGAACGCCTTTGAGGTTTATGGAACCAAGGGAGCACTTAGCTGGAACCTAGAGAAGCTAAATGAGATGCAGTACTACAAGCTAACCGATGACCTAAGTTCTGGATACACCACCATATACGGCGGAGACAGGTTCCCATTCCACGCCAACTTCGTTCCTGGACAAGCAAACTCCATCGGCTTGGAGGACTTTGTTGCCATTGAGGACTATTCCTTCTTGGAGTCAATGGCAACAGGCAAGGCCTTTAGCCCAAGCTTCAAAGAAGCAGTTGACGTAGTCAGCGTTCAGCAGGCTCTTATTGATTCCTGGACCTCCAGAACCTGGGAGAGCGTCAAAGACCTAGGAAAGGCAAGCTAATTGGCAATCAAGACCGTAAGAATAACTACCGCTGAAGCAATTGTTAGATACCTAATTGCTCAGCGCATCATGGTCGATGGCAAGAACGTGCCACTTTTTCCAGGAGTCATGGGAATCTTCGGTCACGGTAACGTGACCAGCCTTGGCCACGCTCTAGAGATGCATCGCGATGAACTGCCAACCTATCGAGGCCAAAACGAGCAAGGCATGGGCCTTGCTGCAGCGGCTTTTGCCAAAGCCACGAGGCGTCAGCAGATCCTTGTTGCTACCTCTTCGGTTGGACCAGGAGCCACCAACATGGTTACCGCCGCAGGGGTTGCGATGGCTAACAGATTGCCTGTCTTGTTTATCGCAGGGGATACCTTCACATCACGCCTTCCAGATCCAGTGCTGCAGCAGGTTGAGCACTTTGGAATGCCGAGTGTTACTGTCAATGATTCATTCAAACCAGTGACTAGGTTCTGGGACAGAATCACTCACCCAGCTCAGGTTCTTTCCTCTCTGCCACAAGCCGTTTCCACGATGCTTGATCCAGCTGACTGTGGACCGGCATTTATTGGATTACCTCAGGATGTAACCGCAGAGGCATACGACTACCCGGTGGCGTTTTTTGAAACCAAGATCCACGAAATCGCAAGACCAAGACCAGACACCAACCAGCTGGCAGAAGCTGCCAAGCTGATTCGCTCTGCCAAGAAACCAGTAATTATCGCAGGTGGTGGTGTTCACTACTCCAGAGCAGAAAAAGAGCTTGCTGACTTTGCTGAGAAGTTTGGCATTCCGGTTGTTGAAACCGTTGCTGGTAAGTCTTCAGTTGTTGCAAGCCACCCGCTTTACTCTGGACCGCTTGGAGTTACTGGTGCAGCAGCCGCCAACGAGGTAGTTAGTGGAGCTGACGTAGTTCTAGCAGTTGGCACCAGATTGGAAGACTTCACTACTGGCTCCTGGACACTGTTTGACCCAGAAACCAAGTTTGTTGGCATCAACGCGGCACGCTTTGATGCCATCAAGCACCAGTCGTTGCCTTTGGTAGGCGATGCCAAAGAAAGCTTGACTGAGCTAACAGTAGAACTCTCTGGTTGGAGCGCAGATGCATCTTGGACCAAGAAATCTCGTGAGCTAAGAGTAGATTTGCAAAGCTTCGTCGACGGCAGAACTGCCGACGACGGAGTTTGGCCTCCGAGCTACGCACAGCTTGTTGGGCTAGTCCACGAGTCTGCTAGTTCCGAAGACTACATCCTCACCGCAGCTGGCGGATTGCCAGGGGAGCTAAACATCAACTGGATGAGCAAGGGCGTTGCGACCTTTGACTGCGAGTATGGCTTTTCCTGCATGGGCTACGAGATCTCTGGTGCCTGGGGAGCAGCTATGGCAAGGCCAAACAATGAGGTCTATTCCATGGTTGGAGACGGTTCTTACTTGATGATGAACTCAGATATCTACTCGTCTTTGTTGTCTGGACACAAGATGATTCTTGTTGTCTGCGACAACGAAGGCTACGCAGTTATCGAAAGATTACAGGTAGGCCAAGGTGGAGCTTCTTATAACAATATGCTCAAAGACTCTGTTGGAACAGGCTCTGATATCCGAGTGAACTTCAAGGCTCACGCAGAATCCATGGGAGCAGTTACCTTCGAGGTAACAACCCTTGGAGAATTCTCCGAAGCACTGGTTAAGGCAAGAGCTGCTGATAGAACAGCAGTAATTGTCACCAAGGTCAGAGCTGCCGACTTCACAGAAGGCGGAGCCTTCTGGCAAGTTGGTGTTCCTGAGGTTTCTGAAAGATCACAGGTAACAGCTGCTAGAGCAAAGATGGATAAGGGTCTAAAGGATCAGAGGCCTGGGGTTTAGTTAGGTTTCAAACCTCTCCAAAGGCTCCGTAGTTCTGGAGCCTTCGGCGCTCTTTCTCCATAGAGTGCTTTGTATACCCGTCTTCCAGACAAATAGTGAGCCAACTGGATCATGGCGTCTTTGAGAACTTTGCCCTTTAGATACTTCTTATACAGTCTCGCTGTTGCCTTGGCCCAAGGGTCTCCGTGATAACCACTAGTTAGGGCGTGGCCTAATTCATGAAGCAAGGTTTCTTTGTCAAAGTGACAAAGAAACATAGCCTTTTGCTCGTGATCCCACCAGCCCATGGCGTGGGGGATGTCACCCTTGAGACCAAAGTGAGAGTGAATCCTTACCCAAGAAACCTTTATCTTTTCAGCCTTCGATATCTCGTTGAGTAACAATAACGATGGCTTCCACAACTTCCAGGCCCTGGCATCAAACTTCTGCCCAGGTCTAACCTCAAAAGAGAGCTTGGTAGCCCACACCGGAATCATCCGGTAGCGGCCGGCTATCTTGAGCTCGATTAGCTGGTTGGGGTTAGAGGGCATAGAAAGATGGTAACCCCTGGAATTGACAAAATTATTGTTTCAAATTGAAAAGCGCAAGGCACCATTGATTCGCAAGGAATATATGGAGCTACTCGAAAAAATCCTCATCAATTTCGACTACATGCAGAGTTTCTTGGACTTGAACCCCTACGCGATACTTGATCATGAGCTCAACAAATTTACTTCCGTCAATCAATGCGATTTTCTCGCGAGCTCGCTCGGCAGTTTCAGTGGCCTCTCTGCTGAACTTACTTGTTGTGACAAAAACACCTTGTGAGGCCCCTCTATCTCCTAAGGCCCCAACGAAACGCTGAATATCAGGCCTGCCAATAGTGTTATCTTCCCCATAACGCTTGGCCTGGACGTGAACTCTGTTTAACCCCAATGCATCCTGATCGAGAACTCCATCGATGCCACCGTCTCCACTCTTTCCGGTGTGACGAGCATTCTTATCAACACCTCCATATCCCATAGCCTTCAAAAGCTCAATCACGGCGCGTTCAAAGAACTCAGGACTTCCAAGGCGAAGCTTAGATAAAAGTTCAGCTCCAACTACTTGCTCAATCTCCTCCACGGCTGAAGAGATTCTTTCGATTGGATCAGCGTCAGTGTCAGTTTCGTTTTCTAGACCTGTCGTTTTCGAATTAGATCGCCTCGAAGGCTCATACTCATTCCAGGCTGGCAGTTTGCGCAAGTCTTTGTCACTTATGATTCCTGGGTGGGCGGCCAATAACGCTCGCCCAGCATCACTAATCTTGAAATACCCTCGCTCTGGCTTAACAACACACCCAGCTCTGGTTAGCGCACTCATAGCCCAACCAGCTCTGTGCTCGGCAATTATTTGCCCATCGTTAAATGTCAAAGATCTTTGCTCGGCGGAAAGGGGGGCAAGTTCTACCGCTTGCGTTTTCAAGTCTCTTCTGTGAACTGTTTTACCTGATTCCAGAGCCTCTAGCACGAATCGTAAAAAGTAGTGCCACACCGGTAAATTGCGTCTGACTGTCTCTGACATTTAGCCCCCTGAATTGATCCTGAGGTAAGGCTAATACAGCCCTGGCTCAACCCACACCTAGTCCACAAAACGTCTGTGTCTTCATGTCCTAGGCATTAGCTAGTCTTGGTATTTGGATAGATAGGGGTCGAGTTGGGGAATTTCAACTACGCAAGCTTCATTTGGTCGGTAGCTGACAAGCTACGAGGACCCTATGGAAGAGCCGATTATGGGAAAGTTATTTTGCCGTTTGCAGTTCTTCGGCGACTTGACTGCACACTTGAGGCAACCAAGGCCAAGGTTCTGGATCTGGCAAAAGGCAGGAAGCTTGACGGCGTAACAAAAGACGTATTGCTGCAAGACGCCTCCGGCTACAAGTTTTACAACACCTCACCGTATGACCTAAAAACCGCCATAGGCGATCCTTCACAGTTAAGGCTAAATCTTCAGGCATACATCAACGGTTTCTCACCCAACATCAGGGACGTATTTGAAAAGTATGAGTTTGACGCCGAATTGGCGAAGCTCGAGGAGTATGACCTTCTTTTATTGGTGTCCCAAGAGTTTCTAAAGCTTGACTTACATCCCGACAAGGTAAGCAACAGCGAAATGGGAAACGTCTTCGAGAACCTAATTTCCAGGTCTATGGAGGCGGCCAACGAACAAGCCGGGGAGTACTTCACACCGAGAGACGTAGTTCGATTGATTGTGAACCTCCTTTTCGCAAGAGACGGCGACATACTCTCAAAACCTGGAATCGTTAGGCACATTTACGACCCAACAGCCGGAACCGGAGGCATGCTCGCCATTGCCGACGAGTACATCAGGTCACGAAACCCCAAGGCGTCACTAAGCCTCTACGGTCAAGAAATCAGAGCAGCCTCTTATGCGGTTTCCAAGACTGACCTGATCATTAAGGGTCAGAACGCTGAGAACATGGTTCTCGGTGACACTTTGAAAGAAGACGGTCACTGGGACAAGAAGTTTGACTACTGCCTAGCCAACCCGCCCTTTGGTGTTGAGTGGAAAGCTTCTCAGGAGGCAGTAACAAAAGAACACGAGCAACAAGGATTCAGCGGCCGATTTGGTCCAGGACTCCCACGAGTTAGCGATGGATCCCTTCTTTTCCTGCTCCACCTAGTGAGCAAAATGAGGCCAGCCTCCGAAGGAGGCGGCCGTATTGGTATTGTCCTGAACGGATCCCCGTTATTCACTGGAGCTGCTGGCAGCGGCGAGAGCGAGATCCGTAAGTGGCTACTCGAGATGGATCTAGTCGAAGCAATTGTCGCCATGCCCAAAGACATGTTCTACAACACCGGGATCGCAACTTACGTTTGGGTCCTGGACAACGACAAGCCGAAAGAGCGCAAAAACAAAGTTCAACTGATCGATGGATCCGGATTCCACCAAAAACTCAGAAAAAACATTGGTAGCAAACGTCTTGAGTTCTCTGAGAGAAACATCGAAGACATTGTAAAGCTCTACGAAGGGTTCGAAGAAGGAGAGCACAGCAAAATCTTTAATACAGAAGACTTTGGATACACCACTATTACGGTCGAACGACCACTCAGACAAAGCTGGGTCATAAGCGAGGAAAAGGTCCTCACATTATCCGAGATTGCTGCGCTTAGGAAGTTAACTCCCGAGGACAGGCTCAAGATAAGGGAAAGTCTGGAAAAACAGAATTCAGACCAGAAATACAAAGATAAAGAGGAGTTCTCCACGTACCTCAAATCACTTCTAGGTGAAATCAAAGACTTGGCTGCAGCGCAGCTGAACACCTTAGTCAAGCATTTTGCCGAACGAGACGATGAAGCCCCGGTTGTTCTGGACAAAAAAGGTAATCCTATGCCTGACCCCGAACTAAGTGATACAGAAAATGTTCCACTGACTCATGATATTGAGGAGTATGTCAAGCTTGAGCTCGAACCACATCTGGCTGAGTACTGGGTCAACAGAGACAAAGACAAAGTTGGGTACGAAATTCCTTTCACAAGACACTTCTATAAATATGTTCCCCCCAGACCACTCGCCGACATTGATAAAGAGCTCAACCTGCTACTTGGTGAGATTAGTGAGCTACTCAAAGAGGTGGAGAAGTAGTTATGAGGGCTATGCAAGATTCGGGTGCAGGTTGGTTAGGTGAGATACCCACGGATTGGACAAGTGAGCGCCTCGACTTCCTTTTTGAAAATTCAAAGAAGAAGAACAAACATCTAGGCATTGAGTCCTATCTTTCGCTTATGGCAAATAGGGGAATTATCCCTTATGCGGAGAAGGGGGATGTGGGAAATAAGGCCCCTGCAGACTTTGGAAACAGCAAAACAGTCAAAAAAGGTGACTTTGTTATCAATTCAATGAATTTTGGAATTGGATCCTTTGGGGTGTCCAATTATGAAGGAATAGTCAGCACAGTCTATTTTGTTCTTCGCCCTGATGTTTCCCGCGCTGATCCAGGTTACCTCCGTTACATATTCTTAACTACATCTTTCCGTGACAACGCACAAAACCTAGGCTCGGGTATTCTTGAGCACAGGGCATCTATCCCATGGGAAAAGTTCAAAATACAAAAGCTCCCTGTGCCACCTATTTCTGAACAAGAAAACATTCGCCAATATCTAGATAGAGAAACCTCTCAAATAGACCACCTGATTTCCAAGCAGGAGCAGTTGATTGAAAAACTCCTTGAGCGCAGACAGGCACTAATTACCCAGGTAGTGACAAAGGGCCTCGACTCAAAAGCACCCATGAAGGACTCTGGGGTTGAGTGGGTGGGCAAATATCCCAGTCACTGGAGGCTTGTGAGGGTCGCCTCTATTTGTAGGATACAGCCTGGATACTCTTTTGATTCTAAGCTCTTTGAGCTTGATGGGGAAATTCCTGTAATCCGCATGAGCGACTTGACTAAAGAAAAATCACCAGTGTTCGTTCGAGGCTTGCCTTCTAGCCTGCCCTCAAACGTCTGGGTAACTCCAGGGGATTTGGTCCTTGGCATGACAGGAGATTACAAGGCAATAGTTTGGCGTAAGAGCAGATCTGCATTAAATCAGAGGCTGGCTTCTCTCCGATTTACGGAGCCAACCGTCGCTGAGTACGCACTTTTCCCCCTGCAAATAGCACTTCAATATGCAAACGATAACTCGCTGTCAACGACCATAAAGAACCTTTCTCTTTCTGAACTTCGAAACATTAGAATGCCCATGCCCCCAACGAGAGAGTTAGAGAATCTGCTCTTTACCATCACCAAGGAAGTAGATCACTTGGATTCTCTATTGGAAAAGGTTCGCTTATCGCTTCAACTTTTAAGCGAACGCCGTCAAGCACTCATCACCCAAGTTGTTACCGGGAAGATAGACGTGAGGGGGTTTGCAGGTGGCAATTCATAACGAGTACGTCTTTGAAAAAGAGATTTGTGCGGAGCTAAATAACAGAGGCTGGCTGCACTCCCCAAACGACTCGGGATACAACCGTGAGCTAGCTCTATTCCCTGAAGATGTTTTCGCCTGGCTTGAACAAAGCCAGCCAGAGCAGTACGCCAAGGTAGTCAAACCGACTGATTCGGCCAACCACCAAGCAAAAGCCAAAGAAGACTTGATTCGAAGGCTAGCTAAAACCTTAGATTCAGCTCTGGCTAATGGCGGTGGAACTCTAGATGTGCTTCGAAAAGGATTCAAGGTTTCACCTGCGAAGTTTGAGATGTGTCAATTCCAACCCGCTGATGGGTTAAACCCAGAAACTACCAATCGCTATGCAAAGAACCGACTTCGAGTCATGCAGCAGGTTCATTATTCGAATAAGAGAAGACTGGATGGTGAGTACCACAACTTCAGCATCGACTTAGTGCTGTTTCTAAACGGTATCCCAGTTGCAACAGTTGAGCTGAAAACCGATCACACTCAATCAATTCACGATGCTGTTGCTCAGTACAAGCAGGATAGGGACCCTAAGGGAGAGCCACTTTTATCCTTTGGCCATCGAGCGCTGGTTCACTTTGCAATGTCTAACTACGAGGTTCAGATGACCACCAAGCTAGCTGGTCACGATACCTATTTCCTACCTTTCAATATGGGTAATAACGGTGGTATGGGCAATCCTTCCAGGGACGACACCTCTCCTACTGCTTACATGTGGGAGCAGATCTGGCATAAAGACACTTGGCTTGGAATTCTTGGGCGCTTTATGCACCTTGAGAGAATTCAGCAAACTGACCCAGTGACTGGAGAGAAGCAGGTCAAGGAGACCTTGCTATTCCCGCGTTTTCACCAGTGGAGTGCAGTGACTTCCCTCATTGATGCAGCTAAAGCTGACGGCCCGGGAAGCCGGTATCTCATTCAGCACTCAGCTGGTTCAGGTAAAACAAATTCCATCGCATGGCTAGCCCATCAGCTCTCCACTCTTCACAAGGAGGGCAAGAAGGTTTTTGATTCGGTAATTGTGATTACTGACAGAACCGTCCTGGATGACCAGCTCCAAAGCGCGATAAAGCAAATTGACGCCAAAACGGGCGTAGTTGCTGCAATCACGGGTGGAGGAGAATCAAAGTCCAAGCAACTCGTCGAGGCCCTCCAGGGTAACAAGCCAATAATTGTGGTGACGATCCAGACCTTCCCTTACGTTCTAGACAAGCTACATGAACTGGGCGAGAAACAGGGTAAAAACTTCGCCATCATTGCGGACGAAGCCCACTCTTCTCAAACCGGAACAACAGCCAGCAAGCTAAGGGCTGTCCTAAGCGACAGCGAACTATCAGACTTGAATGATGGCGGAGAAATTGACGTTGAGGCTACTTTGCTTGCTGAGATGGAGGCTCGGGCAAGCGCAACAAACTTGTCCTTTTATGCTTTTACGGCAACCCCCAAAGCTAAGACTCTAGAGCTCTTTGGTCGCATGGGGGAGCACGGCACTCCAAAGCCGTTCCACCTATACACAATGCAGCAGGCAATTGAAGAAAAGTTTATTCTGGATGTGCTTCAGAACTACACCCCATACAAAGTTGCTTTCCGCCTAGCCCACAACGGCCAAGAGTATGACTCCGACGCTCCTCTAGTTGATCAGTCAGAAGCCGTCAAAGAATTAATGCACTGGCTAAGACTTCATCCCACAAACATCGAGTCCAAAGTTTCGATAATCATTGAGCACTTCCGTTCCTCTGTTGCCAATTTGCTAGGTGGCAAGGCTAAAGCCATGGTGGTTACAGGCTCCCGTAAGGAAGCGGTTCGTTACAAGCTCGCCTTTGATCGCTACGTGAATGACAAGAAATACAAGGACGTGCGGGCCCTGGTTGCCTTTTCTGGAGAAGTTGAGGACCCGGAGTCTGGGCCAAGTGCCTTCAATGAACTGAACATGAACCCTGGTTTGAAGCGCCGAAGTATCCCTGAAGCCTTCAAGACCGATGAGTATCAAGTTCTGCTTGTTGCCAATAAGTATCAGACCGGCTTCGACCAGCCTTTGCTATCTGCAATGTATGTAGACAAGAGACTAAGCGGTGTGAGCGCGGTTCAAACTCTTTCTAGGTTAAATAGAACTGCGACCGGTAAGGACACCACTTACATCCTTGACTTTGTCAATGATCCTGAGGAAATACGGCTTTCGTTTTTGCCTTACTACCGAACCGCTGAGCTCACGGAGATTACAGATCGGAACATAGTCGTTGACTTGGAGCGAAAGCTTGATTCTGCTGGAATCTACGATCGGGATGATGTGAATCGCGTCAGCGATCTGATAACCACAACGAAGAAAGACAAGGGCAACAATGCATTGACAGCTGCTCTTGCAAAACCCAGGGACACGTTCAAGTCTCAACTCAATGCCGCTAGGACCGAGAAGGATGGAGCCGAAGTGGATAAGTTAGATGACTTCAGAAAGACAGTCACTTCATACATCAAGGCTTATGGCTTCCTATCCCAGGTCTATGACTATGCAGATACAGAGCTTGAGCGCCTTTACATCTTCTTGAAGCAGCTCGACAAGGTGATTGCAGATTCTGCTCCCGAGTCCTACATCGACCTTAGTGAGATAGAACTTGTTCGATACCAAATCATCGAGCAGTCCAAAACCAGCATGATCTTGGGAGAAGAGGGCGCACTTACTCCTTTCTCGGCTATCGGCGGTCACGAGGCCAGAGACCCGAAGTTAGTACTTCTGGAGGAGGCAATTTCAAAAGTAAATGAGCTAGTTGACTTTTCCGACGGCTCGAGTGTTTCAGGAAAGATCATTGTCGAGTCTGTGAATCAGCGACTGCTGGCGAATGACCAGGTTGTGGCTCAGGCTAAGGCCAATACAGAGGACCAATTCGTTGGTAGTCCTGACCTGAGCGATGCAGTGGTGAGAGCTCTCATTGGCTTAAAAAAGGACTCTGACGACGCTTCGGATCAGATCCTCAGATCACAAGCCCGCACCGAAGAGTTCCTTAGGGTCATTGGTAAAGCTGTTTACGCACTAATAAATGACTAGCCCAATGACCGAAACCAGTTCAGAATGGCTTGGCTTAGTTGTCTTCAGCTTGCCCTTATACCCCCCAGGGTATACAATATCTTCTAGGTAAATCACTACTTATTGAGGAGATCCATATGTGTTCACCAGCTCTTTGCTCTAGCTGCAACAAGATCACTTGGTCTGGTTGTGGCCAGCACATCGAAGAAGCTCTTGCTGGATACCCAGCAGAGCAGCTTTGCACCTGCAACAAATAACTTTGTTGCCTTGGCTTGTTGTTGGCTTTAGCCAACAACAAGCGAGGGAACCCCGCCTTTGGGTCTAAAGGTTGCTCTTGGTTCTGCTATGGGGAGCTTGGCATCTATTGGTTTTGGTCTTTTGGTTCTTGCCATCTCGAGCAAGATGATGTGCGCTTCTAGAAGGGCAAACTGATCCCCTAGACACTTTCTGGTTCCGGCTAGGAAGGGAAAGTAAGCACTTCTAGGCAGGGAATCTTCAAAGTCGTTGGCCCAGCGCTCTGGTTGGAACTTATCTGGGTCTGGAAAGAAGTTTTTGTTGCGGTGGCTGGCGTATTGGCTAACTAGAACGTGTGCTCCTTTGGGAACTTTAACTCCTGCTACCTCAACATCTTCGATGGCACGTCTTGGGGACACCCACACCGGTGGGGCAAGTCTTAGGGCTTCTTGGAAGATGGCTTTGGCTGTTGGGGCTGAAAGAATCTGTCGTATTTCAGGTGGTGAGTCATCGGGTAAGTATTGGTCTGCTTCTTGTTTTAGCTTTTCCCAGAGATCATCGCGGTCTCGAAGATAGGAAAGAGCCCAGGTCATTACGTTGGCTGTTGTTTCGTGGCCAGAAAGAATAAGCGTTAGGGTTTCATCTCTTACATCATCGTGGCTGAGGGCTTGGTTTTCATCGTCTCTGGCGTCAAGTAATAGGCCAAGTAAGTCTGTGCCGTGGGTTCCACTTGCTACCCGCTCCGAGATGATGTCCTCTGCTACATCAGCTAGATACTCGGCTGATTCCTTGAACTTTTTGAAGTAGGGAAGTGGACTCTCATCGAACCGGTCTAGGCCTGGCAGCATGGTTCGCTCGATGCGGTCTATTGCAACACCCATGTGGTGTTGCACGCCTTCGGCGTACTTATCTATATCGGTTGAGAACAGTAACCTGGCAACAATCTGGAAGGTAAGTCTCATCATTTCTTCATTTGCTGAGACTTCTTGGCCCAGTTGCCAGTTGGCTATGTGATCTTTGGTTATTGATCTCATGTTTAGGGCGTAGTCATTTAGTTGCCCGTGGTGAAAGGGCGGTTGCATCATTCGGCGGTGCCGAAGATGCACTGGCTCTTCGTTTGTTAGTAAGCCTTTGCCCAGGACCTTATGCATGCGCTCAAAGCCCACGCCTTTGACGAAGGAGTGCTGCTTTTTTACTAGGACGTCGGTTACTCCTTCGGGGCCAAAGAAGGCAATGAACAGCTCGCCTCCTAGAAAGAAGGAGGCGGTGTCCCCGTACTTGTTTTGAAGATCTAGTAAGAACTTAGGGGTGTCGCTTAGAAACTTTAGGGTTAGAAGACCGCCAAGGGAGTTTGGACCTTTGGGGAGATTGGTTAGACCCTTTTTAGATCTGATGGCTTTGGGTTTAGCGGGGTATTCGACTGGGCGCTCTGCTGTGTATGGTCTTGCCATTTGGGCCTCCCTATGGTGTTTTAGTGTAATCAGGTTTGGGCTATAGGAATGGTTAATTGCTCCCTTTAGGTGGGCTGGGTGGATACTAAGAGGTATGCAAAAGCCAAGAGCTAGGGTGTGGGGCTTTAGGACCATGCTCGCTGGGTTGGTTATTGGAATATTCCCACTAGTTCTTAATTTCTTTCTTTTTATTGGTTGCCAGAACCCAGATGATGAAAGCTCCTGCGTTGGAGCTCTAGCTGCTCCGTTGTTTGAGGCAACAATGCCATTTGCGTTCCTGGTTGCGTTCCTGGTTTCTATGGTTGGACTAGTTATTTGGATTGTGGCTGTGGGAAAAGGACCCGATGCTCGCGTTTGGGGCTTTCGGATCATGCTCGCTGGGTTGGTTGTCGCCCTATTTCCACTTCTTCTTTCGGTCCTTTTTTCAATTGGTTGTGAGAATCCGTTTGATGAAAGTGCCTGCTCTGGCGCTGTGGCTTTGTGGTACTTGCTGGTAACGCTGCCACTTGGGTTCCTGGTTTCTATGGTTGGACTAGTTCTTCGGCTTGTAGGTTCCGGGAGAAAACCTAAAGCGTAGCCGGCAAAAGAAGGGAAAGAGATGGAAAGTCTCGCACAAACAGTAGTTCTAATACTGGTTTCAATATTGAGCTTTGGCCTAGGAGCTTTCGTGTTCTCCTGGTTTAGATCTCCGGTTACCAAAGTTCTGACCTATGTCTTTGCAGCACTATCGGTGGCTGCAGGTCTTTGGGTGGGTTGGGTTTTGATCGAGGGCAACGGTATTCCCATTGCTTTGGTGCCAATCTCACTTGGGCTATTTGGTATCTGGAATCTAAGGCGCAGAAACAAAGGCAGATCTTAGATTCACCTGGGGACCCGGCGTATTCGGGACTTTTGGCTAGACTTAGTGTTTCGGTGAGGCGGTCTCATCGCAAACCCACTGGAGCCTAAAGTGCCTAAGCCAATTGTTCTTATCGCTGAAGAGCTCTCGCCTGCCACGGTATCGGCTTTGGGTCCTGATTTTGAGATCAAAAACATCGACGGCACTGATCGTGCCGTCTTGCTATCTGCTATTGCAACGGCTTCGGCTATCTTGGTTCGCTCTGCTACCCAGTTGGATGCGGAGGCAATAGCTGCTGCTAAGCAGCTGAAGGTAATTGCAAGAGCTGGTGTTGGGCTCGACAACGTGGACATCAAGGCAGCCACCAGTGCTGGTGTGATGGTTGTTAATGCGCCAACATCGAACGTCATTTCAGCTGCTGAGTTAGCTATTGGGCACATTCTTTCTCTTGCCCGTCACATTCCAGATGCTAATGCTTCGCTTAAGCAGGACAAGTGGGAAAGATCTAAGTTCACCGGTGTTGAGCTATACGACAAGACCATAGGAATTGTTGGTCTTGGAAGAATTGGATCACTAGTTGCAGAGCGTTTGTCTGGCTTTGGGGCCAGATTGATTGGGTATGACCCTTACGTGACGCCAGCTAGGGCTGAGCAGATGGGTGTGAGCCTGGCAAGTCTTGAAGAACTTATGCAGCAATGTGATTTCATTACGATACATATTCCTAAGACTCCAGAAACTACTGGGCTAATCAGTACTGCCCAATTTGCTTTGGCCAAGAAAGAGCTCAGAATTGTTAATTGCTCGCGCGGTGGAATCATCGATGAGGACGCTTTACTTGAGGCGCTAACTACCGGCCGGATTGCTGGCGCCGGCCTAGATGTTTTCAACAATGAGCCCCCTAAGGGCTCGCCTCTATTGTCTTTGCCAAATATTCTTGTTACCCCTCATTTGGGAGCTTCAACTGATGAAGCTCAGGAAAAAGCAGGAATCTCGGTAGCTAAGTCGGTGCGTCTTGCACTGGCGGGGGATCTAGTTCCAGATGCGGTCAATGTTGCAGGTGGCAACATTGACGACTCGGTAAAGCCTGGTATTTCTATGGCCGAGAAGTTGGGTCAGGTCTTGTTTGGTATGGCCGATGCTTCTTTGGTTTCTATTGAGGTTGAGGTTCGGGGCGAGATTGTGGTGCATGATGTCTCGGTCTTGAAGCTAGCGGCATTGAAGGGTATTTTCCAGAACGCCGTTACCGATCAGGTTAGCTACGTCAATGCGCCGCTATTGGCTGAAGCCCGCGGGGTTGCCGTGAAGCTAAGTACAGATCGGGTTTCGGAAGAGTATCGCAACATGACCACCATTCGTGCGGTGTTATCTGATGGCAACGTGATTTCCGTATCTGGAACAGTAATTGGCCCAAAGCGCCACGAGAAGATCACCGGTATCAACGGTTACGAAGTGGAGCTCGCTTTTGCCGAGCACATGGTGCTCATGGTTTATACCGACCGCCCGGGTATTGTTGCGGTTTATGGAAAGGCCTTTGCTGACGCCAATGTCAACATTGCTGCCATGCAAATTGCACGTCAGCAAAAAGGCGGGAAAGCTCTATCTGTTGTTACGGTTGACTCACCGATTGACCCAAAGGTGCTAGAAAAGCTCAAAAAAGACATTGATGCCTCCACTATGAAGGCAATTACTATCTCTGTTGGCTAGATAACCAGATTCTTACCTGAAGACTTATCCACAGTTTCTAGCGCGCACCTCTTGCATCGGATCAAGAGGTTTAGTTTGTTTCTATGAAATCCACAGCAAACAATATAAAGAGTTCACCTAACAATCTATTGTCATCTGTAAGCACTGAGAGTTATGCTCAAACCATGAAAAAGACAGTGGACATCGTCGAGGCTGCATCGAGCCTACCCACTCTCGTTTCAGATGCCCTTGCCGGCCAAGATGTGATCCTGTCTAAAGACGGAGAGGGTCTTGTGCAACTCGTACCTCTCGTTTCAGAAGCTCTGAATGCTAATGAGCAATATCAAGGAAAGCAAGAACTCGGTTTTGCTGCAAAGTACTTGGTTGACTTTGACTGGGACGAGTGGGAAGCCTCCCACGAGGAGTTCAGAAGACTATTTAAGGACTACGAGGATTTCAAGTAGTGATCCTTTTGGACACTAACGCACTTCTCCAGGCGATGACCATGCCGCATCGATTGGGCAAAAGAACCCAAAGATTGCTAAAAAATTCAACTGAGATTCACTATTCCTCCATATCTTCGGCGGAGCTCGCAATAAAGCAAATGATTGGGAAGCTTCGGCTTGAGCAGCCTGTTTATAGACTCCTTCCAGGGCAGAAGTTTCGCGAACTTCCTTTTGATGGTGGGGTAGTTAGAGAGCTTTTCTCTTTTACTAGCCTTCAAAGACACGACCCATTCGATCGCTTCATTCTGGCCACCACCAGAGCGCACGGGGCTAAGTTGATTACCTCTGACCGGAAAATGCTGGAATTGGGATTTGGCTGGATTCTCGACTCATACCAGTGATACAAAGCGTTGAAAGTTATCCACAACTTGCTTACGAACCTCAAACAGCTCATTGCGTTTGAGCTAGCTTTTTCACATGAACACAATTTCTGGGATCTCTCAAACACTTCCAGTCGAGCTCTTGTCTGCTGCAGAGGCGCCAAGTTATGCTAAAGCCATGACACGGACAGTGAAAATCAGTGAAGCCAAGGTGACCTTGTCTAAGCTCGCCGATGAAGTTTCCTTAGGCAAAGAAGTGATCGTCTCAAGAGCCGGCAAACCGGTAATGAAGCTTGTAGCGGTTACCGCCCTAGAGCTCGAGGGCGCTAACCCCAAAGCAAAAAATAGAAAACTCGGCTACGGTCGCAAATATGCACCGGATTTCACTTGGGAGCAATGGGAAGATTCTGAGAGGGAGATGGAAAAGATCTGGCGTAAGTTCGGCTACATCGACTAATGCTGCTGCTAGACACCAGCACCCTTATTTCCGCGATTTTGTTTCCAAATCGAATCGGTAAAAACACCCTAAGACTTGTTACCAGGTCCCCAGATCTTTACTTTTCAGCAGTTTCGCTATTTGAAATTGTTGTCAAGCAAATGAGGGGCAAGCTCAATCTTGGTCGAAGCGTCAGCGAATTCATTGGTGAGCTTGACGCTATAGCTTTACCTCTGAGGGCAGAGGATGCTTTAGAAGTACTGTCCTTCCCTAGCCTGACTAGACATGATCCCTTTGACAGGTTGATTCTGGCTACCACTAGAGCTCATGGAGCAAAGCTGATTACCTCTGACCGAAAAGTGCTGGATCTAGGATTTGACTGGATTCTAGATTCAAGCCAGTAGTTGGAAAAAACTCTAGCTATTAGCCCTAGCTCTAGCATCCTTTCCAGCTCGCCATGTGGTGTATCCACCGGAGAGGTTCTTGGCCTTGATGCCGTGCCCCTTGAGCAGCTGAACCGCTGTGTGTCCACGCTGTCCAACGGCGCAGTGCACCACGATGTCTTTGCCTTTGATTTCATCGAGGCGAGCTCGTAGGTCGTTTACTGGAATCAATAACGAACCAGGAATTGCTCCGGCTTGGTTCTCGCTTCGGTCACGAACATCAACCAAAACTGTTCCAGAGGCCTGCAGGGCTTCGATTTCGTGCCACTGAACGTTTTCGGTTTTACCGGTAAAGACGTTATCGCCAACGTAACCGCTTTGATTGATGGCGTCTTTAGCTGAACCAAAAGCCGGGGCGTAGGCAAGTTCTAGGTTCATGAGATCCTGCACAGTTAGACCTGCGTAAATGGCGGTAGCGATTACATCGATTCTCTTGTCGATGCCATCAAGACCAACGGCTTGAGCTCCGAGTAATTTGCCAGATGTGGGGTCAAAAAGCACCTTGAGCGAGACTCTTTCAGCTCCTGGGTAGTATCCAGCGTGTGAGCTTGGGTGAAGGTGGATGATTTCGGCAGTGATACCCAACTTCTTAGCTAGGCCTTCGGTAAGTCCTGTTAGCGAAACGGCCATTCCGAAGGCACCGATGATTCCTGTTCCGATGGCTTTTTTGACTTCAACTTTCTCGCCTGCGATAACGTCAGCTACTAATCGACCGTGACGGTTAGCTAAGTTTGCTAGCCAGATCTGCTGACCCTTGCCGGAAAAAGCGCTGGTCTTTTCAGCAGCATCGCCTACGGCAAAGATGTTCTCATCTGAAGTTCTTTGGTGGTTATCGACCCAGATGCCGCCTGATTCGCCGATAGTAAGCCCTGCTTCAACTGCCAGGTGGTGATCTGGAACTACACCAGCAGCTGAAACAACCAGATCCGCTGCGATCTTCCTGCCATCGGAGAGAGTAATGGTGTTCTCGTTGATAGTTGCTGCTGTCACGCCAAGTGCTAGTTCAATGCCATTTGCTACCAGGTGAGCCTGGAAGGGTTCGATTATCTCTGCATCGAACTGGGGGAGGATGGACTTACTCATCTCAACCACCGTGGTCTTAACCCCGCGGTGAATAAAGTTTTCGGCAAGTTCAATGCCGATAAAGCCAGCTCCAAGGACAGCCGCTGATTTGATCTTGCCGGAGTCAACAAGAGCTTTGATTCCCGCGGCATCCTCTACGTCTCGTAGGACGTGGGCTCTTTCAATGCCTGGGGTGGGCAAAGCCCTTGGCTTTGCTCCGGTTGAGATAACTAGCTTGTCGTAGGACTCTTCGTAGCTTTGATTGTCGATCAGGTTCAGCACCGTGACGGTCTTTTTGGCTGGATCAATCTTGGTGACTCGGGAGTTGACTCGCACATCTAGGTTGAAGCGGTCGTTTAGGCTCTTTGGGGTTTGCAGTAGTAACTCGGATTCATTCTTGATGACCTCACCCACATGGTAAGGAAGCCCACAGTTAGCGTAGGAGACGTTCTTACCTTGCTCGAAGATGATGATTTGCGCATCTTCTTGCAATCTTCTGAGTCTTGTCGCAGCTGACATTCCGCCAGCTACGCCGCCAATGATTACTGTTTTCATTTGCTTCCTTGGGTTAGCAGTTAGTTATTAAAGAGGTCTAGGAATTAGGCCAAAGACATAAAGGCTTTTTCGAGCGTTGCTCGATCTTTGGTTCCTGCGGCATCATTGCCACACTGCGCCATGCCGGTGGCAATAATGGCGAAGCCTGCCTTGGTTACCGCTGAGTTAGCAGCTGAGAGCTGGGTCAATATCTCGGTGCAGTCTCTGCCCTCATCGAGCATCTTTACGACTCCCGCTATTTGGCCTTGGGCTCGAACCAGACGGTCTCTGGCTTTCTTGAGGTCCTGGGGTTCTATTTGCATCTTTGCTCCTTGCAGTTGGTTGCTTTTTAGTATACCCTAGGGGGTATACGAAAGGAACACCAATTGAAGAAGTTTTACAAATTTATTGCTGCTAGCTTTATCGCAGCGTTTGCTGTTACTGGTCTAACCGGTTGCAGCGCTGAGGAGCCAATGGACATGAGTGCCTATGCAGCAGTTATCGACGTTCGCACCCCTGAAGAAACATCAGCCGGTCACCTAGAAGGTGCCCTGCTTTTTGATGTTCAAGATGCTGCTTTTATGGCAAACCTTGAAACTCTAGACAAGTCAGCTAACTACTACATTTACTGCAGAAGCGGTAACCGCTCCGGGGCAGCGATAGAGACCATGAAGGCTAATGGCTTTACTGGCGAGCTTCGTAACGGTGGAGCTTTAGGTAACGCCGCAGCTGAAACCGGTCTTGCTGTAGTCAAGTAATACGCCAAGTATTGGCATACTTTGAATATGGACAAGCTCTTCTGGGATCAGAAGTATTCGGTTGACGAATACATCTACACAACCGAAGTAAATCGCTTTGTCAAAGAACATTTAGCGGATCTCACCCCAGGCAAGATGATTGATCTTGCCGGGGGTGAGGGCCGTAACACCGTGTTCTTCGCCGAAAAGGGCTGGCAGGCAGAAAACATAGACCTGTCTTCTGTTGGTTTAGCTAAGTGTGAAAAGCTCGCTGCCGAAAGAGGCGTTTCAGAGCAGGTCTTCACGACCCAAGCTTCCGCTTTAGATTTTGAATCGAAACTAGCCCCAGTTGAGCTTGGAGTAATTGCATACCTGCAGATCAATCAAGAAGATCTAAAAGCTGGGATTACCAGATTGGTTGATTGCATCGCCCCTGGCGGGACATTCTTTGGCGTCTGGCATGCTCTAGAAAATCTCAAGGATGGCTTTGGCGGACCGCAGAACCCTGATGTCTTACCAAGCGTTGAGTCGATGACCGAAATCTTAGGCTCGCTGCCTGTGAAGGTGGAGTTTATTACCAATCGGGACGGTCAGGTTCAAACCAAACAAGGACTCAAGCCCTCAATAACCCTCACTGCCTTAGCTATAAAGCTTTAGCTATCTAAACTGGCCCTATGGCTAAACCAGGTAAGAATATTCCCCCGAAGCCAAACCCCGAAGACCCTGCAAGCTACGAGCCATTTGATGGTGAGTGGCGAAAAGTTGGCCTTTCAGGTCCTGCACGGCGGGCACTGGTGGATGCCAAGTTGTATAAAGTGTCTGACCTTCGAAAAATATCTCTAGCACAACTCAATTCCCTTCACGGCATGGGTAAATCTGCCGTGGCAAGACTCAAAGTCCTAATGAACGCCAAGAGGCTAACCTTTCTGCCCTAGGAATTCTTTCGCTAGAGTCGATTCATGGCTGAGATTCATGAGTCCCTGGGCAAGTTATCCGACCTATTTTCCGCTGCCAGTAAAGAGACCCTTCCTATTCTCAAGAAAGCTCACAAGTTACTTCTTGAAATTCATCCTGATGTTGTCATTGTTCCGAGGCTTGGAGAGAGGTCGATTTCCTATGGACTTGGACCCAAAAAGAACTCTGAGGCCTACTGTTACCTAATTGCTTATAAGAGCCATGTGAATCTGGGTTTCTTTCACGGATCCCGATTGGGTGCTGATGATCTACTTGAGGGCACAGGTCAACTCATGAGGCACCTTAAGATATCCTCACTAGAGGACCTAAAAAACCCTAAAATTGGCAAACTCATCAAGGCCGCTTTGAAAGATCGAAGGGCAAACTTTCCCAAGTAGTTCCTGAGCTTAAGCAAGTAAAGTTGTTTTATCGAGTGGAGATAAATTGGCTAAATCAATAAAGCTTGGGGTCATTCCAGGCGATGGCATTGGTCCAGAGGTTATTCGCCATGCCGTGGCTGCCCTAGAGCTTGCTGCTCCGAGAGTAAATTTTGAAAAAACCGATTTCAACTTTGGTGCAAGAAGATACCTTGCAACCGGGACCATCATCACCGACGCTGAAATGGAATCCCTGGCAGGCCAAGATGTGCTTTTGCTTGGAGCCATCGGAGATCCGAATGTTCCATCTGGAATCTTGGAGCGAGGACTACTTCTAAAGCTTCGCTTTGGTTTTGATCACTACGTGAACCTGCGTCCAACCAAGCTGTTCCCAGGTGTTGCTTCCAAGCTTGCAGATCCTGGCGAAGTCGACTTTGTCGTTGTTCGGGAGGGGACCGAAGGTCCATATGTTGGTACCGGTGGATCAATTCGCCAAGGAACCCCGGAAGAGGTAGCCAACGAGGTTTCGGTGAACACCGCTTACGGAGTTGAACGGGTAGTTCGCTACGCCTTCAAGTTAGCTGCTTCTAGATCTAGAAAGAAACTAACCCTGGTTCACAAGCACAACGTGCTTGTTCACTCAGGTGCGCTATACCAGCGCATTGTGAAGGAAGTGGCCAAGGAGTATCCAAACGTGGATCACGACTATTTACATGTCGATGCAGCAACGATTTTTATGGTTACCGAGCCATCGAGATTTGATGTCATCGTCACCGATAACTTGTTCGGCGACATTTTGACTGACCTTGCTGCTGCTATCAGTGGCGGTATTGGCTTGGCGGCAAGTGGCAACTTGAACCCAAGCGGTAAGTTCCCGTCGATGTTTGAGCCTGTTCACGGCTCAGCACCTGATATTGCAGGTAAAGCTCTTGCTGACCCAACTGCGGCAATCGCATCGGCTGCGATGCTACTTCGTCACATCCAGGAAGAAGATGCCGCAAACAAACTTGAGCAGGCTATCGCCAAGCACTTGGCTAAGGCAGCAACTGGCTTATCGACCGAGCAAATCGCTAGAAGCATATTCGAGGGGTTGTAGAGATGGAAATATCTTTCGAGCAGATCAAAAACCCTAACCCGGTTTCTAAAGCTGATCGCGATGCGATCATCGCTAACCCAACTTTTGGTACTCACTTCACCGATCACCAGGTTGTTGTGGTTTGGGAAAAAGACAAGGGTTGGCACTCAGCCAGGGTCGAGCCATATGGCCCAATCTTGATGGACCCATCCAGTGCCGTGCTGCACTACGGCCAGGAAATCTTTGAAGGTATCAAGGCCTACCGTCACGACGATGGATCGATTTGGACTTTTAGGCCGCAAGAAAACGCTGCAAGATTGCAGCGCTCGGCCAAGCGCATGGCGCTTCCAGAATTACCAACGGAAATCTTCATTGAATCTTTGCGTCAATTGATTGCCGTCGATGGCGACTGGGTGCCAGCGCCTGAGAACGAAAAGACTCTATATTTCCGCCCTTTTGAGATTGCCGCTGAAAACTTCTTAGGAGTAAGAGCAGCACACCGCGCTGAGTATCGAGTAATTGCTAGCCCGGTTGGTCCTTATTTCACCGGTGGAGTCAAGCCAGTTTCGATTTGGATTGCTCTTGATTCAGCTAGAGCTGGCAAGCATGGAACCGGTGAAGCAAAAACTGGTGGTAACTACGCGGCTTCATTGATGGCTCAAAACGAGGGTTATGAAAACGGTTGTTCTCAGGTTATGTTCCTCGATGCTGAAACAGGGACTTACATCGAAGAACTTGGTGGCATGAACCTATTCTTTGTATTTGCCGATGGCAAGGTAATGACTCCAGGACTGGATGGAACTATCCTTCGGGGGATTACTAGAAACTCGATCATTACCTTGCTCAAAGATAGAGGCCACGAGGTTACAGAGCGCAAGATCACGCTGGATGAGATTCGCGAGGGAGTAAACAACGGTGCGATAACAGAAATCTTTGCCTGTGGCACAGCAGCCGTGATAACCCCGATTGGTCTACTAAAGTCCAAGAACGAGGAAATAGGTAGTGCAGATAGTAAGCCAGGGGAGCTAACTGTTTCTCTGCGGGAGCAGCTAACGGGCATTCAATACGGGCGGGTCGAAGACAGGCACGGCTGGATGTATAGACTCTCAGAGTGAAGGTAGCAAGATTCAGTAACGGCGCTGAACCAAGATTTGGCATAGTTGACGGACCAGAACTTGTAGTTCTCAAAGGTCACCCACTGGTTGCGGGTTACCAAACTACCAATGAGCGAATTCCTCTTAAAGAAGTAAAGCTTCTAGCTCCCACTATTCCTTCCAAGATTGTTTGCATAGGAAAGAACTTTGCCGACCATGCGGCCGAGATCGGCGAAGAAATAACCGATGAGCCGCTCATATTCTTTAAGCCCTCGAGTGCGATTATCGGTCACGGCGATGCAATTGTTATTCCACCCCAAAGCAAGCAAGTTGAGCTGGAAGCTGAGCTTTGCCTGGTTATTGGCAAGCTTGCCAAGAACGTGAGCGAAGAAAAGGCACTGGACTATCTCTGGGGAGTCACTATTGCTAACGATGTGACCGCAAGGGATTTGCAGTTCGGTGATGGCCAGTGGGCTAGGTCTAAAGGGTTTGATACTTTCTGCCCACTGGGACCATGGGTCGAAACTGAGTTTGTGCCAGATGGTCAAGTTATTGAGTCCAGAATCAATGGCGATGTGAGACAAAACGTGGCTATTTCCGAGATGGTTCACAAGATCCCTGCAATTATTTCTTATGTTTCAAGGAACATGTCCCTACTTCCAGGAGATATCATCTTGACCGGTTCCCCTGCTGGAATCAGCGTTGTAAACTCTGGGGATTTGATCGAGTGTGAAATTGAGGGAATCGGCATCCTCTCTAACCCTGTTGCCTAGACTTAGTACATAATGAGCTCTTTGATTACCGCCCCATTTTCCGATGCCACTGGCCAGAACGTTCGGGTTAGGTTCTGTCCTTCTCCAACCGGTACTCCTCACGTGGGGCTTATTCGAACAGCTCTATTTAATTGGGCCTATGCTCGTCACACCGGTGGAAAGCTAATCTTCCGTATTGAAGACACTGATCAAGAACGAGACAGCGAAGAAAGCTTTGAGCAGCTACTGGCTGCTCTTTCTTGGCTTGGGTTGGACTGGGATGAGGGTATAAATGTTGGCGGACCGCATGAGCCGTACCGTCAGTCTCAACGAACTGAGATCTACCTAGAAGCAATTCAAAAGCTAAAAGATGCAGGGCATCTTTATGAGAGCTTTCTAACAGGCGAAGAAATTGATGCCCGTAACGAAGCTGCCGGCAGAGCGAAGCAGCTAGGTTATGACAACTCCGAGCGTGATTTAGACCAGGCCACCAAAGATAAGTACTTGGCTGAGGGAAGAACTCCTGCACTAAGACTTAGAGTTCCAGATAGCGACATCAGCTTTACCGACCTGGTTCGTGGTGAGATTACTTTCCCAGCAGGGTCTTTTCCTGACTTTGTTGTAGTTCGTCCAAACGGTCAAGCCCTTTACACGCTGGTGAACCCGGTTGACGATGCGCTGATGGGTGTGACCCATGTGCTTCGCGGTGAGGACCTATTGTCATCAACTCCGAGACAGATCGCTCTTTACAACGCCATGGTCCAGGCTGGAATAACAACTTTCATTCCACAATTTGGTCACTTACCCTATGTGATGGGGGAGGGTAACAAGAAGCTTTCTAAGCGCGATCCAGAAAGCAATCTGTTCCACCACAAAGACCGCGGCTTTATCCCCGAAGGACTGCTCAACTATCTAGCCCTTCTTGGTTGGGGTATCTCGGCTGATGAGGACATCTTTAGCCTCAGTGAGATGGCCAAGGCGTTTGATGTTGTTGATGTGAACCCTAACCCTGCCAGGTTTGATCTTAAAAAAGCAGAGGCCATAAACGCAACCCACATCAGGCAGCTTTCACCCGAAGATTTCCAGGCCCGATTGGTTCCTTATTTGCAGGCTGGCAACGTGATTTCTAATCCTGCAACCGATGCAGAATGGGCAATACTTTCCAAGGCAGCGCCGTTGATTCAGGAGCGAATCACTGTCTTGGGTGAATCAGTTGACATGCTTTCTTTCTTGTTTGTTGAAAGCAGCAAGATTGAAATCGAAGAAGATGCCAAAAAAGCACTGCCTGAAAACGCCAAGTCGATTGTTGCTGCAGCGCTAGAAGCTTTGCAGGGCCTAGAGAGTTTTACTACCGATGCGCTACACGATTTGATGAATCAGGTGCTAGTTGAATCGATGGGTGAAAAACCTCGAAATGCTTTTGGTCCGCTTCGCACTGCGATTTCTGGAAAGAGAGTTTCTCCGCCACTATTTGAGTCAATGGAGATTCTTGGCAAGGCGGAAACGCTTGCTCGTTTAGAACTATTTGCCCGCGGCTAAGTTCGCAAGCTAGTATTGAAATCTGGGCCAGGGCCCAAGTAAATCCCTTGGGGTATGGTGTAATTGGCAACACGGATGATTCTGGTTCATTTGTTCTTGGTTCGAGTCCAGGTACCCCAGCAAGAAATGAGCTCATGCTACTAACAATCGCCGCTAGTTTTATGGTTCTAGCTACCACCGCTACAGCAATCTTTCAATTAGCAATAGTTTTTGGCGCACCGCTTGGTGAGTATTCCTATGGGGGTGCCAACAAGGGAAAGCTACCAACGGGTTACCGAATTGGCTCGGTTTTTTCTTTTGCTCTCATGATTGCCTTCGCCGGCCACTACCTAGCTCAGCTAGGTGTCTTTGATCCGATTTTTGATCCAGCTGGAAATTCGATTGTTAACTGGGTTCTTGTTGCGTCTAATGCTTTGGCAGCGCTAGCAAACAATGCCACCAGGTCGAAAAAGGAACGTGCCGTTTGGGGAGTTACCACAATCTTGATGTTTGTTGCCAGCCTGGTAGTTGCGCTACAGCTCTAAGGACTGGCCAACCTCTAGGTATCTAAACTCCCCGCCATTTTCTTCAGTCACTTGCTTCACCCGCGAGTTATTCAAATCGTGACCCAGTTGGCTCAAAAGAGCATTGTGGGTTGGAAAACAAATAGCAGGTTTTACCTCTTGGATGTAATCCATCACGTCGCCGATTTTTAGCCATGGTGCGCTAGTTGGGCAGGCAAGGGCCTTTACCTTTACATCCGGCGGGGTATAGCTATCGCCCGCGTAGTAAAGATCTCCGTTGACCAAGACTGCTGTGTTTTGAATCAGTGGGATGCTCCGGTGAATGATCTGGTGCATATCTCCAAAAAACTCCAGCTTGAAAGAGCCAACTTCGTAGTAATCGCCGTGATAGACCGTAGTTACACCCATCCCCGAAAGCCTTGCCGCAACCTCGCTGGTGCCAAAGATCTGGACGGCTGGGTTGTCTTTTTTGATTTTTGCTATCTTGGCCTCGTCGCAGTGGTCATCGTGTTTATGGGTAATCACTACAGCGACCACATTGCCCAAATTGGTTAGCTCTTCGGTGTATGAGCCTGGGTCAATAACTAGGGTTTGGGAGTCGAGCACGACCTCGAGGCAGGCGTGGCCGTGCTTGGTGATCTTCATATTGTTCATTGTATGGCGTTGCCTGAAACCCCTAAGTTCTCGCTAAGCTTTCGCTCTAACAACAATTTGACTTCAAACAAAGGTGTTTTATGCGAGTGGGATTGGTTATCAATCCAACAGCCGGAGGCAATAAGGGTGCCGTGGCTGGAGCGAGCGTTCGCGCTGTATTGGCAACCTCCTCGCACGAAGTGATTGATCTTTCTGCTGAAAGCTATGAGGCAGCAAAGCAAGGAATCAAGACGGCAATTGCCAATCAGGCAATTGACGCTTTGGTTTTGGTTGGCGGCGATGGCATGGCTCACCTTGGGGTGAATGTGTGTGCCAATACCAGGGTGCCCATGGCAATTGTTCCTGCTGGAACAGGCAATGACTCGGCCGGAATATTTGGCATGCCGATGAACGATGCTGCTGCCAGCGCGAAGTTGATTCTAGAGAACATTTTTTCACCAAAATTTATTGACGCAATCGAGATTGAACACAGCGGAGGCAAGACCTGGGCCATTGGCTCGGCTTCAGCTGGCTTTGATGCACTGGTAAACGCTAGAGCCAACAAAATGACGTGGCCAGCAGGACCGATGAAGTATTACCTGGCTATGTTGCTGGAGCTAGCCAGCTTCAAGGCAATCAAGTACGGCTCAAAGATTGATGGCGTGGCCAAGGATTTTGAAGCCATGCTTTGCGTAGTTAGTAACTCGGGAGTCTTTGGTGGGGGAATGCTGGTGGTGCCGGAAGCTTCGATCACTGATGGCAAGCTGGATTTATTGATTTTGAACAAAATCACTCGCTTCAAGCTTGTGAGAATTTTCCCTCGGGTATACAAGGGAACGCACGTCACTGACCCAGCGGTTGAGCTACTTGAGGCAACAAAAGTTGAAATTGCTGCCGATGGAATGCCTATCTATTCCGATGGTGAGTATGTTGGCCAAGCACCTTTCACTGCAACCTTGGTGCCAGCAGCGCTAATGGTGATTGCTCCCGCTTTATAGGGACTGTTGCCTTCTGGTGGGGTGTGGCATAATCGAAAGGTTGCTTACGGCCCCATCGTTTAGCGGCCTAGGACACTGCCCTCTCACGGCAGCGGCGCGGGTTCGAATCCCGCTGGGGTCACGAAATTCGCCCCTGATGACAAAATCTTGGGGGCGAATTCTCAAATATTGGAGGCAAAGCTCATGAGTCACAGTGCTGTTTCAGCAGAACTCAAGTCCTTAGCCAATGCCAAAGTAGCCGCCCAGCGAAGTTCGTTTTTTAAAACCGGCAAGGGCGAATACGGATACGGTGACCAGTTTCTGGGAATTGAAGTTCCAAAACTTCGAATAGTTGCCAAAAAGCATCAAGACCTATCTCAGGCGGACATCAAAAAACTTGCTGGCTCAAAGCTTCATGAAGACCGCTTTGTGGCTCTGGCAATTCTTGTGGCTCAGTACAAAAAAGCCAAACAAAGTAGCAATCAGAAGGATCTTTTTGATTTGTATTTGGAGCTTCTAGAGGCAGGAAGAGTCAACAACTGGGACCTAGTGGATGTCACTGCTCCTTATCTTGGGACCTATTTGGTCGACAACCCAGCTGGCAAGCCACTGCTTGCAAAACTTGCCAAATCTAACGACCTTTGGAAACAGAGAGTTTCGGTCATGTTCACCTGGGCACACATCAGAGCCGGTCAGCCTCAAGTCACTTTAGATCAGGTGGAAAAGCTCCTAAATCATCCCCACGATCTCATCCACAAAGCCTCCGGTTGGATGCTTCGAGAAGTGGGTAAGAAAGACGTTGGTTTGTTGCGTGATTTTCTAGCTAGCCATGCTGCCGCAATGCCTCGGGTGATGCTCCGCTATGCAATAGAGAAGCTAACTGAAAAAGAACGAGCTAAGTGGCTAAGAGCTAGCTAGATATCCAAAGGTAAGTTGTTGGCTTCTGCGCGAGCTGATTTGGTTTTGGAAGTTCGAAGAAATACTGAAAAGGCCATAACTATTGCAACCGGCACCAAAGCAGCCATATTCAATCCAGTAAACAATGACAGTGCAACAATCGAGCCGGCTACGGCTCCGCCGGTAGCACCGGCCAGGTTTTGAATTGAGTCGCTAAGGCCCTGAACGTTGGTCTTTTGATCGGTTGGAACACTAACTACCAAAAGTGCCGATCCGGCAACTGTGGCAGCCGACCAGCCAAGGCCCAATAGGAACAAACCGATGGTTACCAGGTGCTCCTGCTCGGAGCCTAGACCTGCAATCAATAGTGCTGCAACAAAGATTCCCTGGCCCGTCAAGATTGTTCCCATCGGGCCAATCTTGTCGCTAAGGATTCCAAACAGCGGTGCAAAGGCATACATACCCAAAATGTGAAGGCTGATAACAAAACCAACAAAGACCAAGCTGCCACCGTGGCTTGTGACATGAACTGGGGTCATGCTCATTACCGCCACCATGGTCATATGCGAAAGCGCAATTGAAACAATTGCGTATCCCGCAACTGGGAACTTAGCCAAGGTGCCAAAGGCACTGGCAATAGAGAGCTTCTTACGCACCTTGACATTTTGAGCATCAATTTGCCTGGCGATCAGTAACGGGTCTGGTCTAAGGCCAAACCAGAACACGGTGGTGGCAAGCATCTGGGCGATGATTGTGAAAACAAACGGACCGGTTAAATCAGGCAAGCCCAGCCATTGGCCAACTGCTTCTCCTGGTCCAAATAGATTTGGCCCCGTTACAGCGCCAATGGTTGTTGCCCATACAACAAGTGAAAGATCTTTACCGACTTTCTTGTCTACCGGAATATCTGTTGCGGCAAAGCGAGCTTGCAAGCTTGCGGCAGAGCCGGCACCCATAAAAAACAGCGCAACAAGAAGAAGCGGGAAGAGTTTCAAACTGGCGGCAGTAATGATAAGTGTCGCTCCGGTGATTGCGAGCGCTGCTCCAAGGCCCAGTGAGAATCTTCTGCCTTTGGCAAACGCTAGACGCGATAGCGGGATAGCCCAGATGGCGGTTCCGAGGGTAGAAAAGGTAGCGGCGGCTCCCGACCAGGCAACCGTGCCTGATAAATCGGCAGCTAATAGGGCACCAATAGAAAGTGTGGAGCCAAGGCCGAATCCGCTTAGTATTTGGCCTAGGGCTAGTGTCCTTACAGTGCGTTTTTGAAGGAAATCAAGGCCAGAAATACTCACTGCCCCAATCTACTCGCTCAAAGGTAAACTGGAGCTTCAACAAATCTAAGGTGAGGCATGTCGGGTAATTCCACACCGCTTACATTGGCGGAAAAGCTTTGGAACAGCCATCTTGTCGCCAAAGGCGAGGATGGTGCGCCAGACCTTCTTTATATAGACCTACATTTGGTGCACGAGGTTACCTCTCCGCAGGCTTTTGATGGCTTGCGCCTTGCTGGCCGTAAGGTAAGAAGGCCCGATCTAACTATCGCCACCGAAGATCACAACACTCCAACAGTCGATATCGACAAGCCAATTGCCGATCTAACCTCCAGGGCTCAGATTGAGGCTTTGCGTAAAAATGCAGCCGAGTTTGGTATCAGGTTGCACTCCCTAGGAGACAAGAACCAGGGAATTGTTCATGTAGTGGGACCTCAGCTTGGTTTGACCATGCCGGGTATCACGGTGGTTTGTGGGGACTCCCATACTTCTACTCACGGAGCTTTTGGGGCGCTCGCGATGGGTATTGGAACCAGTGAGGTTGAGCACGTACTTGCCACCCAGACTCTTCCTTTGAAGCCATTCAAGACCATGGCTATCAACGTTGAAGGAACCTTGAGACCAGGGGTAACTTCCAAGGACATCATCTTGGCCGTTATTGCCAAGATCTCAACTGGTGGTGGCCAAGGCTACGTGCTTGAGTACCGAGGCAGTGCAATCAGAGCTTTGTCCATGGAAGCTCGAATGACCATTTGCAATATGTCTATCGAGGCTGGGGCTAGAGCTGGCATGGTGGCTCCTGATGAAACTACGTTTGCCTATCTAAAGGGTCGCCCCCACGCTCCAACCGGAAAAGACTGGGACGACGCGGTTGAATACTGGAAAACACTTCCTACCGATGAGGGTGCGAAGTTTGACGCTGAGGTATTTTTGGACGCCGATACTTTGGATCCGTTTGTGACATGGGGAACCAATCCAGGCCAAGGTGTCTCGCTTTTGGATAGTGTTCCTGACCCAGAAACAATTTCTGACCCTAACGAAAAAGCGGCCGCACTTCGTGCCCTTGAATACATGGATCTAAAGCCTGGAACCAAGATGAAAGACATTCGTGTTGACACAGTGTTTTTGGGCTCCTGCACTAACTCGCGCATTGAGGACCTCCGTGCCGCAGCAGCAATCGTTGAGGGTAAGAAAAAAGCTGATGGCATTCGCATGATGGTTGTTCCCGGATCACAAAAGGTTCGGATCCAGGCCGAAGAAGAAGGCCTCGACAAGATTTTCAAAGACTTTGGTGCCGAGTGGCGATTCGCCGGCTGTTCGATGTGTTTGGGTATGAACCCAGACCAGCTCGCCGCAGGCGAGCGGGCCGCTTCAACGTCAAACCGAAACTTTGAAGGTCGCCAGGGTAAAGGTGCTAGAACGCACCTTGTTTCTCCGCTGGTTGCAGCGGCTACCGCTATTCGCGGGACGCTATCTTCGCCAGCGGATCTAGAGGTGATGGCCTAATGGAAAAGATCTCTACTTTTTCTGGTGTTGCAGTTCCTCTGAAAAGATCAAACGTTGATACTGATCAGATCATTCCGGCTAGCTATTTGAAACGAATTACCAAAACCGGTTTTGAAGATGCGCTGTTTGCCTCTTGGAAAGCTGAGCCTGATTTTGTATTGAATCAGCCAGTTTTTCAAAACGGTGAAGTGCTGATTGCAGGGCCTGATTTTGGAACAGGATCATCGAGAGAGCATGCGGTTTGGGCTCTTCGTGATTGGGGATTCAAGGCGGTGTTCTCGGCAAAGTTTGCAGACATCTTTACTGGTAACAGCGGTAAGCAGGGTTTGATAACAGGCGTAATTACCGAGGACGAAACCAAGCAGATTTGGGATATCATCGACGCCGACCCTGGGGTGTCGGCAAGTGTTGATTTGCCGAATCAGAGCCTAACTGTTGGGGATTTGACTGTTTCTTTTGCTATTGATGCCTATACCAAGTGGCGATTGATGGAAGGCCTTGACGACATTGCACTAAGTTTGAGGGACGAGGGAGCAATTACTTCCTATGAGTCATCACGCGAGGCGTGGAAGCCACTAACTCTGCCAGCTAAGGGAATCTAATGAGCGTCATAACCGTAAACGGCGGAAAGCCGCTCTCAGGTCGCGTGGATCTAAAAGGTGCCAAGAACCTCGTCACCAAGGCGATGGTTGCCGCTTTACTTGCAGATTCCCCAAGCGTTCTAAAAGATGTGCCAAAGATTAGCGACGTTGAAGTTGTTGCCAGGCTGTTGGAATTGCACGGAGTTTCAATCAACTTCAACGACGCGGGAGTTATGGAGCTTGACCCCAGAGGCGTCAAGCAAGCTCGCATGGTTGACATCGATGCTCATGCCGGGTCTTCTCGCATTCCAATCCTGTTTTGTGGCCCGCTACTGCACCAGCTAGGTGAGGCGTTTATTCCTGACCTTGGCGGTTGCCACATCGGTGGTCGCCCAGTGGATTTCCACTTGGATGTGCTTCGTAAGTTTGGAGCCGTTATCGAAAAGTCCCAAAACGGAACCAGGTTGAGCGCCCCAAATGGCCTACATGGAGCCAAGTTGTCACTTCCTTACCCAAGCGTTGGTGCTACCGAGCAGGTGCTTCTAACTTCGGTTCGAGCTAAGGGTCTAACCGAGCTATCCGGTGCTGCCATTGAGCCAGAGATCATGGACCTAATCGCCATACTGCAGAAGATGGGTGCGATTATCTCTGTCGACACGGATCGCACTATTCGAATTGAAGGTGTTGAGAGCCTGAATGGCTACACCCACCGCGCACTATTTGATCGCAACGAAGCGGCCTCTTGGGCAGCAGCAGCTTTGACTACCGGTGGAGATATCTTTGTTGGGGGAGCAAGGCAGATTGAAATGACAACTTTCCTGAACGTTTTCAGGAAAGTTGGCGGTGGCTTTGACATCGAAGACGATGGAATTCGTTTCTACCAAAAAGGTGAAGATCTTCACCCGGTAGTTATCGAAACCGATGTTCATCCAGGCTTTATGACTGACTGGCAGCAGCCGCTGGTAGTTGCTCTTACCCAAGCCAAGGGTCTTTCGATTGTTCATGAGACTGTTTATGAGAACCGTTTTGGTTTTACGGATGCATTGGTAAAGATGGGTGCACAGATTCAGATTTACCGTGAGTGCCTTGGAGGTAACCCTTGCCGCTTCGGCCAGATGAACTTCTACCACTCGGCGGTTATCTCGGGTCCGACTGCACTGCACGGGGCGGACATTGTGGTTCCTGATCTGCGCGGTGGCTTTAGCCACATGGTGGCAGCTTTGACCGCTAAAGGTGTTTCTAATGTCAGCAATGCGCAGCTAATTTCTCGTGGTTACGAGCACTTCCTTGAGAAGCTTTCAGATCTTGGGGCCGACTTTAGTTACGCGGAGTAGCCATGGCTAAAAAGCAAAAGTTTATTCCGATGCCGAAGGTAACAACGGACGAGAACCCACTAGCTGTTCGCATAATTGCTTTTTTTGTGGCTCCTGTTATTCGGATGTTTTTCAAAGTTGAAGTTACCGGAAAGGAAAAACTTCCAAAATCCGGAGCTTTCATCTTGACTCCAAATCACGCTACCAACATGGATGGTTTGGCAGTTGCCTATTTCATTTACATGATCCTCAAGCGTGGTCCGCACTTTTTTGCAAAGGAAGCGCTATTCAACATTCCCCTAGTTGGTAAAGCACTGCTTGCAGGCGGTCAGATTCCAGTATTTAGAAAAGGCGGTCAGCGAAACGATGACTCGTTCAAGATCGCTAACTCTTACCTGCAAGCCGGTCACATGATTTGCATCTACCCAGAAGGCACGCTCACCAGAGAACCTAACCTTTGGCCAATGCGCGGTAAGACCGGGGCTATTCGCTTAGCTCTAGATAGTGGTGTGCCGGTTTATCCAATTGCCCATTGGGGCAGTGAGCAGATCATGGGTCGCTATAGCAGCAAGTTTCGCCCAGGCTTTTGGAAGAAAGTTCAGATTCTAGTTGGCGATGAAATTGATCTGGCGAAGTATCGAAAAGAAAACTTATCTCCAGAAGAGTTGTTGGAAGCAACCGAGCTCGTGATGCGAAGCATCACCTCATTGGTGGAACAACTTCGCGGCGAAAAGGCACCAGGAACACTGTGGGATCCGGTAGCTATGGGTCAAACCGTGACGGGTAATTTTATAAAGGCCGCCAAAAACGGAGATTCCAAATGAGCAAGGTGGCTGTAATTGGAGCAGGTAGCTGGGGAACAACTTTTTCTAAAGTGCTAGCTGATGGCGGCTCCGATGTGATGCTGTGGTCAAGGCGTGAAGAAGTTGCCTCCGAAATCAATAACTCACACCGAAACGGTGACTACCTGCCAGGAGTGAACCTGCCGGCAGGCATTGTGGCTTCAACCGATATCGAAAAAGTTCTTGAAGGTGCCAGCCAGGTTTACATATCTGTTCCTTCCCAGAGCCTCAGATCAAATCTCGAGCAGTGGGGAAAGCTCATTCCCAAAGACGCCATTGTGGTTTCGCTCATGAAGGGCGTTGAGCAAAAAACCGGACTTCGCATGAGCCAGGTTATTGCCCAGCACGGCATCGGAGAAGACCGCGTGGTTGTAATCTCTGGTCCCAACCTGGCGTTGGAAATTGCCGCCGAGCAGCCAGCTGCATCGGTAGCGGCTTCTAGTTCAACTGAGTCTGCGATGGCGGTTGCCAAGGCTTCCACCAATTCTTACTTCACTACTTTTACCAATAACGACGTAATTGGAACTGAGTTTGGCGGCATCTTGAAGAACCTGATCGCGGTTGCAATCGGAATCGTGAACGGTGTTGGCTACGGACAAAACACCAAGGCTTCGATTATGACCAGAGGCTTGTCAGAGATATCTCGCTTTGCAGAAGCCTTTGGTGCCAAGCCAGAGACCATGGTGGGACTTGCTGGTCTTGGAGACCTTATTGCAACTAGCGAATCTCCTTTGTCTAGAAACCACAAGGCAGGTGAAATGCTCGGTAAGGGATACTCCAAGCGAGAAGTGCTTGCCAGGCTTTCACAAACCGCAGAAGCATTGGTTTCTGTTTCCACCGTGCTGGAACTAGCTCGAGACAAGAACATCGCTATGCCTATTGTTGAGCAGGTGGAGCTGGTGATTGAAGGCAAGATGAACCCGAAGGACATCGCACCTCACCTAACTCACATGAGTGACACCCCGCAGGGAGAATAAACACATGGCAAAAATTCGCGTTGCGGTCTTATTTGGTGGCAAATCAAACGAGCATTCGATCTCGGTAGCCACTGCTTCTGGGGTCCTAAGCGCCATTGATACTTCGAAGTATGAAGTTGTCCCAGTTGGCATTACTCGCGATGGGGTGTTTGTGCCCTTCAAGGGAGACCCTGCAACACTCAGTCTTAGCAATGGACTCAAAACCATTGAGCCTGAAGGCTCAACTATACGTTTTGCAATGGATGGCTCTTGCGAACTTTTTGAAGCGGATTCTTCAGGCAAAGAGCGCTCTCTTGGGGTAATTGATGTGGTTATGCCAATGCTTCATGGTCCTTTTGGTGAGGATGGCACCATGCAGGGCTTTTTAGAACTTGTGGGTGTTCCGTATGTGGGTAACGGTGTGCTTGGCTCAGCGGCTGCAATGGATAAGGAATTCAGTAAAGCGCTATTCAAAGCCGCTGGTATTCCAAGCCCGGATTACGCAGTTGTTTCTGCCTCCGACATGCTGAACAACCCCGAGTCAGCCCTTGATCGCATCAAGGATCTAGGCAAGCTGCCATTTTTTGTGAAGCCGGCTAGATCGGGTTCATCGGTTGGAATTACCAAAGTTGATTCGATGAAGGACATTCCTGCTGCTCTAACCGAAGCCTTCAAGCACGATGACAAGGTGATTATTGAAGTTGGGGTAGTCGGTCGCGAGATTGAGTGCGGAGTTTTGGATTCTTTGGATGGCGGAGCACTTAGGGTTTCGGTTGCAGGAGAAATCACTGTCCGCGGACGCGAGTTTTATGACTTCGAGGCCAAGTATGTCGATAGTGATGCGGCGACACTTATTTGCCCAGCAGATATCTCTTCTGACGAATTATCAAAGATGCAACAAATGGCCAGAAAGGCCTTCAAGGCCTTGGGCTGCAAAGGCCTTGCGAGAGTGGATTTCTTTTTGACCGACAAGGGCTTTATGGTCAATGAGATAAACACCATGCCAGGCTTTACATCTATTTCGATGTTCCCAAGATGCTGGCAGGAATCAGGCCTTAGCTATAAGGACCTAATCGATGAGCTAATTTCACTAGCTCTTGTTGATAGCGCAAGCTAGTTTCCCTAAATCCCCAAGCTAAATTGTCCCGAATGGTAAATTGAGCTAGTGAAAGAGCAAATACCGCCCCTTCTTCGGCCTGATTTTGTGACCCCAGTTTCCCTAAAAGATTTCGCAGCACATTTCGGTTTAGACGCTCCAGCTCAGGATGCCGTGCTGACCGGTATCAGCATGAACACCAACGATCTTCGCCCCGGAGATCTATTTGTTGCGATGCCTGGCAAGAAAACCCACGGTGCGGAATTTATTGAAAAAGCCCTTGAACTTGGCGCAACCGCAGTTGCTACCGATACCGCGGGCCTTTCACACACCAAGACAATCTCAGTTCCTGTTGTTCGAATCGAAAGCCCGAGGCAGCACCTAGGTAACCTAGCGGCTTATGTTTATGGGAATCTTCCTGGCAAGATGCCGCTACTTTTTGGAACCACTGGAACCAACGGCAAAACCTCGACGACCTATTTGCTAGAAGCAATCCTGCGCCAAATGGGTCAGGTTACTGGGCTTACTTCCACCGCTGAGCGTCACATCGCTGGCGAGACAATCGTGAGTAGGCTAACTACCCCTGAGTCCACCGAGATGCAGGCGCTGATTGCAAGGATGCGCGAGAAGAAAGTCACCTCGGTGGCTATTGAGGTTTCTGCGCAAGCTCTTTCTCAGCTTCGGGTGGATGGATTGCACTTTGATGTTGTTGGCTTTACTAATTTGAGCCATGACCACCTGGATGATTACAAAGACATGCAGGATTATCTAGAGGCCAAGCTTCCGCTCTTTTCGGCACACCGCGCCAAGCGCGGTGTGGTGTGTCTTGATTCCAAATACGGCCGCGCCTTTGTTGAAAGATCAGAAGTTCCGGTTGTGACCATCACTAGCGAATTGGGAGTTGAAGCCAAGTGGCACGTTGCTGTTACGGCTGAAAACCCTAAGTACACATCTTTTGTTCTTGCCGGTCCAGACAGTGTGACCATTAGATCTCGCGTTCCACTACTTGGTGCCCACATGGCAGCAAACGCAGGTCTTGCCATCGTGATGCTAATTGAGGCTGGGTTTGACCCGAAAGCAATTGCCAAAGCTATCGAAGGCGGAATTGATGCTTACCTGCCAGGTAGAACTGAGCGAGTAAGTGGTGACACTGGACCTGCGGTCTATGTTGACTTTGGACACAGCCCGGATGCTTTCTTACACACCCTAGATGCCGTGAGAAAAGTCACCTCAGGAAAAGTAATTATGCTCTTTGGCGCTGACGGTGATCGCGATCCAAGTAAGCGGCCAGCTATGGCGCAGGTCGCTGCTGCCGGTTCAGACATTCTGGTTATAACCGATCACCACCCAAGATTTGAAGACCCTACTTCGATTCGCGCTGGTCTAGAAAAATCTGCCCGTGAGTCTTATCCAAACCACGAGATCTATAACGTTTCACCTCCGGAAGCTGCCATTCGCAAGGCAGTCTCGCTAGCAACAACCGGAGATGCGATTTTGTGGGCAGGGCCAGGACACCAGGACTATCGAGACATCAAGGGAGTTAGAACTCCGTACTCAGCGAGAAAAGAAGCTCGCGAGGCTTTAAAAGAGCACGGCTGGTCTTAGTTTGTTACCTCGGTGCAGCGCTTGGTTGCATCCAGCACGCTAATTGATGCCGCTAGCTCTTCGAGCACCGTGACTCCAGCAACCACCGTTGAGTCAACAATTACTTCGGTTGCGGGAGAGCGAGCAAATGAAATAAACCTATAGTTCGGAGCCTCGGATTCATCAAGTAACCAATCGATATCTGATGCGGTCACGCAAACTAGCGAGCTTACTTCGACAGGTTCTAGGCCACAGCGCAAGATCACCGCGGCTGGTTCACCCCAGGCGGCGGTTGATTGGGCGTTTACTCTTCGCTCGGGTAATCCTGCGAGCTCATCGGGCAGGCGAACAATAATCTCCGCACAAACCGCATCATTTGCCTGCTCGGCAGGCTCCAGAGGAACCACCGGAGCGCAGCCAGTTAGCACCAGCACGGAAGCGGTTAGAAGTAATAGGTGGTTTTTTAGCATCGCTATTAAGGCTACCTTTGATTTGTGAACGAGCAAACTTTAGAGCAGCTAGGCGAGATAGAAAGTCTTAGGCGCACCGTGGCGCGCCTAACCCCCAGCGTTCACGCGTTGGTTGGGTCGGGCGATGATGCGGCCGTGATTGTTGCCGATCAATCTTTTGTGGTTTCCACCGACACCTTGATTGAAAATCATGACTTTAGATTGGATTGGTCGAGCTCCTTTGATCTTGGATACAAAGCGGTAGCAACCAATCTGGCTGACATTGCAGCCATGGGAGCAAAACCAACAGCGTTGGTTGTTGCTCTGGTAGTTCCAAAAACCACCAAGATCTCCTGGCTAGAAGGCTTCGCCGATGGTTTAGATGCCGCCTGCAAAGCGCTGGCTCCAGGAGCTGGTGTGGTTGGCGGAGATCTTGCCGCAGGAGACCAGCTTGTTGTTTCGGTAACCGTGCACGGCAGCATGGAAGGCAGAACGCCCGTGCTTCGATCCGGCGCACAAGCCGGCGACATCGTTGCTGTGGCTGGAACACTAGGGAAATCTTCCTGCGGTCTGGCGCTATTGCAATCAGAAAATAAGGACCTGATTAATTCTTATGATGATTGGGTCTCATATCATTTGCGACCCGAGCCACCTATCCAGCAAGGTGTTGAGGCTTCGATTGCCGGTGCTACCAGCATGCTCGATCTTTCTGATGGATTGAGTGTGGATTTGCATCGCATTTGCAATGCATCCGGTGTTGCAATCGAGCTTGCATCCAAAGAACTGCAAGGCTTCGAAGCCATGCTTGAGCTTCCAGCATTGGGATTAGGCGTGGATCCAAAGAACTGGGTCTTACACGGCGGCGAAGATCACGCTCTGGTTGCAACTTTTCCCAAAGACGCGGTTTTGCCAAAGGCTTTCAAGGCCATCGGCGTTGTTAGTGCTGGTGAGCCAGAGCTTTATCTTGATGGTGTGCCACTAGAAGCCAAGGGCTGGGATTCCATAACTGGAAAGTAATTTACGGGTGCAGATCTTTATTTAGTTCCACTCCAGCACCAGTTCTAACCAAAGCTTCGACTCTTCCGGTCATCGAGTTGCGCCTGAATAACAAATTGTCAATGCCCGATAGCTCAGCAGCTTTTAGATTCTGTTCTTTGCCATCAGCAATAAGGGTCAATTTGGTTCCCGCGGTCACATAAAGTCCTGCTTCAACCACGCAGTCGTTGCCGATTGAAATACCAATTCCGGAGTTAGCTCCAAGCAGCGCACGCTTTCCGATGCTGACAACTTGTTTTCCACCACCAGAAAGGGTTCCCATAATCGAGGCTCCGCCTCCGATGTCAGATCCATCGCCCACTACCACTCCTTGGGAGATTCTTCCCTCCACCATCGAAGCTCCCAGAGTTCCTGCATTAAAGTTCACAAAACCTTCGTGCATGATTGTTGTTCCGGGGGACAAATACGCGCCTAACCGCACTCTGGAGGCGTCGGCAATTCTCACTTTCTTTGGCGTTACATAGTCAACGAGTCTTGGGAACTTATCGATGGCGTGAATAACAACTCCCGCTTTGGTGAGCGCTGGGCGCAATCTGTCTAGATCATTTAGCGCTACAGACCCAATTGAAGTGAAAGCAACAATTGGCATGGCGCCAATAAGTCCTTCGAGACTGATGGAGTTGGGTTTTACCAGTAGGTGCGAAAGTAAGTGAAGTCTGAGATAGGCATCTTCGGTTGAGCTAACTGGCTGTGTGAGATCAATCTCGGTTCTAACAACATGGGTTTCGATTGCTCTTCTTGGGTCAGAACCGACCAGAGCATCAAGTTCTTTTGGGACCACCCAGAGCGCATCGGTTTTTGGAGCGGGGCCGAGTTTCGGGTCTGGAAACCAAACATCCAAGACATGGCCTTGGGCATCTTTGGTTGCCAAGCCATGTCCCCAGGCCTTGGTTGTTTCTTCGCTCATCTTCCAAGATTACAAGCTAGGCTCTGGAATGTGTCCAGCAGGAACCTAAATCTCAATTCTGACGTTGCCGAGCTCACTCGCGAGCTGTGTGACATCGAATCGGTTTCGGGCAATGAGCGCGAAATAGCAGACGCTATCGAATCAGCCCTCAAGTTAGTTGGTCACCTAAGCGTGGTTCGAGACGGCGACGCAGTGGTGGCAAGCACCAATCTCGGCAGATCAAAAAGAGTCATTATCGCAGGACACATCGACACCGTTCCGGTCGCGGATAATCTTCCAACCAAACTGATGTCTTTTGAGCGCGAGCAGGTTATCTGGGGTCGCGGCTCGGTGGATATGAAATCAGGCGTAGCCGTGATGCTAAAGCTCGCCGCAACCGTAACCGAGCCAACAGTTGATGTGACATGGGTGTTTTACGACAACGAGGAAGTGGAAGCAGCCAAGAATGGTCTTGGAAGGTTAGTTCGAAATCATCCGGATTTGATCAAGGGTGGCTTTGCGGTGCTTTGCGAGCCCACTGGTTCGATTGTTGAGGGTGGCTGCAATGGAACCTTGCGGGCCGAGTTAGTGTTTTCGGGCAAAAAGGCCCACTCAGCAAGGTCTTGGATGGGTGAAAATGCAATCCATAAGCTTGGCTCCGCTTTGGAGTTTTTATCTAGCTACACACCTTTGGAAGTCGAAGTTGATGGCTTGGTATACAAAGAAAGCTTGAACGCTGTTTTGGTCAACGGCGGTATCGCAACCAACGTGATTGCCGATAGGGCAATTTTGACTGTGAACTATCGGTTCGCTCCTTCAAAGACGCAAGCGCAAGCGGGGGATTACGTGAAGAGTTTGTTTACCGGTTGCGAGATCAACATTGTTGACAGTGCACCAGGAGCAAGGCCAGGGCTACAAAGCCCCGAGGCCAAGGCATTTGTTGCTGCCGTTGGCACATCAGTTCATCCAAAGTATGGCTGGACTGATGTTGCCAGATTCAGTGAACTAGGCATTCCAGCGGTGAATTATGGACCGGGGGACCCCAATAAGGCTCACGCCGATGATGAATCCCTGCCAGCTAGCCAGATTTACGCCTGTGAAAATGGATTGAGAAATTTTCTGACCTCAAATCTTTGATAAACTTGGAACTTAGGCCCATTGGCCAAAAGTATTTCAAGGAGTAAAAATGGCAGCAATGAAGCCTCGCACCGGCGATGGACCAATGGAAGCAGAACGCGAACCTCGCGGTCTAATCATCTTGAGAGTCCCTCTTGAAGGTGGCGGTCGCTTAGTTGTTTCGGTAAACGAAGAAGAAGCCAAGAGCCTTCACAAAGTCCTAGAAGGCGTAGTTAAGAAGAAGTAACTCTCTTGCTGGCCATCAGTAAGCCATCGCCCACCGGCGATAAAGCAGAAATGAAGTCCTGCTGAGTAGAAAACAATCTCAAAACATCACGATAAATCACTGTCGCCTCATCGCGCATGGCAGGATCTGGTACTCGATCTCGCCACAGCGCGTGAGAAATAGCCACCACACCCCCTGGTCGAAGTAAGCGCGATGCCTGCCTGAGCTGATCTTCCAAATCGCCTCGCTCGGCGTCTAGGAAAACTAGGTCGTAACCGGCATCGGCCATGTTGGACATAACCTCGGTTGCCTTACCGGAGATAACTCTGGTTCTAAGAGGTGAAATTCTGGCATCCTTGAATGCCATCTTGGCAGCTAGCTGAAACTCGGGGTGAGAATCAATAGTTGCTAAAACTGAATCCTCTGAGGCGCTTAATATCCATAAACCCGATACTCCAGCACCGGTTCCGGCTTCAACGATGGCCTTGGCTCCTAAAGCGGAGGCGATCAAAGCTAGGTGTGAGCCAACACTAGGCGTTACACACTCGATTCCTAATTCTTCAGCCCTGGCCCGAGCTTCGATTATGGCTGGCGACTCCGAAACAAAGTCTTCGGTGAACTTCCAGCTTGATATCTTGTCGACCATGATCTCTCCTAATCTCAAAGCTTAGAGCCGCTCGGGTGTAAATGGCCGCAGCCAAAGAGGTAGCCTATATGGGTGTTTGGACTCTCCGGCGAAAAGCTATTAATTCTTGGGTTGATAGCTGTTTTTGTGCTGGGCCCAGATAAGTTACCGCACTATGCCAAACAGTTGGCGAATTTCATTAAGTCTTTGAAGAAAATGGCCGAAGGTGCCAAAGGTCAGTTGCAATCAGAAATCGGTGAAGAACTCGATTGGAAACAACTTGATCCAAGAAAATACGATCCTCGAAGAATCATTCGTGAGGCCTTGGCCGAAACCGATGCCCCAGCAACAGTTGCAACACTGAATAAGCCAACAACCAGAGTGCAGCCAAGGTTAGCTGTGGGCGAAGTTGCCCCTTTTGATTCGGAAGCAACCTAGAGCTTCTTCATAACTTTCGCTAGAGCGTTCATTAGAGGCGCCATCTTTTTGTATTGCTTGGCTCTCGACGGAAAGTTAATCAATCCAGTAGCAATTCCAACAGTTCTTGCTTCGGTAAATCTCAGCAAGCCGTAGTGACCATTTCTTCTTCCAACCCCGGATAGCTTCATTCCTCCCATGGGGGAGTCAACTGATGCCATAGCGGCGCGGTAACCCTCGTTGATGTTCACCGATCCTGCCATTAGGCGGTTGGCAACTTTCTCGGCTAGTTTCAACGGTCCCACCACCGAGGCGTTTAATCCAAGCTCAGTGTCGTTGGCCAATTCAACCGCTTCATCAATGCTGTCGTAACCGACAACCGCAATAAATGGACCGAAGACTTCTTCGCGAGCGAGTCTCATTTCTGGCTTGATATTGGTCATCACAGTTGGGGAGTAAAAGTAAGGTCCTAGCTCTGGAAGCGCCTTAGCTCCAGCTAGCACTTTGGCTCCCTTGCTAACAGCGTCGGAAACGTATTCTTCAACGCGCTTTAGTTGGTTGATACCGGTTAGGGTTCCCATGTCCATCTCGAAGTTGTCACTCTTTCCGATCTTGAGTGAGTTAACGCGGGATGCAAGCTCTTTTTCAAAAGCTTCTTTTTGGTTATTTGGAACATAGACGCGTTCAATGGATACGCAAAGCTGTCCCGAGTTTCCAAAGGCTCCAGCGATAACCTTCTCGGCTGCGTCGCCAAGTTTGGCACCTGGAAGAACAATGAGCGGGTTCTTGCCACCTAGCTCGAGTGAGTAACCAATCAATCTCTTGGCTGCTCGCTCAGCAACTATCTTTCCGGTCTTAGTTGAACCAGTAAAGGCAACGTAGTCAACCGAGTCAGTAACCGCGTTTCCAACAGTTGCACCGTCGCCAACCACGATTGTCCAGGCACTATCTGGAATACCGGCTTCGATGGCTAACTTTCTGGCGTAAAGGGAAACCAGCGCTGTTTGGTTGTCAGCTTTTTGCACCACAGTGTTTCCTGCCGCAAGTGCTGGCAAGACATCAAGCATCTGCAAAGCAAGCGGGTAGTTCCACGGGGTGATTACTCCAACAACTCCAACGGGGGAGTAAGTGACATAAGAACGAGTCACAAATGGCACACCTGAGTTTGTGATCTTCTTTTTTAGAACCTTAGGAGAAATTTTGGCATAGTAACGAGTGGAGCCTAGAGCGCCTGCTACCTCTTCGAAAGCGTGAGCGCGAGCTTTACCGGTTTCAAGCTGCAATAGATCCATCAACTTGTCTTGGTTGTTTAGAAGTAAATCGTGCAATCTAAATAGCGCTGCAGCGCGTTCCTTGACCGGCATAGCTGCAAACGAAGGCTGAGCAAGTCTTGAGTCGGCAACTGCTTTTGCTACCTGGCCAACGCTTAGTTGCGGCAGGTCATAGATTTTCTGACCCGTGGTCGGGTTCACAATTGTGACCTGGTCGGAACTTTCCGGCAGGTGGGATAAAAGGCTCGGGATGCTGTATTCGCTCATGGTTATCATTCTACGAATAGATAATTACTTGGGATCCAGATTCAGCTTTCTACCAGCAAGTAATCGAGCTTGTTTGGCTATCAAGCTGGCAATCTTCTGAATCTCTATAGCTGCCGCATCTTGTGATTCACTGGCACAAAGTGGTGCTCCGGTATCGGAACCTTCGCGCAAAGCGACCGATATCGGCACTTGGCCAAGCAGCGGAACGGCCACTCCAGACAGTGCACTCAAAGACTTAGCAACGAGCTCGCCGCCGCCAGCTCCAAAAAGCTCAATTTTCTTGCCATCTTGTTCTAGGTAACTCATGTTCTCAATAACGCCAAAGATGGCTTGACCGGTTTGTAAGCCGACGGCTCCCGATCGCTCGGCGACCTCGCTGGCTGATATCTGCGGTGTTGTCACAACGACAGTTTTGGCGCTTGGCAATAACTGCCCAAGGCTAATTGCCACATCACCTGTTCCAGGAGGTAGGTCTACTAGCAACACATCCAGATCGCCCCAGAAGACATCGCTCAAGAATTGCTCGACGGCTCGGTGCAGCATGGGTCCTCGCCAAGCAACGGGTTTGTTGTCTTCAACGAACATGCCAATCGAGATCACCTTCACACCGAATGCAATCGGGGGCAAGATCAGCTCGTCTACCCGGGTTGGCTTTTCGGTTATGCCCAGTTGCCCAGGAATTGAAAAGCCAAAGATGTCGGCATCGATAAGGCCGACTTTTTGACCTTGGCTAGCAAGAGCTACCGCCAAGTTAGCGGTCAAGGTGGATTTACCAACACCACCCTTACCTGAGCCAATCAAAAAGATATTGGTAAGGGTGTCTTTATCAAAGGGATTGTGTCGCATGGGTTTGCCGCCACGCAGTTTCTTCTTCAGGGCATCCCGTTCTTCAGGGGTCATTACCGTAAGTCTCACATTGATTTTTTGCACTCCTGGAACAGCTGCCACCGCATCGTGGGTTTCTTGTTCGATGCGTCTAGCTGCAGGACAGCCAGTTATGGTGAGCTTGATTTCAACATCTGCGGTGCCATTTTGGAAGCTTACTTTTCCGACCATATCGAGCTCGGTCAAAGCAATGCGAAGCTCAGGGTCAATTACTTTTGAAAGAGCTTGATAGATCAGGGCCTCGGACACCCCTTAACTCTACGGACAGGCATGAGAGAATAGAAACATGAGTCAGAAAAATGCACCATCCACCCTTCCTGAGGGCGAAGTTGTTGGCCAGTTCAAAAACTACCTAGAAGCGGTAAAGGTAGTTGAGAAGCTGGTTGAAAACGGTTTCCCGGCAAGACTTATTTCCATAATTGGCTCTGACCTAAAAACAGTTGAGACCCTAAAGGGCAAGCTTGGCTACGGAAGAGTTGCACTCTCCGGTGCCGTTACCGGTTCTTGGATCGGACTATTTTTTGGACTGCTCTTTGGAGCTACCAGTACAACAGAGCAGGTGGTGATCACAAACCTGAGTGCTGGAATAGTTATCGGTGCTGGAGTTGGAATGCTGCTAAACGTGATTCGTTTTAGCATGACCCGAAACAAAAGAAGCTTTATCTCAGCTCAAGCCGTGGTTGCTAAAAAGTACGACGTGATTGTTCCAACCGGTCAATTAGCTGACGCCAAAAAAGCCATAAAGGCAAGTAAGACAACTGAGACCAAGAAGCCTGCCACAAAAAAGCCAGCTTCAAAAAGCTAGCTAAGACTAGCCATCCAGGATTCAATCTCCGCTGGAGTTCTTGGAAGTTTGGCTGAAAGATTCTCAACACCGTCTTTGGTCACCAGCACGTCGTCTTCGATTCTTACGCCAATTCCGCGGAATCTTTCAGGTGCTAGTAGGTCGTTCTCGTGGAAATACAAACCTGGCTCAATGGTGAAAATCATTCCCTCTTTGAGCTCGGCGTCCAGATACATTTCTTTTCTTGCCTGAGCGCAGTCGTGAACATCAATTCCTAAGTGGTGGCTGGTGCCGTGCACCATCCAGCGCCTATGAAACTGCTTTTGCGCTTCAAGTGATTCTTCAGCGCTAACTGGCAGTATTGACCAACCGGCAACTTTGTGAGCAATCACCTTCATGGCAGCTTCATGGATTTCGCGGAACTTGATGCCTGGTTTGGCTACCGCAAAAGCTGCATCGGCAGCTTCCAGCACTGCCAAGTAAACCTCGAGCTGAGCATCGGAGTACTTGCCGTTTATCGGCAAGGTTCGGGTTATATCCGCCGTATACAAAGAGTCCAGCTCTATACCAGCGTCAACTAAAACTAGCTCGCCACTGTTTACTGGTCCGTGGTTGGTTATCCAGTGCAGGATGCAGGCATTTTTTCCGGCAGCAGCAATGGTTTCGTAACCTAGGTCGTTACCTTCGAGTCTGGCTCTTGCAAAAAAAGCCGTTTCAATAATTCTTTCGCCGCGCGGGTGCTTCGCAGCTTTTGGTAGAGCTTTCACGATGTCTTCGAAACCTCGTATCGAGCTAGCAACGGCTTGACGCATTTGGTCGATCTCATAGGAATCTTTGATAAGTCTCAGCTCAGAAACAAACTGAGCCAGATCGCTGTCTTCAAGGGTTGTGGTTTTTTTCTTATCTAGGTAAGCATCAAGTTCACTTAGATCGCGGGTGTCTATTTTTAGTAGTGCGGAGACATCTTCGAGAGTGGGTCTTGCTCCCACCCAGAATTCACCGATAGCTGGGTTGGCGAAGAACTCGTCGGAATCTTTGCCAGCGGTTGGGCGCAAAAACAGAATCTGGGTAGATTCTTTGGTGTCGATAACCAGCACAGAGTCCGGAACTGTTTGTGATCCCCAACCGGTTAGGTGGGCAAAGGCTGCGTGTGGTCGATAGCGATACTCGGTGTCGTTGGATCTGGTCTTGGGGGCACCAGCTTCGATCACAATCAGTTGGTTGGCAAAGGCTGCTGCGACTTTGTCGCGCCTATATTTCGCAAAATCAGCTGCGGGGCTTTGAGATATGGCTTTGTTGGAACTTTCTTTCCAGCCGCTTGAAATGTAATCAAGAAACTCTTTGCTGTTTGGGGTTCTAGAACGGTTTGTTCCTGCGACCTCTTTTTTTTCGCTAGCCATCCAACTATTGTGTCATTCCAGCGCTGTCTTGGGCGTTGGGTAGTGTTGAGCTAACAGAACAGGGATTTTCATGGTCAAAATAGACCTCCATACGCACTCAACTAGATCTGATGGCCTAGACACCCCCAGCCAGCTAGTTAGCAATGCCGCTAAAGCCGGCATCAACGTCTTGGCCCTTACCGATCACGACACCGTCTCGGGCTGGGATGAAGCCAGATCCAAAGCCCTAGAGCTTGGGTTGGGTTTTGTTCCAGGAATCGAAGTAACAAGTGTTTCAGATATCGAAAGATTTGGCCGCACAATTAGAATCAGCGTCCACCTACTTGCTTACCTACCTGATCCAAACCATGAAGCACTTGCTGTGGTGCTGGGAGACACCGTTGCCACCCGCGAGGCAAGAGCTCGGGCCATTGTCGACAAGCTCGCAACGGAAATGCCAATTACCTGGGAGATGGTTTTAGATCACCTAGATAAAGGTGCAACCATTGGGCGCCCCGCTATCGCGGACACCTTGGTGACTATGAAAAAAGTTTCTGACCGAAGCGAAGCGTTTGATTACTACTTAGCTTCTGATGGACCTTTCTATGTTTCGCACTCGGCGGTTTCCACCGTTGAGGCAATTGAACTAATCGGTATGGCCGGGGGAGTATCAGTAATTGCTCACCCACTAAAAGGTGTTGGGCCAGACACTAGCCCAGAAGATCTGCCGCTGGATCATTTCGAGCAAATGATCCAAAGAGGCTTAGCGGGTATTGAGGTTTACCACCGCGATGTTCCAGAAGCTGCCAGATCTTGGTTGCTTGATTTGGCTTCCAAGCATGATCTTGTTGTTACCGGTTCGAGCGATTATCACGGCGTTGCCGGAAAGCCGAATCAGTTGGGTGAGAACACCACAAGTCAAGAAATGTTAGATCGAATCGTGAAGCTTGGAACAGGAACTAAAGCTTCGCTTTAGCTGTTTCCACCGCGGGTGCGATTCCGTGTTCTATTAGCAGTTGCTGCGGGACGATCAGGTCTTTTCTCACCGGAGCGCTCAGGTTTAGCATCAGATCCTCTTGATGGCCTGGAGCCTTTTTGTCCCTGTGGCCTGGAAGACTTTGGAGCTTCCACTCGGGTGCTTGCTTTGAGTCTTCCCTTGGTGCCAGCAGGGATGTTCATGTCAGTAAATAGGTGCTCAGAGCTTGAGTAAGTTTCGGTTGGATCTGGTTGGCCAAACTTTAGCTCTATGTTGATGTGGGTCCAGCGAGCAAGATCTTCCCAGTCCACAAATGTGACGGCAATTCCCAATCTTCCCGCACGACCGGTTCTTCCAACGCGGTGCAGGTAAGCCTTTTCATCTTCTGGCACTGAGTAGTTAATAACATGTGTCACATCGTCAACGTCAATTCCGCGGGCTGCGACCTCGGTAGCGACCAGGATGTCTTTTTTTCCAGAGCGGAAATTGGCCATCGATTTCTCTCGGGCTTCTTGAGACATGTCTCCGTGTAAGGCGCTTGCATTGAACCCTCTGTCAATTAGCTCATCGGCTAGCTTGGCAGCCTGGCGCTTGGTGCGGCAGAAAATGATTGTCTTGCCGCGGCCTTCGGCCTGCAGAATTCTTCCAACCACCTCGTCTTTGTCGAGTGCGTGTGCCCGGTAAACAAACTGCTTGATGTCGGCTTTGGTGAGCCCCTCATCGGGGTCGTTGACCCTGATGTGTACTGGCTTGTTTTGGTAGCGCCTTGCAAGGGACACAATTGCCCCTGGCATGGTGGCTGAAAACAGCATGGTCTGACGTGACTCCGGGGTGTAAGCAAAAAGCTTTTCAACATCTGGCAAGAAGCCAAGATCTAGCATTTCGTCGGCTTCGTCTAGCACCATGAACTGGATGTGTTTGAGATCGAGCTTCTTTTGTTTTGAAAGATCAATTAGTCGACCAGGAGTTCCAACAATGATCTGCGCTCCGGCATCGATTTCGGCAATTTGTCCCTCGTAAGCTTTTCCACCATAGATTGCGGCCACGGTAGTTGAGCGATTAGAGCAAGCGTGCTTTAGATCCTCTGCAACCTGAATGGCTAATTCCCTCGTTGGAACAACTACCAGTGCTTTTGCACCTTTTTCTGGATTCAGTCCAAGGGATTGAATAAGAGGTAGGCCAAAGCCTAAGGTCTTGCCGGTGCCAGTTTTGGCTTGGCCAATAATGTCCTGGCCAGTTAGGGCAAGCGGTATTGCCTGCTCCTGGATTGGAAATGGACTCGTGATTCCTCGGCCCTCTAGGGCCTGATAGATATCTGGATCGATACCTAAGTCTTTGAAAGTCAAATTACTCCTATATATGCTCTTCTTACTCTACTTGCCAAGGCGCTATCCCGTTTATGCTTGAAAGGTGTTTGAGTGGTTGAAATCCTTACGGAAAAAAGTCGGCAAGCTTGTTTTGCCTGATCGTGAAGAGCGCGCTGCTAGAAACAAGACCAAAATCAATCTCAAGCCATACACGCCTGAACCAAAGGCCTACCTAGGTCAGCTTGCGTACTTGTTACTTTCGAATTTTGAAATTCTTACCAATGAGCTCAAATACGCTCCTACCACTCAATACAAAGCTGAGCTCAGTGAAGCTGCAGCCAAGAGTTTTGAAAAATACCGCACGGTTTCAAAAAAGCTTTCTGGCTTGGGTGTTGATGTCACCGACTCGATGGATCCTTTCACTGAGCGAATCGACACTTTTCACTCCAGGACTTCAGGCGTTGATTGGTATGAAGCCATCATCAAGGTCTATCTAGTTTCTGGACTGCTGGATGATTTCTATAAGAGGTTGGCTGTTGGCCTGAACTCGGAACTTCGCGAGTCGGTCGAGAAGGCACTTTCGGATAAGACCTTCGAGAAATTTGCTCAGAAAGTTATCACAGAGGGCAAGGAAATGAATCCAGAGCTTGACTCGAGGCTGGCTCTTTGGGGCAGACGCCTTATGGGAGATGTATTGCTGGAAGTTAGGGCCGCTTTCGATAATCGAAAGCTTGCCGGTATCGATAAGAGCGCGAGCTTGAGTGCTGAGCAAGAAAGAAAAGTAAACCTAGAGTCTTACTCCAAGATTGAGCCACTTATCAGCGAGATGATTGCGGCTCACTCGCTGAGAATGGATTCAATCGGTCTAGCTGCCTAAAAGGGTCAGTTGATCTTTCTTTTCTCTTTTTGATTCCAGAAACTTTGGGCCAAAATACATCGCTACTGGCATAGCCACCATAACGATGGTCCAGATCCATGCATCGGTATAGCCAAAGCCAAGGACAGTAAGAAGTATCCAAAGAAAAGAACCGGTTGCTAAAGCAATTGCGGTTGGCACAAAAGAACCATATCGATCAGATCTGATGTTCACAGCTGGTGCCACCAGAGCCAAGACAGCTGCGTAAAAAACAATAAACAGAAACTCCATTAGGCGATAAACCCAACCCTTCTTGCTTCCTCCGCACCAAGCTCAAGATAAGTAATTGACTTGGTTGGGATCAAAAATACGTTGCCCTTGGAATCGGTCAAGCTGATCAGCTTGGCATCGGAGTCCATCGCAGAACGAATCGATGCCTCCAACTCCTTAGCGCTAGCGGAGGTGTCGAAGCTGAGTTCGCGAGCTGAGTCTTTGATGCCGATTTTGATGTCCATGACCAACCTTTCTAGTACTAGATTACGGCAGGAAAACTGTGGGCTAGACATCTATTGTCAGAAGGCTCGGGTATCTTGTTTGATATGACCCAACAGAAGTTCGTGCCCCTTTCGCACATTGACTCGGTCAGGGACCTTTCTCTTGATAACACTCAGCTCCAAGCGGTGAACTTGCCTGCCGAAGCGGTAGTCACCGTTATTGGCTCTCCAGGCTCGGGAAAAACAAGCTGCCTGAAAGCTCGTTTTTTGCACCTAGTTGATAAAGGTGCCAACCCAGAACAAGTGGTTGTGATTGCTCAAACTAGAGATAGCGCGAATTTGTATCGCGATCAGTTAGCGCTCGAATTACAAAGCGCAACCGCTGGACCGGTTGCCAAGACCCTAACCAGCATGGCTTTTTCGATCCTGGTTGATAAAACGCGCAAATCAAATGCTCCAAAGCCCACATTGCTAAGCGGTAGCGAGCAAGATGCCATGCTGCAAGAAATTATCAAAAATCTAGAGCCTGAAATTTGGCCCAAGCAATTAGATGCCACGGTCAGATCTCTTACTGGGTTCAGAACTGAACTTCGAGATCTAATCGCTGTTGCCATTGAGCACGGCATCACTGCCGCCAAGTTAGCCGAGCTCGCCAAAGATCAGAACGTTTCGCAGTGGCAAGCAGCCAGCATCGTTTTTGAAAAGTACCTAGAGCAACAAAACTCAGCCGAATCACAAAGGTACGATTCAGCTTCTTTGCTTCGAGAAGCAGCCCTGGTAGTTGCAAGTGCGACAGATCTTCCAGAGTCGCTCAGCTCAATCAAGACTTTGCTAGTTGATGATGCACAGGAGCTAACTCCAGCTGCCGCCGAGTTTATTTTCGCACTCACTCAAAAAGGTGCCGGGGTTAGCTTTTTTGGAGACCCGGATGTAGCAACACTTAGCTTTAGGGTGGCCAATCCAAAGGCGATGATCTTGCTGGCAGAGCGAATTGCAACTTCGAAATCCGTAACTGCCGAGACTATTTATTTGGAGCCTAAACACGTTGTTCGGCCAGCGGAGATTTCTTTAGCTTTGGCTAAAGTCAGCTCCCAAATAGAAGTTGCTAGAGCTGGCAGACAGCGCAAAGGCCTGACCACTTCCGTCAAGGAACAAGTAGCTGGTGAGGCCCTGGCCGCCAAAGTCTTTCGCTCGCGCACCGATGAACTTGCCTATGTTGCGGGAGTGCTTAGAAGAAGACACCTGTTTGATGGAATCGCCTGGTCGAACATGGCGGTTATTGCAAGAAGCAGGCCTGAACTTGATGCGCTAGCACTGTTTTTGAGTTCACATTCGGTTCCGGTTCGAGTAACTGGAACTGCCACTGCCTTGAAATCAGATCATGCCGCAGGACAGCTGCTGCAGCTAGCAGCGGTTTGTCTATCTGATGAGCCACTGACTTTCCCCCAAGCTGAGCAATTGCTTCTTTCGGAATTCTGCGGGCTGGATGCTCTATCGCTACTTCGCCTCAAGCGATCACTTCGCAGAGCCCATGAAGACTTAGAAGTACCTAGTGACGAGATATTGCTTGCAGCAATTTCAGAGCCGGCACTGATTGCCCAGGTTAGATCACAAGAGGCTCGTAAGGTGGAAAAATTCATTGAGCTCATTGACCAAACTAGAGCACTAGCCAAGGAGCCAGAGTCAACCACCGAGGCAGTGCTTTGGAATCTTCTTTCTGGCACATCATTGTTGGATCGCTGGGTTGTGGCCTCGCGTGGGGTATCTGAGTTAGCGATGCAAGCGGGAAAGAATCTTGATTCAGTTATGGCGCTTTTTGCAGCCGCTGCTAGATTCACTGAGCGCAATCCAGACAGTAGTCCGCTTGATTTTGTGTTAGACCAACTCGCGCGCGAGATTCCAGAAGATAGCTTGGCGCTAAACAACTTATCTGGCGAATACGTTTCGTTGCTGACTCCCTCTGGTCTCATTGGCAGAGCTTTCGACACTGTCGCATTACCTGGTCTTATCGAGGGAGTTTGGCCCAATCTAAAGCCCAGGTCATCGCTTCTGGGCGCACAAGCACTAGATGCTTTGGCTAGCGGTGAGATCGACAACACCTCGGAACTAACCAAGTCCGAGCTATCTGGTGAACTTCGAATGTTCAATAAGGCCATAGGTGCTGCAAGATCCAAAGTGTTGGTTACTGCAACCGATCAGGAAGAAGAGCAGATCTCGCAGTTTTTGACACTGGTCAATGGCAGCATCCCGGAAACTGAAAGCGCGATTCCTAGATCTCTAACCCTGAGATCACTAGTGGGGGACATGCGTCGCGAATTAGCTAGCGGATCAGGCGATGCGCTCGAGCTTGCGATGGGTCTTGCCAGACTGGCTTCGGCTAATGTTCCAGGAAGCGACCCATCGAGTTGGTATGGCCTATTGCCAATCTCCACCGAGGAGCCACTAACGGATCTGGCTAATGACTTGGTTCGGGTTAGACCTTCTCAGCTTGATAGTTATCTAAAGTGCCCGCTGCACTGGTTCTTACAAAACCATGGCGGACGGACAGACTCCTTCTCTGCCTCCCTTGGAACTTTAGTTCATGAGGTCTTCGAGCTCAGCAGATCTTCTGACAGGGCAGAATTACAACAACTTACCGACTCACGTTGGCACAGTCTTGAATTTGAAGCTGACTGGTTAGAAGAACTAGGCAAAAGACGAGCCAACAAGATGCTGGCAAACTTGGCAAGCTATTTGAAGCAGTTCGAAGACCAGGGTTCGGTTGTTTTAGGCAGGGAGCAAAACTTCCGCTTCGAGTTTGATCACGTAAGGGTACAGGGTCAGGTGGACCGTATCGAACAACATGAAAATGGCACCATCATGATTGTTGATCTCAAAACCAGTAGCCAAGCTCCGTCTGAAGCTGACACCGCATCAAACCCACAGCTCGCGCTTTACCAAATGGCTCTTTTAGAAGCTGGCTTCGAAGAAATTGGCAAGATCAATGAACACCAGCTAGCCGGAGCGAAGTTACTAATTGTCGGTGGAGCCAACTACACCGAACGTTCACAACCTCCCATGACGCAAGAGACTTCAGCAAATTTCAAGAAGTTGCTTTTAGAAACAACTCAGGGCATGGCAAAGCAGGTTTTTGTAGCACAGCTTTCTAACCACTGCGAGGCAGACCGCGAATACGGAACTTGCAAGCTGCACCTAACTCGGGCGGTGTCCTATGTCGGCTAAGTACTCGGCGACTGAGATTTTCAAGGTGGTAAAAGGTAGAGAGCTTTCCCAAGAAAAAATCGACGCCATCGAACAAGCTGCCCTTGATTCGCCAAGCTTGGTTGTTGCTGGGGCTGGCAGTGGCAAGACCGAACTTCTTGCCGTCCGAGTTCTATGGCTTGTGGCGAACGGGTTTGCAAGACCCGAACAGATCCTGGGACTTACTTTCACTAAAAAGGCTGCCACGGAACTCTCAAAGAGAATCTACGAATCGCTATTGAAACTTCGCGATTCCAGCTTCTGGCCAGAGGGTCTGGAGTTTGATTTTCAAGCGCCTACTATTTCTACCTACAACGCTTTTGCCAACCAGGTCTTCCGTGACAACGCCCTAGCGCTGGGCTACGAATCAGATGCCACGCTGATAAGCGAAGCAACTGCTTTTCAGCTAGCTCGTGAGGTTTGCGTTCGCTATGGCTCAGATGTTTCTGGAACGCTAAGCGATCTGGAGCTAAACATCGATTCATTGGTTGAAAAAGTCATCGAGTTAGCCAGAGCCCTAAATGACAACGGCCAAACCGCAGGCAACTTACAAAGTGAAATTTCGCGAACTGTGGATCACATCTCTAGGCTTCCCAAAAAAGCCGGCGAGGAGGTCAGTTCCAGGTTTGCTTATGTCGACACCATCGTTGAAGAACTAAAGCCAGCTCCCTTGATTGCAGAGCTTGCGGAAATTTTCCAGAAGGAAAAGAAGCTGCGTTCCATGGTTGATTACTCTGACCAGGTGGCACTTGCTCTTCGGGCAGTTACCGAGTTTCCAGATGCTGCAACCAGTATTCGCGAGATCTTTAGTCAGGTAATGCTCGATGAATATCAAGACACTTCGGTTTTACAAACCAGGTTGTTAGCAACCCTGTTTGCACAAACATCGGTGTTCGCGGTAGGGGACCCGAACCAGTCGATTTATGGCTGGCGCGGAGCAAGTGCTTCAAACCTTGACGAGTTCGGTATTGATTTTGGAACTGCCAAGAACTTTAGCCTTAGAACCAGCTGGCGCAACCCAATTCAAGTTTTAGAAAAAGCCAATGAGATCTCCGCGCCACTTGCTAACCAGGCCAGCTTTGAAATTCCAAAGCCTTTGGAGCAGCGAGTGCTTCCTGTAAAACTTGAGGCCATGCCTGATGCACCAGAAGGCCAAGTCCAGGTTCGCTTCTTGGAAACCATCGAGCAAGAAGCGCAAGAAATTGCAGAGTGGTTCAAGCCAGCACTTGCCAAAGGTGCGAGCTGTGCGGTGTTGATGCGCAAGCGCTCAGCTATGGCCCTATTTGTTGAGACACTGCAGTCCAATGGCATTGAAGTAGAGGTAGTTGGACTCGGTGGATTATTGGAACTTCCAGAAATTGTTGACCTGGTATCTGCTTTGAAGGTTATTCAACGGGTAGATGCTGGAAGCGAGCTAATCAGGTTACTTACCGGGGCAAGATGGCGGATCGGGGCAAAGGATATCGATCGACTCTTTGTTATTGGAAGAAAGCTATCTGGTCCAAGACAAGAAGGCGTCTTCCGCCAAGAGCTCACCATTGTTGAAGCTCTCGACGAGGTAACCAGCGAGAGCCTTGAGCTACTGTCTGAGTTTTCCGCAGAGTCGCTCAAGCGATTGCGTGACGCGGCGGTATTGTTTAGAAACCTTCGTTCGGCAACATCACTGCCTTTAGCTGACTTTGTTCGGGTTGTTGCCGAAGAGCTTTGGTTAGATATTGAGCTTCGAGCCAACCCAAAGCTCAAAAACCCGATGGCCCAGCTCGAGTCGTTCTATGAAACAGTTGCGGGCTTTGGCCAAGCTAGCGCAGCCTCACAACTTGGGGCGTTTTTGAACTGGCTGGACTATGCCGCAAAGAGAGAAAGATTTGAACTACCAAAGTCCAACCCGGCAGCAGGAGTCGTGCAAGTGCTGACAATCCATGCGGCTAAGGGTTTGGAGTGGGATTACGTTGCTGTTCCAAATCTTGTTGAGGACGATTTTCCAAGCAAACCGCGATCAATTTCGGGCTGGCTTTCTGGAGCGGAGCTGCCGTATCCGCTTCGAGGAGACGCCAGATCATTGCCGGTTTTTGATTATGAGGCAACTAGAACACAGAATGATATCAAAGTAGCCAAGGACCAGTTCCGCGCAGATAACAAAGAGCACCAACTTCGCGAGGAGTATCGACTCATTTATGTTGCAATTACGAGAACTAAGCAAGCACTGCTACTAACCGGTTCCTATTGGAAACCAGGAAACACGGGATCTAGAAAACCCTCGCGTTTTCTAGAGCAGTTAGCCGGTGAAGGTTTCGAGTTTCCGGAAATTAACATCCAAGCAAATCCTCTTGACCTGGAACCAAAAACAGCCAGCTGGCCACTTGATCCCGTGGGTGAGAAACACGCAAGTGTTTTGAAAGAAGCGGCCGAGAAAGTTCAGCAGGCGGCAAAGCAGTTAGCCGATTCAGCAGGTGAAACAAAACAAAGTAGCGTGCAAGAAGAAATCGACTTGCTACTAAAAGAACAAGACGATCGAATTGCTCGCTTATCGGTTGTTGATCTGCCGGTTCGAATTCCAGCATCCAGATTCAAAGAGTTCGTCAAGGATGTTGACGCCATTGCTTCCAAGTACCTAAGGCCCACCCCGTCAAAGCCCTACCGCGCAACTCGAATCGGAACGCAGTTTCACTCTTGGGTTGAAGACTTTTTGGTAGCTGAGATTGACCAGACAAGTTCTACCGCGGTTAGCGAACTGGCAGAGATATTCAAAAACTCTAGATTTGCAAACCTCAAGGATTCGGAAATTGAGTTAGAAATCAACCTGACCCAGGGCGTGAACACTTTTGTTTGCAAGCTAGACGCGGTTTTCAAACTAGGGACCCGCTATGAAATCGTGGACTGGAAAACAGGCTCGCCCCCAGAATCTAAGGAGCAAGAGCAGGAAATGATCTTGCAGCTTGCGCTTTACCGGTTTGCATACTCGAAGCTTCGAAATGTGCCGGTAGACCAAATTGATGTTTGTTTCTATTTCGTGGCTGATAACACTGAGCTAAGACCTGATGTAGTTCCGGAGCCGGCAGAGCTTATGAAGCTTTGGGAAAAGCTATTTGCCTAGAACAGTTCGTCGTTTTTGACGGGGTTCGAAGTGGCTTGTTCTGCACGTCTTTGCTGAGCAATCTCAGTAGCTAGGGGAGCAGCGGCAATTCGTTCAGCTTTTCCTGATTCGACTTCTTCGGTTAGTACCAAAAGCATTCCCACGGCGTCTTCGATGATCTCTTGGCTGCCCTGCGAGTAACCGTGCAGTAGCCATCTGGCAAGTTCTAGTTCGCTATACAAAAGTGCTCGTGACCATAGGTTTACATCGGCACCTGGTCTGGCTTCGAAGTAACGAGCAATCACGCTCTTGGCAAGCTCAGTTGTTGCTCCACCCAATACCCAGGCAAGGTCTTCGGCAGGATCAGAAATTCTAAGTCCACTCCAGTGAAGAACTCCGGATACTTTGCCATCAAGTTCTAGAACGCTGTGACCATTAATTGCTCCGTGCACCACGGTTGGCTGGTAGCGGAACATACTGGAATCTTCCAGAGCGGTTTCCCAACGCTGCAACAGAATTGGTGGGACCTTGCCTGTTTGGGCAGCTCGGTCCAATTCCATGATGCGGTACTTGAGGTTTTGCTGCGGGTCAAGTTCTGGGAATCCAGATTTTTGCACCAATTGGTGTGGCAGGTTGTGAATTGCGGCAATTGCAAAGGCAATGCTGGCTGTCAATCCAGAAACTGGATCTACCCGAGACAGCTCAATTGAATTTCCATAAACAAAGTCAAAAACCAGGGCACGCTCACCATCAGAATCCTTAGTGTCTCCGACCAGTTGTCCAATTTGAAAAGGAAGATTTTGTCGAACTGGGGACGAAAAGCACTTTAGGGCTCTTATCTCAGCTTCGAGTTCTGTGCCAGCGGTTGGGCTGTTTGCCATCCGCACCACGAAGTGTTCGCCACTCTTGGCGGTTAGTAGGGCTGCATCAAAAGCACCTGATTGTCCAGCGTCCAAGTGCTTTACCTGTGCGAAGTCAAACTGCGGAACTGCGTCTTTAGCCAGTGCCGCTAAAATCAAGGGTGATCTAGCCATAAATTTAGGTTAGACAACATTGCCCAATCTATTCAGTATCGCCACGCGAGGATAAAGTGACCGAAATCAAGCTCCCACCCCTTGCTCGCTGGGAGCTCGATAGAGACTACTTATCTAGGTCAAGACCTGAGCTATTCGATGAGCTCTGGAGTCTCGAGACTACCCGCGTACTTGCGATGCATCGCGGAAGAGTTCTCCTAAGAGCTGATTCTGAAACACCAAAGCTGAATCTCATGCCAGTAGATCAAGTCCCCACAGCGAACCTTCGGGTCTACCTGGGAAAAACCACATCGGCAACCTCGCATGAAGCCAACGGGGCTGCAATTGTTCTGGCAATTGTTAACGAGAACTCCGCGAACCAAATTGAGCCAGATGGTTCGAAATGGATTGGTCTTCGAAGCCTCGGCGCGCAGCTATCTGATCGAGATGCTGGATTGTTCACTCAAGCTTTGGCGCTTTATAACTGGCACGAGAACAATGCTCACTGTCCCAAGTGTGGGACACCGACAGTTATCGAACAGGGTGGCTGGTCCAGACGCTGCTTCAAAGACAATAATGAAATCTTTCCGCGAACCGATCCAGCAATCATTGTTGCCATCACTGATCAGCAGGATCGAATCCTGCTTGGCTCTCAGGGCACCTGGGAACACAATCGCTGGTCTGTTCTTGCTGGCTTTGTTGAGGCCGGAGAATCTTTAGAAGCTGCCGTAGTTCGAGAGATGAAAGAGGAGTGTGGCCTGGAGGTATTCGATATCCAGTATCTCTATTCACAGAGCTGGCCGTTTCCACAGTCACTAATGCTGGGCTTTAGCGCCAAGGCGGACTCAAGCATTGAGTTCTTGCCCGATGGTGAAGAAATAGTGAAATTGCGCTGGTTCTCTAGAGCTGAAATAGCAACGGAGGTGAAATCACTTTTGCTACCAAGTGATTCAACTATCTCTAGATCTCTAATTGAGCTTTGGTATGGTTCCCCAATTGATTCAGCGATTGAAGAAGCAAAAAATGGCCAACAGTAGCGCGGAGCAGGTTCTAGAGGGGCTAGATCCGAATCAAAAAGTTGCCGCTCAATCTCTAGTTGGCCCGACGGTGATATTGGCCGGTGCTGGAACTGGAAAAACGAGAACAATCACGCACCGGATTGCCTATGGAATTGCCACGGGGCACTTCGCTGCCAATCGCGTACTCGCACTTACCTATACAAATCGCGCAGCGGGGGAGTTGCGGGCAAGGCTTCGCCAGCTTGGTGTGGGAGCTGTTTCGGTCAGGACTTTTCACGCCGCAGCACTTGCTCAGTTGGAATACTTTTGGCCACAGCTCGTTGGAGTGCCAGCACCTTCAATTCTTGACTCCAAAGCGAAACTTATTGGTCAAGTTGCCAAAGCAATGTCAATCAATTTGGATCAGGCAGCCCTTAGAGATCTCGCGAGTGAGATTGAGTGGCGAAAGTATTCGATGCTTTCGATGGAAGAGTATGCGCTGCTGGCTGATTCCAGGGCTCAGGTAGCAGGGCTTAGCTTTGCCAAGAATCTTGAAATTCAGCAAGGCTACGAACAAGAGAAGATTCGGATGCAGCGCCTTGATTGGGAAGACGTTTTGATTTTGACTCTGGGGCTACTAAAAGCCGAACCTAGAGCCCTGTCTCACGTTCAAAGTCAATATCGCTTTTTCACAGTCGATGAGTATCAAGACATTTCTCCTTTGCAGCACGCCCTGTTAGATCAGTGGCTGGGCTCTCACGCTGAGCTTTGTGTTGTTGGGGATCCGAACCAGACAATTTATTCGTTTACTGGCGCCAGCAGTGAATTTCTGCGTAGCTTCCCAGATCGATTCCCAGAAGCCACTGTTGTGGATCTGATCACCAATTATCGATCCAGTAAACAAATTGTTGCCTTTGCCAATCGACTAACCAGTGATTCGGCACTGGGCGGCGACCTCGAAGCAGCTGGAGGTGCGGGCACAGCCCCAACAATCGATAGCTTTGATTCCACACTCGCCCAAGCCAAAGAAGTTGCCAAAGCCATCAACGAAGCTATCCAAGCTGGTGTTCCAAGAAGCGACATCGCGGTTTTGTATCGAATCAACAGTCAGTCCGAAGAATTAGAACGAGCCCTGGATGATTTAGGTATTGCTTACCAACTAAGAGGAGGCGAACGGTTTTTTGCTAGACCGGAAATACGCACCGCGGTGCAGCTGATTCGGGCTGAAGCACTTTCGCCTTCGGGTAAACCTCTGGATCACGCAGTAAGCGACATCGTTCGCTCTCTTGGTTGGCAACAGCAAAGACCAACGCAGCAAGGCGCTGTTGCGACTAAGTGGGAAGCTCTGAATGCTCTGTTATCCATGGTCGATGAACTCCCAGAAGGATCAGGTATCAAAGAGTTTGCCTTAGAGCTAGCCGATCGCGCCCACTCTCAACATGAGCCAACCCAGGAAGCCGTTACGTTATCCACCATTCACGCGGCCAAGGGATTGGAGTGGCCAATGGTTTTCATAATTGGCCTAAACGAGGGTTACTTACCTATTACTTACGCGAAGACAGACGCCGCAATTCAAGAGGAGAAAAGACTTCTTTATGTGGGGATTACCAGAGCCAAGGCTCAGCTAAGACTGTCCTTCGTGAATCAAGATAAGGGTAGAGAACGCTCAGCTTCGAGGTTTATTGCCCTGTTGCAATCGGGTTTAGCCCAGTAAGTCCCTAAGCGCCGCATCAATTTCGTCATCTGGGTTTTTCTTCAAGGCACGTTCAATCAACTTGGCTGGGTCTTTGATGTCTTGCTCGGTAGGAAGCAGATCCGGATGCGACCAAATCGCGTCTCTTTTTTCTAGACCAACCGCATCGGTTACCTGCTGCCACATCGAAGATGCTTCGCGAATCTTTCTTGGCCGCAGCTCTAATCCAATCAGCGTCAAGAAAGTTCGCTCGGCGGGACCGATTGAGGCGCGCTTTCGTCTCATGGTTTCGGCAATAGCTAAAGATCTTGGAAGTCGCTTGGTGGCAGCTTGGGTAACACAGTCAACCCAACCTTCGATTAGTGCAAGCACTGTTTCAATGCGCTCCAGTGCTCTGGTTTGTGAATCGGTTCTTGGGGCAATCAGAGCACCTGATTCCAGTGCTTTTTGGATGTTGCCGATTTCGGCAGGGTCAAATCCTTCTGAGAGCTCAACAATCTTGGTGTTGTCGATTGTGATTTCGCTGGCGTAGGAAGTTATGAGATTCACGATGTATCCACGAAGCCACTTGCTGTGCTTGAAGAGCCTGGAGTGGGCAAGCTCGCGCACCGCAAGGTAAATGTAAACCTGATCCGCTTCTTCTTCGAGGGAGTTTACAAAGTTCGCGAGGTTTTGGGCAACGAAGGCTGGCCTTGCTTCTTGGAAGATTGGCAAGCCGATATCTCCACCGCTTAGCACTTCTTCAGATAGCTTTCCTAGAGCTTCGCCGAGCTGCATCGCAAACATAACTGACCCGGCGGATTTCATAATGCCGCTTGCTTGTGAGAGCATGCCGGCAAATTCCTCGGGAAGGTTTTCTTGAAAGTTCTCGGTTAGCGCTATTGCCATCCGCTCTGCTACCGGAGTTGCGAGATCTTTGAAGAGCCCAATTGAGTCTGCGACCCAAAGTTCCCTTGAAAGAAGTTTTGGTTCTATAGAAATTGGACCCAGATCTGTTGCTTCATCGAGCCATAGATTTCCAGTTGCAGTTGAAGTATTGATTGATCGGCCAACTGACTCTGGAACAGCAACGGTGTTTTTTGCAGAGATTTTTCTAGCCTGGCTTTGAACTAGATTCCAGTTCACACCTTCTGTTTGACCACCTGGAGCAATGGCGGCGCCGATTTGAGTTAGCATTTCCTGCAGTGCCTTTGGGTCAATGGGCAATCCTGCGGCCTTGGCCAGTTGCTCAGGATCTAGTGGTTGACCGGATAGGAACTTGCGCAGCATGGCCTCAAAGTCTTCGGGCTCTTGCCGGTTATCGTTCACTTGACTACCTCTTCGCTCTGATTCAAGGCTACTTCCTCCAGTTGCCTAATCTGCCTGAACAATTGCTTTGCTTACTGAGTGTTCGCCGAGAGCGTGGAATTTTGGGGCAGGTTGTCTAGCGGGCTCACTTAGGCTAATCGGAAGGCTTACAAATCAAGGCGGGCATGACTTTTTTCCAGCGACGCAGAACTCGTTCAAAATCTAGCGAACGCGCCAAGAGCGCTATCACCTTTTTTACTGTGGTGACCTTTGCCGCGGGTTTTCTCGTCTTGGCCCTACTGCCAACGCCCTACCTAATCGAAAGAGCTGGCCCGACCTACGACGTTTTGGGTGAAGTTGATAATGAGCCAGTGATTCAAATTTCTGGTGCTCAAAGCTACGAGTCAGAAGGAACGCTAGAGGTGCTCACCGTCAGCATCGTTGGAAGGCCAGAGAACACTCCAAACTGGATTGAAATCGGACTTGCTTGGCTAGACGAATCTCAGGCGGTAGTTCCAGTTGAGCTGCTCTATCCAGATGATCGCACTACTGAAGAAATTAGATCTGAATCCAGCGCGATGATGGAAGTTTCCCAGCAAGACGCTATTGCCGCAGCGCTGAATTACCTGGGCTACGAAACTCCAAGGCAGGTATACATAGCCGAGGTGGTGGCAGACGCAGCAGCAAGCGGAAAGCTGGTTGCTGGCGATTTTGTATTATCGATCAACTCTGAGCCGATCACAGACATCGAACAGCTAAAAGATATAGTCACCAGTTGGGACGAAGAAGCACCACTGTCAGTTGTCGTGGATAGGAACGGGCGGGAAGTCACAAAGGAAGTGTCTCCAGTCGAGGACGCTGAGGGAAACTTTAGACTCGGAATTTTGGTGGGATACAAATATGACTTTCCTATAGAAGTAAATCTCCAGCTAGGAGATGTCGGTGGCCCATCCGGTGGCATGATGTTTGCTCTTGGGATCATTGACCGACTCACTCCAGGAGATCTAACAGGTGGCCTGCACGTTGCGGGAACAGGCACCATTACCCAATCTGGCGAAGTTGGCCCAATTGGTGGCGCGGTGCAGAAGCTCTATGGGGCTTCACGCTCCGGTGCCACGGTGTTTTTGGCTCCAGCGGCTAACTGCGAGGAAATTGTAGGAAACGTCCCAGATGGCCTGAGGGTAGTTAAAATAGAAACATTACAGCAAGCACTCGACGCTTTAGAAAAGCTTTCGGCCGATGAGCAAGTGGAATCTTTACCAAGTTGCACGAACTAGAAAAACAGGAGAATCATGACCCAAGCTGCTAACCAAGGCATTCCAAGACCGAGGATATCCCCGTCGACAATCGCTATTGGAATAGTTGTTGTTATTGGTGCCATCTTGCTAAGCGTTGCTGGTTTATACACCGACGTGTTGTGGTTTGACCAACTTGGATTCCTGAGTGTGCTAAGCACTCAGATTTTTGCGCAGAGCGCTCTGTTTACTGTTTCCGCTTTGGCATTTACTCTGATCACCGGATTGGGTCTGTGGCTAGCTTTTAGGTTTAGACCGGTATACCTCAAGTTTGCTGACGAGAGATCGCCTTTTGAGCAGTATCGCCAGCTAATTGACCAATTGCGAAAAGCGGTAATGATTGGTGTCCCACTAGCTCTTGGAGCTTTAGCTGGTTTGGCAGTAGCGCCTAACTGGGGGATCGTACTTAGCTACTTGAACCGAACTCCTTTTGGCGACACCGACCCGCAGTTTGGTTTGGACATTTCTTTTTACATCTTTGAGCTACCGTTTTACATCGGCCTGGTTGGATTCCTATCCGCCGCATTCTTGATTGCACTTTTACTCGCAGCCGGTGTTCACATCATTTACGGAAGCATTAAATTCAACGGTCGCGAAACCCTAGTTTCAAGGGCAGCCCGCATTCAAATTGGAGTAACCGCGTTTTTATACCTTCTTACTCAAGGTGCATCGCTTTGGTTGGATCAGTACAGCACGTTGACTAGCTCAGCAGGACTCTTTACTGGCGCAAGCTATTCAGATGTCAACGCAGCAATCCCAGGTTTGCAAATCTTGGCACTTATCTCGGTGGTAGTTGCCCTGTTGTTCTTGGTCGCAGCTTTTGTTGGCAAATGGCGCCTACCTGTTGTTGCAACCGGTTTGATGGTTGTTAGCTCGCTGATCCTTGGGGGCTTGTTTCCTTGGGCGGTACAGACTTTTCAGGTAATTCCAAATGAGCGAGTTTTGGAATCTCCTTACATTCAAAGAAACCTAGATGCCACCTCCAAGGCTTTTGGTATCGATACCGTTGAGCGCGTTGAATACAACGCCGTTGTTGACGCCGAGCCAGGAGCTCTTCGTGAGGATGCTGAAACCACCGCTTCGATTCGAATCTTGGACCCAGCTCTTGTTAGCTCTTCGTTTAGACAGCTCGAGCAGTTCCGCCAGTACTACAACTTCCCAAACCAGCTAGATGTTGGTCGCTACGAGATCGACGGCAAGGTTCAAGATACTGTTTTGGCGGTTCGTGAACTAAACCAGGCTGGTCTTGGAGACTCTCAGTCTTGGTATAACAACGTGGTTGTTTACACCCACGGATTCGGTGTTGTTGCCGCTTACGGTAACCAGCGCACCCCGGATGGAAAACCAGTATTTATGCAATCCGGTATTCCTTCGGTTGGAGCACTTGGCGACTACGAACCACGGGTTTACTTCGGCGAAAGCTCCCCAACTTATTCGATTGTTGGGGCGCCCTCTGGTTCCGAACCTCTAGAGCTTGATTTCCCAGCCGGCGAGGGTGAAATCGATCAGACCTACAACACCTTCTCAGGCTCCGGTGGTCCAATGATTTCTGGAATCATTCCACGCCTTGCTTACGCTCTGAAATTCCAGAGCGAACAGATTCTGTTATCTGATGCCATCAACGCTGAGTCTCAGATTCTTTACAACCGCAACCCGCGTGAGCGCGTAGCCGCTGTCGCACCATTTTTGGAGTTGGATTCAGATCCGTACCCAGCAATCATCGACGGTCAGGTTCTTTGGATTGTTGATGGTTACACAACCTCAAACAACTATCCATATTCCAAATCTGAGGACCTAGCCCAGGCAATTGCCGACGCTAACTCACCGAGTGTGCTGCTTCGCGGAGAAGCCAACTACATCAGAAACTCCGTGAAGGCCACAGTCAATGCTTACGACGGAAAAGTAACGCTGTATGAATGGGACGAAAAAGACCCAATCTTGCAAACTTGGAAAAAGACTTTCCCTGACACCATTCGCCCAATGAGTGAAATGTCCGGCGAGCTACTTTCCCACGTTCGTTACCCAGCTGATCTATTCAAGGTTCAGCGTTCAATCTTGGGTAGCTACCACGTTGAAGATGCTGGAGCTTTCTACTCTCAGCAGGATGCTTGGATGACACCTAATGATCCAGTTGGTGGATCAGGAGTTGGAACACTGCAGCCTCCTTACTATTTGACAATGCAGGTGCCAGGCACTGATGCTCCTGATTTCTCGTTGTATTCGACATTCATACCTCGCTCCACCGGCGAGGCTTCGAGAAACGTGCTAACTGGTTACTTCGTGGCAAACTCTGATGCTGGAACAACCGCAGGAAAGAAGTCTGCAGACTACGGAACGCTAAGGCTTCTGACTCTTCCAAAGAGCACGATTGTTCCAGGACCTGGTCAGGTGCAAAACAACTTCAGCGCCGATTCCAAGGTTTCTCAGCTACTGAACATTTTGAGACAGGGATCAACCAGAGTTCTAAATGGAAACCTGCTGACTCTGCCAGTTGGTGGTGGATTGCTTTACGTGCAGCCGGTTTACATCCAGTCCACTGGTGAAACCAGCTACCCGCTATTGCAAAAGATCTTGGTTGCTTTTGGTGATCAAATCGCATTCGAAGACACTCTTGATGAAGCGCTAACGGCTCTGTTTGGATCCTCTGGAATTCCAGATGAGACAGATCCAGTTGACCCTGCAGATCCAGAAGCTGAACCTACCGAACCAGAAGCCCCAGCCACTGGTTCGGATGCGTTAGCTGCCGCTTTGCAGGACGCTCTTGAAGCTATCCAGGAAAAGGATGCCGCGATGGCAGCCGGTGACTGGACCGCATTTGGCGAAGCTGAAGAAAAGCTTCGGAAAGCAATTGAGGCAGCGCTGTCAGCAACTCCATAGTGCACTAGCAGCATGTGTTCAAAAGTGGTAGATTGAAACTTCGCCGCGGGGTGGAGCAGTTCGGTAGCTCGCCGGGCTCATAACCCGGAGGTCGTAGGTTCAAATCCTGCCCCCGCAACCAATTAGAAACCCCCACCCATTCGGGTGGGGTTTTTTGTTGTGCATAAGTTCTGCGCTAAAAAATTAATGTACTTATGGTTTTGCGTATGTCGATCACTTCCCAACTTGCAGTTACGCTTTCTAGTTTGCTTATCACTTCAGCCCTAGTGTTTGTTGAAGCCCCAGTTGCCATGGCTTGTTCCACTGGAGGTTCCGGAAGTTCTGGTGTTTCCCATGGATCTGCCATGCATTCGGGTTCGGTGACAGTTTGTGTTGGGGTTCAAACAACCACCCCAGCGCTAACTTCTCCAACCGCACCAAAACCTCCTAGCGGAATAACACTCAAGCCAGTAGCAAAACCAGTTTGTCCAACTGCCGCTCAGCGCAAGCAAATGCCAAAGTCCCCAGATGCTGCGGAGCGCTGGGTCAAGTCCGTTTGCAATCCAAGCCAACCAACCGCTTCCAAGCCGGCTTCGCCACCACCGGTGAGTTTTACTCCTGCAGCAACTAACTTTGCTAGTGCAGCCGTTTCTTTCTCGCCAAATCCGCTCAAGGCATCTGTATATCCGGCTTCTCAGCTGCCCGCGGGCGAGACTTTCACATTTAGCGCAAACCCTTCGCTTCACTATGGTTCGCAAGTGATTCTTGGTCGCCAGGCCGAGGTTCAGTTCTCACCGGCGGGGTTAGGTTGGCAATTCAGCGATGGAAATCGTATTCAAGGCGTGGAGATAAAGCGAAGCTTCGAACAATCCGGAAAGTATCAAGCATGGGCAATCGCAAGCTATTTCGTGAGCTACCGAGTAGTTGGTGAAACGGCTTGGCAAGCGGTTGCTGGCCAAATCTCGGTGTTGAGTAATGTTCTCGACCTTGACGTTTCAATCAAGATTCCAGCGGTTCCGCCAACGCCGCCAAAGCTCTTACTGGTGGGAGGGGATTGCAGTACAAACCCAAAAAGCTGGGGGTGCCTGCCCTAGCCGGCTATTGTTTTTTGCCATCTGTCATAGTCTTGTAGGTCTGTCATAGTCTTATAGTTAGGCAAAGGGTCAGCTAACTCCCTGCCTAACCTCAGACTTGTTTGCCATGATTAAGGCAAGACGAAAGGCCTCTAACATGAGCATTCAACCGCAAGACCCAAGCGGTCTCGGTAGAAAAAACAGTTACAACAGCCAGTTCCTTTTTGACCCTCCGGTTGCACTTACACCTAAAAAACTCAAGCAGAAAAAGACCAAAGAGAAAAGGCTGACGTTCTTCACTGCAACCTCGGCAATCCTTTTGGGTGTATTGATGGGAGCGTCAATTGGCGCTGGAGCAGGAGTTTTAGCTCAGAACTATCTAACAAGGCCACCGGCGATTGTTGTTAACAATCTTGAAGACGTTAACTGGGTCACCGCGGCTTCCTCAGCTGCTTCTCCATCGGTAGTGACCATCAGAGTTTCTGGTTCTGGCTCTGGCGGCAATGGTTCTGGGGTGGTGCTAACAAGTGATGGATACATTCTTACTAACGCCCACGTGGTCACAATTGGCGGCAGTACAGCCAACGTTGAACTTTCGGTTCGCACCAATCAGCGTGAGGTGTATTCAGCGCGCCTTATCGGAACTGATCCAACTAACGATCTAGCGGTGATAAAAATCGAAACTACCAAACCATTGATACCAATGGTGTTTGCTGATTCTTCCAAAATCAATGTTGGAGACCAGGTTGTTGCCATCGGTGCTCCGCTGGGACTCGAGGCCACTGTAACCAGGGGAATTGTTTCAGCACTAAATCGAACCATTCAAGTTGCCTCCTCGGAGAATCCTGATGAAACCGGACTTGAGTTTTGGTCAGGTAGTTCGGTTCCTCCGGTAAGTCTTGGAGTAATTCAAACTGATGCTGCCATTAACCCCGGAAACTCGGGTGGAGCTTTGGTGAACATTCGTGGCGAACTTATTGGCATCAACGTTGCAATCGCTAGAGCTGGCGGAGCGGTAGAAGGCGGCAGCATCGGTGTTGGTTTTGCTATCCCTTCGAATGTTGCAGACAGAATTGCCAAGGACATCATTGAAACCGGTGAGTCAACTCACGGGGTTCTGGGAGTTCTTATCGGCGATGCAATGTCTTCAGAAAACGGTTCTGCATTTCCAGTTGGAGCGCTCGTTATTGAGGTAACCCCCGGGGGAGCAGCCGAGGGAATTGGCATAAGACCCGATGACATAGTCGTGAAACTAAATGGCAAGACCATCAGTAGCGCGAGTGAGCTTACTTCTGCAGTGCGCCAAGAAAAGGCAGGCACTGAAGTCAAGATCGAGATACTGCGAGACGGTGAAAGTCTAACTTTCGATGTTGTGCTGTAGTTAGATTTACCCGTTCTAGAAAAGAGTGATCATGAGCGAACAAACCAATCCTGACTCAGGTTACGGAACTGACACTTTAGTAGAGCCAAAGCTTTTCGAGCCTGGCGATCACGAGAGATTTTCTCATTACGTCAAGAAAGAAAAAATCGTCGAGTCCGCGGTTATGGGAACTCCGGTTGTTGCTCTTTGCGGCAAGGTTTGGGTTCCAGGCCGCGACCCACAAAGCTTTCCTATTTGCCCCAAGTGCAAGGAAATTCATTCCAAGCTAAAGCCAGGCGATGAGGGTAAGGACTAAACGAACAGAGTCTGAATTGCAGGCTCGCCTTTAGTTAGGCGAAGTGCACTGGCGGGAAGATTCGACTTTACTTTTGAGTGATGCGAGCGTGCTAGCTCAACTCCAGCTGAGCCCTGGTATTTGCTTTCCGGCACTCCGTTAGTTACCAACTGAACTAGCAAATAGCGCTCACCGCGTTTTTGTTCAGGGGTTGTTCCAGTTCCAATAACTTCGGCTATTGCAATCGTGTCTTCTGAGTGCCGACGAATGGCAAACTTTCTTCCACCCAGGTTCGATTTTTTAGCAGACCGTTTTGAAACCGTGTGCCAGTCACCTGATTCGTTTTGGTAGGCCACCATTTTGTAAACAAAGCCAGCTGCCGCAACCCCGGATCCAGTTACCACCGAGGTTCCAACTCCGTAGCTATCTACCGGCGCAGAGGCTAGAGATGCTATTGCGTATTCATTCAAATCATTAGTGACTGTGATTTTGGTTTCGGTGGCTCCAAGCTGATCTAGCAGTAAGCGGGCTTTTGCTACCTCTATTGGAAGATCTCCAGAGTCAATTCTCACACCGCCTAGTTTTGGGCCGGCGACACTGATTGCGTTTTTGATTCCAGACTCGATGTTGTAAGTGTCAACAAGAAAAGTGGTGTCGGTACCGAATGCCTCCAGCTGAGCTTCGAAGGCTTGCTGTTCGCTATCGTGCAGCAGAGTAAATGCGTGCGAGGCAGTTCCCATGGTGGGGATACCAAAACTTCTACCCGCTTCAAGATTTGATGTTGCGCTAAAGCCGGCAATGTAAGCGGCTCTTGCGGCAGCAACGGCGGAGTTTTCTCCGGTTCTTCTAGAACCCATCTCAGATACCGGCCTCGACTGGGCTGCGGTGACCATTCTTGAAGCTGCGCTTGCAACCGCGGAGTCGTAGTTCAAAACGGACAAAATCAGAGTTTCTAGAACTACCGCTTCGGCAAAGGTTCCCTCCACGGCCAATACTGGCGAGTATGGGAAGTAGATCTCACCCTCGGCGTATCCCCAGATGTTTCCAGAAAACTTGTAGTTTGCAAGCCAGGCGGCAGTGGCGTCATCAACGACCTTGTTTGTTACCAGCCACTCAATTTCTTCAGTCCCAAAGCGAAAGTCTTGAATTAGATCCAGCAGTCTTCCGCTACCTGCAAACACACCGAATCTTCTGCCACCAGCCAGGCTGCGAGCAAACACTTCGAAAATTCCGTGACGGTTTGCCTTGCCGGAGCGAAGTGCCGCCTGGAGCATGGTGAGCTCGTAGCGGTCGGTTAGTAATGCACTGGAGGTAAGCACATCTTAAGCCTAGCCCTGATAGCAATTGACCCAAGTTATAGACTGAAGACCGTGACCACCACCCTTCAAAACGCGCCTATTGGAGTTTTTGACTCCGGCTTGGGTGGGCTAACTGTTGCCAGAGCGATAATCGATCAGCTTCCAAACGAGTCAGTTATATATGTTGGAGACACAGCAAACGCTCCCTATGGACCAAGACCGCTTTCGGAAGTTCGCGAACTTGCCCTTGCGGTGATGGACAAGCTAGTTGATGAGGGCGTCAAGGTTTTGGTTATTGCTTGTAACTCTGCTTCCGCTGCAGTTTTGCGAGACGCCAGAGAGCGATACACCAAAGGTAAATCCATTCCAGTAGTTGAGGTAATCCAGCCTGCTGTAAGAAGAGCGGTCGCTTTGACTTCCAATGGAAAAGTCGGCGTGATTGGCACTACCGCGACCATTAATTCAAAGGCTTACGATGATGCGTTCGCAGCTGCTGTAGACATCGACCTGCAAAGCGTTGCCTGCCCAAGTTTTGTTGAGTATGTCGAAGCTGGGGTAACCTCCGGGCCAGAGATTATTGCGGCAGCCAGAAATTACCTAATGCCGCTGAAAGAAAGCGGCATTGACACTTTGGTTTTGGGCTGCACTCACTATCCACTGCTAACTGGAGCACTATCTTTTGTGATGGGAGATCAAGTTACTTTGGTTTCCTCAGCTGAAGAAACCGCTAAGGATGTATACAAGGTGCTAATGGAAAACGATTTGCTCAGAACAGATAAAACCCCGCCTACATTGTCTTTTCGCGCAACCGGTGACGTTGCAGCATTTGAGAAGCTAGCCAAAAGATTCCTTGGTCCAGAAGTTTCCAAGGTTCAGAAACTCTAAAGATAGGAACAATAGTTGAAACGAATTGATGGTCGCGCACCAGACGAGCTTAGAAAAGTCACCGTTGAGCGAGGTTGGTCTTCGCACGCTGAAGGCTCCGCGCTGATTAGCTTTGGTGAAACTAGAGTTTTGTGCACCGCGTCTTTCACTCCTGGTGTTCCAAGATGGAAAGTTGGCAAGGGAGAAGGTTGGGTCACGGCTGAGTATTCAATGCTGCCGCGAGCCACTCACGATCGATCAGACCGCGAGTCAGTCAAGGGCAAAATGGGCGGACGCACTCATGAGATTTCAAGACTCATTGGTCGCGCACTAAGAAGTGTTGTCAATTTCTCAGATCTTGGAGAAAACACCATTGTTATTGACTGTGATGTTTTGCAAGCCGACGGTGGAACTAGAACCGCCGCAATCACGGGTGCCTACATCGCACTGGTAGATGCAATCGAGTGGGGTAAGGAAAAAAGCTTTATCTCAGCAAAGAAGCAGCCAATTTCTGACAGCATCGCTGCTATCTCGGTTGGAATTGTTGACGCTGTTCCATTTTTGGACCTTGCTTACACCGAGGATGTTAGAGCAGAAACTGACATGAACGTTGTTGTCACTGGCTCAGGAGCGTTTGTCGAGGTTCAAGGCACAGCCGAAAAGACCCCGTTCAACAGGTCCGAACTTGATGCCCTGTTGGATCTCGCTCTAAAAGGAACCAAAGAGCTAACCGCCATGCAACAAGAAGTTCTCAGAACAGCAAGGTCATAGTTTTGAAGCTGGTTCTAGCAACCCATAACGCTCACAAAGTAAAAGAAGTTGCCGCCATTTTGGAGCCACTGGTTTCGGGGTTGGAGCTTCTAGGTTATGACGGACCAGAGCCCATTGAAGATGGCAGTTCTTTTCTTGAAAACTCCTTGATAAAAGCCAGAGCAGCTTTTTTACATACCGGCATGACTTCGATCGCCGATGACTCTGGACTAGCAATCGAAATCATGGGCGGTTCTCCTGGAATTTTCTCGGCTAGGTGGTCTGGGGAAAAAGACGACGAGAAAAACCGCAATCTTGTCTTGGCGCAGCTTCGAGATGTTCCAGCAGGCAATAGGGCAGCAAGTTTCGTCTGCACCATTTCTCTAGTCGGCGAATCAGGTGAGGTTAGCTTCACGGGAGTGCTGCCAGGTCACATCAAAGCTTCGGCTAGCGGCACTAACGGGTTCGGCTACGATCCGATCTTTATTCCAGAAGGCTTTGAAGTTTCCTCTGCAGAGCTTGAGCCAGAAGTTAAAAACTCGATTAGTCATCGCTCCATGGCGCTGTCACAGCTAGCAAGCTATTTGCGCCCCCAGTAGGATTCGAACCTACGCTCCCGCCTCCGGAGGGCGGTGCTCTATCCCCTGAGCTATGGGGGCAATACGTTTCCAGCCTAACAGCGTGGCCTCAAACGGGGCTTTCTCGGTAAGATTTACGTTATTGAAGCAATAAATTCTTGCTGATTGTTCTGAATTTTTTTATCTATCCCGTGCGAGGCAAATCTTGAATCCAGCAGAACTAGCTGCAGCCATTGGCCGCATCTTGGAAAAGATGCAGTCAGCTGGCACACTTCCTAGTGCCCAACTGCCTGCGGAGATAGTTGTCGAAAGGCCAAGAAACAGGGAGCACGGCGATTGGGCCACCAACGCTGCCATGCAGCTTGCACCAGTATTTGGGTTAGCCCCAAGGGCTTTGGCTGAGCTATTAGCTCCTGAGATCCAGGCCCTAGAAGAAGTATCCAAAGTCGATATTGCAGGTCCTGGCTTTATAAACATCAGCTTGAATCTGGCAAGCGCTGGAGCGCTGGCAAAAACCATCGTTGAAGCGGGTCATGGCTACGGTGAGGGAGCGACTCTAAAGGGTCTAAAGATGAACCTCGAGTTCGTCTCGGCGAATCCCACCGGACCGATACACATGGGTGGAACCAGGTGGGCAGCCGCCGGTGATTCGCTCGCTCGGTTGCTCAAGTTTCAGGGCGCCGATGTAACGCGCGAGTATTACTTCAATGACCACGGTGAGCAGGTTGATCGCTTCGCCAGATCTCTAATTGCTCGCGCCAAGAAACTGCCAGCCCCAGAAGATGGCTATGGCGGAGACTACATAGAAGAGATAGCCAATCAAGTAATTGCCAAAAGTGGCAAAGACATTCTGTCTTTACCCGATGATCAAGCCCAGGAAGAGTTTCGCGCGGTAGGCGTCGAGCTGATGTTTGAGCAAATCAAGCAATCCCTTCATGAATTCGGTGTTGATTTTGATGTCTACTTCCACGAGAACTCACTTCACGAATCAGATGCGGTGGCTAAGGCCATCAAGCGACTGCGTGAACTGGGCCACGTATTTGATCAAGACGGTGCTGTCTGGTTACGTTCGACTGAATTTGGTGACGATCGCGATCGTGTAATCATCAAATCTGACGGCAATGCCGCATACATCGCAGGTGACTTGGCTTATTACCTAGATAAGCGCGAACGTGGTTTTGACCGGTGCATCATCATGCTTGGAGCTGACCACCACGGTTATGTTCAGCGCATGATGGCGATGTGTTCAGCATTTGGTGACGAGCCGGGTGTGAATCTTGAGATTCTTATTGGTCAAATGGTGAATTTGATGCGCGATGGCGAACCGGTGCGGATGTCCAAGCGCGCTGGAACCGTGGTGACCATGGAAGACCTTGTTGAAGCAGTTGGGGTGGATGCGGCTAGGTATGCGCTCGCAAGATCATCTTCTAACTCACAGTTGGACATTGATCTCGCGCAGCTTTCAAAAAAGACCAACGACAATCCGGTTTTCTACGTTCAGTATGCCCATGCCAGAACGCAGCAGGTTGCGGTAAACGCAAAGAGCATGCAAGTTGATCACTTTATGTTCGAGCCAAGCTTGCTTGATCACGCAACCGAGACTGAGCTGCTTGCCAAGCTAAGCGAATTTCCAAGGCTTGCAGCCCAGGCGGCCCAGTTTAGAGAGCCGCACCGTATCGCTAGATACATCGAAGAGGTAGCCGGTAGCTACCACCGCTGGTATGACAACTGTCGAGTTATCCCTCAATCAGGCAATCCAGTGGAGCCAATTCATCGCACCAGGCTCTGGCTCAATGACGCTGCGGGAGTGGTTTTGCGTAATGGCCTCGGACTGCTGGGTGTTTCTGCCCCAGAGAGGATGTAACCGTGGACAAAACTGCAGCTGAATTGGCACCTAGTTGGCTATCCCTTCCAAAAGACGTGAATGAAATCAGTAAGAACATCTGGCCGGCGAGCTTTGCAAGAGACGCTTCCGGAGAGATTCAAGTTGGGGGAGTATCGGTAGCTCAGCTGGTTGCCAAGTACGGGTCACCACTGATGGTCATTGACCAAGCAGACTTTATCTCCCGCGCTCAAGTTGTAAAGCAAGCTTTTGATTCCGCAGCCTCCAAGATTCAAACAAGCGCAAAGGTTTATTACGCGAGCAAATCACTCTCGACTACCGAGGTAGTCAAGTGGGTTGCGGCAAATGGATTAAACATGGACGTTTGCTCCGCCGGTGAACTCGCGTTTGCACTTGCCGGGGGGATTGAGCCTGGTCGGATTGGTTTGCATGGAAACAACAAATCTGTTTCCGAGATTGATAAGGCTGTCACAGCAGGAGTTGGGGCAATTGTCATCGACTCTGAGATCGAGATTGAAAGAATCGCATCGATTGCGAGTGCTCAAAACAAGATCCAAAACGTGCGTGTCAGAGTTAACTCGGGCGTACACGCTTTCACTCACGAGTACCTTGCCACCTCGAGAGAAGACCAAAAGTTTGGAATTGCAATTGCTGATGTCCCGGAACTGGTAGCCAAGATTCGATCTCATTCGCAGTTGAACTTTCTTGGGCTGCACTCTCACATCGGCTCCCAGATCTTTAGCGTCGAGGGCTTCATCGAGTCGGTGAAACGATTGATGCCGCTGCATAAGCTGTTGCTAGAAACTGGCAGCGTTCCTGAGCTAAATCTTGGTGGCGGCTTTGGAATCAATTACACAGCCGCAGACCAAGCCCCTGAGATTTCGTTTTTTGCATCTGAGATTTGCTCCGAGGTTGAAAGCCAGTGCAGGGAGCTAGGTATTGAAGTACCGGTTCTTTGCTTTGAACCGGGGAGAGTCATCTCAGGTCCAGCGGGAGTGACTATTTATACCGTGGGAACCATCAAAGATGTTCAGATTGCCAGTGATGACTCCAAGCAGTCAAGAAAGTACGTCAGCATCGATGGCGGTATGAGCGATAATCCCAGACCTAGTCTTTACAGCGCCGATTACAGCGCACTGCTAGTTTCTCGCTCTTCCGCTGCAGCGCCAGTTGTTTCTCGAGTGGTGGGCAAGCACTGCGAAAGTGGCGACATTGTGGTCAAAGATTGCTACCTGCCTGAAGACATTAGCCCTGACGATTTGCTGGCTGTTGCGGCAACCGGTGCCTACTGTCACTCGCTAGCAAGTAATTACAACTATCTACCTAGGCCCGCAATGGTTGCTGTTCTAGAAGGAAAAGTAAAAGTTTTGATGAATGCCGAGACCGAATCGGACATGCTTTCTAGAGACCCCGGGTATCAAACCCTTTAGACAGGGTAGTTTTGTAGTTGGTTAGGAATACACATTGAGCGAATACCGCCCCCTACGCGTTGCCTTACTCGGTGCCGGATCAGTCGGTGCCGAGGTCGCCAGGCTATTGCTGGAGCAGAAGCAGGAGCTCAAATCCCGCGTTGGAGCCGAGCTCGAGCTCGTTGGAGTTGCGGTGCGCGACCTAACTGCCAAACGTGAAGGATTTCCAAAAGAACTATTGACCACCGATGTTGAGAGCTTGATTCTCGGTGCTGATATCGTGATCGAAGTAATGGGTGGCATAGAGCCAGCTAAGGAATACATTTTGCGTGCTCTTAATTCTGGTGCTGATGTTGTCACAGCCAACAAGTCCTTGTTGGCTACCCATGGAACTGAATTATTCAACGTTGCTGAGCAAGTTGGCGCACAGCTTTACTTTGAGGCTGCGGTTGCCGGAGCTATTCCAATCATTCGCCCGCTTAGAGAATCTCTTGGCGGTGACCGTGTAAAGCGCATTATGGGAATCGTCAACGGCTCCACAAACTACATTCTTGACCGGATGGACAAAAGTGGTATCTCCTTGGAAGAGGCTATGGCCGAAGCCACCGAACTTGGCTACCTGGAAGCAGACCCTTCATTAGACGTTGAAGGTTTCGACGCTGCTCAGAAGGCGGCTATTTTGGCAACCCTGGCATTTCACACCGAGGTTCCTCTGGATAAGGTCTATCGAGAGGGAATAACTTCTATAACCGTGGCTCAAATGAAAGCCGCTCAGCGAGATGGTTATGTCATCAAGCTGTTGGCAATTTGCGAATTTTTGGAAGCAGATTCATCGGGACCGGAGGGAATTTCCGTTCGGGTTTATCCTGCGCTAGTTCCAAGGTCACACCCTCTGGCTGCCGTGAATGGCGCTTACAACGCAGTTTTCGTTGAAGCAGAGGCAGCAGGAAGTCTAATGTTCTACGGATCTGGTGCCGGTGGAACTCAAACTGCATCAGCTGTTCTGGGAGATGTAGTTTCTGCAGCCAAGCGCCACGTGGCAGGTGGCCCAGGCCTTGCTAACTCAACTCACGCAAATTTAGAGATACTTCCAATAAGCAGAATTCAAACTCGCTACTCGGTCCAGCTCGAAGTATCTGACCAGCCGGGCGTGCTAGCAAAAATTGCCACAACTTTCTCCAAGCACGGCGTATCAATCGAGGCTGTGGAGCAGTCAGTTCTTTCCGGAAAGAACGTCGTTGCTTATTTGGAAATTGGAACCCACTTGGCCAGTGACGCAGCCCTGGCTGCTGTTGTTGAGGATCTGAAGGCTAGCGACGCGGTTCAAAAAGTCGCTTCTGTGATTCGAATGGAAGGCTTGTAATGGCACACCAGTGGCGCGGAGTGATACGAGAGTACTTTGATCGACTAGATGTCGATAGCAGCACTCCGATCATCACGCTTGGCGAAGGTGGCACACCACTTATTGAAGCACCTGATCTTGCGAAACTAGTTGGTGCCGACCAGGTGTATTTGAAGTATGAAGGTATGAACCCAACCGGTTCATTCAAGGACCGTGGCATGACCATGGCGGTTTCGAAAGCCGTCGGGGAAGGAGCCAAGGCAGTTATATGTGCATCAACTGGTAACACCTCTGCCTCTGCTGCGGCGTATGCGGCAGCGGCCGGAATCACTTCAGTTGTGTTAGTTCCGCAGGGCAAGATTTCTCTTGGGAAGCTAAGCCAGGCGGTAGCGCACAAAGCAAAAATATTGCAGGTGCAAGGAAACTTTGACGACTGCCTAACTTTGGCTCGAGACCTATCGGATAACTATCCGGTTCATTTGGTCAACTCAGTGAACCCAGATCGCATTGAGGGTCAAAAAACCGGAGCCTTTGAAGTTTTTGACTCACTCGGTAGAGCTCCTGATTACCACGTGTTACCAGTTGGCAACGCGGGTAACTACTCTGCTTACTTCAAGGGCTATCTGGAAGATTTCAACGAGGGCCGCATCAAGGTTGTTCCAAAGATGTATGGCTACCAGGCCGAAGGCTCTGCTCCTTTTGTTCATGGAGGACCAGTCAAGAACCCGGACACAATTGCAACCGCAATCCGGATTGGAAATCCTGCCTCATGGGATCTTGCCCAGAGTGCGATGGAGTGTTCGATGGGTAAGTTTGGCGCGGTTTCAGACGCTGAGATTTTATGGATGCACAGATTCCTATCGCAAGAAGCGGGTGTATTTGTTGAGCCATCTTCGGCTACCGGTGCGGCTGGTATTTACAAAGCGTCCCAACAGGGTGAAAGTTTTGCCGGCGCACTGATTGTGGTAACCGTTACCGGGCACGGCCTAAAAGATCCGATGTGGGCCCTAAAGGACGAAGCCGGAAACGAGATCTCTCCAGAAGCTGTATCAGCCAATGCTGCTGAAGTGGCTGAGCGGTTGGGGTTGGCTTGAAAATGACTAATTTAGAGGGAAGAACAGTGTCGGTTCGGGTGCCAACCACCTCGGCAAACCTGGGTCCTGGTTTTGACACCCTTGGCATCGCCCTTGCTTTTTATGACGATTTGGAAGTTACCGCCACAAAGCCTGGAACCATTTCAATTGAGGTCCACGGTGAAGGCGAAGGCCAAGTTCCACTTGATGCCTCGCACCTGGTAGTTCGCGCGATCCTTGAGACTTTCAAGCGCGCTGGCCAAGCCGCGCCTGGTTTGGCCCTGAAGGCAACAAACCGCATCCCGCACGGCCGCGGAATGGGATCATCCGGAGCTGCGGTTGTTTCTGGAATCATGGCAGCCAAGGGTCTATTAGATGGAGTCGCAACAATTAGCGACAAGACCATGCTGGATATCGCAACAGAGTTTGAGAATCATCCAGACAACGTCGCCCCAGCACTTTTTGGTGGATTGAGTATTGCTTGGGAAGACGAGCACGGACCACACACCAAGAAGCTCTCAGTTCACCGCGGCGTTTCTCCTTTGGTTTTAGTTTCTTCCACGAAGATGTCCACCGCATTGGCTAGATCCCTACAGCCAGAATCAGTTCCTCATGCCGATGCTGTTTTCAATGTTTCGCGCTCAGCGCTGCTGGTTGCTGCCATGGTTCAATCGCCAGAGCTGCTGTTTGCAGCAACCGAAGACAGACTTCACCAAAAATACCGAGCCACCGCGATGCCAGAAACTGAAGCCCTGATCAGGACTTTGCGCGCTGAGGGCCACGCCGCGGTTGTTTCGGGAGCCGGACCCTCGGTTTTGGTGCTTGCTAGCGACCCGGCCCAGAGACTGCGGGCTAAGGAATTAGCCGAAAAGACCCATCCACAATGGCTACCGCTGTTGTTGGCTGTTGACAATAAAGGTGCTACCATATCAATACACCAGAAGTAATTGGACCCTCTTAGGGTAAATCGCTAGGTGAAATCCCCGCAGAAAATACTGCAATAAAACGCAATCAAATCGCGTTTGAGGTAAATCGAGTTAGCAACCGATTACCTAATCACTCAAGAAAGAGCAATCAATAAATGGATGAAATCCAAGCAGATAAACCGGAACGCAAATCTCGTCGAGCAGTAGCTGAAGCTTCAGCTCCCGATGTAGACAGTTCCCCAAGAAAGTCCAAGGCGAAGGCAGACAAGCCAGCCGATGGCAACCAAGACTCAGGCGAGACAAGATCCACTAGGGACTCTTCCGGCTCGAGCGATACTCCAAGCCAAGAATCAAGTTCCGACTCTGGTGAGCGCAGAAGAAACCGCGACTTCGACGACGACCGTCGTGGCGGCGGCCGCAACTCCAGAAACCGCAATCGTTACCGCGATCGTGATCGCGGAAGGCGCGGAGGTAACAACGACCGCGAAGAGGCAGAACCAGAGATCTCTCCAGATGACGTGCTAATCAGTGTGGCTGGAATCCTCGATGTTTTGGATAACTACGCATTTGTTAGAACCAGTGGTTACCTTCCAGGTCCAAACGACGTCTACGTGTCGTTGGGTCAAGTCAAGAAGTATGGTCTTCGTAAAGGCGACGCTGTTGTTGGAGCGATTCGCCAGCCTCGCGAAGGCGAGGGCCAGGGTCGTCAGAAGTTCAACGCCCTAGTTCGCGTTGACTCCGTCAACGGCCTGGACCAGGCAGCTTCGGCAGACCGAGTTGAATTCGGAAAGCTAACACCGCTTTACCCTCAGACCAGACTGCGTCTTGAGACCGAAGCCAACAAGCTTTCGACTCGAATCATTGACCTTGTTGCCCCAATTGGTAAGGGTCAGCGTGGACTGATTGTTTCTCCTCCAAAGGCTGGAAAGACACTCGTACTCCAGGCCATCGCTAACGCGATCGCAACCAACAACCCAGAGGTTCACCTAATGGTTGTTTTGGTTGATGAAAGACCGGAAGAAGTTACCGACATGCAGCGCACAGTCAAGGGTGAGGTAATTGCCTCCACCTTCGACCGCCCTGCGGAAGATCACACCACTGTTGCCGAGCTTGCTATCGAGCGTGCCAAGAGACTGGTTGAGCTAGGTCACGATGTTGTAGTTTTGCTTGACTCAATTACACGTTTGGGTCGCGCTTACAACCTAAGTGCTCCGGCATCTGGACGAATTCTCTCTGGTGGTGTTGACTCGTCAGCGCTTTATCCACCAAAGCGTTTCTTTGGTGCTGCCAGAAACATTGAAGATGGCGGATCGCTAACCATCCTTGCAACAGCACTTGTTGAAACTGGATCCAAGATGGACGAGGTTATCTTCGAAGAGTTCAAGGGAACTGGAAACATGGAGCTTCGCCTATCTCGTGCACTTGCCGACAAGCGAATCTTCCCTGCGGTAGATCTAAATGCTTCTGGAACCAGACGCGAAGAGATGCTGATGAACCCAGACGAAACCAAGATCATCTGGAAGCTTCGTCGTGCACTTGCCGGTCTAGAGCAGCAGCAGGCGCTTGAGCTAGTTCTGAACAGACTGAAGGAAACTTCGAGCAACGTTGAGTTCCTAATGCAGGTTCAAAAGTCCATGCCAGTTCCAACAGGTTCTGACGGAGAATAATGCTCGATTCAGTCCAGCCCCTGCTGGCTGAGCATGCCTCGCTGCAGGAACAGTTATCAGATGCGTCTGTGCATCAAAATCCTGCCTTGGCGAAAAAACTCAACCGTCGTTACGCGGTAGTAAGCGCAATTGTTAGCGCCTACAACCAGGTGATTTCACTGACTGAAGACTTGGTTGCCACCAAAGATCTAGCCAAAGAAGACGAAGCATTCGCGGCCGAGCTGCCTGCTATTGAGGCCAAGGTCACTGAAGCCAACGAGAAGCTTCGAAGACTACTAATCCCACGAGATCCCGACGATGGTCGCGATGTGATTATGGAAATCAAAGCTGGTGAAGGTGGTGCGGAATCCGCTCTATTTGCAGCAGATCTGCTTCGCATGTATATCCAGTACTCCAACGCCAAGGGTTGGAAGACAGAGATTTTGGACAAGACCGAGTCTGATCTTGGTGGTTACAAAGATGTTCAGATTGCCATAAAGGGAAATTCAAACGATCCTGCCGAGGGAGTCTGGGCACACCTGAAATACGAAGGTGGAGTACACCGAGTGCAGCGCGTGCCGGTTACGGAAACTCAAGGCAGAATTCATACCTCGGCAGCTGGAGTTCTGGTATTTCCAGAAGTTGATGAGCCCGAAGAAGTCGAGATCAGCCAGAACGAAATACGAGTGGATGTTTTCCGCTCCTCAGGTCCTGGTGGACAGTCGGTTAACACCACTGACTCTGCTGTTCGAATAACTCACATTCCAACTGGAATCGTTGTTTCGATGCAGAACGAAAAGTCTCAGCTACAAAACCGTGAAGCCGCCATGCGCGTTTTGCGAGCCAGAATTTTAGCCGCACAGCAAGAGGCTATTGACGCCGAACAGTCTGCGGCCAGGAAATCTCAGGTCAGAACAGTTGACCGTTCCGAGCGAATTAGAACTTACAACTTTCCGGAAAACAGAATTGCCGATCATAGAACCGGCTACAAGTCCTACAATCTCGATCAAGTCATGGATGGTGCGTTGGAACCAGTTGTTCGCTCGGCAATCCAAACCGATGAAGAAGCCAGGCTGGCAGCGCTAGGCGATAAGTAATTGTTAGTTTCGGAACTTCTATCCGAATCTTCCAGCAAGCTCAAAGAAGCTGGAGTAATTTCAGCAACAGTTGATGCAGAACTGATTATTTGTTTCTGCCTTGGAATTTCACGTTCTGAGCTTTCTCTCATGGTTGCAACAAACCAAGAGTTCCCTCAAGAGTCACTGGATAAGTTCCAGTTGGCACTTGCCAGACGTGTTGCCAGGCAGCCGCTTCAGCACATCACAGGCACTGCGCCTTTTCGACACCTTGAGCTCAATGTTGGGCCAGGGGTTTTCACCCCGCGTCCAGAAACCGAACAGGTGGTTGGTTTTGCGATGGAGAAAATCACAAATTTTCAAAGCCCGCTAATTGTTGATCTTTGTTCGGGAAGTGGTGCAATAGCAATTAGCTTGGCAACTGAAGTATTGGGATCAAAAGTTTTTGCAGTTGAAAAATCAAAAGAAGCTTTTGGCTACTTGCTGCAAAACGCAGCGAGCTATGGCTTTTCTAAAGTCAACTTGCGAAACGAAGATCTGCAAAATTCACTAAGTGAGTTAGACGGAGAGGTCGACTTGGTAATTTCGAATCCTCCCTACATTCCAAACGATGCAATCCCTATTGACCTAGAAGTCCAGCTTCATGAACCGAGCATGGCTTTGTATGGAGGGGTTGACGGACTAGATGTCATTAGACAGATATCAATTCGCGCCAAGAAGTTATTGAAATCGGGGGGTTTGCTCGTATTAGAGCACGCAGACAGCCAGTCAAATGCCATCGGTAAACTATTATTGGCTGGGGGCTGGTTAGAAATTGAAGCCAGAGCTGACCTAGCAGGCAAAGAGCGAATGATTTCAGCAGTAAACGCCTAGTAAGGCTCAAGAAGGAGGTCACGATGGAGCGAATCTACGACTGTTCCCTAGATACTGACCTTCTAACTGGAATGAGATTGGCCAAAGTTGCAATCGGTCAGAAAGAGTTGGTTGTAGTTCCAACCGACACCGTTTACGGCTTGGCTTGTGATGCTTTTTCCCATGAGGGTGTGAAGAAACTTCTTGCAGCAAAAGGGCGCGACAGGCAATCACCGCCACCTGTTCTTATCGGTAATGTCGCTGCGCTAGATGGACTTGCCCAAGACATTCCCGCTCTAGCTCACAAGCTTGCAGAAACTTTCTGGCCTGGTGCACTGACCATGATTTTGAAGGCACAGCCTTCACTGACCTGGGACCTGGGTGAAACCAAAGGCACCGTCGCACTTCGCATGCCAGATCACAAGATTGCTCTTGCACTCCTCCAAGAAACTGGCCCGTTAGCTGTTTCTAGTGCGAATCTAACTGGTGAGCCGGCTGCGATAACTTGCCAGCAAGCCGAAGGCTACCTTGGCTCAAAGGTGAAAGTTTATTTGGATGGTGGTTCTAGCCCGAAGGGCGAGGCGTCCACAATCTTGGACATGACTGACCTTGTTGATGTGGTTGACGATTCCGGGGAGCTAAAAACTACCGGTAAGGCTCGGATTGTTAGAAGAGGGGCTCTTAGCATTGACAAACTAAAACTAGTTCTCGGGGAGCATCTTGAGGCTTAGCAAGTGAGAGCTTATTTGTTCATTATTGCCATAGCGGCAATAGTTACCTTCTCTGCTACCTATTTCACAATCCGGATGAGTCGTAAGCATCTGGTGATGCCAGAAATTAGAGATCGAGACACTCACACCACTCCGACACCTCGCATTGGCGGCTTGGCAATGCTTGCGGGAATGTTTGCCGCTTTACTGGTCGCAGGATCACTTACTTGGTTCGACTCTGTTTTCAGCGAACCACAAAGACTACTTGCGATTGTTTCCGCCGCCACAGTGATTGTAATCGTCGGAGTTTTGGATGATTTCTTTGATCTGGACTGGACCATCAAGCTTGCAGGGCAAGTGTTAGCAGCTGGAATCCTTGCGTGGCAGGGAGTCCAGATTGTTTCTTTGCCAATCGGGGGACTGGTTATTGGCAGCTATGCGGTCTCGATGATAATCACCATCTTTTTGATCGTTTTGATAATGAATGCCGTGAACTTTATCGATGGGCTAGATGGTCTCGTTGCCGGGGTAGTTCTTATTGGAACCAGTGCTTTTTTCCTTTATACCTATCTAGTTACCCAGCAAACTTCACCAACGAACTACTTCAACTTGGCTTCGCTAATCTCAGCAATCGTGGTGGGAATGGCCTTAGGGTTTCTTCCATTCAATTGGCACAAAGCCAAGATTTTTATGGGCGATAGCGGATCGATGCTGCTTGGTCTTTTGATGGCAACAGCCGCGCTGGCTGTTACGGGGCAAATTGACCCAGCTGCGGTTTCCAGTCGGGTGTTAGCTCCAGCTTTCTTGCCAATTGTCTTGCCACTTGCAATTTTGTTGCTTCCGCTACTTGATTTGCTACTGGCAGTGATTCGAAGAGTCAGAGCTGGAAAGTCACCTTTCAGGGCAGACAAGAGTCACATCCACCACAAGCTTCAAGACTTGGGTCACGGCCACGTCGGCTCCGTCTTGGTCTTCTATTTTTGGACGGCCATCATCTCTTTCGGTGGTTTATCACTGATGTTCATTCCGACAGAGCTTGCACTTTTGATTGCTGTCCTGGCTGCAATCCCAGTCACTATTTATACCGTTTGGCCGGTACTAAACGCCCTTAGGCAACCGGCACTAAACGCCCTTAGAAAGAGAGCATCGAAATGACAACTACTTCCTCGGCAGATCAACTATTCATAAAGGTCTTGGCTCAGGGTTCACTTTTGATCGGTTTGATTGCCACGGTGGGCTCAGTCGTTGGATACTTTGTTGATTCCGAGAAGGGTGTCCCAAGCGCACTTATCGGAGCATCGCTGGCGCTTGTTTTTACCAGCCTTACCCTAGCTAGCGTCTTGATTGGCAGAAGGTTATCTCTGGCCGGGTTCTTTGGGGCGGTCATGGGAGGCTGGCTCGTGAAGCTAATTGGCTTTGCGTTTGTGGTTGGCTTCTTGGCGAGGGCCGAATTCATAAATGGCCCGGTGCTGTTTTTTACCCTGGTCGCAGCCATCCTTGGATCGCTGGCAATTGACACTATTGCCGTGCTCTCAGCCCGTATTCCCGTGGTCGAGGGCTAGTTTTTTTCTTGCTAGAATTTTGATAAATGGCTTGGTGTTGGACACTGAGACACTGTAAATCGCCGTGAATTCGTTCACCCCGAAACAGGAGACCACCCTGCTAGATAACGCTCTGAGCCTGATTATCAAGGCTGCGGTCACCGACGACTCGGGCAATTACAAGGGACCCTCCATCATGGAGTTCTACCCTGAGATTTTGTTATTCGAGGGCACTCCTTTTGCGATAAACCGAATCATTTTGGTGCGACTACTAGTTGTTTTGCTGCTAATCGTCCTGTTTTCTCTTTGGGTTAGACAGTTTGACAAAGCCACAAAGAACCAGGTCTTTGTTCCAACCAAGTTCCAGCTTATGGGTGAGATTTCCCTGAACTTCGTTAGAACCAGCATTGCTCACGGTCAGCTCGGAAAAGTTGACGGCGACAGGTTCTTACCTCTTCTCACCACCGTTTTCTTCACGGTCTTAGGTCTAAACATCACCGGAATTATCCCAGGTCTCAACATTTCTTCCAATGCACTAATTGGTTACCCAATCGTGCTAGCAGCAGCTGCATATGTGACCTTTATCTACGCGGGAGTCAAAAAGCACGGCATTGGCTACTTCAAGAGTGCGGTGGCTCCAGCGGGTGTTCCACCAGCTTTGTATGTGATGGTTGTTCCAATTGAGATCCTTTCGACCTTCATTCTTCGCCCAGTTACCTTGGCTCTTCGACTAACCATGAACATGCTCGCAGGGCACCTTTTGTTGGTACTTTGCTTCAGCGCTACCCAGTTCTTTGTCTTCTACGCCGATGGCCTGTTTGGCTTGTTTGGGGTAGGAACATTCATTTTTGGATTCGCCTTTACTCTTTTTGAGATTCTGGTGAGTTTTTTACAGGCTTATGTGTTCACCCTGCTAACAACTGTTTACATTCAGTTGGCACTGGCAGATGAGCACTAAAGGATCTGACAACCGTCAGGGATAAACCACGGAAGGGAAAAACAAGTGGACATCACAAACATCGCCGAACTATCCGGCAACATTGCAGTAGTTGGCTACGGCCTCGCAGCGATTGGCCCAGGTATCGGTGTAGGTCTAGTTGTATCTAAGACCATCGAAGCAACCGCACGCCAGCCAGAACTAGCGTCAAAACTACAGGTCACCATGTGGCTGGGTATTGCATTCACTGAAGCGCTAGCGCTTATCGGTCTTGCAACTCCATTCATCTTCGCTTAAGCAAAAGTTAAGGACTAAACCATGATTTCAAGGATTATCGTCTTAGCGGCGGAAGAAGAGACTAAAAACCCTCTTCTGCCAGCCGACTACGACATTCTTTGGTCTTCGGTCGTTTTTGCCATCATGCTTACCTTCTTCTGGCTAAGGGTTCTTCCTAGCTTCAAGAAGGTACTAAATGAAAGAACTAAAGCTATCGAGGGACGTTTGGCTGCTGCAGAGAAGGCTCAATCCGAGGCTGCTGCAAAAACCGACGAACTATCGAAAGCTCAAGAGAACACTCGCGCTGAAGCCAGCGCAATTCGCGAAGAAGCGCGTGCCGAAGGCGCTGCGATTCTGGCCGAGTTGAAAGAGCAAGCTCAAGCGGAGGCGGCCAGAATCACTCAAACCGCCAAGGCCCAAATCGAGGCAGAGCGTCAAGCTGCCCTGATTAGTTTGCGCTCCGAAGTGGGATCAATGGCAATCGATTTGGCCTCCAAGGTTGTAAGCCAGAGCTTGAAAGACAGTGCCACTGCCTCCAAGGTAGTTGACGATTTCTTGAAAGATCTAGAAAATTCTGAAAAGGCAGGCAAGTAAGCATCATGTCGAGCTCTACCAGGCAAGCACTAAAAGCGGCTAAGGAAATCCTTACCCCGCTTCTAGTCGACGCTGACCTTCGATTTGCCGAAGAGATTTTCGTGATCAGCTCAGCTATGTCTGGATCCAAACAACTGCGCAACATTCTCTCGGACCCTTCCGCTGAGATCGCGGGTAAGAAAAATGCCCTGAGCGCAGTGTTTGGAGCATCGGTTTCGCCCAAGGCAGTTGAGTTGGCGGGAAAAATCGTCGCTCTGCGTTGGTCTAAAGGATCCGACTTGGTAAGTGCCATGGAGCAGCTAGCTGTGCATTCGGTTGCAGCCATTGCCGCAAGATCCAAAGCCCTTGAAGCCCTGGAAGCCGAGTTGTTCGAATTCCGCAAGGTTGTCGACTCAGACCAGCAGCTTCAAATCGCTTTAGCTTCAAGGCAAGCAAGCGATGAGCAAAAACTCACCATGGTGAACGAACTGATTTCAGGCAAGTTTGGCAAGGAAGCTAGCTTGCTGATTCGGTTTGCGGTAATTGGCTCGGCCAAGGTTCGCATTTCGGTTGTCTTGGAGCAGTTTGGCAAGTTGCTGGCCGCTTACGCGGAGCGCTTGGTGGCAACAGTTACTGTTGCGCAAGCCTTGAGCGATTCCCAGGAAGCAGCTCTTGAGAAGTCACTTGCTCGCGACTACGGGAATGATCTTCGTCTCAACATCGAGATAGACCCAGCAATTCTCGGTGGCATCAAGGTTCAAATAGCTGGAGAAGTTATTGACGGTAGCGTTGCTAACCGTCTCAAGCAAGCAAAGATGATGCTGGCTTAGGCCAGCATCTAACCGGGGTTCGCCCCAGAAGTAGAGGAAGCAAATGGCAGATCTAAAAATCAGCCCAGATGAGATTCGCGACGCCCTGAAGGGTTTCGTGAACTCCTACGAGAGCGACAAGGCTTCGCGCAACGAGGTCGGACACGTAATCGATGCCGGTGACGGTATCGCTCACGTTGAAGGACTTCCCTCCGCGATGGCTAACGAGCTTCTAAAGTTTGCTGATGGAACTCTAGGTCTTGCCCTGAACCTTGACGAGCGTGAGATCGGAACCGTTATCCTCGGAAACTTTGAGGGCATCGAAGAGGGTATGGAAGTGCAGCGCACTGGCGAGGTTCTTTCAGTTCCAGTTGGAGATGCTTTCCTAGGTCGAGTAGTTGACCCACTGGGTAACCCAATTGATGGGTTAGGCGATATCAAAGCAGAGGCACGTCGTGCCCTTGAGCTTCAGGCCCCTGGCGTTATGGCTAGAAAGTCAGTTCACGAGCCACTGCAAACCGGTATCAAGGCCATCGACGCCATGATTCCAATCGGTCGCGGACAGCGTCAGCTAATCATTGGTGACCGTCAGACCGGTAAGACCGCAATTGCGATTGACACGATCATTAACCAAAAGGCCAACTGGGCAACCGGAGATCCAACCAAGCAGGTTCGTTGCATCTACGTAGCTATTGGTCAAAAAGGTTCAACCATCGCAGGTATCAAGGCAGCCTTGGAAGAAGCGGGAGCACTGGAATACACAACCATCGTTGCGTCCCCTGCATCTGACCCAGCAGGTTTCAAGTACCTAGCGCCGTATACAGGTAGCGCCATCGGACAGCACTGGATGTATGGCGGCAAGCACGTATTGATTATCTTTGATGACCTATCAAAGCAGGCAGAAGCCTACCGAGCGGTATCCCTTTTGCTTCGTCGTCCACCAGGCCGTGAGGCTTACCCGGGAGACGTGTTCTACCTACACTCTCGCTTGCTAGAAAGATGTGCCAAGCTCAACGATGAATTGGGTGCCGGCTCAATGACTGGACTTCCAATCATCGAGACCAAGGCCAACGACGTGTCGGCTTACATTCCAACCAACGTGATCTCGATCACCGACGGCCAGATCTTCTTGCAGTCGGATCTGTTCAACGCCAACCAGCGTCCAGCTATCGATGTTGGTATCTCGGTTTCTCGAGTTGGTGGAGCAGCCCAAGTAAAGGGAATCAAGAAGGTTTCTGGAACCCTAAAGCTTGAGCTTGCTCAGTACCGCTCACTAGAAGCATTCGCGATGTTCGCTTCCGACTTGGACGCGGCATCTCGTCAGCAGCTAGCTCGCGGAGCGCGCTTGATGGAGCTTCTAAAGCAGCCACAGTACTCTCCGTACCCAGTTGAGGATCAGACAGTTTCTATTTGGGCTGGAACCTCAGGCAAGTTGGACGAGGTTCCTGTTGAAGACGTTCTTCGCTTCGAGTCGGAGTTCTTGGATTACCTAAAGCGCAACAGCAAGGTAATTGAGACCATCCGTGAAACCAAGAATCTAGAAGATGACACCATCCGCGAGTTGGATGCCGCCATTGACAAGTTCAAGAAGGGTTTCCAGACCGGGCAGGGTGTCCCACTTTCTTCTTTGGGCAACGAAGCTGTGAATGCTTTGGAAGAGGAAGAAGTGAACCAGGAAAAGATCGTCAAGCAAAAGCGCTAAAGCGTAGTTGCCAATTCGAGATTAGGGAAGGAGAGATATGGGAGCGCAACTCAGGGTTTACCGACAGAAAATCAAGTCGGCACAGACCACCAAGAAGATTACTCGCGCCATGGAGCTTATTTCGGCTTCCCGTATCTACAAGGCGCAACAGCGCGTTGCCGCCTCCACTCCTTACTCAAGAGCGGTAACCAGAGCGGTTTCTGCCGTGGCTACCTACTCAAACATCGATCACCCGCTGACTACTGAGCCAGAAACTATTGAACGCGCGGCGGTAGTTATATTTACCTCCGACCGTGGTCTTGCAGGAGCCTTTTCCTCAAACGTTCTAAAAGAAGTTGAGCAGCTAGTGACTCTTCTAAAGGGCCAGGGTAAAGATGTTGTTTACTACCTGGTTGGAAGAAAGTCCGTTAGCTACTTCAATTTCCGCAGACGTCTTTCTCGTCAGCAGTGGGTTGGTGGCACTGACCTTCCAGAGTTTGACACCGCTAAATCAATTGCCGATGCGCTGTTGGCTGATTTCAACACCGATGCCAAGGATGGGGGAGTAGATGAGATTCACATGGTCTACAACCGCTTCGTTTCGATGATCTCCCAGGTTCCAGAGGTTGTTCGCTTGCTTCCTCTTGAGGTAGTCGAGGGCGTTGAAGAGCCTTCCAAGAGCGAGATCTTCCCGCTCTACGAGTTTGAGCCGGATGTAAACAAGGTGCTTGACGCCTTGCTTCCTGTTTACATCGAGAGCAGGATCTTCAACGCAATGCTTCAGTCTTCAGCTTCCGAGCACGCTGCACGCCAGAAGGCCATGAAGTCAGCTACCGATAACGCTGAGAAGCTGATTTTGAACTACACCCGTTTGAGCAACCAGGCACGTCAATCAGAAATTACGCAACAGATTTCCGAAATCGTCGGTGGTGCGGATGCACTAGCCACCGTTGGCGATGAGGACTAAGAGAAAGATAAGAAATGGCTGAGACAAAGACAACCCCACAGGCAGGCACCGGGCGCATTGCTCGAGTTAATGGTCCGGTGGTTGACATCGAGTTCCCACACGATGCCATCCCTGAGATCTACAACGCCCTCACAACACAGATCGACCTGTTGGGAGAAACCACGACTCTAACTCTTGAGGTGGCTCAGCATCTAGGTGATGACCTAGTTCGTGCCATTGCTTTGAAGCCAACCGACGGTTTGGTTCGCGGCGGGTCAGTAACTGACACCGGAGCGCCAATTTCAGTTCCTGTTGGTGATGTGACCAAGGGCCACGTTTTCAACGTAACTGGTGAAGTTCTAAACGCTAAGCCAGGTGAAAAAATTGAGGTAACCGAGCGTTGGCCAATTCACCGTCAGCCACCAGCGTTCGATCAGCTTGAGTCAAAGACCCAGATGTTCGAAACTGGAATCAAGGTTATTGACCTTCTAACCCCTTATGTATTGGGTGGAAAGATTGGTCTATTCGGTGGTGCCGGTGTTGGTAAGACCGTTTTGATTCAGGAAATGATTTACCGTGTGGCAGAAGACCACGACGGTGTGTCCGTGTTTGCCGGTGTGGGTGAGCGTACCCGTGAAGGTAACGACCTAATCGACGAAATGACCGAGTCAGGTGTTATCGACAAGACCGCGCTCGTGTTCGGTCAGATGGATGAGCCACCAGGCACGCGTTTGCGCGTTGCTTTGTCTGCTTTGACCATGGCGGAGTACTTCCGTGATGTGCAGAAGCAGGACGTTTTGTTGTTCATTGACAACATCTTCCGCTTTACTCAGGCAGGTTCCGAGGTGTCAACACTTCTTGGCCGTATGCCATCTGCGGTGGGTTACCAGCCAAACTTGGCAGACGAGATGGGTCTACTACAGGAGAGAATTACTTCAACCCGTGGTCACTCGATTACTTCTCTTCAGGCTATTTACGTTCCTGCCGATGACTACACCGACCCAGCCCCAGCAACCACCTTTGCTCACTTGGATGCAACAACTGAGCTAAGCCGTGAAATTGCTTCCAAGGGTCTATACCCAGCCGTGGATCCACTTTCTTCGACTTCAAGAATCTTGGACCCTCGTTACATCTCGAAGGATCACTACGAAACCGCCGTTAGGGTCAAGCAGATTCTTCAGAAGAACAAGGAGCTCCAGGAAATCATCGCCATCTTGGGTGTTGAGGAGCTTTCCGAAGAAGACAAGGTCGCAGTATCAAGAGCAAGAAGAATTCAGCAGTTCTTGTCTCAGAACACTTACATGGCTACCAAGTTCACCGGTGTTGCAGGTTCCACCGTTCCACTCAAGGAGACCATCGAAGGATTCTCCAAGATTGCAAACGGTGACTTCGACAACGTTGCGGAGCAGGCGTTCTTCAACGTCGGTGGTCTAGAAGACGTTGAGCGCCAGTGGGCCAAGATTCAGAAGGAATCTGGTAACTAACTTTGTCTGAAAAAACTCTGCGGGTTGAGCTAGTCGCTGCCGACAAGGCAGTTTGGTCTGGCGAAGCCAAGTTGGTGGTAGCCAAAACAGTTGAAGGCGAAATCGGTTTAATGCCAGGCCACGAACCAATGCTCGCCATCTTGGCTAACGGTGAGGTAAGGGTTACCAAACCCGAGGGTGAAGTGCTTGTTGTTACCGCAGACGATGGATTCTTGTCAGTGGAGCATGACGTGGTAACTGTTGTTGCCAGAAATGCTTCGCTGGCCTAATCCTGTTCTGGTCGAATGCTTGCAGGACGTTCGCGTCTATTCGAAGCCGGAATCCACTTCACATCGCCACCGTGCTTGATGTTGGCAAAGCGAGCAAGCACAAACAATAGATCGCTAAGACGGTTCAGATACTTGGCAGCCAAAACGCTCACACCACCGTTGTTGTGACCCTTCTTTGCAGGATCGGTTCCATACTTTTCGATAGCGTGCCAGGTGGCGCGCTCTGCCCTGCGAACAACGGTTCTGGCTAGGTGAAGACCTGCAGCAAGCCCAGAGCCTCCGGGAAGAATAAAGCTATCTAGTTTTTCAAGCTGCTTGTTGTACTTGTCGATGGCTTCTTCTAAAGCATCAATCCAAATTGCGTCAACACGCAATGGCTCATACTCATAGTGCTCGTTTAGTGGGTTTGAAAGGTCTGCACCTAAATCGAAAAGGTCATTTTGAATCTGAGACAGTAGCGCTAAAGTTTCGGCGTCGAACTCGCCATGGGCCAGTGCAACAGCAACACCGATTGCAGAGTTAGCCTCATCAACGTCAGCGTACGCTTCGATTCGAGGGTCTGTTTTGCGAGTTCTAGAAAAATCGCTTAGACCAGTTAAACCCTCATCGCCTGTGCGGGTATAGATTTTTGTAAGTTTGACCATGGTCTAAGTCTAGGCTTATGGAATGATCTTTTTGCTCCCACCGTCTGAAACCAAGGAGCCTGGTGGCAAAAAGATGGCCAAGGTTCTGAGCCACAAAGAACTAGACAAAACTCGCAAAGTTCTTCAGCAGGCGCTGATTGATATCTGCAAAACCCCGAGTCTTGCGGGCAAGGCTCTCAAGCTAGGGCCCAAGCAATCGGGGGAGATTCAAGTCAATCTCGATCTAACAAACCCAAAGTGTTTACCAGCCCTGGATCGATACACCGGCACTTTGTATGACGCGCTCAAAGAAGGCGGCGTCACTGCGGGTATGCGAACTAGAGCCAGCAAGGCAGTGTTTATTCAGTCTTCGCTTTTTGGTTTGATATCAGCCGGGGATGAAATACCAAACTATCGCCTTTCTGCCGGCTCAAAACTTCCTGGGATGAATCTGAAATCGCTTTGGCAGGAAGCACACGAAGCGGTGTGGTCGAAGTTCTCAAAAGAGACCATTATCGATACGAGATCCAAGTCATACGTAGAGCTAGCGCCTGTTCCAAAAAACCTTTCCTGTTACTCACTTGATGTAGTGCTAGAGGACAAAAGGGGCAAACGCACGAGGCTAAATCATTTCAACAAACAGGCCAAAGGTCAGTTTCTAAGATCGGCACTAATAATTAGCCCAGCACCAAAAACCATTGCAGATCTTAAGACCGTTGCGAAGCTAGCCAATCTGAAACTAGAAGTTTCAGGAAAGAAGCTTTTGCTAGTTTCCTACGGATGAGTCATCTGCAGGAAGAGGTTCTATTTCAAACATGTCTGGGTCTGGAAGGGCAATAATTCCCTCAATCAATGAAATTACTGTGCTCCACCATCCCTCATCGTTGAACATGATCCATCCTGGTACTAGCCAAACGTCACCGGCGGCATCCCAAATACCCAAGAGAGCTGACTCTGCCCTAACAATTGTCAAAGTGACAACCTGGGGCTCAACGGGGGCTGGCTCAGTTTCGGTAGGTTCAGGCTCCGCTGACGCGGTCTCTGATGGACTAGGTTCAATAGGTTCACTAGGTTCGGCTGTCGCTTCGGTTTCTGATACCTCTGGATCAACAAGTGGTTCATTGCGAACCCTCATGTCACTATAAATTGCTGGGTATTTTTCGTACAAATAGCTAGGTGGAGATCCGTACCAGATCCACTGATCGAGTCGATCGATAGCTTGGACAGGGGAAATGGTGTTGTAGGCGCCAACGGCTTGAGCAACTACCGAGTGCCCTTGCGCGTAGCTAATCTCGCCATCTGACCCCCAGCCGATGTACCACTCGATACTTGTCGGCTGATTATCTACAACCATGGCGGCGGTTACGGAACCGCCCCATTCCGACCAGTCAACCCGTAAGTCAGATTCAGTCACAGCAAGGCCAGTTGCGTTGAATATCTCCAGAGCTTTGGCTATGGCTTCAGACTTGCTTGGGAGTAGTTCTGGAGTTGGAACAGGGTCAATCCACTCCTCACAAAACCCTTCGGCGTCGATTGATCTGCAATCAGTCGAAATTGAAGAGTCAGAAGGATTGGAATAGTACCAAGAAGCTGTCCCGCTCCACCAAACCGAGACTATTGGGTTCAAACTGTCAACGCCCCAAGGATCATCGGATTCACCAAAAAAGTAGCCAGGATTTGCTTCACTGAAGTCAGGGAACTTCTTAACGCTGCCCTGAACTTCAAACAATCTTGCTATTTTTTGGAGCACGGATTCTGGAGTTCCGGTCCGCACGAGCTTATAGATCTGGCCAGATCCACCCTCATTTGACAGATTAGGTCCAGCCACATACTCGTAGCTAAAAAAGGGCATAGACATCATTTTGTCTGCTGATGCTTCAGACGAGGGTGATCCATTTGAAGGATTTTGGTAGGAAGCCGCTAATTGGATAAGTGGAGTTTGGACAGGGTTGACTACTACGGCCACTGCAAGTATTGCCGCTGTTCCAGAAACTAAACCACCCAAAGCGAAACCTCTAGCTTTGGCTGATAGAAGTTCAAATCTTTGAGTAAGGCCAAGTCTTAGTTTGGACTTTGAGGCAGCTGCCAAGATTTCAGCTGAGAGCGGCTCAGTCTTGGCATTGTTTGCGGGGTCTGCCTTATGCAGACGGGCGTCTAGTTCATCTGGAGTATTCATATATAGGTTATGTAGACAAGTTGGCGATTATGTCTAGAATTTCTAGGAAATCAGCCCTCTAAGTTTGGCCTTAGCTTTGCTAAGCCTAAGGGCGAAGGCATTAGTCGAGATTTCCAATACCCTGGCCGAGCTCGCATTGTCTAGACCTTCAAAGCTACTTAGGGATATAACCTGGCGCTCTGCTGGGGTCAGCTTTGCCCAAGCTTCTGAAAGGCTAAAGTCGCTTAGAGCGATGTCCTCAGCAGAAGGGGCAGAGTCCTTTGGCCGGAATAAGACCAAGAAGTTTTCTTTGGCCTTCTGACTTCTTCGGTTATTTGCAACCACAAATCCAGCGATTCTGTATAGCCAAGGGAGTTCAAAGCCCTTGGGTGCCTCAGATCTTTTCGTCCAAGCGATTTCAAAAATTCTTGAGGCTATTTCCTCAACATCCGGAGGGCTCACGCGCCTTACAAGATACTTTGTGATTTGCGGAAGTAGCTGGCGATAGATTGAAGTAAATTCTTCAGGGGTCACGAATGTAATCCTACTGGCGAAGTTCGTTTCTCCTGAAACAACCCGGTGCATGGTCATTCACCATGCCAATTGACTGCATCATCGCATACATGGTGGTGGGGCCAACGAATGAAAAACCAAGACTTCGCAGTGTTTTACTCAGCTCAATTGACTCAGGGGTAGTGGCTTTGAATTCAAAGTTAGCTGCAGGTGACGTGGCTCGTTTTGGCGCGTGAGACCAAATCAAGGAAGTTAGTGGCTCAGCTAGTTCCAAAATCAAGCGTGCATTACTGATGGTTGCCTGAATTTTGGCCCTATTTCGGATAATGCTTTCATCGTGCATTAGCCGCTCGATGTCGTTATCTGTCATCTTGGCAACCTTGCGGATGTTGAAGTTGTGAAATGCTTTTCTGAAGCCTTGCCTGCGCTTCAAGATAGTGATCCATGAGAGCCCTGCTTGAAAAGCCTCAAGAGCTAGTTGTTCAAAGAGTTCATTTTCTCCCTCTAGCTTTACGCCCCACTCGGTGTCGTGATAGTCGATGTAGATCTGATCTTGCTTGGGCCAGCGGCAGCGCTTGAGACCATCGGGATACTTGGTGACAAATTCACTCATAGGAGATACCTTCGTGATCCAGCAGCAGCTTCTTGGTTTTGATTCCCTGGCCACCGGAGTAACCGGTTAGTGATCCACTGGATCCAAGCACCCGGTGGCAGCCAACCAATAGGGGAGTTGGATTAGCGCCCACCGCGGCCCCAACCGCTCTGGCGGCTTGAGGTTTTCCAATAGCTGCGGCAATTTCGCCATAGGAAATAGTTTTGCCAAATGGCACTTTGGCTATTGTCTTCCAAACAGCAAGCTGAAACGGTGTGCCCAAGACTTTGAGGGGAAGGCTAAATTTTGGAAGGTTTCCCTTTAGGTACAAATCAATTTGCTTGGCTGCATCGTCAAGGACTTTGGAGGAGCTTATGGTGTTTGCCTTCTTGCAAAGCTCAACAGAGGTGATTTTTTCGTCTTCCGCCGTGATGGTTATGAAACCAAAAGGCGAGGGAAATGATCGCCTTGAGATTACTGATTCGCTCATGCCTCAATTCTTGTCGCTTTTTGATTCCGTCAAGGCGATTTTTTGGGTTGTGGAAAAGCTAAACCCCAAGACCCACTTGGGGCCTTGGGGTAAAGATAGCTTTTGTTAGAACTTACTCATCGCTGGGGTTAGCACCTTGCGAAGAATCTGCTCAATCTCATTGAACTCTTTAGCTCCGATGGTAAGCGGTGGTGCTAGCTGGATAACTGAGTCACCTCGGTCATCGGCACGGCAGTAAAGACCTTCTTCAAGTAGCTTTCCGGCAAGATAGCCGCGAAGAAGCTTCTCACGCTCTGGAGCGGTGAAAGGCTCTTTTGTCTTCTTGTCCTTGACTAGCTCGATAGCAAAGAAGTAACCGTCTCCTCTTACGTTTCCAACAATTGGAAGGTCGTATAGCTTCTCAAGAGTCTTCTTGAACAGCGCCGAGTTCTTGGCAACGTTTCCAACCAGGTTCTCTTCATCAAAGATGTCTAGGTTCTCAAGTGCTACAGCACACGCGACCGGGTGAGCCGCGAAGGTATATCCGTGGGCCAGGATGTTGGTTCCGGTTGTGAAGGGCTCAAACAGTCTCTCGGTAAGTAAAAGTGCTCCAAGAGGTTGGTAAGAAGATGTAATTCCCTTAGCGGTAATCATCATGTCTGGTTCGATGCCGTATCTTTCACATGCAAACATCGCACCAGAGCGACCGAAACCGGTGATGGTTTCATCGGCTACCAGCAAGATGTCGTACTTGTCGCAGATTTCTCGCAGGCGCTTGAAATAAGCAGGGTGGGCGGTGAAGCAACCACCGGAGTTCTGGATTGGCTCAACGAAGATTGCCGCCACGGTCTCTGGGTCTTCAAAGAGAATCATTTCTTCGGCACGGTTAGCGGCCCAGATTCCAAATTCCTCTTCGGTCTTGAATGAAGAAGGAGCGCGGTACCAGTTGGTGTTTGGAATCCTAAATGTCGAAGGAACTAGCGGCTCAAACATCTTTTTCATTGCCGGGATACCGGTGATCGAAAGTGCTCCCTGGCTGGTTCCGTGGTAGGCGACGTGACGAGAGATAACTTTGTGCTTGGTTGGCTTGCCGGTCATCTTGAAATACTGCTTCGCAATCTTCCAAGCACTTTCTACCGCTTCACCACCACCGGTGGTGAAGAACACTCGGCTGATGTTTTTAGGCGCATAAGAAATCAAACGCTCGGCTAGCTCAATAGCTGGTGGGTGGGCGTAGGACCAAAGCGGAAAGAAATCTAGTTCGGTGATCTGCTTGGAAGCAGCGTCAGCTAGGCGCTTGCGGCCGTGGCCTGCGTTTACGGAGAACAGTCCTGATAGACCATCGATGTATTTCTTGCCGTGGACGTCGTAAACGTAGTGACCTTCGGCTTTAGCCATGATCGGAATCTCTTTGTTGGCAAATGACCCGTGACGGGTGAAGTGCATCCAAAGATGCTTCTTGGCGGATTTTTCCAGCATGGCAGGAGTTATCTTCTTACCTTCTTTACGCGCCTCAACGAGTGCGAGCTTGGGAGTCTTGGCCGCTCCCACCTTGACGGTGCGCTTTAGAAGGGACTTGATCCCGGCAACAAGTTTCTTTGCCCTAGATTCTGTAACTGCCATTTTTTCTATTCCATTCGTTTCTAGGGGATTACCTGGTACCCCAGTTGTAGAACTGCTTTGCTAGCTTCAAATATACGAAGGTTTCGGTCGAAGTTACGCCAGCCAACCGTCTGATTTTTGAGTTAATAATCTTGATTAGCGAGTCATCGTCTTCACAAACGATCTCAACGAGGATATCGAAGCTTCCTGCTGTAATGACCACGTAGTCCACCTCGGTCATCTTGCCAAGAGCGTCGGCTATTTCGCTGGTGTCTCCGCTGCACTTGATACCAACCATTGCCTGGGTGTAAAAACCAAGCTGAACTGGGTCGGTCACCGCAACGATTTGCATGACGCCTTTTTCGGTGAGTTTTTGAACCCGTTGTCTAACGGCTGCTTCGCTAAGGCCTACGGCCTTACCTATTTCGGAGTAGGACCTTCGGCCATCATCTTGGAGCTGCTCGATGATCAATTTCGAGACGTCGTCGAGCGAAGAAGCCTTGGCTCTTCCACTTCTTGACATACATGGATTTTGCCAGCCAAGCATTGAATTAGCAAACGAATCGGTTCCCAAAGGCTCAAACCGCAACTAATTCGATACAAAACTCGAGATTTTGGGGTCATTTTCTGGGGTTAGAATCGATAGTTAAATAGAGGCTCGCCGCCTCTTCTACAAAGGAGTATGAACAAATGGCAGTTCGCGAACTAAAAAACTTCATCAATGGAAAATACGTTGAGGCTAGCTCCTCCGAAAGATCCGATGTTGTCAACCCAGCTACCGGCAAGACTTACGCCACCGCAGCGGTTTCTTCGGAAGCTGATGTTGCAAGTGCCTACAAAGCTGCCGAAGCTGCATTCGAAGTGTGGAGCCACTTCACACCATCCGAGCGTCAGCTAGCGCTATTTAGAATTGCCGACTCACTTGCTGCAAGAAGCGGTGAAGCTGCCGATGTGGAATCTGAAAACACCGGCAAGCCAAGACCAACACTTGTTGAGTATGAAATGGATCCTTCTGTTGACCAGATTAGATTTTTTGCAGGAGCTGCCAGAAACCTAGAGGGTCGCGCTACCGCTGAATATGCTCGCGATCACACTTCTTCTATTCGTCGCGAGCCAATTGGTGTTATCGGTCAGGTGACTCCTTGGAACTACCCATTGAACATGGCAGTTTGGAAATTTGCTCCAGCAATTGCAGCTGGAAACACCGTTGTCCTAAAGCCATCTGATACCACCCCTGCCTCAACACTGTTGTTGGCAGAAATCGCAGCAGAACACCTTCCTCCCGGTGTATTCAACGTTGTGACAGGTAACCGCGACACAGGCCGCGCCATGATCGAAAACGAAATCCCACAAATGGTTTCCATTACCGGTTCGGTTCGTGCCGGAATGGAAGTTGCTAAATCTGCAGCAGCCGATGTCAAGAAGGTTCACCTAGAACTTGGTGGCAAGGCGCCGGTAATTGTGTTCCCAGATGCTGATCTTCAGAAGGCAGCAGCACAGATTGTGGTCGCTGGATACTTCAACGCCGGTCAAGACTGCACCGCCGCTACCAGAATTCTGGTGCACGAGAATGTGCACGATGAGTTCTTAGGCCTGCTTGTAGCCGAAGTGAAGGCGAATGCCCAAACCGGAGACCCTCAGAGAGATGACATCTTGTTTGGCCCAGTCAACAACGCGAACCAACTCGAGCGAGTCAAGGGCTTTATTGACCGCTTGCCATCACACGCGAAACTAGAAACTGGAGGCTCTCAGCTTCCAGGAGATGGTTACTTCCTAGAGGCAACCGTTTTGTCTGGCCTGCAGCAAAAAGACGAGCACATCCAAAACGAAATCTTTGGTCCAGTGGTAACAGTTCAGAAGTTCAAGGATGCCGATGAGGCTATGCGCAACGCCAACGATGTGAAGTATGGTCTTGCTGCCAGCGTATGGACATCGAATCACACCACCGCAATGCGCTTTAGCAAGGGCTTGAACTTTGGTTGCGTGTGGATCAACACCCACATCCCACTTGCTGCCGAGATGCCTCATGGTGGTTTCCGTCACTCCGGTTATGGAAAAGACCTGTCGATGTATGGCTTTGAGGACTACACCCGCGTCAAGCACGTCATGAGCTACATCGGGGACTAATCCACAACTTGCAAACGTACTAACTAAACCTGTCTCAATCTGAGGCAGGTTTAGTTTTATGCAATGGATTTGGTATTTACCCTCGATGCTCATTGGCCTCGGTTTTGGTTTTTCAAGTGGCTATTGGCAGCTAGCACTCATAAGCGTTCTTATGGTGCTGATTCTTATTGGAACGCAAGGCTACAAAAACCGCTATCCGCAGTTTGATGAATACAGCGTCGTGCATCTATCAAATGCAGCAGTTGCCATTGGCAACCGAGTGTTACCAAGGTTTCAGTTTCTCTGGAAAGCGCAATGGCATCAGCTACTTCTTGCCGAGCTATCGAAGGCATCAACAGGCGACCATTTTGCTCTTGCTCTTGATCGAATCAAACAGGATCGCTTCAGGGTCAACGGCGTAGGGGCGGGCAAATTAGTGAGCTGGATTGGCGCGAACGAAAACAGGGACCTGGTTCTGGACTTGGTTAGCGATGGGCCGCATCTAATAGTTGTTGGCCCAACTGGATCTGGTAAGTCCGAATTTCTAAGACTGTTATTGACTTCGCTGCGCGCAACTCAGGAATTCAAGCTCGCTCTCTTTGATTACAAAGGTGGCGCAGCACTAGGAGAATTTGCGGAAGTTTCAATTGGCATAGCTACCGATTTAGATCAGGCAAGCCAGCTAGGTCTTTATGCCCTGCTAGCCAATGAACTAGCGGAGCGGGAGCGGCTGTTTGCAAGTACCAAGTGCTCGAGTATTGAAAATTATGTTGCTACGGGTAACAAACTTTCTCGCTTGGTGGTTGTGGTGGATGAGTTTGTGGCGGCTCTAGCAAGTGGACCAAAGGCCCTTGCCACCATTGAGGACATTGCAGCACGTGGCAGGTCGTTAGGGGTTCACCTTGTGGCAGCAACCCAATCACTGAGCGGGGTGTCGCGTGCGATGCTGACAAACCTGCGAGCCAGGGTAGCCATGTCATCTTCGGACCCGATTGATATGGTTCAGCTTGGAATCAATCCAGGCAAGCACAGGAGCATAAATGTTGCTGGTTGGGCCAGTGCGATTGTTTACCTAGGTAGCAATCAGGCTGAGAGCTTTGGCTTTCCTTTAGGAGTTAGGCCAGAACCTTTGCTAGCTCAGTTGCCTTCATCGAGTGAGCAACCGCAACCGGTTCGTTCACAAGCACTCCGTCAAATGTATTCAAACCAAGAGCCAGAGCTGGATCGGCCGCAAGAGCTTTCTTCCAACCCTGATTCCCAATTGCTTTCACGTATGGCAAGGTTGCATTCGTCAGCGCATAGGTAGAGGTGTGGGGGACGGCGCCTGGCATGTTTGCCACACAGTAAAAAACAGTGTCGTGAACTTTGAAAGTCGGCTCCGCGTGAGTGGTTGGCTTGGAATCTTCAAAGCAACCACCTTGATCGATTGCTATATCCACCAAAACAGCACCGGGCTTCATTTTCTTTACCAGTGCGTTAGTGACCAGCTTTGGAGCCTTGGCTCCAGGAATCAAAACTGAACCAATAACTAGGTCAGCTTCCAAAACCGCACGCTCAATCTCGAAAGTGTTGCTGGCGATTGTCTTTAGTCTTCCGGCGTAAAGAGCGTCAAGTTCACGGAGTCTATTCAAGTTTGTGTCCAAAACTGTTACCTCGGCACCCATTCCAACTGCCACCGCTACCGCACTGGTGCCGGCAACGCCGCCACCTAGAACAACTACCTTGGCAGGGCGTGTTCCTGGAACTCCGCCAAGTAGCATTCCGTTGCCACCATTTTGACGCAGTAGCGTGCTGGCTCCAACAAGTGGTGCAAGGCGACCGGCAACTTCAGACATCGGTGCAAGAAGAGGAAGCTGGCGAGAAGGAAGCTGAACGGTTTCGTAAGCAATTCCGGTTACCTTCTTATTGATCAGCTCGTTAGTTAGCGGAAGGTCTGCGGCGAGGTGGAGGAAAGTAAAGAGTGTCAGGCCCTCGCGAAGCATCGGATACTCAGATTCGATTGGCTCTTTTACCTTTAGTACTAGGTCCCCAGCGGCCCAAGTTTCGCTCGCGGAAGCGCCAATCTTGGCTCCAGCCGATTGGTATTCCTGGTCGGAAATAGCTGAACCAAGACCAGCTCCAGCTTGGACGGTGACCTCGTGGCCGGCAGAGACAAGCTCGTGCACTCCAGCCGGAGTAATCGCAACGCGGTATTCGTTGTTCTTGACCTCTTTGGGAATTGAGATCTTCATCGGGTTCTCCTGAGTTCGAAATTGGAACCTCAATGGGCGCCTTTAGAAGGATACCCGCTCGGGAGACCACGTGTCAGGGGCAATTTAGGGCCTGGGACACGCTCAAATTTCTCCTTGCCAAATGGCGGTTTTTTGGCTTTTGCGGGAAATTTTTGTGGCAGGATAAAGTCCAAGGGTCTGGGACAACCCAGCTCTTTCCTTGTTCGCCTTTTATAACACCAGGAGTCGCCAATAATGAAAGATCCAAACTCTCTCCCACAAGACCCGATGCTTGCAGAGCTTGTAAAGATGTCTCGTCGCAAGACACTAACTCGTAGAACCGCACTAGCTGGAGCTGCCGGTGTTGGAGCCGCTCTTGGTTTGGCAGCTTGTGCACCTGCCGGCGATGGCGGCGGCGCAACTTCAGAAGCTTTGGTTCCTGCAACCGACGTCTCGGATTCCGAGAAGGTATTGGTTTGGTACAACTGGCCAGGCTACATGGACCTTTCAGAAGACGAGCTTTCACGTCCTACTCTTGACCGCTTCCAAGAGCAATCTGGAATTACCGTTGAGTACCTAGAAGAGTACAACGACAACGACGAGTGGTACGGAATTAACCGAAACGAACTCATTGCAGGTAAAGATGTTGGAGCAGACCTTATCTGCCCAACCGATTGGCTAGCAGCTCGTTTGGTAAATGATGGACAGGTTCAAAAACTTGACTCCGCAAACATTCCAAACAAGGCCAATGTTGCCCCTGCATACTTGGGCGCAGCCTACGACCCAAACCGCGACTACACGCTTCCTTACCAGGGAATCTTGGGTGGTATCGCTTACAACAAGGAACTTTACAAAGAGCTAACCGGAAAAGACGCACCGGAAAGCGTTGAGGACCTGTGGCAAGCAGAGCTAAATGGACGTATCGTGCTTATCTCGGAGATGAGAGACACCATTGGAGTTATTGCACTTTCAAAGGGAATCGACATCACCAGCGCCTCTTCTCTAACTGAAGACGCTTTCAACGGAGTTATCGACGACATCGCTGCTCTTTACGCCGACAAGAAGATCAAGGCCTTCGCGGGTAACGAATACATGGATGGCTTTGCCAACGATGAGTATGTTGCCGGAATTGTTTGGTCTGGAGACGTTGTTCAGATGAACTTCGGCGCTGGATTCGACAAGTTTGGATTCTTCATGCCCGAGTCAGGTGGCACAATCTCGTCAGATATGTTCACCGTTCCAATGGGTGCAACCCACAAGAAGAACGCTGAATTGTTGATGAACTACTACTACGACCCAGTAAACGCTGCAGAACTTGCCGCTTGGGTGAACTACATCACACCGGTAGTTGGAGCCTACGAGGAAGCAATCAAGTTGGATCCTGAATTGGCCGAAAACAAGTTGATCTTCCCAGACGAGGCTTTCCTAGCTTCGACTCACGGATTCCGTGCTTTGACCGCTCAAGAAGAGCAGTCCTTCGTAACCGCTTGGGGCAGAGTTCAGCTGGGCGCTTAGTTGGCCGTCGAGTTCGTTGCCAGAGGGGCAGATTTAGAGCTAGTTGGAATTAGGAAAGAATATCCTGGCTTTGTTGCCATTGAGGATCTTGACCTAAAGATTCCAGCCGGTGAGTTCTTCGCACTGCTTGGACCATCTGGTTGCGGAAAGACAACGACCTTGCGATTGGTTGCAGGTCTTGACTCACCAACTAAGGGAAAAATCCTTATAGGTAATCAAGACGTCACTAACATCAAGCCTCACGAACGACCAGTGAACACTGTGTTCCAAAACTACGCGCTGTTCCCACACATGTCAGTTTTGGAAAACGTCGCTTTTGGTCTTCGTCAGCGCAAAGTTAGCGAACCTCTTCCAAAAGCAACTGAGGCTCTGAAGTTGGTTGAACTTGAACACCTAGCAGAGCGCAGACCTACCCAGCTATCTGGAGGTCAGCAGCAACGTGTGGCGCTTGCTAGAGCACTAGTTAACCGCCCATCGCTTCTGTTGTTGGATGAGCCACTTGGTGCACTGGATCTAAAGCTAAGACGTCAAATGCAGGTTGAGCTAAAGGCTATTCAGATCGAAGTTGGTTTGACCTTCTTGCACGTAACCCACGACCAGGAAGAGGCCATGGACATGGCCGACACCGTTGCGGTTATGAACAAGGGTCGAATTGAGCAGATGGGTGCTCCGGAAGCTCTCTACGAAAGACCAAAGACACTCTTTGTATCTAAGTTCTTGGGTCAATCAAACATCTTTGTTGGTGACGTAGTTGAAACTTCTGGAGACTCTGTCAGCATCAGCGTTGCGGGACGACAGATAAAGGTTCCAACCAACCGTGCAGAAAAGACCACTGGCAAAATTGCTATCGGCGTTAGACCCGAGAAGGCCTTCTTCCACGAAGATGCTGAGCCTGATGCTAGCGCAGGGCTAAACGTAGTTGGCCCGGGAGAAATAATTGACATTAGGTTCACCGGTGTTAGCAACCAGTACCTAATCGAGATTCCAAACCTTGGGGAAGTTACGGTGTTCGCCCAGAACATCGGAAAATCTCCTGTGACTGAGCTTGGTGCCAAGGTTTGGGTTAGCTGGAAGGTTGAGCACAGCTACGGACTCTCCGATCTTCCTGAAGCGAAGCCTGAAGGTAACTAGCAGTATGTCAACCCAGGTATCGGTCAAGAAATTCAAGACCCCAGGGAAGAAAAAGAATCCAAAAATTCTGATTATTCTTTTGCTGCCTGGTTTGTTTTACTTAGGCCTGTTTTTCATTACACCTTTTGCCTCTCTAATCACCACTTCACTTCAGGCGCCAGTTCTTGGCGGAGGGATTGGTGTTTATCAGCCAGGTCTTGAGTTTGGAAACTACGCCTTTGTGGTGGGGGAATACTTCGATCAGATCATCCGATCTTTTTTCTACGCAACCTTGGCAACTTTGTTGGCGTTGGCAATTAGCTATCCAATCGCTTACTTCATCGGGGTAAAGGCAAGAAATAAGCCGGTCTTGCAGGCGCTGTTATTGACACTGGTTATTGCCCCATTTTTCATTAGCTTCTTGCTTCGCACCTTTGCATGGAAGCAGGTGTTTAGTCAGGACTCCTTTATCTCTACAACATTGAGAGACCTAGGGCTATTGGCGGACAATGAATTCTTGCTCGGATCATCACTCGTGGTCGTGTTTGGTTTGACTTACAACTTCATTCCTTTTATGACACTTCCTCTTTACACAAACTTGGAACGCTTAGACACTGCATTATTGGAAGCTGGAAATGACCTTTACGCGAAGCCCTCGAGTACTTTTTGGAAGGTAACATTCCCGCTTTCCATACCTGGAATTACATCTGGAACTCTTCTGACGTTTATCCCGATCGCAGGTGATTACGTAACCGCTAGCGGTAACTTCCTTGGAAGCCCGAATACCTCGATGCTTGGAAACGTGATTGAAGCCAACTTCATCACAATTCAAGACTTCCCTAGCGCGTCGGCATTGTCTGTGATGCTAATGGCCGCGATTGTGGTGCTGGTCTCGATTTACATCAGGCGAACTGGAACGGAGGACCTGCTTTGAACAAGTTCAGTCTGGGAAAGTACCTTCTTCCTACCTACATCTCGCTGGCATTTATCTTTCTTATGTTCCCAATTGGTTACACCTTCGTGTTTTCTTTCAACGACCCGTTCAAGAACACCCCGGGCTGGCAGGGTTTCACTTTTGATAACTGGACTGGGGTATGTAACAACGAGGCGGTTTGTGAGGCCTTTGGTAACTCAATCCTGATTGCAGTTACCGCAACCATTGTTTCGACAATTTTGGGAACCATGCTTGCTATCGCTGTTACCAGATACGAGTTCAAGTTCCGCTCCGCAACCAACTTACTTTTGTTCTTGCCGCTTGCTACCCCAGAGGTAGTAATGGGTGCCGGTCTTGCGGCACAGTTTTTCAACGTTGGTATCCCAAGAGGTATCGGTACCGTAATCGTCGGTCACATTTTGTTCACCCTGAGCTTTGTGGTCGTAACTGTAAAGGCTCGAATCGCAACGCTCGATCCAAAGCTTGAAGAAGCTGGCAGGGACCTCTATGCGCCACCAACTCAGGTGTTTATGAAGATTACTTTCCCACTGTTGTTGCCTGGAATCATGGCTGCGGCGCTGCTATCTCTGGCCCTTAGCTTCGATGACTATATCGTGACTGCTTTCAACTCTGGCACCGAGATTACTTTCCCGAAGTACGTTTACGCAGCAGCCCTACGTGGTATTCCGCCGGAGGCAAACGTTATTGGTTCAGCGGTGTTTATCTTTGCGATTGCGCTGGTGTTAGTATTCCAGCTCGGTGGCGCACTAAAGCGCAAGAGAATTGCAAAACTAGCCAAATAGAGCTTCAACAGCTTCCCTGAAGTGCAGGGTGTGACGCTTCACATCTTCAAGGGTTGTTTCAGGTGAAATCAGAGCCATGTTATGAAACGGGGTCATTAGAACTCCGCGGTTGATGGCGTGAAGTTGAAGATACTGCTGCAGCGCGAAATCATCGGCATCTGCTGCTTCTTTACCGGTTCTTGGGGCAGTTGATCTAAAGCTGTATTCAGCTCGGCAGCCAAGCTGACTGACCTGCCACGGAACATTGAATTCGCCGATAACTTCTTGAACAGCTCTAGTCCATTCGATGGAGATTTTCTCCATTCTTTCGAATGCCTCTTCCGTAAGCACCTCGGTTAGAGTTGCGCGGATAGCAGCCATGGATAGTGCGTTACCTGCCAAGGTTCCCCCCACGCCACCTACGTCGATGTGCTCAAGGTGAACACTTTTTGCGATTCGCTCGGCGAGGGCTGTGCTCATGCCAAAAGCTCCAGCAGGAATTCCAGCACCTATGGTTTTACCAAGTATGACTGCGTCTGGTCGAAGGTTGCGTCTTCTAGTCATGCCCCCAACACCTTCGGAAAGAGTATGTGTCTCATCGTGAATCAAGATCACGTCGTACTTTGTCGCAAGCTGCCTTAGCCCTTCAAGATAACCAGGCTCAGGAAGCACGATTCCAATGTTGGTCATTGCCGGTTCAATTAGGGCTGCTGCGATCTCGCCAGATGCAAAGGCTTTCTCAGCAGCAGCTAGATCATTGAATGGGACAACCCAGGTAGTTTCGCTTAGATCTACTGGAGCACCAATGTTGTTAGCGCGGCTAATGGTGTTACCTTGCTCGTCGAGGTTGGCGAAAGTTTCATCCACGGTGCCGTGGTAGCAGTAGTCATGAATAACGATTTTCTTGCGGCCAGTGACGTGCCTGGCGTAGCGAATGATATGTCGATTGGCATCGGTAGCGGTGAGAGTGAATTGCCACTTTTCTAAACCGAAACGATCGGCAAGAGTTTGTGCGGCAATGGCGGCATCGTCGGTAGGCAACATAAAGGTGATGCCCTTATCAAGTCGCTTCTTTATTGCCGCAACGGATGCATCGGGGGAGTGACCAACCATGGCTCCGGTGTCACCGAGGCAAAAGTCGACGTAGTCATTGCCGTCTACATCGGTGAAGTGAGCTCCTTTGGCGCTAGCTACATAAACCGGATAGGGTCCTGGCCACTTTTTCATCCAAGACATTGGAACACCATTCATCATGGGTCCGGCCGCTTTGTCGTGAAGCTTTTTGGACTCGGGATGAGTTTTCACAAACTGCTCTAGCTCTTTGGCAAAGAGCTGCTCTAGGCGCGGTGGATCGTAAAAAGAGGTCATGAGTTGTGCCTAATTAAAGGGAGGCGATGCCAGCTTCTACGATGTCCAGTGCTTGGTTCAGCAGGGCATCGGATATCGCTAGCGGCGGCAGGAACCTGATCACGTTTCCGTGAGTTCCAGCGCTCAGAATCACCACACCATGGCTGTGTGCGTATTTAGATACCGCCTCTACAGCTTTGGAGTTTGGATTCATAGTTCCAGGTTCAATGAATTCAATGGCCTGCATTGCTCCGCGGCCGCGAACATCGCCAATTACTGGGTACTTAGCCTTCATCTGAGCCAATCGAGCCGAAAGAATCTTTTCAATTCTTTCTGCTTGCTCTAGCACTCCGCCGGCTTCTAATTGGTTTAGAACAGCAACGGCTGCAGCTGCAGCAACTGGGTTTCCACCATAAGTTCCACCAAGGCCTCCCGGGTGAGATGCATCCATGATTTCTGCTCGGCCTGTTACTGCCGAAATCGGCATACCGCCTGCAATACCTTTGGCGATAATCACTAGATCAGGCTCGAAGCCTTCTTCCCATTCGCTGGCAAACCACTTTCCAGTTCTTGCGATACCGGATTGGACCTCATCGGCCACCATGACAATTCCATTTTTTGCGGCCCAGTCAGCAATTGTTTTCAAAAAGCCCGGAGCTGGAACAATAAATCCACCTTCGCCCTGAACTGGCTCGATGATTACTGCTGCCAAGCTTTCGGCTCCAACGCGCTTTTCCATATAGGTAATTGCGCGACGAGCGGCTTCTTCACCGGTCATGCCTTGTGGATCGCGGAACGGGTAAGACATTGGAACGTGATGCACACCAGGTGCAAAAGGACCAAAGCCGTTGTTATAAGGGTGAGATTTGAAGTTCATGGCCATGGTTAGGTTCGTGCGTCCGTGGTAACCGTGATCGAAGACAGCTATTTCGCCTCGGCCGGTGTATTTGCGAGCAATCTTCACAGCGTTTTCAACCGCTTCGGCACCTGAGTTAAACAAGGCGGAACGTTTTTCAAACTTGCCAGGGGTTCTGCGGTTCAGAATTTCGCAGACCTGAAGGTAAGGAAGGTATGGGGTTACGGTGAAAAGAGAGTGGGTAAGTTTTTGAACCTGCTCCATGACAGCGTCAACTACTTGTTTGTTGGTGTGACCTATGGTGACAACACCAATTCCGCTTCCAAGATCGATGAGTTGATTGCCATCAACGTCAACCAAAACAGCTCCGTGAGCTCTTTCGATGTATACCGGCAACATAGTGCCAACACCGTGGCTAACTTCCTGTTGCTTCATTTTGTGAAATTCCAGGGACTTTGGCCCTGGAATAGCGGTAACTAATTTGAGTTCTTGGGTGATTTCCATGGTGTCCTAATTCTACGCCAGCCCAATTGATAGCCCCAGCATGCCATTATTGATAAATGCGCCACGTCATAATCCTTGGATCTACTGGGTCAATTGGTACCCAAGCCATTGAGGTAATCAATAAAAACCCTGAAAAATTCAAAGTTGTTGGGCTGGCAGCGGGGTCCAATTCTAAGGACCTAGAAGCACAACGCGAACATTTCGGACTTTCTTCCTCCCAGGCGGTGCTGGGTGCAGAAGGTGCCACAAAGCTGGTTTCAGAAACTGACGCCGATGTTGTCCTAAACGGCATCACGGGTTCAATTGGTCTCGCTCCAACCCTCGCGGCGCTTCGAACCGGAAAAACTCTTGCTCTTGCCAACAAAGAGTCGTTAATTGTTGGAGGGCAGTTAGTCAAAGATTTAGCTAAGCCCGGTCAGATTGTTCCGGTTGATTCCGAGCATTCAGCAATTGCCCAGTGTCTTCGTGCGGGATCTTTCACTGAAGTCAAAAAACTTATCCTTACCGCATCGGGCGGACCCTTTAGGGGCTTTACTAAGCAGCAGCTGCAAGCTGTCACCCCCGCGCAAGCTCTTGCACACCCAACTTGGGTAATGGGTCAAGTGGTAACTACAAACTCCGCCTCGATGGTGAACAAGGGGTTAGAACTAATCGAAGCGCACTTGCTGTTTGACATTCCATTTGAGCGCATCGAAGTCACGGTCCACCCACAGTCTGTTATTCACTCCATGGTGGAGTTTGTTGATGGTTCGGTTATTGCTCAGGCCTCACCGCCGGATATGAAACTTCCAATTGCACTGGGATTTAGTTGGCCAGAGCGAATTGCAGAAGTTTCTTCGCCCATTGACTGGAGTAAATCTCACAGCTGGCAGTTTGATCCACTAGATGAGAATGTCTTTAGTGCTGTGAAGCTTGCAAGGCAGGTTGGAAAGCTCGGCAAGAGCTACCCAGCTGTTTACAACGCCAGCAACGAACAGGCGGTCGCAGCATTTCACGCCGGGCTGATTTCGTTTGATCAAATCACAGAGTTGATTGAAAGAGCAGTGGATGCACACGAACCGGATTCGCAGTTGAGTCTAGAAAGTGTCTTGGCAGCTGAGACGTGGGCAAGGGATAGAACCGATGCTCAGATTGCTAAGGCCTGTTAGTTTCCCCAGAATGTGAATAGCCCAGCAAGCTTGGTCGGTAGCGTGAAGTAGATTGGTTTTGTGAGCGAAACTCTTTGGTACCTGGCTGGAATTGTTTTCATTATCTTCGGCGTTGCAGTTTCGATCGGATTGCACGAACTTGGCCATCTCATTCCTGCCAAGGCCTTTGGGGTAAAGGTAACCAAGTACATGATTGGTTTTGGCCCAACCTTGTTTTCGAGGAAAAAAGGCGAAACCGAATACGGGGTAAAGGCCATTCCGCTAGGCGGCTACATAGCAATGCTGGGTATGTACCCACCGGCAAAAAAGCCTGAAACTAAAACTGGATTCTTTCCAGACATGATTGCCCAGGCAAGGCTTGCTCATTCCGAGGAAGAAACCCCTAAGGACAAAAACCGCAAGTTCTACCAGCTACCAGTAGGCAAGCGCATGATCATCATGCTCGGTGGACCGTTTATGAACTTGGTTCTTGGGATTGTGCTTACGGTGATTTCTTTGTCGGGCTTTGGGGTATTTCAATCTTCACTAAAAATAGAAGCTGTTTCGGTTTGCTTAGACTCCACCCAAACCAGTTGCACAGCTTCCGAGCAAACCCCGGCTCACATAGCTGGACTCAAGGCAGGCGATGAAATTGTTTCTGTTGATGGAAAACCAGCAGAGGACTGGGTTCAGATAAGGCAGATTCTTACCGAGACTCCAACTGTCGAGCTCGAAGTCAAAAGAAAAGATGCATTAGTTTCTCTGACGGTAAGTGCTGTAATTCAACAGCGGCCACAGTTTGACAACCTCGGCACCCCAATTCTTGATGACAATGGAGAAGTGCTAACTGCTCCGCAGCCATTTCTTGGAGTGTTTCTGATCCCTGAGAGAATTCCAGTTTCAATTGGGTCTTCTTTACAAGCTTCAGGAAATGCGATGCTACAAATTGGGCAGCTGATTTTGCAACTTCCGCAAAAGATTTTTGAAGTTACTGCTTCCACACTTGGTTACGGTGAGCGCGATCCAAATGGACCAATTTCGATTGTCGGAATCGGGGCAATAGCTGGAGAAGTTGCCGCGTCGGAGCAAACCGACTTTTCAGACAAGCTTGCCACCGGCATTTCAATTCTTGGATCTTTGAACTTTGCGCTTTTTGTTTTCAACATGTTGCCACTTCTCCCTCTAGATGGCGGTCACGTAGCCGGGGGAGTTTACGAGAGCATAAAGCGCGGTGTTTACAAAGTCTTGGGCAAAAAAGATCCAGGGCCGGCGGACACTGCTTTATTGATGCCACTTACCTGGGTGGTGTTTATCGCGCTGATGGCCGTATCGCTTTTATTGATTACCGCGGACCTAATCAACCCAATATCCCTATTCGGCTAGGGCTATTTCAGTAAACCCAGTTGGCCTGCGTATGCTTAAAGGGCTAAGAACCTTTATTCGAGGAGCAATGTGCCAGCTGTAAACCTAGGCCTACCAAAGCCGCCACCACCTGTACTTACTCCTCGGCGCAAAACCAGGCAAATCATGGTTGGCAAAGTGCAAGTTGGTAGCGAGGCTCCGATCTCGGTTCAGTCGATGACGACGACTCCAACTACTGACATCAATGGAACCTTGCAGCAGATTGCGGAGCTCACTGCCTCTGGTTGTGACATCGTGCGAGTTGCCTGCCCATCACAAGATGACGCTGATGTGCTACATATCATCGCGAAAAAATCTCAGATCCCGGTGATTGCTGACATTCACTTCCAGTCAAAATATGTATTTCAAGCAATTGACGCAGGTTGCGGTGCGGTTCGAGTGAACCCAGGAAACATCAGACAGTTTGATAACCAAATTGGTCCAATTGCAAAAGCTGCTAAGGACGCCGGAGTATCTATTCGAATTGGCGTCAATGCAGGCTCGCTAGATCCAAGACTTTTGGAAAAGTATGGCAAGGCAACCCCGGAAGCTTTGGTTGAATCTGCCGTTTGGGAAGCTAGCTTGTTTGAAGAGCACGACTTTCACGACTTCAAGATTTCCGTAAAACACAACGACCCTGTTGTTATGGTTCGCGCTTACGAATTGCTTGCTGAAAGAGGTGACTGGCCACTTCACCTTGGAGTCACTGAAGCAGGACCTTCCTTCCAAGGGACAATAAAGTCATCAGTAGCTTTTGGCGCACTTCTTTCAAAAGGAATTGGCGACACAATTAGGGTTTCACTTTCTGCTCCACCGGCCGAGGAAATCAAAGTAGGCTCTCAGATTTTGGAATCACTGAATCTCAGGCCACGCAAGCTAGAAATTGTTAGCTGCCCAAGCTGTGGTCGCGCTCAGGTTGATGTTTACAAACTCGCTAACGACGTAACTGCAGGACTTGAGAAACTAACTGTTCCACTTCGAGTTGCAGTTATGGGTTGTGTCGTGAATGGCCCGGGTGAAGCACGAGAGGCAGATCTTGGTGTTGCGTCGGGTAATGGCAAGGGCCAGATATTTGTGAAGGGTGAAGTTATCAAAACAGTGCCTGAGTCCGAGATTGTCGCGACCTTGATTGAGGAAGCCAACCGCTTGGCAGCTGAGATGGATCCAGCACTTGTTGGCTCACCGCAGGTTTTAGTCAAAGACAAGTAGCCTCCTGGCGGTAACATTGAGCCCATGCCTATCCGTCTAAGCCAACTCTTCCTTCGCACCCTGCGAGAAGATCCTTCTGACGCTGATGTTCAAGGTCACAGACTTTTGCTTCGAGCAGGTTACATAAGACGCGCAGCTCCAGGTATTTACACCTGGCTTCCGCTAGGGCTTATGGTCAAGGCCAAAATCGAGAAGATTATCCGCGAGGAAATGGCTGCAGCCGGCTCTCAAGAAGTGTTTTTTCCGGCTCTTTTGCCAAGAGAGCCATATGAGGTAACCGGTCGCTGGAGCGAATATGGCGATAACTTGTTTAGGCTTCAAGACCGAAAAAAGGCTGACTATCTGTTGGCTCCAACCCATGAAGAAGTATTCACCCTGTTGGTGAAAGATCTTTACTCAAGCTATAAAGACCTGCCACTTTCTTTGTATCAAATACAAAACAAGTATCGCGATGAGGCTAGGCCTCGTGCTGGATTATTGCGCGGTCGCGAATTTGTCATGAAAGACGCTTACAGCTTCGATGTGAACGACGAAGGATTGGAAGTTGCCTATCAAGCGCAGCGCGCGGCTTACGAGCGCATCTTCACCAGGTTGGGTGTGGAGTATGTGATCGTCAAAGCTGACGCGGGAGCGATGGGTGGATCTAAATCGGAAGAGTTCCTATCGCCTTCACCAATCGGGGAAGACACTTTTGTTCGATCTGCGGGCGGTTACGCGGCAAACGTTGAAGCAGTCAAGAGCGTTGCACCTGCGGAGATTGATTTTTCTAAGTTACCTGCAGCCGAAGTTCACGATTCACCTAACACACCAACGATTAAGACTCTCGTGGAATTAGCTAACGCCAAGGTCAAAAAACATGATGGCTCGAGTTGGAGTGCAGCTGACACGTTGAAGAATGTTGTGCTCGCTGTCACCTCAGCCGAAGGCAAGACAGAGATTGTGATTGTCGGTATTCCAGGAGATCGTGAAGTTGACCAAAAACGAGCTGAAGCTTTCTTTGGAACCGACCAGGTAGCACAAGCAACCGATGAAGATTTTGCCAAGCACAAAGTTCTAGTCAAGGGATACATTGGCCCAACAAAAGCGGGTGCTCAATTCCTTGGTGCAAAAGCTACAGCTGGCATGAAGTATCTAGTTGACCCGAGGGTAGTCAAAGGAAGCTCTTGGGTAACCGGAGCCAACGAAAACGAAAAGCACGTTTTTGGTTTGGTTATGGGTCGCGACTTTAGTGCCGATGGTGTTGCCGACATCGCGGAGGTTCGTGCGGGTGATTTGGCCCCCGATGGTTCTGGGGAACTCGAGCTGGCAAGAGGTATTGAAATCGGTCACGTTTTCCAGCTGGGTAGAAAATACGCGGAGGCACTTGACCTAAAAGTATTGGACGAAAACGGCAAGCTTGTGACTGTCACAATGGGCTCCTATGGAATCGGAGTGACCCGCTTGGTTGCGGTTTTGGCCGAAGCCAATAACGATGACAAGGGCCTTATTTGGCCAAAGTCGGTCAGTCCTGCTGATGTGCACGTCGTTGCAGCCGGTAAAGACGATGCGGTTTATCAAGCAGCGGAGAAACTAGCTGCTGAAATTGAGAGCGCCGGAAAGACAGTTTTGTTGGATGATCGAGCCAAGGTGTCTCCTGGAGTTAAGTTCTCGGATGCTGAGTTGATCGGAATTCCAACTGTGGTGATTGTTGGTAAGGGTCTTGAAACTGGCGAAGTTGAACTGTGGAACAGAAGGACTGGGGAAAGAGCGGCTATCAAGCTAGACTCTGTTTTGTCTGCAGTCAAATAAGAACTTTTGGAGGTGTTGCAAGTGGACATCGACCTAAGTGTTCTAAAAAACATTGAGCGCGAGAACGAGATTCCTTTCAAGGAGCTTGTTGAAATCATTGAGGCCGCCGTGCTAGCCGCCTACCACCGCAACATCGGTAACACCGATAAAGCCCGCGCCCACCTGGATCAACAAACCGGCCACGTTCTTATCTTCACAGCCGTGCTTGATGAAGAAGGCAATCAAACTGGAGAAACCGAAGCCACGCCGGAAAACTTTGGTCGAATTGCCGCGGGGGCTGCCAAGCAGGTTATTGCCACCAGATTGCGGGAGATTAACGACGAAGGTGTCTTTGGTGAGTTCAAGGGTAAAGACGGCGACATAGTTGCTGGAACAATCCAGCAGGGTCAGCGCCAATACATGGTCTATGTTGACCTTGGATCAATTGAGGCCATCATGCCCCCAGAAGAGCAAGTTCCAGGTGAGGACTATGCCCACGGCAAAAGAATTCGCGTTTACGTGACCAACGTTTCCAAAGGCACCAAGGGCCCTCAGGTCACTGTTTCTAGAACCCACCCCGGATTGGTTAGAAAACTCTTTGCACTTGAGGTTCCAGAAATTGCTGAAGGTGTAGTTGAGATTGTTTCGGTTGCCAGAGAAGCAGGGCACCGCACCAAGATTGCCGTTCGAGCAAAGGACCCTGCCATCAATGCCAAGGGAGCTTGCATTGGAGAACTTGGCCAGCGGGTTAGGGCCGTCCAGTCGGAGCTAAACGACGAAAAGATTGACATTGTGGACTATTCCGAGGATTTGACGGAGTTTGTAACTCAGGCTTTGTCCCCAGCCAAGGCATCGAGTGCTTATATGATCAATGCCGAAGAGCGCCAGGTGCGGGTACTGGTCCCCGATTTCCAGCTCTCTCTCGCTATCGGTAAAGAGGGTCAAAATGCCCGCTTGGCCGCCAAGTTGACCGGGGCCAAGATAGATATTCAGCCTGACAGTATTCTCGAAGGCGACTAGAGCGCTTTCGCCCTTTGGGGCTAGAATAGGGAACGAATCAATTTGGTCCCAAATGGCCAACTTTCTGATTCAAAACGAAAAAACTAGAACGGGTAGAAAAGATGTTGGCAAATAAATGAGTAGCTCGAAATGAGTATCCAACAGCTTTAATGGCCTGCCCTGTTTGGGAAGGCCCAGACAGGAGAAGTAAGTGGCGCTACCACGTGTTTACGACGTAGCTAAAGAACTTGGCATTGACACCAAGGTGGCTTTGGCCAAATTAGAAGAACTTGGCGAATACGTCAAATCTGGATCTTCAACAATCGCACCTCCAGTGGCTAAGAAGCTGCGCGCTGCGTTTCCTGACGCCAAGCCTAAAGAGAAAAAAGTTGCCAAACCCAAAGCCGCTCCAAAAGCAAAAGCCGATGCTCCAGTTGCAGAAGAAGAGACCGTTGTTCCCGCTGAGACCGCAAAAGAAGTAAAGCCAAAAACATCTCGTCTTGCACCGAGCTCGATTACCGATGCTCCGAAAGAGCCAAAAGTTTCCCCAACCACTCCGGGTATTCCAAGACCTGGAAATAACCCGTTTGCATCCAGTCAGGGAATGGGCATTCCTCGTCCAATGACAAGACCTGGAAACAATCCATTCAACGCCTCACAAGGTATGGCAAGACCTGGAACAGCTCGACCGGGTTCAGCTCGACCTGGCTCTAGACCAGAAGGTGGCGAATTTCGACCAGGTGGTTCAAGACCAGGTGGTGCCGGAGGCGCACGTCCAGGATTTGGATCTGCGAAACCAGGATTGGGTGGCGGAGCACCGGGAGGTTTCCCAGGTCGTCCTTCAGCGGGTGGAAGAGGTCGCGGAGTTGGCGGCGGTACAGCAGGTGCTTTTGGTAAAGGTGGCGCAAGAGGTCAATCTAAGGCCAGAAAGTCAAAGCGCGCCAAGAGAGAAGAATTTGAACAAAGAAGTATTCCAAGTCTTGGTGGAGCAGTTGTCCCAAGAGGAGATGGCACAACAGTAATCAGATTGCGCCGCGGAGCGTCGATTCAGGACTTTGCCGACAAGATTGATGCCAATGCTGGTCAGCTAATCACAGTGCTATTTGCACTTGGTCAGATGGCAACAGCTACCGCGTCGCTAGATGAAGAAACTTTCCAGATTCTTGGAGATGAGCTTGGTTACAAGATTGAGGTTGTTTCTCCAGAAGACGAAGAGCGCGAGCTATTTGAGGGCTTTGGTTTGGATGTTTCAGCTGATTACGACGACGAAGAAGAAGACCTGGTTAGTCGCCCACCGGTAGTTACCGTTATGGGTCACGTTGACCACGGAAAGACTGCACTTCTGGACTCAATTCGTAACGCCAACGTTCAAGCTGGTGAGGCTGGTGGAATCACTCAGCACATCGGTGCCTACCAGGTGCACACCACCCACGAGGGCATAGATCGAGCCATTACCTTTATTGATACCCCAGGTCACGAGGCCTTCACAGCGATGCGAGCTCGTGGTGCTCAGGTAACCGACATCGCAATCTTGGTTGTTGCAGCTGACGATGGCGTTATGCCTCAAACCATTGAGGCACTAAACCACGCCCAGTCTGCAGGTGTACCAATTGTGGTTGCGATAAACAAGATTGATAAAGAAGGTGCCAACCCAGACAAGGTCAAGCAGCAGCTAACCGAGTTCAACCTGGTTGCTGAAGAGTATGGCGGTGACGTCATGTTTGTGCCTGTATCTGCTTTGAAGAAGCAGGGAATTACTGAGCTATTGGACGCAGTGCTTCTTACTGCTGACGCAGCACTTGATATGCGCGCGAACCCAAACAAGGACGCTCGCGGTGTTGCTATCGAAGCAAACCTAGACAAGGGACGCGGAGCGGTTGCAACAGTATTGATTCAGTCTGGAACATTGAGCGTCGGTGACTCAATCGTTGCTGGTAGTGCTCACGGTCGTGTGCGTGCGATGTTCAACGAAGATGGCGAAGCGGTAGAGCAAGCAACACCTTCGAGACCTGTTCAGGTACTGGGGCTTCAGAGTGTTCCTCGCGCGGGAGACACCTTTGTTGTTACCGAAGATGAGCGTCAGGCTAGACAAATTGCTGAAAAGCGTGAGGCAGCCGATCGAAATGCACTTCTTGCCAAGACCAGAAAGCGCGTCAGCCTAGAAGACTTCAGCAAGGCGCTTGAAGACGGCAAGGTCGAATCGCTCAACTTGGTTATCAAGGGAGATGTGTCCGGTGCCGTTGAAGCTCTGGAAGACTCACTACTCAAGATTGAAATCGACGATTCCGTTCAGCTTCGCATTATCCACCGTGGTGTTGGTGCCGTGACCGAGTCCGACGTGAACCTAGCAACTGTTGATAACGCAATCATCATCGGATTCAACGTTCGCCCAGATAACAAGGCGAAGGAAAGAGCCGACCGTGAGGGTGTTGACATCCGTTTCTACTCGGTAATCTACGCAGCCCTAGAAGACATTGAGAAGTCTCTGAAGGGCATGCTCAAGCCTGAATACGAAGAATTCCAGCTTGGAACAGCTGAGGTTCGCGAACTATTCAAGTCTTCCAAGGTGGGAACAATCGCTGGATCGATTGTTCGATCTGGATCAATCAAGAGAAACGCTTTGGCCAGGGTGCTTCGCGGTGGCGAGGTCATTATCGACAACGTCAAGGTCGAATCACTCAAGAGATTCAAGGACGACGCTAGCGAAGTCAAGACCGACTTCGAGTGTGGAATTGGTCTTGCTGGATTCAACGACTTGCAACTCGAGGACATCATTGAGACCTTCGAGATGCGCGAGAAGCCTAGGGTCTAGAAATGGTCGATGTAGCTCGCGCTCGCAAGCTCGCCGAACGTATCAAGGTTTTGGTGGCAGAGTCTTTGGAGAAAACCGTGAAAGACCCAGATCTGGGTTTTGTCACACTCACTGAAGTAAAAGTGACTCCAGATTTACAGCACGCACAGATCTTTTACACCGTCTACGGCTCCGATGAAGACCGCGCTAGATCAAACGAGATTATCAAAAGAAACACTGGTCGGATTCGAGGCGATGTTGGTCATAACCTTTCTATTCGCCTTACACCGACTCTCGAATTCATTGCCGATGAACTTCCTGAAAACGCAGCTCACCTAAACGATTTACTGGCAGAAGCTAGAGCCAGAGACGCTCAGGTTGCCAAGATTGCAGCTTCAGCAAACTATGCGGGGGAGCTAAACCCTTACAAGGAACCAAAGATCCAAGAAGATCAGGACTAATCTTGGCCACCCCAGGTTTGGTTTTGATTGATAAACCAACTAGCTGGACCAGCCATGATGTTGTTGCCAAAGTGCGCAAGGCGGTTGGGACCAAGAAGGTCGGCCACGCCGGAACCCTTGATCCACTAGCAACCGGTCTATTAGTTCTTGGCATTGAATCTGGAACCAAATTACTTACCTTTTTGGTCGGTGCCGACAAAACCTATGAAGCAACCATTCGACTTGGCCAGCAAACGATTTCCGATGATTCCGAATCGGAAGTAATCGCCTCTTTCAGCGCAGAAGAAATAGCAAAACTTAGCGATGAGGATATTGCCCGTGAGATTGCCAAGCTAACTGGTGTACTTATGCAAACTCCCTCTTCGGTCAGTGCCATAAAGGTAGACGGCAAGAGAGCTTATGACCTTGTTCGAGCAGGTGAAGAGGTCGAGCTAAAGGCTCGTGAGGTAACCATCTACCGCTTCGAAATGCTCTCAGTAGCCAGAGTTTCTGGATTCTTGGATGTGGAAGTTAAAGTGGAGTGCTCCTCTGGAACCTACATCCGAGCCTTGGCTCGGGATCTTGGTGCCTCTTTGGGTGTTGGTGGTCACATCACGGCACTTCGCAGAACCAAGGTTGGGCATTTTGATGTAAATGAGGCCAACTCGATTGAAGAACTCAGTGAATTACGGCTAACAGAGTTAGCGACGGCCGCCAAGCAACTCTTTCCAGTTATTGAGCTAACGGAATCAGAAGTTACAGATTTGATTCATGGCAAGCGAATCACAGCTAAGTCAGAGGTTACTGGCCTAGCTGCAGGGCTTTCAACGTCAGGAAAGCTAGTTGCTGTCCTGGAGGGTGTGAAAACTGACTTAAAATCAGTTGTGGTCTTCCAAGGAGAAAAAAATGATTGAGTGGTTCTATCTAGCTCAGCTCTGGGTTGCCGTGGCGGCAGGGATGTTTTCCGTAACTCTTGGCGCCATGAAGAAGCTGCCGAGTTTGTGGAGCATCGGATCGCTGGCTCTTGTCTTGCTTGGTCTTATAGGCCAGTTCGTAGTTTCCATTGCTGTGGTTAGTGGCGGGGCGAGTGCAGCTCTGGATACCGTCGAGTACTTCGCGTACCTGTTGGTAGCGATCATGGTTCCTATCGGAGCAGGATTTTGGGGTCTGGTGGAAAGAAACCGCTGGTCAACAATGATTCTGGGTGTTGCTGCTTTGACTGTTGCCGTGATGTTAGTTCGCATGCACCAAATCTGGACCGGCAGTTACTAACCAAGAAAGAGTAAGGCTTCTAGATTGACAAAATCCTCGAGATCGCTCGGCGTTGGCAGGCTGCTCATTTTGGTTTATGCAGTCTTTGCTGTGTCCTCAACCGCTCGAGCTAGCTTTCAGGTCGTTACAAAATTTGAAGAGGCGCCACTGGCGTATTCACTTTCACTGCTTAGCGCTCTGGTTTACATTCTCGCAACCGTTTCTTTGGCTAGGTCTGGAATGACCTGGAACAAAGTTGCGATTGGGGCTGTTGTTTTTGAACTGGTTGGAGTACTTGGCGTTGGAACGCTTTCTTTTGTTGCGCCAGAGCTTTTTGATCACGCCAGCGTTTGGTCAGGCTTTGGCTCCGGCTATGGCTACTTGCCTCTGGTTCTTCCGATTCTTGGTTTGATTTGGATTCGAAAAGCAAAACGAGGCAACTAGCTTGCAGACTTATTCAGTTCTTTCAGATGTTCCATCCGATATCGGAAAAACAGCCGTAACCATTGGCAAGTTTGACTGCCTCCACTTGGGGCATCAGTCGCTGTTTTCAAACTTGATTCAAGCCGCCAAGGATGCATCACTGGTGCCAACGGTAGTGACTTTTGATAGGCACCCAGATCATCTGCTTCGCCCAGATCGGGCAAAGTTGCCAATTATTGGTAAGTCTCAAAAGCATTCTTTAATTGAATCTCTCGGCGCAGCGGTTTTAGTCGAGCTCGAGTTTAATCAAGCACTTGCTAGCAAAACTCCTGAGCAGTTTGTGAAAGAGATCTTGGTTGATACTTTGCATGCCCAGGTGGTTATGGTCGGCCAAGGTTTTCGATTCGGCAATCAAGGTTCGGGGGACACCCAGACCTTACGAGAGCTAGGACAGCATTATGGCTTTAGTGTTTTCGAAGTGAAGCCAATTGAAATCGATGGCGAGACTGTATCCACTACAAGGGTAAGAAACCTCCTGGACGAAGGAAATGTGTCGGCTGTAGCCAGGCTGCTCGGAAGAGTTCATGTGGCGGTTGGAATTGTGGAGCACGGCTTGAAGATTGGAAGAAAAATCGGCTTCCCGACTGCGAACTTATCGCGCGCGGCAGAAGGTTATCTTCCACTAGATGGCGTCTATTCCGGATGGTTAGTGTCTGAAGGCATCAGGTATCCGGCAGCCCACTCGGTTGGCATCAACGAGACCTTTCAGGCGGTACCGAGGCTTGTGGAATCGCACGTCTTGGACGAAACCGAGCTTGATCTTTACGACAAGGAAGTGACCTTGGAGTTTATTGACTTTGTGAGACCCGTGGAGAAATTTGATGGGGTTGACTCACTTGTTGCCCAAATCAATCTAGATTTAGAAGTAGTCAGAAAACAGTTAGGGATGAAATGAAAGTAACTTTTGCTGGAGCCGTGAAATCGGCGTTCGTGAACTTCGCACAGTTTCGTGGTGTGAGCACCAGGGCTCAGTATTGGTACTTCGTGCTATTCAGTGTTTTGATGACCCTTGTCCTTGGAACCATCGATTCGGTTATTTGGCCCCCAGTTGAAACCGATGATGTGCTGGTAGCGCTAAACCAGCCAACCCCTTTTTCAAATATCTTCGCAATTGTCATACTGATTCCATCTCTTGCGATAACTTCCAGACGAATTCGAGACGCCGGTTGGTCGGGTAAGTGGCTGTGGTCCCTATTGTTGCCAATTGTGCCTTTTGTCTATGGCGTGGTTGGAGTTATCAGCTATCTTGAAAACGTTGTTACCCCAGATATTGAGACTTTAGTTACCTTGATTTCCTACTTCGTTCCAGCACTCTTGCTGGCGTTTGCTGTGCAAGTTTTTCTGTTGGTTTTGTGCCTGAAGCGCAGTAAATCTAAGGAAGATGGCAACCGCTACGCCGAATAGATTCTTGGGCTGGCGTCAGGGCGGCTTCCTAGAGTAAGCTTTTGGGGTTGCCGTGTATCGGCCGCGGATAGATAGAGCAAATAACTCAATGTTTTTGCGCCGCGCAGCGAATAGAAGGAAGACACCATGTCACTAGATGCAAAAGTTAAAAACGACATTATTCAGCAGTATGCAACTCACCCAGGTGACACCGGTTCTCCTGAAGTTCAGATTGCTGTATTGACCCAGCGCGTAAAGGATCTAACCGAGCACCTAAAGGAGCACAAGCATGACCACCACTCTCGTCGTGGATTGCTACTGCTAGTAGGTCAGCGTCGTAGATTGCTTGGTTACTTGCAGAAGGTTGACATTGGTCGCTACCGTGCTCTAATTGAGCGCCTAGGTATCCGCCGCTAACTAGCAAAACACTGTTATTGACCTAGATTCCTAGGCAATTTTGCCCTGCCCTGTTAGGCTCATATAGAGCGATGAGGATAGGTTTGCTGGTCCTCGGTGGTGGATCTTGGGAAATCCCAAGTTTTTCTACTGACGATCAGGCACGCTTTTCAAGTCTTGAGAAGCAAAAAATCTCTCGCCTCATTCTCGCTATGCGCATTTACCCAACAGTTGGGTGAAATAAGTGCGCATTACAAGAACTAAGAGGAGGGACCATGGAAGGTCCAGAAATTAAATCAGCCGAAGCAGTAATTGACAACGGCAAGTACGGAAAGCGAACCATTCGCTTTGAAGCTGGAAGACTCGCGCAACAGGCGCAAGGTTCAGCAGCCATCTACCTAGACGGCGAAACAATGCTCTTTTCGGCAACTAGCGCAAGCAAGCAGCCAAAGGATCAGTTCGACTTCTTCCCATTGACTATCGACGTTGAGGAAAGAATGTATGCCGCGGGCCGAATCCCGGGATCATTCTTCCGTCGTGAGGGACGCCCATCAACCGAGGCAATTTTGGCATGTCGACTAATTGACCGCCCACTTCGCCCATCGTTTGTTGATGGTCTAAGAAACGAAATTCAGGTTGTTGTGACAGTAATGTCCATCGAGCCGGACGAGCTTTACGACGTATTAGCTATCAACGCAGCTTCTATGTCTACCCAGATTGCTGGATTGCCTTTTTCTGGTCCAATTGGTGGAGTGCGAGTAGCACTTATCGATGGCCAGTGGGTTGCATTCCCGAAGCACTCTCAGCTAGACCGCGCAGTATTCAACATGGTTGTTGCTGGGCGTCAGATTATCGAAGACGGTAAAGAAGACATCGCAATCATGATGGTCGAAGCCGAAGCCTCTGAAAACGCTTGGGATCTGATCAAGTCTGAAGGTGCAACTGCTCCAAGTGAGGAAGTTGTATCTGAAGGACTGCTAGCTTCTAAGCCTTTCATCATGCAGCTAATCAAGGCTCAGCAGGAGCTAGCCAAGGTAGCATCTCGCGAGAGTGCCGACTACCCAGTGTTCTTGCCTTACACAGATGAGTTCTACGCATTGGTTGAGAAAGAAACCGAAGCAGAGCTAGCCAAGATCTACCAGGTTGCAGACAAGCAGTCTCGTCAGGATCAAGATGACGCTTACAAGGCATCTGTCAAAGAGAAGCTTGCTTCTTCTGTTTCTGAAGAAGACATGGCTATGTTTAGCGCCGCTTACAAGTCTGTAACCAAGAAGGTTATGAGAAAGCGCGTTTTGGAAGAGGGAATTCGTATTGACGGACGAGGACTTCGCGACATCAGAAAGCTAGATGCAGAAGTTGCTGTAATCCCTAGGGTTCACGGCTCTGCTATTTTCCAGCGTGGCGAAACTCAGATTCTTGGAGTTACCACCTTGAACATGTTGAAGATGGAACAGCAGATTGACTCACTGTCACCTGTGAAGACCAAGCGTTACATGCACAACTACAACTTCCCTCCTTACTCAACCGGTGAAACCGGAAGAGTGGGAACCCCGAAGCGACGTGAGATTGGTCACGGTGCGCTCGCAGAGCGTGCTCTTGTGCCTGTGCTTCCGGCTAGAGATGAATTCCCATACGCAATTCGTCAGGTATCTGAGGCACTTGGTTCCAACGGATCGACCTCGATGGGTTCTGTTTGTGCATCTACTCTTGCAATGCTTAACGCGGGTGTTCCACTTCGCGCAGCGGTTGCAGGTATCGCGATGGGTCTTATCTCCGATCAGATCGATGGCAAGACCCGCTACGCGGCCTTGACAGACATCCTTGGTGCAGAAGATGCGCTGGGAGACATGGACTTCAAGGTTGCCGGTACCAGCGAGTTCATCACTGCGATTCAGCTAGATACCAAGTTGGATGGAATTCCAGCTTCGGTTCTAGATGGAGCGCTACTGCAGGCCAAAGAAGCAAGACTCAAGATTCTTGATGTCATGAACCAGGCAATCAGCACCCCAGATGAGATGGCACCAACCGCTCCACGAGTTATCGCGGTGAAGATTCCTCTGGACAAAATCGGTGAAGTAATCGGCCCTAAGGGCAAGATGATCAAACAGATCCAGGATGACACCGGTTCTGACATCTCGATTGAAGACGATGGAACTGTTTACATCGGTGCCGTTGACGGACCTTCTGCAGAAGCTGCTAAGGCTGCTATCAACGCGATTGCAAACCCACACGTTCCAGAAATCGGAGAGCGATTCCTTGGAACTGTTGTGAAGTTGGCAACCTTCGGAGCCTTCATTTCCTTGGTTCCTGGTCGCGATGGACTGCTACACATCTCAGAACTCAAGAAAATGGCAGGTGGCAAGCGAGTTGAGAACGTCGAAGACGTTCTAGAAGTTGGCCAGCGCATCCAGGTTGAAATTTCGAAGATCGATGACCGTGGAAAGCTATCGCTTTCTCCAGTTGAGACCGAAGACAAGTAACTCCAGGGATACATGACTGAAGTATTGTTCCCACTAGGACAATCTGATTTATCGTTCACCGCTTCGGGTGGCACTTCTGTTCGCAGAAGTGTCCTCCCAAGCGGTGTTCGCGTCTTAACGGAACAAGTCCCTGGTGCTCAGAGCGTCTCGGTTTCCTTCTCGGTAGCTGTGGGCTCAAGGGACGAGACCAATAACCACTTTGGAAGCACCCATTTCCTAGAGCACCTTTTGTTTAAGGGCACCAAGAAAAGAACTGCGCTAGATATCGCAGTAGCTTTTGACTCGGTTGGTGGCTCATCGAACGCCTCTACAGGTAAAGAGCACACTTCCTACTACGCCAGAGTTCAGGACAAGGCCCTACCGATAGCGGTTGATGTAATCGCCGATATGCTCACTTCAAGCCTTATTGATCCAACAGAATTTGAAAACGAACGCCCAGTAATTCTTGAAGAACTAGCCATGAACGATGACGATCCACACGATGTGGTGCACGAGGAGTTCTCCACCGCTGTTTTGGGAGATCACCCACTCGGTAGACCAATTGGTGGAACCCAAGAGACCATATCTGCTGTGACTCGCGATGCGGTCTGGGAGCACTACCAGCAAAACTATCGCCCACAAGATCTAGTGGTCGCAGCAGCCGGAAGCGTCGATCACCAAGAGCTAGTGAGGTTAGTGGAGCAAGGTTTATTGGCTGCCGGTTGGGATCTATCGATTCCTGCTGAGCCAGTAGCAAGAAGGCTACTTCACCCGGCCAAGATTTCACGTGGGCTAAAGGTCAAGGTAATAAACCGTCCAATCTCGCAAGTCAATATCTTGGTTGGCTCTGAAGGCTTATCGGTCGATGACCCAAGGCGTCACGCCATGGGAATACTAAATACTGTCTTGGGTGGCGGAATGAGTTCGAGACTATTTCAAGAGATTCGCGAAAAGCGCGGCCTTGCTTATTCGGTTTACTCTTTCAACCAGGGTTACTCGGATGCTGCGACCTTTGGTTTGTATGCAGGCTGCTCAGCGGCTAAGGCTGTTGAAGTGACTTCGTTGATGCTTGAAGAGCTAGAAAAGGTCGCAACCGCTGGCATCACTAGGGCAGAACTTGAACTTGCGCAAGGCAACATCTCAGGCAGCTTAGCGCTGAAGTTTGAAACCAACCAAGCAAGAATGTCCCGCTTAGCTACCGCGGAAATTGTCTCGGGGGAGTTTATGGACCTTGATGAGTCGCTGTCTCGATTCGAGCAAGTGAGCTTAGACGATGTCCAGTCCTTGGCGGCCGACCTAGTCTCCCGGCCAAGATCCCTAGTGGCTGTTGGCGATGTTGATCAGGCCATGTTTGATCAATTTGTAAGTTAGCTCAAGGTAAGTTTGAAACCGTGAGCACAAGCGTTAGCCTGATAGGCGCCTCCGGTCGAATGGGTCAACTTACGCTCGGCTTGATTGAAAACGACCCTTCCTTTACTCTCCATAGCGCCTTGGGTTCTGAAAACTCCTTGAATGAAGCTATCGGTGCTGATTTAGTAATTGACTTTACGAATCCAGAAGTTTCCGAGCGAATAGTTGATTTCGCAATCGATAACAACTTGCGGCTCTTAGTTGGAACCAGTGGTTGGAGCAAAGAGAAGATTGATCGCATAAGAGCCAAGATGGCTGGAACATCGGCGGTTGTTGCGATTGTTCCCAATTTTTCAATTGGTTCTGTTCTAGCCACCAAGTTTGCCGCGGACGCTTCAAAGTATTTTGACGGGATTGAGATCATTGAGACTCACAACGTCACAAAGATTGATGCCCCTTCCGGAACTGCTCTTTACACATCCCTTGCAATCTCAGACGCAAGAAAAGGAAAGCCTGCTTTGGAGCAAACGGGAGCGGTTAAGGACCCCTTGTTCAACGGAATTCCGATCAAGAGCGTTCGGCTTCCAGACAAGCACGCTGAGCAAGAAGTAACTCTCACTGGCCCCGATGAGTTTCTATATGTTCGCCACGAAGTTACTTCTCACGAGGTCTACGCCAAGGGCATCTTGCTATCAATGCATAAGACCATGAAACTTTCTGGACTCAGTGTTGGCATGCTGGATTTAATGGAAGAGAACTAGCTTGACCTCCGCAAAACTTGGGGCAATTGTCATGACTGGCCTATTGGGTGTCTATCTCACCCTTGTCGGAGAGCGCTCTTTGGCACTTATTGGCTCGAGTGAGCCAGTTGCGGTAGCTATTGGATCTTTGATGCTATTTCTTCCAGTTGTTGCGGCTTGGGGAATTTTTCTTGAGCTTAGATTTGGTTTGAGGATTGAAAAACTTGGCGAAGTTCTAAAGCAAGAAAACGCCTGGCCACGCTTTGAGTTTGAGCTTCAACCAAGCGGTCGTCCAACAAAAGATTCAGCAGAAGCAATCTTTGGCAAGTATCGCGAGATAGTTGAGGCCGACGAATCTAATTGGAGAACCTGGTTTGCGTTAGGCCTTGCCTATGATGCCGCGGGGGATAGGGCTAGAGCCCGAAAGGCGATGCGACAAGCAATCGCCCTCGGACGAACTAGCTAACTCTTTGAAGGTATTACACCAATTCTTTTTAGCCCCAAATACATCTGGCAGCCCAGGCAGTAAGCAAAGACAGCGTTTAAAAACGCTGCAGTGAATGCCGCTGCTGCTGCAACCGGCAGAGCGTAGGCAACACCCAGAAGGTGCAGCACTAGTCCGGTTCCAGTGACAAGCAATCCAACGAACTGCGCGAAGTGCACCGGTGTTGCGTTCTCAAGTGCTGTCGGCGGCTTTAGCGCTGGTCGAACTAGATACTTGAACACGTATGAGTAAGGGTGCTTGGCAGGTCCCAATGCGGTTCCGAAAACAAACATCGTTACCGCGAAAATCATGATTCCCAAAGCTAGGTTGATTGTTTCGGCAGCAAGGCTTAGGTAAATTACCAAAACCATAAGTACTGAGGTTATTGCGGCTCCAAATCTAGGGCCTCTTGGGTCGATTCCTTTGGGCGCAGGTGTTTGGTTTGATGTGTTCATTTGATCTCCAGTTTCGCTAGTTCTTGTTGAATGACGTTTAGTTTTGGTGCGCCACCGATTCGGGCTTGAACCTTGCCGGTTCGATCCAGGACCAAAGTGGTGGGGGTTTGCATGACGTTGAAGTGAGCTGCCAGATCCATGCGGTCTGTTAGGTCAACCTCTATATGAGTTAGATCTGGGTTTTTTGACTCCAGCTCTTTGAAGTATTTGGCGGTCTGGACACAGATTGAACAAACCTCGGTGGAAAACTGCAACAAGGTTGCCTTCTTTCCAAAGCTGGTAACGGGCTTGCCGGCCCTAGTGGCCTTCAGTTTTCCAAGATCGACAATTTCCCCCGAGCGCACCAGCTTGGCTCGGCCCGTTCTTGCTCGCCACCAGAATCCAGCCGAGAGGGCTACCAGCACCAGCGCGGCAATGATGGTGATTCGAAAATCCAAAGCTTCCTCAATTCGGTCGGTTCTTGCTCCACCTGTAGTCAACTTGGTTACGGTTCGGATTATGCCCGATTTTTGAGAAATTTTTGGGCTCACGAGGGGCCTTGCCAGCTCCTTGCTTGGTTCTAGATAAGCTGGTCAAATGTCCGAAGTAGTTTTTAGATCCGATGTCACGGTCGAATTAGTCCGATCCAACGCCAGTGACCAGGATGTGCTGTTTGCCGCGAGGGTTTCAACCCAAGGAGAGCAATCCCTAGAGGCGGCAACAGCCAACAAGGACGCTGAGGCTGACTCTCGCGACCGAGGACTAATCAACTATTTGATGCGCGATCGTCACGGTTCTCCGTTTGAGCACAACTCCATGACTTTTTATGTTCAGGCGCCAATTTTTGTATTTAGAGAATTCATGCGCCACCGAATTGCTAGCTACAACGAAGAGTCGGGTCGCTACAAAGAGCTTTCTCCAGTGTTTTACATTCCAGGACCAGATCGTAACTTGGTCCAAACCGGCAAAACTGGTCACTACGAATTCTTGCCAGGATCAGCGGAACAGATTGCACTAGTGGAGCAAGAATCTAGAACTGCTTCAATTAGCGCCTACGAGTCCTATCAGAGAATGCTCGAAGCAGGAGTTGCCAGAGAGGTGGCTCGTATCGTGCTGCCTCTTAACATTTACTCGAGCATGTATGTGACCATGAACTCACGTGCACTGATGAACTTTCTAAGCCTTCGAACCAAGCGCGAGGGCACCCACTTCCCATCTTTCCCACAGCGTGAAATAGAAATGTGTGCTGAGAAGATGGAAGATTTCTGGGCCAAGCTGATGCCATTTACCTACGAGACCTTCAACCAAAACGGTCGAGTAGCACCCTAACTTAGCTCTGGGCTAAGGTTTATCCATGGCCAAAACAAACCAAGGTATCTTCGGGCAAGTGCTCGTTGCTCTTGTGACGCCCATGACCCCTGAGGGTGAGGTCGACTGGGGTTCTGTCGAAAAGCACATGGATTATGTGATCTCAAATGGTGCAGACGGAATTGTGGTGACTGGAACTACCGGTGAAACCAGCACACTAACTGACCCAGAAAAGATCAAGCTCGTTGAAGTTGGAAAATCAGTGGCAGCGGGACGAGCAAAGATCATTACTGGCGGTGGCTCAAACGAAACCGCACACGCCATGCAGCTTTACAAAGCAAGTGAAAAAGCTGGTGCCGATGGAGTCATGATCGTGACTCCTTATTACAACAAGCCAACTCAGGCTGGAATATTGACTCATTTCCGCCTGATTGCGGATTCAACTGATTTGCCGGTTATCTTGTATGACATTCCAGGTAGAACCGGTGTTGCTATTTCGCAGCAAACTTTTCATAGAGCAGCCAAGCACCCAAACATCATCGCGGTAAAAGATGCCGTGGGGGACCTAGCTCAAGCTTCCAGATTGATGAATGAAACTGACTTGATGTATTTCTCAGGCGATGATTCGAACGTATTGCCGCACTTATCTATTGGCGCTACCGGTTTGATTGGCGTGACAGCAAACGTAGCCCCAGCCGCGTACCGAGAACTGGTTGATGCTACCAACCGCAATGATTTCAACCATGCGCTAAGCGTTCACAACGCACTCGAACCACTGCAGCGAGCCATCATGACTCACGTTCCAGGAACTGTGGCTGCAAAGTATGTCTTAGATGGCCTAGGCATGATTTCATCAGCCCGTGTTAGATTGCCATTAGTTGGACCAGAAGATGACGAGGCTGCTCGCATTGAAGATGGAATAGAGAAAGTCGGCACTGTGCCAGGACTTTCTTTTGAGAACTTTAGACCAGATAGAAACGCTGCCGCTGGCGGTGCTTTGCCTAAGGTGGCAGGCACAACCCGCTAAAGCAAGAAAGTAGAACCTGTGGTTCAGACCCTGCCGCTACCGGCAAAGCTTCAAAAAGATGTCATGAGAATTATTCCACTCGGTGGAATTGGCGAGATCGGTCGCAACATGACAGTCTTTGAAATCAACGGCAAGATACTCATTGTTGATTGCGGTGTCTTGTTTCCCGAAGAGAACCAGCCAGGTGTGGACGTAATCCTGCCTGACTTTGGCTATCTTCGCGATCGGCTAAATGACATCATCGGATTGGTTTTGACCCACGGCCACGAAGATCACATCGGGGGAGTGCCGTACCTGCTTCGCCTAAAAGGCGATATTCCAATCATTGGCTCTGCGCTAACTTTGGCCTTCATTGAAGCCAAGGCCAAAGAGCACAAAATGAGCCTTTTCACCCACACCGTCTCAGAAGGAGACGTGGAGACCATGGGAGATTTCGAACTTGAATTCGTTGCGGTGAATCATTCGATTCCTGACGCGCTTGCGGTTGTAATCAAATCAAAGGCCGGAACGATTTTGCATACCGGAGATTTCAAGATGGATCAGATTCCACTTGATGGCAGGCTTACCGACCTTCGGGCATTTTCTAGAATCGGTGAAGCTGGGCTGGATCTGTTTTTGTGTGATTCAACCAACGCTGATGTTCCTGGCTTTACTCCTTTGGAAAAAGACATCGGACCAGTTTTAGAAGACGTAATTGGTCGGGCCAAAAAGCGAGTCATTGTTGCCTCTTTTTCCTCGCACGTTCATAGAGTCCAGCAGGTAATTGATGCAGCGGTTCATAACGGCCGCAAAGTTGCGCTAGTTGGAAGATCGATGGTGCGCAATATGCACATCGCCAGCGAGCTTGGTTACCTAGATGTTCCCGACGGCGCGCTTATTGAATTGAAAGACGCACTCAGTCTTGATCCAAGCCAGGTAGTGTTTATGTCCACCGGTAGCCAGGGTGAGCCAATGGCGGTTCTGTCTCGCATGGTGAATCTGGAGCACGATATTGAAATTGCCGAAGGTGACACTGTGATTTTGGCAAGCTCCTTGATTCCTGGAAACGAAAACGCGGTCTACCGAATCATTGATGGGCTTACCAAGCTTGGCGCCAATGTGATTCACAAAGGTAACGCCAAGGTTCATGTCTCAGGTCACGCCGCAGCCGGAGAGCTACTCTACGTATACAACATCCTGAAGCCTAAAAACGTTATGCCAGTTCACGGTGAGTATCGTCACCTGATAGCTAACGCCAGGCTAGCGGAGCAAACTGGAGTCAAGCCAGAAAACATTATTTTGGCCGAAGATGGCTTTGTGATCGATTTGGCTAACGGTGTAGCCAAAGTAGTCGGAGAGGTCGAATGTGGGTTGCTGTTTGTAGACGGTAAGACGGTTGGAACCATCACTGAGGAAGACCTAAAAGATCGTCGCATTCTTGCTGAAGAGGGATTCATATCGGTATTTGTGGTTATCGACCCTAGAACAGGTTTGATTACCGCAGGTCCTGAGATTAGAGCTCGGGCATTTGCTGAAGAAGATCACGTCTTTGATGACGTGAAGCCTCAGATAGAAAAGGCTCTGCTATTGGCTGCAAGAGAGGGAATCAAAGATACCCATCAGTTGCAGCAGGTGATTCGTCGAAGCGTCGGAGGCTGGGTTTCCAAAGCTCACCGCAGACGCCCGATGATCATTCCGGTAGTTATCCACGGCTAGCCGCCTAGGTTCCGCAGGTTTTGGCCAGGCCGCTAGTAGTTTAAAAGTCATGGCAACTCGAAAATCGACTCCTGCGTCTAAGCGCGCCACGGCCAAAACCCAGGTTCTTGGCTCGGCTAAGTCGGCTAAGCCTAATGTTTCTATAGCCACCAGGTTTTATCTGGCCCTAGCCCACGGTTTTGGTGCCACAGCCAGGGCTTTTTCCCATGAGAAGTTAGCCAAGGAAGATCGCCGTGATGGGCCACCATTTTTCATGGCGTTACTTGGTGTTCTGGGGATTGTCTTTAGCTGGTTTTTGATCCAGGAGCCTTGGGCACAGCTATTGCATGCCTGGACCTTCGGGATGCTTTTTGGCCCCGTGGCTTTTGTGCTGCCGGTAATCATGATTGTTTTTGCTGTCTATTTGGCAAGGCACCCATCAACCACACGGGACAACTCGCGCATTGGAATTGGATTGTTTTTGCTACTAATGGTGGCATCAGGGTTTTTTCACCTATTTAGCGCTCAGCCGCAACCAACCGATGGGGTAGTAGCCCTTAGCGAAGCCGGCGGGCTGCTTGGCTGGCTAATTGCCATACCTTTTGTTTCTACAATCTCGATCTGGGGCGCTGTTCCAGTTTTGGTGCTGTTTGGCCTGGGTTCTGTTTTGATTATGACCCGAACCGCTCCTAACAAGATCGGGGAGCGGCTGGGTGAGCTTTATGAGTACCTATTTGGTTCCGCGCTTCAGAAAAAAAGCCAAGACGATAGCGAATTGGAACTGCACGATGCCTTTGATGGCACCAAGGCTCCTTGGTGGAGAAGATCCAAAAAAGACGACAACGCTTATGATTCTGCTCTTGTTGAGGATATCGATTTGGTTGAGGGCATGCTCGAGCAGGATGAACCCGAGCAGGATTATGAGCTAGATGCAGAGCCGCTAGATCCAGAAGTCTTATTTGATGAGCCCGAGCAGGACTCAGAGCCTGTGGCACCAGTTGGCAAGACCCAACGCGCTTACAAGCTTCCCGACCCATCTCTTCTTGGCCCAGGAACAATACCAAAGCTTAAATCCGAGGTAACTGACGAAGTTGTTGCATCGATTAGCTCGGTATTCCAAGAATTCGACATCGATGCCACCGTGACCGGTTTTTCTAGAGGACCAACCGTGACTCGATACGAGGTGGAGTTAGCCGCCGGAGTAAAGGTGGAGGCGGTAACAAGGCTGGCAAGCAATATTTCCTACGCGGTTGCCTCCAACGAGGTGCGAATCTTGGCTCCAATTCCTGGCAAGAGCGCAATTGGAATTGAGATACCAAATACTGACCGTGAGACTGTTTCTTTGGGCGATGTGCTGCGCTCGCAAAATGCCAAGTTGTCAGCTCATCCGCTAACCATCGGTATCGGTAAAGATGTCGAGGGTGGCTACGTGGTGGCAAACCTCGCGAAGATGCCACACCTTTTGGTAGCTGGAGCTACCGGTGCCGGTAAGTCCAGCTTCGTAAATGCCATGATTACCTCCATCCTGATGCGGGCAAAGCCCGCTGAGGTGAGGCTAGTTTTGATTGACCCCAAACGAGTGGAGCTTGCCGCCTACCAAGGTGTTCCACATTTGATTACGCCAATCATTACTAACCCCAAAAAAGCTGCTGAAGCTTTGCAGTGGGTAGTAAAAGAGATGGACATGCGCTACGACGATCTGGCATCTTTTGGTTTCAAGCACATCGATGATTTCAACAGGGCGGTAGTAGCAGGCGAGCTAAGCGTTCCAGAAGGTTCAACAAGAAAACTTCAGCCGTACCCGTACTTGTTGGTAGTAGTTGACGAGCTAGCGGATCTAATGATTGTCGCACCGCGCGATGTTGAAGACTCGATTGTTCGAATCACCCAGCTCGCTCGAGCTTCCGGAATTCATTTAGTGTTGGCAACCCAGCGACCTTCGGTTGATGTGGTTACTGGTTTGATTAAGGCAAACGTACCCTCGCGACTTGCTTTCTCAGTTTCATCGATTACCGACTCCAGAGTTATCTTGGATCAAACCGGCGCTGAGAAACTAGTTGGTCAAGGTGACGCGCTGTTTTCCCCGATGGGCACCAATAAACCAATTCGAGTGCAGGGTGCTTGGGTTGGCGAGGTCGAGTTACACCAGGTTGTTGCTCACGTGAAGGCCCAGATGGAGCCAGAGTATCGAGCGGATGTGGCGGTTACCGCAACTGCACGGGTTGTTGATTCTGACATCGGTGATGACCTAGAGGTTCTATTGCAGGCAACCGAATTGATTGTGAACTCACAATTTGGTTCTACTTCTATGCTGCAGCGAAAGCTAAGAGTTGGCTTTGCAAAAGCTGGCAGGCTAATGGACCTTCTGGAATCTAGAAACATAGTTGGCCCTTCCGAAGGCTCCAAGGCCAGGGACGTTTTGGTAAAGCCCGAAGAGCTCGCCACGGTACTTGCACAGCTGCGAGGCGACAAGCCACAGACTTTGACGGTTTCTAACGATGACGACGAAGGCGACGAAGACGCTTGGCAGCTAACGGGTAGGCCTTGAACCTGCCAAATAGCATCACGATGCTTCGCATCTTGATGGCTCCGATTTTTGTGTTCTTACTGTTGGCTTTTCCTGAACCTGCCTCTTGGCAGAGATTCCTGGCTCTTTTCTTGTTTGTGTTAGCAATCTCAACCGACGGTATCGATGGCATGATTGCCCGCCGAACCGACAAGGTCACAGATCTTGGAAAGTTTTTGGATCCGGTTGCCGACAAGGTTCTTATCGGCGGAGCTCTAGTCGCTCTTTCGATTCTCGGTGAGATTGACTGGTGGGTTACAGCAGTTATCCTGCTTCGCGAAGTTTTGGTTACTGCTTATCGCGCTTTGGTAGCAAAGAAAGAAGTGATTGCCGCGGGCTGGGCTGGGAAGCTAAAGACAATTTTGCAAGGTGTTGCAATTGGAGTGGTGCTGGCACCGTTCGAGGTTTGGTTCCCGATCTGGAGTCTGTTCGAGCTATTCACTATTTACCTTGCGGTTGCCGCAACTTTGGTGTCTGGAATTTCGTTTTTTGTGGCAGTTAGAAAAAAATGACCACACCAGAAAAGATTCTGGATCAACTTCGAAGCCAGAGCAAGTACTTAGTCGTAGCGGAATCGCTAACCGGAGGGTTACTAACCGCACGGTTTGCAGCAATTGCTGGAGCATCGGATGTTTTGCTAACTGGAATCGTTGCTTACGATACGAGATTGAAGCACGAGCTACTCGGGGTCTCGAATCAGCTGTTGGAAAATCAAGGACCGGTTGACCCAGAAGTTGCTGCCCAAATGGCCGACGGCCTGAGATCAAGAATTGCCAACAAAACTGGAATTGATTCTGATCAAATTATTGCCATATCTACAACCGGGGTAGCAGGACCTGCTGCCCAAGGCGAAAAGCCAGTGGGGGAGCTGTACATTGCGGTGTCTCAGGCCGGGGCTACCAAGGTATTTGCCCACCAGCTAGCTGGGGAGCGGGGCCAAATCCAGAATTCTGCGGTTTTGCTGGGAGTGGGACACCTGTGGGATGAAATTGCGGGATAATCTAGTTATCCATGTCAGAGCCAACGAGTAGATTTAGCCAAGAAAGTAAAAGGAGGGTCGCGTGGCACTAGTTAGAACTGAAATCGGAGATGTACTGCGGGACTTTAGGCTGCAGAAGGGCCAGACCCTGCGTCAGGTCGCTTCCCGCGCCAGCGTTGCCCTGGGCTACCTGAGCGAGCTAGAACGAGGCCAAAAAGAGGCTTCTTCCGAGATTTTGGCCTCCGTTGCCGAGGCCCTAGAGGTTCCGCTCTCTGTAGTGTTGCGCGAGGTTTCTGACCGAATTGCCCTTGTTGAAGGCGTATTGCCAGAGGAATTCATGGCAAGCAGCCTGCCTGGCAAGGAAGTATCTGATTTGATAGTCCCAATTGGCTTCGTCCAGGACTTCAACGAGCAGCTCGAAAAGGACCTGCTCGGCGGTCGCATCTAGACCCTTGCGTCTTAGCCAGTTTCAGGAGCTAATGGCCGATGAGTTCGGCAAAGCTCAATCCGATGTCCTAATCCGTGACCTTGCCCTAATGGAGCTTGGAGACCTTACAGCCGCCTCACTACTGGCTTTAGGGGAAGACCCAAAGCAGATCTGGCTGGCTATTTGCCGGGTTCAGCAGGTCCCAAAGGAGCGTTGGGCGGGTCTGGACAAAAAAGCTAAAAAACAACACGCCGAGTAGAAAAATACTCGAAATTTTGTTCGAATTCTGCTAGGGTCTTACCAAGGCAGTTTAAAGGTCGAAGTTATACACAAATTGGTGTTTTGACCCAAAGGTTGTCGGTAGCAAAAAGTATTCTCGGAACCACATCAATTCGAAAGAGGACCCAAATGCCATCAGCATCAGATCGCGAGAAAGCACTCGACACTGCTCTAGCCCAGATCGAACGTCAGTTTGGTAAGGGTTCCGTAATGAGACTCGGTTCTGACGAGCGGGCTCCTGTTGAGGTCATCCCAACCGGCTCAATCGCACTAGATGCAGCCCTTGGAACCGGTGGTTTGCCAAGAGGAAGAATTGTTGAAGTTTACGGGCCAGAGTCTTCAGGTAAGACAACCGTTGCCCTACACGCTATTGCCAACGCACAGCGCGCTGGAGGAATTGCTGCGTTCATTGACGCCGAGCACGCCTTGGACCCGGAATATGCCAAGGCGCTCGGGGTCGACACTGACGCTCTACTAGTCAGCCAGCCAGACACCGGTGAGCAAGCTCTTGAGATTGCGGACATGCTAGTTCGCTCCGGTTCGGTTGACATCATCGTTATCGACTCGGTTGCTGCTTTGGTTCCGCGCGCAGAAATCGAAGGCGAGATGGGTGACACCCACGTTGGTTTGCAAGCTCGGTTGATGTCTCAGGCGCTTCGCAAGCTAACTGGAGCCCTGAGTAACACCAACACCACAATGATCTTTATCAATCAGCTACGCGAAAAGATCGGTGTGTTCTTCGGAAGCCCAGAGACCACCTCCGGTGGAAAGGCTTTGAAGTTCTACGCTTCGGTTCGACTAGACATTCGCAGAATCGAAACCCTAAAGGACGGTACCGAGGCAGTTGGAAACCGTACCCGCGTAAAGGTTGTCAAGAACAAGATGGCCGCGCCATTCAAGCAGGCTGAGTTCGACATCATTTATGGAACTGGAATCTCTCGTGAGGGTAGCTTGCTGGACTTTGGTGTTGAGCACGAAGTGGTCAAGAAATCCGGTGCTTGGTACACCTACGAAGGTGAGCAGCTAGGCCAGGGTAAGGAAAACTCTAGAAGTTACCTAATTGAGAACCCAGAAGTTGCTAACGAAATCGAAAAGAAGATCAAGTCCAAGCTTGGCGTTGGTGTTCCTCGTGCAGTTGCCGACCTACCTGTTGAAGAAGTAGCCCCGGAGGCCCCTAAGAAGGCTGCGTCAGCAGGCTAATCATGCTCTCCTCAGTGGATAACTTAGAAGAGCGAGCTAGAAACATCGTCTTGCGGCTACTTGAAAAAGGCCCTAAGTCTTCGGCTCAACTTCTAGAGGTTTTGGAAGCTAATGAGATTCCGATTGAGATCGCCAAGCCTCTAATCGAGCGATTCACCGAAGTAGAGCTAATCAACGACCAGGTCTATGCCCAGGATTTAGCTGATGCCAGCCGCCGCACCAAGGGCCTGGCACGCTCCATGGTCAAGCGCAAGCTTGAAAGCAAGGGCCTTGATCGAGAACTAATCAATCAGGTCGCCTCCGAGATAACTGACGAGGACGAGCTAGCTGTTGCCACAGAGCTTGCAATCAAGCGCTACGGGCAGCTTTCACACTTGGATTCCGATGTGAGAAACCGCCGATTGGTTGGATTCTTGCAAAGGCGAGGTTTTGGCTCCAGCATTGTTTTTGCTGCCATTAGGGAAGCGGAGTCCCACGCGGTAAAATCGTAAGCCTGATGCTTACCAAAACTCGCAGCTACGAGGTTCGAACCTACGGCTGTCAAATGAACGCTCACGACTCTGAGCGCATTTCTGGTCTGCTTGAAGACGCTGGTTACCTGCCTGGTGAAACCGGGGAGTCGGATGTTGTGATCTTCAACACCTGCGCCGTCCGCGAGAATGCGGATAACAAGCTCTATGGAAACCTCGGAACCCTCCTTGCCAAAAAGGAGGAGGACCCGAACTTCCAGATCGCAGTTGGTGGTTGTCTAGCTCAAAAAGATCGTGACTTGATTATCAAAAAAGCCCCTTGGGTTGACGTGGTGTTTGGCACTCACAACATGGGATCCCTGCCGGTTCTCTTAGAGCGAGCCAGGCATAACCGCGAAGCCCAGGTTGAAATCATCGAGGCGCTGGAGACTTTTCCGTCCGACCTACCCACCAAGCGCGATTCGACCTATTCGGGCATGGTTTCTATTTCGGTGGGCTGTAATAACAGCTGCACTTTTTGTATTGTCCCAGCCCTTCGCGGCAAGGAAAAAGATCGTCGGCCCGGAGAAATCCTTAGTGAGATCAAGGCCATGGTCGATGACGGGGTTATCGAGATCATGCTGCTTGGCCAAAACGTTAACACCTACGGTGTTGAGTTTGGCGATCGCGGAGCCTTTGCAAAGCTACTTCGGGCATGTGGCGAAATTGAGGGACTAGAGCGGGTTCGGTTCATTTCTCCTCACCCTGCTGCATTCACCGATGACGTAATTGAGGCCATGGCCGAAACCCACAACGTCATGCCACATCTTCACATGCCACTGCAGTCTGGTTCGAATTCAATTTTGAAGGCCATGAAACGCAGCTATCGAACTGATAAGTATTTAGGCATTCTGGATCGGGTGCGAGCGGCTATGCCAGAAGCATCTATTACTACTGACATCATTGTTGGCTTCCCGGGCGAAACCGAGCAGGACTTTCAAGACACTATGGAAATTGCTACTTTGTCTCGATTCACGATGGCATACACCTATCAGTACTCGAAGCGCCCTGGCACACCGGCTGCCACGATGCCCGATCAAATCTCTAAAGAGGTGGCTCAAGAAAGATATGAGCGTCTAATCGAGCACGTGAACGCCATCGCCTGGCAAGAAAACAAGAAGCAGATTGGCAAGAGCGTCGAGGTGTTGGTTGGAAACCACGAGGGCCGTAAGGACTCGCAAAACAACCGACTCAGCGGCCGAGCACGAGATAGCAGACTGGTCCACTTTGAGCTCCCGGCTGGCGAAACCGAACCAAGACCAGGGGATCTAGTCACCGTCCAGGTAACTGACGCCAAGCCGTATTTCTTGCTGGCAGATCAGCCAGCAGCTGGATACGCAATGGTTGCAACGAGAGCTGGCGATGCATTCGATCTTCTTGAGGCCGCATCCTGCGCCGTTGACCCAGTTGCCAGCAAAGGCGTGAGCATCGGTCTTCCCACCTTGAAACGAAAGTAATGCCAGCGCAACTAATTGCTGTTGTTGGTTCGACCGGCACTGGTAAAAGCGAACTGGCTATTCGAATTGCTGAAGCCATGCGCCAAGAAGGTCAAGAAGCTGAAATAGTCAACGCGGATGCCATGCAGCTCTATAAAGGTATGGACATTGGAACCGCTAAGTTGCCAATTGCTGAGCGACGAGGAATAGAGCATCACCTAGTTGATGTGCTGGAGGTTACGCAAGAGTCAACGGCAGCGGAGTATCAAAAGATTGCTCGAGCTAAGATTCTAGAAATTCAATCCCGTGGCGTTATGCCAATTTTGGTTGGCGGTTCGATGCTTTATGTTGCTGCGGTTCTAAATAACTTTGAGTTTCCGGTTCGGGACAAGGATCTGCGCGCGAGCCTCGAGCAAGAGCTTCTTGAACTAGGTCCCAACGCCATGCATCAAAAGCTTGTTGAGCTCGATGCCAGTGCTGCCAGTCGCATTGACCCAGAAAATGGTCGCCGAATTGTTAGGGCACTTGAGATTGTCACACTTACCGGCGAACCATTTGCCGCAGCTTTGCCAGATGAAATTGAGCCCTGGCAAGAGGCTCTTGAAATTGGCTTACGAATAGATCGCGAGATACTTGTTGCCAAGTTAGCGGAGCGGGTGCGGGGGATGTGGAGTAAGGGAATGGTTGAAGAAACCCAAAGCCTAGTTACTAAGGGACTGCGTGAATCGGTCACCGCCGGTTACGCCATTGGTTACGCACAAGCACTAGCTCAATTGGATGGCGAGCTTAGCCAAGAGCAGGCAATTGAATCAACCACCAAGTTGACACAAAAATATGCCAGACGCCAGATGTCTTGGTTCAAGCGTGACACCCGAATCAACTGGCTCGATGCCTTAGATCCAGAGGTAACCAATTTGGCTATTGCTCTGGTTCGAAGTCACGGCCTCCTTGCTTCTCGCCCGTAGGCTTGGAGCATGACAAGTATCTACTTCACCAAGGGTCACGGCACCGGAAACGATTTCGTGCTGGTTTTAGATGCTGAAGGTGAGCTATCTCTTAGTTCAAAACAAATAGCCAAGATCTGCGACCGTCGCTTTGGCATTGGTGCTGATGGATTCATCAGGGTCGTGAAGTCAGCAAAACTTCCAGAAGGTAAAGAGATTCTTGAAGTTGAACCGACGGCCATTTGGTTCATGGACTATTACAACGCCGATGGCAGTGCCGCTGAGATGTGTGGCAACGGTGTGAGAGTGTTTGCTAGGTACCTACTTGATCGTGGGCTCGCTAAAATCGAAGGCGGCTCTACTCTTGCCGTTGGCACCAGAGCAGGCGTCAAAGATCTCACTCAAGGCTCCAATGGGTTTGCTGTTGATCTTGGTAGATGGAAGCTCACAAGTGAGTTCACCGTGGAAGCTAGTGGAATTGAAGTAGCAAGGCCTGGCCAGGGAATCGAGATAGGTAACCCCCATGTTGTGGTCGCCCTATCGAGTGATTCAGAGCTGAAGCAACTAAAGCTCTTTGAAGCACCAATTGTTGAGCCAGCTCCAGCAAATGGAGCGAACGTGGAGTTTGTGGTTCCAAATGAGCCGATGATTAGAGATGGCGTTGGTTACTTCTCCTTTAGAGTCCACGAGCGCGGGGTTGGAGAGACGCTGTCGTGCGGAACCGGTATCGCGGCTACCGCGCTAGCCACTAGGTACTGGGCAGGAGCTTCCGCTCCTAATCAGTGGCAAGTGCAGGCTTTGGGTGGGGTGGTTTCGGTTCGTATGTTTGCAACTGAAGACGGTGAGCATGTATCAATAAGCGGTCCTGCGGAACTTACCTATGACGGCGAAATAGATCTAGCAAGCCTTTAGGCGGTTCGTAGTACCTTTAGGATTCGGTAAGTCTTGACCGAGGTTAGCCTCGACACCTCGAAGCCATCAACCAGTTTTTCGGTCAGCCATTTCTGCAACGAATCGGAGCCAAGGTTCTTCTGAACTACCAAATATGCAGATGCGTTTTTCTCCAAGCGAGGAAGCCACGATAGAAGCAGCTCGTGCAGCTCCTTTTTTCCGATTCGAATCGGTGGGTTCGACCAAATTCCAGAGAACATGAGCTTTTCTGGCACCGAGTCCGGTGTGGCGGTTTCAATGTTCTCAAGCCCAACGATTTTGGCGTTTTCGGCTGTTAGTTCGAGCGAGCGGTTGTTTACATCTACCGCCCACACTTTGGCCTTGGGGCTGTGCTTGGCAAGGTTTAGGGCGATGGGCCCCCAACCGCAACCTAAGTCAAGAATGTTGCCATCTTTGGGAGCTAATTCGAGGTGGTCGATTAGAACTGAGGTTCCAACATCGAGGCGCAGGGGAGAGAAGGTTCCAGAGGCTGTGCTTACTTTGAAAACCTCACCAGCAACATCGAGCTCAATTTGCTTGGGCTGGTATTCGCTTTTAGGTTCCTGGGAAAAGTAGTGATCCGAGGACATGGCTTCAATTTATCCCAATTCTGATTACTAGTGTTAGTTGGATGGAACCAGAATCGGAGCAATCAGTGTCGATGATTGACCGCATTCTCGGTCGAGACAAGAAAGCTGTCACGACCACCTTCGACACCGCAGGGTTTGATGGTGATCAGCTCGATTTAGAGGAGCGTTCAGCGCTTCGACGTGTTAGTGGTTTATCCACTGAACTTCAGGACATCACCGATGTTGAGTATCGCCAGCTCAGATTAGAAAAAGTCGTCCTGATAGGAGTCTGGGGAAGGGGCACTGTCCTAGAAGCGGAGAATTCACTTCGTGAGCTTGCAGCCTTGGCTGAAACAGCAGGTGCTCAAGTTCTTGACGGGTTATTGCAGCGTAGAGCATTTCCTGACCCGGCAAGTTATCTAGGTAAGGGTAAGGCGCAGGAACTAAAAGCAATTGTTGCTGCCTGCGAAGCAGATACGGTGATTGCCGATACTGAATTGGCCCCAAGCCAAAGAAGAAACCTTGAGGACATTGTCAAGGTCAAGGTGGTTGATCGAACCGCAATCATTTTGGACATCTTCGCCCAGCACGCAAAGTCAAGAGAAGGTAAAGCACAAGTTGAGCTAGCTCAGCTCGAGTACCTGCTTCCGAGGCTTCGCGGTTGGGGTGAGTCGATGTCGAGACAGGCCGGTGGTCAAGTCGGTGGCGGAGTTGGAATTGGTTCGCGAGGTCCTGGTGAAACCAAGATCGAACTAGATAGAAGGCGCATCAACACCCGGATGGCAAAGCTTAGAAAGCAAATCAAAGAGATGGCTCCCGCGAGAGCAACCATGCGCTCCTCCAGGTCAAAAAACGAGATCCCAGCTGTCGCCATCGCCGGATACACCAACGCTGGTAAGTCGTCCTTGCTCAACCGAATCACTAGAGCGGGAGTGTTGGTCGAGAATGCCCTGTTTGCAACATTGGACCCAACGGTTCGAAAGACCCAAACCGCTGATGGCCGCGAATACACGCTTGCTGACACCGTGGGATTTGTAAAGGACTTGCCGCATCAACTGGTTGAGGCCTTTCGCTCAACTATTGAAGAGATCGCCAACAGCGACCTGGTGGTGCACGTCGTTGACGCTTCCCACCCTGATCCTGCTGGGCAGATCCAGACTGTGCGAAATGTCTTGGCCGAGGTCGATGCTCAAAACGTGAAAGAGCTACTGGTTTTCAATAAGTGCGACTTAGTTGATTTAGAGCAGCAGATAGCCCTTCGTGGAATGGAGCCCGGAGCAATTTTGGTATCCGCAGCATCTGGTGAAGGTATTCCTGAGCTGCTTGAGAAAATCGAGGGATTGCTGCCAAGGCCGGAGATTTTGGTTAGGGCGCTGATTCCTTACTCAAGAGGAGATCTAGTTTCGAGAATCCATTCAGAAGCACGGATAGTTAGCGTGATTCATAAAGATGATGGAACCTTAATGGAAGCTCGCGTCAAACCTCAGTTAGCCAGCGAGCTAAATGCCTTTTTGTTAGATGCTTCTTAGAACAGCAACTACTTTTCCAAGAATGACCGCACGGTCTCCAAGGATTGGCTCAAAGCTTGAGTTTCTTGGTAGCAACCAAGTGTGACCATCGCGCTGCTTGAAGGTTTTCACGGTTGCTTCATCCTCTAGCAAGGCAGCAACTATGTCACCGTTGTCAGCAGTTTGTTGCTGGCGAACTACTACCCAGTCACCATCGCAAATGGCTGCGTCAATCATGGATTCACCAACTACCTTCAAGAGAAACAGGTCACCTTTTCCAACAAGTTGACGTGGAAGCGGGAAGATCTCTTCGATGTTCTGCTCTGCGGTGATTGGACCACCGGCGGCAATTCTTCCAACCATCGGAACCATCGCGGCATCGCCGATTGGAGTTACATTGTCAGGTTCTGAGCCGGCATCGCCTTCGTAACCTGGAACTTCGATAAGCACATCGATTGTTCTTGGGCGCTTGGGGTCACGGCTGATGTATCCGGCGAGTTCAAGTTGGTTCAGCTGATGGGTAACCGACGAAGGTGAGGATAATCCGACCTCATCGCCGATCTCTCTCATGCTGGGGACATAGCCCCGCTCGGTCTTGGATCTTTGGATGGCCTGCAGGATGCGTTCCTGCATGGCGCTAAGAGTGGTGGCGCGGCGGCTAGGCTTGCTGGCGTCCATAATGCCCCTTTCAGAGGTGCCCTATTGGGCTTTATCGAAACTGTATTCTAAAAATAGCCCAAAATCAAACATATTTTCGAATAATTGACAATATTCTTGACAAAATGTCGGTGGTTCCTTGTAATCTTGTTCTAAGTAGAACACTTGTTCGAATACCTCAGGAAAGGGAACCAAATGAGTACAGTAACTGCCCAGATTCACCCAATGAGCCCAAAGCGTAGAGCCCGCCTAGCCCGGACCCTGTTCGTGCTCAGTGCCCTAGTCATCATGATCGCTGGCCTGATCTTCAACCAAAGTGCCGCTGCGGTTGACCAAGGCTCCAGCCAAGCTACCGCCTTCAACTACATCTCCGTAATGCCAGGCGATAGTCTTTGGCAGCTAGCTGAGACTCACGCCAAAGGTCAAAACCAGCAGGACTGGGTTACCGAGATTATTTTGCTAAACAACCTGCAAAGCGCTGACCTAGTTGCTGGAGACAGGCTCGCGCTTCCTTAGTAGGTTTTGCTGCGGGCCGCTGATAAACCAAGGCGCGACCGTAAAAGCCTGGCGCTACTGTTAAAAGGTGAGTAGCCAAGATAGCAATTCAAGCCGCCAGGATACTGGAGCAGCTGGAGCACCCGAACTTTCCTCATTCGAACTGCTACCTGCAATAGATATTTCCAACAGCCTGTCTGTGCGACCTGGCAACGAGAACTCCCATGAGTCATTTGGCTCACCAATGGACATTGCTTCTGAGTTGATTGCCTCGGGAGCCAACTGGATCCACCTAGTCGATCTAGACGCCGCATACGGCAAGGGTGAAAACATACAGCTAATTTCTGAAGTGGTTTCGCGTTGCACTGGAATCAATGTGCAAGTATCCGGTGGAATCCGTGACCAGGAATCCCTTACAGCAGCCTTGCAAACAGGGGCCAGCAGAATTAATCTTGCAACCTCTGCGCTGATGGATATGCATTGGGTTAAGTCTGTGATCCCAACCCATGGCAAGCAGATTTCTGTTTCGTTAGATGTTTCAGGTTCAAGATTGGTTGCTCGCGGAAGTGGCGACGACGTGGGTGAGTTAGAACCCGTGCTACAGCAGCTAGAAGATTTGGGTTGCGCAAGATATGTCGTGACTGATGTCAAAAGAGACGGGTCTTTGAATGGACCCAATCTTGAACTGCTGGAACAAGTTCTTTCGCTAACTGGCAAGCCAGTTATTGCTAGCGGTGGCATTGCTGAACTTTCAGACCTAGAGGCCCTTGTGGGCCTGAGATCCAAGGGTTTAGCCGGCGCAATCCTTGGCAAAGCTTTGTATGTGGGGCGCTTTAGCCTCGAGCAGGCACTAAAGGTTGTTAACTCGTGAGCTACGAAATTAACCCAAATCGTTTATCGGATTCGGCTGGTGTTCCTTGGGAGGGTAGAGAGCTTGAAAAAAATCGTTTTGCTGGCGATGACGGCTCAGCACCAGAAGAATTTGTAACTGCTATTTCAGGTTTTCGATCAGGTGATCTTGGTCAGGCGGATGTTGTTGATGCCCTTAGGGTTTCGAGGCTACTGGTGCCACTGCTTGCACAACTTGGTGAATCTGAAATTGGAGCCAACGGTCTCAAAGTCGATAAGAGCGCAGAGCTTTCTATCGTGACCGTAAAGTCACCGGATGATCAGGATGCGCTCGTTGTGTTTTCTTCAGTTGCTGCCATGCAGCGCTGGAACCCAAGTGCCAGACCAGTCCCAACCGACGCCATCAGAGTTTGCTTAGCTGCTGCCTCGCAGCTAAGTACCAGGGTGGTTATTGACCCGGGCAGCGAGACCGAGTTTGTGATTCGTCGTCCCGCAATCGCTCGAATAGCACAGTCACTTGCTTGGCAACCAGCCGAGCTGACACCTTCAGTTAGGGAAGTTATCAAGCGCTCAGTTGCAAGCGAGAGTCAGGTAGTTGATTTTGAGCTTAGGTCTGCAGATCCAGAAGCGAAGTTAGCTGGCGCAGAATTAGAAGTTGCTCTCAAGTTAGTAAATGGATCAAGCCCTGCTGATGTGAGGCAGTTATTGGAGCGAGTTAGTAAGTACTGGGCAGAAAGTGAAGAGTTTGCACTGGCCGTGGACTCGGTTTCAATAAAGCTGTTGGCTAGTTAACTGGTCCAGTGAATTTCTCGCCTGGGCCTTGGCCCGGAGCGTCCTTGATTACGGAGGCTTCTCGAAAGGCAAGCTGGACTTGGCGCAGGGCATCTCTTAGAGGCCTGGCGTGGTGATCACCTAGGTCAGGAGCGGCTGCGGTAATCAGTCCAGCCACCGCAGTTATTAGCTTTCTGGCCTCATCGAGGTCGCCTTTTCGGCCATCGGCAGCTAGCCCACACTGGACCGCGGCCACGCTTAGAAGGTCTACGGCGTAGCGGCCAATGACCTCAACTGCCGGCAGGTCAGAAATCTCGGTGATCTGCTGGTCGATTTCGTCGTAATCAGACAACTATTCTCCTTCAGGGCGTCTCATGCTAGGCTATCCCATGGCTCCGAGGTCTTGTATCTCGGTCAGAAGTGGATTAGTTTCCCACCCGCGTCTTCCGCTAAATAGGTTGCCGGGTAAAGCTTTTTTGTTTCTGCTCCTTTGGGCAAGATGCTCCTTAGTGTGGCCTAAGTCATATCTGTATAGGAGTAAATATCAGCGATCCCCGCATCAATGACCGCATCAGAGTTCCCGAGGTTCGCCTCGTGGGTGCTCTAGGAGAGCAGGTTGGCGTTGTAAAGATTGAGGACGCACTGCGCATGGCGCAGCAAGCAGACTTAGACCTCGTTGAGGTCTCACCGCAATCCAGCCCTCCAGTTGCGAAGCTCATGGATTTTGGCAAGTTCAAATACGAAGCCGCACAGAAAATTCGTGAAGCCCGCAAGAACCAGGTCAACACTGTTCTAAAGACAGTTCGTTTTGGTTTGAAGATCGACGGTCATGATTACGGCACTAAGAAGGCTCAAATTGAGAAGTTTCTGAAAGCCGGCGACAAGGTGAAGGTGATGGTGGTCTTCCGAGGAAGAGAGCAATCTCGACCAGAGATGGGCATCAAGTTGCTACAGAAGTTGGCTGAAGAAGTTACCGAGTTTGGCGCAGTTGAATCGACACCATCGATTGACGGCCGAAACATGGTGATGGTTATTGGTCCACTTAGAAACAAAGCGGAAGCTAAGGCAGACGCCAAGAAAGCTGCGGATAAGGCTGCAAAAGCTGAAGCCAAAGCGGTAACAACCGAGGAAGTAGTCCTAGAGGCTGCTAAAGAAACAGGAGAGAAGTAAATGCCAAAGCAGAAGACCCATTCGGGTGCCAAGAAGCGTTTTCGCTTTACCGGTAGTGGCAAGCTCATGAAGCAGCAGATCAACATGCGCCACAACCTTGAGCACATGTCATCTAGACGCAAGCGTCGCTTGAACGCTGACCAGGTAGTTTCGGCTGCCGACTTCAAGACCATCAAGAAGCAGCTCGGTAAGTAACCGGCTCGAATTTTTTAGGAGTTAGAAAATGGCAAGAGTAAAAGGCGCAGTCAACTCGCTGAAGAAGCGTCGCGTTGTATTAGAGCGCGCAAAGGGTTACCGCGGACAGCGTTCCAGGCTTTACCGTATGGCGAAGCAGCAGATGCTGCACTCGCTGGTCTATGCATTCAATGACCGCAGAGCACGCAAGGGTGATTTCCGCAGACTGTGGATTCAGCGCATCAACGCTGCATCACGCGCAAACGGAATGACTTACAACCGCTTCATCCAGGGCTTAGGTCTTGCTGGTGTGCTAGTTGACCGGAGAATTCTTGCCGACCTTGCAGTTAACGAGCCAAAGACTTTCGCGTCATTGGTTGCAACTGCAAAGGCAGCACTTCCAAAAGACACCTCAGCACCAAAGGCGAGCTAGCCCAAAGTGATTCAAGACCCTTCGGCAGCGGAAATAAAAGGGGTCGCAAAACTTACTAAGAAGGAGTCCCGGTTAGAAACCGGGCTCTTTCTTCTTGAGGGTCCACAGGGTCTCAAAGAAGCCCTTCAAAGACCCAAGTTGATTGAAAAAATCTTTGCGACTGAAACATTTCAAGAAAAATACCCTGACCTGATTTCGCGCGCCGAACAGGCTCGAGTAACTCTCACGATTGTTTCGGATGCCGCATTGAAAGCCCTAAGTGACACCACAACTCCGCAGGGAGTAGTTGCTGTTTGTCAGCAGTTCCACGTATCCCTTGAGGATGTCTTGGCGGCCAAGCCAAAGCTGATTGCTTTTCTAGCCCAGATACGTGATCCAGGAAATGCCGGAACTGTTTTGCGCGCAGCTGACGCTGCGGGCGCGGATGCAGTTGTGTTTAGCAAGGGAAGCGTAGACATCTATAACCCCAAAGTAGTTAGATCAACAACCGGTTCGATGTTTCATCTTCCGTTTGTTGTTGAAGCAGACATCGAGCACTCCATTGCCTCACTCAAGCAAGCAGGGCTTCAGGTATTGGCAGCCGATGTCAATGGCTCCTCTCTTGCGGGTGTTGATACATCTTCCTTGGCTAGTCCAACAGTTTGGCTTTTTGGTAACGAGGCTTGGGGTCTAGAGCCAGAGGTAGCAGCTCTTGCTGACGCTTTGGTTCAGGTGCCTATTTATGGTGCCGCTGAGTCACTAAATCTTGCGACAGCTGCCAGCGTTTGCCTATACGCGTCAGCCTTTGCCCAGAATGGCTAATCGCTACACTTATTATTTATGGCAAGCTCAGAGGCAATATCCGCGGCAGAGGTTCAATCTGCCACTAAAAACGCCCTCGATCAAATAGCTGGAGCCAGTTCTATGGCGGATCTGAAGAAGATCCGAGCCGCAGTCTCTGGAGACTCTTCCGCCCTTGCAAGCCTTAGCGCCAGGCTAGGAAAATTGCCAGCTGATCAGAAAGCCGAAGCTGGAAAACTAGTTGGATCGTCCAGGGCCCAAATCGCCGAAGCTTTTGAAAAGCGCGAGAGCGCGCTTTCCCTAGAAGAAGAAAAGCTCCAGTTGGCGGGGGAGTTCCTAGACGTAACTGCCCTAGCAAGCCCAGCACGCCTTGGGGCCAGACACCCACTTAGCCTGCTGCAAGAAAAGATATCCTCCGTCTTTGTCGGCATGGGTTGGGAAATAGCCGAGGGACCAGAGCTTGAAAGCGAGTGGTTCAACTTCGATGCCTTGAACTTCGACGAAGACCACCCAGCTCGTGCGATGCAGGACACATTCTTTGTTGAGCCAATGGATCAAAAGCTAGTGCTTCGCACCCACACCTCCCCGGTGCAAGTGCGATCAATGCTAGATCGCAAGCCACCGATTTTTGTGCTGTGCCCTGGAAGAGTCTTTAGAACTGACGAACTTGACGCTACTCACACACCGGTGTTTCACCAGGTTGAGGGATTGGCGATTGATAAAGGTTTGAGTATGGCAGATCTTCGCGGGACACTGGAGCACTTCGCTCGCATCATGTTTGGTGAAGAAGCAAAAATCAGATTGCGTCCTTCATTCTTTCCATTCACCGAACCATCGGCTGAGCTAGACGTTTGGCACCCTGGTGCCAAAGGCGGCGCTCGCTGGGTGGAGTGGGGCGGTTGCGGAATGGTTAATCCAAATGTGTTGCGCGCTAGCGGAATTGATCCAGAGGTTTATTCAGGTTTTGCATTTGGAATGGGAATCGAACGCACCCTGATGTTTAGAAATGAAGTTACCGACATGCACGACATGGTTGAAGGCGACATTCGTTTTTCTAAGCAGTTTGGGATGGTGCTCTAATGAGAGCGCCACTTAGTTGGATTGCTGAATACGCATCTTTACCAAAGGGCTCAACCGCAGAGTCAGTAATGGAAGCTTTGGTAAAAGTTGGATTAGAAGAAGAAGGCGTTCACAGCTTTGATCTTTCTGGGCCAATAGTTGTTGGAGAAGTTCTTGAGTTCGTCGATGAGCCACAATCCAACGGCAAAACAATTCGCTGGTGTCAGGTAAGAGTTGCGCCAAAGGGTAAAAAGGCAGCCGATGGCGGCGCGGATGTTCGGGGAATTGTTTGCGGTGCTTCAAATTTTGAATCCGGAGACAAGGTAGTTGTTAGCTTGCCAGGCGCGGTGCTGCCAAATAACTTTGCGATTTCAGCTCGCAGCACTTACGGTCACATAAGCGATGGAATGATCGCTTCGGGAAGAGAGTTAGGTCTTAGCGATGATCACGATGGCATCCTAAGACTTGCATCGATTGGCCTTGATCCAGAAGTTGGCACAGACGCAATTGAGTTGTTGGAACTAGCCGACACCGCAGCCGAGGTAAACGTTTTGCCAGATCGCGGTTATTGTCTTTCGATTCGTGGCATTGCCAGAGAGTATTCGCATGCCACAGGAAGTAGTTATAAGGACCCAATTACTCTTGCGCCGCTAGTCAGGGGCGATGGCTTTGGGCTGAAAATCACTGACTCTGCGCCAATTAGAGGCAGAAAAACATCGCAGAGTTTTGTGCTTCGCACTGCAGTAAATGTTGATGCCACAAAGGCAACTCCGACCTGGATGCGCTCAAGACTAAAGTTGTCTGGCGTTCGATCCATCTCACTCGCAGTTGACATCACAAACTACGTAATGCTCGAGCTTGGTCAACCGGTCCACGCTTATGATCTGGACAAGATCAAGGGTGGCTTGGTTGTCCGCCGCGCAACCAAAGGTGAAACACTCAAAACTCTTGATGGACAGGTAAGAAAGCTACACGAAGAAGACTTGCTGATTACCGATGACTCCGGGCCAATTGGACTAGCTGGAGTAATGGGTGGATTCTCAACTGAGGTTTCTGAATCCACTAATAACATTTTGATTGAAGCAGCGCATTTTGATTCAGTTTCGGTGGCGCGCTCAGCAAGAAGGCACAAGCTATTTTCGGAAGCATCCAAGCGGTATGAACGCGGTGTGGACCCGAAAGTGGGAGAGTATGCAGCCGCAAGAGTGGTGCAACTACTGGAGCAGCTAGCTGGAGCCAGTGCTGGAAAACTTGGAGCAACCTTTACCGACCTAACCAAGCAGCCAGAGATTTTGCTACCAAAGGGTTTTGCCGCTGCGTTAGTAGGCGTTGATTACAGCGATGATGAAATCACCAAGGTGCTTTCAGAAATCGGTGCGGTGACAGCCAAAGACACTTCGGGTCTAAAAGTGACACCTCCAAGCTGGCGACCAGACCTTGTTGACAAGACAGATCTAGTTGAAGAAATCGCCCGAATCTTGGGCTACGACAGAATTCCAAGCAGATTGCCAATTGCTCCTCCAGGAAAAGGACTTTCTCGAGCCCAGCAGTTTAGATCTGGTGCTCTAGATGCCCTAGCAACCGCAGGATACGTTGAAGTACTCAGTTACCCGTTTGTTTCCGCAAACCAAAATGGCTGGTTCCAAGATGCCAAGCAGGCGGTAACCCTTGCGAACCCAATTCAAGAAGAAGCAGGGCAGCTCAGGTTGTCCTTGATTCCAGGTCTAATTGAAACCGCTAAGAGGAACCTGTCTCGTGGCTTTACTGATTTGGCTCTGGTGGAACAAGGCTCGGTGTTCTTTTCCGTAAAGCAAACAAAAGTTTCTTTCCCAGATACGTCTTCTCGCCCAAGTGAAGCCGACATAAAGGCGTTGAGTGCGAGCATTCCATTGCAACCCAAACATCTAGCCGGAATCTTCCTTGGTAATAGATGTGACGCTCAGCCTGGTCAGAAGCAAGTTCGCTTTGGTGTCCAGGACGCTCTTTACGCGGCAAAACTTGTTGGCCAGGCAATTGGAGTTTCGTTTGATATCAAGCAGGCGGAACCAACCGGATATCACCCTGGAAGATCTGCCGAACTACTGGTAGGAAACAAGGTTGTGGGATTTGTTGGAGAGATTGCGCCAGCAATTACTAAGCAAGCCGATTTACCAAGAACAGTTGGAGTTTTTGAAATTGATTTGGATGCGCTGCTAAACGCAGCCCCTGAATCGGTTGTTGCAAAACCACTTGGCACATTGCCTGCCTTGACCCAGGATCTTTCTTTGGTCGTAGGCCTTGATGTTCCAGCACTGGAGCTTATGAACACAGTTCGAGAAGGTTGCGGCGAGCTTCTTGAAGATGTCTCACTGACCGACGACTACCGCGGAAGCAACATCGCCGAAAACTCTAAGTCGCTCACTTTTGCACTTCGCTTTAGAGCAATGGATAGGACTCTTACTCAGGTAGAAGCTTCTGAGGCCAGAGACAGAGCGGTTGCTCTTGCAAGCAAGAGATTCAAGGCTGAGATCAGGGCTTAGCTAGTTCCGTTAGGCGCATTTGGCAAAGGTAAAGGATTAAACACATGACCAGACACTTTCTGCGTGATGATGACCTAAGCCCTGCTGAGCAGGCGGAGATTCTAGATCTGGCAGCTTCACTGAAACAAGACCGTTTCAGCTCAAAAGTTTTTGTGGGACCCCAAACTGTTGCGCTAATTTTCGACAAGCCATCAACTAGAACCAGAGTTTCTTTCTCGGTTGGGGTTACAGAGCTTGGGGGAGCACCGCTTGTTATTGACTCGGCAACAAGTCAATTAGCTTCTAAAGAGTCGGTCGCAGATACTGCAAGGGTTCTTGATCGGCAAGTGGCGATGATTGTTTGGCGAACTTTTGCCCAAAGTGGACTTATTGAGATGGCCCAGAACTCCAAGGTGCCGGTAATCAATAGCCTTAGTGACGAGTTTCACCCCTGCCAGGTACTTGCGGATCTGATGACCATTCGCGAAAAACTTGGAAGCTTGCAAGGAAAAGTTTTGAGTTACATCGGTGACGCTGCAAACAACATGTCACACTCTTACTTGCTTGCTGGTGCAACCGCCGGAATGAAAGTGCGAATCGCTGGGCCATCGATTTATCAACCAAATGCCAAGGTTTTGGAGAAGGCAAAGCTGATTGCGGCAACAACTGGCGGCTCAGTAGATTGCTATACCGATCCGAAGCTCGCTTTGGTCGATAGCGATGTGGTGGCAACAGATTCTTGGGTATCGATGGGTCAGCAAGATCAAAGGGCCGAGAAGATTGAAGCTTTTGACGGTTTCCGACTAGACGCCGAATTGCTAGCCATAGCAAAACCATCAGCCATCGTGCTTCATTGTCTACCTGCTTATCGAGGCCTAGAAATTACCGATGAGGTGCTTGAGGGCAGCCAGTCGGTTGTTTGGGATCAAGCCGAAAATAGGTTGCACGCCCAAAAGGCGCTTATGGTTTGGCTCGCTCAACGAGCTAAAGCCTAAGATTGAACTAGATTTCCCCGCTTTGGGGAATCACTTGAGCTTGTAGGAGCAAAATGGCCCAACGTGTTGTCCTGGCGTATTCGGGCGGTCTAGATACCTCGGTTGGAATCGGTTGGCTCAAAGATGCTACCGGTAAAGAAGTAGTCGCCATGGCCGTTGATGTCGGCCAAGGCGGCGAAGACATGGGAGTTATTCGCCAGAGAGCTCTTGATTGCGGCGCTGTTGAAGCCGTTGTTATCGACGCTCAAGCAGAGTTTGCCAGCGACTACATAATGCCGTCATTGAAGGCCAACGCTTTATACCAAAAGCGGTACCCGCTGGTGTCGGCGATTTCTAGGCCCTTGATTGCAAAGTATCTTGCCAAAACAGCTCACGAGCTTGGCGCTGACACCGTGGCCCACGGTTGCACCGGTAAAGGTAACGACCAGGTTCGATTTGAAGCATCCGTTGCAGCATTGGCTCCCGAGCTTGTCTCAATTGCCCCAAACCGTGACTTGGCGCTAACTAGGGACAAGGCCATTGAGTATGCAGCAAAACATAATTTGCCGATCGAACAATCTAAAAAGAGCCCGTATTCGGTGGATCAGAACGTTTGGGGACGAGCTGTGGAGACTGGGTTACTAGAAGACCCTTGGAATGCACCGATCGCAGACATCTATACGTACACCCAAGACCCAGATGTAGTGAGGGACCCAACTGAGGTAATCATCAAGTTTGATGAGGGAATCCCAGTTGAAATTGATGGCGTTCGATACAGCCCGATTGCCATGATCAAAAAGATGAATGAGCTGGCAGGCCACCACGGCATTGGAAGAATTGACATTGTGGAAGATCGACTGGTGGGCATCAAATCCCGAGAAATCTATGAAGCACCAGCCGCGATTGCTTTGATTCAGGCCCATGAAGAGCTTGAGAACCTAACTCTTGAGCGCGATGTGAATCGCTTCAAAAAGGGCATTGAAGATAAGTGGGCCACGATGGTTTACGAAGGCCTGTGGTTTTCGGACCTGAAGCGATCGCTCGATGTTTTCATTGACCACACTCAGCGCTACGTAACTGGTGAGGTTCGCCTCAAACTTGCTGGCGGTAGGGCAGTAGTTACCGGGCGCCGCTCCGAGCAGAGCCTATATGATTTCAACCTGGCTACCTATGACACCGGGGATAGCTTCGACCAGTCACTAGCCAAGGGCTTTATTGAGCTTTGGTCACTTCCAAGCAAGATTTCGGCAAGGCGTGCCAATGGCAAATGAAAATAGTCCAGGTTCTCTTTGGGGTGGCAGATTCAATGGCACTCAGGCAGAGTCTGCCGCAGCCCTTGGACGATCTACTCACTTTGATTGGCGACTAGCCACTTTCGATATCGCTGGATCTAAGGCTCACGCTAAGGCCCTGTTTTCTGCAGGGTATCTAAACAACGATGAAGCAGAGCGGCTGACCAAGGTGCTAAACCAACTGCTTGAAAGAGTTCAATCCGGCAGCTTCACACCAAAGCCACAGGATGAAGATGTCCACTCGGCGCTCGAGCGTGGACTAATCGAAATCGCAGGTGCCGAGCTCGGCGGAAAGCTGCGTGCTGGAAGGTCACGAAACGATCAGATCGCGACCTTGATTCGCATGTATCTTCTTTCGGAATCCAACGTGATCGAAAAGCTAGTTCTTGAGTTGATTGCGGTTTTGATTGCACGCGCCGAAGAGCACCTTGGATCCTCAATTCCCGGTAGAACTCATATGCAGCACGCACAGCCAGTTCTGCTTTCGCACCACCTGTTGGCCCACGCCTGGCCACTAACTAGAGATCTAGAGAGATTACGCCAGTGGCGCTCGCGAGCGAACTTATCGCCATATGGAGCAGGCGCGTTGGCTGGTTCCAGCCTTGGCCTCGATCCACAACTGGTTGCAACCGAGCTTGGTTTTACCGGCACCACGCAAAACTCGGTTGATGGAACGGCTTCTAGAGATGTTGTTGCTGAGTTTGCGTTTATCTTGTCGATGATTTCAATTAACTTGTCTCGTTTCGCCGAAGAAATAGTGATTTGGGCTACCGAAGAATTTGGCTACATCAAACTAGACGACGCCTATTCGACTGGCTCTTCGATCATGCCGCAAAAGAAAAATCCAGACGTTGCAGAACTTGCCCGCGGAAAATCCGGAAGACTTATTGGAAACCTGACCGGACTGCTCGCAACCTTCAAAGCACTGCCGTTGGCATACAACCGAGACCTGCAAGAAGATAAGGAGCCAGTTTTCGATTCGATCGACACTCTGGCACTTCTTCTTCCTGCATTTACTGGAATGGTAGCCACCATGAAATTTGATCTTGACCGCATGGAGCTTTTGTCCTCGTCTGGATTCTCCCTGGCAACCGATGTTGCCGAATGGCTCGTGAAGAAGCAAGTTCCGTTCCGCGAGGCACACGAAATCACCGGCAAGCTAGTTGCTTACTGTGAGGCTAACAATCTTGAACTACACCAGGTGCCAGATGCAGATCTTGCAAAGATTTCTAGATCACTTACCGGTGAGCTAAGAGAAGTGCTATCTGTTTCTGGGTCCATCAAGTCTCGCTCGGGCGTGGGTGGAACATCGCTTCCTCGAGTCCTAGAGCAAATCACCGAGCTAAAAAGAAGTTGGGCCAAAAACTAATGACTCTTTCAAATCAAGCCAATGACAAGTCCTTCGCTGGGATTTGGGAAGAACTGAAGTGGCGTGGACTCATCTCGCAATCCACTGACGAGGCCGAACTATCCAAAAAACTCAACTCGACCTCGGTTACTTTTTATATCGGCTTTGACCCAACGGCTGCAAGCTTGCACCTTGGAAACTTAGTTCAGCTTCTGGTTATGCGAAGACTGCAGCTTGCAGGTCACAAGCCGATCGTTCTAATTGGTGGCTCGACCGGATTGGTGGGGGACCCTCGTCCAACTGCCGAGCGAGTGCTAAACGATAAAGAAACTGTCACTGCATGGGTTGAGAAACTTTCTAAGCAGGCTTCGAGGTTTGTGGACTTTGAAGGTTCTAGCGCTGCCAAGCTTGTGAACAACATGGACTGGACCCAGTCGCTTAGCGCGATTGATTTCCTTCGTGAAATTGGCAAGCACTTCAGGGTTGGAAAAATGCTTGCTAAGGATGCGGTTAGCGCCAGATTGAATTCCGAGCACGGCATTAGCTACACCGAGTTCAGCTACCAGATTCTGCAGGGCTATGACTTTTTGGAACTGTTCCAGCGTCACAATTGCACCATGCAAATCGGCGGCTCGGATCAGTGGGGAAACCTAACGTCGGGTTCTGATTTGATTCACAAAGTTACCGGCTCCAGCGCACAGCTTCTTGCAACACCGTTGATCACCAACTCGGATGGCAAAAAATTCGGAAAGTCTGAAGGCAATGCCGTTTGGCTGGATGATTCCATGACTAGTCCATACGCTTTTTACCAGTTCTGGCTGAATGTAGAAGACGCCGATGTAGTTGACCGACTAAAGGTGTTCACATTTTTGACCAAGCAAGAAATTGATGAGCTGGCCAAGAATGTGGCGAGTGAACCGCACCTTCGGGAGGCCCAACGGACCTTGGCCCTAGAGGTGACCTCCATTGTTCATTCCAGGCAAGCTGCCTTGGCCGCGATCGAGGCCTCCAAGGCCCTGTTCGGCCAGGCCGCGCTGACAGACCTTTCAGAGGCAGATCTTCGTTCAGCCCTAGCTGAGCTTCCCAGCGTGAATGCTCCGATTGGGTCCTCAATAGCCCAGTTACTGGTGGATTGCGGGCTGGAGGCCAGTGTTTCAGCCGCCAGAAGGGCAATTCGTGAGGGTGGGGTCTACCTCAACAACGAAAAGGTGCTCGACGAAACCCAAGGATTGGATCAAATGCTGCATGGGAATATCGCTGTTTTGAGACGCGGAAAAAAGACCCTCGCGGCAGTGTTTTTGGGCTAGGGAATCTTTCCAGAAACCCTTTATTTTCAAGGGTTTGATTTGACTTTAAGCCCGTCCACAGCGTAATCTTGTGAGGTTGCCCAAAGCTTGGATTTCTGCATAGAAATCCGGCTCAAGTACAGCCAATCTAAGTCGAAATAAGGGATTTTTGTCCCCTGTTTTCGTCTCTAAGATTGAAGGTCCGTAATCTAAAAAAGAAGTAAAACTTTTTAAAGTTTTTTCGACTCTGGAAGATTACGAATCTGGATATCGCCCTGGAGATTTCTTTAGTTAGAAATTCCCAAGCGCATCCGATCCTTGAGAACTCAACAGCGTGCACAATGTCGATGCCAAGAACCTCTTGGCTTTATTTGGCTTGCCAAATGAAGTGAAGAGAACAAATTGGATTAGACAGATTGTCAGACAATCTGATTTAGTCAGATCAAATTGATTGCCCCATTTTCCGGGGCATTCGTTCTAGTTTGCTTTTCGAGCTTGCTCGAGAAGCTGCTTAACTTTTACGGAGAGTTTGATCCTGGCTCAGGACGAACGCTGGCGGCGTGCTTAACACATGCAAGTCGAACGATGAAGCTGGAGCTTGCTCTAGTGGATTAGTGGCGAACGGGTGAGTAACACGTGAGCAATCTGCCCTTGACTCTGGGATAACTGCGGGAAACTGTAGCTAATACCGGATACGACACCTTGGGGCATCCCGAGGTGTGGAAAGAATTTCGGTCAAGGATGAGCTCGCGGCCTATCAGCTTGTTGGTGAGGTAAAAGCTCACCAAGGCGACGACGGGTAGCCGGCCTGAGAGGGTGACCGGCCACACTGGAACTGAGATACGGTCCAGACTCCTACGGGAGGCAGCAGTGGGGAATATTGCACAATGGGCGCAAGCCTGATGCAGCAACGCCGCGTGAGGGATGAAGGCCTTCGGGTTGTAAACCTCTTTTAGCAGGGAAGAAGCGAAAGTGACGGTACCTGAAGAAAAAGCACCGGCTAACTACGTGCCAGCAGCCGCGGTAATACGTAGGGTGCAAGCGTTGTCCGGAATTATTGGGCGTAAAGAGCTCGTAGGCGGTTTGTCGCGTCTGCTGTGAAAATCCGAGGCTCAACCTCGGACCTGCAGTGGGTACGGGCAGACTAGAGTGCGGTAGGGGAGATTGGAATTCCTGGTGTAGCGGTGGAATGCGCAGATATCAGGAGGAACACCAATGGCGAAGGCAGGTCTCTGGGCCAATACTGACACTGAGGAGCGAAAGCGTGGGGAGCGAACAGGATTAGATACCCTGGTAGTCCACGCCGTAAACGGTGGGTGCTAGTTGTGGGCCACATTCCACGTGGTCCGTGACGAAGTTAACACATTAAGCACCCCGCCTGGGGAGTACGGTCGCAAGACTAAAACTCAAAGGAATTGACGGGGGCC
>NZ_DAIMLM010000006.1:0-1345 GCF_036721215.1 Rhodoluna sp.
TACTCGATGCCAAGAGACCCAAGTAGAACACCCAGGCAAAGGTGAGCCAAAGCTCTATAGTCTCAGGAAGGTAAGCTCCAAAAACAAAGCGTGCCGTGAGCACAATCGCTACCGCCTGCAGGGTTGCGGAGACGAAAACCTGACCGAATTTTCCGATGAAGTAAGAAACAGGGGAAATTGGCGAGCCCGAAAGTCTCCGCAAAGTTCCGTCGTGCTTTTCAATAGCCATATCAATACCCAAGTTCTGAGTTCCCGAAACCAAAACTCCCATAGCCAACATGGCTGGCAGGTACACATCTGCAGAAGTTAGAACTCTTCCGGCTCCGGGTACATCAATTTCAAGGTTTGAAAATGCAGCAGTGAAAATAACCAGCATCATCAGAGGGAAGAAAAAATTGAAAAAGACAGCGTCAGGTGTTCTGATGTAGCTCTTTAGCTCGTATCCAATTCTCCTTATGCCAACGCCAAGAGTGGAAGGTAGCTCAGTCTTCAATCTTCACCCCGTTTCGATGGTCAGCAATTAGCTGAAGGTAAACCTGCTCGAGATTCGGTACCTTGACCTGAAGGTTCTCTGGTTCCGTGCCAATTCTTTTTGAGAGCTCACCAATAAACAAAGCTGGGTAATCGGTGTGCTCGATGCGTTGCACCCCAGCCTCCACCCAAGAGACCTCAGGTTTGCGACTCTCCCGACCACCGATCTCAGCAATTTTTCCAAGGGCAACAAGCTTTCCATCGACAATAACTCCGCCCCTGTGTCCAAGCTCCTCGGCTTCGTCTAGATAATGAGTGGTCAGCATGATTGTCATTCCCTCCTGCTGCAGCCCACGAATAACCTCCCAAAAAGCTCTCCTAACTTCTGGGTCAAAGCCAGTTGTTGGTTCGTCTAAAAACAAAACCTCAGGATTTCCGATCAAGCCCAGCGCAACATCTACTCTGTGCTGCTGACCGCCAGAGAGCTTTTTTATAGGCTCTGAAGCCTTACCCTGCAGCCCAACTGCCTCGATAACTTCTTCAACTTTTCTGGGGTTTGGATAAAGGCTGGCAAAGTGAGTGATTATGTCTCGGACAGAAAGTCGACCAAGGTCGCCAGCGGATTGTTGAACTATTCCAATTCGAGCCCGGAACGCACGGCTGGCTCTTTGTGGATCCTGACCGAGAACATTTACTTCTCCCGATGTTCTGGTTCGAAAGCCCTCCAGTATCTCTATCGTTGTTGTCTTTCCAGCCCCGTTTGGACCGAGAAGAACGAAGGTCTCTCCCCTTGAGACACTAAAACTTACGTCGTCGACAGCCTGAAAGTCTTTGTACCTCTTTGATAGACCCACGACTTCGATTGCACTCATAC
>NZ_DAIMLM010000005.1:0-7704 GCF_036721215.1 Rhodoluna sp.
GCCTGAAAGTCTTTGTACCTCTTTGATAGACCCACGACTTCGATTGCACTCATACTGACAATTTAACCAAAACACGCATCAGCGTCAATTGCCTCACCAATGGCTTAGAAAGATGGCGTAGAAAGTGATTCAGGAAGTCGTAAACCCTGTGTTTATGCGGGTAAGAGAGCGGTAGTTCGTTTCACCTATTCTCCGCCAGCAACTCCCTTGATTTAGAGCCTCAGTAAAGGCGTTTATTGAGGGAGTTTTTGCTGGTTGTGCAGTTGCGTGTGCAATTGACAGAGCCAAGCAAGGTCTGACTTGAAGTTATTGTGGGGGATTTTGATGATCAGGACTTTCTAGCCAGTCATCAAAAGTGGTTTTCCCCACAATCGTTTCGCCCTTTCCGCGCAAATCGCCTGAAGCCATGCCTCTTCCAAAAACCCCTGGAAGCGGAAACTCGAGAACCAACTTCTTCAAGCCGTCGAAAGCTATCTGCCTTCGAGCCAGATCAACTAACACTTCATTTCTTGGACCAACCAAATCCGTTGCGCGCTTAAGTGGTTTTCCTTCTGCGATATCCACTAGGTGTTGCCCCACTTCCCTTGCTGCCACTGGTCGCATAAGGCATTTTGGAAGAAGCGCAATCGGTCCAGGCATACTTTGCAGTTGCTGGGTCACGAACTCATGAAATTGGGAGGACCTAGCAATGGTGTACGGGACTAATCCGCTTTCGATGGTTCGCTCTTGCTCGAGTTTCCCCGCGTAGTAGCCATCGTCAATCTCATCGATACCGACGATCGATAAAGCCACGTGGTGTTTCACCCGGGTCTGCGCCTCTGCGCTCAGGATGTTGTTTGTGACGGTTGAAAAGAATTTTCGCGCAGCTTTGGCGCTCAGCGTAGTTTTGTTGGTGACGTCGATGACTACATCCACGCCATCGAGAGCCTCCGCCAAACCCTCGCCAGAAATTAAATCGATGCCATTTCTTCGGGAAATCGAGACAACTTCGTGTCCTCGGTTTTCGGCAGCCGTGACGGCAAACTTACCCACTAGCCCAGTCCCACCGGCGAGAGCAATCTTCATCAAAAACCTCCCTCTCTAAAATAAGACTCGAGAACGGAAGTGTCCAATTCAGGAACCGGATTGGGTTAGCTCGAATCCCCCATTCTCCGCCAGAAAAGGACCTCTTGTAAGGGGTCCTTTTTCGTTATAGGTTCAGATAATGCCAACTACTTATTACTACATTGACCTAAATCTCAAGACTGGAAAGTATTTAGAGATCGGGACTTCTCCATACGCCTCCCATACGGGGGATTCATTAGAGAAAAACGTTCACAGGGTCTTCTTGACTAAGGGTCAGTTCAACAAACTCCAAGCCAAGACAGAGTCGAAACCCAAGCCACAATTGGCGTAGAAACATGGCGTAGAAAGCGTTTCTCGCCTTGCTAACCCCAGTACTTAGGCGGACACCAGGGTGGTAGTTCGAATCAAGCATTCTCCGCCAGCAACTCCCTTGATTTAGAGCCTCATTAGGGGCCTTTATTGAGTGCTCCGAAGCAAAGCACGGTGGGCTTGTCAGGCTGATTCCTCGAGGAGTGGAAGTGATGAGTCTCTCAACTATCTGGATCCAATTTACTTTTTTGGCGCGGGCATGCCGAGCAGTTTTTCTAGGTCGAAACGCTCGCCCTTTTGCCATGATTCCTCGACAAACTTTGCGTAGCGACCCTTGTTGAGAAGCTGGTCCTCCTTCGACTCCATCAGATGCCAGGTTGCAGCTTCGAGAAAGCGCAATTTCGTGTGAAGTTCGATTAGCTGAACATCTCGCTCGGATATCTTGCCGGCTTTGAAGTATTCGTTGAGATAGGTGACAATCAGGTCGCGCTGCATTGCTTTTTTCTCGTAGAGCATCGAGTGAATCACTACGCCAAGCTCAAAATACTTGGATGCCCAACCGGCTTCGGCCCAGTCGATGAGAACAGCGCGCTTAGGTTGGAACACAACATTAGAAAAATGGCTGTCGCTGTGAACGAAGGTCAAATCTTCACGCGCAAGTTCGTGAGCCTTGAGTGCACGGGCTATGGAACGCGCATACTTCACGAGTTCAGGCGAATACTCCTGAGCATGGGACTTTGAGAAAATCGGCTTCAACATTCTGGCCGAGTTCCATTCGGCTTTCCTAGTTTTTCCATCCCGCGCAAATGCTTGGTGCAGTTTGCAGTGTGCTTCGGCAAGTAATTTTGCGTGTTTTGGTAGCGCCTTACCTTCTACAATCTTGCCTGAGGCATATGAATACGAAACCATGTCGAATTGCTTTAGTTGCTGACGTTTCAAAACTGTTGGTGCTGCAATCTTCTTTTTGCGCAACAGGTTTAGATTGTAGATTTCTTTGTCGAGCTGCAAAACCAGCTTTTTGTTTCTGCGAACAAATTTGTAAACGCTAGAGAGTCTCTTGTTTATTACTGTGATCGATTCGTGTCGAAATGCCTCAACCGAAAAGCTCTCGGGTTTATCGATGCGGTAGAGTGCCGCGCCAATCTCTGTAGGAAGTGATTCAAGCGAAACGGTCTTTGCCATCTCCTTAGTTTAAGGGCGGCATGATTTCAAGGTCTGGCATTGGTGTCCGTTAAGGAAGAGAGCCGCAGCATCTGCCGCGGCTCTCATATTCTGCAACTGCCTAGTGAGACATTATCGGCTGTTTCCCAAGACGCTTTTCCAACCACTTCGGAAGCCACCATGCACGCTCACCTAGAAGTGTGATTAGCGCTGGAGCAAGAATCAGTCGAACAATTGTGACGTCAACTATCACCGCAACAGCGAGGCCAAGACCAATCATCTTGACTTCGGTTTCCGTTGTGATCATGAAGCCTAGGAAAACTAGACCCATGATTGCACCGGCTACTGAGATCAGGCTTGCTGTCTTTCCCACTCCCTCAATCAGTGCTTTCTTAGCAGATACGCCTGCATCCTTAGCTTCCCTAACAGCTGAAATTAGGAAAACGTTGTAATCCATGCTCAGTCCAAAGAGGATTGCAAACATGAGCATTGGGACAAAGGAAACCACCGGCTGTTGGTCAACGCCAAGCAATGCTGCTCCCCAGTCGGTTTGGAATGCAAGAGTCACAACTCCGTATGCAGCACCGATTGAAAGCAAGTTCATCACGGCGCTGGCAATTGGAAGAGCTATCGACCTAAAGAAGTAGGTAAGTAGCAGTAGTGACAGTCCTACAACAACCAGTACAAGCAGCACGAGGCTGTCGCTAACCTTTGTTGCCAAATCATCAAAGGTGGCTGTTTGGCCACCAACGTATGCGTTGGCATCAGTACCATCGATCACACCAGGGATCACATCGCTGCGAATCTCCTTTACTAACTGACTGGTCTCCTGAGACTGTGGTGCTGTTTCGGGGATCACTGTGAGAACCGCAACATCACCGGAGTCGCTGAACTGGGCTGGGCCAACGGCCTCCACTCCGATTGCGGAACTTAGCTCCTGGGTCAAATCAGAAATCAACTCATCCGAGTTGGCTGTGTTCAGATCAACCGCAACCAAAAGCGGTCCATTGAATCCTGCCCCGAAGCCCTCATTTAAGCGATCGTAGGCAACACGCATTGTGTCACCGACTGGGCGGTTTCCATCATCTGGCTGACCAAGCTGCAAGCTAAGTGCCGGTGAGGCTACAAGTAGAAGAAGTAATGAGGATGCTGTTGCCCACATCCAAGGACGCTTTGAGACAAAGGTTGCAATTTTCCTAGAACCCTCTCCCTCAACCGACTTCTTTGGGGGGGCGGCTTTCTTCGTAGTCTTCTTCTTAGCTCGCTCGGCCTTAGGCAATACTCGATCGCCCGCAAACTTCAATAGCGCAGGGACCAAGGTGACTGCCGTGATTGCAGTGACTGCAACAACGATTGCGGCAGCTAGCCCCATTCGGCCAATTACATCAATGCCTGTTACATAGAGTCCAAGAATTGAAACTACAACAATTGCTCCAGCGGTAATAATCGATTTTCCTGTTGAAGCGTTTGAATTTGCTGCGGCCTTAATTGGATCATCGCCTACGCGAAGTCTCTGGCGGAACCTTGAGACCATGAACAGTGCGTAGTCAATTCCGGCACCAAGACCGAGCATGATTGCAATTGTTGGAGCAACGCTTGGGATGTCAGTGAATCCAGAAACTACCGCTAGAACGGTGTTTCCAAGAATCAGACCGATAAGCGCAGCTCCAATTGTCACCATGGTTGCAGTGAAAGAGCGGAACAAAAGAGTAATAAGAATAAATGCTGCAAAGATTCCCAGGAATTCACCAACCGGTGGCTCACGGTCACGCCAGCGATCAACAACTGGTCCTCGCATACTAGTTTCAACGCCAAGTTCATGAACTTCCTCTACTGCCACCTCAAGACGATTCAAGTGATCTGCTGAAAGATCAGCCGCAGGCATGTCGAAAACAACGTTCACGAATCCAGTGGACTTGTCTTCGGAAACCTGCAACGGAGTTATGGTGTTCACATCTAGCTGATTCGAAATCTCATCGAATGTGTCAAGAAGTTGAGTCTGAATTTCAGGATCTATCACACCCTCTGTTTCGTCGGAGTAGAAGACGAGAGTGGCTGAGTCACCGGATGCCTGAGGGAACTCACTGATTAGCAAGTCAGTGGCTCTCTGGGAATCAGTGTTCCCTAAGCGAACCTCGGTAGTAAATCCAGCGCCAACTGCCCCGGCTACTCCTCCCAGGACAACAATCGAAGCGATGAAAGTGATCAGGACCCGCCAGGGCCTCTTAGCTGACAGCTCGCCTAGGCGAGAAAGTAGATGGAACATACAACTCCTAAATTCGAAAGATTCAAACAGTTGATTGAAACATATGTTTGAAATTCTGTCAAATCTGACACAATAGAGCCATGGCAATAAATACCGCCGCCGAGATCCTGGCTGCAACCCAGAAACTCCTCCTAGAGCGGGGGGAATCAAAGACCACGCTTCGGGCGATTACTGAACTCGCCGATGCAAACGTTGCTGCCGTGAACTACCACTTTGGATCAAGAGATGAACTTATCCGCCAGGCTTACCTATCCGCACTAACCGAAGTTACTACTAGCCAAGGTGCAAGAATCCAGTCTCTAGACGAGAAAGCAGATCTCGAGGAATTAGTGAACATTTGGCTAGGGCCCTTACTGGAACCTAAGTCTGTGAGTCAACGAGAAAGAGATCTTTGGAATCTTCTCCAGAGAGGCTCGGTTGAAAATGTTTCTCAGCTTCAAGCGCTTATGCCATCGATGCAAGAGATGGAACTAAGTCCCTTAATTGCTCTACTGGGAAAGAAGTTGCCGCACCTTGACCGGACTGAAATTGTATTTAGGCACAACGCCATCTTGCTTGGATTAGGTGGGTTACTACGAAGCTCAATAGGTACATCTAGTGTTAAACAAAGTGCAGCGTCAACCAAGAGTTTTGTGTCGAAATGGGTACTAGCAAGCCTTCGCGGTTAGAGCTCGTTGGAATCCCCTATTTTCCGTTGAAAAGAACTTCTTGTGAGGGTCCTCCATCGACCAAGTCATTGAGTCTTAATTACACCGTCAAAAGCTGCGTGCCTATTTCTGAAAATATGCTCACTAGAGTCACTGCATGCAAGGTCGCAATCACCATATTGCTGATCACAACCGGGTTGCTAAAGCTTCCAACTGTAAATGGGGTTGTGAGCTTATAGATAACCTGCACCGCCAAAAGAGCTGCAACAAAAGAGGCTATAGGCATGAACGTAAGGAAGATGGACGCAAAAAGAATCGCGATGTAGACAGACCACAGAATCGCGCGTGCCTCAGTCGAAGGTCCCCAGGCAGTATCAACAAGAGGCGACTTGATAGCCATCAGCACAACAATTGGGACCAAAACCACGATGTTTACGGCTAAAGAGATGTAGATCATGGTTTGCATCTTGTTTAGTCCTTATCTTTTTATTTGCTTCACCTGGCGCCCATTCTATTTGGTCCATCTGGTGAGCACTATTTCGATCCAAAAAGAAAAAGGTGTCGTGGGGTCCTGTTTGCCGCCGGAACATCTAAATTCTTCGAAAGACAATGTTAACTACTTGACAAACAGATTGTCAAGTAGTTAACTAAAGCGTATGAATAGAAGTCGTATCACCTTTACCCTGAACGAGCTTGTCTATGTCTTGAACTCCACTGCGGATCGACTGCTTCGGGCAAATTTTGAACTGACCTATAGCCAGTTTCTTTTTCTAGTAACCCTTATGAGTCAGGACAAACCCACACCTAGCTATCTAGCAGAGTGTCTGGGTGTTTCTCGAGCGGCGGTAAGCCAGCGGCTCTCTTGGTTTCAAGAACGTAACTTCGTAAAGGTCTCGAAGGTATCCGGAAACGAAAAAAATCTATCCTTAGAGCTCACCCGTAAGGGAGAGCTGTTGACCACCCAGTCTGCAGACTTTTTAGAAAAAGAGTTCAGGATTCTTTTCGATGGAGGTTCTTCTGTTGATTTGGAAAAACTCGACAAGACATTGACGAAGGTAAAGACACAACTAATCAAGAATGCGGAGTCCAGAAATGCAGCCTGAGAAACTATTTGACCTATCACGCCTGAAGCACACCAAATCCCTGTTTTGGCTTGCGGTTATCTGCGTCGTGGTCGCAGTTGCACTTATCCCATTGTGGATACTGGACTCAAGGGAACTGCTTGGAGTATCTGTTTGGGAAAAGCCAATCAAGTTCTACATATCTGTTGCAATTTTCTCATTCACTTACTCTTGGCTTAGCTCGTTCCTAACTCGAGGGGGCCGTTGGGTCAAGCTCACTGGATTTGTTATCGCAGTGTCCCTTGCCGTTGAGATTGTCATGATCTTGGCCATGGCAAGCATTGGTGAAACAAGCCATTTCAATGTTTCAACTCCAACCGCCATTGCAATTTGGTCGACCATGGCAACCTTCATTTCAATTGTGCTTTTCTCAACGATTTTTATCAGCTTGATGATTTTGTTTCAAAAGCAGCAGGAGTTCAATCTCAAGTTGGCACTTGCCTTAGGAAGCATCAACACTGCAGTTGGTATGGGGCTTGCTTACTTGATGACTTGGCCAACCGCCATTCAGTTGGCTAACTACCAAGGGATTGCCGGAGCTCACGCAGTTGGAGTTTCAGATGGTGGTCCTGGTTTGCCATTTCTTGGCTGGAGTACTGTAGCCGGTGATTTGCGAGTAGGACACTTCTTTGGCCTGCACTCGATTCAGGTGGCAGCGATTCTGCTATTAATATCTTTGCTACTGCCTCTTGCGTTCCGAGTTCCGCTGATCCTGGTTGGCAACCTTACCTGGCTTGGCTTTGTTGGCATTGTGACCTGGCAATCACTTAGGGCTGAGCCATTTTCCTCGCCGAGCGAAATGACAATCATTAGTTTTGTGGCTCTAGCGGTATTCGCCACGATTCTCTTTGCAGTCCTGTCGCTAAGCCAATCAAGGGCTCAAGTAAAGACAAAGCCTTAGAAATTTATTGAATTACTTGAGCAAGTTCCTAGCTGCGCTCGTTAGTGAGTAATACGCCCACTTACCTCTTTGTGTTCTTTCTAGCAATCCCGAATCCACCAACAGCTTTAGGTGATGGCTGACTGTACTTTGAGCTAAGCCTGTATCGGGCGTGAGATCGCAAACACAAGCTTCTGCACCTTCACTAGCCGCAACAGCCATTATGAGCCCAAGTCGAGTCTCGTCTCCAAGTGC
>NZ_DAIMLM010000002.1:0-394060 GCF_036721215.1 Rhodoluna sp.
AGCCACCGTACTTCCGAAGCGAAATTCAAGAGCCGGAATCCGAAGCCTATTTTCAAGAATCAAGTTTGATCTTGAGAGCCTGGAACAACTGGAAGATATCCTGATTCAAGCCGACTTTGGAGTTGACTCCGCAGAATCGATTGTTTTGGAAGTGAAAAAGATTGCTAAGTCCCAAGGCGCTCAGTCTGAGGCAGAGCTAAAAACGATTCTTGCTGGAGTGATTCGCGAGAAGTTAGCTACTGGGAACAGGGAGCTGAATCTAACCAGCGGGAAACTTCCTTATGTAATTTTGGTTGTTGGAGTAAACGGAGTGGGTAAGACCACCACGATTGGAAAACTTGCCACGTGGCTAACCCAAGGAAACTGGAAAGTCGTCCTTGGTGCGGCAGATACATTTCGTGCCGCAGCGGTTGATCAACTCGCAACCTGGGCAGATCGTGCGGGTGTGAAACTTGTTGGACCAAGTTCCGAAGGTCAAGACCCTGCATCTGTAGCATTTGAGGCTGTTGAGTACGCAGTGCAATCTGAAGCAGATGTTGTGATTATTGATACCGCGGGGAGATTGCAGAACAAGACAGACTTGATGGACGAGCTTTCCAAAATCAGGAGGGTGATTGAAAAGCAAGCCGAGATTGCAGAAGTGCTTTTGGTTCTTGACGCCACAACCGGACAAAACGGTCTCGTTCAAGCAAGAGCCTTTGCCGAGGCAATTTCGGTGACTGGAATTGCGCTGACAAAGCTTGATGGCTCAGCGAAGGGCGGAATTGTCGTTGCCATTCAAAACGAACTCGCTATTCCAATCAAGTTAGTTGGGGTTGGCGAAGGGGTAGAGCACTTTGCCTTCTTTGACCCCGAAGAGTTCGCCAACGGTTTAGTGGCTTAGCCTAGAAATAGGAAGTGAGATAACAAGTGTTTGGAAATCTATCGGATCGCTTAGCCGAGACCTTCAAGGCTCTTCGCGGTAAGGGAAGACTAAGCGCTGCCGATATCGACGGAACCCTGAGGGAAATCCGCAAGGCGCTATTGGAAGCTGACGTTGCCCTAGAGGTAGTCAAGAACTTCATTAGTGCTATTCGTGAGCGAGCTATGGGAGATGAGGTCTCGGCTTCACTAAACCCTGCCCAGCAGGTAGTTCAGATCGTCAATGAAGAACTAATCCAAATTCTTGGCGGTGAAGCAAGAAAGCTTCGCTACGGCAAGGTTTCACCAACCGTGATCATGCTTGCCGGTTTACAGGGTTCTGGAAAGACAACGCTCGCAGGAAAACTGGCGAAGTGGCTAAAAAGCGAAGGGGAGAACCCCTTGCTGGTCGCTGCTGACTTGCAAAGACCCAACGCTGTTGACCAGCTAAAGGTTTTGGGCCAGAAGGTGTCTGTCGAGGTTTACTCACCCGAGGTTGGATCAGGTGTTGGAGATCCCGTAAAGGTTGCCAAGGACTCGATCGCTCACGCCAGATCCAAGGGCAACACGGTTGTGATTGTCGATACCGCGGGCCGCCTCGGCGTTGATCAAGAAATGATGAATCAGGCCAAAAAGATTCGTGATGCTATCAAGCCAGACGAAACTCTGTTTGTCATTGACGCAATGCTCGGTCAGGATGCAGTAAATGTTGCCAAAGCTTTCGAAGATGGCGTTGGGATATCTGCAGTTGTTTTGACCAAGCTTGATGGTGACGCCCGAGGTGGTGCGGCACTATCCGTAACCTCGGTTACTGGAAAGCCAATCATCTTCTCCTCAACAGGAGAGTCCCTTGATGCATTCGAGCCGTTCTATCCAGATCGAATGGCCTCCCGAATCCTGGATATGGGAGACATTCTCACCCTTATCGAACAAGCCCAGAAACAGTTCGACGAGCAATCCGCATTAGAGATGGCCGAGAAGCTTGCCAACGAGAATTTCACACTTGAAGACTTTTTGGAACAGATGCAGCAACTTCGAAAGATGGGCTCTTTGAAATCGATGCTTGCAATGATGCCAGGCGCAGGTCAGATGAGGCAACAGCTGGACAACATAGACGAAAAAGAAATTGATCGAACCGAAGCCATAATTCGATCCATGACCCCGGTTGAAAGGACCAACCCAAAGGTTCTAAATGGCTCAAGAAGAACTCGCATCGCGAGAGGTTCTGGAATGAGCGTCACGGACGTAAATTCACTCGTGAATAGATTCGAGCAGGCCGCCAAAATGATGAAGACCGTCGCCAAAGGTGGCACACCTCAGATCCCAGGCATGCCAGCTGGTATGGGAGGCGTGGTTCCGCGCAAGAAGGCCAAGGACTCCAAGAAAAAGTCCGGTTCTAAATCGGGTAATCCAGCTAAGCGTGCTGAACAAGAGCAAGCCAGGGCAAATGGCCAAGGCTCAGCCCCATCTGGTGCTGGATCAGCCTTTGGAATCAGCAACTAGCTATCTTTGGGCATTTCTGGCAGACTAGAGAAGTTGCCTAGGCACCTGACCCTCTAACCAGGAGCCAAAAAGGCAAAACCATAGAGCTTGACTACCGAGTGTGCCCCCACGCTCACGGTTGATTGTTCGCCCCAATTCAAATAACAGGAGCATTGTGGCTGTAAAAATCCGCCTAAAGCGTCTCGGAAAACTCCGTACGCCTCACTACCGCATCGTCGTTGCCGACTCTAGAAAAAAGCGCGACGGTCGTGTTATCGAAGAAATTGGTCGTTACATTCCGACCGAGAACCCATCTTTCATTGAAGTAGATTCTGAGCGAGCTCAGTATTGGCTTGGCGTTGGTGCACAACCAACCGAGCAGGTAGAGGTACTTCTTAAGCTCACCGGAGACTTCCAGAAGTCAAAGGGTGACAAGGATGCGAAGAACACCGTTCAGGTAAAAGCTGCGAAGCCAGTGTTTGAAAAAGACACGAAGAAGAAAGCTGTTCTAGTTCCTAAAGAAGAACTTGCTGCCAAGAAGGCAAAAGCCGAAGCTCCTGCTGAACAACCAGCTCCTGCTGCCGAAGCAACTGCCGAAGAGGCAGTTGTTGAAGCCGTGGTAGAGGCGCCAGCTGCTGAAGAAGTTGTAGAGACTCCTGCAGCGGAAGTTACCGAAGCTCCTGCCGAGGAAGCCGCAGCAGAAGCTCCAGCTGAAGAAGCAAAGCCAGAGGCCTAATCAATAATGTTGGCCGCTGCACTCGAGCACTTAGTTAAGGGCATTGTCGACAATCCTGACGATGCCTCAGTGACTGAACGCTCCAGCTCTAAAGGAGATCTCCTAGAGATTCACGTTCACCCAGATGATCTGGGCAGAGTAATCGGGCGCAACGGCAGAACAGCAAAAGCACTTCGCACTTTGGTCAACGCACTTGCAGATGGCAAGAAAATTCGCGTTGATGTGGTGGACGGTGACTTCTAGTAAGACCAAGCTACGAGTCGGAAGGCTCGTTAAAGCCCATGGTCTAAAAGGAGCTCTCAAGCTAGAGCTATATACCGACAGCCCAGATCAACGATTTCGTGCTGGCCAGGAACTAGAACTACAAGTTCCAGAAACCTCCGAATGGTTTGGAAAAACAGTGAAGGTAGCTGAGCTTCGGTTTTATAACCAGTCCCCAGTTTTGTTTCTCGAGGGCATTCAAGACCGCAGTCAAGCCGAGACCCTAGTCAAGGCAATCTTGCTAATCGAAACCGACCTTGAGCAGCTTCCGGAAGATCCTGAAGCTTGGTACGACCATCAGCTTGTTGGCCTGACAGCGCTAGTTGGGGAAGGGGTGGTTGGAAAAGTGATTCGAGTAGATCATCTACCAGCTCAAGATCTTTTGGCCATCGAAACTTCCAACGGTGAGGTGCTGGTGCCTTTTGTGAAGCAAATTGTTCCATCAGTTGACATACAAAGAGGCCAAATTGTTCTAACCCCTCCGGCCGGTCTTTTTGAGATCAATCTTCCAGGTGGTGACTCCGATGAGAATTGATGCCATCACTATTTTTCCCGACTTCTTTAGGGTGCTAGACATTTCATTGCTGGGTAAAGCTCAAGAACAGTCACTTATTCAGTTCAAGGCGCACGATCTAAGAGCGTTCACAGAGGATAAGCACCGAACAGTAGATGACACCCCATTTGGCGGCGGAGCCGGGATGCTCATGAAGCCAGAGCCTTGGGGCTTGGCGCTGGATTCGGTGCTTACCGAAAACAGCGTTGTGGTTTTTCCTTCACCAGCCGGGGTGCCGTTCAAGCAAGCTACCGCGAGGGAGCTTTCGGGTAAGGAGCATCTAGTTTTTGCCTGCGGTCGCTACGAAGGTATTGATCAAAGAGTTTTGGAATATGCCCAAAGCCGCGCAGAAGTCCGCGAAATTAGCCTGGGTGATTATGTACTTAACGGCGGCGAGGTTGCCGCGATTGCCATGATCGAGGCGATTGCAAGACTCATACCTGGAGTTATCGGCAATGCGCTTTCGTTGGATGAGGAATCACACAGCGAAGGGCTATTGGAATATCCGAGTTACACCAAGCCAGCTAGCTGGCGAGGTATGGATGTTCCTGAGGTGCTACTAAGTGGGAATCACGCCGAGATTGCTAAGTGGCGCAAGGAGCAAGCTATGGAAAAGACCCGAAGAATCAGGCCAGATCTAATCGATTAGTTACCAATTGCCTAGGGATCGAAACTGTGGCAATATGGAGGTTAGCCTCCAGTGATGGGCTCTGCCGCAGGGGAGATAGGGCGAAGCAAAAAACCAACATAACCGTTTTTGACCTGCGTGCTAAAAACAGGAAGCGACACAAAATGCACATCTTAGATTCAGTAGACAAAGCATTACTAAAAACTGATGTTCCAGACTTTCGGGTCGGTGACACCGTAAAGGTTCACGTAAACATCATTGAAGGTTCCAGGTCTCGTATTCAGGTTTTCCAGGGAATCGTAATTCGCCGTTCTGGTGAAGGTGTTCGCGAAACTTTTACTGTTAGAAAAGTTAGCTTCCAAGTTGGTGTTGAAAGAACTTTCCCAATCCACTCTCCAATCATCGACAAGATTGAGCTCGTTTCAAAGGGTGCTGTTCGCCGTGCGAAACTTTACTTCTTGCGTGATCTAAGAGGCAAGAAGGCAAAGATTCGCGAAAAGCGCGAAAACGTCTAAAGGCCTTAAGGGGACACGCTTAGCGTGAGTGAAGAGCTATCGCTTGGTAATCCAATGCGACCAAGGAAGAAAAAGCTCAGTCGAGGAAATAACCGACGTCGCAAAAGTAAGAATGTATTCGTTGCATTCTTTATCGACTTGGTCGTTGTTATCGGCGCTGCCTTAGTTCTTTCTCTGCTAATTAAGTCCTTCCTTATTCGTTCTTTCTTTATCCCCTCCGGATCCATGCTGGAAACCCTTCAGATTGATGACCGCATAATCGTGAATCAATTAACTCCGGCTTTGTACCCAATAGAGCGCGGTGACGTCGTAGTTTTCAAAGACCCAGGTGGCTGGCTAGGACCAGACGTATCTGAGCCAACTGACCCACTGGTTGTTTCGGTTGATTGGTTTCTTTCAGCTTTTGGCATCACTGCGCCAGATAGCAAGCAGCACTTAGTCAAAAGAGTCATTGGCGTAGCGGGGGACAAAGTTATCTGCTGTGATGCCGATGGAAAAATCACAATCAACGGTGTGCCAATAACTGAGCCATATATAAGCGCCGGACAGGCCCCATCGGCCATTGAGTTTGAAATTGAAGTGCCTCCTGGGTCGCTTTGGGTAATGGGAGATAACCGCGGAAACAGCGAGGACTCTCGCTATCACGGTGATCTTCCAAGCAAAGGCTTCGTCTCAACAGAGTGGGTCGTCGGCAGAGCTATGGTGATTAGCTGGCCATTTGAGAACTGGACCTGGTTGGATAACTACCCCGATGTCTTCAAAAACATTCCCAAGCCTTGATTCTGAGCGTCGAATCTTTGAACGAGGTAACCGCTTCGTAATTGGAATCGATGAAGTCGGAAGAGGAGCAATCGCAGGACCGGTAGCTGTCGGTGTGAGCCTGATCGACAAAACCAATCCTGCTTTGGAAGCTTGGCCGCAGAAGCTACAGGACTCGAAGCTAATGACTCCAAAATCTCGAAGCGAGATCGCTTCGCCTCTTATGGACTGGGTCAGTTCTTACGCGGTTGGATTTAGTACCAACAAAGAAATTGACGAACTTGGCATTTCGGAAGCTTTGCGGCTGGCAGCTGGGAGCGCTCTTGATGAGCTATTCAAGGATGCTAAAACCCGAAAGACCATCGCCGAAGATGGCGCAGTGATCTTGCTAGATGGATCACAGAATTGGCTAGGAAAAGTGTCTTACGGACTCGATGTTCAGGTTCAAGTGAAAGCAGACACCAACTGCGTGAGTGTTGCGGCTGCGGCGGTCTTGGCCAAAGTCACCCGAGACTCACTGATGCAGGAGCTAGATCTGCAAAACCCGGGATACGGGCTAGCTGGGCACAAGGGTTACGCCTCGGCTGCGCACATCGCTGCCTTGAGAGCCCTTGGTCCAACAGCTATCCACCGAGTGACTTGGCTGACTAGGATTCTGGCCTAGTGCTGGAATAGAATAAAGGCCAGATGGAAGAAAACGAATACGAAGACTACGACAGACAAGCTGAAGTCGCGCTTTACCGCGAATATCGGGATGTTGTTGGAACCTTCAAATATGTAATTGAGACTGAGCGTAGGTTTTACCTCGCCAATGATGTCGAACTCAAAAGAGTAGACACCCCAAATGATTTCTACTTCGAGCTGACCATGAGTGACGTCTGGGTTTGGGACATTTACCGAACCGACAGATTCATCAAGTCCGTAAGAGTTCTTACCTTCAAAGACGTCAACGTCGAAGAGCTATCAGGCAAAGCGTACGAACTACCTAAAGAACTGGCCGTCGGCGAGTAGTTTCTCCACAGCTCTAGTTTTTTCAAACATCCCAATCTAGCTTCTTGGAATAGTTCTTCCATGCCAATCCTCAGTGATCTAGAACTACACGAACTCACCCACAGCTTTCAACAAGGCACCTATTCAAGAAAGCGAGCCTTAGACCTAGTCGCGGCAGCTGCTATCAGCATCGTTACTGAGCCAGGCGATCGAATGGCAGGAGCGCTAGCTAAAGCGTTTGGAACTCAAGGATTACTTGCGCTTCTGATTGATGGCTTTGAGCCTGCGAGGGTTCTTGAAGCTGTGCATCAGGTAAGAGCGGCAGATTACTTGACAGAAATCTTTGGTGATTTACCAGGAACAATAAGTGACTCTAGGCAACGCTGGCTTCCAAGATTTTCTAAACAGGCGGTAGTGAATGTGTTTCAGAGATCAAAGCAGCTAGATCTTTCCTTGTTGCTGCCATGTGATGATGACTGGCCGATCGGATTGAATGATCTAGAAGAAGGCGCGCCTGCGCTCATTTTTGCCCAAGGAAATTACAAGTTGCTTGGCCGCCTAGCTAAGGCAGTATCAATTGTTGGCTCAAGAGCTTGCACCGAATACGGTGCAAAAGTTACAACAAAATTGGTTTCCGAACTTGCATTTCATAAGCGCCTGACCGTCTCCGGGGGAGCTACCGGAATAGATAGTCACGTTCATAGCCACAGTCTAAGAAACTCACTACCAACGGTTGCAGTTATGGCAGGAGGGCTAGATCGAAAGTACCCAAGTTCAAACTCAAAATTATTTCAAGCCATTGCCAGAAACGGCGTTTTGATTGCAGAGCTAGCTCCAGGGGTCGCGCCAACTCGTTGGCGCTTTCTACAACGAAACAGATTGATTGCTGCTCTCACTCCAACAACCGTTGTTGTTGAAGCTGGAATTCGATCCGGCTCGATACGTACAGCAAACAACGCTATCGAGCTAGATAGGGAACTGTTTGCAGTTCCAGGCCCACTGACTTCAGCTTCCTCGGCTGGAACAAACTCTCTAATTGCCGAAGGAAAAGCAAAAGCTTTGATTGACACAAAATTGATTACCTCCGAAGTTATCGAGCCAGCAAGATTTCAAGACGAGTCCGCATTGATGGTGCGAGCTCAAGATGCACTTCGAGACCTCAGGCAAGCAACCGGTGAGCAGATTGCCAAAGCTGCCGGGCTCACGCTGTTTGAGCTAAACCTGGCTCTAGAAGAACTGAAAGCTCGGAATCAACTGAGGGTGGTTCAAGATTCTTTAGGGTCGCTCCATTACGCTTTGAAATATGCCAACAGAGCTTGAATACCTTCGCGATCAGTTCAGCCTTGAACTAGAAAACGGCAAAGGCTTCTCTCCAAATACGGTCAAGGCCTACATCTCTGACGTAACGGATCTGTTCGAATTCATGGAGTCAAAGAAGCAATCAGAAATTCAGGACATCGATCTTGAGCTTGTTAGAGATTGGCTCTGGAGAGTTAGCGAAAAGGGTTTAGCGAAGACGACTCTGGCTCGAAAGAGTGCCGCGGTTAGGGCCTTCACTGCCTGGTTATTCAAGAATGAGAAACTTGAAATCGACCCCGGCCTCAAACTTAGATCACCCAAAGCTTCCAGGACGCTACCCAAGGTTCTATCCCGCGAGGCGATGTCTGGAATATTTGATGTCCTTGAGCCGCTTGCCAGCAAGGACAATCCAACCGGGATGAGTGATTTGTTGATGGTAGAAATTCTCTACGGTAGCGGAATTCGGGTCAGCGAGCTGGTTGGTCTAAACCTTGATGACATTGACTACGGCAGAAAGATTCTTCGAGTCACCGGTAAAGGTAACAAACAGCGGATGGTTCCCTACAGTGATCCTGCCGGTGACGCACTAGCCAAATGGATTCGTGAGGGAAGAAATCAGTTTGTCAATGAGACCAGCGGCAATGCGCTCTTGATCAGCTCAAGAGGAAAACGAATTGGCGTTAGACAGGTTTACGCGCTGGTAGCTGGTCTCTTGGCGGACACAGCGGTAGGCGCTGCCGGACCGCACGCTCTTAGGCACAGCGCGGCAACACATTTACTTGATGGCGGCGCAGATCTTCGAGCAGTTCAAGAGCTTCTTGGGCACTCTTCGCTAGCGACCACGCAGATTTACACTCATGTATCTGTCGATCGCTTGAAGCAGGGTTACCTAAAGGCTCACCCGCGGGCTTAGCTTGGCTCGATCCAGGGCAGTAGCTTTGATGGAGCAATCTCTCCCGTGAACCAAAGAGGTGAAAGGTATTCACCGTCTCTTCTCGTTGAAAAGTGAAGACAGAAAGTATCTGCGCAGTGCTGCAGATAGTCCTGGTCCGCTTCACAAACTTCTGCAACTAATTCCCCAGCTGCTACTTCTTGACCAATAACTAATGAACTACAAACTGGCTCATACGAGCTAACAAGATTTCCTTCGTGCGACAAACTAAGTACTGGTCTGTTGACCACCTTTCCTACAAAACTCACTGTGGCATCAGAGGGGGCAAAAACTCCTTGCCCCAATGTGACTTGGTAGTCGACGCCGCGATGACCTGATTCATAGGCTGTGTCCGCAGCTTTGTAGCTATTGACTAGCTGGGACCCTACAACCGGCGGGACCCACACTGGTTGGCTTCCAAGACTCGGGGAGGGCAGCAGCCAGGTCACGCTAATTGTCAAAAAGCCTGCAAGCTGCAGAACAGCAATCTTTTGGGGTTCAATCACCTTCCTAATGTGCTTGATTCGCGCGCGTATTGGCTCAGGTCGCAGCAATCTGGGGAAAACTCGGGCTGGCAGGGGACGTTTTTGGGCTGGTATGCTTGGGGTTAGCGGCATTCTCGCTAAAAATCTTTGATTTTGAGATGTCGACTTCGCGTGCCGACCAAGATGGTTCTCACTCAGTGGCCCTAACGGGCTTGTGAGAAAAATCCGGCACCAGGGGTAATTGGCAACCGCCAATAACCATTAACTGAGTGGGCGCGTAATCGCGCCGAAAGGAAGTTCGACTCATGTCAGTCGTAACCACCCGTCAGCTGCTAGACAGCGGCGTACACTTTGGGCACCAGACCAGACGCTGGAACCCGAAGATGAAAAGATACATTCTCACCGATCGTTCTGGAATCTATATCATCGATCTGCAGCAGTCGCTTGCAATGATCGACAAGGCCTACGAATTCGTAAAGAACACCGTTGCAAACGGTGGCTCAGTTCTTTTCGTGGGAACCAAAAAGCAGGCTCAGGAAGCAATCATGTCCGAGTCATTGCGCGTTGGCCAGTCATACATTAACCAGAGATGGTTGGGTGGACTACTAACTAACTTCCAGACCGTTGGCAAGAGACTTGCTCGCATGAAGGAACTAGAGACCATGGACTTCAATGACGCATCGAAGTCTGGACTAACCAAGAAAGAACTTCTAATTCTTCGCCGCGAGAAGGACAAGCTAGAAAAGTCCCTCGGTGGTATCAGAAACGTAACCAAGACTCCTTCAGCTATTTGGGTAGTTGACACCAACAAGGAGCACCTTGCAATCACAGAAGCTAGAAAGCTTGGAATTCCAGTTATTGGAATCCTTGACACTAACTGTGACCCAGACGATGTAACCTACGGAATTCCTGGAAACGATGACGCTATTCGTTCAATTCAGCTACTAACTCGCATCATTGCGGACGCAGTTGCTGAGGGACTAATTGCTCGTCACTCAAAGCCAGAAGCCGAAGCTGAGCCACTTGCTGAATGGGAGCGCGAGCTACTAGAGCAGGGCAACAAGGCAGAGGCGGCACCACAAGAAGAAGCGAAGGCTTAATCATGGCTAACTACACTGCTGCCGATGTAAAGGCGCTTCGCGAAAAATCCGGAGCCGGAATGATGGACTGCAAGGGCGCGTTAGACGAGGCCGATGGCAATCCAGAAAAGGCTTTTGAGCTTCTTCGCCTAAAGGGCCTGAAGGGTGTTACCAAGCGCGAAGGAAGAGCAACCAGCAACGGGTTAGTTGTTGCCAGGGTTTCTGGTGGAACCGGTTACTTGCTTGAGCTAGCTTGCGAAACTGACTTCGTGGCAAAAGCAGAGCGCTTTGTTGCCCTTGGCGAAAAGATTGCTGACGCAATCGTTGCAGCCGGAGCCAAAGATATTGAAACTGCTTTAGCTGCTCCACTAGATGGCAAGACTGTTGCCGAGGGAATCAACGACGAAGCTGCCATCTTGGGTGAAAAAGCGGAACTTCGCAGAGTCGCTGTGATTTCAGATGTGTCAGTCGACGCCTACCTGCACCGCACCTCAAAGGACCTTCCACCTCAGGTGGGAGTGCTAGTTGCGTTCGATGGAAATGCTGAAACGGCACACGATGTTGCAGTTCACATTGCAGCGTTTAGCCCATCAGTTCTTTCACGCGATCAGATTTCCGAAGAAACCGTTGCTACCGAAAGACGCATCGCTGATGAGACTGCCCGCAACGAAGGTAAGCCAGAAGCTGCACTTGCAAAGATTGTTGAAGGAAGAGTGAACGGCTTCTTCAAGGAAAACGTTTTGCTAGAGCAGGACTTTGCAAAAGACAACAAGCTAAGCGTCCAGAAGGTCCTAGACCAGTCTGGAACCAAGGTTTCTGCCTTTGTACGCTTCAGAGTTGGAGCCTAAGTAACTTGAAACGGATAAAGACTCGGCCCAATAGGGCTGAGTCTTTTTCTTTGCTCGCCTAGACTATAACTGAACCTTGGAGGATTGCCTTGCCACATAAAAAACGCAGAGTTTTACTAAAACTATCTGGAGAAGCATTCGGTGGCGGCACAGTTGGAGTAAACCCGGATGTGGTTGCCTCCCTTGCAAAAGAAATTGCAGAAGGTGCAAAAACTACTGAGGTTGCAATCGTGGTTGGAGGAGGAAACTTCTTCCGCGGTGCAGAGCTTTCCCAAAGAGGCATGGATAGATCCAGAGCCGACTATATGGGAATGCTTGGAACCGTGATGAATGCACTAGCGCTTCAAGACTTCTTGGAGCAGGCCGGGGTTGACGTTCGGGTGCAGTCAGCAATTAGCATGGCGCAAGTTACCGAGCCCTACATCCCACTAAGGGCGATGCGGCACCTTGAAAAAGGAAGAGTCGTAATCTTTGGTGCCGGTGCCGGTTTGCCTTACTTCTCAACCGACACCGTTGCTGCCCAGCGAGCACTGGAAATAAAGGCCGATGAGGTGCTGGTCGCCAAAAACGGTGTCGATGGCGTCTACTCCGCAGACCCAAAGAAAGATTCTGGCGCCAAGAAAATCGAAAACATCACCTATCAGGACGCACTAGTGCAGGGCCTGAAAGTAGTTGATGCAACCGCCTTTTCCCTCTGCATGGACAACAAGATGCCGATGAGGGTGTTTGGAATGCAGGGTAAGTCAAACGTGACCGATGCCATCAAGGGCAAGAAAATCGGCACTAGCGTAACTGCCTAGTTTTGAAAGAAAGATGAACAGAAAATGATTGATCAAATCCTGAAAACTAGCGCTGAAAAGATGGATAAAGCCCTCGAATCAGCGAAGGACGACTTTGCTACGGTGCGAACCGGAAGAGCCAACCCACAGCTGTTTCAGAAGATCATGGTCGACTATTACGGAACCATGACTCCGTTGGCTCAGCTTGCATCGCTTCAGAACCCTGAGGCCAGAACGATTGTGATAACCCCCTACGACAAGAGCGCCCTTGGAGCTATTGAAAAAGCCCTTCGCGACGTTCCAAACCTGGGCGCTAACCCAACTAACGATGGCAACCTGATAAGAGTTAGCCTTCCAGAGCTCACCGAAGAGCGCCGCAAAGAATTCGTGAAGCTCGTGAAGACCAAGGCTGAGGACCACAGGGTTTCGGTTCGAAACATCCGCCGCAAGGGCAACGATGATCTAGAGGCTCTAAAAAAAGATGGTCAGGCGGGCGATGACGACATCGCTAGAGCCGAGAAAGAACTGGACACTATCACCAAAGCACACGTCGATGCCATCGACGACGCACTAAAGCGTAAAGAAGCCGAACTGCTAGAGGTGTGAAGATTGACAAAAGTTAGTGAACCACAGGGGAGGTCACTTTCCAAATCTGTTGCAGTTGGTTTATTGCTAGCTGCAATATTCTTGTCTTCACTTTTGCTCTATAAAGAGTTATTCATAGTATTTCTGTCTATCTCTACCGCTATCGGCGCTTGGGAGCTTTCCACTGCACTGAGGGAAAAAAAGTGGTACGTACCTAGGGTCCCAGCTGTTGTTGGTTCGGTACTGATCATGCCAGCCACCTACTTTGGTGGCCCGGCAATTCAGTGGCTAGCAAGTATTGCCATTGTTGCCGCGTTGATTCTCTGGCGAACAGTGCACCTACTTTTTGAAAGACGTAAAGCTAACTTCCAAACTTTGAAGCGCACGGTCCGAGATTTTGGCGCGGCGGCTTTCCTGGTTATTTACCTTCCACTCACTCTGAGCTTTGGAATGCTCCTTCTTCGCCGCGATGATGGACAGTGGTGGGTCTTGGCCTTTGTCACAACGGTTGCCCTAATCGACTCCGCTGGATATCTATTTGGTCGAATTTTTGGCAAGAATAAGCTGGCTCCTGGAGTAAGCCCGAAGAAAACTTGGGAAGGTTTAGCAGCCTCGATAGTGATTGGCACGATATCTGCAGTTTCGTTTACCGTCTTTGTGCTGGGCGGGGCATGGTGGGTTGGAATAATCCTTGCAGCGGCACTTATCCTTGCTGCAGTATTTGGGGACCTGGCCGAGTCCTTGATTAAGCGTGACTTGGGAATTAAGGACATGTCCACCTGGCTGCCAGGACACGGGGGAATGATGGATCGATTAGATTCAATGCTTCCTTCCTCTCTCATGACTTACTTGGTGATGGTGGTGTTCTTTGGCTGAGTCAGCGAAGTTTGCGGTTGTCTCCGGTAGGGGTTATAGCCCTAAGCAAGTCGACGCACTCTTAGATCTTGCTAAGCAACAATACGAAAACCCAAATTTGGTTCTAGTAAGAGCATCGGATCTTCGTGGTTTGAGACTTGATTTAGTGCGCGGAGGTTACGCAACAAACCAGGTTGACGCCGCCTTGGATAATCTAGAAGATCATTTCATAGCGGCTGAAGTGGCGGCGTTTCGAGAGCGTTTTGGGGATCAAGAGTTAGCCAAGCGCCACTCAGAGCTTAGGGATGCTCTGATTCCAAGGCTCAACCGGGAAAAGACCAAGCGCTTCGCCAAAGTGTCAATTCTTGCAAGAGGGTATGACAAAAAGAAGGTGGATGAACTTTGTGATCAACTTCTTGCCCACTTTGACGGAGGTAGCAAGCTAAGAGTTTCCGATCTAAGAAGGGTTCAATTCCACTCCAAGCGTCTTGGATACTCCATGCCGCAAGTAGACAGCTTTTTAGACCGTGCCATTGAGGCAATTCAACTTGAAATCACTGAGTAGCACCAATCTAATTGTCGGTGTCTTAGGCACCGCCTTTATCCTCGCAAGCTTCTTTGGCTGCACAGATACTTCTGAGCCAGAGCGAAGTGTTCCTACACCTTCGGTAACGGAAACCTTGGAACCATCAGTTAGTGAATCCGCGACGCCAGAGCCAACCCCATCTGCAACCGCCTCTGAACCCACTACCAACGCCTCGTCACCTGCCTTGACTGCACTTGCGACCATTCCAATCAAGGGACGGGCGCCAAAGACTGGTTATGACCGGGACCTATTTGCCAGTGACTGGGACTACAGTTTTGGCTGCGATATGCGAAACAAGATCCTGAGACGAGATTTCATAGAGTTTCAGTTTCGTTCCGATTCGTCATGCGTTATCGCAACCGGGGTTTTACTAGATCCATACACTGGGCAAACAATTAACTTTGTTCGCGGCGTTGGAACCTCCAATGAGGTCCAGATTGACCACGTTGTCGCAGTTAGTGACGCATGGCAAAAAGGGGCTCAGCAGCTTTCAAGTGCTCAGCGCTATGCCTTCTATAACGACCCGCTCAATCTTTTGGCAGTTTCTGGTTCTGCTAACGCTCAAAAAAGTGATTCGGACGCCGCCAGCTGGCTGCCTTCAAATAAGGCTTATCGCTGTGCGTTTGTTGCCAGGCAGGTAGCGGTGAAAATCAGCTACAGCCTTTGGGTCACGCAAGCCGAATACGATGCCATCGATCGCGTGCTGAGGGAGTGCCCAGAACAGGCCCTACCCACTGGCTAAGCGGGTTAAAAGAGCGCTCTAGCCCCAATTCAACACTAAAGATAGACTTGAAGGTCGTTGGTGTAATTGGACGCTGGAAGGATCGCTATGGGAAAGTACGAAGCTGTGCGCGCACCCCTTGCCAAGCGACTCATTCTTTCTCTTGACGAACGGCTAGCCCAAAAGGGACTTACTCGTCCAAACCTTCCCAGGCTTACTAAAGCAAGATCATTTCCAGTGCTTGGATTCTTCTTTGTGCTGTCTTTCACTATGGTTTACACGTTTGACCCTTACGCCGGCAACTTAGCTAGCGCGTCAACAATGCAGGTTTTTGATCCAAACAAGCAGACAGCGGAAGCGTTTGGATTTGACGATGAGTACTCTGTCACATTCGAGCGCGGGGGCTTCACGTTGGTTTCTGGTAAAGAAGCGACGAGTTATTTTGTTTTGGCAGCACCAACTCCTGAACCAGGAACAGCAAAGGCCTACGCCTATAACTACATCAAGGCTTACGACTGGGGCCTAGACCAGTACTCCTGCCTGGTGAATTTATGGACCAGAGAATCTCAGTGGAGAACATTGGCAAAGAATCCAGAAAGTGGCGCTTACGGAATTCCGCAGTCCTGGCCGGCTTCGAAGATGGCAACCGAGGGCGCTGACTGGATGACCAACCACGAGACTCAGATTCGTTGGGGAGTAAAGTATATTGCCTCAAGGTACAACGGCCCTTGTGGAGCTTGGGCGCACTCGGAAGCTCATAACTGGTACTAATGAAAAGTCGACGTAACCGTGAGTCTAAGTGGGGGGCAGAGTTTCAGCCACTGGATCTGGATAGGGTTCGAATCGGAGTCAAGCGCACTGAAATCAAGCGCGGCGTTGAATACTCTGTTCAAACAACATCTGGCCAAAACGCCGAGCAAGACAAGAGCTGGGTTTGCCCACACTGCAACATCGAAATCTCAAAAGGTCAAAACCATACCGTTGCTTGGGATTCAATCAGAGGCGTGGAGACCAGAAGGCATTTTCACAATTCTTGCTGGAAGGCATTCCAGGGACCACTTCTGTGATTGAAATCACCTCATCTACTGAGCTTCCCTCCAAGCGCGAGGCAATCACGCTGTGTACCTCCGACAACCTAACTCTGATTGGCGAGTTGGCGCTACCTGTCGACACCGCACCTTCAGCAGTTTTGCTGACACTGCACCCTCTTCCGACCCACGGTGGCTTCATGGACTCACACATTCTGCGAAAGGCGGCAAACCGACTTCCGGCGCTAGCGAACCTAGCAGTTTTGAGATTCAATACGCGAGGTACGAAAAGCCCACATGGCACCAGCGAGGGCGTCTTTGGTGAGGGAATAACTGAGCAGCTAGACCTGGACGCAGCACTCAATTTTCTGTCATCGAGAAACTTAGGTCCGGTCTGGCTAGTTGGTTGGTCCTTTGGAACCGAGCTGGCAATCAAGTACGGTTTTGATAAAGACATCGCTGGGGCCATTTTGCTTTCCCCGCCACTGCACCGAGCCAAAGACTCCGACCTGGTCAAATGGATTGGCTCGAACAGAAAACTCGTTGCGATTATTCCCGAGCATGACGAGTATCTAGCCCCAAAAGAAGCAGTCGTCAGATTCTCTGTAGTTCCTGAAGCGGAAGTAATTGCAGTTGATGGAGCAAAGCATTTGTGGGTTGGCGAGTTAGCGACAAGGACAGTTTTGAACGAGATTGTCAAAATAGTAGCTCCCGGAAGCTACCCGCTACCAGAGCAGTTCTAGAGAGAGTTTTGACGAGGGATGAATATCTCTCGGACGATAAATATCACCGAAGCTGCAAAAGGAATAGCAACTAGGGCTCCTAGGATTCCAAGTAATGCTCCACCTGACAAGGCCGCGATAACAACTATCGGCGCCGGTACTGAGACAGCCACTTTCATAACCCTTGGGCTAACTACGTAGGCTTCGATTTGTAGGTATATCAAGAAATAGATTCCCAGAACAATAGCTGAAGTTGGATCTACGGCAGCCGCCACCATAACCACTAGCGCAGCTCCAGATACTGATCCAACTAGTGGAATGATTGCCAGCAAGAAAACGATGAAAGCCAGAACCAGTGCAAAAGGAAGGCCAACAATACTCATCGCTATAAAAGCCAGGGTCGCATTCAGTGCTGCAACCGAAACTTGGCCGATGACATATCTACCAACAGAAATTGAAACCTGCTGGGAGATCTTGGTGTAGCGCTCGCGCTTACTAGCTGGCACCAACTTAGTGAGCGATGCCTTGAGGCTTTCGAGGGAAGCTAGGAAAAACACCGTTAGCACCAAAATAATTAAGAATCCAAAAGCCCCATTGAACAAGCTGATTCCCACTTGGACAACGCCACCTACCAGGCTTGGCCAGTTAGCTGAGTCAGTAAGGAAACCCCCGGCATCAGCAAGAGCCGAACCCACAGCACCATCTAGCTGGTCATCAAGACTTACAACAAGGGGAAACTTGGTGATGTCTCGAAGAATGTCGGGAGCACTATCTAGGAATTTGGTGCTTTCGGAAATAAGCGTTGGTGCCAGCGACCAGATCAAGACAGCTAAAAAGCCAACTAATCCAACTATCACCGTTAGAACCGCTAAGGGCCTGGGAAACTTGAATTTTTCCAATTTTGAGACCAGCGGGTCAAGTCCAAGAGCTAGAAAGACCGCAGCAAATACGTAGGTAATTACATTGGCCAAGGTTGTTATAGCCCCACCAATTACTAAAGCGGTCAATACCCCGAGTCCACCAAATAGCCCGAGCTGAAAAGCACTGGCTATTTTCATGTTTTGGACTGTCATCTGTTTCTTATTTCAACGAATTCTTGGATGCCGCAATAACCTTCTCAAGCTGCTCGAGGTAAGAACCAACGGTTCTTCTCTCAACCTCAAGCTGCTGAAGCTTGGCGGTTGATTCATCAAGATCCTTCGCAACTTTTGCCTTAGCCTCGGCAATTAGATTCCTTGCTTCGGCCTCAGCGCTTGCGATGAGGGTCTCGGCTTTGAGCCTCGCCTCATCGGTAGTTTTCTTGTTTATTGAACGAGCCGCTGATTCAAGAGTTTCGGCCTCGAGCTGAGCCGCACTGGTTCTAGCGATTGCGTTTTGCAGCTGCAGCTTGGCATCATCGAGATACTTCTGAGTCTGGTGCACAGCCTCCTGGTGTCTTGCAAGATAATCCTTCTCAGCTTCTGCTCGTCGCCCGGTGAGCTCTAGCTCAAGATCGATGCGCGCTTGTTCGCTTATGATCAGGGCTGCTTTTTCCGCATCAATTTCTCGAACGGATTGCTTTTGCAACAGCAAACGTTTTTCGGTAATGTCTTTTTCGACTTCCGCTTTTAGTAATTCTGTTTGGCGCTTGGTGTCGGCTCGAAGCTTAGCTACCTCTGTTGCTATATCTCCACGGATCGCCGATGCTTCGCGACTAGCCTCTTCAACGAGCCGTTTGGCCTCGAGTTCGGCTTTGGCCAGTGCCTCATTGGCTTCTTCGCGGGCCAGGTTAATTGCCCTTTGTCCCTTGCGATCTGCCTCAGCAACTAAAGATTCGTAGTAACTGTCTGCCTCTGATTTTTTGGTCTCTACTTCTTCATTGATGCTTCCAAAGATTCGAATCTTTTCAGCTTCAGCATGGGCAATAAGCCTTGTGGCCTGATCCTCGGCAGAAGCCAAGATGATTGCGGCTTGGTTTCCAAGACCGGCATAGGTGGGGGAATTAGTCTCTTCGAGCTTGGAGCTGAGAGCTTCAATTTCTTGCTTGGCCTGCTTTATTTCCTCTACCAGCTGAGAGTTTTGGGAGGAAAGTCTAAGAATGTCCCTATTTAGGTCAAGAATCGCCTCATCAACCGCAGCCCTGGCGTAGCCGCGCAGGGCGCTAGGGAACAAAAGGTCTTCACCTGACATTTTCGTCCTCCAGCTGGGTTGGTTAGAATAGGGAGGGCTCATCGGCCCAAGTCAATAGTTTAGCTGGAATGGATAATCATGCGCTTTTTGATTGCGGCTACCCTGTTTGTTCTCTCCATTTCCTTCCTTTTGCTGGGCTTGGCTCAGCGGACAATCTGGGCACCGCCAGCAGTATTCGCAGTTAATCTAGTTGGCCAAGAATCTCAGCCATTTTTGATTATCCCCGCCGAGGCACTGGCCATGATGCCAGGAAACGCCACAATCAGCGCCACTGGCTCAAACCAGGTGTTTTTGGCAGTTGGTAAAGACGTGGATGTAGCTGCCTGGGTTGATACCACCAGCCACTCCGTCGCTGAAGGCTCAGCAGGTTCTCAATCCCTTAGGGTCGTCGCTAGCCCTGGAACTGACGATTTCATCAGCCCAGCGGGCTCGGATCTTTGGCTCAGCGAGTTTTCGGGAGAGTCAACCGGGGAAATCGTCGTCCCAGAGGGTCAAAATCTTTCTGTCCTGGTGGCCAGTGATGGTCTTGGCGCCGCTCCGGAAAGAGTTCGAGTTTCGTGGCCAACGGATAACTCAACCACCGTCTCTGACATCTTCTTAGGCGTTGGGCTGGGGTTACTAGTGATAGCAATCTTCTTTAACGTGTTGGCACTTGGCAAGATGATTCGAAACCGTGGGCCTCGAAGAAAAGTCCCTAAGGCACCTCAAGGTCCTAGGTACAAGCCAAAGAACAGAGGCTACGATCTTCCAAAACGCGGTAGAAGATCCGCCAGCAACAAAATTGCCATCGCCCCAATCTCAATTGGACTGGTGCTGGCACTGAGCGGATGCCAAATGGCTGAAGTTCCGCAGAACACGCCTACCCCTACTGAATCGTCTACAGCTTCGATTGTTGATCAAATTCAGCCAGCGCTGAACGAGCAACAGGTTGCAAGAATTTTGGCAGATATTCAAAGTGTGGTTGCTGAAGCAGATGCCTCTGGAGAAACTGCAGTGCTCGAAACTCGAGTTGATGGTCCAGCGCTATTGTTCCGAGAGGTAAATTACCTACTGCGTTCTAAATCTCCTGAGATTTTACCTTTGCCCCCAATTTCCACTTCGGTGGTTTCGATCACCATCATTTCCAAGACTGAGTACTGGCCAAGATCATTTATGGTGGTGACTCAAGACGGCGATGACCTGCCACAAACTTTAGTTATTGAGCAGCTCTCACCGAGAGATCCATACAAGCTGATCTATAACATGGCACTTCTTCCCGGAGTTGAGTTTCCAGATGTCGCAGCTGCTGCCGAAGGCGCAATTCCAGTTGACGTTGATTCCCAGTTCCTGAAAGTATCTCCCATCGTTCTCGCACCCACCTATGGTGACCTAATCGACAGCGGTCCTTCGAGCGAATTTTTCAGTCTTTTCGACTTATCGACAGACGAGTTCTATGAGCAAATATCGCAAACCCAGCAAGATCAAACTGACAGCTTAGAAAACGCGACTACACAGTTTTCTCACGCTCTTGGTGAGTTCAATGTTGTTTCGCTAACCACCTCGGATTCGGGGGCTATTGTGGCGCTGATGATGGTCGACACTTGGGAGATCAAACCCACAGATCGAAACTCCGCAGTTACCGTTTCGGGTGATGAGCTGCTTCTTCTAGGAATCGAGGGAAGCACAAGGGGAGTAAGCACTCGTTATGGAAACATGCTGCTTTTCTATGTACCACTTGCTAGCTCTGATCAAAAAGTTCGGCTTCTTGGTGCCACTCAGTCACTACTTAGCATCGAGGTTTTGTAGGTGACCATCGAATTCGGTAAGTCCACTGACAAAGCGCAGAACGTCCCAGCTCTTGTCATTCAAGTAGACGCCAACTCGATTAGGGACTACCTGGCAATTTCTGACAGCCTTCCAGTATTAGTCTTATTTGTTCAAGAAAATGACCCCGCGAGCCAATCCATTCTTAGCACTGTGAAGCTGCTCTCGGAAAAAACCGCAGGCAAGATCTTAACTTTGGTAGTAGACGCCATTAAGTCTCCCGAGTTAGCCCAAGCTTTCGATCTAAAGCAAATTCCGACTCTGCTAGGAATGCTTAAGGGACAGCCAGCACCTCTATTTGCTGGTGATCAACCAGCGGAGCAAGTGCAGCAAATCATCGACCGAGTTCTTGAAGTTGGAAAAGAAAACGGACTAACCGGAACCGTAAAAGTAGCAGAACCAGAGCCCGAGCTATCAATTACCCACCAGCAAGCATTTGCCGCCATTGAAGAAAACAATTACCCGTTGGCTAGATCTCTCTACGAAAAAGCCTTGGTTGAAAACCCCAATGATCAACTAGCTGAAGCAGGGCTAGCCCAGATCAAGCTCTTAATCCGCCTGGAAGGCAAAGACCTGCCAACCCTTGTTAGCTCCGTAGGCCAAGACACGGACTCAGTTTTGGACCGCGTGGACGCACTTGTTGCCACAGGAGCAGCTTCGGAAGGATTCGAGCAACTGCTTGTCTTATTTGAAAGTACCGCCAAGGATCAAAGAGAACCTATTCGCCTTAGATTTGTTGAGCTGTTCCTGGTTGTGGGAAATGAAGACCCTGCTGTTATCAAGGCCCGCAAAAATCTAAGCCTGCTTCTTTTCTGAGATTGACTATGCCGGTATATCTAGATCACGCAGCCACCTCGCCAATTCGCGCAAGCGTTCTCGAGCTCTATGTTTCCACCCTTTCCGAAATAGGTAACCCGGCATCGGTTCATAGCTTTGGGCAACACTCGAGACAGATTCTCGAGCAGGCCCGAGAAGACATAGCCCGGGCAATCAACTGTGATCGCAACGAGGTGATCTTCACATCTGGTGGAACCGAGAGCGACAACCTAGCAATCAAGGGCATTTTTTGGGACGTAAACTCCAAGGACCCAAGCAAGAACGTGATCATAAGTGCCGCAGCAGAACATCACGCGGTGCTGGATGCAATCAACTGGCTAGTTGACTCACAAAACGCGGAGCTTTATCTGATTCCAAGTGATGATCAGGGTGTTCTAGATATTGCGGCACTGGAGCGCTACCTGGAGCAAAACGCTTCCCGAGTAGCGCTTATGAGCGTGATGTGGGCCAACAATGAAATTGGTGTTATTCATCCAGTTATGGAATTAACAAAAATTGCGAAAAGTTATCAGATTCCAGTTCACTCTGATGCGATTGCAGCCCTTGGGCATATTCCGGTGGACTTTGCTGAATCTGGATTAGCTGCCATGACAATCACCGGTCACAAACTTGGTGGGCCGGTTGGTTCAGGAGCACTAATACTGAGACGGAATCAGAAACTAACTCCGGTGAACCACGGCGGTGGCCAGGAGCGAAACTTACGCTCTGGCACCCCTGACGCCTCTTCGGCTGCGGCGTTGGCGTTGACCATAACCGAAGCGGTTTCCGAACAAGAAGATTTAGCCCAAAACCACCAAATCATGAGCCAGCGAATAATTGCTGGGGTGAAACAAGTTGCCTCAAATGTGATTGTTTCTGCCGAGCATGCCCCAAGGCTTCCAAATAATGTCCACTTTAGATTCCCGGGCTGCCTGGGAGATAGCTTGTTGTTTCTGTTGGATAGCGACGGGGTTTCAATCTCTACCGGATCTGCCTGTACGGCTGGTGTCAGTGGCCCATCCCACGTAGTTTTGTCTTTGGGGGCTAGTAATGATGAGGCTATGGGAACACTACGAATTACCCTTGGTCACAGCACCAAAGATCAAGATATAGACGCATTTTTGGAGGCCTTCCCCAAGGCGTACGAGGGTGCGAAAAAAGCTGGACTAACCAGGAGATAGATGAAGGTACTTGCGGCAATGAGCGGCGGAGTTGACTCTGCCGTAGCTGCCGCACGCGCTGTTGAAGCCGGCCACGAAGTGGTCGGTGTGCACCTGGCACTTTCTAGGATGCCTGGAACTCTAAGAACCGGATCAAGAGGCTGCTGCACCGTAGAAGACTCCATGGATGCCCAACGCGCGGCTAACAAGATTGGCATCCCGTTTTATGTTTGGGATTTCTCCGAAAGATTCAAGCAAGAAGTCGTTGATGACTTCATTAGCGAATACCAAGCCGGTAGAACTCCGAATCCTTGCATGAGATGTAACGAGCGAATCAAGTTCGCAGCGCTTTTGGAAAAAGCGCTAGCGCTAGGTTTTGATGCGCTTTGCACCGGTCACTATGCATCCATAGAAACTGACTCCAAGGGAAATCTAGAACTGCATCGTTCTCTTGCGATGGCCAAGGATCAGTCTTACGTTCTTGGAGTTCTAAACAAGCAGCAGCTCCAACACTCACTATTTCCACTCGGCAAAGCAGCCAACAAAGAAGAGATCCGCGCCGAGGCAAAAGCACGTGAGCTATCGGTGGCACAAAAACCAGATAGCTACGACATCTGCTTTATTCCAGAAGGTGACACTAGGGATTGGCTCTCGGACAAGATTGAAAGAGCTGAGGGCGCAATTGTTGATCTCGAGGGAAACCAGCTGGCAACCCACGATGGAGCTATTGGCTTCACGGTTGGTCAGCGCAAGGGACTCAACATTGGTAAGCCTTCCGCAGATGGAAAGCCTCGGTATGTGCTTTCGATCAGACCCAAAGACAACGTGGTTGTTGTGGGTCCTGACGAGGCGCTACTTATTTCAGAGCTCAGTGGATCAAAGTACTCCTGGTGCGGCGAGGCACCTTCGAACACTTCCGATTGGTTCGATGCCGAGGTTCAAGTTAGAGCTCATGGACTTTCGCACCCATGCCGGGTCAAGGTATTGCAGGATCAAATGGTGATTGCCCTCTCGGAGCCAATCCGGGGAGTCTCACCTGGCCAAACGGCGGTTGTCTACCTGGGTTCAAGGGTCCTGGGTCAAGCAACAATTGATAAAACCATCTCCGCAGTGATGGAGCAGGTTTGAACTCAAAGGAACAAGCTCGAGCTAATGAGCTAGTTGATCTAATCAACAAGCACCGAGCCGCTTACTACCAATCCAACACATCGCTTATTTCTGATGCCGAGTATGACGCACTTATGCGTGAACTCGAAAAACTTGAAGCCAAGTATCCGCAGCTGATAACCGGGGATTCTCCAACGCAGAGCGTCGGAGGAGAAGCTAGCCAGACCTTCCAGCCATCAGTGCATCTTGAGAAGATGATGAGCCTAGATAACGTCTTTTCTATGGAAGAACTTGATACCTGGTTGGACAAAGCAGGCGGCGGACCGTTTCTTTGTGAGCTAAAGATCGATGGACTTGCAATTAACCTGCGCTACGAAAAAGGCAAGCTAGTTTCAGCTGCCACTAGAGGCGATGGAACAGTTGGCGAGGATGTCACCCGTAACGTTATGACCGTCAAGGGAATCCCACATCAGCTTTCCGGCAAAGCCATTCCAGAGGTTGTTGAAATTAGAGGCGAGGTCTTCTACGCCCTGGAGGATTTTGCCAAGCTCAACAAGTCTTTGATTGATCAGGGTAAGGCACCCTTTGCTAACCCCAGAAACTCAGCTTCTGGCTCGTTGCGTCAAAAAGATTCGAGCGTCACTGCTTCTAGGCCGCTTCAGATGATTGTGCATGGCGTCGGAGCGCTAAAGGACGACTCAGTGAAGGCCCAGTCGGATCTTTACCAGCAGCTCAAAACCTGGGGACTGCCAACATCTTCTCGTTACAAGGTCTACAAAACGACCAAAGAAGTAAAGCAGTACATTCAAGACTTCGAAGCCAAACGTCACACCCTTGAGCACGAGATTGACGGTGTTGTGATCAAAGTCGACGAGTTCTCGAAGCAGCAAAGCCTGGGCTTTACATCCAGAGCCCCCAGGTGGGCCATTGCCTATAAGTACCCGCCTGAGCAGGTCAACACGAAGTTATTGGACATCAAGGTCTCCATAGGAAGAACAGGGCGCGCCACCCCATACGCGGTTTTGGACCCAATTCGGGTGGCAGGCAGCGAGGTTGAGTTCGCAACCCTTCACAACCAAGAGGTAGTGGCAGCCAAAGGCATCCTGATAGGCGACACCGTCGTGCTTCGAAAAGCAGGAGACGTTATCCCTGAAATTTTGGGTCCGGTTGTGGCCCTTCGCGATGGCTCGGAGAAAAAGTTTGCCATGCCAAAAAAGTGTCCAGAGTGTCAAAGCTTGCTTGCCCCAGCCCAAGACGGTGACGTTGACCTTCGTTGCCCAAACACCAAGAGCTGTCCTGCCCAGCTTCGCGAAAGAATCGCTTACATCGGTTCCCGCTCAGCTTTGGATATCGAAGCGCTAGGTTTTGTTACCGCTGTTGCGCTCACCCAGCCAATTGAACCAAAAGACCCGCCGGTGAAATCTGAGGCTGACCTGTTTACCTTGACGCTAGAAAAACTACTGCCGATCAAATCCCGCGTGGTTGATGCTGACACCGGTGCTGCCAAGCTGGATGCCAAAGGAAAGGAAAAGGTAGTCGAGTACTTCCGAAAAGCAGACGGGTCGCCCGCTGCCGTTGCTACCAAACTCTTGGAAGAGCTCGAAAAAGCAAAGTCGCAACCTGCTTGGCGGGTGTTGGTTTCACTTTCCATCAGGCACGTTGGCCCGGTTGCTGCGAGGTCACTGATGAACACCTTTGGCTCAATAGAAAAAATCTTTGGCGCCAGCGAAGAACAACTTGCTGGAGTGGACGGAGTTGGTCAGGTGGTTGCCAAGACAATCAAAGAGTGGATTGCGGTTGATTGGCACAAAGAAATAGTTTCGGCTTGGAAGAAAGCTGGTGTGAATTTCACCCAGGAAATATCTGTTGGCGGATCCGGTGTGTTTTCTGGAATGAGCATCGTAGTTACTGGAACTCTTGAGTCGCTAACCCGTGATCAGGCAGAAGAGGCGATTATCTCCGCTGGGGGTAAGGCTGCTTCATCAGTTTCTAAAAACACAGCTTTTGTATTGGCTGGTGCTAGCGCTGGTTCAAAATTGGCCAAGGCAGAATCACTTGGTGTTGAGGTAATTAGTGAAGCAGAGTTTCTAAAGCGCCTAAAGGCGAATTAGTCTCTCTTGTTGTCCTCGTAGGATTCAACTTCGATTGGCTCATAGCTAGCTCTGGTGCCTTCGCTGTAGTCAACCGCTGGCTGATCTGCTCCGTCAGTAATCGAAGCTGAAGTACCCTCTAATTCGCTTTGAACTATGGTCTCATCGGCTGCCACCATAGACTCGGTGGACATCAAAGATTTCATGGTGTTTAGGAAGTCTTCGATTTCATTCGACTCAGACTCCCAGCGAGCTAGGCGCTCCTGGCCGTCAACAATTACAGCGTTAGCGTAAGCCTCAGACTTGCGAGCAAGTAGCTCGGCACGACGACGTGACTGGTTGATAAGGTTTCCAGCGTTTCGCTGTGCATCTTCGGTAACGTTGTTGGCCTGCAACTTAGCCTCGCGAAGAATTCTCTCAGCTTCTGCGTTCAGCTCAGCTGAAAGCCTGGACGCTTCGGCAACGGCCTTGTTTGCTTCCTCGGTTGCCTGCTGAGCCTGCTTTACAGCTGATTCATACATGCGAAGAGCTTCTTGCTCGCTCTCATCACGCTTGGTCTTTAGTTCTGCCTCTAGCTCAACGCGAAGCTGAGCGGTTCTCTGAGAAAGTTCAGTAGCAACTGCTCTTGCCTCTTCAGTTTCGCGGTGAACCTGCGCGCGCAGTTCAGCGGCAAATCTTTCACCCTCTGAGCGAATGGCTGCGGCTTCACGCTGGGCGTGAACAGTTTTTTCGGAAGCCTCTGAAGCCTGGGTCTTGGCAGCGGAAAGAACTTCAGCACTCTTTCTTTCAGCTTCTAGGCGGATTTCTTTAACTTTGCTTTCGGTTTCAGAAAGAAGTTTCTGCGCAGCAGCTTCTGCTTTGCGACCTAGTTGCTCGGCTTCGGCCTTAGCGGTTTCGCGAACACGAAGTGCATCTTGACCTGCATCGGTCATAAGCTTTCTGGCTTGCTCTTCGGCAACGCGAAGAGTCTGCTCGAACTGGGCACCAAGCTCTGCGTATCCGGTTCCGGAATCGCGCTTTAGGCGCTGCTTTAGGCTAGCGATCTCGCTTTTGAGAAACTCAACTTCGCTGGCAGCTTTGTAGTTGTACTCGCGTACGTGCTCAAGCTCTTCGCGCATGGACGCAAGAGTGGTGTCTACCTCATCTTTGTCGTAGCCTCTAAATGCGACCGTGAATTCTGAGTTTTCCAATTGGACTGCCTTTTCTTGTTGGATGGGTTTTGGGCCTAAGTCTCTACTTTAGCGCCCAAATCAACCCCAATATCAAGTAATTTCTATCTTGCTAGACTGGCCAACGGGTCCAAAAGCCAGGACTTAATCGTATTAATCAACCGAGAGCTTTCATGACTGAAATCACCCCCGAACTGGTCAGACACCTTGCTGGATTAGCCCGCATCGAGGTTACCGAAGCCGAGGTTGCCCAATTCGCCAGCCAGCTAGCCCTAATTGTCGACTCGGTTGCCACGGTCAAGGCGGTTGCCAGTCAGGACATCGTGGCCACCAGCCACCCAATTCCAATGTCCAACGTCTTCCGCGAGGATGTTGTAACCGCCTCGCTAACCCAAGAGCAGGCTCTGTCCGGAGCCGCTGACAGCGACTCCGGCCGGTTCAAAGTCTCTGCAATTTTGGATGAGGACTAAATGGAACTTCTGTCCAAATCCGCGAGCGAGCTTGCCAGCATGCTGGTCAAAAAAGAGATTTCCTCGGTTGAGCTCACTAAAGCCCAGCTAGACAATATCGACAAACTAAACCCAAAGATCAACAGCTACCTCACTGTTACCCACGAGCTTGCTCTTTCCCAGGCGAAGCAGGTAGACGACCAAAGAGCTAAGGGGGAGTCTCTTCCGGCGCTCGCGGGAGTTCCAATTGCCGTAAAGGACAACCTGGCAACTATCGGAATTGCAACAACTGCTGGATCAAAGATCTTGCAGGGCTGGGTGCCGCCATATGATGCCACCGTGGTTAAGAAGATTCTTGCAAACAAGATGCCGATACTTGGCAAAACTAACCTTGATGAATTCGCCATGGGTTCGTCAACTGAAAACTCCGCTTATGGACCTTCTCTAAACCCTTGGGATCTAACCAGAACCCCAGGTGGCTCTGGTGGTGGATCATCTTCAGCTGTTGCTTCCATGCAAGCTCCGCTTGCGATCGGTTCTGATACTGGTGGCTCAATTAGATTCCCTGCCGCAGTAACAGGAACAGTAGGAGTTAAGCCAACTTATGGAGCTGTGTCAAGATACGGATTGATCGCCCTTGGTTCCTCTCTAGACCAGGTTGGACCAGTAACTAGAAATGTTATGGATGCAGCGATGCTGCAAGATGCGATTGCCGGTCACGACCCGATGGACGCTACCTCCTTGCCTGAGAGTCTGGGTTCCATGGCCGAAGCGGCCAAGAACGATTCAGTCAAGGGCTTAAGAATCGGAATCATAAAAGAACTCACCGGTGAGGGTTTCCAACAAGGAGTTTCTGAAAAATTCAATGAGGCGCTAGAGGTGTTGGTCGCAGCTGGAGCTGAAATAGTCGAGGTCAGCTGCCCAAGCTTTCAATATGCAATCGCTGCTTACTACCTGATTCAACCAGCAGAGGCTTCTTCCAACCTCGCTCGCTTTGACTCGGTTCGATTTGGCCTAAGGGTTATGCCAGAAGGTGCTGCAACGGTTGAAAAGGTAATGTCTGCTACCCGTGAAGCCGGTTTTGGTCCAGAGGTAAAGCGTCGAATCATTCTCGGGACCTATGCACTTTCTTCTGGTTACTACGACGCTTACTATGGCAGTGCACAAAAGGTTAGAACATTAATCCAAGCTGACCTTGCTAAGGCATTTGAAAAAGCCGATGTGCTAGTTTCCCCAACCGCTCCAACCACTGCTTTCAAGCTGGGAGAAAAGCAAGAAGACCCACTTGCGATGTATCTAAACGACATCGCAACTATTCCTGCCAACCTGGCAGGAATTCCTGGCATGAGCCTTCCGGTAGGCCTTGCCAAAGAAGATAACTTGCCAGTCGGTGCTCAATTTTTAGCACCAGCTCGTGAGGACGCAAGGCTATACAAAGTCGGAGCAGTACTAGAAAAACTCCTTGAAGCCAAATGGTCTAAAAAGATGATGGACTTTGCTCCAGAGCTGAAGGTGAACTAATGGCCAAAGATCAGCTCATGGATTACCAGAAAGCACTTGAAGCATACGAGGTCGTAATCGGACTCGAGGTTCACGTAGAGCTAAACACCAATACCAAGATGTTTTGTGGTTGTGCAAACGTGTTTGGCGATGAGCCAAACACCAACGTTTGCCCAAACTGCCTTGGCTTTCCTGGTGCAATGCCAGCCGTTAACGGCAAGGCCATTGAAAACTCAATCAAGATTGGTTTAGCTCTGGACTGCCAGATCGCAGCAACCGGAAGATTTGCCAGAAAGAATTACTTCTACCCAGACCTAGCCAAGAACTTCCAGACCTCACAGTACGACGAGCCGATTGCCTTCGAAGGAAAGATAGACATCGAAGTCCCCTCTGGCAAAGTCTTCACCGTTGAAATAGAGCGCGCTCACATGGAAGAAGACGCCGGAAAGCTAACTCACGTTGGAGGCAGTACCGGAAGAATCCAGGGGGCTGAGTACTCGCTGGTTGATTTCAACCGGGCCGGCGTTCCACTAGTTGAAATCGTCACCAAGCCAATTTACGGTGCAGGCGATGAAGCCCCTGAACTAGCAGCAGCTTATGTTCGCTCGATTCGTGAGATAGTAAAAAACCTTGGGGTATCCGATGCTCGCATGGAAAGAGGAAATGTTCGCTGTGACGCAAACGTTTCCATTAGACCTAAGGGCGAAGCCAAACTTGGCACCAGAACCGAAACCAAGAATGTGAACTCTCTTCGAAGTATCGAAAAAGCAGTGAAGTACGAAATCCAAAGACAGGCTCACCTGCTTTCACAAGGCGTTGCCATAATTCAAGAAACCCGACACTGGCACGAGGACCGCGGAGCAACTTCTTCTGGTCGACCAAAATCAGATGCTGACGACTACCGCTACTTCCCAGAGCCAGATCTAGTTCCAATCCAGCCTTCCAAAGAATGGATCGAACAGATCCGCGCAACTCTTCCTGAGAAGCCAGCTGTTCGTCGTAAGAGACTGATGGAATTGTGGGGCTTTAGCGAACTAGAGTTCCGCGATGTTGTGAACTCGGCTTTGCTTGATGAGATTGATGAAACCGTAAAAGCCGGAGCTAAACCACAAGCAGCCAGGAAGTGGTGGACTGGTGAGATTGCAAGAATTGCGAACAGCGAAGACAAGGAAATCACTGAGCTTTCCATCACACCGGTGCAGGTTGCTCAAATCGCAGAGCTAGTGGAGTCCGGAAAACTTACCGACCGGCTAGCTCGAGAAGTTCTGACCGGAGTCTTGGCAGGGGAGGGAGACCCGGCAGTGATTATTGCAGCCCGAGGTCTTGAGGTCGTCTCCGATGATGGAGCCCTGCTTGCTGCAATAGATAAGGCTCTATCCGAGCAACCAGACGTTCTAGAAAAGATTCGTGAAGGAAAGCTTCAGGCTGCAGGTGCCGTCATTGGTGCCGTTATGAAGGCAATGTCCGGCTCAGCTGATGCCGCCAGGGTGAGAGAACTTGTAATTCAAAGGGCTACCGAGAGCTAAGTCTGTCTTTTTGGGCGGTGTATAAACCTGTGGATAAGTTCAAGTTTTCCCTGAAGGTTAGGGGCTATTTGCTGGGGAGAACTTCTGGCCTAGCTCCCATAATCGCTACGGCCTTGGATCCAGCCTCAGCGCCTGCCCGAAGGGCGCTAGCTACCGCTTCCGAAGCAAGATGCTGAAAACCTGGCTCTTGGACCAGCTGAGCTAAGAAGCCGCCGCAAAACGCATCTCCCGCTCCCGTTGGGTCCACAAGGCTTGAACCAATAGGGGCAACCTCAATCAATTTGCCATCGCTTGTGTGGGCCATAGCTCCAAGGTGTCCAGAGGTCACCACATTGAGCCTTACTTTTCCCGAAAGCTCTAGAAGATCTTGTTCTTCTTGGTTAGGAAAGGAAATGTCAGCAAGACTAATCAGTTCACGAAAACTATCCACGCCGTGATCGTTTATGAATCCGTAAGAACCAGGATCAATTGCTAATAGTGCGCCAGCGGCTTTCACTTTGCTGGCAAAAGCAGAAACTTGTTCGAGAGACCTTCCAAGAAGGCTGTATCCAGAAATGTAGACAACTGCAAAACCGGTTGGATCAATCTTTGCTAGATCCAAATCTTGGTTTGCGCCACGGTCAGTCAACATGGATCTACTTTGCCCGTCAACTAACACTACAAGAGAGCCAGTTGGTTTGCTGCTGGATTGCAAACTACTCTCTATGCACTGAGCTGTTAGTTCCTGCTCGAGCTTGACTAAATCTGCTTTTCCAACGCAGCTGACAAAGCTAACAGCTGCGCCTTTGTGTGCAACCCAAGCTGCCACGTTGGCAGCTTGGCCGCCCATGGATTTTTGAATCTGGGCCTTGGTATCTGTGTTTGGTCTTATAGTTTCTTCGGGGATGACAATTAGGTCTTCGATTACGTCTCCGATGACCAAGATCTTATTCACGAAATTGCCGCCCAAGCTTTAGCAATCTCGCCAGCGACTCGAACATTATTTCTTGCCAAATCAAGATTTACTTCCAAGGACTTGCCAGTGGATTCTTCGACAATGAAACCGAGTAAGAAAGGCGTTACCGCTTTGCCGGTAACCCCAGCTTTCTTGGCAGCTTCAAATGCAATAGCAAGCACACGGTCGTGCTCTTTTGGATCCCACTGTTGCTGAATAGGAATCGGGTTGGCAACAACGATTCCCTGCCCGTGGCCTAGTTCATCCTGAGCCTTCATGGCGGCAGCGATTTCTGCGGCTGAGTCCAGCTGCCAATCAAGTGTGTATCCAGAATCGGTTAGCCAAAAGGCTGGAAACTTGTTTGTCTTGTAGCCAATAACTGGCACCGACAAAGTCTCTAGACGCTCGAGGGTTGCTGGGATATCCAATACGGACTTCACCCCTGCGGAAACAACGGTAATTGGGGTAACTGCGAGAGTTGAAAGATCCGCCGACTCATCGAAGGTCTCAATTGCTCCTCGGTGGACTCCACCCAAGCCCCCAGTTGCAAAAACTCTAATTCCGGTCAAAGAAGCTAAGTGTGCGGTAGCGGCAACGGTTGTTGCGCCAGAAGCTTTTTTGGCCGCAAGAATCGGAATGTCTCGAACGCTGGCTTTAGCTAAATCCTCGTTGGCGATCCGGTCTACGCCTCTGGCATCCAGACCTATTTGAGGGATGCCATCGAGGATTGCAATGGTTGCTGGAACCACACCAGAAGAACGCAGGATTTCTTCAAATTCTTTTGCTGCTGCTAGGTTTCTAGGCCTTGGAAGACCGTGCGAAATGATTGTTGACTCAAGTGCCACAACTGGCTTACCTGTTGCAAGCGCTTCGGAAACTTCGGGGGAGAGAACAAATGAGGTCATGAGATAAAGCTAGCTCTCTTTGAGTGATGAGAATCATCTATTGGGGTGAGTAACGGGACTTGAACCCGCGACATCCTGGACCACAACCAGGCGCTCTACCAGCTGAGCTATACCCACCATGTCTTTGAGCTAGGCCCAAAGCTTCTATATTCTATTGCGTTTAGAGCTGGTCGGCTATTTGCTTTGCCGCTTCAGATTCTGGCCCGGGCTGGGAAACAAACACAGTCTGTCGATAGTAGCGAAGCTCAGCTATTGACTCTCTGATATCAGCCAGGGCCCTATGGCCACCAGATTTTTTAGGTAGCTGGAAATAGACCTTTGGAAACCATCGCTTGGTTAGTTCCTTTACAGAAGACACGTCGATGTTTCGATAGTGCAGGTGCGCATCAAGTGTTGGCATGTATCGATTTAGAAACATCCGGTCGGTACCGATTGAGTTTCCAGCTAGCGGAGCAGTTCTAACCTCTGGTGCGAAACCTTTGACGTAATCCAGAATCTTTTGTTCTGCATCAGCAATTTCTAGACCGTCGTCTAGAAGTGGCAGCAAGCCAGACTCCTTATGCATTTGGGTTACATAATCTCCCATTTGCGAAAGTGACTCTGGCCTTGGCTTGATTACAACGCTTAGCCCAGCCTCATCGAGAATGTTGAGGTCGGAGTCAGTTATCAAAACTGCAATCTCCACCAGCGAGTCTTTTTCGACCTCGAGACCGGTCATCTCGCAGTCGATCCAGACTAAATTCTCCAAGGACTTCATAACCTAGAAAGCTTAGCGTTTGAGCGCTAGGCGCTTTCTTGGCTTTGCCTTTGGCTTGCGCTTTCCTTTAGCTTTGAGCAACTTACGCTCAGCTCTTCCTTCGATGAGCCAGTATAGAACCGGAACAATAACCAAGGTCAATACTGTCGAGGAAACCAAACCACCAATAACAACGATTGCCAACGGCTGACTAATGAATCCTCCACCGGTGATGCCAAGAGCTAGCGGCGACAGCGCAAAGATTGTTGCCAGTGCTGTCATCACAATAGGACGAAGACGCTGCCTTGAGCCATCCATGATCGATTGCTGAATCGACTTGCCTTGCTTTCGGTATTGGTTTATTAGGTCAATAAGCACAATGGCGTTTGTGACCACCACACCGACCAGAAGCAGCATTCCAATAAGTGCCGGAACGCCCAACGGAGTATCGGTTAGTAGTAGTAGACCCAGCGCACCGGTTGCAGCAAATGGAATCGATATCAACAAGATCAATGGCTGCACCAAGCTGCTGAAGGTTGCAACCATAACTAGGTACACAATTGCTACCGCGGCTAGCAAAGCTAGCCCTAGCTGACCAAAGGACTCAGCCTGATCAGCAGAGACTCCACCGATGTTGGCCGTTGCTCCAATTGGCAGCTCGACATCATCCAGCGCCTCGGTTACTGCTCTGGTAACTGCTCCCAGGTCATCGGAGTCAGGGGTTAGAGAAACTGTGGCTACCCGGTCACCCTTTTCGCTGGTGATAGCTACTGGGGCCTGAACCTCCTGGATGTCAGCGATGCTGTCAAGGGAGATAACTCCTGACCTGGTTGGGATTCGAATGTCGCGAATCTCATCCAAGGTAGCTGGCGAGTTCTCTTGAACGATAAAGATAGGAGTCGCCTCGTTATCGATGTTCACATCGCCAATTGAGCCTGGTCTTAGAGTGGCTGCAACAATACCCGAAACCTGAATTTCGGTCAGTCCTGCCTCGGCAGCTGCCACCCGATCAACAGTTATTTTCAGGGTTCGCTGTTGCTCCGAAAGTGAAGAGGAAATATCAGAGATACCTTCAACTTCGAGCATCCCTAGACGAACCTTCTCAACAGCTGCAAACAACGCTTCGTCGCTGGTAGCTGCAAGCTTGATGTCGATTGTGCCGGAGCCAGTAAAGCCACCGCCACCTTGAGGCAGGGTTGTCTCACCGATGTCATCACGAGAATCAATCTCTGCTTGAACAGCAGCTTGGATTGCAACGTTGTCGGCGTCCTTACTTACGGATACCTGAATAGTAGTTGCGTTGGTGTTACCACCAAAGTTCACGCGACCATCGGCTCTGCCACCAAAGGTTGCAAGAACAGTTTCAACGCCTTCTTGCGAGAGAATCAGATCCTCAAGAATCTTGGAAGCCTCGTCGCGCTGCTCGAAGGTGCTTCCAGCAGGCATTTCTTGACGAACCACAAATGTGTCTCCACCAAAATCACCAATGAAGTCGGTCTTGAGCTGCGGAACAAGTGAGAAAGTGAACATCAAAATAGCTCCCGCTGCAACCAGAGTCAATCCGGGCTTGGCTTGGGTTTTAGTCAGTACGGGGATGTAACCGCGCTGTAACCAGCTGCGTTTTTCCTTTTCTTCCTCAACCTTGCGAGCTTTCTCCATACGAGTGGCTGCAGTCTTGGCAGATTCTTTCGCGCTCTGCTCTTCGCTAACTGGAGCCTTCAGGAACCAGTAGGCAAGAACCGGAACGATAGTCAAGGAGACCACTAGGGAAGCAAGCAGGGCGATTGTGAAGCTGAAGCTAAAGGGTCTAAAGAGCTCTCCGACGATTCCTCCCACCAGGGCAACCGGTAGGAATACCGCAACGGTGGTTATGGTCGCCGAGGTAATTGCTCCAGCAACTTCCTTTACGGCGTCAATAATGGCGCGCTTTTTCGGCTCGCCATAGGAGAGGTGCCGGTTGATGTTTTCGATAACCACAATCGAGTCGTCCACGACTCGACCAACTGCAATGGTCAGCGCGCTCAGGGTGAATAGGTTCAGGCTGTAGCCAGAGACCCATAGACCGATAAAGGTAACCAGCAAGGATGTTGGAATCGAAATTGCAGTCACCAGAGTGGATCGAATGGAAGTCAAGAAGATCAAGATGATCAAAATGGCAAAGGTAAGCCCCAGTGAACCTTCAATACTTAGGTTCTCAAGCTGCTTTTCAACAAAAGGACCCTGATCAAACACGGTGGTGATCTCAACATCGCCACCTAGTTTTTCCACCAGTTCGTCAATTTTTGCTTCAACACCGTTTGAAATTGCAACCGTGTTGCCTTCTTGAGTCTTGGTGACCTGGATTCCAAGGGAATCAAGGCCATTGGTTCTAGATATAGAGGTAACCGGCTCGTAGTCGTAAGTTACTTCTGCAACTTCGCCGATGGTAAGAATTCTTGGTGTGGTGGTAGCTCCAGTTAGGCCACCAGGCAGTTGTGCAAATGAGGTAGCTGATGCAACCAGGGGAAGATTCTCAAAGTCTTCAAGGGAGTTGACGTTGGTTCCAATTTCAATCTGGAGCTCACCCTCGCTGTCGGTGATTGAACCGGCTGGAAGTATAAAGCCATTGGCCCTAAGAGCATCGGTAATTGAAGTCTGCGATAAACCATTGGCCAAAAGTACGCTGGTTCGTAGATCCAAAGTGATCTGCTTCTTTTTTCCTCCGGCGACCGTGATTTCCTGAATGCCAGGAACTTGGGACAAAATCGGAACAGCGATGTCTTCCAGAACTTCAGAAATAGCTTCGTTGTCGCCAGTTGTTGAGGCAACTGACAAGACGATAATCGGCACGCTATCAAAAGATCCCGAGATAACTCTTGGCTCAACATCTGCAGGAAGTGAATCTTGAACATTAGCCACCACGCGGTTTAGTTCTTCTTCAACCTGAGCGGTTGTGACGCCAAAATCAAACTCCACGCGAACAACCGAGACGTTAGCTCGAGACGTTGATGTGACATTCACCAGGTTTTTTAGAATCCTGGCCTCGTCTTCGATGATCGAAGAAACTTGGGCATCGACTACCTCAGGAGAGGCACCTGGGTAAGTCGTGACGATAGAAGCCTGTGGCACTTCAAAAGAGGGAAGCAGTTCTTGTTTTAGCGAACCGAGGGAGATTAGGCCAGCCACGGTGAGGATTATGGTCAAAAGCCCCACAACAGAGCGGTTGGCAAGTGAAACGGTCGAGAGTCTAAACAAGGATGTCCCCTAAATAAGTGGTGGGTTTTTGTACCTACTAAGCAAACCACCTATCGGCCCAGCTAGCAAAAGCATTACCCAAGCTCTCAGCCAGTTGCCAGCAACTAGAGCCACTTCAGGCTGCGGGCGTAGGCTGAAGGCATGAAAAAAGCCCTCAAGGTCCTTTCCAGAGTGTTGCTAGGACTATTGGTAGCCGCCCTAATCGTTCCTTTCTTGATTCCCGTTGAAACCAGCGGAACCAAGACCTATCAAGAAGCCGCTGGGTCGGGGGCGAGCTTTACTAAGGCTCAGGGGATTGATGTTTACACGGACGTAACCGAGTTTGATTGTAGCCAAGATAGTGACTGCGAGAACCCACCGGTGTTTTTCTTGCTGCACGGCTTTGGGGCTAATACCTTTTCTTACCGCTTCGTCACCGAGCCACTCAGTGCTTACGGAGATGTCATCGCTTATGACCGCCCAGGTTTTGGCTTTACGCAAAGACCAAGTAGCTGGGAAGGTGAGAATACATACGGATCAGCAGGTAACGACCTAATTCTTGATGAGCTAATCGCAGAGTATGCAAGCAATAGAGAGGTGTTCCTTGTTGGTCACTCCGCGGGCGGAACCCAAGCAGCGCAGTATGTGGTGGATAACCCAGGAGCGGTTACCGGTCTTATTTTGATTTCGCCTGCGATACTCACCACCGGTGGATCTCCTTCTGGGTTCAACTGGATCTTCAGCATCCCGCAATTAGATCACCTAGGTCCACTCCTTGTTTCCTCAATTGCCTCGAGTGGCATGGATCTACTGGATAGGTCTTGGTTCGATAAGTCGAAGATCACCGATGAAATCACAGCAGGTTATCGAGCCCCGCTAGAAATCATCGGCTGGGAAGAAGGCTTCTGGGAATTCAACCGAGCCCCGCGAAGCTTTGATGTCAAAGACCGGTTATCCGAGATCAAGATTCCAACACTTCTTATTACTGGCGATACCGACGTTGTGGTGGCAACCGCTGACACCGAGGCGCTCGCGACATTGATTGAGGGCTCAAGTCTGGTCGTTATCCCCAAATCAGGCCACTTAGCCCAAGAAGAGACTCCTGTAGAGACCATGCAGGCTATCGATGATTACTGGATCAGCCTTTCTAAGTAGTTTGGGAACAAATCGGTCAGTTGTCGGTTTACCTCTAAGCAGTAGACGAGAAAAGGGACATTGAGCAGTGAACATTAGGTTTGGGCTAGACACCTTCGGGGACATGACCCTAAAAGACGACGGCACGCCTGAAACTGCAGGTCAGGTCCTTCGAAACGTTGTCGAAGAAGCCGTTCTAGCTGAACAAGTTGGCCTTGATAACTTCAATATCGGCGAGCACCACCGCGATGATTTCGCAGTTACTGCACCAGACACTGTTCTTGCCGGAATCGCTACCAAAACTGACAGAATTACTCTCGGATCTGGTGTGACAGTTTTGTCCTCTGAAGACCCAATCAGGGTTTACCAAAGATTTGCAACTTTGGATGGTCTATCAAATGGACGTGCAGAGATAACCGCTGGACGAGGATCTTTTACCGAATCTTTCCCACTGTTTGGATATCAGCTTTCAGACTACGCACAACTGTTCGAACAGAAACTAGAGATGCTGGTTGAGCTTCTAAAGGAACAGCCAGTGAACTGGTCCGGATCGATCAGGCCGCCACTTGTGAACCAAGAGGTGTATCCAAAAACTGAGCGCGGCCATATCCCTCTTCGAGTCGGTGTTGGAGGATCTCCAGAAAGCGTGATTCGCGCTGCCAGGCTAAATGCCAATCTGGCATTAGCAATTATTGGGGGAGATCCTGCAAGGTTCTATCCCTACGCGAAGTTGTATCACGAGCAGATGGAGCACTTTGGTAACGAGGTTCGTCAGATTTCTATTCACTCACCAGGTCACATTGCAAAAACTGATGAGCAGGCGATAGAAGAGCTCTGGCCAAGTTACGAATCAAGTTTTGGTCGCATAGGCAAAGAACGAGGCTGGGGTCCGATGACCAAGGATCACTACTTGAATGAGGTCTACAACGGAAGCTTGTATGTTGGTTCACCTGAAACCGTTGCCAAGAAAATCGCTTACGCACTTAAGTCAGTCGGGGCTAACCGCTTTGACCTCAAGTACTCAACTGGACCTATGCCCCACTCCAAGCTGATGACCTCTATTGAACTATTAGGAACCGAAGTTGTTCCTATAGTCAAGCAAATCCTGGCTGAGTCACTAGCCATCAAATAAGTCAAGCTTGTCGCTGGCAAGACATTTATGTCTGCTGAGCTAGCCTAAATACTGACCAGTTAGACACTTAGTTAGGCCCCGCATGAATTTCAAGGCATTATTCGCAGAGTTCCTAGGAACAACCCTTCTTGTTACAGCCATAGTTGGCTCCGGAATCATGGGTAGTAATCTCTCGGGCGATCTACTAGTTGCCCTCATGGCCAACGCGCTATCTACCGCTTTGGCTCTCGGTTTGCTAATCCTCACTCTTGGCCCAGTAAGCGGAGGCCATTTCAATCCAGTTGTTTCGATGGCTTTGGCTATCAACCAGAGATTTAAAGCTCAAAGAGTCGCCCCATATCTTGCCGCGCAATTCGCTGGCGCTATTTCAGGAGCAATCCTGGCAAACGTTATGTTCGGTTCTGTAGCAATTCAGGTTTCGAGTAAGGGGATGGCTAGCGAGGGCACAGCTATTGGTGAGGTTGTCGCTACCGCAGGACTAGTTTTTATCATTCTTAATTTGATTCAATCCAAGCGTGCCGATCTAATTCCAATTGCAGTTCCAGCTTGGATTGGCTCAGCATATTTCTTTACTTCGTCCACATCATTTGCCAACCCTGCCGTGACGGTTGGAAGAATCTTTACTGATAGCTTTGCTGGAATCGGGGCCCAGTCAGTTCCAAGTTTTGTAATTGCACAGCTGCTTGGTGCAGCACTAGGAATAGTTCTAGCAAAAGTATTTGCTAAGTCCAAAAAATAGTTTTAGGCGAAAGCTTCCGGTGGTGGGCAAGAGCACACCAAGTTACGATCTCCATAGACCGAGTCCACTCGTCTAACCTTTGGCCAGTACTTCCAAAGGTGCTGTGACTTCACAGGAAACACTGCCAACTCTCTCGAGTAAGGGTGGTTCCATTCCCCGGTCAAAATCTTGGCGGTGTGAGGGGCTTGGCGCAGTGGGTTATCTTCAGGACTCCAGGTTCCAGCGCCAAGCTGGTTGATCTCGTTCTTGATGGCAATCATGGCTTCGATGAAGCGATCCACTTCTTGCTTCGGCTCTGACTCGGTTGGCTCGATCATGAGTGTTCCAGAAACTGGGAAGCTCATTGTTGGAGCGTGGAAACCGTAGTCAATCAATCTCTTTGCCACGTCGTCTACGCTCACGCCGGTATCTTTTGTGATTCCACGAATGTCGATGATGCACTCGTGAGCAATCAAACCAGCGTTACCGGTATACAAAAGCGGGAAGTGATCCTTTAGCTTCATGGCTACGTAGTTAGCAGACAACACCGCAACAGAGGTTGCATCGCGCAAGCTCTGGTTACCCATCATGCGAATGTATGCCCATGAGATAGGCAAGATCGATGCTGAACCAAAAGGAGCTCCAGAAATTGGCCCAAAGTTAGGAAGTTCAATCTGAGCCAGCGAGTGTCCTGGCAAGAATGGAGCTAGGTGAGCTCTAGCTGCTACTGGACCAACACCTGGGCCACCGCCACCGTGAGGGATACAGAAAGTCTTGTGTAGGTTCAGGTGCGATACGTCTCCACCCAGAAGTCCAAACTTGGCGTAGCCAACTACAGCGTTGGTGTTAGCACCATCGATGTATACCTGGCCACCTGCGGCATGAACCATGTCGCAAATGTCAGCAATAGCTTCTTCGTAAACACCGTGGGTAGAAGGGTAGGTAACCATCAGAGCAGATAGCTTGTCGCCAGCTTCGGCGATCTTTTGCTTGATGTCTTCTAGGTCCACGTTTCCTAGCTCGTCGCAAGCAACAACAACTACCTTCATACCCGCCAAGATCGCAGAAGCTGCGTTAGTGCCGTGGGCAGAAGATGGAATCAAACAAACTTCGCGCTGGCTGTCACCACGTGAGAGGTGGTAACCGCGAATAGCCATAAGACCAGCAAGCTCTCCCTGGCTTCCAGCATTTGGCTGCAGTGAAACTGCGTCATAGCCAGTTACATCACAGAGCCAACCGGTTAGCTCTTCGATTAGGGTCAGGTAACCTGCAACGTCTTCCTTGGGAGCAAATGGGTGCATGTTGCCAAACTCGGGCCAGGTGACGGCTTCCATTTCAGTAGTTGAGTTCAGCTTCATGGTGCAAGAGCCAAGAGGGATCATTCCGCGGTCTAGTGCGTAGTCGTAGTCAGCAAGGCGCTTAAGGTAACGAAGCATTGCAGTTTCGGAGTGATGAGAGTTGAACACCTGGTGGGTTAGATACTCATCCTTGCGAGAGAGTGTTCCTAGCTTTGTGGTAGCTGAAGCGTTAAAGACATAGTCGACCTTGCCGGCACCGAATGCGGCTGAAATCTTGTTGAGCATTTCAACATCGATGGTTTCATCGATGGAAATTCCAACAGTTTTGTCATCTAGAACCAACATTGTGATGTCTTGTTTTCTAGCGGCTTCATAAACAGTTTTAGCGCTTGGAACCGTTACCTGGAAGGTGTCGAAGAATTCGTTAGGCGAAACTGCAAGTCCGGCTTTCTTGAGTGCATCGGCAAGGGCAAGAGTCTTCTGGTGGACATCGAGTGCAATGGAGCGAAGGCCCTTTGGACCGTGGTACACCGCATACATTCCAGCCATGACAGCTAGAAGCACCTGAGCAGTACAGATGTTTGAGGTAGCTCGCTCCCGTCGAATGTGCTGTTCGCGAGTTTGCAAAGTTAGGCGGTAGGCAGGTGCTCCATCGGCATCCACGGATACGCCAACAAGTCTTCCTGGCATTGATCGCTCAAGATCTTCACGAACAGCCAGGTAACCAGCGTGTGGGCCGCCAAAGCCCATTGGAACCCCAAAGCGCTGGGTGGTTCCAACCGAGATGTCAGCACCAGCACTTCCTGGAGATTCAATCAAACAAAGCGCAAGTAGGTCTGCAACTGCAACCGAAAGTGCCGAGACTTTTTTGGCTGCAGCAAAAATGGGCTTTAGGTCGGTCAGGTTTCCAGAAGAGCCTGGGTACTGAACCAAGACACCAAAGTATTCGCCAGCTAGACCAGCTGCACCCTTGGCTGCGTCAAAGTATGTAATTTCAATTCCAACCGGGGTTGCCCTGTGCTCCAAAAGAGCTTTGGTTTGTGGGAAGCAGTCGTTGTCTACATAGAAGACTTTGCTTTCACTTGTTGATCCTCGTCTAGCAAGCAGCATGGCCTCGGCAGCAGCGGTAGATTCATCCAGCATGGATGCGTTAGCGGTCTTCATTCCCGTTAGGTCATTGACCATGGTCTGGAAGTTGATGATCGCTTCTAGGCGTCCTTGGGAAATTTCTGGCTGGTAGGGAGTGTAAGCGGTGTACCAAGAGGGGTTTTCCAAAACGTTGCGCTTGATAACAGAAGGAGTCAGGGTTCCGTAGTAACCCTGACCAATCAAGCTTGTTGTCACTCTGTTGTTGTTGGCGTGAGCACGAAGGGCTTTTAGGGTGTCAGCTTCTGTGAGCGGATCAGGAAGTTTTCCATCGCCTTTGAATTGGATCGCCTTGGGCAAAGCGGTGGCCATGAGCTCGTCTAGGGATGAGTACCCCAACTCCTTGAGCATGTCAGATTGTTCTTGAGGGGTAGGACCGATGTGACGGTACTTAAAATCTTTGTGCTCAGGAAGCATTTGTTGGTAGTTACCCCTCGTTGGTTAGTTGAGCGTATTCTTCATGGGTTAGCAAAGCAGGTAGTTCTGTGAATTTGATCTTGATCAACCATCCGGCACCCATAGGGTCCTGGTTTACTAGTTCTGGTGTTGCGGTGACGCTGTCATTTACTGCCACAATTTCACCATCTACCGGGGCGTAAAGCTCTCCGACACTCTTGGTGGATTCAATTTCGCCACAAATTTTCATGTAAGTTGTGGAGCTACCAAGCTTGGGTAGGTCAACGAAGACTATGTCACCTAGCTTCTCGGCTGCATATTCGGTGATTCCAACGGTGGCCACATCGCCCTCGATGGATAGCCACTCGTGCTCTTTGGTGTAGTGAAGGCTCTCGGGATTAGTCATGACTTTTGTCCTAGCTTTTCTAACTGTTTGGGTATCTCAAAGCTAATCTAGGCGACACCAGAGTCAAAATTGGCCGAACAGCCGCCAAGGGCTAGCCAAGGCCTGGATGGATAGGGGACCGGTCAACAAGCAAGGCAGACCCTAATTCAATTGTCTCGCTTTGGCGGAACGTACCAGTAGGGATACAAGGGCCTTGGCTGACCACCCTTATTCGAACTACTCAATGAAGTGGGGGCGGCAGGAGGGGGAGGAGTCTGTTTGGTTGAGTATGTGGGCTTTATTGCGGGTTGGGGTTCTGATGATTGAGCTGCGGAAGATTGAACATCATCAAACATCTGTAATTCAGGTGACTGAGATTTAGGGTTGGCTAGCCCTTTAGCCCGCTTCTCCCACTTAAAATTCTGCACCAGCGAGCTAACACGCCAAGAGAACTTAGGCAACACGAAACGGTCTCTCAAAGATGAAAACATTCCAGCAAATTGCCACCACCGACGCCAAAGTGTTTTGTTAGGTGCTTGCTCAACCGAAACTGGATTATCGCTTGATGAAGATACAGCCGGGGCCAAAGTGTATGGCCTATATAGAAGTTCGGGCTTTGGCTCGTTTTCCACCCGAGTTTTTCTACTTGAGCGAAATTCCTTGAATGCTTGAATATAACTCCAGAGTTCAGTTAGTGCCTTAGCTATCTTTTTTCGCAGAGCGAGAAGAAGTATTAGACCCAGCAGGGTTTGCTTCCAGGGAAAAATAATCAAGGTTTGCTGATTAGAAACACTTGTTTTGATTTGGTCCCCGATTTGCCCTTGGGCACTCTTGGTGAATTGGTAGATACCCATACTTAGATTCTTTTTTTCTGAATCAATTGACTGAATTTCCACTGTATTTTGGGTCATTTGGCCAGGAACTAGGAAGGCTGCAGTTGAATTCGAGAACCTAAGCACTTCTGGCTGGCCAAAAATATTTAGTTGCTGAACAATTAGTTCCGATTCAGTCTCTAGAAAAATGTTTCCGCTATTGGATAGCTCATAGTCCACTTGCAGATCACCGTGATTCCTAAAAAATGGAAGGTCGGGAATCATGTTCAACGGGAAAAAGTCTGGGGATACCCTCTCAATTCTTGGCATTGAGAGGGATAGCTCTGGTGCGTATTCATTCATGTTCAGGCTACCCGCCGGCATGTAAGCGAAAGTTGCAACAATTGAAGATCCGACAGTCACTTGTTGGTCAGACTTCTCTTCCGGCACGATTGAAATCGATAAGCCGCCGAGGACTGCCCTGTCAAGAACTTCGTCTTCTTTAAAGCTAAAGTCAATGTCAAAAAACTGGAACTCGCCATTTGGTTGATATCTAGGGTATTCATCGGCAAACTCAATCAGACCGCTTGGAGTAAATGGGCTCGAGTTTAGGGGAAGAGATTTTTTTGATCCAGAAGCTACGGAAACAATGTCGACTAGCTCAACAACAATTCTTGCTTCCTGACCACCCTTCACGGCTAATCGGAAAGAGCCACCTTGGATAGCTTGGTCCTGGCTAGTAAAGACTATGCTGTTGCCTTCTAGGCCATATCGGAAATCTTCATTCTCCTCACCGAAAGATGGAGCATTTCCAGCAAGAACCAAACTGGCAACCGCCAATCCAATCCAGGTGCTGCCTGAACGAATGATTATTTCCCTTAGGGTGTCCACACAACGATTAACGCACCTGTAAATTCACCCGTCGTTGTAGCGTCTGAGGCGTCCAAGGTTCCATAAATGTCGCTATTTCCCATCATGAACATGTCATCCGCAATACAGTCCTCTGTGGAGCCTCCACAATGACTGTCTGACATTACCAAGGGAGAATCTTCATTCGGGGTGAAAGTAATAGCTACTGTTCCTGGAATTTCAATAAACTCACCGCTGCAGTTATCCAACCCTTGTTGGAAGCCCAGGTTAACGCTAAAAGCACGCGTCGAATTCCATTCGATTTCCTCTAGGTCGACTGGGTTGCCATCATCCCACTCGACGTTGTCACTAGGGCTCCATGATGGCGGCGTTATGTCATCATTGCATCCCGTGTCAACTATTTCGACCGTGAGTTCCCAGTTGGCTTCCTCGGCAGTTGCTGGCATTGAGCTGATACCAATTAAAGAAGCTATTGAAAGAAAGAACGCCAAAGACTTAAGAGGCGATTTCCGAGAAGCTATATTTTTCATACCTTTACGATAAGCGTTGGCGAACCTAGCGCAATAGTGAAAGTGGGTTAATATTTAGGATTGAGGGGTTAGCCCGACAGAATCAAGCTGTCGCAGACCGCCAAGTCCAATTAGTGAAGGATTCCCTAGATACTGGAGTGGTGAGCATTCGAGCAGTTGTCGTTGAAGATGACGATTTTACGCGCATGATGATTGTCAATTCATTAGAGGGCCAGGGCGTCCAGGTCCTGGCGAGTTGCTCAGATGCTGTGGATGCCCTGGTGCAGATAAATCATTTGAAACCCGAACTAATTGTTGTTGACCTGCATCTTGGTAATGGACCAACTGGCCTAGACGTTGCAACAGAGGTCCGAAGAAGTGCGCCAAAAGCGGGGGTTGTGTTTCTAACAAGTTACGAAGATCCTCGAATTCTAAATCCAAATTTGCCTCCACTTCCATTTGGATCGGTCTACCTAAACAAAAGAAATGTAAATGACATCAACGTGCTCAAGGAGGCTATGAATAGAGCTCTCGACCACAGGTCCTGGAAAGCCCCAAAAAGAGAATCGCCAAAATCTTCAAACTCTATATCGAGCCTTTCAAACTCGCAATTGGAAACCCTCAGACTAATGGCCCAAGGCTTATCAAATTCCGAGATTGCCAAGCGAAGGTTTGTGACAGAGAAATCGGTTGAAACCTCAATTTCCAGGCTTGCAAAGGCTATGGGGCTCAAGTCTGATCCGTCGATAAACCAAAGAGTCCATCTCGCTAAAGTCTATTTCAGGGCCCTAGGGGTCGACTCGGGAGATAAAGATTAACTGGAAGGCACTTTCCCAAGACATTGGCGGCAAACATTTAGTAAACCGTCAAAGTCTTTTGTTTTTCACGCCCTACATAGTTGTTGTCTCTGTTCTTTCAAATGGCACATCAATTTCAGACGCTTCTCTGCCATTTTCTGTCGTTCTTCTGAGGTACGCAGGCCTTGTGCTTGCCAACATCGCCTCGATTTTGGCTTGTTGGCTATACATCGAAACTGTTGATCGGACGCTTTTAAGAAACAAGGAACGTAAGCCAATAAGGCTCCCCTGGGTGCTTCTTTTCGGAGCTAGCTTGGGTTTTCTGAAAGGGTACACAACTGGATTATTCAGCTGGCTGTTGGGTTCGGAGTTGGACTTAGGTTTAGCGGTTTCTAACCGCGTACTTCAAACAACGCTACTTGGGACATGGACCATTCCTTTGCTTGCAATTGCCACGGCAACATTTCTTCGTTATAAGAAAGAGCGTGAAGTACTTCTTGCGGAATCCCTCGAGCAACGTTTGAATTCAGGAGATTCTATTCAAACCTCAGGAGGGTCCTCGGAAGAGCTCGACCGATATCTTTTTCGCGCAAAGGCAGAAGTTTCTGCAATGCGATATATGGCTGAGAATGCGACTCAAAGTCAAATCATATCTAGAAAGCTTCGGGAATTAGTCGAGACAGGCTTGAGGCCAATTAGCCACAGAATTTGGAAAGAAAACTCACAAACCGGTAGAGAGCTGAAGATTTCTGAGCTTGTGATACTTGCGGTTGAGAAGAACCCCTTTCCAATCCGTTTTATAATCGGTGGTCTTGCAGTAGGCATTCTCCCTATATCCCTTTCCTCTTTCCCTTATGTAGAGGCGTTTATCAGAACACTGATGATGCTGTCTGTGACCACGCTAATTCTGATTTTGGGAGAGGCTTTTTCCCGGAAGTCAAGAATTAATATCTGGATTAGGATCATCACCGCAAATTTGATGGCAACATCTGCAAGCCTTGTCGTAGGGGACGCTTTCTTTGACTCTACCTTTGCGACTGTTAACCCAACAAGCTGGTTAGCTCTTTTTATATGGCAATTGCATTTGAGCGTTTTTTCTTCAGTTGTTTATGAGGTTGTTAACACTAGAGCTCAAATGCGCCAACGCTTGATTGAGTCCTTGGGCAAAAATATGCTGGATTCTGAAGTTAGCGCTGCATTAGGTCGTATAAAAAATAGAGATTTGGCTCAGTACATACACGGAAGCATTCAAAACAAATTGCTTTCATTTGCCCTGAAATTTGACCAGGAGAACCTATCAACCGATGACGTGTCAAGGCTTCTTAACGAGGTTGAGAATCTCTTTTCGACAGCAGAAGGTGACTATCAGAAGGTTGATGCAACTGACCTAGATAAGGAGCTTTCGCAACTTGTACAACGTTGGTCAGGCTTTGTTGGAATTGATTTGAAGAACCAAATTTTTAGTTCAGTTCTGTCGAGTGGAGAGATTAATTCGATTGCTGAGGTAGTTTCGGAAGCTGTCTCAAACGCAGTTCGACATGGATTAGCAAAAAACTTGAAGATCACCCTTGGGAAAATTGAATCCAATAACAGCCAGATAGAAATTGTTGTTGAAGATGACGGGTTGGGACCAAGATCTGGGAAAGCTGGGCTTGGAACTGAACTTTTCAATGTGACCTCAGGCGTCAATTGGTCCCTGACGCCTGCGAATATGGGTGGAAGTGTGCTCCGAGTTCGAATCACGACTCAGTCAAAAATTTAGACTTTTTAGTTTGATCTTTTGTAGAAAGGCAATTTCACAACTTCAAATTCAAGTCTTGTGCCTCTTACATCTACCGAAACTTTAGAACCAGCTTCAGCGAGATCCAAATTCAAGTACCCCATAGCCACTGGGAAACCAAGCGTTGGTGAAAGTGCACCAGAGGTGATAACTCCAACGGATGAACCCGACTCATCTGAAAAGATTTCGTAGTCAGCGCGAGCAGCTCTCTTTCCTTCTCCAGTCAAGCCGACAAGTACCTTCGATGGCTTGGATTCTGAAAGTTTTGTCAGGGCTGCCTTTCCCACGAAATCCCCGGGCTTGTCAAGGCGAACCACTTTTCCAAAGCCAGCTTGGTAGGGGTTCACGTTTTCGTTCATCTCATGTCCATAAAGAGGCATGCCAGCTTCGAGCCTCAATGTGTCTCGGCAGGCAAGGCCTGTTGGCATGAGCTCAAACTTAGAACCAGCAGCCATAAGGGCATCGAAGACTATTTCCGCCGAGGCTACGGGGATGTAGATCTCGAACCCGTCTTCGCCGGTGTATCCGGTTCGAGCCAGCAAGCAGTCAACGGTTGCGATCTTTGCTTCCGAGATTGCGTAATACTTCAAATCTGAAAGCGGGGCTGAAGTGATTGCTCCTAGAATCTCAACAGACTTGGGTCCTTGGATAGCAAGTAGCACCCAGGCGTCGGATTCGTCTCTTACTTCTGCGTCAAAACCAGCAACTCGCTTTTGAAAGGCTCCAAACACGACATCTTTATTAGACGCATTTGCTACCACCAGGTAGCTAGCATCTCCGAGGCGATAAACAATCAAGTCATCAAGGATTCCGCCTGCTTCGTTGCAGATTAGAGAGTACTTTGCTCTACCAACTGCAATTTCTGAAGCTGCTCCAACTAGTGCGTAGTCAAGGAAGCTAGCGGAATCCTTACCTTCTATAAAAATCTCTCCCATGTGTGAGATATCGAATAGCCCAGCTTTGGTTCTGACCGCTTCGTGCTCCGCTAAATCAGAGCTATATCTAACTGGCATTTCCCAACCACCGAAGTCGGTGAAGCTAGCGCCAAGATTGGCGTGTTTTTGCCTTAGCGGGATGGATTTCATGACACTAATCTAAAGCATTACTGGGGCATTCTTTACCCGAGGTCAAGCGTTGCCTTAGTGGGCTAGCGTTGATACGAGATCGGCCGAGAAAACAGGAGTTTCAAATGTCCCAATGGAGTAACCACCCGGCAACCGCCAAGTATGGAAAGAGCCAACTGAGTTTTGGCCAGCGATCAGCGGATGTTCTTCGAAACGCGATGGGGTCATGGCCATTTGTGTTTGGAGCGCTTGGATTTCTAGCTCTCTGGATGTATTTCAACAACGATGGTTCGTTTGACCCATTCCCATTTATCTTGCTAAATCTCATCCTGTCCTGCATTGCTGCCTTGCAGGGGGCGATATTGCTTATCGCTGCCAAAAGAGAAGATCAGATCAATTCAGATCTTGCTATACACACCTACCAAATAGACCAGGAAAACCTTGAGCTAACAAAGCAGGTTCATGAGCTAAGCAAACGGATCGAAAAGCTGACAATAGAGGTCCACGAGGCTGTAAAAGCCAAGGAATAATAAGGCACGACCCGCCCCCATAAATGTCAGAGGCTCCAGCTAGCTTGTCTGATAAGAATTAACTACTGCTTTTGGGGGAGCATAAATGGGGATATTTACTTGGCTAAAGAAAATATTGACTTTTGATCCGACGGTTTACAAACCACCGGTTGAAACCAAGAACGACTCTGGACCTTCGATGACAGAAGGCGACTTTCGTTCTGGACCGGAAGGTTACTCACCTAATACTTCTTATCCAGATACTTTTTATGGCTCTAGTGGAGAAAGCGACCAGGACGAGGGCGATTTCAACAGGTAGCAGCTCCTTCGTTCCAAGCATTGCCAAGTTTCAGCAATAGGCTTGAAGGATGAACGGAACTCCTAAATCCATATTTGGAACATTTGCACTTATTGAAATGATGACCTGGGGCTTGCTTATTGCAGCCATCATCTCCAGGGAAACAATTGGTCTGGCGCCAAACATGTTCTTTATCGCTGGCGCTACCCACGGTTTTGCCTTCATTGGTTACTCCGCAACAGCAGTCTTGGTCGCCGTGAATCAGCGCTGGCCTCTTGTTCGTGGGGCAGTAGCTGTGCTGCTCGCAATAGTTCCTTTTGCGACCGTGCCATTTGAAAAGTATCTCGAGAAGCGCAAGCAACTAGATGGTGAATGGCGCACCGAGAAGTCAAATAACCCTCTGGATAAGACCAAATTCGATCAGCTGTTTAGGTGGTTTATCAACCATCCGGTGATTTTGGTGCTGACCCTTTTTGTCTCAGTGATTGGTCTCTTTACGTTCTTACTATGGCTAGGCCCTCCTAGCGAGTGGGGAAACTAGAGCTACTCAGAGACCTTTTTCACGATACTTCGGCATTTTGGGCTGAAAAGATTCGTGGGCAACATACACTTGGCTAATGAGCGTAATGACCAGCATTCAGGCGCCGACTCAGTTTGCCGAGATTATGCACCGCGTGCGAAACGCAGGGTTACTTGAGAAAAAGCCAAGTTTTTACATCATTCGCCTAATTGCGATCACCATCATTTCGGCGGGCCTTTGGGTCCTAGGTGGTTACATCTCCACGTTGGTGGATCAAAGCACAATCTTTATTCTTTTGGCCTTCTTGGTTGTGGGCCTACTCGGCATTGTCTCGGCTCAGTACGGCTTTATTGCTCACGAGGCAGCACACAGACAGATCTTCCGCAGCAATAAAGCCAACGACTGGTTTGGTTTGGTGTTGGCCAATCTTTTCGCGGGTCTAAGTTATGGATTCTGGCTGCGAAAGCACAACAAGCACCACCAAAAGCCAAACCAAATCGGCGAAGACCCAGACATTGCCATCAGAGTCTTAAGCTTCACTCCCGAGTCAAGAAATGCCAAAAAAGGCATAGAGCGCTGGCTCACCGAGCGTCAGGGCTATTTGTTCCCGCTGCTTCTTTTGTTTACCGGATTTGACTTATTGGTCGACAGCTTTGCTGGCTTGAAATACAAAGAGCGCAAGATTGGAACTAGGTTCTTAGAATTCGGTCTCATGATGATTCGACAGGTTGCTCCGTATGTGGTCTTTGCAATTTTGTTTGGCTGGGCCTGGGCTATAGCGCTTTGGTTTTTCATGATGATGATCTTTGGATTCTTTATGGGAGCAGCCTTTGCTCCAAATCACAAAGGAATGCCACTGGTTGAAAAAGACGCCAAGATCGACTTCTTCACAAGACAAGTTCTAACCAGCAGAAACATCAGAGGCAGTTGGCTAACAGATAATCTAATGGGTGGCCTGAACTACCAAGTTGAGCATCACTTGTTTCCTTCGATGGCGAGACCTTATCTGAAGCGAGCTCACAAGATTGTGCTCGATTACTGCAAAGAGAACTCCGTGCCACTTGTTGAGATGAACTTACTTTCAAGCTACGTGGCCATTATGAAGTATCTAAACAATGTTGGTCTCAGTAACAACTCAGACCCTTTTGTTTGCCCGATGGTTGCAACTCTGAGGCCAAGAAACTAGAAGTTGCCTTTTACTGCTAGAGGTGATCTATAGATGGCAAATACACAACAGCTGAGAATGGCCATTATTGGCGCTGGGATCATTTCCCAGTCCATTCACATTCCATCCATGTTCAGGGCTGGAATAACTCTTTCCGCCGTTTGCGACCTCTCGCCATCTAGGGCCAAAGAGGTTTCTACAAAATACGCCGTCAAAGGCTCTAGTGACCCCAGAGAAATACTTGACGACCCGGAAATTGATGCCGTTTTGATTGCCACTTCCGGTTCCCATGCGGAATTGACCATTGCGGCACTGAAAGCCGGGAAGCACGTTCTGGCTGAGAAACCGCTGGCGCTTAACTCCAAGGAGCTAGACGCAATCGAAGCAGCGCAAAAGCAAAGCGGAAAGATTCTGCAAGTCGGCTACATGAAAATGTACGACCCACTTGCTCAGCGAGCAGCCAAAGAAATTGCACTACTAAAGGACATACGCCTGGTTCGCGTTACCGTGTCTCACCCCGCGGATGCGCCACAGATTGCCCACCTGAGACTAAAGCCACCACTGGACGACGCTGACACTAAAGAAATTGAACGAGCCAGGCAGTACGAGATGGAACAGACCGAAATCGCCTTTCCGGGAGCTCCAGAGATTTTGCGGGCTTTCTATAAGAACATCATTCAGGGTTCTTTGATCCACGAAACCAGCATGCTGCGCGGCTTAGGCTTTGAGCTCCCAACAATCTGGCAGGCAGAAGTGTTTCCTGAACTTTCCGGAACTACTCCGTCTTCGATACTCGCGGTTGGGAAAGTGAAGGACACCCGGTTTATCTTGAGCTGGAACTGGCTACCGGAATACCCAGAGTATGACGAGGAGCTTAAAGTACTAGCTTCCAACGGACGATTGGAATATCACTTAGCCAAGCCTTACGTGCTTGAAGAGCGCAGCAGGCTTACTGTTTTCAAACATGACTTGGACGAAAGACAGGACACCACTTATACGCAAATAAATGAAACTGGATTTCTGCGCCAGCTTCTAGCTTTTAAGGATTCGGTAATTAACGGCACCGAGGTTATTTCGAATTTAGCTGGAGCAAGAAAAGACCTTGCAGTGCTTGAAGCAATCACCCGTTCCATCATTGATTCCCAGCGGACCTGATCCTCGACCGCAACTAGGTGGCCTGTGTAGACTGGAAAAGCCTCCAACCCAGGCACACTCGCCTTCGTAGCTCAGTGGATAGAGCAAGAGCCTTCTAATCTCTTGGTCGCAGGTTCGATTCCTGCCGAGGGCACCGCGTAAGCTGAACTAATGCTTGCTTCAATACCTGGTTTCTTCACCGGACTTTCGCTTATTATCGCAATCGGTGCCCAAAACGCATTTGTTATCCGGCAAGGACTAACGAGAAGACACGTTCTACTCGTGGTTGCGATATGTGCCGTTTCGGATGCAGCTCTGATTGTTTTGGGTGTTGCAGGCCTTGGGGCCCTTATCTCTGGTCTTCCATGGCTACTGGAGATTATTCGCTGGTTTGGCGTTTTGTATTTGACCTGGTTCGGTATCAAATCCCTAAGGTCCGCTTTCAAGGTGCAGGTGCTAGATGCTTCAGGGGTTCAAAGTGGCAGCGCCAAGACCGTTGTCTTGTCAGTTCTTGGCTTTACTTTCTTGAATCCTCATGTTTACTTGGACACCGTGATTTTGCTTGGCTCGATTGGCAATCAATTTGGACCAGATAAGTGGTGGTTTGCCCTTGGAGCGGTAGTTTCGAGTTTTGTCTGGTTTAGCTCGATCGGCTTCGGGGCCAAGGCGGCTGCCAGGTTCATGTCCAAACCTGTTTTCTGGAAAGTTCTGGATATTCTCATAGCGGTTGTGATGTTCAGCATCGCAATAATGCTGGCCTTCTATAGCTTTTAGGACGGTTTTGGCTGGTGGCTAGTACCATGGGTAAATGCGCAAAGTTCTAGGCCTTACGAGATACGCAGTAATTGTTCCTTCGATTGCTTCAATCATTGGTGCTTTGCTATTGATGGCCCAGGGTTCTATTTCAATCATGATGGTAATAGCCGATGCGGTTCTAAACGATGCATATCTCAAGGACACCATCGTAGATGTTCTTACCGCGGTCGATGCCATCTTGCTTGGCACTGTGCTTCTTGTTATCGGCTATGGTCTTTACGAATTATTTGTAGACACCAGGCTTGAAGTGCCTGCTTGGCTACAGGTTCGAGACTTGGACGATCTAAAGTCAAAACTTATTGGAGTCGTTGTAGCGATTATTGCCGTGGTCTTCGTTGGTGTATTTGTTGATGCAAATCGCGCTTCTGACGTTGTTTCTTACGGACTAGGCGCTGGAGCTTTGGTTGCTGGTTTGGCGCTCTTTGCCTACGCAACTCGTAAAGACGGGGTAGTAAAGAAGCCAACCAAGCGCTAGTTGGCCAGTAATTTGGCTAGCAATCTAGAATTTTTGTCTTTTGGTGTTTTATCTGGCAAATTTATGGAAACATAGTATTTCAACATCTAAACAGCAATTGGGGTGAATCGAAACAGGTCCTTGGAAATAATCCTGCTGTTTTCTCTCATACTCATTAATGGCCTTCTTGCCATGTCAGAGGTTGCTCTACTTACCTCAAAACGCGCCAAGCTTTCGGCGATGGCCGCACGTGGCAAGAAATCTGCCGAAGTGGCCATTCGCATCAGCGAAGACCCAACCCAGTTTCTTTCCACAATTCAAATCGGTATCACCTCGATTGGTCTACTGAGCGGAATCGTAGGAGAGTCCATCTTCGCTAAGCCACTGGCTATTTGGCTTCAAAGTGTTGGAGTCCTTGACGGAGTAGCAGATGTATCAGCCACTGTCTTCGTTGTTCTTATTGTTACCTTTATTGCCATCACGGTCGGCGAGCTAGTTCCAAAGCGAATCGGCCAATCCAACCCGGAGCAGATCGCAGCAGTAATTGCTACACCGATGCTTATTCTTTCTAAGGTCACCAAGCCATTTGTGGTGATTTTGACCGTCACCACAAACACTCTTCTTCGACTCTTTGGTGTTGGTAAGCACAAAGAAGCCACCGTAACCGAAGACGAGATCGAGGCGATCTTGGACGAGGGTTCGGTTGCTGGCTTGATTGAAGACCAAGAGCGCGAATTGGTGAAAAACGTCTTCCGCTTGGACGATAGAAAACTTGGCTCCTTGATGGTTCCTAGATCTGAAATTGTCTTTGTTGATATCAATGATCCTGAAGCCGAGAGTTTCAATCTGATTGCACAGTCGGTTAGGTCAAGGATTCCAGTGTGTGATGGCGGCTTGGACTCAATTATTGGAGTGCTAAGTGCCAAGACTGCTCTTTCAACCGTTGCCAGAGGAGAAAAGCTCAGCCTGCAAGACAACCTGGAGCCACCTCTCTATGTTCCTGAGACCCTTACCGGAATGGACCTACTGGATCAGTTCAAAGAATCTCGCACCCACATCGCGTTCGTGGTGGATGAGTATGGTGGCCTCGAGGGACTTGTGACCATTCAAGACATCTTCGACACCTTGATTGGTGAAATCGTCACCGAAGGTGAAGAAGCTACCGATCCGGTTCAACGAGACGATGGCTCGTGGCTATTCGAGGGGGACACTTCTATACCTGAGATCAAAGACTGCCTGGTTATTGATGAGCTACCTGAACAAGACAAGGGTCGTTATCACACCGTCAGTGGACTTATCTTGTTACTGCTTGGAAAGATGCCAGTAGCTGGCGACAGTGTAATTCTTCAGGACTGGAAGCTAGAAGTTGTTGACATGGATGGCCGTCGAATAGACAAGATTCTCGCTACGCGAATTAGCTAGCAGCTGACTACTTAGTTAGTGCCCGATCAAAAAACCCCGATAGCAAATCTGCATATCGCTCGGTCTCAGAGAGCATTCCCTCAGTGTGATCAGAGCCCTTAAAGGTTTCAAGTGTGACATCGGACCCCTGCTGTTTGGCATAGTTATAGAAGTCCACCGATGACTGATAATCCAGTCTCTGGTCGATGTCCCCATGAAGAATAAGCATCGGTCGATCGCCCGCAGCTTCGATTCCTTGCATTACTGAAGTTTCAGTCAGGTTCACGCCGTGAAACAACTGCGCCGAGATTAAAGCCAGTTGCCATAAGAAGCCAGGAAAGCCTTGGAACTCAACTTCTCTTGTGGCGGCAGCATTGAAATCAAAGATTGTTCCCTCCATTGCAAAGGCTGAAACATTCTCTGTCTTTGCTGGAAGCAGAGATGTGGCGACCGCTCCACCGGAGACTCCATACATGCCAAGCGATTCTGGCTTGACACCCTTGGTTTCTATTAGCCAGTCGGCAACCGCTGCAAAGTCGGTGGATTCCTCTTGACCCGCCGAGTGACGACCGTCGGTGCAGGTGGACTCTCCGGTGTCACGAGAGTCGACTAGTAGAACTTGGAAACCATTTTTCACCAGCATTGCCGATGGAAGCAGAGTGTTGAAATCTCTTCTAGAAGTGCCGATACCGTGGGTGACAATAACTGTTTTTCCATTGGAAACCTCTGGCTCAATCCACCAGGCTGAAAGAGTTACTTCTTCGCTGACCGGTATCTCAACCGCGTCGTAGTTGTTATCGGTTAGCCACCAAGCGCTTAGATCGTAATCAACCCACTTATCCCACCCAGATCCCGGGAAAGGACCGTTTCCAGAAGCTGGGGTATAAAAAGCCTCCGGGGAGTTTGCTAAGTCGTCCTCGTTTATTGCACAGGGAACTACAGTTCCTGAGGTGTAAACATAGTTACCGGCGGCGAGTGCGCCACCGGAAACGATGACTACTAAAACTCCGGAAGTTATTGCTATCCACTTTGATGAGCGCATGAGAAAAGGTTAGCACCAGTATCTTTGGCCTAGGCCCTAGACATCGCTTCTTTGAGAGCGTCCAACCCTAAGCCACCGAGGTTTAGTGCCGTTGAGTGGAACTTCTTCATGTCGAACTCGGAACCCTTGCGAGCCTGGTAGTCATCTCGGATTTGTTCCCAAATACGCTGACCAATTTTGTAGCTTGGGGCTTGGCCTGGCCAACCAAAGTATCTGGTCACCTCAAAGCGAACAAACTCTGGACTCATGTTCACGTTTTTGGACATGAACTCCAGTGCGTAGTCAAAGTCCCAAACGCCAGTGCCATCTAGTTTTGGCTTACCTAGGTGCACTCCAATATCCAGCACGACTCGAGCAGCTCGCATTCGCTGGCCATCGAGCATCCCAAGGCGATCTGCAGGAGTTACTAGGTAACCAAGTTCATCCATGAGTCGTTCGGCATAAAGTGCCCAACCCTCCCCGTGACCGGAGGTCCATGAAGCCAAGCGACGCCAGTCGTTAAGAGTTTCGCGTATGTACGTAGCTTGGGCTACCTGTAGGTGGTGACCAGGAACACCCTCGTGGTAGACAGTTGTGGTTTCACGCCAAGTGTCAAATGATTCGACACCCTCAGGAACAGACCACCACATTCTTCCAGGTCTTGAAAAATCATCGCTTGGGCCGGTGTAATAGATTCCACCGTGCTTGGTCGGTGCAATCATGCACTCAAGCTTTCTAATTGGCTCCGCGATATCAAAGTGAGTCTTCCCCAGATCTTCAATAGCCTTGTCGCTCAGGCGCTGCATCCATTTCTGCAATTCATCGGTGCCATGTAGCTTGGTTTTTGAATCGTTCTCCAAATGAGCAATTGCTTCTGTAACGCTTGCCCCGGGAAGAATCTCGTTAGCAACCGCTTCTTGCTCAGCCACCACACGGGCTAGTTCTTCGATACCCCACTGGTAAGTCTCATCGAGATCAATTTCTGCGCCTAGGAAACTCTTGCTAAGTAATCGGTATCTTTCGCGACCGATAGCGTCTTGCTCGCTAGCTCTTGGCAGCCAGCTTTTCAGAAATTCACCAAAGGCTGCGTAGGCCTTAGTTGCTTCGGAAGCGGCAGCAACTAATTCTTCACGAAGAGTTGCAGGTAGTTCGGTATCGGCCTTAGCGTCCCTGGCGAATTCATGGAAGAAGCCCTCCGGCTTGTTTATCTGATCAACCTGAGTAATTACCTCTTCGAGCTGACGCTTGGCGGGCCCGTCAGCTTTCTCGAAGCCAATAGCTAGTGTCGCTTGGTAGCCAGATAGTGAGTCCTTAACTTTTCGCATACGGGAAGCAAGGTTCTCCCAATCAGCTATGGTCGCGGTGGGAGATAGATCGAAAACGTCTCTAACGCCTTGCGCTGGCGAGGCGATGTTGTTTAGGTCTCGGTAAGGTAAACCTGCGGCATGAAATTCAACATCGAGTTCCAGTTGCTGAGTCATTGCATCTTTAGTGACCCTATCCACCTCATCTATTGGTTCTAGTGCGGCAAGAGCGGCAAGGGTCTCCTGATTAAGCTTTAGGTCACGCTCGATGGCGGCGGGAGAGTAATCATCCATATCAGCGGCACCGGAGGAAAGACCGATACTGGTTGCAAAGCTTGGGTAATTTGCTGCCAACTGGGATAAGTACTTATTGGCAACAGCGTCTATTGCGGATGGCTTTCTCATCTTTAGCTCCCTTTTTTATCTCTAGCAATTAGGACATGGCAGCCAGAGACCCCAATTCTAAGGCACAAATAAAAAGCTGTTATTTCACCGAAGATTTCTTTCGGGATCTAAGCAGGTCTCTAAGGACACCCATTCCCGAAGTAGACCACAGTGCCCAGACAACCAATAGCGGCTGGAAAAACAACCGGGTGAGTCTGGCTTGGTCGGTATCTAAACCAAAAGCGTCAATACCTTCGACGTATTGATTGATGTTGCCAGGAAAAATTGCAATAAAAAACAGCGCAGTTAGAACGCCGAAGTAGGCAGCAATGCGTCCAGTGCTCAGCAGCCCAAGGCCAAGAGTTATCTCAACAGCACCAGAGGCCAAAACTACAAAGTCTGGATCCAGTGGTAGCCATACTGGCACTTGGGCCTGGAACTCTTGTCTTGAAAAAGTGAGATGACCGATGCCCGCATAAACGAGGGCGGCACCAAGTGCCGCCCTCGCTAGCAGTCGAGCTATTTTCAATCTGTTTTTCTAAGCGGTAAGGGCCGGAATGATTGCTCCGGAGAATACCTGCCAAGCAAGAATGCTCTTGGCTACCAAAGAAAGAGTGATGTAAGTTCTTTCTCCCTTTAGGTAGTTTGCCCATGATCCCCACTGCTTGTATTGCAACGCCTGGTTGATAGCGAAGGTGTTGAAAAACACAAACAGCGAAATGATGATTCCAATAACAAATCCTGGAACCTCTGCCGCGCTAGTGGAGCCTGGCTGCAAGGTGTAGACACCGATAAGGATCCAAGGAACAATGCCGGTGATCGAACCCATGATGAATGGCAAGCCTTGGCCGTTGCCAGGAGTTTCGTACTTCTCCTGTAGGGCTCCAAAGAAAATCATCGATGCGTTTACCGCGAAGATGCCTACCAGTGCTGAGAAATCAGATATTCCAGTTAGCTGAGCAATAAGCCAAATCATGACCGACGAGCTAAGGGAGTACTCGACCCAACGGAAGTAGTTCCGGTTTTGCTTCAGACCCTTCGAGTATCTTCCAAAGAACTGGGGGGAAGAGATCAAGAAGTGGAAGAAAGCCGACAATCCCAAGAAAGCGACGACTCCAATTCCAAGGTTGACCTCGAAAAGGACTACGCGCTCAGTTGGAAGTGGTGAGCCTGGAGGACCTGTCATGTAATCAACGGTGGTGCCAAACAGGACCTGGTTATCCAGTAGCGATAGTGCGTAGCCGAAAGCTACCGCCTGGAACAGGTGTAGCAGGCCCGCAACAATGTTGTACGCTCTTAGTCTTTTGATTTGCTCAGTAACTGAGCGCTTTTTCTGTGCCATCAGTAATACCCCTTCGTAATGGTTATTGCTTTAGTCTAGGCTCGCGCCTGAGTTTCACGGATAAGTGAGCTAGCTCTTCTTGGCTGACTTGCGCTTGGTTTTGGTCTTTTGTGAACCGAGATAGAAAGTAGAGGCAAAACCTATTAGCAAGAACCCAGCTGCCGACCAGGCTGCCAACTTGGCCCCATCTGTGAAAGCCTCACCTGCCGCTTCTGTTATGTCCTCTGCTAGTTCTTGTGAAACTTGTTGGGCAACTAATCCATCGGTGAGTTCTGGAATAACCGAACCAGCTGAATCAACGACCGCATCAACTAAAACAACGCTTTGAGCGGTTGGCACCTCAAGATCGCTAAGGCGTTGCTCGAAAGACGATTGTGTTCCGGTAAACAAAAGTGTTCCAAGAACAGCTACTCCGAGAGCTGAGCCAACTTGTCTAACAGTCGACTGTGATCCAGAGGCTTGACCAGTACTAGTCATAGGAACATCGACCATGATCACACCGGTTAGCTGAGCGGTAGCCAAACCAATTCCTACTCCATAAATGAACAAGAGGGGGGCAAGAGTAATCCAGCCGGCTTCAGTTGATGAAAATAGGGCTACACCCAGCACTCCAATAAGTTCAAGCCCGACACCTATTTGCACTGCCCGTGCAGGTGGCAACTTGCCACTTAGGGCTCCGCCAATCCCAGAGGCCATAAAAGCTCCAGCAGCAAGCCACAGAATAACTAGGCCGGATGAAATAGGACTTAGACCAACAACGTTTTGAAGCCAAAGTGGAATTGCAAACAAGATTCCAAACTCACCCATGGAGATAATCAGGGCCGCTATAGAACCATTTCTAAAGGAATTAATCTTGAATAATCCCAAATCCAAAAGCACATTTCTCTTCTGGGCTTCGCGCCTTCTTTCCCAAAGCACAAACACCACAGCAGAAATCACAAAGATCAGCAGAGAAACTGGAATTACGGAAATTCCTGTAGTTGGCCAAGCGAAGTCACCAACCATGAATTGGTTGTTGGGGTTGATTTCCCACCAGCCATAAATTCGGCCTTCAATTAGACCAAAAACCAAAGTGGAGAACATCACAACCGAAATGGCTGCTCCGATGAAGTCAACTCCTCCAGCTCGTTGTGGTGCCTTGGATTCAGAAACGTAATAGGCAAGACCGGCCAGGATCAAAATTCCAAGAGGCAAGTTAATTCCAAAAGCCCAACGCCAGCTGAAGTCTGTTGCTAACCAGCCACCAAGCACAGGCCCAACTGCGACCATGCCACCGATGGTCGCACCCCAAACAGCAAAAGCTATTCCTCTTTCTTTACCCTGGAAAGTGGCATTTAGAAGCGACAGGGTTGTTGGCAAAACCATAGCCCCACCGATACCTTGTATTACTCGAGCGAGGATCAACACGTCCGGTGATTCCGCAACTCCTGCCCAGACAGAGGCCAAAATAAAAATGACAATTCCAATACTTAGTAGTCGCTTTCGACCAAACCTGTCCGCGAGGGAACCCCAGACCAGAAGAAGTGATGCAAAGACTAGGACATAGCTTTCCTGAACCCACTGCACTTCCGTGGAGGTAAGACTGAGGTCGTTGATTATTGATGGAAAAATGGTGTTTACGATTGTGCCATCGATGATCACGAGGGATATGGCCATTGAGATAAAAACTAGCCCGACCCAGCGATTGCGAACTTTTGTCAATTGATTCCTGATTTCTGGTCTTTTCTAGCTGATGCCTACTAGATTGCTTGGGCTATGAACTAGCCGTCTCACAGTCTATGCGGGGGAAGGTGTTTTGAGGGTGATAATTGGTTATGACTGAAATTACCGAGGGCCTCCCGCTACCTTTTAAAACCAATGGCCTGGCACCTCTTTGCTTGGTCACCGGAGCAAATGGTTACATCGGTGGCAGGCTCATTAGAGAACTTCTAACATTTGGCTACCGCGTCAGAGTGCTCGCAAGAAACGCTTCGCGTTTGACACAGTATCCCTGGATTAGTCAGGTTGAAGTTGTTGAGGGAGACGCTCACGACGAGAAAGCTTTAGAACAAGCACTTTCCGGCATAGACGTCGCTTACTATCTACTTCATTCACTTCTTGTCAAAGATGACTTTGAAGCATCAGAACTAAAGATGGCAAAGATGTTTGCTGACGCGGCATCAGAGGCAAAAGTATCTCGAATCATTTATCTTGGTGGAATCATCAACGGCACCGATGAACTCTCTGATCACATGAGTGCTCGGATGAACACCGGAGCAATACTTGCCCAATCGGGTGTTCCAACAATCGAATTCCGGGCTGGGGTAGTTATCGGCTCAGGCTCTGCGTCCTTTGAGATGCTTCGCTATCTAACTGAGCGTTTGCCGATTATGACTACACCGAAATGGGTTAACAACAGAATTCAACCCATTGCGGTGCGCGATGTTCTTCGCTACCTAGTTGGAGCTGCGGCTTTGCCACCAACAGCAACGGGTGTCTTTGACATTGCAGGCCCTGACATCTTTACCTATGCAGACATGATGCAGCACTACGCAGCCGCTGCAGGACTCAAGCGAAGAATCATTATTCCGATTCCAGTTTTGACCCCGAGACTTTCTAGCGGTTGGGTTGGACTCGTTACTCCGGTTCCTTACCGACTTGCCCGAAGACTCGTTGAGAGCCTCAAGCACGAAGTGGTGGCTGCGCCATCAAATATCAATGAACTAATTCCTCCTTCGGCGGCCGGTCTGACATCTTTCGATGTCGCCGTGAAGCTGGCCCTGGTTCGAATCAAAGAGGCCAATGTCGAAACCCGTTGGACCAACGCTTCGGTTCCAGGAACCCCTAGCGAACCGCTTCCAACTGATCCGGACTGGGCTGGAGGTTCTTTGTATAAGGACGTTCGGGTGGTTCGAGGCACTGACTCAATGGAAAAGGTTTGGTCCAGGATTGAATCAATTGGTGGCAAGAATGGTTACTCCATGGCCAGCTGGGCTTGGGAGCTTCGAGGGCTAATGGATCGAATGGTTGGGGGAGTTGGGCTAAGGCGTGGAAGGCGTGATCCAGATCACCTAAGAATTGGTGACGCCGTGGATTTCTGGAGAGTCGAAGAACTTATTCCCCAAAAGCTTTTGAGGCTCCGTGCCGAAATGAAACTGCCAGGGCTGGCCTGGCTTGAATTCAGTATCGAAAAAGATCCTGATACACAGGAAACGGTTTTGACTCAAACGGCAACATTCGCACCTAAGGGTTTATTTGGTCAGCTCTATTGGTGGGCAGTGTTGCCGATGCACGGTTTCGTGTTCCCTTCGATGGCTAAAGGTGCCATCTCAGGGTCCTAGAACTAACTATCTGCGCGAGGTAACTTTCTGAATCAACTTCTTGAGTCCAAGAACTAGGAACCCAAGAATCAAAAAGAAGGAAGTTATTGCGCCGATGTAGGTAAGCATTCCAGGAACGCCGCCTTCTTCGTTCGGGTTGATAAACCAGTAAGGCCACCAGTTAGTAACAAGTCCTCTAATTACAGAAAACACCAACCAAGTTAAGGGAAACACTGCAACCCATAGAGCTGCGCGGAGCTTGATCTGAAATGCTTTGTGGGAAAGCAAGTAGTCAATGACAATCAAGATTGGACCGTAGGTGTGAATTACCTCATTTGGTAATACCGGCCAAACATAATCTCCGTCTCGAACATCTCCAGGAGCATCTGCAAGTAGCAAGTGGTAGACCACGCCAACGACAATCATTGCAACCGTAAAGCTGAGTCTGGCAATCTCAGTCTTCTTGGAGCCTTCTTTGTTTTGAACTAAGCCAACACCAGTGGCAAGTAAAAACGCGCCAGCAACGATCGCTGTGACGATAGAGAAGTATGCAAAATACTCGCCAGGTCTAAAGTTGTTGTTTGCGAGTCGGTCGGTTACCTGCCAGGCGACAGAGCCCAGGAGGGCAGAGCCGGTCAGAATACGAAGTAGTCCTAGAGAAGTGTTATAAATCATGCTCGCAACACTAGCAGCCGGTAATCAAAAAAGACTCAAGCTAAGCGGGCTGTTGCTGGGTGATGCAGTGAATTCCGCCACCATTAGCAAAGATTTGCTTGGCATCAACTAACACAATCTTTCGACCCGGATAAACCTTCTCAAGAATTGACTTAGCTATTTGGTCGTTCGGGTCATCAAATGAACAAAGAATCACAGCACCATTGACTATGTAGTGGTTGATGTAGCTGTAGTCGACAAAACCTTCTTCATCGCGCAAAATCTTAGGAGCAGGAACTGCGATCAACTCAAACTCACACGCGGCTTCAAGGGTTGCCTTTACTTCTTTAGAAACCTGAAAGTCAGGATGAGTTGGGTCTTGCTGGTCGTGATACAAGATGACATTCTCGCTAGCAAAGCAGGCAACGATGTCGATGTGACCTCTTGTTCCAAATCCGTCGTAGTCGCGAGTGAGGCCACGCTTTACCCAGATAGCCTTGGAGGTTCCAAGCTTGGCGTGAATCTCAGCCTCAACTTCTTGCTTGCTCCAGCTGGAGTTTCTGCCATCTCCCAGCTGCACGGTTTCCGTAAGCAACACTGCGCCTGCACCATTTACATGGATGCCGCCACCTTCATTAATTAGCTCGGAATCCAACACTTTGGATCCCGTTAGCTTTCCAATCAAGCCTGCCGTTAGTTGATCTTTGTCAAAGCTCGCCCACGGCTGATTGCCCCAGCCATTGAAGACCCAATTGATGGCAACGAGCTCACCATTTTCTGATTTGGCAAACGTTGGACCGTTATCTCTTAGCCAAGCATCGTTCAGTTCGGCTTCAACAATTTCAATGCTGGGGTGCAAATAATTTCGCGCTAGCTCGATCTGATCAGAGGTTACAAGCACTGTGACCGGTTCGTACTTTACAATCGCGTTTGCGACATTTGCCCAAGTGGTTCGCGTTAGCTCAGCTTCTTGATCGCTTTCACCAAGTAAATAGTTATTTGGTGGCCAGGACATCCAGGTGCGCTCGTGCTTTTCCCACTCCGCTGGCATTCTCAGTTTCATGAGGGTGTAACTCCCGCAATGCCGCCCTGCTCGCCATCGCCAGAATCTGTTCTTTTGTTCACAACCGGCTTGGTGAGCGCATCATAGGTATCTGGCCTGCGAGTAGCCAAGAAAGGAAACAAATCAAGCCAGTCACGTCTTTGGTCCAAGTCAAGATCTGCAACTAAAACTTCATCGGTGTCTCGGCCAGCCCGAGCTAGAACCCTTCCAAACGGGTCAGAGATAAAGCTGCTTCCGTAGAAGTTCAGAGAGCCTTCGTTACCGTACCGGTTTGGCACAACCATAAAAGTCCCATTGGCAATACCGTGCGAAACAATCACCTGACGCCATAGTGGTTCGGTATCAAAATCTGGGTGGTCGGGCTCAGAGCCAATCGCGGTTGGGTAGGCAAGTATCTGAGCACCACGCAAGGAGTAATTTCTAGCAACTTCCGGGAACCACTCGTCCCAGCAAGTTGGTAAACCAAAGCTTGCTTTTACTCCTTCGAGATCAAGGCTGTAAACGGGGTAGGGGTCTGGGTCTAAAGGGCCTGGCTGGAAGTATTTATCTTCGTAGTAGCCGGCAGTTACTGGAATGTGAAGCTTTGGGGTTCTGGCGATGATCTTGCCAGAACTGTCAACCAAGATTGCGGTGTTTAGCCCTCTGCCATCAGCCAAGTCAGCTTTTTCATAAAGCGATGCGTGAACTATTACGCCGAATTCTTTTGCGGTTCTAGCTGCGAACAGATGTGTCTTACCGCCTTCAAGAGGCTCTGCAATCTTTGAAGGAATACCCTCAGGCTTAACATCTGCTGGGTAACGAGACAAAGTTAGCTCTTGAAGAAAAACAATCTTCGCTCCAGCCTCAGCAGCGAGCTTGACGCCTTCAAATAACTTGGCTTCGTGTTCATTAGGATCACTGTGCCATTTTGTCTGCACTAAACCAACACGAAGCGGCTTTTGGGTAACAGCTTTGACTCTTGATAGTGACTTGGGAGCGGTAGCTAAAGTTAACTTCATACTTGTTGTCTCTTACTTCATACTTTCAAGAATGTTAACTAGCAATTCAATAGAGGTTTGCGGATTAACAATTGCAAAACGAGTGTTTGGCTTGCCTTGATGACTAGAGGAAACAACAAATCCGACTTCGTCTTTAAGAAGTTTCGCCGACCATTCGTCATAGTCAGCTAATGACCAGCCCTTGCGTTCAAATACCACAACAGATAACTCTGGCTCTCGAACTAGATTCAGGTAATCGAATCCCCTAATCAGTTCGGCTACCTCATGTGCTAGGTCGATGTTCGCTTCGATGGCTTCACGGTACTTTTCGACGCCATGAGTTGCTAGCGAGAACCAAAGCGGGAGGCCTCTTGTTCGCCTGGTTAGTCCGAATGAATAATCTGATGGGTTCCAGAGTCCAGATTCATTTAGCGTGGCGAGGTACTCTCCGCGCTGGGTGTGTGAAGCCTTTGCATACGCAGGCTCTCTGTAGACCAGAGCGCAAGCGTCATAGGGGGCAAAGAGCCACTTATGCGGGTCAACAATAAAAGAGTCGGCAAGTTCTGAGCCATCAAATAAGTGACGGTATTTTGGACTCAGAATGCCAGCAAGACCGTAGGCTCCATCGATGTGATACCAGATGTTATTTGTTTTGGCTATTTCACCGATTCCGCGAAGATCGTCAACAATACCAAAGTTGGTAGTGCCTCCGGTTGCAACAATTGCAAATACGCTGTGTGGCTCTGATGCTGAGAGCGCATCTTTAACAGAACTAGCAACTAGCTTTCCGTTCTCTTCTGGCTTTGCCAGAATGATGTTGACATCCATAACCTTAGCTGCTGATTTCAGTGAGGAATGGGCTTCTTTAGAAGCAATAAACGCTAATCTTCCTTCGTAATTGATTCCAGCTTTGGAAAGTCTTTCACGATGAGCATCTCTTGCAGCTGCCAGTGCTGAGAGGTTTCCAACAGTGCCACCCTGAGCAAAAACTCCTCCGGCGTTTTCCGGCAACCCCACCTCTTTTGCAAGCCAGGACAGCACCTGGTTCTCGGCAAAAATTGCGCCAGCGCCTTCTATCCATGACCCCCCGTATATCGAACTCGCAGAGACTATTAGGTCAAAAAGACTTGATACTTCAGTCGGCGCATTTGGAATGAAAGACAAGAACCCCGGGTGGTCAGTTGAAATTGTTGCTGGGGCTAGCACATCTTCAAAAAGCTTGAGGGCTGTTTGCCCTCCGATGCCTCGTTCGGTGATGGTTTGCCCAGCTTGTTTGAATATCTCTTCTTCAGACTTAGCTGAATCCAACGGAGCCGGACTGTAATCCATTCGGACCCTGACGTATTCGAAAATGGCTTCTCTCAGAGCCTTAGTTTCCTTGTTTATCTCATGCACGTTTAGCGTTTCTTTCTTCGGACAATTGAAACTGAGAAACCAATCACCACAACAGCTCCAAGGATCAAAGCCGCCCAAGTTCTTTGGTCAGCTATATCTTGGCAGGTAGTGAACCCTTCGGCATCCGGGACAACGCAGGTGCCGGTGTCAAAAAAAGCCAACAGCAGTGCTGCAAGTCCAACCAGCGCCACTGTTGCCAGCATTGCGGCGGAATCATTTCGCATCGGTTGTCCTTATGGCAGCTAGTTAGGAAGTTTCCTGTTTTTTTACTCTGGAAGTTTGTGCCAGAACGATTCCGGCGATAACCAATAACCCTCCAAGAGCCTGAAGCCCGTCAATTCTCTCATTTAGCCAAGCCCAACCAAAAACGAATGCCATCACGGTCTCAGCAGTGGAGAGAACCCCCACAGCGGTCGCCCTCAGGTGAGTTAGGGCCAGAAACGAGAACAGCATGGGAAGAAAGGACCCGAAGAACCCAATCCATATCAGAAGCACCCAAATCGGAAGCTCGTACTGTGCCAAGTTACCGGTTAGTGAGACAGTCTTCACAAACAAAGAAGTATCGAAGTTCCACCACGGGGTCACGATCAGCCAAAACAGAGCAGACACGGACATGCTGTAAAAAAGCGTGGAAAGCGCGTCTCTGTTTCTGAGGGTGTGCTCACCCATAAGAAAGTAAAAACTCAAAAATAGGGCGGCAGCCACAGCAAACATCACACCAACTGGGTTCAAACCACCATCCCAGATTCTAGAAACTACCACCAGGCCACCTAGCACCATGACAATTGCAAACCAAAGCCTAGGAAGCACTTTTTCTTTGAAGAGCCACAAAGAAACCAGCGGCACGATAACAATCGCGGTGTATTCAATTAGAAGCGCAATGCCAACTGGCAAGTTGGCAACTGCATTCGAATAAGACCATTGCATGAGCGCAACACCGAAGATCCCGAAGATTACAAGGTTCTTCCATTCCTTTGGCTTGACCTTGAAAGCCCTTGGATTTACTAGAGCAAGCGCGATACCGGCACCTAGGGCTGTAGCAAGCGAGCGAAAGATAACAAGTTCCGAGGGAGAAATTCCTGCTGCCATAGTGACTTTTGAGGTTGAGGCATTTAGCCCAAACAGCACAACGCCAGCTAGGGCAAAGATGACTCCTAGAACAGGATGCTTAGTTCTCAATTAGTTACTAACCCAACCCGTTCTTGGTTGCGTCATCGATTAACCGAAGTTCTTCCATGGTGAACGGGTTTGCAAAGATAGCTGCGTAGTTTTGTTCGAGCTGCTGAACACTTGAGGCTCCAATTAGAGCACTGGTCACAGCGGGCTGTCTTAGCACCCAAGAAATCGCCATTTGTGCAAGGGACTGATTTCTTGAAGTGGCAACAGCATTTAGAGCCTTCGCAGCTGTTAGGTACTGCTCGGTTATTTGGGCCGAAGGTAAGAACTTTCCTTTTGAGGCTCTCGAAGATTTGGGAACTTTTCCGTCCAAGTATCTATCGGTTAGCAATCCTTGGGCCAGAGGCGAAAAGACAATCGAACCTATTCCAAGGTCCTCTATCGTTTCCAATAATCCCCATTCAGGAGTTTTTTCCAGGATGGAATACTTTGGCTGGTGAATAAGTAGTGGTATCCCCATCGAATCCAAAATCTGTTTGGCCTTAATGGTTTGCTGCGGGTCATAGTTGGAGATTCCAACGTATAAAGCCTTTCCGCTTCTTACCGCAGAGGCGAGTGCACCCATAGTTTCTTCCAGGGGAGTTTCTGGATCGAATCGGTGTGAATAAAAGATGTCAACATACTCAAGGCCCATGCGATCAAGAGATTGATCTAGTGAGGCAAGCAGATACTTTCTTGATCCCCACTCACCGTATGGCCCATCCCACATGTCGTATCCAGCCTTGGTGGAGATAATCATTTCGTCTCGGTAAGGAGTGAAGTCTTTGCGCAGGTGCTCACCAAAGTTAATTTCGGCTTGACCGGGCGGCGGACCGTAGTTATTTGCTAAGTCAAAATGCGTTATTCCCAAATCGAAGGCACGACGAAGCACCGCGCGCTGGTTGGCAAAAGAATGATCCGAGCCGAAGTTGTGCCAAAGACCTAGGGATACTTCCGGAAGCAATAATCCGGACTTTCCTGTTCGGCGGTACTTGATTTGGGAGTATCTGTCTTGGCTGGCTCGAAATTTCATAAGCACAAGCCTAAGCTAGCTAGATGATCAGTTTTGTCCTCGGCGGTGGCTGCTTTTGGTGCCTAGATTCGAGCTTTATGCAGTTTCGTGGCGTAAGCGACGTCGAGGTCGGCTATAGCGGTGGCCATGTTGAAAACCCGAGCTACGAAGCCGTTTGCGGTGAGGGAACCGGTCACGCGGAAGTTGCCAGGGTTGTCTTTGATGAATCAATAATTCCCGCCGATGTGATTTTGGACATCTTCTTTACCTTGCATGATCCCACCCAGCTAAACCGCCAGGGTAACGACATTGGAACTAGTTATCGAAGCTGCATGTTCTATGACGGGCAAGACCAAAAAGCGCTATTTGAGCACGCTATTGAAAGAGCCAAGCAAGTCTGGGGAGACTCCATTGTTACCCAGCTATTGCCTCTCGAAAAGTTCTGGATTGGGGAGACCTACCACCAGGACTTCTTCGCCAAGAACCCTGACCAGGGATACTGCAACATGGTGGTCAAACCCAAGATGGCAAAGACCGCAAAGGCCTTTACTTCTTATCTGAAATAAGTTCTCCACAGATTCTTTCTGAACCCCCAAAGGCCATTTACCTTTTGAGAGTCTTTTTCTCTGTTTAGTTCAATCAGAGAAAAAGAAGGTAGCGATGTCAGATGTATTCTCAGTTCAAGGTTTAGTAGCAACAACCCCTAGGCACCTAGTCACTCAAGATGGCTTGCCGATAACCTCATTTCGCTTGGCATCCTCCAAGCGCCGCTTCGATAGATCCAAGAACACTTGGATTGACGGGGAAACTAACTGGTTCACCGTGACCTGTTTTCGCCAGCTTGCCATCAACACCGCAAGTTCGGTATCCAAGGGAGATCGTGTTTGCACTTCGGGGAGACTCAAGGTTCGTGACTGGGATAACGGAGAAAGAACTGGAACCTCTGTTGAGATTGAGGCCGATGTGATCGGCCACGACTTGTCTTGGGGCAATTCAGTGTTTACACGCACCGTTCTGGTGCGCGAAGAGCCAGCAGATAGTGAAATTGAAGATGAAGAGTTTGAGCCCAAGGAGACAACGCTGCTTAGCTCCGCGAGCAAGTAACAGACCCGGTCAGGCTACTTCCCCCTAAGCGCCTGGTCGCGTGACACCCTTTTTACCTAGGTGTATGTGATTGTCGGCTCACAATGAGCCACAACATTGTCGGATAAACTTATCCACAGCACTCTTGGTGAAAAGGGTGTCATTTTTTTGACACCACAATTTGAGGGAAACATGGCTGAATTTATCTATCAGATGATCAAAGCGCGAAAAGCGCACGGCGACAAACTTATCTTGGATGACGTAACGCTCTCATTTATTCCGGGCGCCAAAATTGGTGTTGTTGGACCTAACGGTTCTGGTAAATCGTCTGTTCTAAAGATCATGGCTGGTCTGGACACTCCCTCCAACGGAGAAGCTCGCCTAAGTGAGGGCTACACCGTTGGCATCTTGATGCAGGAGCCCAAGCTAGACGAAACAAAAACCGTGCTTGGCAACGTGGAAGAGGCAGTAAAAGAAGTAAAGGCCAAGCTCGACAGGTTCAACGAGATCTCAGCAGAACTCGCTAATCCAGACGCCGACTATGACCGCTTGCTCGAAGAGATGGGAACTCTTCAAGAGGCAATTGATCACCTGGACGCTTGGGATTTGGATTCGCAACTAGAGCAGGCAATGGATGCACTTCGCTGCCCACCTAGCGACACACCCGTGGCACATCTTTCAGGTGGAGAAAAGCGCCGTGTTGCACTTTGTAAATTGCTGCTTGAAAAGCCAGACCTACTACTTCTTGACGAGCCAACAAACCATTTGGATGCCGAGAGTGTTTTGTGGCTCGAGCAGCACCTTGCAAAGTATCCAGGTGCGGTATTAGCTGTTACACACGATAGGTACTTCCTAGATAACGTTGCGCAGTGGATTTTGGAACTCGATCGCGGACGCGCTTATCCATACGAAGGTAACTACTCCACTTACTTGGAGAAAAAGCAAGAGCGTCTAGAAGTTGCAGGAAAGAAAGACGTCAAGTTAGCTAAGCGCCTAAAGGATGAACTTGAGTGGGTCCGCTCGTCTTCTAAAGCTAGACAGACAAAATCTAAGGCCAGGCTTTCAAGATACGAAGAGATGGCAAGCGAAGCTGACAAGGCAAGAAAACTAGATTTTGAAGAGATTCAGATTCCGCCGGGCCCAAGACTTGGAAACATTGTTTTGGAAGCCAAGAATCTGCAGAAGAATTTTGGGGACAGAAAGCTGATCTCCGATTTGTCATTCTCGCTTCCTCGAAACGGAATTGTTGGAATCATTGGTCCAAACGGTGTTGGTAAATCAACCCTTTTCAAGATGATTGTTGGTGAAGAAACCCTTGATGGTGGCGAGCTCCAAATCGGTGAGACGGTAAAGATTTCCTACGTTGACCAGTCTCGTGGAGGCATAGACCCTGATAAGAGCCTTTGGGAAGTTGTGTCTGGCGGACTTGATTACATTCAAGTCGGACAAGTTGAGATGCCATCACGTGCTTATGTCGCAGCTTTTGGTTTCAAGGGTCCAGATCAGCAAAAACCTGCCGGAGTGCTTTCCGGTGGTGAGCGCAACAGGCTAAATCTTGCTTTGACTTTGAAAGAGGGTGGGAACCTACTACTACTTGATGAGCCAACAAACGATCTTGATGTTGAAACCTTAGGTTCTTTGGAAAACGCTTTACTTGAGTTTCCAGGTTGTGCCGTGGTCATCACACACGATAGGTGGTTCCTGGACCGAGTTGCTACTCACATCTTGGCCTACGAGGGAACTGATGAGAAGCCAGATAATTGGTACTGGTTTGAAGGAAACTTCGAAGCCTACGAAGCAAACAAGATTGAAAGATTAGGTCCAGACGCTGCCAAGCCGCACCGCTCTACTTACCGAAGATTGACAAGAGACTAGCTACTTTTCCTTCGGGTACTCGAACCATACCCTCCTGAGCAACTGTTGCTAGCAAGGCACCTTCGCGACTAAATATCTTTCCAATAGCCAACCCTCTGCTGTTTTGAGCAGCTGGTGATTCTTGAACATAAAGCATCCACTCATCCACCTTGGCAGGCGCGTGAAACCACATAGCGTGATCGAGGCTCGCAGTTTTTAGTCCCGGTTTAGCCCAAGAGATTTTGTGCCTACGATAGATGCTTTCAAGAAGCGTGAAATCGGAAGCGTACGCAAGGGCGGCTTGATGCAGGGTTGGAGAAGCAGGTAATTCTCCGATGGCCTTGAGCCAAACTGCCTGGTGAGCCACCGGCTCACCCTTTACTTCGAAGTAGATCGGGGATTGCACGTGACGCAAATCAAACGGTCTGGCCTTGGCCCAGTACTGAGCAACCGGGTGAGGAATACCGCCAAGCACTTCAGCTGCTGAGGGAAGATCTTCTGGCTGTTTCAAACCTTCTGGCATCTGCTCGTGGTGGGTAAGTCCTGGACTCTCAGTTTGAAATGAGGAGATCATGGAAAAGATGGGTTCACCTTTTTGGTAGGCCTGGACTCTTCTGGTTGAAAACGACTTACCGTCTCTTAGTCTGTCAACCGAAAAAGTAATTGGGAAATCAATGTCCCCCGGTCTCAAGAAATATCCGTGGAGCGAATGCAAGATTCTGTCCGGGTCTACTGTTCTGGTTGCTGCAACAGTGCACTGCGCGAGTACTTGACCACCAAATACTCTTCCGTGCGGCATCCATTGCGACGGGCCAATAAAAATGTCTTCTTTGGTTCTTGCCCCACCGGCATCTTTGATATCAAGCGCAACCAATAGATCAGCAAGTGGGTCTTTAGGAGGGGGAACCTTGCTCATCTTGGGTGTCCTTACTATGCGTGGCAGCTATCAGGGTAAGTTTAGTAATGAAATGAAAAATGAATTCCAGCTTTTGGACCAGCAAACTGCGCTCGATCTAAAAACCTTTTTGACTCGGGCCAAGAAAATGGACCCCAAGGGAGTTGTAAGGCTTAGAGCCTTTGGAGCCCTCCTGACTGCTTACGTAGCACCTTTGTTTACGGCAAATATTTTGGATGATGGCCCAACTGTCCTAGGTCTTCGCACAATGGATCTAAAGCAAGAAGCTGAAATCAACGTGCTGGTTCCAATCCAGGCAATTCTTGACCGAATTGCATTTGAGCTAGAAAAGCCAGAAGCAGACCAGAGTTTTGTATTTCATCTCGAGTCTTCAGAGCGGGTGCCCTGGGCTGGAGTATCTCCACCACGAACCGGTTGGGTGGAAGCTACGAGCCTGCCCGAATACATGCTTACCGGCGTTGCCAGAAAAGGAATTATCGAAGTCGCGGAGACAATCCCAGAATCAGTTGGTGGACCAATAGCGGCTCGTATTCGTTCCGAGGTTTGGGGTAGAGCCATTGACCTCGATTCGAAAGTTCCAGCTGGCGCAGCCTTTGCTGCTTCCGGACTTGGCTTTTTAACTGAAGGCGAAATGGTTCCCGTTTTTCACTCTCAAGGCTGGGTCAGACTCTCGTCACAATTTGGCCATGTGTTATCTAAAGAGGCCAAGCACTTCTAGTCTTCAAATGTGTTCAGCATTGAAGTTGCTGCACGATCTAGATATCCCCAAAGCTGCGCTTGATGCAGGGGAGCTAACTCCAGTGAATCACACGCCACCTTCATGTGATGCAACCATCTCTCACGAGCCAGCGGGTTTATCTTGAAGGGCTGGTGGCGCTGCTTGAGTCTGGGGTGACCTCTGGTTTCTTGATAGGTTTGCGGACCACCCCAGTACTGCTCCAGAAACATTCTTAGTCGCTCGGCTGCTGGACCCAAATCATCTTCTGGATACATTGGCTTTAGTACATCGTCAGTGGCAACACCCTCATAAAACTTAGTAACAAGTTTCTTGAAAGTATCGGTACCACCAACCAGCTCAAAGAAGTTACCCTCAACAGCTTCTCCAGAAAGCCCCTTGATTCGAACTACTTCAACGCGGTTGGCGTCCTCAAACTCATCAGGCATTTAGCTTCTTAGATCCCGTTGCTGAGCATTAAGCGCTCTTTCAACATTGGCCAGGTTCTCGATGATGATTCTGCGAAGCGCCGGCTTGCTTTGAACCTCAGCTTTAGACAGGAAAGCCTCGGTCTCAGAAACTAGCTCATTGTTGGCAAGTGCCAGAGGGTAGAGATTTACAAGAAGATACTCGGCCATTTGATACGTCTTCTCTTCCCAGACCTTGAGCACGTTCGCAAAATACTGAGCGACAAAAGGCTGTAGTGACTTTGGATCCAACACTCGCCCAAAAGCCAAGCTCGCAGAATTTACCAACGCATTCGAGAGCTCATCGGTGGCAACCAACTTAGTGAACATGGCTTGCTTTGAAACGATGTCCGGCAACGCGGCAACGGCGGCAACGTGATACTTCTGTCCGTTGGCGGTGTTGTCGTTAGCAAGCTCTTGATCTAATTCCTGGCTAGAGATATTTCCACCGACAGCCAAAGAGGTAACAAGCTCCCATCGCAGGTCAGTATCAATTGCAAGCGAGGCAAGCTTGATCTCGCCACTTAGAAGGGCCGAAACATTTGCTAGCTGCTGGTCGCTTCTAGCAAATTGCGCGAAGAATTTCACAAACTGCAACTGCGCGTCCGAGCCAGCTTCAGCACTTTGAGCCAAGCTCCACAAGCCATCAGCCAGTGACAGCTGCTCAGTCGAGCGGTTTTGCTCAGCTACATATAGGTTCGCAACTGTCAGTAACTGCCTCAAGATCGTCAACATAGTTGTTGACTCAGTTTCGAATTCAAGGTGACTAAGAGCGAGCTTTATGAAATCGCGAGGTGAAGTTTCTCCATCACGGGTTGCATCCCAAGCAGATCCCCAAACTAAGGCTCTAGCAAGCGGGTCTTCGATTAGTGAAAGCTTGTCCAAGGCAAAGCTCCAAGAAGACTCGTCCAAACGAATCTTTGCGTAGGTGAGATCTTCATCGTTTAGCAAAATCAAATCGGGACGTTTCTTTCCGGCAAGTTCTGGAACCTCGGTCTTGGCTCCTTCAACATCCAACTCGATTCGATCAGTTCGAACGATTTTGCCGTTTTGCTCTTCGTAGAGACCAATAGCAATGCGGTGTGGTCTTAGGTACGGATAGGCATCGATCGCTGATTGCAGGATTGCAAATGACTCGATTACTCCATCTTTTTCGACAATCTCTGGTCGCAAAGTGTTTACTCCTGCGGTTTCAAGCCAAAGCTTGGACCACTGGCTAAGGTCTCTTCCACTTTGGTTCTCGAGCTCTTTCAAAAGATCCTTCAGCTCAGTGTTTTTGAAGGCGTGCTTTTTGAAGTAGTCGGAGACTCCACGCATAAATGGTTCCTGGCCAACCCAAGCAACAAGCTGCTTGAGAACAGACGCTCCCTTGGCATAGGTAATGCCATCAAAGTTCACCTGCACATCTTCCAGGTCGTTTATTTCAGCAACGATTGGATGCGTCGATGGGAGTTGGTCTTGGCGGTAAGCCCAGGACTTTTCTAGAGAGGCAAACGTCGCCCATGCTCCGTGCCACTCGGTTGCTTCTTGGGTAGCCAAAGTAGACATGTATTCGGCAAAGGATTCATTTAGCCACAGATCGCTCCACCAGCGCATGGTTACTAGATCGCCAAACCACATGTGAGCGAGCTCGTGCAAGATAGTTACAACGCGACGTTCTTTTACGGCATCAGTTACTTTGGAGCGGAAAACGTAGGTTTCGGTGAACGTTACAGCTCCAGCGTTTTCCATAGCTCCGGCATTGAACTCGGGAACAAAGAGCTGGTCATACTTTTCAAATGGGTATGGGTAGTCGAACTGCTTCTCAAAGAACTTAAAGCCCTGCTTGGTTTTTTCAAACACGTATTCGGCGTCCAAGAACTCAAATAATGACTTGCGGCAGAAAACACCTAGCGGAATTGTCTTGCCAGAAGATGAAACCAGTTCATCTCTAACCTCAACATAGGGTCCTGCTACCAGAGCGGTTATGTAGCTTGAGATGCGAGGTGTGGGCTCAAAGTTCCAAACCGAAACACCTTCTCTTAGATCATTTGGAGTTGGGGTGGGGGAGTTTGATACAACCTTCCAGTAGCTAGAAGCGGTGATGTTGAACTGGAAGTTCGCCTTTAGGTCGGGCTGCTCGAAAACCGCAAACATGCGGCGAGAATCAGGCACCTCGAACTGGGTATAAAGGTATACCTCTTGATCTACTGGATCCACAAAACGGTGTAGCCCTTCGCCGGTGTTGGTGTACTTACCCTGAGCCACAACAACCAGCTCATTTTCGGCTGCAATAGAAGGTAGCTGGATACGAATGCCATCTGACACCACGGCCGGATCTAACACCTCGCCGTTTAGCACAACCGAATGCACAGAGTTTGTGATGGCGTCAATAAAGGTTGCAACACCTGGGGTCTTCGAGGTGAAGCGCACTCTGGTGGTGGAACCGAAGAACTCTGGGCCTTGGGTGAGGTCGATCTCAACTTGGTAGCTCTGAACCTCCAAGGCTGCTGCTCGCTCTTGAGCTTCGGTTCTTGTTAGGTTTTCGCCAGGCATCGCTTCTTCTCTCTAGTGACTGTTCATCCCAAAGCCTAACTGGGGGACAGGAGGGTGTGAAACAATAACAGTGTGATCAATCCAGTTATGGCCTTGGGGGGCTCGGCAGAGGCATCGCAGACCCTCGCTGAAATTGGCGCGCTGTTAGTTGGGCTTGGAGTAATTGCCTTCATCGCTGCCCGACTGAAATTCTCTGTTGTCCCTTTGTATCTGATTGTCGGACTTGCGGTTGGCCAGGGCGGTTTTGGTTTAGTTAATCTAAGTTCAGATTTTCTGGCAATCGGAGCACAAATCGGTGCAATCTTGTTGCTGCTGTTACTGGGGTTGGAGTATTCCGCACCTGATCTAGCTAAAGCTTTCAAAAACAGAAAATCCGCGGGAATTTTTGACATTGCTACGAACTTTATCCCTGGAGCATTGCTCGCACTGGCTTTTGGTTGGGGCCCACTTGCCGCATTTGTGGTGGGCGGTATTGCATACGTTTCCTCTTCGGGAATTGCCTCAGAGTTACTGCGTGAAACCGGTTGGCGTAAATCGGAACTTTCCAAACGAGTGGTTGCAATCTTGGTGTTCGAAGATCTTGCCTTAGCTCCGTACTTGCCACTATTGACTTCGCTAGTGCTTGGCCTGTCGGCAGCCGCGGGCCTCGTGTCAGTTTCGGTTGCATTAATTATTACTGGACTTGTTTTGATAATTTCTTATCGCGGGAGTGCCAAGTGGTCCAGAATCTTGAATCCCGATGTTCCCTCTGGCTTGCTATTGACAGTGTTTGGATCAGCGTTGTTGGCGGCTGGAGTTGCGGACCTTGCAGGATTCTCAGGAGCGGTCGCTGCGTTCCTTGTTGGACTTTTATTGACTGGTGAGGTCGCCAACACGGTGCGTGGAAGACTTGGCTCACTGAGAGATCTATTCGCCGCGATTTTCTTTCTATTTTTTGGACTGGCAACCAATTTTGCAGAGCTTCTGCAAGTGCTTCCGGCCGTGATGCTATTTGTGATCATTGGTGTCGCAGGGAAATTCGCTGTTGGCTGGTGGATTGCCAAGGATATGGTTGACAAGTTCAGCTGGATTCGAGCTGGTGCCTTCTTGACCCCAAGGGGTGAATTCTCAATGGTTATCGCAGCTCTCGCAGCCCCAGCGGTGCTAACTGTGAATCTGCAAGCACTTACTCTTACCTACGTGACTCTCACTGCAGTAATTGGCTCAATTGTGTTGCGGCTTCTTCGCAGTGGTTTCGATAAGTAGATTAGGTAAATATGAGAATTCACATCGCCACCGATCATGCCGGGCTAGAAACAAGCCACTACCTAATCCAGGAACTAACTAATCTCGGTCACGAAGTATTTGATCATGGACCACAGTCTTTTGATCCTCTCGATGACTACCCAGCGTTTTGTATTAATGCTGCTCTTGCCGTACAACGCGATTTACAGGCTGAGGTAACTGCTCTTGGAATTGTTCTTGGCGGATCTGGAAACGGTGAGCAAATTGCAGCCAACAAAGTAAGGGGAATTCGAGCCGCTTTGGTGTGGAATAAAGAGATTGCTGAACTTGCCAGGCAGCACAACGACGCCAACGTTATTGCCATCGGTGCTAGGCAGCACAGTAAAGAAGAAGTTCTCGAGCTAATTAAGGTGTTCATTGCTGAGCCATTTAGCAAAGATGAAAGACATGAGCGCAGAATCGGAAAGATCGGCCTCTTTGAGCAAACGGGAGAGATTAGCTAGTCAATGAAACTGGATAACTCAAGACTCAACGTTTGGTTTCTTCAACCTGCAGCAATTGCAATTCTTCAGGTTCTTTTATTTCAGCTCGCTTCTGCTGATTTGCTACCAGACCCAATTGCAATTCACTGGGGAATCACTCTGCAGCCAGATCGCTTGGTGTCAATTAATGAATTTGCTATTACTGCTTTAGTCATCCAGTTGCTAATCTGGATACCTTCTGTTGCGGTATCCATAAGGACCAAAGCTAAATTTCGAATTAAAAAACTGATAAATCTTGTCATTGGAATTGTTTTTTGGTTGATAACCGGAATAGTTGCTACCTCTGCCCTTATTCAAATTGGCGCCTCCAACGCGGCCGAGATCAGCTTTTCTTTACCCTTGTTTATATTCTTAATTCTTTCTGTCCCGGTGTTGTTGATTTTCCTATTGGCCATGCCAGAAATAGTTGTCGGCGAAAATGTTGAAGTGAAGCTTCGTGGCTTTAGTGTTATGAACTTTCCTCCAGAAGAAATTGTTAGCGCTGATGTGGGTACGGTATCGGCTAGAGAGTTTGGCGGATGGGGAGTAAGGCTGACCGCTCGCAAAATTGGATTTGTTCCTTCAAAGGGCCCAGCTGTCAAGCTAAATCTGCAAGACGGAACTGAAGTGTCTATCCGAAGTAAAGACCCGCAGGCAATAGTCAGGCAAATCGAAGAGATCATTTCCTAGCCTCATGCCAGAAGGCCACTCCGTTCATAGAACAGCCAACAAACTTGCCGATCTATTTGTTGATTCCAAAGTAAAAGTCTCTTCTCCGCAAGGAAGATTTTCCGAGCAGGCGTCTTTAGTTTCAGGAAGGAAGCTTGTTGAGTCAACTGCTATTGGCAAGCAACTTTTTCTTGGGTTTGATAACAAGCTAACTATTCGCGTTCACTTAGGAATCTACGGCAAGTGGAACTTCTACGATGTGCCACTATCAAAAGCACCAGAGGTCTGGGGTCAGGTCCGTGCCCGGTTCGGATCAAACTCAGCTTCAGCAGATCTTCGTGGTCCAACAGTTTGTGAAGTAGTCGACGCCGAAGATGTCTTGACAGTTCTTAGACGTCTTGGCCCAGATCCGCTAATACCGGATCCTTCGGGTAAAGAGGGACTTCGATTTGTTTCGAAAGTGAGAAGCTCGGCGGTTCCTATTGGAGCATTACTAATGAACCAAGCCGTGATTAGCGGCATCGGAAACGTCTATCGAGCAGAGTTGTTGTTTCGAGCCGGAATAAGCCCACATAAACCGGGAAACAAAGTTTCCGAGCAAGATCTGCTAGCTATTTGGGATGACGCTGTGGCACTGATGAAAATTGGAGTGAAGACCGGCATGATGCTCACTCGCGAGGGCTTCTTAAAGGGTCGAGTCTTGGTGGCAGACCGATACAACGTTTACAAGCGTGAGGGCTTGCCTTGTCGAAGTTGCGGAAAGAAAGTAAAGCTGGAGCTTTTCTATGGCCGCAAGCTTTATTGGTGTAATACCTGCCAGAGGTAATTGGAGGGAGTGACGGGAATCGAACCCGCGCCATCAGTTTGGAAAACTGAGGCTCTACCATTGAGCTACACTCCCGAAAAAGCCGTTCGCTACCTCACTATTGTATGGGATAGACTGACCGAGGTTGTTTATGGAATTATTTCCAAAAACCACCGGGGTGTAGCGTAGTGGCTAGCGCGCCTGCTTTGGGAGCAGGATATCGCAGGTTCGAGTCCTGTCACCCCGACAAACAAAGAGCCGTATTTGTTTACCCCTTTATGGGGGCAAATTTCCAGGAGAACAACTTGAAAACTAGCGTTGAACGAATTAACCCAACCCGCGTCAAGCTCAACATCGAAGTCACCCCAGAAGAGTTCAAGCCCTCGCTTGATCACGCCTACGAGCACATCGCGCAGCAGGTCAACGTGCCTGGCTTCCGCAAGGGGAAAATCCCTGCAGCGCTCTTGGATCAAAGAGTTGGACGCCCAGCAATCATGGCTCACGCCATCAACGACGGGCTAGATGGCATCTACAAAAAAGCTCTCGAGGAAAGCAAACTTCGCCCACTGGGCCAGCCAAAAGCTGACGTCAAGTCAAGCCCTGACGAGAACACATTCTTGGGAAACCTGGTTGTTGAAATCGAAGTCGAGGTAAGACCAGAGATCAAGCTGCCTGGCTACCGCGGGCTCAAGGTTGTTGTCGACAACATCAAAGTGGGAGGCAAGGAAATTGACGACGAGCTAGATTCTCTTCGTGCTCGCTTTGGAACCCTAAACACCGTTGAGCGCGCAGCCAAGAAGGGCGACTTTGTCTCAATTGATTTGGCTGCCAGCATTAATGGCAAAGAAATCGACTCTGCCGAGAACATTTCTTACGAAGTTGGATCTGGAAACTTACTGGATGGCATCGACGAGGCCCTAGACACTCTTACTGCAGGAGAAACTACCGTGTTCCGCTCCAAGCTTGTTGGTGGAGACATGGCGGGCGAAGAAGCCGAAGTTACCGTGACGGTAAACGCAGTGAAGGAGCGCGAGCTTCCAGAAGCAAACGATGACTTTGCCAAGTTGGCAAGCCAGTTTGACACGCTAAAAGAGCTAAAGGACGACATCGAAGTTCAAATTGCTAAGTCCAAGAGTTACTCACAAGGAATCCAGGCAAGGGATCTTCTTACTGAGGAACTACTAAAGATTGTTGACGTTCCAGTTTCAAAAGAAATGATTGAGTCAGACGTGAACCGCCACCTCGAGGGTGAGGGCAGATTGCAAGATGACAAGCATCGCGCCGAAGTGACACTGGAGTCCGAGAAGTCCTTCAAGGTTCAGATGTTGCTTGACGCGATTGTTGACGCCGAAGGCATCAAGGTTGGCGAGCAGGAATTGATGCAGTACCTGATACTGAGCAGCCAAAACTATGGCATGGACCCAAACCAGTTTGTGGAGACCATTAGCAAAAACGGTCAGGTCCCAGCTTTTGTTGGAGAGGTCGCAAGGCGTAAGGCGCTTTCCATTGTTCTGTCTGAGGCGGTCGTGACTGACAAGGCAAATAAACCTGTTGATTTGGGGGAGTTTCTAAAGGGCGATAACTCAAGCCAGGACTCACACGCCGGTCACGACCACGACTAGACAGCTGCTTTATTGCCCTAGGCGAACAAGCCCTAATCTTGGCGTGTTTCGAAGTATCTTGGTCTAGCAAGCAAGTAATCAAGAATTGGATAAGGGACTCAAATGGCAGATAAGGCAATGGAAAAGTATTCCACCGTTGACCGTCTATTAAAAGACAGAATCGTTTGGCTTGGAAGCGAAGTTCGCGATGACATGGCCAATGACATCTGCGCAAAGATTCTGCTGCTTGCAGCCGAAGACTCCACCAAGGACATTTACCTTTACATCAACTCACCGGGTGGTTCTATCACTGCAGGTATGGCCATCTACGACACCATGCAGTATGTTCCTAACGACATCGTGACTGTTGGAATTGGAATGGCTGCTTCGATGGGTCAGTTCTTACTTTCATCTGGCACCAAGGGCAAAAGATATGCCACGCCAAATACCAGAGTGCTACTGCACCAGCCAGCTGGAGGTTTCGGTGGAACTGCTGCCGACATTCAAACTCAGGCGGAGCTGATTATGTCCATGAAGCGTCAGCTTGCACAGATCACCGCAGACCAAACTGGAAAGACCGTTGAGCAAGTTATGGAAGATGGCGATCGCGATCGCTGGTTCACAGCTCAAGAAGCTTTGGAATACGGATTCATCGACCACATTCAAGCATCCGCTGGCGCAGCCACCGGTGTTGGAAACAAGTAGGGAGAAACTGAAAATTGCCTAAAGACCTTTCAAACCTGTCCCCAGAAGCTAGGTACATTCTTCCTAGCTTTGAGGAGAGAACCTCCTACGGTTTCAAGCGCCAGGACCCTTACAACAAACTCTTTGAAGACCGCATCGTGTTTCTAGGTGTTCAGGTTGACGACGCTTCGGCAGACGATGTCATGGCGCAACTTTTGGTTCTTGAAAGCCAAGACCCTGACCGTGACATCACTATGTATATCAACTCACCGGGTGGATCATTCACCGCAATGACTGCGATCTACGACACCATGCAATACATCAGACCGCACATTCAAACTGTTTGTTTGGGTCAGGCTGCCTCTGCTGCTGCCGTGTTGCTTGCAGCGGGATCTCCAGGAAAGCGTCTAGCTTTGCCGAACGCAAGAATCTTGATTCACCAACCTGCAACCGGTGACTCCGGTCGAGGACAGGCTTCTGATATCGAGATTCAGGCAAAAGAGATTATGCGTTTGCGTGAGTGGCTCGAAGAGACTCTCTCCAAGCACTCCAACAAGACCGTGGCCGAAGTTAACAAGGACATCGACCGCGACAAGATCTTGACTGCTGATGAGGCTCTGACCTACGGATTGATTGACCAGGTGCTTACTTCTCGTAAGAACGCACTGCCTGCCAAGTAAAACCTTGGGAGAACCTAACCGCCATTGTCGGGGATGGGTAATAGGGTTTTAGGTATGACAAAACTCAGCGAATCAGGCGACCTGCTGAAGTGCTCATTCTGTGGAAAGAGCCAGAAGCAAGTTAGAAAGCTAATCGCAGGCCCAGGTGTTTACATTTGCGATGAGTGCATTGAGCTTTGCAACGAAATTATTGAAGAAGAACTTGGCGCTGCGGCTTCCAAGGAAATTGAAGACATAACCCTTCCAAAGCCAAAAGAAATCTACGGCTACTTGGACGAGTACGTAATTGGTCAAGACAAAGCCAAAAAAGTTCTTTCAGTTGCTGTCTATAACCACTACAAGAGAATTCGTTCCGTTGGCACCCTAACCGCCGCCGGTAAAGAGCACGACGCAATCGAAATTGCCAAGTCAAACATTTTGATGATTGGTCCAACCGGTTGTGGAAAGACCTACCTGGCCCAAACACTTGCCAAAAGACTTAACGTTCCTTTCGCGGTAGCTGACGCTACGGCTTTGACCGAAGCTGGTTACGTGGGTGAGGATGTTGAGAACATCCTGCTAAAGCTTTTGCAAGCTGCTGATTTTGATGTCAAGCGAGCCGAGCAGGGCATTATCTACATCGACGAGATTGACAAGATTTCCCGAAAAGCCGAGAACCCATCGATTACCCGAGATGTTTCAGGTGAGGGTGTTCAGCAGGCATTGCTAAAGATTTTAGAAGGTACTGTAGCTTCGGTGCCGCCGCAGGGTGGCAGAAAGCACCCGCAGCAAGATTTCATTCAGATCGATACCACTAATGTGCTTTTCATCGTGGCAGGTGCTTTCGCAGGCCTAGAAGAAATCATCTCTAACCGATCCGGTAAGAGAGGTATTGGCTTTGGCAACGAAGTTCAGTCTCACGGGGTGGATCCTGACATCTTCAACGATGTTCAATCAGAAGATTTGAGAAAATTTGGCCTGATTCCTGAATTCATTGGCCGACTACCAGTTATTGCAACCGTTGAACCGCTTGACCGTTCGGCCTTGATGGATATTCTGACAGTTCCTAAAAATGCCCTTACCAAGCAGTATCAAAGAATGTTCGAGCTGGATGGCTTCGAGCTGGAGTTTGATAAAGCAGCACTTGAGTTAATGGCTGACATGGCAATCGAGCGCGAAACTGGGGCTCGAGGCTTGCGCTCAATTTTGGAAACAGTGCTTGGCTCAATAATGTTTGAGATTCCAACCATGGAAACCCAAGGACTCGTGAAGATTACCAAGGATGTTGTCTTGGGTAAAAAAGAGGCTTCCATCACTCCATTCAAAAAACAAGCCCAAGAAAAATCTGCCTAATAAATGAGCCCCGTTCAGTCTTCCAAGCCTGAACTAAAAGCACCCATAATCGCAGGCTTCGTAGCTTCTATTTCTGGCTCGGCTGCAACTTTTGGAATTGCAATTGCCGGTTTAGTTGCGATGGGAGCTAACAGAGATCAAACCTTTACAGCACTGTTTGTTTTACTGATTGGCTACGGTTTGCTCTCAACGGTATTGAGCTATCGCTACAAGATGCCAATTTCGATTGTGTGGTCCACTCCAGGCGCAGCGTTTCTAGCAGCTTCGGCAGGGCTGGGTTTGGAATTCGATCAGGCGGTCGGGGGATTCTTGCTTTCCGGAGTCCTACTTACCGTCACCGGACTTTGGCCAGCTCTATCTAGATTGGTACAGAAAATTCCGGCGAGTATTGCAAGTGCGATGCTGGCGGGAATTCTTTTTTTGTTTGTAATTAACACCGTCCGAGCTGCTGTTGATTACCCACTTCTTGTGATTCCATTTGTTCTGGTGTGGTTCGTATTGAATCGGATCGCAACCGTTTGGGCAACGCCGGTAGCCATTGTTTTGGCCTTTGGATTAGTAAATGCGGACCTGGGATGGGATTGGCTGGATAGCGCGAGACTGTTACCAAACTTCGATATCGTAATTCCCGCACTTGATTTGATTCCGATTCTTTCAATTGGTATTCCGTTGTATCTGATAACCATGGCGAGCCAGAACCTTCCAGGGATCGCAATCATGAAGGGTTTTGGATACAAGGTTCCGGTACGACCGGTCATAACCTCAACTGGGGTTGCGACGATGCTCGCATCGTTCTTTGGTGGGTTTGGAATGAATCTTGCGGCCATTACCGCTGCGATTAATGCAAACGAGCAAGCGGCCAAAGACCCATCACGTCGCTGGCTAGCGTCTTTTGTTGGCGGGTTGGTTTATTGGTTGTTTGCAATTGGGGCCGGATTGTTTGCAGCCTTTGTTCTTGCAGTCCCATCCGAGCTACTACTTGCAGTAGTTGGGTTAGCGCTTCTTCCGAGCTTCATCACCTCTATTGGAGCATCCTTGGAGGACCGAAGCACTCGATTGCCTGCGGCTATAACTTTCATCGTGGGAGCTGCCGGCATCTCGATATTTGGTATCGGCGGAGCCTTCTGGGCACTAGTTGCTGGAATGCTGGTGCTTTTTTGGGATAAAGTGCCGCTAGCTAGATCAGACCGCGGCGCGTAAGAAGCGGCTCAATTGCAGGCTCTTGGCCACGGAAGTTTCTAAACATGTCCATCGAATCAATCGAGCCTCCGCGAGACAGCAACTCTTTTCTGAAGCGTTCGCCGTTTTGTCTTGAAAGGCCACCATTTTGCTTGAACCAATTCACGGTATCTGCGTCAAGTACCTCAGACCAGATGTAGCCGTAGTAACCGGCAGAGTAGCCGCCAGAAAACACATGCGAGAAGTATCCGCTCTTGTAACGAACAGGAACCGGATCAAAATCTAATCCGTAATCCTTGATCGCATCCGCTTCAAACTTAGAAACATCCGAAATGCTTTGGTCGGCAACCTCGTGCCAGGCCAGATCCAGAATTGCCGCTGCAAGGTAAGAAGTAGTCTCAAATCCTTCATTGAAAGTCTCTGAAGCTTGCAAGCTTGCTATCCACTCAGCTGGAAGAACCTCACCAGTTTCATAGTGTTTGGCATAGTTAGCAACAACTTCCGGCCAAAGCATCCACATCTCATTTACCTGTGATGGGAACTCAACAAAGTCACGTTCTACGTTGGTGCCCGAAAACCTTGGGTAAGTGACGTCAGATAACAGACCATGCAAGGCGTGCCCGAACTCATGAAACAGTGTGCTGGTTTCATCAAAAGTTAGAAGAGAAGGTTCACCCGCGCGAGGCTTTGGAATGTTCAGGTTGTTTACAACAACAGGCTTCTGACTTAGCAGCTTGGATTGATCAACTAGGTTGTTCATCCATGCGCCACCGTGCTTAGAGTCTCTAGTAAAGAAATCCCCTACAAACAATCCAAGTTTGGACCCGTCTTCGTTGAAGACCTCAAACACCCTGGCTTCCTCATGGTAAGCCCGAAGGTCATTTCTTTCCTTGAAAGTAATTCCAAACAGCTTCTCAGCAGCGAAAAAGACACCGTCAAATAGCACTCGTTCCAGTTCGAAGTAGGGCTTCATCAAAGAGGTATCTAGGTTGTACTTTTCTTTTCGGACCTTCTCTGTGTAGTAAGCCCAGTCCCAGCTTTCAAGCTTTGAACCAGCGTGGTCTTTTTGTAGTTGGGCCTCAAGATCCTTTGCTTCTGAGCGCGCGTTGGAAACGGCAGCTGGGGCAATACGGCGAAGCATTTTGTGCGCATTTGCTGGATTACCAGCTGTTTGATCCGAGAGCACATAGGCTGCGTGACTCTCGAAGCCAAGAAGCTTGGCACGCTCGGCCCGAAGTTTGATGATTTGCTTGATGAGCTCTTGATTGTCAAAGTCCCCACCAGAGGTGGATTTTGACATGCTGGCACGCATGATCTTTTCACGCATTTCCCGGTTTTCTAAAGAGGCCAACCAAGGGTGACCGGTGTAATTCACCATGTTCACTAGATACTTACCTTCGAGGCCGCGTTCTTTGGCTGCCTGAGCGGCGATGTCAATTTCTGATTCAGATAATCCAGCAAGCATCACAACATCATCCACCACAACACCCAAACGATTAGCTTCTGCTAGGGCGTTCTGATCGAACTTGGTTTGTAGCTCGGAGAGTTTCTCGTTGTATTGCTTTAGGGTCTCGCGGTTTTCAGGGCTTAGTTGTGCTCCCGCGTGCACAAAGTCCCGATGATATCTTTCAATGAGCCAATCCGACTCGGTATCCAGGCCAAGCTGAGCGCGGGTTTCGTAAAGTCTTTCGATTCGAGAAAACAAAGCAGGATTTAGCTTTATGGCATCCTCGTGGCCTGCAAGCTTTGGTGCAATCTCAGATTCAATTTTGTCGATAGTCGGGTTGGTGTCGGCTGATGACTTGTTATAGAAAACCAGAAGCATTCGCTCGAGCATTTTCCCAGATCGCTCCAAAGCGACAACGGTGTTGTCAAAAGTTACTTCAGGTCGTGAGGTTATTGCTTCAATTTCTGCTAGCTGCTGCTCGCAACCAGCATAGAAAGCCGGCAGGTAGTGCTCGTCTGTGATTTTGGAAAAATCAGGTAGTTCGTATTCAAGTGTTGATCGATCTTGAAATGGATTTGAATTAGTCATCTCGGACCCTTCTTATTGCGCAGGCTTGAAAGAAACTCCGCTTATTGCTAGCGACTGAGATGCTTTGTAGTTGATCTCATCGATTTTTCCTACCGATTTCAAGTCGGATTCGATGAGCTTTAGCGATTCAACATCTTGTTCACTAGCTTCAATGGTCAGGCTGGTTATTTCAGCCTTCATCGATAGCTTTTCGTCAGACTTGGCTTTCCGAATCCCAATTAGTGCCTGCGAGGCAAGAGATAGCAGGCCTGCGTTCTGGCTTCCGGTGAAGCCAGATAGGTCCTCAGCTACTGGCCAATTACTGCGGTGGACACTACCTTCTTGCCACCAGCTCCAGGCTTCTTCGGTGGCGAAAGGAATAAATGGTGCCAATAGCTTGGTGATGGCAAGTAGGGCAATTCTTAGCGCGCTCACCGCAGATGCTTGGGCTGCAGGGTCTGTGTTTTGACCATAGGCGCGTTCTTTGACAAGCTCTAGGTAGTCGTCAGTGAAGTTCCAAAAGAACGATTCGGTTAGCTCAAGAGCTTTCGTGTGATCGTAGCTTTCAAAGGCCTTTGTTGCTCCCGTAACAACTTCGGCAAGAGCTGCAAGCATCGCCTTATCAATATCTTCAGTTACTTCTACCTTGTCGCTAGCAAGCTCAAAGGAGAGAACGAACTTCGCAGCGTTTAGAACCTTAATTGCTAGTCGTCTTCCAACTTTCATCTGACCCACATCAAAGGCCGCGTCGGTTCCAAGCCTTGCCGCAGAAGCCCAGTATCTGACGGCATCGGAGCCGTGCTCATCTAGAAGATCATTGGGCACTACAACATTGCCTTTGGATTTGGACATCTTCTTGCGGTCTGGATCAAGAATCCAACCAGATAGCGCAGCGTCACTCCACGGCAGTTGCTTCTCTTGCTGGAAAGAACGAAGGACGGTTGAAAACAGCCAGGTGCGAATAATGTCTTGACCCTGAGGACGCAAAGTGAACGGGAATACCTTGGCATACTTCTCAGGATCGGAAATCCAACCACCGGCAAGCTGTGGTGTTAGGGAAGATGTTGCCCAGGTATCAAGAATGTCCACCTCTCCCATAAAACCCTTTGGTTTGCCACGCTGATCTTCGGTGAAACCATCCGGGCATTGGCTGGAAGGATCAACCGGCAGAGCTGATTCAGCGGGAGTGATTACTCTGTCGTAATCAGGATTACCTTCAGCATCGAGTGCGTACCAAACTGGAATCGGAACACCAAAGAATCGTTGCCTGGATACTAGCCAGTCACCAGTTAGGCCATTGACCCAGTTCTCAAAACGCACTCGCATAAAGTCAGGGTGAAACAATAGGTCCTTACCCAGTGCAATTAGCTTGTCGCGAAGTTCCTCGTCGCGGCCGCCATTTCTGAGGTACCACTGTCTCGTTGAGACAATCTCAAGAGGCTTGTCGCCTTTTTCAAAGAACTTAACCGGGTGGGTGATTGGCTTAGGCTCACCGACCATGTCTCCTGACTCGAGCAAGAGCTCAACAATTCGCTGCCTTGCCGAGAAAACTGTCTTACCGGCTAGTTCAGCAAATACCTCAAGCGCTTTAGAGTCCTTGATTACCTCGGGAGCATCGCTCAGGATTCTGCCATCCCAGCCCAAGATGGCGCGGTTTGGAAGATCTAGCTCTCTCCACCAGATAACGTCGGTGACATCACCAAAGGTACAAATCATTGCAATTCCAGAACCTTTGTCTTTTTGCGCAAGACGGTGGGCAACTACTGGAACCTCAACTCCAAAAAGTGGCGTGGTTACGCTCTTGCCAAAAAACTTCTGATAGCGCTCGTCATCAGGGTGGGCTACGAGTGCTACACAGGCTGGAATAAGTTCTGGTCTTGTGGTCTCGATGAAGATTTTGCCTTCTGGTCCATCAAAGCCGATGCGGTGGTAAGCACCTGGTTGATCACGGTCTTCCAGCTCAGCTTGGGCAACCGCTGTTCTAAAAGTTACGTCCCAAAGCGTTGGAGCCATCGCCTGGTATGCCTCGCCACGAGCGAGGTTATTTAGAAAGGCTTTTTGGGAAACGGCCTGAGCGTCCGGGGATATAGTTTGGTAAGTCTGTGACCAATCAATTGATAGACCGAGCTGACGCCAAAGAGCTTCGAACTGCTTCTCGTCTTCTAGGGTTAGTCGTTCGCATAATTCGATGAAGTTTCGCCTCGAGATTGGAACCTGGTCGGCGGCTTTGCTTGACTTGCCATCGCCACCTTCAAATGGCGGCTTGAAGTTTGCTACGTAAGCCAGGCTTGGATCGCAGCGAACGCCATAGAAGTTTTGAACGCGCCTTTCGGTTGGTAAACCGTTGTCATCCCAACCCATTGGGTAGTAAACCTCTTTACCGATCATGCGCTGGTACCTGGCGATTAGATCGGTATGGGTGTAACTAAATACGTGGCCCACGTGCAACGATCCAGAAACCGTGGGAGGGGGAGTATCGATTGAGAAGATTTTTGATTTTGGAGCTGAGACATCAAAGCTGTAAGTCTTGGAGCTATCCCAGCTAGGACCCCACTTTTGCTCTAGACCTTCAACGCCAACCTTGTCCGGGGTGGCGGCAGCGCGGGCGTAGCTAGCTGCACTGCCTCGGGCATTATTCATGGCTAAAGTCTCCAAAAAACGGGTTAGATACAGGTTAACATTGATAGAGATTACCGAAGACAACGCCAAGAAAGCCCAAAATGTATCCCCTTAACTCGGAAGATGAGGCATCTGGCGTAACCCCTAGCCCTAGCTTCCCTGAAATCGAACAGCGGATTCTTGATTACTGGGACAAAGACGGCACCTTCCAGGCTTCGATAGATCAGCGAAAAGCAGAATCTGCTGAAGAGTTTGTGTTTTATGACGGACCTCCTTTTGCCAACGGATTGCCTCACTACGGCCATTTACTTACCGGCTACACCAAAGACCTAGTTCCTAGGTTCAAGACCATGCAGGGTTACCGAGTAGAGCGCCGCTTTGGCTGGGATACTCATGGATTGCCAGCAGAAGTAGAGGCAGAGCGTCAGCTGGGTATCTCCGGAAGGCCTGAGATTGAGAAGTACGGCGTAGATAAGTTCAACGCCTACTGCAAGACCTCGGTTTTGAAGTACACCCAGGACTGGAAAAGCTATGTCACAAGACAGGCCCGCTGGGTTGATTTTGAGAATGACTACAAGACCCTAGACACCAACTACACCGAGTCCGTGATCTGGGCATTCAAGGAGCTATACAAAAAAGGCCTCATTTACGAAGGCTTCAAAGTTTTGGCGTACTGCTGGAGATGTGAGACCCCGCTATCGAATCATGAACTTCGAATGGACGATGAGGTTTACAAAACTCGCCAGGACCAGAGCGTAACCGTAACTTTCCCAATCGTTGGGGGTTCCTATGACAAGACTCGCATCTTGGCGTGGACGACAACTCCATGGACGCTACCTACGAACTTCGCGCTCGCGGTAGGTCCAGAAATTGAGTACGCGATTGTTCCAGCTGGAACAAACGGCGCAGCCGACGGCGGAGATTCATCAACTAAGTATTTGATCGCGGCTTCTTTGTTAGGTAACTACTCCAAGGACCTAGGTTACGATTCCGCCGAAGAAGCAATAGCGGCAATCGAGACCAAGGTAATGGGTAAGGACCTAGCGGGAATCCGTTACGAACGAATCTTTGATTACTACGCGGATGAGTCGAAGTTCGATACCGCAAACTCCTGGCAGGTATTAGTTGGTGACTATGTTGCTGACAACGAGGGAACTGGAATAGTTCACCAAGCGCCCGCATATGGTGAAGATGACCAAAGGCTTTGCGAACTGGCTGGAATTCCTGTTTACGTTTCGGTGAACGAGCGCGGTCAGTTCAATTCTGTTGTTACTGACTTTGAAGGTCAGCATGTATTCGATGCGAATAAGCCCATTACTCAAAAGCTAAAAGCTGAAGGCAGACTGCTAAGGCAAGCAAGCTACGACCACCCTTATCCACACTGCTACCGCTGTAAGAACCCGCTAATCTACAAAGCCGTTTCATCTTGGTTTGTTGAAACCACCAAGGTGAAAGATCGCATGCTCGAGCTAAACCAGCAAATTGACTGGACCCCTTCACACACCAAAGATGGCTCATTCGGTAAGTGGCTTGAAAACGTTCGCGACTGGGCCATTAGCCGAAACCGTTTCTGGGGAGCTCCGATTCCTGTTTGGAAATCAGATGATCCGAACTACCCGCGGATTGATGTTTATGGCTCTTTGGAAGAGCTAGCTAAAGACTTTGGAAAAGAACCAACTGATTTTCACAGGCCATACATCGACGAACTAGTAAGACCAAACCCGGACGATCCAACCGGCAAGTCAGTGATGCGACGGGTTCCAGAAGTGCTGGACTGCTGGTTCGAATCGGGCTCAATGCCGTTTGCTCAAGTGCACTATCCATTCGAAAACCGGGACTGGTTTGATACTCACAACCCAGGAGATTTCATTGTCGAATACGTCGGTCAAACCAGAGGTTGGTTCTACACACTTCACGTGCTCGCCACCGCTTTGTTTGACAGACCGGCTTTCAAATCGGCCATCTCGCACGGAATCGTTTTAGGTAACGACGGACAGAAGATGTCTAAGTCGCTAAGAAACTATCCAGACGTGTCCGAGGTATTTGACCGCGATGGTTCAGATGCCATGAGATGGTTTCTGATGTCCAGCACAATTCTTCGCGGTGGCAACTTGGTTGTGACCGAGCAAGGAATTCGCGAAGGTGTCCGACAGGTGCTACTGCCGCTGTGGAACACCTGGTACTTCTTTAGCCTCTACGCAAACGCTTCTAACTACCAGGCTAAGTACTCTGTGGATAGCAAGGACGTCTTGGATCGATACTTGTTATCCAAAACTAAAGACCTAATTGAAGGCGTTGAAGCGGATTTGAATCTTTATGATTCCTATTCAGCGTCAGCGAAGCTAAGAGATTTCAGCGATGTACTAACCAACTGGTACGTTCGTCGTTCTCGCGACCGGTTCTGGGAAGGTAACGAAGAAGCCTTCGACACTCTTTACACCGTTTTGGAAATCGTCACTCGCGTAGCTGCTCCTCTGCTTCCAATGATCTCCGAGCAGATTTGGCGCGGACTAACTGGTGGCCGCAGCATTCACCTGCAGAGCTGGCCGGAAGCCTCGGACTTGAAATACGACGCGGATTTGGTTTCGTCTATGGACCAGGTGCGAATTGTTAGCTCTGTGGCGCTAAGCCTTAGAAAGACCAACTCACTTAGAGTCCGGCTACCGCTTTCCAAGCTGACTGTGGTTACTCCAGGAGCCAAGGCTCTAAAAGATTTCGCAGAGATTATCGCTGAAGAGCTAAACGTCAAAGAAGTAGAACTTGTTGAGCTTGCGGTTGAATCAACCAAGGACTTTGGGGTTGAACAGCAGCTGACCGTAAACTCCAGGGCGTTGGGCCCAAGACTTGGTAAGCAGGTGCAGGAGATCATCGGCGCTGCAAAGTCAGGGAACTGGCAACAGGTTAAGGGCCAGGTTGTAGTTAACGGCGTTGAGCTATTTGAGGGCGAATACGAACTAAACCTGGTTGCCAAAGACGAATCGAGCGCCGAAAAACTCATTGGTATTTTGCCAGCAGGTGGCTTTGTGATTTTGAACCGCGTGGTAACCCCAGAACTTGAAGCTGAAGGACTAGCCCGCGACGTGGTTCGCGCGGTGCAGCAGGCAAGAAAAGATGCTGACCTAGATGTCTCAGATCGGATCGCCACATCTTTGACTGCATCCAAAGATGTCTTGGATGCGGTCAAGGCCCACGAAGAACTTGTCAAAAACGAAACTCTAACTTTAGAAATAAGTTATAGCGAATCGGCTTCACTTTCTGGCGCGGTTGCAGTTGGTGACAATCAGCAGGTTCAGATTTCGGTAGTAAAGCTTTGAGCGCAGAAGTTCACGACGAAAAGTACTGGGAGTCCAAAGCAGCCTTCGTTCTAGAAGAGCTTATGAAACGGGTTCCCGAGAACAAGATCAGACCAAGACTTGAGCCAACCAAAAAAGCGGTGGAACTACTAGGCGACCCGCAACGCTCTTACCGTGTGATTCACATCACTGGAACCAACGGTAAGACCTCGACTACCCGTTTTATCGAGCGGATCTTGCGCGAGCACGGACTAAGAACCGGAAGGTTCACCTCGCCGCACCTTCTGAAGTTCACCGAACGAATGGCAATAGATGGTGAGCCAGTTAGCGATGAAGTGCTTTATGGCGTTTATGTGGATATTGAGCCGGTTCTGGAAATGGTGGATCAGGAACTTGCTGCCAAATCAGAAGCCCCGCTTACCTTCTTTGAGGCGCTATCAGTTCTTGGTTTTGCAGTCTTTGCTGATGCGCCGGTAGATGTTCTGGTGTTGGAAGTTGGCATGGGTGGAGCGTGGGACTCGACCAATGTGGCAGATGGCGACGTTGCCGTTTTCACACCCGTTGGACTTGATCACATGGACAGACTAGGTAACACTATTTCGGAAATTGCCGAAACCAAATCGGGAATCATCAAGCCAGGCGCCCTTGTGATCACATCGGATCAAACCGCTGAGGCAATGCATGTAATAAAACGTGTCTCGAACGAGAAAGCCGAAGGACTTTTCGAGCTCGGTAAAGACTTTTCTGTTGAGTCTCACCAAGCAACTTCCACTGGACAGCGCGTTACAGTTTCTGGTTTGGCGGGAAAATATGGACCATACGAGGCTCCGGTGTTTGGAATTCATCAAAGCGCCAATCTTGCTGTTGCAATTGCAGCGGTGGAGGCTTTCCTAGGCGGCGGTGAAGTTTCAATTGCCGATGATGTTCTTCGATCAGCTGTAGCTGATCTCTCTTCCCCTGGAAGATTGCAACTTGTTCGAACTGAACCTGAATTGTTACTAGATGGAGCACACAATCCAGCAGGAGCTAAGACCTTGGCAGTTTCTCTCAAGTCGGAATTTTCTGCCAAACCGTTGGTTGGTTTGATGGCAGTGCTATCGGATAAAGATGTAGCGGGAGTATTCAGCGAGCTCGCCGGTTGTTTTGAGCGTCTAGTGGTAACTGAGTCATCCTCGAATAGATCACTTGAAATTTCTAAACTTGAGCCTATAGCCAGTGAACATTCAGGAGCCAAGGCCGAAGCTGTTCTAGGCGTTAGGGAAGCCTTAGATCGTGCCCGGACAATTGCACGTGAAATTGATGGCATGGTTGTCGTTACAGGATCAATTTCCCTAGTGGGAGATGTCCTACAGATTCTTCAGGAGGAAAGCGATGCGGAATAGAACCACAAGGGCCACCCTTGGTTCGCTGGTTATGGTTTTTGAATCCGTGGTCGTGTTTTTTGCAACCCTGGTCGGATTTGGTCTTCGAGTTCACCCTGACCCGGCAGTCATTTGGGGCGTTGGAGTAGGGCTCTCGGTAATCTTGATGCTGTTTCCCGCGGTGCTTGGAAAGCGCGGAACCTACGCAGTTGGCTGGGTATTGCAGGTAATTGTGGTGCTGCTAGGAATCTGGGTTCCTTTGATGTTCTTACTAGGAACGATATTCTTAGGAATGTGGGGCTGGGCCATGATTGCAGGTGCCACAATTGACAGAGCGAGAGCTGCGAAGGCAAAACTTGATGGTCAAGATTTAGGAAGTGAGTAGTAAATGTCTAAGGAACAGACCTTGGTTCTTATCAAGCCTGATGGCGTCGCCCGCTCGTTGACCGGAGAAATAATTAGCCGAATTGAAGCTAAAGGTTACGTTGTGACAGGACTAAAGATGTTGCAGCCAACTGCCAAGCAGCTAGCTGACCACTATGCAGAGCACGAGGGAAAGCCTTTCTATGCTCCACTGATTGAGTTCATGTCTTCTGGCCCTATCGTTGCCATCCGCCTAGAAGGCGATCGAGTTATCGAAGGTTTTAGGGCGCTGGCAGGAGCTACCGATCCAACCACCGCAGCTCCTGGAACCATTAGAGGCGATCTAGGTCGTGACTGGGGCGAGAAGGTTCAAAAGAACTTGGTTCACGGTTCAGATTCAGTGGAATCGGCAACTAGAGAACTTGGAATCTGGTTTAGCTAAAACAGGCTGGGCCACAAGTCCCAGAATTTCCACACCACAGTGGCGCTCAATCCAAAGAACGTCAAGATCGTAAATAGCCAGTGCCAGTCATAGGCATTGACAAAAAATCCAACGGTTTTCACAGGAACAGGAACGATTCCCTCACTGGCCGCAAACAAGAAGTGTTTCCAGAACATTGGAATCATTCCCGCCCAGGCAACCATGCAGTAAGGGCAAAGAGCCCCAATTTCGAAAAGGCTTTGACTAAAGAGCCAAAACACGAATACAAATCCACCAGTCATGCCAAGTGTGAATAGCTGCCAGAACCACTTAGCAAATTTAGCTCCAGCCAAAATTGCAAATCCAATAAGAACTGGTGCGAAAAATGCCGCAAGCCCAATTAGGGGATTAGGAAAACCTAATAGTGAAGCCTGCCAGGTAAGCATCACAGACTTGCAAGAAATAAATGGACTCACATCGCAGCTAAGAACTGCATCGGGATTACTGGCGACTCTAAGCCTCTCGATCGTGAGGGCGAGAGCCGCAATCCAACCGGTAATACCACCAGCAATTAGCATCCACGCAAGTGATACTGGAGCCCCAATAAGGCTTTGTTCAGCTGGTTTTTGAGTCATAAATTCAAGTATTCCACGACAATTCTGGGCTTTTGCCATATTGGTGTCATACTTATACATAGGTGAGCTAGAGCCACATCTTCTAGACGCCACAGGTTTATCGAGCATTTGGCTCCAAGGTATAAGACCCATCTGGGCAGCTGGCAGGGCGTCGTGACAGCAATGACTCGCAACTACAAAGGTTTAGTCGGCTACAAAAGTCGCCGATACAGATTTGATAGCCGAATATCGGCAAAGTGTGTGGGCTTTTGCCAATCGGCAGCTTGGAGTACACCGAAATGGTGAAAGAAAAAGACGATTCAGCTAAAGCTGAGAAGCTTCCAAAGAAAACAGACAAGAAGCCTGCGGCTGCAAAGTCAGAAGAGCCGAAGAGCTCAAAAAAAGCTGACCCAAAGGGTGTCAAAAAGGCCGAACCCAAAGCGGCGGCCAAAGACTCCGACAAAGCTAACGCTAAAGCAGGATCTAAGCCTGCTGCGCTAAGTGCAACATCGCTAATCTTTCAGGCGCCAGATCTTCCGCCGGTTGAGCCTCGCAAAAAGTCAAATAACAAGAAAAGCTCCGATGCCGAATCTGAATCTCACCTGAGAAGAAGATCTCGCCGCAGAGCTGGCGAGCCAATCGATGAATCTTCAGACCTTCCAAACGTTGTAGTAAAGGTCCGCACCCCGCGCGCTCCAAAAGAACCTAGTAACGAACCACAAAGAGTTAAGGGTTCAACCAGGCTTGAGGCCAAAAAGCAGCGTAGGCGTGATGGCAGAGACTCCGGGAGACGGCGTCAGACAATTACTGAAACCGAATTCTTAGCTCGTCGCGAGTCGGTAGATCGCATGATGCTGGTTCGATCCAAGGACGCCAAGATTCAACTTTGTGTTGTTGAAGACAAGGTTTTGGTTGAACACTACGTTGCACAGAGCCAAGACGGTTCGCTTATTGGAAATGTGTACCTCGGTAAAGTCCAGAACGTTCTTCCTTCCATGGAGGCAGCTTTCGTTGACATCGGCAAGGGCAGAAATGCCGTGCTCTATTCCGGCGAAGTCAACTGGGACGCCGATGGACTAGAAGGTAGACCTAGAAAGATTGAGCTTGCTCTCAAATCAGGCGACACCATCTTGGTTCAAGTAACCAAGGACTCAGTTGGCCAAAAGGGTGCTCGACTAACCTCTCAGGTTTCCTTGCCTGGTAGGTACGTGGTCTACGTTCCAAACGGCAACATGAATGGAATCTCCAAGAAGCTTCCAGATTCGGAACGAGTAAGGCTCAAGAAGATTCTGAAGGACATCGTCCCTGAAGAAGCCAGCGTGATTGTAAGAACAGCTGCCGAGGGAGCAACCGAGGAGCAGCTAACTCTTGATGTTCAAAGACTGCAGGCGCAGTGGACCGGGATTCAAAACAAGCTCAAAAAAGCCACCCCGCCGACCCTGCTGCACTCCGAGCCAGACCTTCTGGTCAAGATTGTTCGAGACGTTTTCAACGAGGACTTCCAGAAGATGATTATTGCTGGCTCTGACGCCCAGTCGGTTATCACCGAGTACTTGGAGTCTGTGGCGCCGGATCTGATGGACCGGGTTGAAAGCTACACCGGTAAGGATGACCTTTTTGATCACTACCGAGTGGGTGAGCAGATTGACAAGGCATTGGAGCGCAAGGTTTATCTTCCATCTGGTGGATCTCTCGTTATCGACCGTACCGAGGCCATGACCGTAGTTGATGTGAACACCGGAAAGTTCATCGGAAGTGGTGGAAACCTCGAAGAAACAGTAACCAAGAACAACTTGGAAGCTGCTGAGGAAATCGTTCGTCAACTTAGACTGCGCGACATCGGTGGAATCATCGTTGTGGACTTTATCGACATGGTGCTTGAATCCAACAGAGATCTAGTTTCCAGGCGACTTATTGAATGCCTAGGCCGTGACCGCACCAAGCATCAGGTTGCTGAAGTGACCTCTCTAGGTCTTGTTCAAATGACCAGAAAGAAGCTTGGAATTGGGCTTTTGGAATCTTTCAGCGAGCCATGTGCGGTTTGTGATTCCAGGGGAGTAATTGTTCACCACGAGCCAATTGTTCGCTCCCGCTCGAACAATGAAGGAAAGAGCGAGAAAAAGCGCAAGGGTCACATGGATGTTGCAAACGTCGTGACCCCTGAAAAGGCTGTCGAGATCAACAACGTAATGGCCAAGATCGCAGCTTCCACTCTGGGCAAAACAGCCGAGGCAGAGCCTGTTGCCGACCCTAAGGCCGCAGGCCTGGAATCCATTCTTGAGGCCCTTCCAGAGGCAAAGCAGGACGCAAAACGCAAGCCGAGGCGGGCATCCAGCGATGGACCGGTTGACCCCAAGGCTTAGGCCCCATTAGACTAGGGATTTGTTGCCCAGGTGGTAACAATCCAAACTTAGAAAAAGGTAAAACAAGTGGTTTACGCAGTAGTTCGCGCAGGCGGTCGTCAAGAGAAGGTTTCGGTTGGAACCATCGTGACTTTAGACCGAGTAAAAGCTGACAAAAGTGGAAAAATTCAACTTCCAGCTTTGTTGTTGGTAGATGGCGACAAGGTTACAACCGATGCCACAACCCTTGCTTCCGTTAAGGTAACCGCAGAGGTCATGAACGACCTTCGTGGACCAAAGATCATTATTCAGAAGTACAAGAACAAGACTGGGTACAAAAGAAAGCAGGGCTTCCGCTCTGAACTTACCCGCGTCAAAGTACTAGAGATCAAGTAAAGGACTAGAACAAATGGCATCCAAAAAAGGCGTTAGCTCCACCAGAAACGGTAGAGACTCCAATGCTCAGCGTCTTGGCGTAAAGCGTTACGCAGGCCAGGAAGTCAACGCAGGAGAAATCCTTGTTCGTCAGCGTGGAACACACTTTCACCCGGGAAAGAACGTAGGCAAGGGCAAGGATGACACTTTGTTCGCTCTAGCCACAGGTGCCGTGCAATACGGAACCAAGGGTGGTCGCCGAGTAGTAAACATCGTTGAGGCTGCATAAGTCTAGAACGACAAGAAGTTTCTACTAAAGGCGAGCCAAAGGCTCGCCTTTAGTTATTTACAGGAAGGGACGAAATTGATTTCATTTGTTGATCAAGTCACCCTTCATTTGCGCGCTGGAGATGGCGGAAAAGGTTGCGTCTCGGTTAAGCGCGAGAAGTTCAAACCACTTGGCGGCCCTGACGGAGCTAACGGTGGTGACGGTGGTTCTATCACCCTGGTAGCCGATGCCAACACCACCACTTTGCTTGATTACCATTTCCACCCACATCGCGCCGGAGGAGACGGTGCAGCCGGTGCAGGAGATTTTAGAAATGGTGCTCAGGGCGTTGACCTAAGGTTGCCTGTTCCAGTTGGCACGATTGTGAAAAAGCCAACCGGAGAATTCATCGCCGATCTAGACGAAGCCGGTATGGAACTTGTCGTCGCTGAAGGCGGAGTCGGTGGACTTGGAAACGCAGCACTTTCTTCAACCAAGCGCAAAGCTCCAGGTTTTGCACTGCTTGGAGTTCCGGGTTGGGCAGGGGATGTAGTACTCGAGCTCAAAACCGTTGCCGACATCGCACTAGTTGGTTACCCAAGCGCCGGAAAATCTTCACTGATTGCTGCAGTTTCGGCGGCACGGCCGAAGATTGCCGACTATCCGTTCACCACCCTTCATCCAAATCTCGGTGTCGTGCAGGCTGGAGAAACCAGGTTTACCATCGCCGATGTTCCAGGACTTATTGAAGGAGCAAGCGAAGGAAAAGGGCTAGGGCTAGAGTTTTTGCGTCACGTCGAAAGATGTGCTGCACTGCTGCACGTAATTGACTGCGCAACTCTTGAACCAAACAGGGATCCGATATCCGATCTTGACAAGGTTCTAAAGGAACTCGATGCCTACCAAGTTCCAGAAGGTCAAGTCCCGCTAACTAAGAGGCCTGCGCTAATTGCCCTAAACAAGATTGACATCCCTGACGCCAAGGAGTTGGCATCGTTTATCCGGCCAGAACTTGAGGCCAGGGGATTCGAAGTATTCGAGGTGTCCGCCGCTTCACATGCAGGGCTAAAAGAACTTAAGTACGCGATGGCCAAGCTTGTCGAATCGGAGCGAAAGTCAAAAGCTGATGTTCCGGCCAGAGCACGTATTACTTTGATGCAGGCCAGAAAAGAAGACAGCAAGTTCACCATCGTTCGCGAAGAATCTGGAATGGAAGAGTTCTTCCGTATCCTTGGCGCCAAGCCAGAACGCTGGGTTGCCCAAACTGAGTTTGGAAATGAAGAAGCAGTTGGTTACCTTGCTGACCGCTTGGCAAAGATTGGCATTGAAGATGCTCTCTTCAAGGCCGGAGCGTCCTCCGGTTCAACCGTGGTGATTGGCCCGGGAGATGGAATCATCTTTGATTGGGAACCAACCATTGCCTCCACCGCCGAGCTTCTTGTCAGTCCTCGTGGAACAGATCCTAGGTTCGGGCCGCTAAACGATCGCCGCACAACAGCTGAGCGTCGAAAGCGCTACCAAGAAATGATGGATGCAAGATCTGCTTTCCGTGACCAGATGGAAAAAGACCGCAAGTCCGGAGCTTGGAGCACGCCTTTGCCAGAGGAGGAAAAGTAAATGTCTGAAAAAGCTAACTGGCTTGAAGGCGCAAAAAGAGTTGTAGTCAAGATTGGTTCAAATTCGGTAACCGGTGTAAACGAAGACAAGATAGACAACCTCGTTGATGCACTCGCTAAGGCAATGGAGCGCGGCACTGAAATAGTCCTTGTGTCATCGGGAGCCATTGCCACCGGTATGCCACTTTTTGACTTCGAGAAAAAACCCACAGACCTAGAAACTTTTCAGGCTCTAGCAGCGGTTGGTCAGTTCCGTTTGGTCTCCAAGTACCAGAAGTCTCTCGAAAGATTCGGGATTATCGCCGGTCAGGTCTTACTGACTGTTCCGGACATTGAGAATCACGAAAGCCGGGACAATGCAAGAAAGGCTTTAGAGAGACTCTTCGAACTCAAGGCGCTTCCCATTGTGAACGAGAACGACACCGTGGCTACTACAGAAATTCGCTTTGGAGATAATGATCATCTGGCTGCCATGGTTTCAAACCTGATTGGTGCAGATGCATTAGTTTTACTAAGTGATGTTGATGGTATTTATGACATCCCGCCCACTAACCCTGCGGCAAAGCTGATTTCCCACGTTCCATTTGATATGGACATGAGTGCCTTAGAAATTGGTGGAACGAATACGGGTGTTGGAACCGGTGGGGCAATCACAAAAGTTGCAGCGGCCAGGGAGTGCACAGAAGCCGGAATAGCGGTTATCGTCACCAATGCAGACAATGTTGGCTTGGTTCTTTCTGGAACTAACTCTGGAACCTTCTTTGAACCTAAACCACAAACCAGTAAGGCTCGGGGCTAGGCTCGAATCATGACCGCGTTACAAAGAATTCAGGCAGCTAAAGACGCTAGCTACACAATGGCCAGTGCCTCAACTGCGTCCAAGAACGCAGCACTGAAGTCAATTGCCGAGTTACTTGTTGCTCGCAGTGCTGAGATTCTCGCAGCAAACTCAATTGACTTAGAGCAGGCCGTCAAATCAAATCTTGCGACCGGATTACAAGATCGCCTGCGGCTTAGTGATGTGAGAATAAAATCCTTGGCTGATTCAATTAATGAGGTAATTGCGCTACCGGACCCAATAGGGGAGATAGTCCAGTCCAAGACTCTTGAGAATGGACTAGACCTAACTCAGATACGTGTTCCTTTTGGAGTAATCGGTGTTATCTACGAAGCTAGACCGAATGTGACTATCGACATCAGCGCCTTGGCAATTAAGTCTGGAAATGCTGTTGTCCTTCGCGGTGGAACTGCTGCCGAAAACACCAACATCGCCCTGGCGAAAATACTCAAGGAAGCCTTGGCAAGTTCAAGCCTTAGCCCAGAGCTGGTTCAAACAGTTGATGACTTTGGCAGAGAAGGCGCGAACGAGATGATGGCAGCTCGTGGCCTAATTGACGTACTAATTCCAAGGGGAAGCGCAAGTTTGATTAATGCCGTAGTCGAAGGATCAAAAGTTCCGGTTATTCAAACCGGTGACGGTGTGACCCACGTGTTTATCGACGAATCCGCTAACTCAGACTGGGCTGTTGAGATTGTGTTCAACTCAAAGGTGCAACGCCCAGCTACTTGCAATGCGTTGGAAACATTACTGGTTCACGAAGCAGTTGCCTCAACTATTCTTCCCAAGGTTCTCGATCGCTTGGTAGCTGCTGGAGTAACACTTCACGCCGACCAGCAAGTAAACAGCATCTATCCAGATTCCGTTTTGGCAACCGAGGCAGACTGGCATGCCGAGTACTACACGCTGGATTTGGCAGTCAAAGTGGTCGCTTCTTTGGATGAGGCAATGGATCACATAAAGAAGTACTCAACCCACCACACTGAATCGATAATCACAAGCGATCAAGCTCACGCGGAACGTTTCCTAAACGAAATCGATTCAGCGGTAGTTATGGTCAATGCCTCAACGAGATTTACCGATGGTGGGCAGTTTGGCTTCGGAACTGAGGTTGGGATTTCAACTCAAAAGCTGCATGCCCGCGGTCCGATGGGGCTAAGAGAGTTAACAAGCACGAAATGGCTGGCTAGAGGTGCCGGCCAAACGCGGGCCTAGGTTATTCTAGGTATAACACTTCTAAGGAGACCATTTTGCTAGCTGTACTTCTATCTGAGACCGATGGTGTGTTCATACAACACAGCGAACTTCCAATTCCTGCTCTAGCTTTTGGGGCCATTGCGATGAGCGTGTTTATCCTTCTTGCTTTTGTTGTTTACTCGTATCGCGATGTAGCCAACCGCCACGATCACAAGAATTCGAGCTCGCAAGGTCACTAGGCCTCCAAATTCTCTATGGCTAAAATTCGACTGGGAGTTATGGGTGGAACCTTTGACCCAATTCACAACGGCCACTTAGTAGCCGCCAGCGAAGTCGCAGCCGCACTAAAGCTCGATCAAGTGGTATTCGTTCCAACGGGTGAGCCAGAGAAGAAACCAGAAGTTACCGGTGGTGAGCATCGCTACCTCATGACAGTTATTGCAACAGCGGCCAATCCAAGATTCTTAGTTTCTAGAGTTGACATCGATAGAGACAAGCCCACTTATACAGTTGATACCCTTACGGATCTCAAGAACAGCTATCCAGATGCGGAACTTTTCTTCATAACCGGAAGCGATGCTATTGCCCAAATTTTGGCATGGAAAGAAGTGCAGCGACTTTGGGATTTGGCACACTTTGTTGCCGTTAGTAGGCCAGGCCATGCTCTTCAGATTCCAGACGTTCCTAAAGGAACCGTGACTGTTGTTGAAGTTCCAGCGCTTTCCATCAGCTCAACTGACTGTAGGAACAGAGTTTCTAATGGTGAACCTATTTGGTATCTAGTTCCTGATGGTGTGGTTCAGTACATTGGTAAGCATGGCTTATACAAGGGACTCTCATGAGCGATAGCCCCACATTTCAGTCGAGAAGAGAACGTAGGGCAGCCGAGTCAACTGCTGTCGATAAGCAACCTTTAGAGAAAACCACAACAGCTCCGTCCTTTGAGCCATACATTCCTTCATTTTCTGAACCGGCACCCGAAAACACCGGTTACATACCGTACGTTCCAGAGGCAGCACCTCCGTTGCCTCAAACTCCCAGCTACGAACCATACGTAATTCCTCCAAGCCAGCCGCAGGTGGCAAAATCTCGTCGCGAACTTCGGGGCCTAAATGACCTAAAGGAGTCCGCTGCAACTGACAGGTCACCGCTTTTTGACGATCACACCCTCACTGGATCAGTTCCTGTTATCGCGACACCAGATATCTTTTTGGAACCAGTAACCGGTTCTAATTTTGGCTCAACTGCAAATTTGGGTATTGAGCCAGTAACTGCATCGATCATTTTGGACAAAGTTCCGGACATGCTCTCTGGATCTATTGTTCTTTCAGGCTCTGGACCGGCAGTAACAACTGGTTCAATTCAGATTCCAACCGTTGATCCAACTACGGGTAGCATCACCGTAATCTTGGAAAGCGAACAAGCAGACGAAGCTGTTGCTGAAGATAGCCTCAATTCATTCGTTTCCTCAGTGGCCCCAATCCGCGCTGCTGGAATTGCTAAAACTAGGGCCAAGGTAGTTGAGCTGACCCTGATCAACCGAAAAGGCCAAGGGCAGGTCTATGCGGTTATGTCCACTGTTGTTCTCATGATTTCCGTAGGAGCACTTACGGTGGCTGCGTTCATGCTTGGAATCTTATAAAGATGGGTGTTTGTGAGCGCTACTAAAAAAGCAATTGAAGTTGCAGAACTAGCTGCAGCGGCCGCTTCTGACAAAGTAGCTGAAAACATCGTCGCTCTTGATGTTTCGTCTCACATGCCACTAACGGATATATTCCTTATTGCCTCTGGGAGAAATGAGCGCCAAGTCGTTGGAATCTCTGATGGCATCGAAGAAAAGCTTTTAGAGCAAGGCATCAAACTACTTCGTCGCGAAGGAAAAGCCGGGGGACGATGGGTACTTCTAGACTTTGGAGAAATAATCTGCCACGTCATGCACGAGGAAGATCGCGTCTACTACTCGCTCGAAAGAATCTGGAGCGACTGCCCGGAGCTAAAGCTAACTGCTTTGTCAGCTAGCCCCAGTTTGAGCTAAGCTAACAAAGTTATACATCAGGGCCTGTGGCGCAGCTGGTAGCGCACCTGCATGGCATGCAGGGGGTCAGGGGTTCAAATCCCCTCAGGTCCACAACTAAGTAGCCCCTAGGGGGCTACTTTTTTGTTTAACTCCTAAAAATTCTGAATTGAAATCTAGACTGAGATGATGTCCGAAGAAAAACTTTCCAGACCACACGTCTGGCTGCCATCTGCGCAATCTGCGAACACCCTTTTGCTATTGCACGGATCTGGTGCGGATGAGTTTGATCTATTGTCTTTGGGCAAGGCCCTGGATCCTTCAGCTAACATCTTGTCTCCACGGGGCCTAGCTAGCCAGGATGGCATGGTGAGATTCTTCGAGTATTTTGAGGACTTTAGCGCCAAGGAAGACACCCTGCTTGAAGCCGTTCAGTCATTGGCTGAGTTTCTCAAGCTAGCGAGTAAGCATTACGGGTTTGACCCGGCACGGGTAACTGCTGTCGGGTTCTCTAACGGAGCTCACATGGCTGGAGCCTTGCTAACGGTGCACCCTGAGCTACTTAGAGGAATTGTTGCCTTTGGCACTACTAGGGCTTTTGTGGAGACCGAATTCAAGCCAAACCTCGAGGGTAAGTTCGTATTCATCGCCAACGGAGAGAAGGATCCTTACTCACCTAGGCAAAAAACTGAGGAAATGATTCAGGAGTTTGGGGCTTGGGGAGCCAGAGTTGAGGTCCTGATGCACCCTGGAGGGCACCAGATTAGCCCTGAGCACGTCGCAATACTTGCCCGGGAGCTAGCGCTCAGCTAACTTTCAGGAAATCGGCTTAGAATTTAGGTGTTACACCAACAGACAAAAGGAGAACATCTTGTCCCACAACCCAGTGTTTAACCGCTCAATGCAAACCGGATTGCAGGCTGCTCGTGAGGTTCCTCAGGACCTTGTGGATGCAGAATTTTCTAAGATTGCTTCCAAAAATGAGCCAATGACCGTTGAGGGAACAGCTGGCAAGGTAGCAGCAATCTTCGTTGTGTTGCTGATTACAGCCGCTGCCACTTGGTTCTTCCAGCCGCTTCAGGCTCTTTGGTTCCCAGCAATGTTTGTTGGTCTTGGTCTTGCTTTGTGGATCACCTTTTCTAAGAAGGTCATGCCAGCTGTAATTGTTGCCTACGCAGCAGTTGAAGGTGTTTTCTTGGGTGGAATTTCGGCGATGTTCGAGTCCATGTACCCAGGCATTGTTCAGTCCGCAGTTTTGGCAACCTTGACTACCGCTGGTGCGATGTTTGCCGCTTACCGCTTTGGTTGGATCAAGGTTGATGCCAGGTTCACCAGAATCATGACCTTTGCAATCGTTGGTTACCTAATCTTTGCTGTTATCAACCTAGGTTTTGTTTTGATCACCGGAGGGGCTGGCGTTTACGGCTCTGCTTTTGGATGGCTTGCTGGATTGGTAGGTGCAGGTCTTGCAGCCTTCACACTGAATCTTGATTTTGAGACCATCATGGTTGGAGCTAGAGACAAGTGGCCAGTAGATATGGAATGGCGCGCAGCTTTTGGTCTTGCCGTTACCCTTATCTGGCTTTACGTGGAAATTCTTCGCTTGTTGTCAATTTTCAACCGCGACTAAATTCTTCTTAAGGTATTGCTGCCACAGTTTATTTAGGTCCCAGGCGTTTTCAGCCATTACCGATACGCCTTTGACGCCGGTTCTTCTGGTTTTACCTGATACCAGCATGAGCTTGGTGTTGAAAAGTACGTGACTTGATCGCTCCTGGGCTTGATCAAAAAATGTGGCATCTGAACACCCTGTGCCATCATCGAGGGTTATAAAGACAACTCTCTTTCCTGAACGCATTGGGGGAGACTGGGTTGCAACCCTTACGCCAGCAACCAAAACATCAGTTTTGGATCTAAGCCCAACAAGTTCGCTGGCTCGAACAACGCCCATTTGATCCAGCATCGGCTGATACTTTGCCAGCTGATGGTCTGTGACATCCATGCCAAGTAGGTCCATTTCACTTTCCAACTGAAGCTCTTTAGTGAATTCGGGGTTTCCCTTAGGCATCAAATCAATCAAGTCAAAATCAAGCATTGGCTGATCTTTGGTGAGCTTCGGTCTTGATTTCAAGGCGCTTAGCTGCCTAACTCTTTCGAGCACATCTCCTCGAGTGTGATCTTGGCTGTTAGCCCCAAGTTGATCCAAGGCACCGATTAGCGCAAGGTTCTTAGCGGTAGCCCTTCCCGGGTTAGCTCGCAAGTAGAAATCGGCAAGGTCTTTATAGGGGGCATTATCGATAATGCGACCAATTTCTGCCCCAGAAATGCCATAAAGATCAGTGAGCGCCATACGAATAGCTAGTCCATTAGGGGTTTTCTCCACCAGATACTCATCTTTGGACTCATTCACATCAACCCCAAGAATCTTCACCCCGAGTCTTCTGGCTTCTGCAAGCAGCAAGCGCTTTGGATACATTCCAGGGTCGTGGGTGAATAGGCCAGCTAAAAACTCAGTTGGGTAGTGAGTTTTTAGCCAGGCGCTTTGGTAGGTAGGTAGCGCAAAGGCAGCCCCGTGAGCCTTGCAGAAACCAAAGCTTCCAAAGCCATCAAGTACGCTCCAGATGCGATCAACAACAACTCTCGAGTAGCCGCGCTTAGTGGCGTTTTCTTTGAAGAACTTCTCAACAAACTTGCGGTCTTTTTCAAGAGATCTTCTAAGCTCATCAGCTTTAGCCAGCGAGCAACCAGTCATAACGTTCAGAATCTTTAGCAATTGCTCGTGAAAGATAACAACACCGTGGGTGGATTTTAGAATCGGCTCCAGATCAGGATGTATGAAATCTGGCTTGATAAACCCATGTCTGCCATCTAGGTATGGGGAGATCATGTTGCCCTTCATCGGACCTGGCCTAAACAGCGAAATCTGTATCGTTAGGTCATTAAACTCCGTGGGCTGGTGCTTACCGGTTAGCTCTCTTTGGCCTGGGCTTTCAATTTGGAACACCCCAAGGGTGTTTGTGGTCCTTATTTGCTTGAAAGTTTCCGCGTCATCTCTCGCAATGGAATCTAGATCAATGCTTTTTTTGGAGACCCGCTCTATTTCCCTAATCGCGTAGGCCATGCTCGATTGCATCCTGACCCCAAGAATGTCTAGTTTGAGCATTCCCATTGGGTCCATATCATCCTTATCGAATTGACTCATCGGAAGCCCCAGACCGCTTGGCTCAACCGGGGTGTGAGCAAGAAGTTGTTCGTTACCGAGTATCACTCCGCAGGGGTGCATTGAGATGTGCCTTGGGAGTCGATCTAATCGTTCAGTGACATCAACCAAAAGGTTTAACCTGCGGTCAGTTTCTAGCTGGGCAGCAAGTTGCTTCAGCTCTGGTTTTTTTCCTAACATTCCACGAAAATCTCTCGCGCTAAAGCGCCAGATGCTTTTTGCTATCTCATCAATTTGTTCTGGCTCGAATCCAAGAGCTAGGCCACCATCTCTTACGGCACCTCGACCGCGATAGGTGGACTGCATCGAAAGTAGCGTGACCCTGTTGCCGCCGTAGCGCTTGAATATTGCCCGGTAAATTTCATGTCTTCTGGCTGATTCAACATCGATATCGATATCTGGCAAGCTAGAGCGCTCGGTGCTTAGGAATCTTTCGAACAGTAACTCATGCTCTATCGGGTCAACACTTGAGATACCAAGTAGGTAATTGACCATTGAGCCAGCTCCAGAGCCTCGAGCTGCCGTTCTGATTCTCATGTCTCTGATCATCTGGGCAACATCGGCAACGGTTAGAAAGTAGGTAGCAAAACCTAGCTTGTTGATGGTTATTAGTTCTTGATGCAGGCGGTGCCTAATGGGCAATAGCTTGTCTTCACTTTTATCAGGATATCGCCAGTTGATTCCGGTGTGAGCTTTTTGCCACAGCACCTCAAAGGGGTTTCCCTCAATGCCGAGCGCTGACTTCTCAGGGGTTTTGGGCTTGGACCAACCACAATCCGATACCGGATCTAGCCTTAGCTGTTTTGCTAGCGCTTCGGTATTAGAAAGTAGCTCTAGGGCCAGAGTTTTACTCTCGGTAATTTCTAGAGCTAGCTTTTCCATCAAGCTCGCGGGCTTTAGCCAAGCCTGGGCGTTTGGTTGTGGGTCAAATAAGCCAAGCGCCTCTAGATGCCTTGCGGCATCTAGGACATCGCCGGTTAGCGCATCATCTGGTTCAAGGTATCTAACGGCGTTGGTTAGTACCGGTGTAATGCCGATAGTTTTGGCAAGCTGCAGCATTCTTTTAGCCTGCATGGTGGAGTAGTTGGTTCCTGGTTCAGTTAGGTGTGAAACTATTTCAACCGCAAGCGCTGATTTGTAAGGAAGCAACTCTTGCCACTCCAAAAGTTTCTTGGCAGCATCAGTGGCATTGGAAAGTATTGTTGCTTGACCAAAATCAGAATCGGGCCCAAGCAGTATGGTGCAGTTGGCTTTACTGTCTGTTGCCATCAATGCAGCTAGATCTTTTTGAGAAGTAACTACTTCTTTTTTGCTTTTTTTCTGAGCTGCAGAAATGATTCTGCAAAGAGCGGCCCAACCGGTGCCGTTGTTATGACCCCTGGCAAGTATTGTTACGGTTCCTTTGTGCTGCACGTTTAGTCGAACTCCAACTATCGGTGCAATGCTTTGGCTTAGGCAAGCACCGATGTGCTTTACGGCACCATAGAGACCATTTAGATCTGTTATCGCGAGCGCGTCAAAACCTAAAGCACTTGCAGCTTTAGCAAGCTCGTCTGGCTTAGCGGTTCCAAAATGAAACGAGTAAGCAGAGGAAACGTTCAGGTGGGTAAATGACATTGCTATCCAAATATTCGAATTAGCTGCCAGCTGTTGGTTGCTTCGGTGTGAATTAGCTCAAACTGAGCGGGGGAGGAGTTTTCTTTACTGGCACTTAGTCGCCACATCTCAAGCTCTAGAACCCCAGCTCCGATACCACGCTGGGCTCTGGCGGACTCATCCCACCAGTTCTTTCTGGAAAACCAGCGAACCGGCTTAGTGATCACCTGATAGCTACCATTTCGCCAGCTAAAGCCCACCGGCTCACCCGCTTGGTTAGTTGCTACCTGGATTGACTCGTCTACCCTGATCATTTGCTTGCCCCATAGTGCTCTAATTATTCGAACAAGTGTTCGAATAATTAGTGTATGGGTATCAGCCGACAATCAAAAATCGGCCTATCCAGGGCCCTAACTAGGCCTTTGGGGAGTCCTCGGCAATCATCTTGTCGGCAGCCTTGGAGATCTTCTTCTTGGCAAAGTGGATCAAAACAATGAATAGGGCGATGATGCCCACAAAGATAAAGGCACCAAATTTGAAGTTTGAGGCCACCTCCTCGTAGCTAGCCCTGGCGATGTAGCCAATTGCGACATAGACGACAGACCACACCAGGCAGGCAGCAAAGGTCCATGAAATAAAGGTCTTGTATCTCATCTTGGTGGCTCCCGCCACAACCGGAACTAGCGAGTGCAACACGGGTAGGAACCTGGAGATTGCTACGGCTGGGCCACCTCTTTTTTCAACGAAGATGTCAGCTCGTCGCCAATTCTCTTCACCAAAGCGCTGGCCTAGCTTGGAGGCCCTGATCCGATCGCCAAAGAGTCTTCCGATAAAAAAGCCGATGGTTTCACCGATTAGCGAACCTAGTAAAACTGCACCTATGAGCCAAAAAAAGTCTGAAAGGTCAACAACGCCAGTCGAGGCCACAAGCACAACCGTGTCTCCTGGCATGATCAAGCCAATAAACAAAGAAGTCTCGAGCATGATCGCGACCCCAGCGGCAACATTTCGCCAAACAGGATCAACACCCTGGACTAAAGCCAGTAGCCAGTCGAGAGCTTCATTCACGCTGTTAATCCTGCCACAGAAAGGTTGGAATCTACTGTGTGACTGCTTTAGCCAACCTGAGTGCTCAGTAGCTTTAATCGCTTGGTAAATGGTTCCAGCTGGGAAGAACTAGGTAGCTCATCTGACAATCCCACCCAGGAAGTAACTGGAACTATGCCATTTAGAGAGCTAAGAGCCCAGATCGGCAGCTTCACAAGATCTTCGGGCTTGATGTTTTCAACCCTGGTTTCAATGCCCATTTGACTGGCTATCTCAAAAAGCTCTTGTCTGGTAATAGAAGGTAACCAATTGGTTTGATCATCCGAGGAGCAAAGCACATTGCCCCGCCACCAAACCAAGGCACTTAGCGCACCCTCAGCGACAAAGCCTTTGGAATCAGTGATGACCGCTTCGGTGGCTCCGTTCATGTTGGCATGGCGCCGAAGCTGCTGGCATAAAGATAGGTCAGGACCTTTGACCAACGGAGACAGCCTTGGGTCAGCATCTGGGTATTGCCATAAAACTATTGATTCCACCGGCGCTGGCGCTTCACGAAGTCTGAGGTGTAGTCGATCCGCTGGCTCTTGCTCGCCGTGATACTCGATTCTTGGAAACCACCGACCTTCTCTCGGAGTCAGGCGTCTAACCTCGGCGAAGAAACCTTTCAACAGAGACTCTTGATTAGGGTCCTCAGCGATAACCCAGTTGGCGAATCTATCGAAGTGAGCCTGCAAGGATCTAACGGCACCGTTTTCAACCAGCCAGGAGTCAGCTACCTTTAGTTGAACTTCGGGGCCGGAAACAATAAGCGGCTTAAGCTCTGCGTTTTCTAGGCGGTAAAAATCCCCCAGAATGCTCATCGATTACTCCTATAGGCCTTGGTCTAATCTATAGAGTACGAGCTTTTCTTTCAGCCCAAATCAATCTCACACAAGGTGGCCATTTTGCGTCTAGAGCTAGCCAAGCTCCGTGGCTTTGTGAACCCAGCTGACATCTTTATATCCATCCACAAAGATGATCCAAACACCTTCTGGCTGGATAGATCAACCCACCCCGACGAACCAGTTTCCGTTATTGGCTCCGCAGGCTCAACACTTGATCTTGGCAACAACCCGCTTGAAGCTATCAACAGCCATCTGGCCAAAATCAAGGAATCTATCGATAGCTTCCCCGAAGATCAGATTCCATTTAGCTTTAGGCCAGGGCTGGTTGGCTATCTAGGCTACGAGATGCTCAAAGGCGCTCGCGAGATAGCCTCTGGCGAAAAAGCTGAGCTAATGATTATTGATCGAGCGATGGTATTTGACCACCGCGATCGTCACATGTATTTCGTTGGTCTATTTGAAACCGAGGCCGAATTTCAAAACTGGCACCGTGCAGCCCTACTTCGATTGACCTTGGTGGGAGGGGAGTTCGGTTCTTACATGCAACGAACCAAAGAGCCAAAAATTATTTCCAGCAAGCTTCGTCATTCACCGGATAAGTATCTGGAGCTAATAGAAAAGTGCAAGCAGCACATCGCCTCGGGGGATGTGTATCAGCTTTGTTTGACGAATCAGATTCTTATTGAGCACGACGCAGACCCGCTAAAGACATTCCTGACTCTCAGGCAGCAAAACCCAGCACCTTACGGAAGCTACATCAAGACAGGAAACCGTGAAATAGTCAGCTCCTCACCTGAGCAATTTCTAAGAGTTACCGCTGAAGGCAAAATATCTAGCAAGCCAATCAAGGGAACTCGTCCAAGGTCGCAAGTTCCTGTTGAAGATGAGCTGCTAGCCAAAGAGCTGAAAGAAAACGAAAAAGAGCAAGCCGAGAACCTAATGATTGTTGACCTAATGCGAAATGATCTAGGAAGAATTTGCGAACCAGGGTCAGTCACCGTTGAAAAGCTCTTTGACGTTGAATCATATGCAACAGTTCATCAGCTAGTCAGCACTGTTACTGGAGAGCTTCTTGCAAATCAAAATGCCGTCACAGCATTGGAAGCCTGCTTTCCGGCTGGATCAATGACTGGAGCGCCAAAGATTCGAGCCATAGAGATTCTGGAAGATTTAGAAGCGGGCCCTCGCGGGGTTTACTCGGGAGCGATTGGATATCTAGGTTTTGATGGTTCGGCTGATCTAGGGATGACCATCAGGACGTTGGTGTTTGAGGGAAATTCTGCGAGCCTTGGGGTTGGTGGGGGAATCACAATTGATTCCAATCCAGAGCAGGAACTTCAAGAAACTATGCTCAAAGCAGAGGCACTTCTTAGAACCCTGGGAGGCACAACTTGGAATCACTAGCCCTGGTTGTCACCATCATTTTCTTTGGCCTTATATTTCTTGGCCTAGTTGGACCAGTTCTTTCAATCCTGTTTCGAAAGAACAAAATTGGAAAGTATTGGGTAATTTCCTATCTGGTGCTACTTGGAGGGTTAACTTTATTAGCCTGGGCTGGAAGCCCAGCGCTTGGTGCAATACCTCTTTTCGCTTTAGCAATCACGGGGGCCATTGCTTTTTGGCCTAAATCAAACAAGTAATTCTTTGCTTGGCTCTTGGTAGCCTTTACTAGCAAGTTCGTAAATCAGCAGGAGAATTCAAGTGTCCACCGAGTCAGAGCAGTATGACGCTAAGTCTTTAGCGGATAAGTGGCTGCCTGTTTGGGATGAGCTAAAACCTTTTGACTCCGGCAAAGCTGATGACAAAAGACCAAGGAAATACGTTTTGGACATGTTCCCCTATCCATCTGGCGATCTTCACATGGGTCATGCCGAGGCCTATGCACTAGGCGATGTCATCGCCAGGTACTGGATCCAGCAGGGCTATAACGTCATGCACCCAATCGGTTGGGACTCGTTCGGACTTCCAGCAGAAAACGCGGCTATTAAACGAGGCCTAGACCCAAGGGGCTGGACCTACGACAATATTGCTCAACAAAAAACTTCGATGCGCAGATACGCCTGCAGTTTTGACTGGGACCGGGTTCTAATTACTTCAGATCCTGAGTATTACAAATGGAATCAGTGGCTGTTTCTAGAGTTTTACAAAAAAGGCTTGGCATATCGCAAGAACTCCAACGTTAACTGGTGCCCATCTTGCCAAACAGTTCTTGCTAACGAGCAAGTAGTCCAGGGTCTCTGTGAGAGGTGTGACACTGCCGTAACTAAGAAAGCTCTGACTCAGTGGTATTTCAAAGTCACTGACTATGCCGACCGGTTGCTTGACGATCTAGACACGCTTGAGGGTGCCTGGCCACAAAAAGTTCTTTCGATGCAACGCAACTGGATCGGAAGGTCCTATGGAGCGGTAGTCAAGTTTGAAATAGAGGGCAGGTCAGCACCTATCGAGGTTTACACCACAAGACCAGACACTCTATTTGGTGCAACCTTTATGGTTGTGGCCGCTGATTCTGATTTGGCAGCAGAACTTGCAGCAGGCTCGAGCCCAGAGGTTCGCATGAAGTACCAAGACTTTTTGGAAGCCACCAAGAAAAGTAATGACATCGAAAGATTGGCAACCGACCGACCAAAAAACGGTGTTGATCTTGGAAGGTTTGCAATTAATCCAGTCAATGGTGAGCGCATTCCAATTTGGTTGGCGGATTATGTATTAGCTGACTATGGAACAGGAGCCATCATGGCTGTTCCAGCTCACGATCAGCGAGATTTAGATTTTGCCAAGACCAATGGTTTACCTGTGCAAGTGGTAGTAGAAACTGGCGAGCCAGATCCTTCCGAATCTGGGGTAGCAACTACCGGCGATGGCGTCTTGGTGAACTCTGGAGAGCTCAACGGATTGAACAAGGCTGAGGCCATCAAGAAGATCACGGCAACACTTGAAGCCGCAGAAAAAGGAAAAACCGCAAAGAATTTCCGCCTACGTGACTGGTTGATTTCTAGGCAGCGTTACTGGGGAACTCCGTTTCCTATTGTTTACTGCGACACTTGTGGCGAAGTTCCAGTTCCTGAATCTGAGCTTCCGATTAAGCTTCCAGATTCCAAGGGCTTGGATCTGTCTCCTAAGGGCACCTCACCGCTTGGAGCAGCAACCGACTGGGTAAATGTGCCGTGCCCGAAATGTGCCGGTCCCGCCAAGCGCGATACAGACACCATGGATACCTTTGTTGACTCCTCTTGGTACTTCCTAAGATTCTTATCGCCAGATTCCGATACTGAAGCTTTTTCTAAATCAGAGGCTAAGCAGTGGGCGCCGGTTGATCAGTATGTGGGTGGCGTAACGCACGCTATCTTGCACCTGTTGTATGCACGTTTTTTCACCAAGGCACTGCATGACCTAGGCTATCTAGATTTTGAGGAACCATTTACCAGATTGCTAAATCAGGGCATGGTTCAAATGAATGGTTCTGCGATGAGTAAATCTCGTGGAAACCTTGTTCGTCTTTCTGAGCAGCTCGACGAACACGGCGTAGATGCAGTTCGTCTCACCATGGCATTTGCAGGGCCTCCAGAAGATGATATTGACTGGGCTGATGTTTCACCTGCTGCGAGCTCAAAGTTCCTAGCTCGTGCCTGGAGATGTGCCAATGAAGTTCAGTCTGAGCCTGGAGTGGACTACGGCACCGGAGATATCGAACTTCGAAGAGCCACGCATCTTTTCTTGCAACAGTTCCCGGAGCAGATCGAATCGTTCAAGTTCAACGTTGGTGTTGCCAAGGTTATGGAATTGGTAAACGCATTGCGTAAGGCAATCGATGGAAAGCCTGGACCTAAAGATCCTGCTGTTCGAGAAGCAGCAGAGACGGTAGCCAAGGCGCTTAGCTTGTTTTCCCCATATACTGCAGAGGATATGTGGCAAGCGCTGGGGCACCAGCCAGCTGTTGCCCTAGCAGGATTTGCTAAGCCAATTCCGGAGCTGCTTGTTCAAACCAGCTTGACCGCGGTGGTACAAATCGATGGCAAGCTTCGTGACAAGTTTGAAGTTTCGCCTGAGATTTCAGCTGAGGAACTTGAAGCCCTAGCGATGAGTTCTGATGTTGTGAAAAAGGCGCTTGAAGGCAAGAGCGTAAAAAATGTAATTGTTCGAGCTCCAAAGCTTGTCAATATAGCAACCTCGTAGGTTTTACACAGATTCCATCCGGCCAGTTAAAGCGGTAGCTTCGCTATCTAGCCTTGAGCTACATGGAATGGCTAAAAAATCAAGTTATAGCCGCCCTCTCTGGCGATCAAAAGGTTTCTAAGCAGCTGCTTATTGCCCTCGCTGGGGTGGTTGCCGTGGCTTCGTTGGTTTTAGTTGCAGTGAATAGACCAGAGCCACTGACTGGTGAGTTTTCCGTTAGTGCCGATGAAACAGTGAACGAAGTAAGCCAGCAGTATTTATATGTTCATGTAGTTGGTGAAGTTGAATCGCCAGGGATGTATCAATTGCCAATTGGGGCAAGGCTTGTTGATGCTGTCTTTGCTGCCGGCGGACTAACTGAGGAAGCCGATAACTCTAGCGTCAACCTCGCCCGCGAGCTCACCGACGGTGAGCAGATCATTGTTTTTTCAACTTCCCAAGAAGGTCAAGCAGCCGGCACAACCGCATCTGGACTCGTTAGCTTGAATCGTGCCGGCGATAAAGAGCTTGAAGAGCTGCCAGGAATTGGGCCTGCGCTAGCGGGGCGAATCATTGCTTGGCGTGAAGCCAACGGGGGCTTCAAGTCGGTTCAGGACCTTCTCAAAGTAAGCGGCATTGGGGAGAGCCTGCTTTCTGGAGTAATTGATCTGGTAACCCTTTGACGCTCAGTGTCGCAGCGGTGGTGTTGTGGGGACTACTTGCGCTAGTTGCGACCGTAAACGAGATCCCTAGCTGGCTACTTCTTGCACTAGGCGGTGCTTTGTTTGCGATCACAATTTTTCTTCCAGATCGCAAAAGAGCCCTTGCCGCACTACTGGGAGCGGCGCTAGCTCTCTCAGGATTGTCATTTTGGCTTCAGTCGCAGATCAATAAACCAGATTGGTTACTTGATTACGCTTCTTCAAAAGCGAAAGCCGTGGTTGTGGTTGAAATTCTGAATCGGCCTAAAGCTATCTCCACTGATTTTGGCAACAACCCAATCTATGGAGTTGCGGTAAGACTGCAAGAGATAAACGACGAGTCAGTATCTGGCAGGGGATACCTGATCTACTCAGAAGCCAAGCTGGTTCGAGGCAACGTCATTGAGGTTGAGGCAAGCTTCGAAGAAGCCGGTAGAAATGCCAGGGACGCTTTCCTATTGAAACCCAAAGGTGAAATCACAATTGTTTCCGAACCTTTGGGCCAACTGGCATTTTTCAATGACTTACGAGCAAACTACGTAGCTCTGTTGTCAGGAGTCACACCCGATTCAAAAGTCTTGGTTGCAGGACTTGCCATGGGTGAAATCGCAGATCTAAGCCAAGAGCTTGAAGAGCAAATGCGCTCGGTTTCACTTACTCATCTTGTTGCAGTGTCAGGAGCAAACTGCGCGATTGTGGTGGGAATGGTTTATTTGATCTGCGTTCGACTACGTCTTGGAAGAACTGGAAGAACCGTGGTCTCGTTGACCTCACTGGTTGGTTACGTGCTGTTGGTTGGTCCTGACCCGAGTGTTCTTAGGGCAGCAGTTATGACAGCGAGCGTTATCGTCATGGTCGCTTTAGGGCGAAGAACCTGGGCACTAAATGCTCTAGCTATTGCAGCAATCATTCTTTTGATTGCGGATCCGTGGCTGGCGGTTGAATACGGATTTGGTTTGTCGGTGTTGGCAACGTCTGGAATCTTGCTACTTGCTCCAGCAATGACCGAAAAGCTAGCCACCAAGATGCCTCTACCCTTAGCTCTTGGTTTGTCAGTAACCATGTCTGCACAGCTTCTTTGCTTACCATTGCTGCTGCAATTGCAGCCTGGATTGCCAACCTATTCGGTTGTCGCAAACCTACTGGCAGGACCCATGGTGGCACCGGTCACGGTGCTAGGAATTTTGGCGGTAATTCTCACCCCCATAGCCCCATGGCTAGTTGGACCGATTACTTGGCTGGCATCCCTTGGCACATTTTTGATTGAGAGCGTTGCAATCTTTTTTGCTGAACTGCCTATTGTTTACTTTCCTTGGGTTACTGGATTATCCGCGACAATCTTGAGCGGTCTGTTGATCTTGATGGTTAGCGCATGGCTGCGCTCTAACCTTCCCAGGCTCAGGCAAGCCAGCGTTGCTGGTCTGGTGATTGTTGCGGTTTCAACTCTCTCGGTGCCAGCCGCATCAGAAATTCTGCCAGGGGGATGGCCACTTCGTGATTGGGAGGTAGTCGCCTGCGATGTTGGACAAGGAGACGCTCTTGTTATCAAATCCCTTGGTCGAGTTGCGGTAGTTGACGTTGGTAAAGATGAAGAGCTAACTGATAACTGCCTAACTGAGCTCGGAGTGAGAACGATTGACTTACTGGTGCTAACTCATTTTGATTTTGATCACGTTGGTGGACTAACTGGAGCTCTTGGAGGCAGAGTGGTCTCCCACGCAATTGTTTCTGGTTTTCCGGATGACCGACCAGCAACTAAAAGCTCTCTCGAGCAGCTCAAGGAGATTAGAGCCCAAGTAATAGTTGCCGAACCAACCATCAGCGGCTCCCTTGGAGAATTTGGCTGGAGAGTGCTAGCGCCAACCAAGACTGCATCGGAGGCTAAAGATTCTAACGACGCCTCGGTCACTATGGTTTTTCGTTCTTCCAGAATTGATCTTGTTCTTCTTGGTGACCTCGGTGCTGAGGGGCAGGAGCGGGTTTCAAGATCTGTAATGCAAGTTCTTGGAAGCTCTAACAAACCACTGATTCTTAAAGTTTCTCACCATGGATCAAATGATCAGTCTGCAAGCTTCCACGAGCAGTTGAAACCAGATCTTGCCCTGATTTCCGTTGGTGCGGAAAATGGCTATGGTCACCCCGGGAAACAAGCACTTCAGATTCTTGGCTCGGTTGGCGCTCAAGTTCTGCGCACGGACTTACTGGGTGCAATTGCTATTTCGAGTGCTGGTGGCGAGCTTCAGTGGTCCGCTACCGGTAGGTAGGCTAATTAGGTGGGCAAAGCAAAACAGGTTTCTTGGCGAGCTGCCAAGCCAGCGCCAATTGTCTTTGTCTCTGGCCCGGAAGAATACTTAGCCGATCGCGCCATTCGCGCTATTAGAGATCAACTCAGGAAAAAAGACACTGGATTAGAGGTTCATGAAATTGCTGCCTCTGATTATTCAACCGGGCAACTCGATGCGCTTGCTAGCCCATCGTTATTTATGGAGCCGAGGCTACTTATCATCAGCGGAGTCGAAAAATGCAGCGATGCACTAATTGATGATGGTTTGGCGCTACTTGATAACCCACATACCGAAACCACGGTTGTTTTGCGACATAACTCCTCGAGCGTTCGAGGCAAGAAACTAGTAGATGCCATACGACTAAGCGATGCCGCAATTGAAATAGCCTGCGCCAAGATCGACAAGGACAGCGATAAAGCTGCCTTTATTCAAGCCGAGTTTGCAGCCGCGGATAGGAAAATAACACCTGGAGCAGTCAGAGCTCTATCTGATGCATTTGCTGATGACCTTGCAGAGCTTGCCGCTGCTTGCATCCAGTTACTTTCTGACCAGAGTGAAAGTATCGACGAAGCTTCGGTTGATAAGTATTACGGGGGAAGAGTCGAAACCAACGCCTTCAAGGTAGCTGACGCTGCTCTGTCCGGAAAATCCGCTGAGGCGCTGGCACTTTTAAGGCACGTGATCGCAACCGGTGCTGATCCAGTTCCGGTGGTGGCTGCATTTGCGATGAAGGTTCGCCTGATGGCCAAGGTTTATGGCAATAAGTATGCGAGTGCTTCAACAGTTGGCGCACAACCCTGGCAAATCCAGCGAGCCCAAAAAGACTTAGCTGGCTGGAGCGAAGAGGGTTTAGCAGAGGCTGTGATGGCAGTTGCCACCGCCGATGCTGCGGTCAAAGGAATGGAGCGCGATAGTGTTTTTGCGCTTGAAAAGCTTGTGCTGCTGCTATCTAATAGAGGGCAAAAAAATACCGAGGTCTAATGACCTCGGTAAGTTTCTAAAGATCTTTACTTGAGTCCAGCTACCTTCTTGGCAAGAGCTGACTTACGGTTCGCAGCCTGGGACTTGTGAATAACGCCCTTGGATACTGCCTTGTCAAGCTTGCGGCTTGCTACCTTTAGGGCTGCTGCTGCAGTTGCCTTGTCACCGGAAACGGTGGCTTCGCGGGCTGCGCGAACAACAGTCTTTAGCTCACTCTTTACAGCGCGGTTGCGCTCAGTGGCCTTGATGTTCGTGCCAATACGCTTGACCTGAGATTTGATATTTGCCATTTATTTTTCTTTCGTTTTGGGGAAACCCAACTCCGTCAAGCTTACTAGCTGGTTCCCGCCTAGGGCAACCAGCATTGGGGTAGTAGCAAGCTAGTTGGCTAGCGTTATGGGACAATGGAGGCTAGCTTTCACCCCCATAGTTTTAGGAAATTGCCTTGTCGCCACGCGCCAAATCTCAGCTGCAGCCGTCCAAGACGGCTCCGGGGCAAATTCGAAACTTCTGCATCATTGCCCACATCGACCACGGTAAGTCCACCTTGGCTGACCGCATGCTTCAGCTAACCGGGGTAGTGGATGATCGGTCTATGCGGGCCCAGTACTTAGACCGGATGGACATTGAGCGTGAACGAGGCATCACAATTAAATCCCAAGCAGTTCGTATGCCTTGGGAAGTCAACGGTGAAGTTTTTGCCTTAAACATGATCGACACCCCAGGCCACGTGGACTTCACCTATGAGGTTTCAAGATCTCTAGCTGCTTGCGAGGGAGCGGTGTTGCTAGTTGATGCCGCTCAAGGTATCGAAGCCCAGACTCTTGCAAACCTATACCTCGCCATGGAAAATGAGCTGACGATCATTCCTGTTCTAAACAAGATTGATCTTCCAGCAGCACAGCCTGACAAATACGCCGAAGAGCTAGCGAGCCTTATTGGAGGAGACCCGGCAGATTGCCTGCGAGTATCGGGTAAGACCGGCGCTGGAGTTTCTGAGCTTTTGGACAAGATCATCGCCACGGTTCCCGCTCCGGTTGGAGACGCCAACGCTCCTGCCAGAGCTATGATTTTTGACTCGGTTTATGACAGCTACCGCGGAGTGGTGACATACATCCGAATGATTGATGGATCTTTATCACCGAGGGAAAAGATTCAGATGATGTCTACTCGTGCCGTACACGAGTTACTAGAAATTGGAGTGAGCTCACCTGAGCCAGAACCAACTCAGGGGTTGGGCGTTGGTGAAGTTGGCTATTTGATTACCGGCGTAAAAGATGTTCGGCAATCCAAGGTTGGTGACACCGTAACAACAGTTTCAAAGCCAGCCACCCAAGCGCTAACCGGTTACTCAGAGCCACTTCCGATGGTTTTCTCTGGTGTGTACCCAATTGATGGCTCGGACTATCCAGATCTTCGAGAGGCCCTTGATCGACTAAAGCTTTCCGACGCTGCTTTGGTTTATGAACCCGAAACTTCCGTTGCCCTAGGCTTTGGTTTCCGCTGTGGCTTTTTGGGGCTGCTGCACCTAGAAATCGTTACCGAGCGACTGCAGCGCGAGTTTGGTTTGGAGCTAATTGCAACGGCCCCTTCGGTTGTCTATGAAGTAACACTTGATGATGGCAAGGAAGTGACTGTCACTAACCCCAGCGAATTTCCTACCGGCAAAATCAAAAAGGTTTTGGAGCCAATGGTCAAGGCCACTGTTTTGGCGCCCAAGGATTATGTCGGAACCATCATGGAGCTTTGCCAGACTCGTCGCGGCGTCATGATTGACATGCAATATCTTGGCGAGGATCGGGTGCAACTTCGTTACACCCTTCCACTTGCCGAGATTGTTTTCGACTTTTTTGATCAGCTAAAGAGCAAGACCCAAGGTTACGGATCTTTGGACTACGAAGAAGTCGGTTTAGCTGAGGGTGATCTGGTGAAAGTTGATCTGCTATTACAAGGAGAGCAAGTTGACGCGTTTAGCGCCATTGTTCACAAAGACAAGGCCTACGCTTACGGTGTGATGATTACCGGAAAGCTTCGTGAACTAATTCCAAGGCAGCAATTTGAAGTTCCGATTCAAGCTGCAATCGGAGCAAGAATTATCGCCCGTGAATCAATTCGTGCTGTTCGAAAAGACGTGCTTGCTAAGTGCTACGGAGGAGACATTTCTCGTAAGCGCAAGCTACTGGAGAAGCAAAAAGAAGGTAAGAAGCGCATGAAGATGGTTGGGCGAGTGGAAGTGCCGCAGGAAGCCTTCATTGCCGCACTTTCTTCAGATGGCGAAAAAAAGGGCGAAAAGAAGGCTAAGTAATTGGCAGCCCCTCTTCCACTTGGCGATAAGCCTCCAGAAAACGGTTTGTTTTCACCGGCTGAGATCGTTGGCTCGGAATCCAGGTCTTTTCATGCCTACGTGCACATTCCCTTTTGCACGGTGAAGTGCGGCTACTGCGATTTCAATACCTATACCTCAAGTGAACTTGGAACCCTAAAGCAGAGTGATTTTGCTGCAACATTAATTCAAGAGATCATCCTTTCTGCAAAGATTTTGAAGCAATCAAGTATTGCTCAAAGAAAACTGAAGACAGTCTTTTTTGGTGGCGGGACTCCATCGCTTTTGCCAGCAGCTGATCTAATTGCCATTCTGGATTGTCTGGAAGCCGAGTTTGGTTTTCAGCAAGATGCAGAGATCACCTTTGAGGCCAATCCTGACTCGGTAACAAAGGATGGCCTTTCTGCATTGAGAGCTGCTGGGTTCAACAGAATTTCGATTGGAATGCAGTCGGCTGTTCCAGAGGTACTGAAAACCCTAGAGCGAACCCACGATCCAGAAAACGTTTCTATCGCTCTCGGAATTGCTAAGGCCCTTGGCTTTAGAACTTCTCTGGATCTAATCTTTGGAGCCCCAGGCGAGACACTGCAGCAGTGGGAGCAAACCATTCGTCAGGTTATTAACTTAGACCCAGGACACCTTTCGGCGTATTCGTTGATCGTTGAACCTGGAACAAAGCTCGCCAGGCAGATTAGTTCGGGGGAGCTAGCTCAAGTGGATGAGGACTTGCAGGCAGATAAGTACGAGCTTGCGGACAAGCTACTTTCCGAAGCCGGTTACAACTGGTACGAGATAAGTAACTGGTCCAAAACTCCAGAACTCAATTCCAATCACAACCTGGCTTACTGGAGCGGGCAAGACTGGTGGGGCTATGGTCCAGGGGCTCACTCGCATCTTGGTTCGGTGCGTTGGTGGAATCACAAGCATCCGCTTAGCTATGCGAACCTACTTGAGAAAAACGTTTCGCCAGCCGCCGGCAGGGAGCAGCTCGATCGTGAAACTTCGGCCCTTGAACGCATTTTGCTTGAATCCAGAACTTCAGAAGGCATGTCAATTGACCAGATCAAGAAGCTACAGCCAGGTAGCGAAGTAGCAATTTCGCAACTGATTGCTGATGGCTTGATTGAGGGCCCACAGGCAATTGCGGGGAAGCTACTTTTGACCCTGAAGGGACGCTTGCTTGCCGACGCAGTTGTTCGAGCACTATCCAGCTGACACTTATTTACCTGTAGCGGGTAATATTGGCACTCATAAGCAATGAGTGCTAACTAGGTAGGTGATTGAGCTTGATTTCGGAAAGACCCCTCGAGGTTCTAAAAGCAATCGTGCAAGATTACATCCAGAGCAATGAGCCAGTTGGCTCCAAGTCTTTAGTTGAGCGCCACTCCTTCGGAGTTTCCGCGGCCACCATTCGAAACGACATGGCGATTCTGGAAGAAGAAGAATTAATTGCCGCCCCTCACACTTCCAGCGGTCGAGTCCCAACAGATAAGGGGTATCGCTTATTTGTTGATCGTCTAAACGAAGTCAAGCCAATTAGCAATGCTGAGCGCGCTGCAATTGAAGGCTTCATGTCAAAAAGCTCAGACCTTGACGAAACTCTTAGCCAAACAGCACGCTTACTTTCCCAGCTAACCAATGAAATTGCTCTGGTGCAGTATCCAAGCCTTGGCAAAGCGTCGGTTAGACACATTGAGCTAATCGCCATTGATGATAAGCGTCTTTTATTGATGCTCATTACCGACTCTGGTCGGATTCAGCAGCACGTGATGGAAGTAGCCTCAGGCTACGAAGCATCAGCGGTTGAAAAGCTTCGCAACTTTCTGAATGACAAGGTTGCCGGTAAGCCGCTTTCTCAAGTGAACAAGACACTTCGTGCATCTAAAGATGAGATCACTGGGCCACTACAAGCACTTGCTAGCACTGTGATTCCAGAGGTTGCATTACTAGTTGACGCCAATAGCCAAGAAAAGATTCTGCTTGCCGGAACCTCCAACCTCGCAAAGCGCCAGGGGGAGTTTCCAGGAAGCATCTCACCGGTACTTGAAGCCATTGAAGAGCAGGTAGTTTTACTCAAGTTGATTTCCGAGATGCAGGCCGATCAACACGGCATCTCATTACGAATTGGTAGAGAGAACACCGTTGATGCACTTTCAAATACCTCAGTCTTAGTTTCTGGATACGAAAACCAGGGAAGCGAAGTTGCGAAGGTTGGGGTAATTGGTCCAACCAGAATGGATTACTCATCCAACATCGGTGCTGTTCGAGCGGTTGCCAGGTACCTCACGCAATCTCTTGGAGGACTCTAACTCTTGGCTGATCATTACGAGATACTTGGCGTTTCCAGGAGCGCTTCTTCAGAGGAAATCAAAAAAGCATATCGAAAGTTAGCTCGTGAGCTACACCCAGATGTAAACGACTCGGACGATGCTCAAGAGCGCTTTAAGTTGGTAACTCACGCCTTCGAAGTGTTAGGTGATGACCATGCAAGGCGTCGATACGACTCTGGTGGTGACTCTCAGAGCTTTGGCTTTGGTGATATCTTTGAGACTTTCTTTGGCGGTGGCCAGCGCGGACCTCGCTCTAGAGCTGAACGAGGTCAAGATGCCCTGCTTCGAGTTGAGCTAAGTTTCGAAGAAGCAATCTTTGGAGTTGAGAAATCAATTCCGGTTGACACGGCTGTTTTATGCGATACCTGTAATGGCAGTTGTGCCAAGCCTGGCACCAGCCCGAGAGTTTGTGACATCTGCCACGGAAGTGGTCAGGTGCAAACTCAAGTTCGTTCACTGCTTGGTGCCATGGTTACAACTAGCCCATGCGGCTCTTGTCGCGGATACGGTCACGTAATCCCGGAGCCTTGTTTAGATTGTCGTGGCCAGGGAAGAGTGCGGGCAAGAAGAGACATCGAACTGAAAATCCCTGCTGGCGTGGAAGATGGGATTAGGTTGCAGCTATCTGGCTCCGGTGAAGTTGGATTTGGTGGCGGCCCAAGCGGGGATCTCTATGTTGATGTTTCTATTGCCCCGCATCAGATATTCGGTAGATCCGGTGATGAGCTTACTTGCGAGCTAGAGCTACCACTTCATGAGGCAGCTCTTGGAACGTTGGTAAAGATAAAGACTTTTGATGGGGAACTTGAATTACAAATTCCAGCCGGTTCGCAAACCGGTGACACCGTAAGCGTAAAGGGAAAAGGTTTTGGCAGGCTTCGCCAATCTGGCAGAGGTGACTTGGTTGTCACTCTCTCGGTAAAGATTCCAACCAAGTTGGACTCAAAGCAAAAGGAACTATTTCGAACTCTTGCCGGCTTGCGTAAAGCTGATACCGCCGGCCTTGTCCCGAGAAAGTCAGGCGCGTTCCAGGGAAGACGCCGTGGTTGAGCCACTTTTTATTTCACCCATTCCCTCTGATACAAAAGCTGGCTCCAAAATCAAAATTGCTGGCGCCGAAGCAAAACATGCAATATCGGTTCGCAGACTACAAACTGGCGAGGCAATAGCCGTATCTGATGGTCAGGGCCAAAAGGTTCGCGGCAAGGTCAGTCAACTGTCCAAGGAATTTCTAGAGCTGGATGTTGAATCACTGGAAACAATTGACAGGCCAAAGCCGCAACTAGTTCTTGTTCAGGCCTTAGCCAAGGGAGATCGCGATGAAATGGCGGTGCAGGCCTGCACCGAGCTTGGCATTCAAACTGTGATTCCCTGGCAGAGCGAAAGATCAGTTTCTATCTGGAAACCCGAAAAACAAGACAAGCACCGACTTCGCTGGCAAACCATCGCAACCGAGGCTGCCAAGCAATCGCTTAGACCCTTTGTGCCTGAGGTCGAGAAGGTTTTGGGAACCAGTGAGCTGGTAGATCGCCTGAAGAGTTTCGATCTGACGCTTGTATTGGACCCAACCTCAACCACCTCCCTGACGAGTGTGCCAATCGTGGGACAGCAGTCGATAGCCATCGTTGTCGGCCCAGAGGGTGGAATTAGCCCGCAAGAACTTGAACAGTTTCGCTCCGCTGAACTGAGCCTGGTTGGTCTTGGAAGCGGCATTTTGAGAACATCCACAGCTGGTGTGGCGGTAGTTTCCTACCTTCAGGCAACCCTTGGAAATTGGAGCTAGGGCTAGCTAAAACTAGACTGAACTACATGACGGAAGCTAACTGCATCTTTTGCAAAATTGTCTCAGGCGATATTGCCTCGGACAAAATTGCAGAAACTGCGAACACCTTGGCATTTAGGGACATTGCTCCGCTATCAAAGGTCCACCTTTTAGTGATTCCCAAAAAGCATTACAAGAATGTTGTTGAGCTTTCGGAAGCATCTCCTGCGGTACTGGGTGAGCTAATGTCGCAGGCAACCTCACTGGCTCAAGAACACACCAATGGCTCTTTCAAGCTACAGTTCAATACCGGCAGCGAAGCTGGACAGACCATTTTTCACGCCCACGCTCACGTTTTATCAGACAACTCAAAGGACGGCTCTTGACATCATCCGAATCTAAAGATTCAAAAACTGTCGTAATTGAAATTTCCGGTGTTGACCCCATATTCGTATTTGGGCCTGAAGACAAACTACTTAGAACCATCGAGGAAAGCTTCCCAGATGTTCGCTTTACAGCGCGCGGCAATGAGATTGAAATTTCTGGACCTAGTTCATCTGTTGCTCTAGCCGAGCAGCGCTTGAGGCAGATTATCTCTGCCGTTTCTTCAGGTAGGGAAGTTACCCCAGCCGATCTGAGAAGAACCGAGCCTGATCTTCTCTCACAAAGCATTCTTAGTTCCAGAGGTAAGTCGATCAGACCAAAAACCGCTGGTCAAAAAGAGTATGTCGAGTCAATCGATAAAAACACCATTGTTTTTGGGATTGGTCCTGCTGGAACCGGAAAGACCTACCTAGCTATGGCAAAGGCCGTGCAGGCTCTGCAGCGCAAGGAAGTTTCCAGAATCATCTTGACCAGGCCAGCAGTTGAAGCCGGAGAGCGCCTTGGCTTTCTTCCGGGAACTCTGAGCGAGAAAATCGATCCTTACCTAAGACCATTATTTGATGCCCTGCACGAGATGCTGGATCCTGATGCAGTGCCAAGGATGATTGCCACCGGAACCATTGAAGTCGCGCCGCTTGCCTACATGCGAGGCCGGACGCTGAATGACTCGTTCATTATCTTGGACGAGGCTCAAAACACCACGGCAGAGCAGATGAAGATGTTTCTAACTCGCCTGGGATTCAATTCGAAGATGGTTGTTACAGGAGACATCACTCAAGTTGACCTGCAAGGCGGAGTATCTGGGCTACGAGTTGCCTCGAGAGTTCTTGCCAACGTTGAAGATGTTTACTTCTCCCAGATGAGCTCCGCAGATGTCATTAGACATCCGCTTGTTGGAAAGATCGTGGATGCCTATGATCGAGCTGACGCCGCCAATCCCAAAAAGGCTAAGTAGTTGAGTATTGAAATAAGTAACGAAACCGAATTTGCTGTTGATGAAGTTCGGGTTCTTAGACTTGCCGAGTTTGCCCTGGATCGAATGAAAATTGATCCAGCGGCTGAGCTAGCAATTATCTTTGTCGACGAACCGGCTATGGAGCAATTGCATTTGCAGTGGATGGATGAGCCAGGGCCAACTGATGTCCTTAGTTTTCCGATGGATGAGCTTCGCCCAGGAACTGAGTCAGAGCCAACGCCTGCTGGCTTACTTGGAGACATTGTTATTTGCCCAACCGTTGCTCAAAAGCAAGCGCTAACAGCTGGCCATGAAACCATCAACGAGATTCTTCTTTTGACCACCCATGGATTGCTGCACCTGTTGGGCTTTGATCACGCGGAACCAGAAGAAGAACTTGAGATGTTTGGCATTCAGAAGTCAATTTTGAAGGCCTACTACGAAAGCGAGAGCAGTCAACTTGTCGGAGAGTAACAGGTTCGCCTTTATCGGCAAAGTATTTGCAAGAAAGCAGGTGGACTCCACCGAGGCTGAGGAGTATGAGCAAGACCTAATTGAATCAGTCGAGGACTTTTCAGAGACCATTACCCGCGAGGTAATGATTCCAAGAATTGACATCGCAACAATCACTGCCGAATCCAATCTAGATAGTGCGATGACCATGTTTTTATACAGCGGCTATTCTCGCCTACCGGTTACTGGCAAGAACACAGATGACATCGTGGGGATCTTGTACCTAAAGGATGTAGCGAAGATTCTTCACGAAACCCCAAAGCTCATGTTTGAAAAAACCGCGGAGGACCTTGCCAGGTCAGCAATATTCGTACCGGAGTCCAAGCCACTTAAGGACCTTTTGCAGGACATGCAAAAAAGCTTCACCCACATAGCCATAGTGATCGATGAGTACGGCGGGGTAGCGGGACTTGTGACCATGGAAGACGTTATTGAAGAGCTAGTTGGTGACATCGCGGATGAGTACGACAAAGAGGTCCCTGATGTAGAGAAGCTAGCAGTGGACCTTTATCGCGTAAATGCTCGTTTTTCTCTTTTTGAACTAGGAGAACTACTAGAAATCGAGCTAGAAGACGATGACGTTGATTCCGTTGGTGGTTGGCTAACCAAGAGCCTGGGTGCTCTTCCAAAACTTGGTGATCAGATTGTGATCAACAACCTAGAACTTACTGCCGATAGAGTTGAGGGCCGGGCCAAGAGGCTTGTAACCGTCTTAGTTCGAGTACTTGCTGAAAAGGAACCTGAGGAACAGTCAACTGATGAGTAGTGAATTTCGCGCTGGGTTTGTGACCTTCGTTGGTCGACCCAATGTCGGAAAATCAACTCTCACAAACGCCCTGGTCGGCGAAAAGATAGCTATCACGAGTGACAAACCGCAAACCACAAGAAAAGCCATTCGGGGCATTGCCCATCTCGATTCCGGTCAACTAATCATTGTTGACACCCCTGGTCTTCATCGCCCAAGGACATTACTTGGTGAAAGACTCAACGACCTAGTCGCCTCAACTCTTGGCGAGGTGGACGTAATAGGAATGTGTTTCCCAGCTGGTGACAAAATCGGCCCTGGGGATAAGTTCATCAACGAACAGCTAAGTAGCTTTCCAAAGGCCAAGTGCGTCGCGATTGTCACCAAGAGCGAGACAGTGTCTAGAGAAGAACTAGCGAATCAACTGCTCGAGGTTTCTAAACTTCGCGACTGGAGCGAAATCATCCCAGTATCTGCCCTAGCTGGTTCCCAGCTAGATGAGTTAGCTCAATTACTTGTTGGCATGATGCCACTATCTGAAGAGCTTTACCCTAAAGAGACAATCACTGACGAATCGATTGAGTCCCGAATCTGTGAACTGATTCGAGAAGCATCCCTGGAAGGGGTTCGTCACGAGCTTCCGCACTCACTAGCGGTAACCATGGACGAGATGAAAAAACGAGAGAACTCTGAGCTAACCGATATTCACGCCAACATATTTGTGGAGCGCGATAGTCAAAAAGGCATTGTTTTAGGCAAGGGCGGTTCGCGCCTAAAAGACGTGGGGACCAGAGCCCGCAAGGAGATAGAAGCTCTTATCGGAGGACCAGTGTTTCTAAGCCTCAGGGTGAAGATTGCTCACGAGTGGCAGCGAGATCCAAAGCAGCTAGGAAAACTGGGCTTTTAAGTGTTAGCCTTTTTTGGTGTTCTCTGAGCTACTACTTAGTGGCCGCGGCGAGGCCTAACCACCGGCCTTCCTCGTCGCGGGGCTTTGTTATAGCCGACTCAGACCATCTTTAGGAGAACACAATTGCAAAACAACCAAAAACCTTCTTCGATGCCGGTGCATCGATATAAGCCTTTTCACGAGCAAATAAAATTTGAGCTCCCGGATCGCACCTGGCCAACCAAGCGCATAGAAAAAACCCCGCGCTGGTGTGCGGTGGATCTTCGCGACGGTAATCAGGCCCTGATTGATCCAATGTCGCCAGAGCGCAAACTAAAGATGTTTCAGCTTCTGGTTCGCATGGGATACAAAGAGATTGAAGTTGGCTTTCCTTCGGCTAGCCAGACCGACTTTGACTTTGTTCGAGTGCTAATCAACGACTCTCACATCCCAGATGATGTCACGATTCAGGTTTTGACTCAGGCCAGGGATCACCTAATTGAACGCACTTATGAGTCGCTTGTTGGAGCCAAGAATGTAATTGTGCACTTCTATAACTCGACTTCTGTGCTGCAGCGAAAAGTTGTTTTCAACCAGGACAAAGACGGCATCAAGAAAATTGCCTTGGACGCGGCTAAGAAGTGCAAATCACTAGAGCACATGCTTCCAGGAACCAATGTCTATTACGAGTACTCACCAGAAAGCTATACCGGTACCGAATTGGAGTACGCACTCGAGGTTTGCAACGCGGTAATTGAGGAGATTGCTCCAACTCCAGATCGGAAGATGGTAATCAATCTTCCAGCGACCGTTGAGATGACCACCCCAAATGTTTACGCGGATTCAATCGAATGGATGAGCAGAAGGCTTACTAACCGCGAGAGCGTTATTTTGTCGCTGCACCCGCACAACGACCGCGGAACCGCTATTGCAGCTGCCGAACTTGGCTATATGGCCGGGGCCGACCGCATCGAGGGCTGCCTATTTGGAAACGGTGAGCGAACCGGAAACGTTGACCTGGTGACTCTTGGATTGAACTTGTTCTCGCAGGGAATTGATCCGCAGATTGATTTTGGCGACATCGACGAGATCAAGCGCACCGTTGAGTACTGTAACCAGCTTCCGGTTGCGGAGCGATCTCCCTACGGTGGTGACCTGGTTTACACAGCATTTTCTGGCTCGCATCAAGACGCCATCAAAAAAGGCTTTGAGGCCATGCAGAAAACCGCTACCGAAGCAGGAAAAGATATATCTGAGCTTGAGTGGGCAGTGCCATATCTTCCAATTGATCCGATGGATGTTGGAAGAAGCTACGAGGCGGTTATTCGCGTTAACTCTCAGTCCGGTAAGGGCGGCGTTGCCTACCTATTGAAATCTGACCACTCACTGGATCTTCCGAGAAAGCTCCAGATCGAGTTCTCCAGGGTGGTGCAGGGTCTCACCGATAGCGAAGGTGGCGAAGTAAGCTCCGAGAAACTTTGGGAGATCTTCCAAGACGAGTACCTTCCTGCGCCAATTGAAAAGTCCGAGCTTAAGTGGGGCCGCTTTGAACTAAAGCGCATGAAGACCGAAAGCGAAATGGATGGCGAGCTAAAACTTCAGATAGTGCTGCGCGATGGTGACAAAGAAGTTCAGGCCTCTGGAACCGGAAATGGTCCAATCTCTGCTTTCTTGTCGATCCTTGGTGCGCAGGGTGTGGAGACTAGATTGCTTGACTACATTGAGCACACCATGAGCGCTGGCGGAGACGCCCAGGCCGCTTCGTATATTGAGCTTGATGTGGCGGGAAAGACCCTTTGGGGAGTGGGAATCGATTCTGACATCGCGACTTCTTCGCTCAAAGCGGTTATTTCGGGAGTAAATCGCGCCATACGTGCCTGACAGATGCTCTAGGTCGCATGCTCGTAAGATACTGGTCTAGTGCCCGTTTATCGCGATGAAGCCGTTGTGCTTCGAACTCACAAGCTAGGCGAAGCTGACCGCATCGTCACTTTGTTATCGCGCTACCGCGGCCAAATCAGAGCCGTTGCTAAAGGTGTTCGCAGAACCGCCTCCAAGTTTGGTTCCAGACTTGAGCCATTTATGGTTGTTGATGCACAGTTTTATGAGGGCAAGAATTTAGACATCGTGAACCAGGTTGAAACTATCGGCTCTTACGGCGGATCAATAATTGACGACTACGGTGCATTTACCGCAGCCAATGCAATGGTTGAAGCAGCCGAGCGATTGACCATGGAAGAGTCTTCACCGCAGCAGTATCTTTTGTTGGTCGGAGCACTTCGCTCGCTTGCAACCAAAGAGCATGACTCATCGCTGATTTTGGATTCTTACCTGTTGCGCGCATTGGCTATTGCCGGTTGGGCTCCAAGCTTTGATGACTGCGCACGCTGTGACGCCAAGGGCCCACACACCTCTTTTGTTATGCAGTTAGGTTCTGTGGTCTGTCCAGAATGCAAGCCAATCGGGGCGATTTCATTATCAGTCGAGACAACAGCCCTGCTTGGCGCCTTGCTATCTGGCGATTGGGAACTAGCAGAAGATTCCGCACCAGGCGCCAGAGCAAACGCATCGGGTATCGTAGCTGCGTATAGTCAGTGGCATATTGAGCGCGGTCTTAAATCAATGCCCCACGTCGAAAGAGCATGATGGAGTTTCAGCCAGTAACAAAAAAGGGCATCAAGGTCCCTAAGTTTTCTCAGGTTCCAAAGCACATCGCAATAGTGATGGATGGAAATGGCCGCTGGGCAAATAAGCGAGGACTTCCAAGAGTCGAAGGTCACAAAGCCGGTGAGGCAGCACTTCTTGACGTGGTAGCAGGAGCCATCGAAGCTGGTGTTTCGGAGCTATCTGTTTTTGCGTTTTCCACTGAGAACTGGAAACGATCCCCTGAAGAAGTGCGCTTTCTAATGGGGTTCAACAAAGAGGTACTTAGAGATCGTCGGGACCAGCTAAATAACTGGGGCGTAAAGGTTCGCTGGGTTGGCAGAAGACCAAAGCTTTGGGCCAGCGTTATTGATGAGCTAGAAGAAGCTCAGAGGATGACCAAGAAGAACAAGGTTCTTACTTTGACGATGTGCGTGAACTACGGTTCACGCATTGAGATCGTGGACACCGTAAACGAGATCACTCAGTTGGTTGCTAAAAAGAAACTCAAGGCCGGATCTATCACCGAGAGAAGTTTTGGCAAACTGCTATCAACGAACCCGCTAAAAGATGTTGACCTATTTGTTCGATCCTCAGGAGAGAAGCGCATGTCAAACTTCTTGCTCTGGCAAAGTGCCTACGCCGAGCTGGTATTTAGTGAAGTGCTCTGGCCAGATTTCGACCGCCAGGAGCTCTGGCGGGCAATTGAGCAGTACTCGACAAGGCAGCGCCGCTTTGGGGCTGCAGTCGATAACCCTAAGGGCTAACTAGCCAACTAAACTGGGGTTCAGCCTTAGTTCAGGCTTTATCTATCTATTTGGAGTACAAATTGGCCACCACCAATCGTCTAGATTCGGCAATTGCCCTCGCTAAGCGCAGAGGCTTTGTCTTTCCAGCCGGAGAAATCTATGGCGGTACCCGTTCAGCTTGGGATTATGGACCACTTGGAGTTGAACTCAAAGAAAACATCAAGCGTCAGTGGTGGCGCTCTGTTGTCAACAGCCGTGAGGACGTAGTTGGCCTAGATTCCTCTGTAATCTTGCCAAGAAAAGTATGGGAAGCTTCCGGACACGTAAAAGAGTTTGTTGATCCACTTATTGAGTGCACCAGCTGCAACAAAAGATTCCGCCAGGATCACCTCGAGGAAGCTTTTGAAGAGAAAAAGGGCCGCGCTCCAGAGTCAATGAAGGACATCGCTTGCCCTAACTGTGGCACAAGGGATGCCTGGACTGAACCCAAGCAGTTCAATGGTCTACTAAAGACCCACCTGGGACCTGTGGAAGATGAATCTGGAATGCATTACCTAAGGCCAGAAACCGCTCAGGGAATCTTCGTAAATTTTGCCAACGTCCTAGGAGCGGCTCGAATGAAGCCGCCATTTGGAATTGGTCAAATTGGAAAGAGCTTCCGTAACGAGATCACCCCTGGAAACTTTATCTTTAGAACTCGCGAATTTGAGCAAATGGAGATGGAATTCTTCGTTCAACCGGGAACCGACGAAACCTGGCATGAGTACTGGATTCAAGAACGCTTCAACTGGTATGTAAATCTTGGAATTAATGCTGAAAACTTAAGGTTGTTCGAGCACCCCAAGGAAAAACTTTCTCACTATTCTAAGCGCACAGTAGATATCGAATACCGCTTTGGTTTTCCTGGAAGCGAATTTGGTGAACTCGAGGGAGTTGCTAACCGGACTGACTTTGACCTAGCAACTCACGCAAGAGAATCAGGTGTTGACCTTAGCTACTTCGATCAGAGCATCAATGAGCGCTGGACGCCTTATGTTATTGAGCCAGCGGCGGGTCTGACTAGATCTCTCATGGCCTTCTTGGTCGACGCCTACGCTGAGGACGAAGCGCCAAACACTAAAGGTGGCGTGGATGTAAGAACCGTGCTGCGCTTGGACTACAGATTGGCACCGGTGAAGGCAGCCGTGCTTCCACTTTCTCGCAATGAAGATCTTTCACCGGTTGCAAGGAAACTCGCCAACGATCTGCGTGAGAGCTGGAACATTGACTTTGACGATTCCGGCGCAATCGGACGACGTTACCGCAGGCAAGATGAAATTGGAACTCCTTTTTGCATCACTGTTGATTTTGACTCTTTGCAGGATCAGGCGGTCACCGTTCGCGAGCGAGACAGCATGGAGCAGCAGCGAGTTTCTTTAGACAAGCTAAAGGGTTACCTGGCCGAGAAGTTGGTCTAATCATTCATGCAGTCACAAACTAAACCGGCTCTAAGCTATGGCAACATAGCGATCGATGTGCCGGTAGTACTTGCTCCAATGGCTGGCATCACAAACACCGCCTATCGAAGACTCTGCCAAGGCTTTGGCGGAGGCCTATACGTGTCGGAAATGGTTACCTCGAGAGCTCTTGTAGAGAGAACTGAAGAGTCCATGAGACTTATTGGTCACCACGAGAGCGAAAAGGTTCGCTCTGTTCAGCTATATGGAGTTGATCCAAAAACCATCGCAGATGCAGTCACCATGCTGGTCTCTGAAGATCGCGCCGACCACATCGATCTAAACTTTGGCTGCCCAGTTCCAAAAGTCACTCGGAAAGGTGGCGGAGCAGCTCTTCCTTGGAAGCAAGATCTTTTCCAAGCGATTGTTCAAAATGCAGTTAAGGCTGCCGGGGAAATTCCTGTGACGGTCAAAATGCGCAAGGGCATCGACGCTGACCATCTGACTTTCTTGGAGTCCGGAAAAGCCGCAAGGGATGCCGGGGTAGCGGCTGTTGCCCTGCACGGTCGAACCGCCGCTGATTACTACTCTGGCAAAGCCGACTGGGACGCGATTGCGGAACTTAGAGCGGCATTACCCGATGTTCAAGTTCTTGGAAACGGAGACATCTGGTCTGCACAGGATGCCGTAAACATGATGAAGCAAACCGGTGTTGATGGCGTGGTTGTTGGTAGAGGATGCCTCGGCAGGCCCTGGCTTTTTGCAGATTTAGAAAACGCCTTCCGCGCTTATCTTGAAAACCCAAATGCCAACATCAATTACTCGCAGGTCCAACCAAACTTGGGCGAGGTTGCAGACGCCTTCAAGAAGCATGCGGAACTTCTTGTCGAGTTCTTCGGTGATGAATTGCGTGCCTGCAGGGATATCAGAAAGCACGTTGCTTGGTACTTCAAGGGTTACCCGGTTGGCGGTTCCTTACGCGCGGCTCTTGCAAGTGTTGAAACCCTGACCCACATGGATGAACTTCTTGGAACGTTGGATCGCAGCATGCCATACCCAGGAGACGAAGCCGAGGGCCCAAGAGGAAGAGCCGGGGGAATGAAGAGCTGCGCTTTGCCAGAGCACTGGTTGGGTTCCAGGGAGCTTGGCGATTCCGCGAGAGCGTCGCTTTTGGAAGCTGAACTTAGTGTTTCGGGTGGCTAAATGATTAGCCGAGGTTATCAAGACTCAGATCAAGAAAGATTTGTTCCAGAAGATCGCTCGGGCTCAATCAAGCGGGGCGAATTTGCAAGAGATCGAGCTAGAGTTTTGCACTCTTCGGCTCTTCGAAGGCTCGGTGCTAAGACTCAGGTGCTGTCGCCTTCAAATGGTGATTTCGCCAGAACCAGGCTTACCCACTCACTTGAGGTTGCTCAAGTCGGTCGCGAGATGGCACAAGAACTCGGTATTGACCCAGATGTAGTTGATACCGCTTGCTTAGCTCACGATTTGGGGCACCCTCCCTTTGGTCACAATGGCGAAGCAGCACTAAACGAGTGGTCCCAAGAATTCGGTGGATTCGAGGGCAATGCCCAAACGCTGAGACTTCTTTCTCGAATCGAACCAAAAGTATTTGATGGAAACGGAAAAAGCCGCGGTCTAAACCTCACTCGCGCAGTGTTGGATGCATCGTGTAAGTACCCGTGGTCTAGAGAATCAGGCAAGGCAGAATCTGGTGGAGACTACTCAGTGAAGTTTGGTTACTACCAGGACGACAAAGAAGTTTTCGAATTCCTACGAGCTGGTGCAACACCAATGCGTAAGTGCATTGAAGCCGAGGTCATGGATTTTGCGGATGATGTTGCCTATTCAGTCCACGACTTTGAGGATGCCATTGTTTCGGGATACGTGAATCTGGCAGAGATCAACTCGGCAGCTTCTCATGCGGGATTGCTACAAAAGATCTCAGAGTGGGACGGGTCAGAGATGACTATTTCAGATTTCGAACAAGCGCTTGCTAGGTTGCGTTCAAATAGTTATTGGCTCTCAAGTCACAGTGGCCAAATGACAGATCAGGCAACCCTTAAGAACCTAACTAGCGCTCTGATTGGCTCATTCGTTAGAAGAACCACAGACCAAACAGAATCAGCAAATGCTTCCGAGCATTTAGTTAGGTACCAAGGAGCCCTGGTGGTTCCATCAGAAGTTAGGGCTGAGATAGCGGTTCTAAAAGGAATAGTGTCTGCCTATTTGATGTCGGATGAGAAAAGGCAGCCCTACTACCAATGGCAAAGGGCGATTCTTTCAGAGCTCGCAGATGCGCTGCTGGCAGCCAACGGCAAGCACCTAGATACTTACTGCGCTAGTGCCTGGCAGGATGCGACCACGCAGGAGCAAAAACACCGTGTGATTGTTGACCAAGTAGCGTCACTTACTGACGTATCTGCTCTTAGCCTGCACCACGAACTAGTGACTAAATAGGATTATCAAGTGGCCGGAAAAATAAGCGCGAGAGACATCGAGGAAGTAAAAGCTCGAGTAAACATCGCCGACGTAATCGGCGGATACGTTGCTCTAAAGCCAGCCAGTGCGGGAAGCCTGAAGGGTCTCTGCCCGTTTCATCAGGAGAAGTCACCGTCATTTAACGTCAGACCCCTGCAGGGCTTCTATCACTGCTTTGGTTGTGGGGCAGGCGGCGATGTGTACAAGTTTTTGCAGGAGATGGAATCACTTAGCTTCTATGAGGCAGTTGAGAACCTTGCACAAAAAGCCAGCTACACCCTTACCTACGAAGCTGGCTCAAACGCCCCAGACCAGGGACAAAAAGCAAGAATCTATGAAGCAAATCTTGCTGCTTCCAAATACTTTGCCGAGCAACTAGGAACAGATGCGGCAACTACCGGCCGAGACTTCTTGAAATCGCGTGGCTTTGATAAATCAGCTGCCGAAACTTTTGGAGTGGGTTTTGCTCCTAAAGGCTGGAACAACCTCGTGGATCACCTCAAGACTTTGGGTTTCACTGAAGACGAACTGGTACTTGCCTCGTTGGCCTCCAGGGGAGAGCGCGGTCTTTACGACAAATTCCGCGGAAGGCTAATTTGGCCAATTAGAGACACTTCTAATCAGGTGATTGGTTTTGGAGCAAGAAAACTATTTGATGATGACCAGGGGCCTAAGTATCTAAACACTTCAGAGACTCCGGTGTATCACAAGTCAGCTGTGCTGTATGGAATTGATCTAGCAAAGAAGGAAATCTCTAAGTCGCAAAAGGTAGTAGTAGTCGAGGGATACACCGACGTGATGGCTTGTCACCTAGCTGGAGTCACCACCGCGGTTGCAACCTGTGGAACAGCATTCGGAGATGAGCACATTCGAATCCTAAATCGAATGCTTTCGGCAAATGTCGATAATCCAGCAGAAGTGATTTTCACTTTTGACCCAGACGAAGCTGGTCAAAAAGCAGCTATGCGCGCCTTCGCTGATGCCGACAAGTTCCACGCCAACAGCTTCATAGCGGTTGGACCAGATGGGCTTGACCCATCGGATCTGAGGGTGCAAAAAGGCGATGAAGCCGTGCAGCTGATGATTGAAAGCAAAAAACCCATCTATGAGTTTGCCATCAAGCAGAAGCTAAAAAACTTTGAGCTATCCAGCGTTGAAGGTCGAGTTGGTGCCGCCAGGGCAGCCGCCGGCGTCATTGCAACCATTAGGGACTCGGCCATGCGATCTGTTTACCTTCGAGAAGTTGCGAACTGGGTGAATCTTGATGTTTCAGAAGTTAGCGCCTTGGTAGAGCGTGCCATCAAGGACAAAGTTGTAGCGGCTGTGGCACCAATGAGGCAAGACGTTTCTGCAGAACCTGCTGCGCAGTCTTTTGAGGAGCCAGATCTTCGAGACCCAACTATTCGATTCGAGCGACAGTTGCTTGAGGTCCTAATTCAGCACCCGGCAGAGATTGAAGAAGATAAATTTCTAGAACTAGTTTCGGGAGATTTCCTAGCCAAGGTTCACTCCTTACTTGCCTCAGCTCTTTTGACCAATGCTGCACACCGCAAAGACTCATCCTGGTTGGTCAAGCTCGCAGAGGCTCTTGACCCAGCGCTACATCAGATTCTTCGGGCGATGGCCGCAACATCTTTACCGGCGAGTACCGAAGAAGAGCTCAAGCGCTATATCGATGGCGTTGCGGTTAGTGGCTTTATAAACTTACTCACCAGACAGAAGCTTTCTTTGCAGGCTGTTCTTCGTCAAACCGAACCATCGGATTCAGCCAAAATTTCTGAAATTCAAAAAGAGCTAATGGATATCGAACAACGCAGACGGGCACTTCAAGGTGGCTAACAATTTTGTTGCAATCGAGCCAAAAAGCTTTCCGGAATACGAAAAAGCTTTAGAACTAGGCGGTGCGAAGCTCTCGCCCATGGGGCCAGATGTTCGTGGGCTGATCTGGACGGATTACTCTTCCCCGGCAGCACTGGGTGAATTAATCGATTACAACACGCAGTTGGAATGGGTGCAGTTACCATTTGCCGGAGTTGACGCATTCGCTAAGCAATTAGACAAGAAGGTTTTGTTCACTAGCGCTAAGGGTGCCTATAGAGAGCCAGTAGCTGAGCATGCCCTAATGCTCGCTTTGGCTCTTGGTCGAAAGCTTCCGACGCGCATCAAGGCTTCCAGTTGGGGCAAACGTGAAGCCTTTAGTTTCTATGATTCAAAAGTTTTACTCATTGGTGCTGGTGGAATATCAGAGGAGCTTGTAAAGCTTCTTGCGCCATTTAGGGCAGAAATTACTGTTGTGAGAAACAACGCCGAACTACCTTTCCCAGGAGCCAAAAAAGTAGCGGGGCTGGAAAAACTAGATGGCTTGATTCCAGAAGCTGACCTTGTGATAGTGACCTGCGCATTGACAGAGCAAACTCGCGGACTAATCAACTACCAACGGCTGTCGCTTTTCAAGCCGACTGCCTATCTTGTAAATGTAGCCAGAGGGCCAATTGTGGTGAGCGACGATCTAATTCGAGCCTTAGATGATGGTCTGCTAGCCGGGGCTGGGTTGGACGTAACCGACCCGGAACCGCTTCCAGATGGGCACGGCTTTTTTGGCCGTGACGACCTGATTCTGACGCCTCATACCGCCGACACCAAGGAAATAGTCACCAGGCTATTTGCCACCCGCATTGAGCAGAACGTGAAGGCTTTTTTGGGTAACGGTGCTTGGGTGGGCGAGGTTAGCCCATCCTTGGGCTACTGATATAGCAGGGCCGCCATTTTTGGTAGTGTTGGAGGCTGCGCAAGCATTCCTCGGTAGCTCAATTGGCAGAGCAATCGGCTGTTAACCGATAGGTTCTTGGTTCGAGTCCAAGCCGGGGAGCCAGAGAATCCGGCCCACATCAAAGCAACCCTCAGGAGATATGTGTGATTCGCTGGATACTAGACACCAAATGGGTTCCAGAGATTGCTCTTTTTCTTACCCTTTTGGCTGTTTTCGGCGGAATCAACGCCGCTACTAGCGGCCTTAGCTACTTTCTCCTGTCCATCCCGTTCGCACTAGCTTCGCTGTTTGTCAGAAAACATAGCTACCTCACGGCCGCAATGCTCTTGGTCGGAGCCGCACTACACATTGGCTTCTCCGCGGTGCCATCCTTTGGGAACTTAGTTCTTGCAGTCGTAGCTTTTGTTTCCGGCGTGTTCACGGCTAATCCTTGGCGTGTAATCAACATTCTGGGCGTCAGCGCTACTTCGTTCGTGATAATTGCAAGCGCTTCCTATAACCCAAATCTTTCACTGCCTAACTTGGGGGTAATCGAATTTACTGACACCGGAAGACTGGCATTGTTCATCACCGGAACTATCTTGGCGGGTAGCCTAATCGGCCTTGCCGCAGTTGGCGGTCGGCTCGTGCGTGAGCAATATCTTCAACGGCAATTCCAAGGCAACCGCAAATACTCAAACTCCCAGCAAGATGAAATCTCGCTGGAACTTGCGGAGCAGGCCAAGCGCTTCGAAATGGCTGGGGACATGAACGAAAGTGCTGTGCAGCATGTTTCTTCGGTGATAACTAACGCTGAGGCTGGCTTATACACGGCCAAGCTAGATCCTGATGCGGGTTTGCGTGCCTTGGACAAAGTACTGCTGAGCGCAAAGGCGGCGCACGCCGAGCTTAGAAGGCTTTACGAGACCATCAATCGTGGAACAATCATCTCCACCGCGCCTCCAACCCTAGAAAGCATTTCGGCTCTTGAGTTAAATATGCGCGAGGCCGGATACAACATGGCAATTACCTACTCGGGCTCGCGGGTTGCATTAGATAGCTCAATGGAGCTAGCAATTTACCGGGTAGTTTTTGAGGCAATCAAGAATGTTCGCCAACATAACCCCAAGGGCACAACCGTGACCGTAGAGCTAACCTGGTTTGAAACCAGCCTTCAGGTAATCATTCGAGACAACGGTGTTGAGGTAGTTAGAAAAAGCGCTGTTGGCCCCAATGGCTTACCTGCTCCCTATGACGCCAACGATGACATCGATAACCTCCTCGAAAAAGTCATCGGACCCGGAATCACAGCTATGCGTGAGCGTGTAGAAAGCTTCGGTGGATCCCTTGAGGCTCAACGGGTAGTCGGGGTTGGATTTACCGTTTCGGCTCTTTTCCCGATTATTCGACCCAAGCAAGACTGATCAGAATCTGAATGAGCCAACCCCTTCGAATTGCCCTGATTGATTGGAACACGAGTGTTCGATCCGCCAGGAGGGCAATTCTTGATGCCACAGCTAACATCACCGTGGTCTTCGAATCCGATGGCAGCAAAGATCAGCTAGACCAGCTACCTGATTTATTGGTGGATGTCGTACTTATCGATCAACAACTAGATAGCAAAACTGGGATCGACGCCTTCTCGACTCTTAGGCAGAGCTATGAAGAACTGTCCGAGGTTCCCAAGGCAGTTCTCACCACGGTCTATGACATTGCAACCCTCCGTGTCCTAGCTCTCGGAGCTGGAATGCACGATGTGGTGAGTATCGATAGCGGACCTGACGGTCTAATTAATGCCATTAGATCAGCAGCTTCAGCTGAACCCGTTATTGACCTGGCAGAACTTGCGAAGTTACTCACCGAAACTCCTCCAGTATCCAAGAACAATTTCGAATTGAGTCAAGCAGTAATTGCACTACCAGTTAGAAAAAAGGGCCTGATTGAAAAACTTGCTGAGGAGTGGCCAAAGATAAAGGCCGGGTCCAAGCCGAAGCTAACTCTTGAGCAATACCAACCACTTGCTCTTTCGCTAGGCTGTCTTAGCGCAAGCGAGCTGATTATCAAGCTCATGCAGAATGGGGTGTTAGATGCCAAGTGAAGCGCAAAGCGTTAGGGCAATCTCATTCGGGGTAGGTTTTGCAACCGGTCTTTACGGAATTTCTTTTGGAGCGCTATCGGTTGCGGCCGGCTTAGATTTTTGGCAGACCATGGCGCTAAGCCTTTTGATGTTTAGCGGCGGTAGCCAGTTTGCTTTTGTTGGAGTTATCGCAACCGGAGCCGGAGTTGTTCCTGCTATTTTGTCAGCCTGGCTACTGGGTGTTCGTAACGGCTTCTATGCAATTAGATTAGCCCCAGTCTTGTCACTCTCTGGAATCCTGAAGCCTGTGGGAGCTCAACTAACAATTGATGAATCAAATGCCGTTTCGCATTCCCAAGAGCCTGATCTTCCAAAACAGCGCCAGGGTTTTTGGCTGACCGGAATATTCGTTTTCCTATTCTGGAACCTCGCAACAGCAGCCGGAGCGTTGCTTGGTTCTGCCATCGGTAACCCGGCTGACTGGGGTTTAGACGCAGCCGCTGGAGCTGCTTTTCTTGGATTAATTTGGCCAAGGCTAAAAGAGTCCAAGCTATTGCTACTAGCTGTGGTTTCAGCGTTTAGTGCTGTTTTTCTTTCTGCATTTCTTCCAGCCGGTATTCCAGTGCTTCTGACCGCAGGCGTTGCTGTTATCTTCTGGATAATCGAGCTCTTAGGAAAATCAAAATGACGCTCTGGGTAGGTGTTTTGCTGGCAAGTGCACTGGTGTACTCCTGGAAGCTACTAGGGCTTCTGATCCCGGAGCGCTTCGTTCGGAATCCAAGCATTCGCTCGCTGGCGGCGCTACTCACAGTCACCATGCTCGCAGGCCTAGTTGGAATTCAAACTTTTGTCTCTGCCGAGGGGATCACTTTAGACGCCAGGGCAGCTGCCTTGGCAGTTGCAGCAGTTCTTTTCTACTTGAGAGTGCCTTTTATTTTTGTTGTGATCGCAGCAGCTGCAGTTGCCAGCTTGCTCAGGATGTGGCTTTAGTCCTCGAGGTGATCCGTTCCTGGTAACCAGGACTGGTCAGGTCTATTCCAACCAAGCTCAGCCATAACTTCGAATGCTTCCTTTTTGGCATCTTCTGGCAGCTTGTCGACATAAATGATTCCTTCAAGATGATCAAACTCATGCTGGAAGATCCTTGCGAACCAGCCCTCGGCTTCGATTCTTATCGGCTTTTGCTCTAGATCAACGCCTTCGATTACTGCCCAGTCCGCTCGCTGCAGTGAGAATCTTTCCCCGGGTACTGAAAGACAGCCTTCGCTGTGCAGTTCTTCATCGGGTTCTTCTTCTGAAACCGGCCCGATAGTTATAGTCGGATTAATCACTACCCCTCTTCGAGGGTTGTCATCATCATCGGGATAGTCATAGACAAACACTTGCAGCGCCACTCCCACCTGAGGGGCCGCTAGGCCAACCCCCGGAGCGTTCTGCATAGTTTCGAACATGTCGCGAACTAGATCGGATAATTCCTGATCAAATGCTGTGACCTGCTGGGCTCTCTGGTGCAGCACCTGGTCCCCGTAGATGCGTATTGGCCTGATCATGGCTCAAATCTAGCCGTTAGTTTTGGCTAATCAGCTCAATTCAGGGCTAGGCTCGAATTTGGGAAATTTTAGGAATACTTGTGGGACCAGAACTTCGATTATTGGCAATTGTTCTTGCCGTATTGGCAGCAGTTGCTCTAGCTTTTGGTGCGCAGTTTCAAAACCAGGCGGTTTCAACTAGTAGAGAAAAACACATCCAGCCCAAAGTTTCACTTTCGATTAGAGAGCTAATCAATCTGCTGATAAAACCTCGCTGGGTTTCTGGAACTAGTTTGATGTTTTTGGCCATGCTGTTACAGCTTGGAGCGCTTTCGCTAGCACCACTTATTGTGGTTCAGCCCATCGGAGCTATTGCTCTAGTTATCACCTCACTACTTAACGCGCGCTATACCAAGACCAAACTAAATCGAGCCACCATGTTGGCGATTGGACTAAGCACTTTTGGCGTGGGAGGCTTTGTAATTACTGCTTCTCAGGTGGCGGCCCAAGTTGAACTGACTGATGAGAACCTGCTTCGAGTACTGCTGCTGTTTGTAATCATCTTGGTCTTATTTGCGGCGCTTTTTTTCATCTTCGGCAAAAAAGCCCAAGCGCTAACTTACATTCTTGGTGCCGGAGTGCTTTACGGATTTGTGGTAACCCTTGCGAAGGTAACAATCCAGCGCCTGTATCAGATGGACTACGACATCCTGACCCTAATTGCAGTGGTGAGCATGGTAGGCGCCGTGTTACTTGGAGGATGGTTCGTTCAGAATGCGTATGCCTCTGGGCCGCCAGATTTGGTTATCGCAGGATTGACGGTTATCGATCCGATAGTGGCAATTGCAATCGCTATAGGCATCCTGGGCGAGGCACAGGAGGCCACACTGGGCTCGGGATCTCTATTCTCAGCCTTTGGGCTACTGGCAATCTGCGGAGTGTATTTGTTGTCAAAGGTTCACCCGGAACTAAGAAAACGACCCAAGGCTTCCGTCAAGTAAACTTGTAATCACACCCCAACATTCAATCTCAGGGATGAAATGACTGAAGCAGTAAAAGCTAGTAGGCGCATGCGCGTGGTCATTGGCTGCGACACCTTCCCGCCAGACATAAATGGGGCTTCCAGGTTCGCTGAGCGGTTAGCTGCTGGTTTAGTTCGGGCTGGGCACGAAGTGCACGTTATTGCACCTTCCTATAGCAAAAGATATGGCACCTTCACAGAAGTTCATGACTCCAGCTCTATGACCGTTCACCGGCTCAAAAGCCACCGGGTGGTGCAACACAAGACCCTGCGATACGTCTGGCCATTCACCCTAAAGGCCAAGACCGATCGAATTTTGAAAGATCTCAAGCCAGATGCGGTCCATATCAACTCTCACATGATTGTTGGCAGGTATCTAATTAGATCCGCAAGGCAGCAGGGCATACGCGTTATTGCCACGAACCACATCATGCCTGAGAACCTAATCAAGTATTCGCTTGTTATTCCACGCTGGGCAGAAAAGGTCGCCATGAGCCTTGCGTGGAAAGACACGGGTCGAATCCTTAAAAAAGCTGACTTAGTAACAACCCCAACTAGAAAAGCCGCCAACCTTCTCGAAAACGCTGCTGGACTTACCGGAGTGCTGGCCGTTTCTTGCGGCATCGAGGCTTCTAATTTTGCTAACAACAGCCCAACAACAAACACAGAGCCAAGAATTCTCTTTTTAGGACGGCTTGATTACGAGAAACACATCCACAACCTGATTAAAGCTGTAGCGCTATTGCCGAAATCCCTGAAGGTGAAACTTGAAATTGTTGGTGACGGGGGAGAGCGCGAGTATCTGGAGAATCTTGCCAAGGACTTAGGCCTAAAAAACAACGTCGAATTCCGCGGTCACATCTCTGACGAAGAGTTGCCAAAGGTATACGAAAGAGCAACAGTGTTTGCTATGCCATCAATTGCAGAGCTTCAATCAATTGCCACCATGGAGGCCATGGCCTCAGGTCGTCCTGTTGTGGCCGCTGACGCCATGGCACTGCCTCATTTGGTGCACGATGGCGACAACGGCTACCTGTTTCCCCCAGATGACGTCAAGGCGTTTGCAGACCGCCTTCTAAAGGTGCTTACCGCTGATCAGAATGAGCTAGATCGCCTCTCGGAGAACTCACTGCACTTGATTCAGTCCCACGATATTGATCGCACCATAAGAATCTTTGAGGGTCTTTATAGCGGTGAAACACAGGAAGAGAACGAGACAGCCGACAACCTTGCTACCTACTCACTGCCTATCGGAAGCCTCAGCAAAACCATTAGTAGATCTATTGCCTTAGCCAGAAGGCGCTCAGCCAAGCTTCGCGAGCAAGCGGAGCTCACACGCAAGGAATTAGTCGCCAGAGCCGAAGACGCCAGGGATGAAGTAATTGAGCGCCTAGAAGAAGTTCGTGACGATGTGGCCTTCGCCGCCAAGAAGCTAGAGATTCGAGTGCGCAAGGGCGTCAAGAAAGCCGCTGAGAGACTCAGAAGAGAAGAACTTCCTTAGACAATCTGCGTCTAGCTAGAAACCCTGCATCAACATGACAACGTTTACTAGCGATGCCAGTAGCAGAAGATGAAACACCAGCTTGGGAGGATTTGGTCTTAGAGCCAGAACGCTTGCAAGTAGCGACAAAACTACAGTCAACCCCAGCCCTCCAATAGAAACTAAAGGATCCAACTTGCTGCCTTGGGTCACCAGAATTAGAGAAGCGGAACTAGCGCTTACCGCAATTACCAGAGCTGATGCTTTCTGACCGAGAATGTGCGGAAGGGCTCTAACTCCAGTTTGCTTATCCGCTAGAAGATCCGGAAGTGTGTTGGCGAAGTGAGCAGCTACCCCAAAGAGCCCTGCAACAATCATCACCCAAACCGGAGGCAGCGCTGGATCAGGGCTAGAGAGCGTGACAAAAGCTGGCAGGATTCCAAAACCGAGAATATACGGAACAACAGAAAAGCCATTAGCTTTTAGCCCAAGGTTGTATGCCCAGCCGATTGCCAGCATAAGAAGCATCCATAAAAAGGCTGCAGTGCCTAGTGCCAAGGTGAGAGCAAGGGCAATTACTGCTGCACCAAGGGATGCTGTCCTAACTGAAGCCAGTGAAACCATTCCCTGAGCTAACGGTTTGTCGATTCTCTGTACCGCTTTATCTCTTCCCGCATCTAACCAGTCGTTCGAAAGACCAACCGAGAACTGCTGAGTCAAGACTGCTAAACCAACTAGCAATAGCTTTTCTGGTGGCAATCCCACTCCAATTCCAAACAGAACCGCGAAGCTTGACACAGACAACGAGGGGAGGGGATGAGTGGCTCTGAAAAGAGCCAAAGCTTTTAGCCACATGAAATTACCTCTTGACTGCCTTTTCTAAGTGTAAGTATTTAGCGGGCATGGCTTACACCTCAGACTTTATTGCTTGTAGCACTAGCATCACAGTCATTTCTTGGGTTCGTCGGTAAAGTAGTGGGGTGATTCGATTTCAGAAGCCGCAATTAGTCCCTAAGGCATGGAAATTCATTGATTAGCATCCTGGCTGTTGCAGTTGGCAGAATCGTTAGATTCATCATCCGTATCTTTCGACGTGGTGGAGGTTCCGCGTTCCCCGGAACAGTTGCTAGCTCAATAGCTCCAAACTTGCTAAGTGATGCAATTCGCTCTGCAAGAAAAGGTTTAGTTGTAGTTTCCGGAAGCTCTGGCAAGAGCTCAACAACTCAAGTACTTGTAGCGCTTCTAAGAGCTCATGGATATAAGGTCTTCACCAACCCATCGACGGCAAACATCAAACAAGGCCTCTACGCGGCAATACTTCAGTTTGGTGATTATCGAGGTCACATTGACGCGGATTTTGTAGTCATGGAATGGGATGAGGGTCACGGCGCAGCCCTAGTTGAATCGCTTCACCCACGCCTTGCTGTGCTCACCAATGTCTATTCAGACCAGCTTGATCGGTTCGTTGACCCAGAACTAGTAGTTGAGAAGCTGAAAAAGATCTATGACCACTCAGATCATGCCGTGATAAACGTGGATGACAAGAACCTAACGCAATTTGCAGATTCGGGAAAAATCACCGGCTTTGGATTATCGCCCTCCATTCAACCTCGCCCAAGCTACGCCATTAACTTTGGGCCAGAGCCTACATTTGAGCCCTCAGTTGAAGTCTCGAAGCTTGGGGAAAAATCTCTTCAGGTAAGAGTCCCCGGACGCCTTCTTAGCTTCGAGACAAAAGCTGACGCTCCCCACCAAGCTCTCAACCTGGCAGCTTCTATTGCTGCTGTTTCCGAATTGATTGAGCCAGATTGGAATTTAATCGAAAAGACAATTTCAAATTTGCCCCCGGTATTTGCTAGAGATGAAATCGCGTCAGTTCGTGGCAAAGACGTGAGGTTTTTGCTCTGCCTGAATCCAACAAGCTTTACTCACAGTCTCAGTGAGATTTCTGATCAGACCAGCCCGTTGATGATTATGGCTGGCGGAGACATCAGCGATCCAAGCTGGCTATGGACAGTGGATTTTTCAAAGCTAAAGCACGTGGACGTAGTTGGTGGCAAAAACGCTTACGACTTAGCACTGAGGCTTATGTATCAAGACGTTCAGGTGGACAGGATTATTCTTGAGGCCGATAAAGCAGCAGATGCATTTCTGGAGCTTTCAGGACCGAGCCCGACAGTGCTATTCACAGCGGATGCGATGCGACGCACCAGAAGATACTTGGGGTTGGCAAAATGATCAAATTAGCGGCCTTTATGCCAACCTATTTCAACAACAACGGCGATCAAGGAAACATTGAGGTCCTTGCGAAGCAGCTCGAGTGGCGCGGTGTCCAATGCTCTGTGACTTCTACTGAACTCCAAGACTCGGACTTTTTACTTGTTGGCGATGGCTCGAGAGCAGTTATGCGTGAGTTCAAATCAGAACTTGCTGCAATTACAGATTTGGTAGCCGAGCGCCTAAGAATCGGAAAGGCAACACTGCTGGTTGGGTCCGCCCACGAGTTCTTCTGCTCGCGGTTGCCTGGGCTTCCAGAACTACAGGAGGCGCCAAGGGTAAGCGAGCATCGTGAGGTAAGTTCCGGGGATCTGAGAGTTTTTGGATACAGAAACAACGAAATCGATAACGACTTATTCATAGAACAAGCGTTCATCTCGACCTCGCTGTTTGGCCCAATCCTTGCCAAGAACGAGAATCTTTTGAACATTGTTCTCAGATCAATGGGAGTAACTAGTGAGCTTCCCGCTGTGTTTCAGTCACGGCTAGCTCCTGTGTTGCAGGGCGTTCGATCAAAGGCCTTAGGAAGCTAACGGTGTTTATCGTCTAGTCTTAGTAATTGCGAGGGGAGTTAGCTCAGCTGGTTAGAGCAGCGGACTCATAATCCGTCGGTCACGGGTTCAAGTCCCGTACTCCCCACCTAGAAAACCCTTTAGAGTCAACAGTTCTAGAGGGCTTTTCTTTGATCAAAGGGATAGATGTTCAAAGACTCTGGTGAGACCCGCCCGTGCCCCTAGGCATAAAACTCATAGACAGTCGCATGACGCTGCGCTAAAGTTTTGGTCGTGACCAATTCAATTCGTATCCAATCAGGATTGCTCTTGATCCTCCTGATGTTGACTACTGCGTGTGGTAGCGGGAGCGACGAATCCAGTCAGAAGATCGTCGCTGGTTCAAGTTGTGAGAATCTCGGTGAGCAGACGGAAGCCGACGGAGACCTGCTTGAGTGCACCGCCACCGACAATGGTTCGTTTTGGATTGCCAAGGGGCCAGTCGGGGGATCCGGTTCCACCGCGACGCTCGGCGCTTCGTGTGACGCCAACTCGGAACTTACTTGGACCGTGATTGGAGTCGTCATCTGTGACGGTGGCAGGTACCGATTCGCAGTGCCCGATGACTTTCCGCCCACACCGTCGGGGGGCTACACGAGTCGTCCGGATTGGTACCCCACTTTGACCCAAATCCTGGGTGCCGGACGACCAGAACCAGCGTGTGCGGCGGCAACGGTGAAGTTCACACACCCGGTGGTTCCACTCGATCAGCTCACCACCACAATTCCTTACGGTGCGATGCTCGGAGATCACATTACGCCAATCGACCACGCCTACCTGGGAATCAAGTCCCTCGAAAAACCCAAGACGCAACGGACTGAGGATGACTACATCGACGTAACCGCTCCGGCTGACGGCATCATCACCGAGCTGAGTTCACTCGGCGCGCCGTGGACGAACCGGGTCACCATCGATCATGGTTGCGGTGTGTACACGGTGTACATGGTGCTGAACCGCCCCGCTGGTGTTCTCGCCAATGACTACGAAGAGATGACCGCCAAGGGCGGCTACTTACAGTTGTCGGTTCCGATTAAGGCCGGCGACATGTTCGGCCAGCAGCGTGACAACGCCCTCGACTTTAATGTGTTTGATGGCAGTCAGTGGCTAAGCGGATTCGCCTCACCGGCGTCGTACCTCACCGGCGACACTTGGAAGCCTTACACCGCTGACTACCTCCCATTTTTCTCCGGCGAAATCCGCACAGCGATGGAGAGTTCACTCCAGCGAACCTCGGCCCCACGAGTAGGGAAGATTGATCATGACGTGATTGGCACTGCTGCCGGCAACTGGTTTCTTGTTGGGACCTTCGGTTACGGAGGAAAGTCAGTGGATCTTTACCGCAATGCGACTGCACCGATTCCCGGTGGCACCGTGGAAGGAAAGAACTCGTATGCATGGAGTCATCTGTCAATTTCACCGCATGAGGTGGACACTGAGCAGTGGGTGTTCTCAATTGGCTGGTTTACCGATCCCAAGGGTGACTTCCCCCAGATGCTGCTCGACATTCCGGCAGGCAAGCCTGCGCCCACACAGCTGACCTCGGCAGATGGTCCAGTCGTTTATGACCTCTACCAACTCAGCTACGCCTACACGAGGTCATCAGGATCAGAGGCATCGGCCCCAGTTGGCTACAAACTCCAACGCGGGCAATCCAAGGGTCGAGTGATCCTGCAAGTCAACGCTGACGGCACCCTCTCCCTAGAAATGGGCACCGAGTTCACGTCAGCAAAACGCACATACCGTCGATGACTCATTGGTACCCCAGGCAAGTTTTGTCCCCCTCTACGTGACCCAAGAGGATTTTGAGGACTACGCTGAGAAAGCTGGAGGTTTTGTAAGGTTTGCAGACTTACTTAAGGATTCGAAGCCCGAGTTCAGCAAGGGTTGACCCCGCTTAACAGGACCCAATGGTAATCAATAGCCACAAAAACTACCAAAGCATTTTTCGATAGTACTTGGGCACTTGGCTAGACCCTATATTTCTATTAGGTGTGGAAACGTTCTCATAATCCGTCGGTCACGGGTTCAAGTCCCGTACTCCCCACCAATGCGGCGTTGCCCTTTTCTCGAAAGTAACAAGATGCGCAAAGCGACTCATAGGTTACTTCTTCACCATCTATTGCCACCTGGTCACCGTCGAAGATGAAGCTGTCATTAATCTTTCTTGCGTTGAACATAGCTTTCTTGCCGCAGCGACATATTGTTTTTAGCTCTTCGAGGCTGTGTGCAATCTCGAGTAGTCGAAGTGATCCAGGGAAGCCGTTGGTGAGAAAATCGGTCCGGATGCCATAAGCCAGTACCGGCACATCATCCAAAACTGCAATCTCTAGAGCCTGATCAACTTGCGCACGGGTCAGAAACTGGGACTCATCCAGTAGCAGGCAGGCAACTCTCTTGCCGGTCTTTTCGCGATGTAGGGTAGAGCGCTTTTGAAATTCTTTTCTAAGATTTAGATCTGGGGTAACCAGAAAATCAACCATTCGGTCAACTCCAAGCCTGGACAAGATCGCCATGTCTCCCTTGGTGTCTACCGCTGGCTTGGCAAGCAATACCGCTTGGCCACGCTCTTCGTAGTTATAGGCGGCCTGCAATAGGGCAGTTGACTTACCTGAGTTCATCGCACCGTGACGGAAATATAGCTTGCTCATACTGTTGCAATTTTAGCTGCTTGTTTTGACTTGTTCCGCAGCTAGCTCTAGCCTTGGAGAACCACCAAATAAAGGTCGTAGGGGAAGACGTACCTAGGTTTGGAGGTGAAAGTATGTCTAAAGGGCTCGTGTTTATTCACCAAGCGCCCAGTGCTTTGCTTGCCCACATCGAGTGGACCATCTCGGGGGTCTGCGGAGCTCCTATAACGATCAGCTGGCACGCGTTGCCTGCCCCAGGCAAGGGCTATCGCGCTCTTGCGCTTTGGGAAGCCCCAGCAGGTGCTGGGGCGATTCTTGCCACCTCGTTTATGAATCTCAAGCAAATCTCCTTTGAGGTGATTCAGCAGGACTCTCCGGATGTTGCCGGATACCGCTGGAGCTACACACCAACTCTTGGCATGTTCTCATCCGCTACTGATGAGGCGGGAAATATCCTGGTCAGCGAAAATCAGTTGCGATTTATTGTTGATAGCTGTGGGTCGAATGGGCTCAAGCTACAGGCAGAGCTTCGAAAAGTCTTAGGTCAAGCTTTTGATGACGAACTTGAAAGCTACCGAGAGCTATTCGACGGATCGGAAAGCAACAACAGCGTTGTGACCTCCGAAACCGAACGAGTTAGTTATAGCCAGAATGTTAGACCCCTCTAGCTTTCTTGGTGACACAACAACATCCAGTTTGATTTCAGGATCTTGATTCTCAAGATTGATTGTTGGTGGCGCAGTTTTTTCGTGCAGCGCTAGAACTGTGAAAATTGCTTCAATAGCTCCGGCTCCACCAAGCAGGTGACCAGTGGAGGCCTTGGTTGCCGATACCGGGATGCCAGCTAACTTCTCGCCAAAGACTCTCTTTAGTGCTTGATACTCTGCGATGTCACCCACCGGTGTGCTGGTGGCGTGAGCGTTGATGTGAGCAACATCATTTATTGAGCTGCCAGATTGTTCCAGGGCGCCAAGCATAGCTCTAGCGGCCGCAGTTCCTTCGGGATCAGGAGCAGTGATGTGATGAGCATCTGAAGTCACGGCTGCTCCAACGACCTCGGCATAAATCTTTGCCCCGCGAGCCTTGGCATGCTCTTCCCTTTCCAAAATCAGTGTTCCAGCACCCTCGCCCATCACGAAACCATCGCGAGCGGTGTCATAAGGCCTAGAAGCTCGTGCAGGGTCATCGTTTCGTTTAGATAGCGCGTGCATGGCAGCAAAGGATGCAATTGGAAGCGGGTGGATAGCAGCTTCGGCACCACCGGCGACAATAATGTCTGCTTCACCGTTTCGAATTCTGTTGAACGCGTTAGCGATGGCCTCGGTTCCAGATGCACATGCCGAAACAGCTGTTCTAACTCCAGCTCTGGCGTGCAATTCCATTCCAATGGCAGCAGCTGGACCGTTGGCCATCAGCATCGGCACGGTCATTGGTAGCACTCGCCTTGGCCCACGCTCTTTGAGAGTGTCGTAAGCATCCAGCAGGGTCCAGATTCCTCCGATACCGGTTGCGTATTCGACCGCTAGGCGTTCAGGAGCAACTTCGGGGGAGCCGGCATCAAGCCAAGCCTCACGAGCTGAGACCAGCGCAAGCTGGCTCGATGGATCTAATCTCTTGGCTTCCTGGGGAGTGAGCATTTCTTTGGCTGGAACCTTGGCTTGGCCCGCGAAGGTGACAGGAAGCTCATACTGGGCTACCCAGTCTTGCGTAAGGGTTGTGATGCCAGATTCGCCCGCGAGCAATGCCTGCCAGGTTGACTTGCTGTCGCCACCAAGTGGCGTAGTTGCGCCAATGCCAGTGACAACAACTTTTTGGACCAAGGTTTTTAGCCTTGCGCCTTTGTGATGTAGTTCACAGCGTCACCGACGGTAAGAAGGTTTTTTACCTCGTCGTCTGGAATCTTTACATCAAACTTGTCTTCGGCGTTGACGACGATGGTCATCATAGAGATTGAGTCAATGTCTAGATCGTCAGTGAATGACTTGTCTAGCTGTACAGCATCGTTAGCGATACCGGTTTCGTCGTTTACGATCTCTGCTAGTCCGCTAAGTACTTCTGCTGCAGAAAGTGCCATTTTTTGTCTCCTAGTTGTTTGATTGACCGATTGTAAGTTTAGGGCACAACCACTACTTGAGCCCCGTAGGCTAAACCAGCCCCGAAGCCTATTTGTAGCGCTAGATCACCAGATTTAATGCGACCTTCGGCCAGAAGGGCGTGCATGGCCAGTGGGATGCTGGCAGCCGAGGTGTTGCCTGTTGTAATGATGTCTCTGGCTACAACCACCGATTCAGGAAGAGCCAATTGCTTTGCCATTTCGTCAATGATGCGCTCGTTGGCCTGGTGGGTAACCAGCGTAGCTAACTCTTCTGGTTTAACTCCTGCAACCTCAAGAGCTTGCTTGGCCACTTTTACCATTTCCCAAACTGCCCAACGGAAAACACTTTGACCTTCTTGAACAAGGGTTGGCCAACTTCCGGTGCCATCGCGGAAATCAAGTAGAGACCCTGTCATTCCAACTGCTTCCCACTTGGATCCATCGGAACCCCAAACACTTTTTGAAATACCTGGTGAATCGGAGGGCCCAACAATGGCAGCCCCTGCCCCATCTCCTAGCAAGAACGAAATTGATCTGTCGGTGGGATCGATGTAATCAGAGAGCTTCTCGCCACCAACAACAAGAACATACTTCGCAGTTCCTGATCTAACCAGTGAATCTGCTTGAGCGATGCCGTAGCAGTAACCAGCACAAGCAGCCGAGATGTCAAAGGCAGGAGCTGGGTTCGCACCGACGAGCTCTGCCAGCAGTGATGCGGCTGAGGGGGTCTGATATGGATGAGTGATGGTGGAGAATATCACAGCTTCGATCTCGGCTGGCTTGATGCCTGCTTTCTGAATAGCCTCGTTGCTTGCTTCAACGGCCATGTCCATTAGGGACCTATCCTTGCTGGCTCGCATTCTGGTCACGATGCCGGTGCGCTGTCTAATCCACTCATCGGATGAGTTGATCGGTCCGGCGACGTCATCGTTGGTGACCGTTAGGTCTCCTCGAGATGCCCCGAGAGAGTAAATCTTGGAGAAAGCAATTGTTTCGGCCTGGTTTAGCTTCGCCATTTCTAAACCTGCCCTCTAACAAATGCGGTGGCCTTTTCAAGATCTTCTGGAGACTTTAGGGCCAAGGTGGCGACTCCCGGCATTGCTCGCTTCGCTATTCCAGTTAGGGTACCGCCTGGCAAAAGCTCGATAACAGCGCTCACGCCATCGGACACCATCGAATCCATGGTCAAATCCCATCGAACTGGGTTAGAAACCTGATTGATTAGTAGCTCCAAAAACTTATCACCGCTGTCAACTCTTGCTCCATCGCTATTGGACCAAAGTAGCAGTTTGGGATTTTCAGTTTTGATAGAACTCTCCAAAGAACCAAGCTCAACTTTGGCAGTTTCCATAAAAGATGTGTGAAAAGCACCTGCTACTGCCAAACCCACTACCCGGGTTCCTTGCGGAGGAGAGTCAATAAGCTCTTGAATTTTCGCAGAAGAACCCGCAGCAACTATTTGTCCTTTGCCGTTGTAGTTTGCCGCAAAGAGCCCCATGTTAGATAAATAATCTAAAACTAGTTCTTGTTCGCCGCCAACTACCGCCGCCATTGAGCTTGCTTCAAGAGTCGCCGCCTGAGCCATTTGCTCACCTCTTGCTTTAACGAACTTGAGCGCAGCTTCTGTGTCCAATACTCCAGCAATGTTTGCTGCCGCTATTTCACCTACCGAGTGACCTGCGACACCTGCAAACAAAGACTCGTCTTTTAGCGCCTGAACTAATTCCGCGTGACTAGCCATCGAAGCAGCAACAATAAGCGGCTGGGCAATTTTGGTGTCCTTGATTGTCTCAGCGTCAGCTTCGGTTCCGAAGTGAATCAAATCCACCCCCAGAATTGCAGAGTACTTTTCGATTTCTTGCTTGAATGATTCAAGTTCTAACCATGGAGTCAGAAAGCCTGGCGTTTGGGCCCCTTGACCGGGGCACGTAAGAGCAATCAAGATTCCCTCGATCTCATGGTTGGCTCAGGCTCGTTCATTTTGCCAAGCAGGGTTGCCACCTGCAAAACAAAGGACTCTCTGGCGCCGGTAGCATCCCAGCCGATCAATTCGGAGATTTTCTTTAGGCGATAGCGAACGGTGTTGCTGTGAACAAACATTTCTCTTGCAGTTAGCTCCAAAGAGCGACCGGTTTCTAGGTAAGTCACGAGGGTATCGAGCAAGTCAGGAGAGTTTTTTCTAAGCGGTTGGTAGATCTTGTTTATCAGCGTGGTCTTTGCCAACATGTCGCCAGCTAGTGCTCGCTCAGCCAATAGATCATCTGCTGAGGTAGGCCTTGGTGCCTTGTTCCAAGCTCCAACTACGGAGAAGCCAGAAAGAGCCGACCGAGCTGACTTGTGGGCATCGGTTATCGAGGGAACCTCGGAGCCAACCACAATTGGCCCTTCGGTGAAACTATTCGATAGTCCACTGCAAAGCGCAAAGAGCTTAGGAGTTTTTGCAGGGTCCAGATTCTCTTCCGGTACCTGACCCACCACAACAATTAGTCGATCACCGTGAATGCCAACCAGAACGTCCGCGCCACTTCTTCTTGCTTCTCTTCGTAAATTGTCAACATCGGTGCTCTGATCCGAGCCACCAATCATTACCGCGACCGCACCACGTGCTCTCCAGCCGAGCGCGGAAACTCTAGAAGAAAGCTCTTCTTCATTTTCACCACTGAGAATACTGTCCACCACCAGAGCTTCTAACCTGGCATCCCAAAGACCCCGGGCTTCCGCTGCCTTGGCATAAACATCAGCCGCACTAAAAGCGATTTCTCTGGAATACAACAGCACAGCCTCGCGAAGCTCACTGTGCTCTTGGACCACTCGGTCCTCAACAACTTGAACTACCACGCGAATAAGTTGCAAAGTTTCTTGCAAAGATATCGAGCGAAGAAGTTCTCTTGGTGCAGTCGAGAAAACATCGGCAGCAACCCATGGCTGCGAGGTTGGATCTTCGTACCAGGCAAGAAAAGAGGTGATACCAGCTTGGGCGACAAGTCCAACGGCAGATCTTCTGGCAGCTGGCATCTTGGAATACCAGGGGAGGGTCTTATCAAGGCGAGCTAATGTGGTGGTTGCTAATTCTCCAGCGATGGATTGCAACCACTCAAGGGTTTCGTCCTTAGGCTTCGCCACCGGCGGTTCCGCTTGTTCCTGCGTTTACGTTGTGTAGTTGGTAGCGATCAATAGCCAGTTGCAACACTGAATGATCTAGCTCGCCGCGAGCCACAAGTTGTTGCAATGAACGCACCACAATCGATGGTCCATCGATCTTGAATTCACGTCTTGCCGCTGGCCTGGTGTCTGAGAAACCAAAACCATCTGCACCCAAAGTGGCATAGTCACCTGGAACCCAAGCGCGGATCTGGTCCGGAACCGCGTGCATGTAATCGCTCACTCCAATAAATGGCCCAGGGGCGTTTTGAAGCTTCTTGGTTATGTAGGCAGGCTCCACTTCATTGTTTGGGTAGAGGAACCTCTCCCGATCTTTGTTCAGCCCGTCACGTCGAAGCTCGGTCCAGCTAGTTACCGACCAGATGTCAGCCGAAACTCCCCAGTCCTTGGCTAGAAGATCTTGTGCCTCGTAGGCCCATTGCAGAGCCACTCCAGAAGCCAGAATCTGAACCTTGCGTCCTGGAACTTGGTTCTCGCTGACGCGGTGAATACCGCGCAGGATTCCTTCCACGTCCACGTTTTCTGGTTCTGCTGGCTGAACGTAAGGTTCGTTATAGACAGTTAGGTAGTAAATGACGTTTGGATCTTTATGGGTTTCGCCATACATGCGCTCAAGTCCTGCCTGCATGATGTGACCAATTTCATATCCGTAAGCCGGGTCGTAGCTAATAACTGCGGTGTTAGTTGATGCCAATAGTGGCGAGTGACCATCGGCGTGCTGCAAACCCTCACCGGTTAGAGTGGTGCGACCTGCGGTCGCGCCAATCATAAATCCTCGAGTCATTTGATCAGTAGCTGCCCAAATAGCATCGGCGGTGCGCTGGAATCCAAACATCGAGTAGAAAACGTAAATTGGAATCATTGGCTGACCTTGAGTGGCATAACTGGAGCCAACTGCGGTAAACGCGGCTATTGACCCAGCCTCGTTAATTCCGGTGTGCAGAATCTGGCCGGTTTCTGACTCTTTGTAGTTCAGCAGTAGATCGCGGTCAACAGATAGGTAGTGGTGTCCGGCTGGGTTGTAAATCTTTGCGGTTGGGAAGAATGCATCCATTCCAAATGTTCTTGCCTCGTCAGGAATGATCGGAACAATTCTTGGACCAAGTTCTGAAGATCGCAGAAGATCCTTTAGTAATCTAACGAAAGCCATGGTGGTGGCAACCTCTTGGGTTCCAGAGCCAGCCTTTGCGATGTCATAAGTTTTGTTTTCTGGAAGAGCAAAGCTCACATACTTGCTTCTTCGTTCTGGCAGGTAGCCACCTAATTCTCGACGGCGCTCGTGCATGTATTGAATCTCTGGCGTTGAGTCAGCTGGCTTGTAATACGGAGGCTGATATGGATCGCGTTCTAGCTCAGCGTCGGAGATTGGAATATGAGTTTCGTCACGGAACTGTTTTAGATCGGCCAGGGTTAGTTTTTTCATCTGGTGAGTTGCGTTTCGACCTTCGAAGGTCTTGCCTAGGGTGTAACCCTTGATGGTTTTGGCAATGATCACTGTAGGTTGACCCTTGTGCTCGGTTGCGGACTTATAGGCAGCGTAGATCTTCTTGTAGTCGTGACCACCGCGTCTTAGTCCCCAGAGCTGGTCATCGGTCATGGACTCGACCATCTTGGCGGTTCTTGGGTCGCGGCCAAAGAAGTTCTCTCTTACGAAAGCCCCTGATTCGGTTTTGTAGGTTTGGTAGTCACCATCGGGAGTTCTGTTCATTAAATCTACAAGTGCACCTTCAGTGTCAGCACTTAGCAGAGGATCCCACTCCCGACCCCAGATGACCTTTATCACGTTCCAGCCGGCGCCTCTAAAGAACGACTCCAGCTCCTGAATGATCTTGCCGTTACCCCTAACTGGGCCATCAAGGCGCTGTAGGTTGGCGTTTACAACAAAAGTTAGGTTATCTAGACCGTCATTGGCGGCAAGTTGCAGCGCTCCGCGGCTTTCAACCTCGTCAAGTTCACCATCTCCGAGGAAGGCCCAAACGTGCTGAGCTGAAGTGTCGCGGAAGTTTCGGTTATGCAGGTAACGATTGAACTGTGCCTGGTAAATCGCATTTATCGGACCCAGTCCCATAGAAACGGTTGGGAACTGCCAAAAATCCGGCATAAGTCTTGGGTGCGGGTAAGAAGACAAACCTCCGCCCGGGTGAGATTTTTCCTGGCGGAAACCATTTAGCTGGTTTTCGGAAAGCCGGCCTTCCAAAAATGCCCTTGCATAGGGACCGGGCGAGGCGTGACCTTGAATGAATATCTGATCTCCACCGGATGGGTGATCTTGACCTTTGAAGAAGTGGTTGAAACCAACTTCATATAAAGAAGCAGAGCTAGCAAAAGTTGAGATATGTCCACCAACCGCGATTCCTGGGCGCTGAGCTCGGTGAACCAGCATCGCAGCGTTCCAACGCATCCACGATCGGTAAGTTCTTTCGATTTTTTCATCGCCTGGGAAAGCTGGTTCGTCTTCTGGAGAAATCGTGTTTATGTAATCGGTGGTTGGAACCAGCGGAACATTTAGCTGAAGTTCGTGTGAGCGTCTCAGTAGGTTGAGCATCAACTCTCTGGCGCGACCGCGACCACGAGTTGCTGAGGCCTGAGAAAGTGATTCGAGCCACTCGGAGGTTTCCTGAGGATCCATGTCTGGATTGGAAACGGCGTAGGCATCATTGTTGTTAATGGACAATGAAATCCTTTCTAAAAAGAGTCTTCGCTAATGTTTTTTGACAGCGAACCATTTAGGGCTCCGGATAGGGCCAATAAGAAGTTTACCTATTCAAGATGGGGTTATTTGAACCCAATAAGAGGGCCTACTATGGAACAAAGTATTTAAACCAAGGAGATGAAATGGCTGCAGAAGTAGGCGAAAAGGCCCCAGATTTTGAGCTAAACAACCAGCACGGGGAGCTTGTGAAGCTTTCCTCCTATATCGGCAAAAAGCCAGTGGTGCTGGTTTTCTACCCACTCTCGTTCTCGGGCACCTGCACCGGAGAGCTTTGCGAGCTTAGAGACAACATTTCTATCTTTGAGTCAGCGGACACTGAGCTTTTGGCTATTTCTGTGGACTCAAAGTACACCCAGAAGATCTTTGCTGACCAGGAGGGTTACAAGTTTCAGGTGTTAGCCGACTTCTGGCCACACGGCGGCGTTGCCAAGCAATACGGGGTCTTCATGGAAGAAGCCGGAATTGCCAAGCGCGGCACCTTCTTGATTGATAAAGAAGGCGTGATTCAGGCAAAGTTTGTCAACGGCCCTGGCGAAGCTAGGGACCTAGGAAGCTACAAAGAGGCTCTAGCGGCTTTGTAGTAGAGTTTTGTAGTTGCCTTATGGCGCATGTTTGAGGGCCTTTAGCTCAGTTGGTAGAGCGCCACGTTTACACCGTGGATGTCATCGGTTCGAGCCCGGTAGGGCCCACAGATAGCGACCAAGGATAGCCCGGCGTTAGGATTTGGTCATGGAATCTCCAACACCCCCAACTCCTCGTTCCATGTCAGATGACGAACTAAATGCCGAGGTCATGAGATTACAGTCTCAACCAGATGGCCTAATGGCTGCCATGGCTCTTATCGAAGCCCAAAACCTATTAAGGCAGCAAGATTCCTTCGCTTACTCGCAGTGGCAACTGCAAGAGCAAATGAAAGCTGCCTCTGCTCCTGCCGAGGTTCGTGAGCCAGAGCCTAAAGCCGCAGAACCGGATCCAATTATTGTCCCCGCCCCTGCACCGGTAGTTGCTCCAGCACCAGTTTTGCCACCTGCTGCTCCTGTTCCGGCGGTAGCGCAAGAAACAAGCGTCGATGAAATCGTTGCAGCTCTAAATAGTAACTATGTCGGGGCGCAAAACAACAATCAAAATACTGAAGAAGAGACGGTCGCCTCCTTGTCGCCACCGGTACCAGCCTTGGCACCTGAAAGCAAGAAAATCAGTTTTGATCAGCTTATTTCTGGCGAAGAAGAATCAGTTAACGATCCGTTGCCTATTCCCGCAGAAACTTCTGATCAAACAGAGCTAGCTGAGGATGAAGACGAAGCTCAGGCTATTGGGGTAACTAGAACTAAAACCTCCGCTGCACTGAGTTGGTCATGGATCTCGATAGCTTCTTCACCTTTGGTTTTGGTCCTGGCTGCGTTCCTTAAGGAATCTGGTGCGTCTTTGACTCAGTCACTTGTTGTGATTTCGGGACTCATTGTTACAACAGCTGTGTTAGCTGGCATTGGATCGGTTGCCGCTAAGCGCGGCTCAAGTCCAATAGGAGTGGTATCCAGAGCTGCGTTTGGGGTTTGGGGTAACGTTTTGCCGGCATTTGCAATGCTGCTTGTGAAGATTTTTTGGTCGATTGCACTATTGATTTTTGCGGCCAGAATTTTGTCTCCGCTTTTGGCTAGTCAGCCATGGTTTGCAGTTATTAGTTCTCAGTTTGTATTCCCGGCAGAATTCACGGCCCTGATGCTAACCACAATTCCGATGGTCATGATTTCTGCTTTGGTTGCCGGATTTGGCGGCATCGCCATGCTTCGGTCTCAGCAATTAGTCGGAGCCTTCTCGCTACTTGGAATTTTGGGCGTTGGCTTCTTCGTCTTCTCCACTAACTCGATTCTTGATCTGCGACAGGGTGAGCTACTTGCAGCGCCGGCGCTTATCGACCTAGCAATCTTCAGCTTTATGCTTTTTGGCTTCACTGTCTTCTCGCAAAGCGGTGACTTCGCAAGAAAGCTTCCGGTTCAAACCCCTGGAGCAAAGGTTTTCTTCCTTTCTTTTGTGTCCACTCTGTTTATTCCTCTTGCTGTTGGAGTAATGGGAGTTCTTTGGATATTCATGGCCGAGGACACCTTTGGACTGCTACTAACCGATCAATTGATTCCAACTATTGCCGCAGCGGCTCCAATCTGGGTCTTCATTGGATTTGTAGTTGCGGTAGGACTTTCGGCTCTTCAGCTATTGGCAAACTCGATCTACTCCCTAGCGGGTTCTTTAGCCTCAGTTGGGGTAAAACTTCCTGGGGCAGTTTCTGTATTGCTACTTTCCATTGTTTTGCTGGCCGGAACATTGGTTTCTAGCATGCTGCTCGCAACATCTTCCGTGCTGGCGATGCTAATTGAATTGCTAGTGCTTGTCTCAGTGGTTGCCGCCTCGTATAGCGGAATTGTGGTGGCCGATGCCCTAATACGCTCACGCGATTACCACGAGGTTTCGCTCACCCGAGACTATGGTTTCTACGGTCGATTCAACTTCGCTAACTTAATCGGATTTATCCTGTCTGTGGCGCTTGGTTTTGGATACCTGAATGGAACCGGATTACTTTCATCCTGGACCGGTTACCTGGGTGATTTCACACCAGCAATTTTCGATGTCGCAGGTTCCAACATCGGTATTGCAATGGCCTTTGGTCTTGCTGTCTTGTTTCCGGTTTTGTTTGGAATTCCAAGGATCAAGAAACAAGAAGTTAAGCTAGTGGAGTTGGATGAGCGCCGAGAGGAACTCAAGGAATACCTAGACACGGCTAACTAGACGTATGGCAGTCAAGTTATCAAAGCTCCTATCGGTATTCGAGTCTTCCTGGCCACAATCCGGTGCTGATGATTGGGACCAAGTCGGACTTGCCTGTGGCTCAGCGAATCAAGAGGTGGAGAGGGTCCTACTGTGCGTGGACCCAACACTTGCTGTTTTGCAAGAAGCTAAAGCCAATAATTGCCAGTTAGTTATTTCCCACCACCCTCTTCTTCTTGAAGGCGTCCACACCGTGGCTGAAGGGGAACTAAAAGGCGACATTCTTTCTTTTGCAATTACCAATTCAATTGCTCTTTTCTCTGCACACACCAATGCCGATATTGTGCCTGGGGGAGTGTCCGATGTCTTGGCCAACAAGATCGGCATCCAAAACAGCGTTCCGCTTGTTGGCACTACAGGCGACTCCGGCCACGGCAGAATCGGAAACCTAGATCAACCAATAACAGTGCGTGAACTAGCTCAAAAAATCAACGAGATTTTACCTTCTACCTACGCACCAATTCGAGTTGCTGGAAATGCAACAGCGAAAGTTTCAAAAGTTGCCGTAGTGGGAGGTTCTGGGGCAAGTTTTCTCCCGTCTGCAATCAGCGCGGGTGCAGAGTGCTTTGTAACAAGCGATCTGAAGCATCACGTGAGCCTAGACGCTGTTACCGACCAAGCTCAGAGCATTAGCCTTATCGACATCTCTCACTTCGCAGCGGAAAGTCTCTGGCTCGCTCCGGCTGCAGCCCAACTTGCAAAGCAGGTGCCGGATGTTGAGTTTTTGGTTAGTGAAGAAAACACCGACCCATGGTCGCTAACGATTCTAGGAAAGTTATCATGATCGCGAGTTTGACCGATCAAAAGCAGCTATTGGCTATCGCATCACACGATGTCGAGCTGGCGAGAATTTCAAATTCGAAAAAGCAAGCCCAGGCCGAGTCTGAGCTTGAGGCGGCTACTGTTGAAACCTTGCGGCTATCAGATTTGCTGATTGACGCTAGGAATGCGGTAGGTGAACTTGAGATGGAACTAAGTAGAGCTGAGGCTGATCTTGAGCTAGTCGCCAATCGAATTTCAAAAGATAACAAGCAGCTTTCATCAACAAGTTCGGCCAAAGACGCTCAGGGAATAGAGCATGAGCTTGTCACATTAGGCACCAGAAAAAGTGAACTCGAGGATGCTCAGCTGCAGATAATGGAGCTTTTGGAGGCCGCCCAGCTAGTTAATGAAAACCTAAAGCAAGAAAAGCAAGCGGCTGATGCAACCCTGGCTGCTTTGCAGGAGAGAATTTCCACGGAGCTGGCTGGTCTTGGAGCGCAGGCCGAGAAAATTCAGGCCGAGCGTAAGAACATCCTTAGCGCAATTGATCAAGAGCTTGCGGCCGTCTACGAGCGAAAATACAGCCGCGGGGTGGCGGTTGGAAGATTGACGGGCAGAGATTGTGGAGCCTGCAGACTCTCCATAACGGCAACAAGCTTTGAGGAGCTCATGGCCCTGCCTCAAGAAGAACTAGCCGAATGCCCAAACTGCCAAGCCTTCCTGGTGCGCTCATGAAGCTAATTATTGAAGCCGACGGTGGTTCAAGGGGAAATCCTGGATTGAGCGGTGCCGGAGCGGTCGTTATCGACGCGGCTACCGGAAAAATTCTCCGAGAGATATCCGAAGCGGTAGGAATTGCAACCAATAACGTTGCTGAATATTCAGCGGTTATCTTTGCCCTGGAGGCAGCGTTCGAGATAGACCCCGCTGCAGAGATTGTGGTTCGAATGGACTCCAAGCTTGTTGTTGAGCAGATGAGTGGTCGCTGGAAGATAAAGCACCCCGCCATGCTCTCGCTAGGAGCAAGAGTTCAACAGCTGATTTCGGGCAAGAATGTCGAGTTCGTGTGGATTCCCAGAGAGCAAAATGTATTGGCCGACGCGCTAGCCAACAAGGCTATGGATGGTGAACCAGCCCCAACTGCTGCCGCAGGCGAGTTCAATCATGTTGCTCCCTCGTCTATTCGTGCTCCACAATCTTCTGTAGCAGAAGCCACAACTTTGATCATGGTCAGACACGGTAGGACTGCACTCACCGAAACAAGGAAAATCTCCGGAGGAGACGGTGAGAACCCAGATCTTTCCGAGCTTGGCAACAAAGACGCTGCCGAGGTTGCAATTGAGCTTGCCAGAGTCGGAAGCTCAGGAGCATTTAGCTTCCTAGCCAAGCCAGTTGTGGTCATCCATTCCCCCGTTAAACGTGCAGCCCAAACCGCTAGCAAGATTGCTCAGAAGCTAGACGCTGAACTAGTTGAGCTGGCTGATCTCAGAGAAATTGGATTTGGCGACTGGGATGGTCTAACCAACGAGGAGTTATTCGTTGGCCACGAGACGCAGTATCATGCTTGGCGAGGTTCCTACGATGTTGCTCCACCGAACGGAGAATCACTCAAGGACTTTGATGTTCGGGTCAATCGAAGCCTAGATTTCATACTTGATAAATTCGCCGGTAAGACCGTGGTTGTGGTGGCTCACGTGATGCCAATTAGGGGACTGCTGCGAATTGCAAACGACGCCTCGGTTGCTGGGTATTGGCGGGTAGATCTTGGCCCTGCATCGATTTCGATTGCACGTTTCTGGGGCCGCGAGGGCGCCGAGATAGTCTGCGTGAATTCAACTTCGCATTTATCTTCTTGACCACGCTGGCTAGACTTGACTGTGGATGGGTCGGCAAGACGGTCGCGGCAGTTTACTGACGAGGAACGTCCGGGCTCCAAAGAGCAAAATGGTGGGTAACGCCCACCCGGGGTAACCCGAGAGATAGTGCAACAGAAAGCAAACCGCCGAGCAATCGGTAAGGGTGAAACGGTGGTGTAAGAGACCACCAGCGATTCAAGTGATTGAGTCGGCTAGGTAAACCTCATTTGGAGCAAGACCAAACAGTGAACGCTTGAGGGCTGCTCGCCCAAGTTCACGGGTAGGTCGCTTGAGACGTTGGGCAACTAACGTCCTAGATAGATGACCGTCACTTTGCAAAAAGGACAAAACCCGGCGTAATAGCCGGCCCATCCACTTAATCCTTGCTGAGATGCTTCGCCGCAAAGTACGCGGCGCCAATGATTCCCGCGTTGTTTTTAGAACTGGCAGCCACAATCTCAACGTCGGATTCGATCAAGTGCAGAAAACTCTCGTGTTCTTTAGAAACTCCACCGCCGATGATAATCAAGTCGGGGTAGAACAAGCGGTTCAGCTGGTCAAAGTACTTTGAAAGAACTTTAGCCCACTGCTCAAAGCTGAGATTGTCTCTTGCTTTCGCAGAATACGCAGCCTTGGTCTCGTAATCGACCCCGTCGATTTCGATGTGACCGAGCTCGGTGTTGGGGATCAACTTACCGTTCATAAAAAGTGCGGTACCGATGCCAGTTCCTAACGTACACATCAGCACAAGCCCCTTACGATCTTGGCCAGCGCCGAATTTGATCTCGGCTACACCTGCGGCATCAGCATCGTTCAGCATCACAATCTCGGTGCCAAGCGCCTTTGAAAAAAGCTTGCCGGCCTGAAGCCCAATCCACTCGTTTGATACGTTGGCGGCCGAAAGAGTGACACCGTTTTTTACAGGCGCGGGAAAGCAGATTCCAATTGGAGTATTTTTCGGCGCATCTATCTGCTTCACGAGCTTGATCACAAGCTCGACAACACTTGCGGGCTTCCCTCCATCTGGAGTGTCAAAGCGGAATCTTTCTGTTACTAACTCACCTTTTTTGAGATTTACTAACGCACCTTTGATACCGGTTCCACCGATATCTATGCCGATTGCGTTTTTCATAACTTTCTCATTTTAGGGCAGAGTCAGAATCTGAGCTCCAGATTCGGTTACAACCAGAGTGTGTTCAAACTGTGCGGTGATTGATTTGTCCTTGGTGGCAACAGTCCAGCCATCGGGCCACATGTCCCATTCGTGTGTGCCGAGGGTCAACATGGGCTCAATGGTAAACACCATCCCAACTTCCATGGTGTTCGAATATAGCGGCGCGGCATCGTAGTGAGGGATAACTAGTCCGGAATGGAAAGCTTCACCGATTCCGTGACCGGTAAAGTCCCGAACGACTCCGTAGCCAAATCGCTTGGCGTAGGACTCTATTGTTCGGCCAATTACGTTGATTGGACGCCCTGGCATAACAGATGCGATTGCACGCTCGAGTGACTCTTTGGTTCGGTCAACGAGCAAGGACACTTCTTCGGAAACATTGCCAACTTTGAAAGTCTGATTGCTGTCTCCGTGGAAGCCATCAAGATAGGCGGTGACGTCGATGTTGACGATGTCTCCGTCTTGGATCTCCAGATCATCAGGAATTCCGTGACAAATAATCTCGTTTACCGAAGTGCAACAGGATTTAGGAAATCCGCGATATCCCAATGTTGATGGGTAGGCGCCATTCGAGATCAAAAAATCGTGCACGATAACATCGAGCTCGTTTGTGCTGATGCCGACCTTGATGTTGCTTCCAGCTAATTCAAGAGCCTGTGCGGCCAGCTTTCCAGCCGTGCGGATTTTTTCTATTTGGTCTGCTGTTTTAACATGACCGCCAGTCCACTCTGTGGGGGCCTTCCTGCCCACATATTCTGGTTTGACTATGTTGCTTGGCACCGCGAGGGCTTTTGACACCACTCCAGGCGTTAGTGAACCAGATACGTTATCGCGAGGCATCTATCCAGTCTATTCAACGCTCCCCACTAGGCTCACTTGATAGGAGGGCAAAATGTCTGAGGCTGCAAAGTATTGGTTCAACACAAAAACCAAACAAGTTGAGTTCGGGCTCAAAAGTTCTTCTCTTGATCGAATCGGACCTTTTGAGACCGAAAAAGAGGCAGCAAACGCCGAGGAGATTGTAAGATCACGTGCCACGCAATGGCTCGAGGAAGAAAAGCTCGAGGACTAGCTATCGAAAGAGTGTTCCTTGCCAGGAAACTCACCAGAGATAACTTCAGCTCGATAGTTACTCGCCGCTTTGGCAAGATCACCTCTTAGGTCTGTGTACTGCTTAACGAATTTCCTGGTACCGCTAGAAAGACCAGCAAAATCCTGCCACACCAGTATCTGGCCATCGGTTCCGTTCCCAGCCCCGATACCAATAGTTGGAACCGATAACTTCTGGCTTAGCTCTCTAGCCAACTCAGCTGGAACCATTTCAAGAACAATCGCGAAAACTCCAGCTTCCTGCAGTGCTATCGCATCCTTCTCGAGGGCGGCCGCTTGTTCGCCTCTGCCTTGAACTTTGAAACCACCAAGAGCGTGAACCGACTGCGGGGTAAAGCCGAGATGGCCCATGACTGGAATACCTGCCGCAACAATTGCTTTTACCTGCGGGGCGCGATCTAATCCACCCTCAAGCTTTACCGCTTCTGCGCCAGATCGCTTCATCATCAAAATTGCATTTTCTAATGCCTGGGTTGGCGACACCTCATAAGAGCCAAATGGCATATCAATTACCACGAGGGCTCGCTCAACCGCAGAGCTAACACCTTTTCCAAAGCTGATCATCTCGTCAACGGTTACCTCGAGAGTGCTGTCGTGGCCCAAAACAGTGTTGCCGGCCGAGTCTCCGATCAGGATCACTTCAATTCCAGCTTGATCAAAGATTTCAGCGGTGGTCGCGTCGTAGCTGGTGAGGCAAGAAAACTTTGTTCCGGAAGCCTTTAGATCAGCTAGCGAACTAGTCCGCACTTTCTTGATTTCGCTTGCCAAGACAACTCCTACTTAGACCAACGGGTGATTGGAAGTCTGCGTTCTCGCCCAAAGGCAAGTTTAGTAATTCTTGGACCTATCGCACTCTGTCTTCTCTTCCATTCAGAGATGCTTACTAGGCGAATAACCGACTCAACGGTTGTGGCATCTAAACCTTGAGCAATAATCTCCGATTCAGACATTCTCTGTTCGATGTGTAGCTCAAGGATTCGATCCAGAACCGCATAATCAGGCAGCGAGTCTTGATCTAGCTGATCTGGTCGTAATTCAGCCGAAGGTGGCTTGCTAATTGAAGCTTCGGGAATTGGGGGAGTATTGCCCTGTTTGGTAGCTAATTCATTGCGGTATCTGGCAAGGTCCCAAACCAGGGTTTTTTCAACATCCTTTATCGGCGCGTATCCACCAGCGGCATCGCCATAAATTGTGGAGTAACCAACCGCTAGCTCTGTCTTGTTGCCAGTTGAAAGAAGCAAGTGCCCATCGGTGTTTGATTTGGCCATGAGAACTACTGCTCGGATTCTTGCCTGCAGATTCTCAGCAGCAAGTCCTTGAAGCTCAAGCTTTTCCACAAACTGTTCCACATAGGGCTCAATTAGCTCAGTTGAATAAACAAGCCCGGTGTTGTTTGCTAGCAACGCCGCATCAGATAGCGAGTGATCCGAGGAGTATTTGCTCGGTAGTGATACCCCAAAGACATTCTTGGCACCGATGGCGTCTACTGCAATGCTTGCGCAAACAGCTGAGTCAATTCCACCCGAAAGACCTAGCACTACTGACTTGAATCTGTTCTTTTGGACATAATCGCGCACGCCAAGAACCAACGCATTCCAGACCTGCGCTAAATCGGTTTGGGTTTTGGTTGATTCAGTAACTGGCTTGATTGAGTTCTTGGATTCAATTTCGACAATCAATAGATCAGTATCAAATTGCTTAGCACGGGCAATTTCTTTTCCGGCAGCATCAATTAGGAAGCTATTGCCATCAAAGACCAAATCGTCCTGACCTCCAACTAGGTTGACGTAAGCAACAGCAGTTGATTGCTTGGAGGCTAGCTCCGAAACTAACTCAAGCCTGGTATCGGTCTTGGAGCGTTCAAAAGGGGAGCCATTAAGTACCAGGGTTAGATCAACATTGTGGCTTGCAATCTGCGAAACCGGTCCACCACTTTGCCAAATGTCTTCGCAAATTACTGTTGCAAAACGTAGTCCATCAATTTCAAAGGTCAGTAGCTCATCGCCTGAAACGAAGACTCGATACTCATCAAACACGGAGTAGTTCGGAAGGTGGTGCTTGGCGTAGCTTGCCTGAACTTTGCCATCAAAAATTAAGCTGGCACAGTTTTGTCCGATAGCCCAAGAGGTGGGGCTTTTCGCAAATGCTGGATGGCCAACGACCACTCGAATGTGACCTTGGCCGCGCTTGGCTAGTTCCTTTGCGAGGGCTTCCAGGGCCTTACCCGAGTCGTTCAGGAAGTCTTTGCTTAGGGCTAAATCTTCAATGGGGTAGCCAGTTAGTGCGAGCTCTGGAAATAGCACCAAGTTCGAACCCAAGTTTTGGGCTTGCTGAACTTTTTCTAGAATCTGCCTGCTATTTCCCGCAAGGTCACCCACAGTCGGGTTTATCTGGGCCATGGCTAGGCGAAGATCGGACATAAGTATTAGCCTAGTAGCAGGCAAGGAAGAGGTTTTTCATGGATAAGCAGCGCGATTTTGTGCTCAGAACAATCGAAGAGCGAGGCGTTAAGTTCGTTCGACTTTGGTTCACCGATGTTGCTGGAACTCTCAAAATGGTTGCCGTCGCTCCTGCCGAAGTTGAAGGGGCGTTTGCCGAAGGCTTAGGTTTTGATGGCTCTGCAATCGAAGGACTCTCACGAGCATATGAGGCCGATATGTTGGCGGCTCCAGATCCATCGACTTTTCAGATTCTTCCATGGCGAGGAGACGTAGACCCAACCGCAAGAATGTTTTGCGACATTATGACTCCAGATGGCCAGCCCGCTGCTGCCGACCCAAGAAACGTTTTGCGCAGGGCTTTAGCTAAAGCCAGCGACCTTGGCTTCTCTTTTTACATTCACCCCGAGATTGAGTTCTATCTTCTAAAGTCATCTCAGATTGGTCCGGAAGGCCCAATTCCGGTCGATAACGCAGGTTACTTCGATAACGTTCCAGGTGGCACAGCACACAACTTCCGCAGAAGAGCCGTTACCATGCTCGAGCAGCTGGGTATCTCTGTTGAGTTCAGCCACCACGAAGGTGGTCCTGGTCAAAATGAAATCGATCTCCGTTACGCCGATGCACTAACCATGGCAGATAACATCATGACCTTTAGAACCGTCATCAAGGAAGTTGCCATTGAGCAGGGCGTATACGCCACCTTTATGCCAAAACCTTTCACTGAGCATCCAGGCTCTGGAATGCACACCCACATGTCGCTATTTGAAGGTGACACCAACGCGTTCTTCGACGCCAGCGGCCAGTATCGGTTATCTAAAGTCGGTCGTCAGTTCATGGCTGGATTATTGCGCCACGCTCCTGAGATCACCGCTGTTACCAATCAGTATGTGAACTCATATAAGCGCCTTTGGGGCGGCGGAGAAGCGCCAAGCTTTGTTTGCTGGGGACACAACAACCGCTCAGCTTTGATTCGTGTTCCGCTATACAAGCCAGACAAGGGTCAGTCCTCTCGCATTGAGTATCGAGCCATCGACTCGGCTGCAAACCCGTACCTTGCCTACGCTCTGCTGCTTGCAGCAGGACTCAAAGGTATTGAGAACGAGTATGAACTGCCCGCGGAGACCGAAGACAACGTTTGGAACCTAACCGATTCGGAGCGTCGGGCTATGGGAATCGAACCCCTGCCACAATCTCTGGATCACGCCATTCGAAAGTTTGAAGAATCGGAACTTGCAGCAGAAACTCTCGGTGAGCAAGTATTTAGCCACATGCTCGCTAACAAGAGAGCGGAGTGGGCTGCTTATAGAACCCAAGTCACCCCATTTGAACTAAAGCGGAATCTAGAAACTCTTTAGTAGCTAATGGCCCGAGAGCGCAGCACCGGATTATCTGAGCTTGCCGGCTCTGGCTTTATCGAACTAGACCAAGCTCAGCAGAAGCTCGCCAATCTATCTGCGCAGTTAAGTCTTAGCGAATCAAAGCTTCTTGATCCAATTGGAAACACTCAAGATCCCGACCAGTGCCTCGAGCTCCTTGTTCGTCTAACCCGGGACAACAACCCAAAGATTAAATCAATCGCAGTGAATCAGGCAGCGTTTGGGCGGCTGTGTAAAGTACTTGGTGCATCAGTTGGGCTTTATGAATTCCTTGATCGAGAGCCAGCAGCACTTGAATTGTTTTTGCAAGAGCCAGCATTACCAAGCGCGGAATCATCTCTAATAGCGCTTACTAAGGCTGCCATAGGTGTTTCACCGATAAGGATTGCCTATCGGCAGCAGCTTCTAAAAATCGCAATCTTCGATGTTTGCTCGCAAGATCCAGCAGGCCAAATCGGACCCGTGTCTAAAGCACTGGCAGATTTGGCAGCAGCAGCAATTGAAGCAGGACTCACTCTTGCCAAGGCAGAACTTTCTGACGAGGCAAACCAAGTTCATTTCCCTAAACAGGATGTTTCCAACACCCGCATTGCGGTAATTGGCATGGGTAAGTGTGGGGCACGGGAATTGAACTACATATCGGACGTTGATGTCATTTATGTTGCCGAACCTGCCTCCAGCGAAATTGAAACCGATAGGGCGCTTGAGATTGCGACCAAGGTTTGCTCTCGGATGATGCGAATTATGGACGAGTCAGATTTGGAACCAGCGCTCTGGCAAGTTGATGCCAACTTGCGACCCGAGGGTAAAGCTGGCGCTTTAGTTAGATCTCTTGATTCCCACAAAACCTACTACGAGAGATGGGCTGAGAGCTGGGAGTTTCAGGCTCTCTTGAAGGCAAGGCCAATTGCCGGCGACACCGAGCTTGGTGAGAAATACTTGGGAGTTACCCAACCCATGGTTTGGGAATCTACCGCCCGCGATAACTTTGTTGAATCCGTTCAGCGCATGAGGCAACTAGTTACGGACAACATTCCAATAAGCGAAGTGGACGCTCAGATCAAGCTTGGCCCAGGAGGCCTAAGGGACATCGAGTTCACGGTTCAACTGCTGCAGTTAGTTCACGGAAGAACCGATAGCTCACTTCGGGAAAGGGGCACCCTAGGAGCCATTGACGCCTTGGCAACTGGTGGATACATCGCCAGAGATGACGGGAAGCGATTTAGTGATCACTATCGCTTCTTAAGACTTCTCGAGCACCGGATTCAACTAAGTCAGCTAAGGCGCACCCACCTGATGCCAGCCGATGAGCTTGCAAGAAGAGCAATCGCCAGGTCACTTTCCTTGGAGCTAAGCGCCACGAATCTAATTGAAAGATGGGAATCGGTAAAGCTCGAAGTTCGTGATTTGCACCAGCAGCTTTTCTATAGGCCGCTGCTGAGCGCGGTATCGGGTCTTAGTCAAGAAGATCTTGAGCTAACCAGCGCCCAAGCACAAGATCGACTCGGCGCAATTGGTTTTCAAGATTCCCGCAGTGCTTTGGCGCACATCACTGCCTTGACTTCTGGTTTGTCCAGGAGAGCAGCGATTCAAAGACAACTCTTGCCTGTGTTGCTGCAGTGGTTTGCCGAGGGCACTGACCCAGATGCTGCACTTTTGGCTTTTCGAAGATTGAGTGAGGATCTGGGGGATTCTCACTGGTACCTTCGGATGCTGCGTGACTCATCAGGAGCTGCCAAGCGCATGACGCAGGTGTTTTCAACAAGTCGTCTAGCAACATCGCTGTTTGAACGAATGCCAGAAGCGGCAGCCTGGTTTGAACGCGAAGAAGAGCTTCTGCCACAAAAATTGGATCAACTACTTGGTCAATTTCAGGCAATCATTTCCCGTCATGAAGACCCGGATTTAGCCGCAGCCAGCATCAAAGCTATTCGTAGAAAAGAGACCCTCCGGGTTGCAATCGGATTCGTTATCGGTTCACTTGATCTTGATGCCTCTTCGAAAGGCCTATCTGATATAACCGAGGCGTATCTATTGAGCATGCAAGAACTTGCTGCCGGCTCGATGCGTGCAAAACTTGGGAACCTAAGCCAAGAGCTTGCAATAGTTGCCATGGGCCGGTTCGGGGGAGCAGAGCTTGGGTTTGGTTCGGACGCCGATGTGATGTTCGTATACAAACCAACAGTTGCCGACGTCAACCTTGCGCAGTCAGAGGCCCAAGAGCTGGTTTCTGAGATTCGAAGACTTTGCTCAGATCAGATTCTTGAGTTTGAGCTAGATCTGGATCTTCGGCCAGAAGGTAAAAACGGACCCATTGTCAGGTCGATTGATTCCTACGCCAGTTACTATCAGCGTTGGGCGGGGACCTGGGAGTCTCAGGCACTGCTCCGAGCACGGGTAATTTCAGGACAGGAATCAGTAAAGGACGAGTTTGTTTCGCTGATTGATCGCCATCGCTATCCAGAACAAATGGAAGAAGCTGCGGTAATTGAAATAAGAAGAATCAAGGCCAGAGTCGAAGTTGAACGGCTACCACTTGGTGCTGACCCGATGAGGCATTTAAAGCTGGGAAGAGGCTCCATTAGCGATGTCGAGTGGTTGGTTCAGCTACTTCAACTAAAGCACGGACACTCCAACCCAAGTCTGCAGACGCCCCATACCTTGCAAGCTCTTGATCAGCTCGAGAAAGCCGGAATCGTTCAATCATCCGATGCAATTGTGCTCAAGCAGGCTTGGCAGCTATCTTCGGCGATTCGCTCCGCAGTTATGCTGGCGCAGAACAAACGAACCGATGTTTTACCGATCGATCGTCAGCAACTTGAATCTGTTGCCAGATTACTTGAGTACCCTCGTGGCGGAGCTGCTGCACTGGAGCAGGATTACCTGGCCACTACGCGACGAGCCAGAGCCGTGTTTGAGAAACTGTTCTACGACTAAACGCCGTAGTAAAGCTCAAACTCGTAAGGGTGCGGACGAAGTGCCAAAGGAGCGATTTCCTTTTCTCTCTTGTAAGAAATCCAAGTTTCGATTAGATCCTTGGTAAAGACATCACCTGCAAGCAAGTAGTCGTGATCTGCCTCTAGCGCCTGCAGAACCTCTTCCAGGGTTCCAGGAACCTGTGGGATCAGCTTTGCCTCTTCTGGTGGCAATTCGTAAAGGTCTTTGTCCACTGGCTCGTGAGGTTCAATACGGTTCTTGATGCCATCAAGACCGGCCATAAGCATCGCTGCGAAGGCAAGGTAAGGGTTTGAGGAAGCATCTGGCGCGCGGAACTCGATGCGCTTAGCTTTCGGGTTGGTTCCAGTCATTGGAATACGAATAGCGGCAGATCTGTTTCCAGCTGAGTAAACAAGGTTCACCGGAGCTTCGAAACCAGGAACTAGGCGGTGGTAGGAGTTAACGCTCGGGTTTGTAAAGGCAAGCAAGCTCGGTGCGTGTTTTAGGATTCCACCGATGTACCAGCGAGCCATGTCGCTTAGACCACCGTAGCCACTCTCGTCGTAGAACAATGGCTTGCCGTCTTTCCACAGTGACTGATGCACGTGCATACCTGAACCGTTGTCGCCAAATAGCGGCTTTGGCATAAAGGTTGCAGTCTTGCCAAATGAGTGAGCAACGTTTTTCACAATGTACTTGAACTTCAAGATGTCATCGCCGGCGTGAAGAAGGGTGTCAAAGCGGTAGTTGATTTCACCCTGACCTGCGGTGCCAACCTCATGATGGCTTCGTTCAACTGACAATCCTGCAGCTTCTAGTTCGAGCACGATCTGGTCACGAATGTCTGCGTGCTGATCTACTGGAGAAACTGGAAAGTAGCCTCCCTTATAAGGAGTCTTGTTAGCCAAGTTTCCGCCGGACTCTTCTCGACCGGAGTTCCAAGCAGCCTCGGAGCTATCGATGAAGTGGTAGGCGGTGTTGGCCTTAACTTCGTAACGAACATCGTCGAAGATAAAAAATTCTGCTTCTGGAGCAAAGAACGCAGTGTCTGCAATACCAGTAGTAGAAAGGTATGCCTGAGCCTTCTTGGCAACCTGACGAGGGTCACGGCTGTAGATTTCACCAGTTCTTGGGTTGTAAATATCAAAGATCATGTTCAGTGTCTTCTCAACTCGGAAGGCATCCAAATATGCAGTTGTTACATCGGGGATTAGCTGCATGTCTGATTCATGGATGGAGGCAAAACCCCTAATTGAAGAGCCGTCGAAGAGTTGACCGTCAACAAAGAACTGCTGGTCGATCATGGCAGCTGGAAGGTTGAAGTGCTGCTGCACACCAGGCAGATCGGTGAAGCGAACGTCTAGAAACTTTACGTCGTTGTCTTTGATGTATTTGACTACTTCTGCTGCGGTTTTGAACATTAGAGATCCCTTCAAATCAACTGGTTATAGACAAATCTTAGCTAGCTAGATGTTTCAAGCTGTTTTAGGAATGTTTCGGGAATGTAAAATCTACATTCTCCGGCCGGCGCGCATCCGGTTAGGGTCAATGCCCTTCGGGATCGGTATGTTCAGCCCAAGGCCCGCTAGCCGCTTGTTGACAACAGAGATTTCTGCTCGGCTGAGGGTCCTTTTGAGCTTGTAGATGGCCTTGGTCAAGGCATGCAGCGGAACTGAACCTGGTTGGTCATTCACCGAAAGCACTGACACGGTTACTCCAGGAATAGCCCTTGAGACCTTGCGTTTTTCGTCTTCGACTATCTGCCTCAGGCGCGCTGAGCTTCCTTCGCCGATTAGAACAACGCCAGCTCGGCCAACAGCTCGATAGACAGCGTCGCGGGATTTAGGGTCTACTGCAACTGGCATATCACTTGTCGAGTAGCCGCGCTTTAGAGTCGCAGTAAGTACGGCAGCCACCGCGCCCGGTTGGCCAGAGATTCTCATGAACGCAGCGCGTTCGGCTCTTCTGGAGAGCACACCGAGGGCCAAAAGAATTGAGAACAGCACGGTCGATACCGACCAGAGGAATATCGAGAGCGGGGAGTCCATAAAGAACAGCAGGATAACTACGATTCCAGCCGCCATTGGTCCAACAAAGGAAAGTATTCCAAGTGGAACAAAGTTCTTATCAGCCTTGGCGGTTAACTTATAGACCTGCCAAAGTTGCTTGATTCTGCCTGGCTCTTTTTTAACCTTTGGCTTTTTCTCTGCCATCATTTCCTTCTTGTTATGCAACAGCCTGCGAGAAGCCATCTCTTGCTGCAGCTTCTGCTAGGTGTTGGAGATTCTCTGGCACTGGAAGCCCCTTTTTGTTCATCGATTGAGCCCACAGTCTGCCCGCACGATAAGAAGACCTGACCAGTGGCCCGCTGAGCACTCCCAAGAAGCCAAGCTGCTCCGCTTCATTCTTGAGCTCAACAAACTCCTGCGGCTTGACCCAGCGTGAAACTGGATGGTGCTTTGGAGTTGGTCGCAAATACTGGGTAATAGTCAAGATGTCAGTTCCTGCATCATGCAAATCTTTCATTGCTTGGGAGATCTCTTCAATGGTTTCGCCCATCCCCAGTATCAAGTTTGACTTTGTTACGAGGCCATATTCTCTTGCCTGAGTGATTACATCAAGCGACCTCTCGTAACTGAAGGCTGGGCGAATCTCCTTGAAAATGCGTGGAACTGTTTCTACGTTATGAGCGAAGACCTCTGGCTTAGCGTCAAAAACTTTCTTTAGTAAAAGTGGTTTACCTGAGAAGTCAGGAACTAAAATCTCAACACCGGTGCCCGGAGACTTCTTGTGTATTTGCTTGATGGTCTCGGCGTAGAGCCAAGCACCCTCATCTGGAAGATCATCTCTTGCAACTCCGGTGACGGTCGCATAGCGAAGCTGCATTTGCTTTACCGAAACGGCAACACGGCGTGGCTCATCAGGATCGAATGCCACTGGCTTGCCAGTGTCGATCTGACAAAAATCGCAACGCCTGGTGCACTGCGAGCCACCAATCAAGAAAGTCGCTTCGCGATCTTCCCAGCACTCGTAGATGTTTGGGCAACCAGCTTCTTGGCAAACAGTGTTTAGATTCTCAGCTTTAACAAGTTTTTGCATGGCCTGATACTCAGGACCCATTTTTGCAACTGTTCTAATCCACTCAGGCTTGCGCTCAATGGGAATGGCCGAGTTTCGAGCCTCGATTCGAAGCATCTTTTTGGCAGGCTTTTCGCCCTGGTCGATCTGGCTCATAGGACAACTTTAGCAATGTCGGTCAGGCGCAGCTTTACTCGCTCAGCAGCCATAGCCGGAGTGACCAAAGTGCCAGTCAGTTCAGTAATCGAGCTGGTCCCAGCATCATCAATTCCACAAGCCACGATGTGATCATAGGCATCAAGTGAATTGGAGCAATTCAAAGCAAAGCCATGCATGGCTACCCGCTCGGAGACCCTGATGCCAATAGCCGCAACTTTCAAGTGGGTGTCACCAGTTGGAGCCCAAACTCCCGAGCGGCCTACCACGCGCTCAGTGGCTAATCCAAAATCGCTACAGACGTCAATTAGCACTTGCTCGAGAAAGCGAACGTAACCCACAACGTCAAAAGGCTCTGGAAGTCTCATAATCGGGTAGCCAACCAATTGGCCAGGGCCATGCCAGGTGAGCTTTCCTCCACGGTCAACCTCGATGACCTCGGTGCCATCATCTGGTCGTTCGGAGTCTTCAGTTCTTTTGCCCGCTGTGTATACGCTGCTGTGCTCTAGCAAAATGACAGTGTCGGGCCTTGACTTGGCGACCACTTCCTTGTGAACCTCGCGCTGCAACCGGAGACCTTCGTTATAAGCGACAAAGTCAGGTTCAAATCCTGCAACTAGAAAATCGGGCACTTCATAAGTCTAAGAGTTATCCCAAACCTTGAATCAAGCTCTCACTTCTTTGCCCGCTCAAACTAGCGTTTAGGGATGCGAGCCGTGGTAGCAAGAAAACTGACAGCGTCGGGATACTCAACAGGCAAGAAGCTAAAGCTTGCAGGCGTTGAGGCCATCTGTGTCCAGGAACCAATCGGGCACTCGATGTTGCTTGTTTCAAATGTTTTCTATGGACCAAGTTGGGCTCAAATATACAAATCAGTTGAGCATCTCAATCCGAGCCCAAGCCTGATAACTCTTGGAAAAACTCCTGCTGTACTAATAGCAGACACAGCTAGCAACAGAGAGCTAATCGGGAGCCTTTTTGAACGAGCAAACACTTCGCGGAGTAAGCAAGTGCATCTAGATGGGGTCGGCTTTGTTGAGCTTGAGAACAAAGCAAAACCAGAATTGAAACTTTTCGCTTTACCTCTGATTTCTATCATTTTGGTAGTTGTCCTCGGGCTCTTCTGGAGTAGCAGCCAGCAGCAAAGCCAGCAGCTAAACGAGGGCACAGAGGTAATTACAGTTGCGGACTCTTGCATTGTTGATGCGAACAAGTCTGAGTTTGAGCGTTGGCTTGGTGAGTCTTTAGAGAAACAGCCAGCACTTAGTGCGGGACAAGAGATTCAAATGAACACTGGACTTGGTGAGATGACTGTTCTTGTTGAGAGCGTCATCGGTTCAGCAGCCAAAGTATCAGGTGTGGCGGAATGTAGCGATGGAAGAAAACGCGCGATAAACCATCGAGTGGACACTTCTGGTTCCGGTGTGGTTTTGGAGCTGGGGCAGTAGTTAGATTCCTAGGTTTGCCTGGAAGTTTGCAGACTCAAGTCTTGCCTTCACATCTACCAAGAACCTGGAAGCATCGGCACCATCAATTAGACGGTGATCGTAGCTAAGGGCTAGATAAACCATCGAACGAATAGCGATTGATTCTTGGCCATCAGCAGTTGTGATTGCAACTGGCCTTCTCTGAACAATTCCGGTTCCCAAAATTGCAACCTGTGGCAAGAACACAACAGGAGTGTCAAATAGTGCTCCACGTGAACCAGTGTTAGTCAAGGTGAAGGTGCCACCCATCATTTCATCTGGCTTTAGTTTGTTTTCGCGGGTTCTTGAGGCAAGGTCTGCGATCTGAACCGCAATTTGAGCGAGGTTCAAGCTCGCAGCGTCCCTGATTACCGGAGTTAGCAAACCACGCTCAGTGTCTACCGCGAAGCTAATGTTCTCGGTCGGGTGGTAGTTGATCATCTCGCCCTCAATAGAAGCGTTGAGCTTCGGGTGAGATCTAAGAGCTTCGGCTGCAGCTAGGAAGAAAAACGGCATGAAGTTCAGCTTGGTACCGGTTGCCGCCTGGAAAGCTGGCTGGACCGCCTTGCGCATTTCGGCAATTCTTGAAACATCAACCTCAACAACAGTTGTTAGTTGGGCCGAGGAAACCATGGAGGCAACCGCGCGTTCCGCGAGAACTTTTCTCAGTCTTGACATTGGCTCGGAAGTTCCGCGCTGCGCACTAACTGGTGATGGAACGTGAGCGGCAGAAGGCACAGACATCGCTTGTGATGTTCCGGCTGTTGCCGACAAAACATCTTCCTTGCGAATTCTTCCACCTACACCGGTGCCAACTACTCGAGTTAGATCCACTCCGGAATCTTGGGCGAGTTTACGAACAAGAGGAGTTACGTAACCCGCGTCCATCGATGCAGCGGCTGCGGGTACGGCAACCGGTGCAACAGGAGCTACTGGTGCAACAGGAACTACCGGGGAAACTGGAGCCGCTGGTGTGTAAATCATTGGGGTGGAAACCGGAGCTACAACTGGGGGAGCAACGGGTGCAGGTTGCGCAACCGGAGGTGCAACTGGGGGAGCAACGGGTGCCGGCGGCGCAACCGGAGGTGCTACCGGTGCTTGCGCTACTGGCTCTGCTGCAACCGGTGCAGCTGGCGCGGCACCGGATCCGCCGGAGATGATTACAAGAACTGCGCCAACTCGCACTGTTTCGTCTTCTTGGACCAAGATTTGCTCGATAACTCCAGCAACAGGGGAAGGGATCTCGGTGTCCACCTTATCGGTTGATACCTCTACTAGGGGTTCGTCAACAGCTACGCTGTCTCCAACTTTTTTAAGCCATCTAGTTACTGTGCCTTCGGTTACTGACTCACCGAGGGCTGGTAGCACTACTGATTCGCTCATTTTCTAAACTCCTTGTGGGTATTTTCTAATTCTAGGCGTGGGCGTGCAGCGGCTTACCGGCAAGGGCTAGGTGAGCCTCGCCGATAGCCTCGTTCATGGTTGGGTGAGCGTGAACCAAGCTGGCAACATCCTCAGGATATGCTTCCCAGTTCACAATTAGCTGCGCTTCACCAATTTGCTCTCCAACTCGAGAACCGATCATATGAACACCAACAACTGGTCCGTTGTTTTGGCGAACGAGCTTGATAAATCCAGCGGTTCCAAGGATGTTTGACTTTCCGTTTCCAGCGAGGTTGTACTCGTAAGTTGAAACGTTCTCGGCACCAAACTTTGCTTTTGCTTTTGCTTCAGATAGTCCAACGGAGGCAATCTCAGGCTCGCAGTAAGTGACCTTTGGGATGCCGTCTTCATCGATAACGGCTGGCGCTAATCCTGCGATATCTTCAGCGATGAAGATGCCCTGCTGGAATCCACGGTGAGCTAGCTGTACGCCAGGAACAATGTCTCCTGCTGCGTATACCCCTGGAAGGTTTGTTTGTAGGCGCTCGTTAGTGATGACCCAACCACGATCCAGCTTCAGACCCTGCTCTTCGTAACCCAACCCTGCGGTGTGTGGTCCACGACCAACAGCAACGAGCATTAGTTCTGCTTCGACGCGAGTTCCGTCTTCCAGAACTGCGGTAACAGAAGTGTCGGTTTGCTCAACACCTGAGAAGCGAACGCCAAGTTTGTAGTCAATGCCACGCTTGCGATAAGCGCGCTCAAGAGCCTTGGAAATTGACTCTTCTTCGTTTGGAACAAGATGAGGTAGGCCTTCGATAATTGTTACTTCAGCACCGAATGAGCGCCAGATAGATGCGAATTCCACACCGATTACTCCTCCGCCAAGAACGATGACGCTTTTTGGCACGAAGTTGAGCTTCAGTGCGTGGTCAGAGGTAATGACTCGACCACCAATGTCTAGTCCCGGCAAGGTCTTTGAGTATGAGCCGGTTGCTAGAACAAGATTCACTCCCGTGTAGGTATCACCGTTCACGGTGACAGTTTTTGGGCCGGTTAGTCGACCTTCACCGGAAACCATAGTGATGTTCTTACCGGCACCAACTAATCCAGTAAGTCCCTTGAAAAGTTTGTCGACAATTGAGTCGCGGTAGGCATTGACTTTTGGCATGTCAATTGATCCGAAGGTGGCGTTTATGCCAAAGGAGGCAGCTTCTCGGGTGTTGTCCGCGATCTCTGCTGAGTGAAGCAGGGCCTTGGTTGGAATACAACCGCGGTGTAAGCAGGTTCCGCCAAGCTTGTCCTTTTCGATTAGAGCTACGGTCTTGCCTAGCTGCGCTGAGCGAAGAGCGGCTGCGTAACCGCCACTTCCACCGCCAAGGATTACAACATCGAATGAGTTATCAGACAAGGCGAATTCTCCTAGTTGTTGGATTCTTATGGGGACCAGAAGAGTTTACTACTGTTGCCTAGTTGGCCAGGTCACGCGCCAGCTGGACCAGAGTTCTCACAGTTACCCCAGTAGCACCTTTGGGTGTGTGGCCGTAGGCAGCAAAGTCGTTGTTGGCGGGACCTGCAATATCAAGGTGGGCCCAGGCTGGCTTCTTAGCCTGATCGGCGCCAACAAACTCCCTCAGAAACAGACCACCGATAAGCATTCCACCGGCTCTATTTCCGATCTTGACGTTTGCGATGTCGGCAATGTCGGAATCAAGAAGCGGTCTTAGCTCTTCGGGAAGTGGCATATGCCACACTAGTTCACCAACCGACTCGGAGGCTTTTTCTACCTTCTTTACTGCTGCTTCGTCTCCCATTAAACCGGCATACCTATTACCTAAAGCGATGGTGGCAGCTCCGGTTAGGGTCGCCACGTCAATCAGGTAATCAGGAGACTCCTCAACGGCCATAGACAAACCATCGGCGAGAACTAAGCGGCCTTCGGCATCGGTGTTTAGAACCTCAACGGTTTTTCCGTTTCGGATCTTGATGATGTCGTTTGGCCTTGTTGCTGTGCCCGAAGGCATGTTCTCTGCAAGGCAAAGCCAAGCGGTGGCTTTTACCTTTATACCTAGAGTTGCAATCGCAACCAGCGCTTGCATAACTGCTGCCGCACCAGTCATGTCGTATTTCATGCCAACCATAGACTCGGCGGGTTTTAGAGAAAGACCCCCGGTATCAAAAGTGATTCCCTTGCCAACTAGGGCAAGAGATACTTTGGCACCAGCAGGCTTGTATTCCAACTTCACAAGACGCGGGGGCCTAGAAGAACCCTTGCCAACGGCATGGATTCCTCCAAGACCTGCGGCGACAAGATCCTTTTCTTCCCAGACCTTTATTTTTATCGGAAGATTCTTGGAAGCCTTTTTTGCGTGCTGGGTCATGACCTCCGGGTATAGATCATTGGCTGGCTGATTGACAAGGTCACGACATGCATGCACCGCTGAAACAACAGTTTCAACCGAGGACAATTCCGCAGGCTTCGGCTTTGATTTGGAGACGATAGTTACCTTTGCAAGGCTGCGCTTTACCGGCTTTGACTTGTAGTTCTGAAAATCGTAGTTGCCAAGCAAGAAGCCTTCAAAAACAGCCAAGGTTTCAGACGCTGATTTCAGCGGAACATCGATAACCACGTGCTCAGCTGCGCCGAGCTCGCGCGCTGCGACGCCGCCGATGAACCTGAAAGAGTCAAGGTCTTTCGAAGGGCCTAACCCAATCAAAAGCACGACGCTCGAACTTGGCCCTGAAACCTTTGTGGTTTTGCCTAGCGCCGCACTTACTCCAAGGGATTCCAAGTTGATGGATGCCAAGAATTTGGCATCAAGGCTGGAGTGGGTAAGAGCTGACTTTGCTCCATCTGCTTTTACACCTATTACATAGGCGGTTGCTTTAGTGGCTGCTGGAGAAGTTTCGCTGATGGCGTGCTTAAGTTTTGTCATGTTGACCATGATAATCGAGCCAGTGCTTAGGATTGAATCATGTCATCCGAGCCCATCTATCACTTCGAGCCTGATCACCAAGAGATTCCTGCTGGCCTGCACCTGATTGCTGGCTTAACTGGGTTCACTGATGCCGGTGGAGTGCTGAATCAGTTTTCCGAGCATATTTTTGCAAATCTAGATTCTGTTCAGGTTTTGCACTTTGATAACGACGAGTTGCTGGATTACAGATCCAGGCGACCGGTGATGTTCTTCGAGAAAGACCACATCGAAGATTACGAGCCAGCAAGTTTGGCGCTTTATCTAGTGCATGACGAAGTGAACCAGCCCTTTTTGTTCCTGCATGGCTATGAACCAGATTTTCGCTGGGATGCATTCACCGACGCGGTTTTGAGGCTCATCAAGCGCCTGCAGGTAAAAGATGTCACTTGGCTTCACTCAATTCCGTTCCCAATTCCGCACACTAGAGAAACCGGTGTTACGGTTTCTGGAAACCGGATGGACATTGTCAACCAGCTTTCCGAGTGGAAGCCCCAAACTCAGGTTCCTGGCAACGTCTTGCATCTTCTAGAGTTCAAGGTAGCCAAAACTGGGCTGCCGATTGTTGGTTACGTATTACTCTGCCCGCACTACTTGGCCGACAACGACTTCCCGCAAGCCGCAGTTTCTGCTTTTGAGCTAGTTGCGTCTTCAACCGGGCTGGTCTTTCCAACTGATGACCTTCGAGACGACGGCACAGAGTTTCTGACCAAACTAAACGATCAGATTTCAGAGAACGCCGAGCTGCAGAAAATGATTGCAACTTTGGAGCAGGGTTACCAAAACGAAGTGACTGGCCCGTCAAGAGCTCCTATTAGAAAACCTGCAGTAAAGTTACCAAATGCGGAAGAAATCGCCGCCGAGCTAGAGGGTTACCTTGCCTCAAGGCAAAGAAACAAGCCCGACGAATCAAACGATTAGTTTTTTACCGGATAGATTCTCAAGAATTTTCCAATTCTCACCGAGCTCGTTAGGTGTTAGCCTCGCTGGAATTTTTGCGGAGGCCGAATCTCCCCACAGCTCCAGATATTTTGGACCAAGGTAAGAAGCGCCTGGGATCTCATTGTTAGTAGCAGCCTCAACAATCGGTCTCGCACCTGCTTTTGCCGATTGGGCAAGAAATGACTCAAAGAATCTAGTCGTCTTTGGCCCATAGGGTTCTGCACTTGCAAAACCTGGGTGAGCAGCCAACGACGAAAAACTGCCTGAGCCTAGAAGGTTCTCGAGCTCTAGCGCGAAGGCAAGGTTTGCAAGTTTGCTTGCGCTGTAGCTCATCCCAGCTTGGTAGCTCTGCTTGGAACCAGCGGGTCCAAGTTTGCTAGGTGCGAATCGAGCAATTATCGATGCAACGGACACGATTCGAGAAATTCCTGCACGATGTTTTAGTAGATCCATCGTGAGAGCAAAGTGACCTACCGCGTTTACGCCGTAGTGGTATTCGACTCCGAAATCTGTTTCGGCGTAGTTAGAAAGTATCTTGGCTCCGGCATTGTTTACCAGCACATCCCAGGTGCCATAGTTGGCGCGATAGGCAGAAACAAACTTGTTGATTGATTCCATTGATGCCAGATCAAGCTCCATCATTGAAACCTTGGACATTGGGTTGGCACTAGTGATTCTTGAAACCGCCGCATTACCTTTGAGAGTGCTTCGACTCGTGATTAGCACCTCGAAACCCTTGGAGGCTAGGGCAACTGCGGTTTCGAATCCAAGCCCAGTATTGGCCCCTGTGACTATCGCTAATGGCATGTATCCAAGGCTAGATCAGGAATAGTTGAAGCCAAACCAGGGTTCTAGATCTTCCAAGGTGCCGTGTACAAGAACTGCTGTAAATAGGTGCCATAATTGAAGAAGACCCAGTCGTCGAAGCAACTTTTCGACTTGACATGGGTCTTAGTAATTCCCGAAATCAAGGCATCATCGAGAGGTTACATTGGCAAAGGCGACAGTAGCTACAAAGAAGGCTTCCCCCAAAGCCTCCTTGAAGGCCGACCCGAAGATCAAAAAAGCTGCCGGCGCAACCAAGGCAGATCCCAAGAGCTCGAAGCCCAAGACTTCTTTGAAGACGGCTTCCGCAAAAAATCCCAAGCCTGCTAAACCTGCCTCAAAGAAAGCTACGAAGTCTGCCGCGGTGAAGCCAGCGGCAAAGTCTAAAGCGAGTTCTAAGGGACCGGCAGTAAAGGCTAAGAAAACTGATTTAAAAACCAAGCCTGCAAAGTCCAAAATATCCGACCTTCCCGAAGATGAGTTAGACGATGTTGATGTCGACGTCCTGGAGTCTGTGGAGGACATAGTCGCGGACGTAGCAGAAGCGGTTGATATTACTGCGGTCGAAATTGACTTAGCAGTTGAAGAAGTCGAAGAAGTAGTTGTTCCAGGTGGCGGATTTGTTCTAAAAAACAACGAAGACGATGACATTCCGGCTCAGACAACAACCATTACGGGTGCAACAGCCGACCCAGTTAAGGACTACCTAAAGCAAATCGGTAAAGTTGCTCTTCTAAATGCCGAACTTGAGGTTGAGCTCGCAAAAAGAATTGAAGCTGGATTGTTTGCCGAAGAGAAGCTCGCTGGGAAACGTCAGCTTTCTAAAGATCTAGAGCGCGATCTGCGTTGGGTAGTAAAAGACGGACAGAAAGCAAAGAGCCATCTTTTGGAAGCAAACCTAAGACTCGTTGTTTCGCTAGCGAAGCGTTACACCGGTCGCGGAATGCAATTTTTGGATTTGATTCAAGAAGGAAATCTCGGACTTATCCGTGCTGTGGAGAAGTTCGATTACACCAAGGGTTACAAGTTCTCTACCTATGCAACTTGGTGGATTCGCCAGGCAATTACTAGGGCCATGGCGGACCAGGCAAGAACGATTCGTATCCCGGTTCACATGGTTGAAGTTATTAACAAGCTAGCCAGAGTGCAAAGGCAGCTGCTTCAAGATCTTGGACGCGAACCAACCCCAGAAGAGCTAGCTAGAGAGCTAGACATGACACCTGAAAAGGTCGTCGAGGTTCAAAAGTATGGGCGCGAACCTATTTCCCTTTCCACACCACTGGGTGAAGATGGCGACAGCGAGTTTGGCGACTTGATTGAAGACACTGAAGCCGTGGTTCCAGCCGATGCGGTTGGCTTCACAATGCTGCAGCGCGAGCTGGAACGAATTCTTGGTTCATTGCACCCGCGCGAGGCTGGGGTTATAAAGAGCAGGTTTGGTTTGGGCGACGGAGTTCAAAAGACTCTAGATCAAATTGGTGAAGAGTTTGGTGTGACCCGTGAGCGCATTAGGCAAATTGAGTCTAAAACAATGTCCAAGTTGAGGCACCCTTCTAGATCGCAGATGCTTCGAGACTATTTGGAGCAGTAGCTCAAGTCTTTAGAAATTACTTGCTAAGCAGTTTGGCGGTTTCGTCTAGCCAGCCTTTTGCAATTGGCTCTAGCTTCGCCTTGTTGGCGTTTCCGTGATGGGCACAAAATAGCAGCTCACCAGTAGCCAGTGACGCACGAATGTAGGCCTGAGCTCCGCAGGCGTCGCAGCGGTCAGCCGCACTTAGCACTTCACTTGGGTTCTGATCCTGTGTTTCTAATGGCTGCATATGTTTTGTTTCCCTTCTGGCTCCTATTTGAGCACACCAATCACTTGCTTTCGTTCAAATTGACCCATATTTCGCTAACTGCGAAGTTATTTCCCGACTTCGGGTGTTTGGATGCGCTCAAGGGCTTGGCCGAGATTAGCATTTCAGAGTGGCAACCGAAGACTATTCAGCTAGACACCTCTCCGTCCTTGAAGGGCTAGAGGCCGTTCGGAAGCGCCCTGGCATGTACATCGGTTCAACCGATGGCCGCGGATTGATGCACTGCCTCTGGGAGATCATCGATAACAGCGTGGACGAGGCGCTTGCTGGTCACGGCAAGCACGTCACCATAGAACTGAATAAAGACGGCAGCGTGACCGTAGAAGATGATGGCCGCGGTGTGCCTGTTGATATTGAGCCAAAAACTGGACTTTCTGGTGTTGAGGTTGTTTTCACCAAACTGCACGCTGGTGGAAAATTTGGCAGCGGATCTTATGCAGCCTCCGGTGGTTTGCACGGTGTTGGCGCCTCTGTTGTCAACGCTTTGTCCGAGCGATTAGATGTTGAAGTTGATCGAAACGGTCAAACCTACGCCATGTCTTTCCATCGTGGAGAACCAGGGGTTTTCGACGACAAGAAATCCATTTCGCCGCAAAGCCCCTTCAAGGCATTCGCCAAGAAAAGCGAACTGAAGATTCTTGGAAAAGTTGCCAAGAACAAAACCGGCACCAGGGTCAGGTACTGGCCAGACCCGCAGATTTTCGTAAAAGAGACCGCCTTCGATCTCAAAGACCTTGAAGACCGAGCAAGGCAGACCGCCTTCTTGGTTCCCGGATTAGTTCTTTCAGTAGTGGACAAGAGAAGTGGCAAACCAACCAAGCAGCAATTCAAATTTGATGGCGGTATTTCCGAGTTCGTTGACTACCTGGCACCAGATGCTGCCCTTACGGCTATTTGGAGGCTCAGGGGAGAAACCGAGTTCACCGAGACCGTTCCCGTCCTAGACAAAAAAGGCAACATGGTTTCCACCGAAGTCACTAGAAAGTGCGAGGTGGATATAGCTCTTCGCTGGGGAACAGGATACGAAACCAGCTTCCGGTCCTTTGTGAACGTAATTGCCACACCTAAGGGCGGAACCCACGTAACTGGCTTCGAGCAGGGAGCTGTAAAAGCCATTCGCGCTGAAATCGAAGCAAATTCCAGAAAGCTAAAGCTTGGAAACGACAAGGTTGAAAAAGAGGACATCCTGGCAGGCCTCACAGCTGTTGTTGCTGTTCGCCTTGCAGAGCCACAGTTCGAAGGACAAACCAAGGAGATTCTTGGAACGCCAGCAGTAAAAAACATTGTTGCTGCAATTGTTGCCAAGAGGCTAAACGAGCGATTCTCTTCCGGCAAGCGTGATGATAAGACCCAGTCTGCTTTGGTTTTAGAAAAGATTGTTGCTGAAACAAAATCGAGGGTATCGGCACGAACCCATAAGGAAACTCAGCGCCGGAAGAATGCTCTCGAGAGCTCATCATTGCCAAGCAAGCTAGTCGATTGCAGAACTTCGGAAACTGAAGTTTCAGAACTGTTCATTGTCGAGGGAGATTCAGCTCTTGGAACGGCAAAGCTTGCTCGCAATAGCGAATACCAAGCTCTTTTACCTATTCGCGGAAAGATTCTCAATGTTCAAAAGGCTTCGGTCGCGGACATGCTTTCAAACACAGAGTGCGCCTCAATCATTCAAGTATTGGGTGCAGGTTCTGGACGTAGCTTTGAGCTGCCTTCCGCACGATATGGCAAAGTGATTTTGATGAGCGATGCTGATGTCGATGGTGCTCACATTAGAACTTTGCTTCTAACTCTCTTCTTTAGATACATGAGGCCCCTAGTGGAAGCCGGAAGAGTTTATGCAGCAGTTCCACCGCTTCATCGAGTGACTGTTATTAATGCTGGCTCCAAATCCAACGAACACATCTATACCTATTCGCAAGCAGAGCTTGAGAAGTTGCTTGCAAAGCTAAAGACCGCGAAGAAAAGTTACCAAGAACCAATTCAGCGCTATAAGGGATTGGGAGAGATGGATGCCGAGCAGTTAGCGGAGACAACCATGGACCGATCAAAGCGCGCGCTTAGAAGAGTCACCGTAAAAGACGCTGCGGCGGCTGAAAAGATGTTCGAGCTATTGATGGGCAACGAAGTCGGTCCGAGAAGAGACTTTATTATCGACTCAGCAGATACACTCGAGCGCGAACGAATTGACGCTTAAGCTAAGCCGATAAAACTAATCGCAGGCGCTGCATCTCCTGATGTGTCGCGCTTCTGGATCTCATACTCAATACCGATTGCCTTACCTTTGGCATCTAGTAATTGGAAACTTTCAGGTCCCGCATAAGCCAAAGCAATCTGATCCCTAGCCTTGGTGAACTTGTGAGCCCTCATACCTCCGGTGGCGCGGCCTTTCTTCGGGAATTCGTCAATCTTGCTGACTTTTAGTGCTCCGGGATCAGTGCCGGGAAGTGCTTTTGAACTGTTTGCAATCGTGAGCACGATGTTCTTGGTTTTTGCTTTCAAGACCCCAAAGTAGACAACTTCGGATTCGGTCTTTATCCCAGCCATTCCGGCTCCATTTCTACCCTGAGGGCGAACGGTCTTGGCGTCAAATCGAAGCAGTTGCGCGTCTTGGGTTATAAAAACTAGCTCATCATTTTCTTCCGAGAGCGCTGCCCCCACAACTTTGTCTCCAGCCTTCAGGTTTATGCACTCAAAGTCCGATTTTTGTGGGAAGTCTGGCAGTACTCGCTTGACGGTTCCATTCTTGGTTCCCAGCGCGACGATACTCTTTTCGTCAACCGGAATGACGGCAACAACTTTCTCCTTCTTGCCAAGGCCAAGAAACTCGGCGGCAAGTGGACCGGGGTTTTGAGCACCGTAGTCACCGACTGGGATGTCCCCGATGTGTGTTCGAAGCATTCGACCCAAATCTGTTATGAATACAACATCTGATCTCGTGGTCGATGAGAACCAGTTCCTATAGCCGACTTTTCTTGAAGCTGGGGCTTCGGGTGACTCAGAGCGAAACACGCGCCCATTTGAAGTAAGAGTGATGGCTGTGGGGGAGTCGGTTAATTGCGCGGAAACTTGCTCTTTGCCACTTGACACCGGTGCAGTTGTTTCTTCGGCTTGGATTGATGTCCTGCGGTCATCACCGTAGTTGTCGGCTACCTCTTGCAGCTCTGTGGCAACTAATTCTTTCAAGATCTTGTCTGAAGACAGAATCTTCTCAAGTTCTTCGATTTCCTTCTTGAGCTGCTTCTTCTCGTTGTCTAGTTCTAGCTTGGAGAACTTAGTTAGCCTTCTTAGTCGAAGCTCCAGAATGTATTCGGCTTGAATGTCCGAGAGCTTGAATTTCTTCATGAGCTTTGTTTTGGCTTCTTGGACCTCTTCGGAGGCCCTGATGATCTTGATGACCTCGTCGATTGCGACGATTGCAAGGAGCATTCCTTCGACGAGGTGCAGTCTGGCCTGACGCTTACCCAGGCGGTTTTGACTGCGCCGTTTGGTTACAACCACCCGGTGTGCTAGATACACACCCAACAGGTCTCGAAGCCCAAGGGTTTGGGGTTGGCCATCAACTAGAGCAACGTTGTTGATACCGAAGCTGTCTTCCATCGGGGTGTAGCGGAACAGAAGATCAAGAACAACTTGTGGGTCAAAGCCAGTTTTTAGTTCAATAATCAGCTTGAGTCCGTTGCTTCGATCGGTCAAGTCGATTACGTCTGAAATGCCCTGCAATTTCTTGCTGTTGACACCTTCTTTGATCTTCTCAATAACTTTTTCTGGGCCAATCAGGTAAGGAAGTTCAGTTACCACCAGCCCCATTCTTCTTGGAGCAACGCTCTCGACCGCAACTCGCGCCCGCGTCTTGAAGGAGCCGCGACCGGTTTCGTAAGCTTCGGCGATTCCCTCCCCAGCGATGATGATTCCACCGTTTGGAAAATCTGGCGCAGGAACGATCTTCATTAGATCCTGGAGCGTACTCTTTGGGTTCTTCAGAAGGTGAATTGCCGCTTTGATTACTTCTCGCATGTTGTGAGGGGGCATGTTTGTTGCCATACCTACTGCAATTCCAGATGCACCGTTCACCAATAGGTTTGGAAAAGCAGCGGGTAAGACCTCGGGCTCTGAAAGCTGAGCGTCATAGTTGGGCTTGAAGTCAACTACATCCTCGTTCAACCCCTCGTTCATCATTAGCGCGGCAGCTGAAAGCCTTACCTCGGTGTATCTGGCAGCTGCCGGGCCATCGTCCAAACTTCCGAAGTTTCCGTGGCCGTCAATCAACGGTGCGCGCAGAGAGAACGGCTGTGCCATTCGTACTAGTGCATCGTAAATAGCACTGTCTCCGTGGGGGTGGAGCTTACCCATTACCTCGCCGGTAACTCGAGCAGATTTGACGTGACCCCTGTCTGGGCGAAGACCCATCTCACCCATTTGGTAAACGATGCGCCGGTGAACCGGCTTTAGCCCATCCCTGGCGTCGGGTAGCGCTCTTGAGTAAATGACGGAATAGGAATACTCAAGAAAAGAATCCTGCATCTCCTTGGATAGGTCGATGTCGAAGATACGCTCTGGAACTACTTCAATAGGATCTTTGGCCATGGTCTTCCTGTTGCTGTGGCAAACTTAGCTTCGATGCTACCTTCTGTTCCCAAATCACTCGGGAGGCTTTCCGACGCCTACCTAAGCGCCTATCTCGCGCTTAGCTCCTCCGATAATCCCCTAAAGCTCGCTCAGAAGAAGAGTTATCTGGTGATTCTGGTAGATGGTCTTGGCACCGCAAACATTAAAAGCGCTGCCGGACACGCAGGATTTCTCAATCAAAAGCTCGTGTCAGCTAAGTCTTTGTTCTCCGGGTTTCCTGCAACAACTAGTTCCAGCCTTACTTCACTTGCAACAGGTGCTGCTAATGGCAGCCACGCGGTGCTCGGACACCGAGTTTATGACCGAGCTAAAAGTCGGAACATCAACTTTCTAAACGATCTTGGTTCGGAACTTGATCCACGCGAGTATCAAGACCTAGAGACAATCTCTGAGAAAGCTGCAAAAAATGGGGTGGTGGTTTCAACCATTGGTCCATCCGAGTATGACAAGTCTGGGTTCACTATGGCCACCATGCCAAACGCCAACTACATTCCAGCCCTAAGTTTTCAAGACCGTTTCACGGCTGCCAAAAAGGCTCTTAGTGTTCCCAACAGCTTGACGTATTTATACTTTCCCGAACTCGATCAGTTCGCCCACCGCTATGGTTCTAACTCCAAGCAGTGGCTAAACGCTATTGAAGAGTTGGATTCCGAACTGAATAAGTTTTCTCGATCAATACCGTCAACTGTCGGAGTTATTCTCACCGCAGACCATGGAGTAATTGATGTTGAACCAGAAAGGCATATTTACCTCGATGAGTATGAATGTTTTAGTGATCTTGAGCAAATAGGGGGAGACCCACGAGTTAGCTTTCTCTATTTTCAAGAAAACACTGACTTAGCTACCAAACTCGTTGAAATTGCTGAAGCAATCGGAAACAATTGCGACGTTGTCACGATTGCTGACTTGATAGCTGCTGGTTGGCTTTCGAGCTTGTCTGAGCAAGCCAAACGCGTGGCTCCGGATCTGGTGCTACTTCCTAAGGCCGATAGGGTGGCCTACCACCGAGGATTTGCAAAAGCTAGATCGTTATTGATGGTCGGACAGCACGGAGGTATGACTCAGGCCGAGTGGGAAGTTCCGCTTATCGTTTTTTAGTCTTCGGTCTTTGTTCCAAAGACGATTTCGTCCCAGCTAGGAATAGACGCTCTGCCTTTTTTGGGTGCGGGAGGATTATCCGCAACAACAATTTCTGGTTCCTGACTTACATCTTCATCAGCGAACCCAGGCTGCTCATCGAGATCAGGGACAACTGACAAGAACTCGGTGTGCGGAGATTCTTCCTGGTCTTCCAGCAACTCCCGCTCGTTGCGTTTTTTCCGGAGTGCCTCCAAAAGATCTGCCGTATCGGAAATTGGAGCAGAGGTTGGAGTTGGCGCAGTGAACTGGCTCGACGCTGGCATAGGAGGTTCTCGGACGATTTCTACGGTGTCAGCAAGATTTGATGTGAAATCCGAGACCGGAGCGCTTACAGGACGCAACCTTGGAGCGGGTGCGGCAATTTTGTCACCAGAGGATAAAGAAATGGCGGATGCGTTTTCGGGAATTAACGCCAGCCGCTTCGGGTCATAGAGCCATGTCGCTTTGTTTTGCTTTCCCTCAAGCTCAAACTCGCAATAGATGAAAAAGCCATGCTCGGGGGCTTTCATGGCTGACCACTTTTCGATTCCCGCACCACTGGCAGCAAGTCGTGCCTTGATGATTTCGCCAAACTCTCTAGTGGCGGGGTTATTGAAGCGGTCCCCAGGAACCTCAAGCCGAACGGTCAATGCGTTCAAAACTGCGTGATTTAGCTCATCTAGAACCGGTTGAGCGAATTTCATTACATAGTCAACTGGAGCGCCGCTGGCTTGGACTATTTCCTCAATGCTTCGGCCAACCCTTATTTCTTCTTGGATTTCCCTTGGGCTCAAACGAGGCTCATCGAGCATTCGCGGGGCTTCGTTTCTAATCGCACTTCTTACAGACTGATCTAGAAGCAGGCGAAACCTTTGGCCCTCGGAGTCTTCCAGCAATAGAAAGTCACCATCTGAACCTAAAAACTTGATGTCTTTCATGTCGGGTTATCTCCTGCCTATGAGTTTGCCAGCAAGCTTGGTGACTGAGCGCAAAAACACGGCATTTTCTAAGGAAATTCACGCTGTGTCAGTTTGCTATTGGGGGGTATTTGTTAGACACTACTAGCGCCTAAAGAACAAACGAAAGGGCCACCCATGGCTACCGACTACGACGCTCCTAGAAAAGCTGACGACGACACCGAGTCCCTCGAAGCTATCAAAGAGCGCGGCCCTGCTAAGACAGCCTCGGACACCGAGGATATCGACGCCGGTGACTCTTTCTCAATCCCGGATGTAGTTTCCGAGGACCTAGACGTCGTCGTTTTGCCGCCGCAGGATGACGAGTTCACCTGTTCTAACTGCTTTATTGTCAAGCACCGCTCGCTGGTTGCCAGAAAGACCAAGAATGGTCCAATTTGCTCTGAATGTGATTCCTAGCTCTTATTTAGAAGTTCAGCCAGCTTGTCGGGATTTCTGGTGGAGATGAGCCAATAGGGTGTTGGATCTTCTGGGTCCGTAATTGGAATCTTGATTGCCGTTTTCACCGAGCCTTGAAAAACCTTGTGAGCTCCCGGATCCAAGTTTGGCCCCCGCTCCAAGAAGATCCCTTCTTTGGAAATCACCTCTGCTTCGCCAATAAAGTTCCTCAAGATGGCTACTCTGCCTGCCTTTAGCTCCAGTTGCGAAAGCTCAATTTTTGGGGCCCGCAGAATAAGTAGTGTCCAAATAGTTATCACGGCTAGAACTCCAATAGCCAAGCCAATTCTTATATCAAAGGGCTCAGAAATTATTGCTATCGATGGCAGCAAGGCAAAAGTGGCGGCAAAGGTCCCGATATTTGGCAGGACTCGTTCCCTGTATAGCGGGGATTTGGGCTTCTCTGGTTCGCTCACACTCAATAGATTACGCTGGGAATCTATGACTCACGTACCCGTATTAGTAATGGCATCGCCTGGATTCGAGCCTCGCTACGCCAAAGCTGGTGACGCCGGCGCCGATCTTCGTTCTACCAAGAAGATGGCGATTGGTCCGGGAGCTCGCGAACTAGTTCCAACCGGAGTTTCGATTGCCTTACCTGCTGGCTTTGTTGGTTTGGTGCACCCACGCTCTGGCCTAGCGCTAAAGCACGGAATTACAGTTTTGAATTCCCCTGGCACCATTGATGCCGGCTATCGTGGCGAAATTATGGTCACGCTCTATAACTCATCGACAGAGAAATTCGAGATTGAAGTTGGCGACCGAATCGCGCAGCTTCTAATCCAAAGCGTTGAGCAAGCCAATTTCATTGCCGTTGACAAACTTCCTGATTCTGACCGGGGTCAAGCTGGCTTTGGATCGACGGGAAATAAGTAGATGGACAACTACGGCAAAGCAAAATCCCAACCGATTGATCGGCTAAGTGGTGGCCCGTTCGACGTTACCGAGCTGGTCCAAGTGCGGCCCACCATTGATTTTGGTGCCATTCAACTTCCAATGCGTGACGACGTCACTTACAAGCTCGAGGTGGAATCATCAACAAATAAAATCGTTGCTTTGACCGTTGAACACAAAGGCTCCACCTTGCAACTGCAAGCATTTAGTGCCCCCGGAGCTGAAGGAGTTTGGCACGAGATTCGTGCCTCGTTAGAGCAATCAATTTTGGCGCAGGGGGGCAAAACTGAAAGCGTGGTTGGGCCGTTAGGGCCAGAACTAAACGCACAGATCCCAACCAGTGATGGTGGCACCAGGCTGGCAAAATTCATCGGCGTCGATGGACCCAAATGGTTCTTGCGCGGTGTGATAACAGGCCTTGCTCTGGGCGACACTCTCTCGATGTCGCACGTTATTGAAATCTTTAGGTCAGCAGTTGTTATTCGAGGTAGCTCGCCAATGCCGCCAAAGGAGCTTTTGGAACTAGTAGCACCTTCAGGTGCTCAAAAGAGCGTTAGCAAATGACCGACGATAAGTTTAGAGATTCGGCGGCCAAAAAACTTGGCGTTAATTCGGTAGATGGACAACTAAGCCTAGACAGCAAATCACTTCTTGAAGGAATGGGTGGCAAGTTAGGCATTGCGGAGACGATTATTCCAAGCCTGATGTTTGGAATCAGTTTTGCGCTAACCGGACAAGCAATTGTTTCGGTTTCCTTGGCAGCATCAGCTTCAGCATTGTTTATTGTTTATCGCTTGATTACTCGCAAATCTCCCAGCAGTGCTTTGATCGGTGCGATAGCTGTTGGCTTTGCAGCTTGGTTGGCTCTTCGCGAAGGTGGAGAAGCAGTTGATTACTTTGTCCCAGGATTTATAACCAATGCTGTTTACGGCAGCGTGCTCTTGATTTCTATTTTGGTTCGCTGGCCAATTATCGGTGTTCTGGTCGAGGTTCTTCGTGGCAATGCCACTAGTTGGCGCAAGGACCGTAAGAAGGTAACAATTTACTCGCTAGTAACAGCGATGTGGGTGGGTTTCTTCAGCCTTCGTCTCGCTGTTCAGGTTCCGCTGTATTTGGCTGGGAGTGCTGAACTGTTGGCTACAGCCCGTGTTGCCATGGGGCCACCGCTTTATGCACTAGTTATTCTTGTGACTTGGCTGATACTTCGAGCCACGGTGCTTCGGACCCGGTAAGTGGTAAATTTGATAGCTGGAGCTGATTTGCTCAAAATTTTAGGAGTTATAGATGTCCAAGATTGACAGTTTCGGCGTAGCGCGCGAGCTTAAGGTAGGCAACGAGTCTTATCGAATCTTTGATATCAGCAAGCTTGATGCCAAGACCTTGCCATACAGCCTCAAGATTCTTCTTGAGAACCTTCTAAGAACCGAAGACGGTGCAAACGTAACTTCTTCTCATATCCAATCCGTCGTGGACTGGGACCCAAAGGCGGAGCCTGATACTGAGATTCAGTTCACCCCGGCACGTGTAATCATGCAGGACTTTACTGGTGTGCCATGTGTTGTTGACCTCGCAACTATGCGCGAGGCCATGGTGGATCTTGGGGGAGACCCGAAGAAAATCAATCCGCTAGCTCCTGCCGAGCTGGTTATCGATCACTCGGTTGTTATCGATGTCGCAGGATCCAAGGACGCATTTGAAAAAAACGTTGAATATGAATACCAGCGCAACGCTGAGCGTTACCAATTCCTTCGCTGGGGTCAAATGGCTTTCGATGATTTCAAAGTGGTACCTCCTGGCACTGGAATCGTGCATCAGGTCAACATTGAGTACCTAGCTCGAACAGTCATGACCAGAAATGTTGGTGGCCAGTTACTTGCCTACCCAGATTCCTGCGTTGGCACCGACTCTCACACCACAATGGTCAACGGTCTTGGAGTTTTGGGCTGGGGCGTTGGAGGAATCGAAGCAGAGGCAGCGATGCTTGGCCAGCCAGTTTCCATGCTGATTCCTAAAGTTGTTGGTTTCAAGCTCACTGGACAGATTCCGATGGGTGCAACTGCTACTGACGTTGTGTTAACCATTACTGAGAAACTTCGCCAGCACGGAGTAGTCGGAAAATTCGTTGAGTTCTACGGAGCCGGCGTTGCTTCTGTTCCACTAGCAAACCGAGCAACTATTGGAAACATGAGCCCTGAGTTTGGTTCTACTGTCGCGATTTTCCCAATTGATGAAGTAACCCTTGATTACCTTCGCTTCACTGGAAGAAAGCAATGTGAGATTGATCTAGTTGAGCAGTACAGCAAAGCACAGGGTCTGTGGCACGACCCTTCGATTGAACCTCGATACAGCGAGTATCTAGAACTTGATCTTGCAACAGTAGTGCCTTCTATTGCAGGCCCTAAGCGTCCTCAGGATCGAATCGAATTGTCTAAGTCAAAGAACCAATTCGCAAAAGACATCCTTACCTACTCATCAATTGCTTCCAAGCCAGCAAAGGTTTCTGGTAAAGATTTCTCGATGGATAACGGACACGTCAGTATCGCGTCAATTACCTCTTGCACAAACACCTCTAACCCATCGGTAATGATGGCGGCCGGATTGCTTGCTAGAAAAGCTGTTGCCAAGGGACTCAAGGCCAAGCCTTGGGTGAAAACATCCTTAGCTCCCGGTTCCAAAGTTGTAACTGACTACTACGACAAAGCAGGTCTCACTAAGGACCTAGACGCACTAGGTTTCCAACTAGTTGGCTATGGCTGCACCACCTGTATTGGAAACTCAGGGCCTCTTGACGAGGAAATCTCCGCAGCCGTGAACGAGAATGATTTGGCTGTTACCGCGGTACTTTCTGGAAACAGAAACTTTGAAGGTCGAATCAACCCAGATGTGAAGATGAACTACCTGGCTTCACCGCCATTAGTTATCGCTTACGCGTTAGCTGGAACCATGGACTTTGATTTCGAAAAAGACTCTCTTGGTGACGATGCTTCTGGAAATGATGTTTTCTTGAGAGACATCTGGCCAACACCAGAAGAAGTGCAGAGCACTATCGACTCTTCAATTAACTCAGACATGTTCACCACCCAGTACGCGGGTGTTTTCGATGGCGACAAGAGATGGCAGTCTCTCGACACTCCAACGGGCGACACATTCTCTTGGGATGCGAAATCAACTTATGTTCGCAAACCGCCTTACTTCGACGGTATGAAAATGGAGCCTACTCCGGTTACAGATATCCACGGGGCTCGAGTACTTGCGAAGCTCGGTGATTCTGTGACAACTGATCACATCAGTCCAGCTGGATCAATCAAGGCTGATTCACCTGCCGGTAAGTACCTAACCGAGCACGGAGTCTCACGGGTTGATTTCAACAGCTATGGATCTCGTCGCGGTAATCACGAGGTAATGATTCGTGGAACTTTTGCCAATATTCGTTTGCGCAATCAGCTACTTCAAGATGTTGAAGGCGGCTACACCAGAGATTTCACTAAAGCCGCTGGCGATCAGGCATTTATTTATGACGCATCCCAGAACTATCAGGCTGCCGGTACACCGCTAGTAATTCTTGGTGGCAAAGAGTACGGTTCTGGATCTTCAAGAGACTGGGCAGCAAAGGGCACCAGCTTGCTTGGTGTTCGTGCAGTAATTACCCAAAGTTTCGAGCGCATTCACCGCAGCAACCTTATTGGAATGGGTGTTCTACCTCTGGAGTTCCCAGCAGGAGCCTCGGCTGATTCTTTGGGCCTTGATGGCACAGAGATTTTTGAAATCTCGGGTGTTGAGAAACTGAACGAGGGTCTCACACCTAAGACCCTAAAAGTTGTTGCTAAACCAAGCGAGCACTCCAAGCCTGGCAAGCAGGCTGTCGAGTTTGAGGCGACTTTACGAATCGACACCCCTGGAGAAGCCGACTATTTCCGCCATGGCGGAATCTTGCAGTATGTGCTTCGATCGTTAGTAACGGCATAGAGGAAGTTAGCCTTCGAATGAGCATCCTAGATAGAGTCAACGGACCAGAGGACCTAAAGGGTCTAAAAGACGCTGAGGTCATCGAGCTTGCCCAGGACATTCGCGAATTCCTGATCTCCAAGGTTGCAAAAACCGGCGGACACCTAGGTCCAAACCTTGGCGTAGTTGAAACAACCTTGGCCATTCACCGTGTTTTTGATTCTCCCAAAGACAGCATCATCTTTGATACCGGCCATCAGTCATATGTTCACAAGCTGCTTACTGGAAGAAAAAACTTTGACAACTTGCGTTCTAAGGAAGGCCTTGCTGGCTACCCGCAACGCTCGGAGTCGATTCACGACATCGTCGAGAGCTCACACGCTTCTTCTTCAATCTCCTGGGGTGATGGAATCGCCAAGGCCTATCGCCTAACCAAGCAAGATGACCGGTACGTGGTTGTTGTTGTTGGAGATGGCGCACTTACCGGAGGAATGACCTGGGAAGCTCTGAATAACATTAGCGATGATAACGACCGCAAGCTTGTGATTGTTGTTAACGACAATGGTAGATCCTACGCTCCAACTATTGGTGGTTTGGCGAGGTACCTAAATGGAATCCGAACCGAGCGTATCTATCGCAGGCTCTACAGACTCAGCCGTAAGGTGTTTTACAAATTTGGTATGCCAGGAAAAATGGCTTACTCCACTTTGCGCGGCGCGGCTAAAGGCCTTCTTGGAACATTTGCACCAAAAGGAATCTTTCCAAATCTAGATTTGAAGTACATCGGTCCAGTAAATGGCCACGACATGAACGCGATGGAAGAGGCTCTCAAGCAGGCAAAGAAATATGCCAATCCAGTTATCGTTCACGCCATTACCCAAAAAGGTAAGGGTTACGAACCAGCCGTCAGCGATGAGGCGGATCAATTCCACGCAGTTGGTCAAATTGATCCAGACACCGGTAAATCTGTTGGCGACTCGGGCAAGCAGAGCTGGACTGGTGTCTTCGCCGATGAAATGGTCGAGATTGCCAAGAACAAGCCAAATGTAATTGGCATCACGGCAGCGATGCTTATTCCGGTTGGGCTACACAAATTTGCCGATAAGTATCCAGAGCGCGTGTTCGATGTTGGAATCGCCGAGCAGCACGCAGTTACCTCAGCGGCTGGTATGGCCTTTGGTGGACTGCATCCAGTTGTTGCCGTGTATGCGACTTTTATGGGACGCGCTTTTGACCAGGTCTTGATGGATGTTGCTCTTCACAAGGCAGGAGTCACCTTCGTACTTGACCGCGCCGGTGTGACAGGACCTGATGGCGCTAGCCATCACGGTATGTGGGATCTGGCCATGCTGCAAATTGTTCCGGGAATCAGAATTGCTTCACCTCGAGATGGAAAACGACTTGTTGAGGAATTGAATGAAGCTATCGAGGTATCCGATGCGCCGACTGTTATTCGATTCCCGAAGGGCTCTGTTTCTTCCGAGATCGAGGCCGTTAGGCGACTAGCTGACGGCGTCGACGTGCTCATGGAAAGCCCGGCAAAGGACGTGCTGATTCTGACTGTTGGCTCTATGGCTCACATGGGACTACAGGTAGCCAAGATGCTTGCCGATCAAGGAATCGGCGCGACGGTTATTGATCCTCGTTGGGTCATTCCAGTCCCTGAATCTGTTGTTTCACTTGCGAGCAAGCACAGGTTGGTGGTGACAATCGAAGATGGAATCCGAGTTGGTGGAATTGGAACCCGCGTTCGTCAGGACCTTCGCGCGGCTCAGGTTGATACTGCACTCAGTGAAATCGGATTACCTGATGAGTTTCTGGAGCATGCTTCCAGAGATGAAATTCTAGATCGCGTTGGCTTAAACGCTCAGGACATATCCCGCGAGATTGTTGCACAGGTTCTTGGAGCACGCGTCCCACACGCTAGAGCTATTCCTGAGGACTCTGTGGTTTCTGATCAGGCTCGTCTAGCCGAGTAATTGAATCCGTAATCGCATTAGCGGTTAGATCAACCTGCCACCTTCTTGCACCAAATCCCGTCAGAGTCAGACTCACGCTCTCAAGCGTTGCTGGTTCTGGAGGCGCAAAACAAATCTGCCTTAAGAAATCTGGAGTGAGAAGGTTCTCCAAGGGGACATTTGCTATCTCGCTAATTTGAGTTAAAGCATTCTTAGCGTGACGCAAACGCCGATCAGCCTCTGGATACTTGGCCGCCCAGTTGCGGTGATTTGGAATACCTTCTGTTCTTTCTGCTCTAACAGGCGGTAGAACCGTTGCCTTGAGCGCTGATTGAAGCGCGTCCCACCAAAGATCCAGATAGCTTCTGGAAGCTCGCCCATTAAAGCTTCGAAGCGAAGCTAGCTCTGGTCTTGTATTTGGTTTAGCAATGGCGACAGCCAAGATCGAAGCGTCAGGAATCAACCTTCCGGGAGATACATCCAGCTTGATGGCGAGCTCTTCACGTCCCAACCAAAGTTGCCTCGCTACCTCCAAAGAAAGCTGGTCAGAAACTTTTGAAAGACCGGATATTCCACGCCAGCGATCTTGTTTAGCTGGCTTTGGCTTGAATGACAGCAGGTTTTCAAACTCCTGGTTAGCCCATTCGGATTTACCTTGAGCTTCAAGCAGCTGTTGCAGGCTTGTTCGAAGTTGATGCAGTAGCTCAACATCGAGTGCTGCGTAGTTTAACCAGCTCTCTGGTAGCGGCCTGGTGCTCCAATCGGCGGCAGAGTGCTCTTTGGCAAGCCCGATTTGGAGCAGCGATTCAACCAAAGAGCCAAGGCCAACCCGTGGTTGGCCAGTCAGCCTTCCTGCTAGCTCGGTATCGAAAATTGATTTGGGGTGTAAGCCCAGCTCTTCGAGGCAAGGTATGTCCTGAGTAGCTGCGTGGAGTATCCACTCACGGTCGGAAAGAAACTCGCGAAGTTGAGAAAATTCATGAGAATCAACCAATGAAGAATCGGTTGTTGGGTCAATCAAGAATATGTCGGAGTGCTCGGTTTTTAGCTGAACTAAATACGCTCGCTGCGAGTACTTGAAACCCGACGCTCTTTCGGCATCAACTGCGACTGGACCGGGTGTGCTTGCAAGGTGGTCAATTGAAACAGCGAGCTCTTTGGGATTTGTAACAAGGTGGAATTTGGATCTAGGTGCTGCAAGTGTTTCAAGTGATACGGGTTCAGCTTCGAGCGGGCTTGACTCTGTAGCAGTCAAATTAGATTCTGCTTATTCCTGATTCTGGAGGCAATCCAGACATCATGCATAATAGGTCCTGCCATGCTTCGAGATGGGCTGAAAAATTCGAATCAGTGGGCGACCATGATGCTCTTAGCTCGAGCTCGGCGTGATCGCTCTGACCGGACATCGCCCCATATCCCTGCGAGATAATTCTGGTGATGGTGCCTGCCTGGAGGGTGTATCCGGCGCCGCGGGCTTTCAACGAGTCTTCTAACCAGGCCCAGCAGACGTCGGTGATCAGCTCATCCTGACCTATGTCGGTTTCTAGAGGGGACTTTGCGAAGCAGATAATTCGAAAGTTTCCACCCCACCCCTCTTGCGGGGTGTCGGAGTTAAGAAGCACGAATCTTCCAGTTCCCGCATCAGCTTGGGCAGCGTGTGACTGCGCTCCAACGTGGGCGGCTAGAGCAAGCGAGTGTTTAGCTAGCTTGTCTGGAGAAGGAATCTCTGTGACGTTTAGATCAGATCGAATATCCGCTTGGCGCAACGACATGACAGCTAGCTGAAAATCAGCAGCCGTATTGGTCACATCCGCGATCTCAAGCATTTTTTCCAGCTTAAGAGCCTGTCTTGAATTTAGGCTCCAGCCACGCCGTTAGTAGGCCCAGAGGGTAAATGTCGCATCCTCGGATTCTGCGAGAGACACCAGAGATCCTGAGTCGCTAAATGGATTCCATTGTGGCGTTAGTGATCCGGGTGAGAGCTTAGGAGTGACGGTGATGGCAGATTGTGCCACTTCAGTGGTTGCGAAGCACACCTTTGTCAAGGTCGGCCCCGCCTCAAGAAGAAGAGCTCTCATGTTCATTCGCCTAGCCCAGTCCAAGAGCGCAACAAAGGGCTCGGATGGATCAATTTCGACGTGTTCGAGCTTGGAATCGTCATGACTTGCATTGCTGGGGCTAAAAAGTGTGGCCCCGGAAGAGGCGTTAGCAGCTGGAATCGACTTGAAGTTTCCCGATGCCGAAACAATCGCCAGATGCGACGAAGAGAGTTTCTTGTATTGCTCGTTACGCGCTGTTGCCGCATCCACAATCACAAGATCGGCTTGCTTTCGAAGCGCCAATAGCAGCTCGAGATCTTCCCTGGTTGATAGACCCCTGGATGATCCTGATTCGTCGAAAAAGCTTCCAGTTGAACTAATCACATGGTTAGTGCGGATGCCGTCCCAGCTACCGTAGCTTTTTGCCAGCTCTTCTACAGTTGAGACTTGATTAGAAAGCGCGAGCCCGGAAAGCGCTGCAATCATTGAATGGATTTTTCCCTTAACTGACGCTTGATGCGCGAAAGTATTCCAATCATTCCACGAAGCCTTAGGGGAGACACGACCTTCTGTAGCGATAGCTTCGATGGAAAATCAATATCGAAATCAAGCGCCTCTTGCACGCTCAGTCCATCAATGACGCTAAAAAGTATGCTGGCGAATCCTCTGGTCGTCGGAGCTTCCGGAGGTGCACTAAAAAACAGCCTCGTCAGATTGTCTTGGTCAATCTCCACAAACAAATAAATAGGGGATTGACACTCTTCAACTCTTTCGAGAAGTTCTGGATGATCGGCGTATCGAGCTGGCAATTCAGGTAGTGCTTCTGAGAACTCCAGCAACAAATCCAGTCGTTCAGGCTCTCTGATTGAGGCGAAGTCCTCAATCAGGGTTTCGGGAAGTTCAAGTGTTGCCAATTAGACCAGCTGAGGTACCGGGCCAGGTTCGCTACCCAAAGCTATGGGTGCCCGAACTAGAGAACCCCACTCGCTCCAAGAGCCGTCGTAGTTTCTAACGGTTTCAATGCCAAGAAGGTACTTCAACACAAACCAGGTGTGGGATGAACGCTCGCCGATTCTGCAATAGGCGATTACATCTGAGTGACCCGCTAGCTTGGCACCCTTGAGGTAAACCTCTTCTAATCCAGCAAGATCTTTGAAGCTCTGATCTTCGTTGCAAGCTTTAGACCACGGCACAGACGCTGCGGTAGGGATATGTCCTGCGCGAGTGGCTCCCTCATCAGGGTAGCCAGGAGCAGTGAGGCGATCACCGGCATATTCTTCTGGGGAACGAACGTCAATTAGTGGTTTCCCAAAGTGTGAAACAACATCGTCGCGGAAAGCGCGTAGTTTCTTATCATCTCTTTCGATAATCGGATAGTTAGAAGGCGTTGGCTTCGGCTCATCTTTAGTTAGCTCCCTACCTTCAGCAATCCACTTGTCTCTTCCGCCATCCAGAAGTCGAACGTCTTCATGGCCAAAAAGCTTGAACACCCAAAGGGCGTAGGCTGCCCACCAGTTACTTTTGTCTCCATACAAAACGATGGTGTCTTCACGGTTGATTCCAAGTCTTGAAAAGACCCTAGAAAAGCCCGCTCCGTCGATGTAATCGCGGGTAACTTGATCGTTGAGGTCGGTGTGCCAGTCGATTTTTAGGGCAGTTGGGATGTGTCCGGTTTGGTAAAGCAAGACGTCCTCGTCGGACTCAAGTAATACAAGTCCAGGCTTTCCAAGGTTCTCTTCTAGCCACTTGGTGCTCACAAGAGCCGATGGGTCTGCGTACTGTCTAAACTTGTCGGAACTGTCAATGTCGATTGGCAAAGTTATCTCCTTGTAGAATTGGGGATTCAACTGATCCACATGTAGGCGGTGCTATTGTCAACCAATTCAGGAACAATTTGTTCCCTGGTTGAAATCCAGCCCAACCCCACTCTTGGGGAGGTTCTAGACCAGCTTGTTCCTCCAAGAGAGTTTACCAAGGCCCGCTTCGATAACTATCTTCCAAATTCGAGCTTCCCATCTCAGGCACTGGCTCTTGGCTCAGCCAGGGCTTTCGTAAAGCCAGGGGTTATAAAGTCACTGTTCTCGAAGGGGAAAGCCCCTACCTACTCGGGCATTTACCTTGATGGCGGTTTCGGTGTTGGTAAGACTCATTTGCTTGCAGCAATCTGGCATGAGTTCACCGGGAAGAAAGCCTTTGGAAGCTTCCTTGCCTACACCAGCCTCATTGGATTACTAGGTTTCGCAGATGCACTAAAGCACCTGAGCCAGTATCAATTAATTTGCATTGATGAGTTTGAGCTTGATGACCCAGGCGACACTATGTTGATGTCCAGGTTGCTTTCAGAACTAGGGGCCAAAGGAATTAGATTTGCCGCCACCTCTAACACCCCGCCAAATGCACTGGGGGAGGGAAGATTTGCGGCAAGGGATTTTGCTAGGGAAATATCTGCCATGGCCGACAGATTCCAAATTGTGAGCGTTGATGGCGATGATTATCGCCATCGGCCAATCGATGGCCACACCGCTGCCTTGTCTGATTCAGAGATGGAGAAACTGGCCACAGACTCACTTGCCACGGGTAAAAACGTATCTCGTGACGACTTTTCCAAATTGCTTCAGCACCTAGCTAAGGTTCATCCTTCAAAGTTTCTAAAGCTAATCGAGTCAATCGACGTTTTGATTTTGACTTCCGCCCACAAGCTAACGGACCAGTCCGCTGCGCTTAGATTCGTTTCATTCGTAGACAGGCTTTATGAGTCAAGGATTGCGATTGCTTCAACCGGCATTGGTTTAACAGAAGTGTTCTCTGATGAGCACATTGCCGGCGGTTACCGAAAAAAGTACCTTAGGGCTATTTCGCGGATCGGGTCTTTGACCGAGCTGGCTTAGCTTTCTTTTTCTTTTTCGATAGGTGCCATCTGCCTCGAAACCACAAGGCCGCTCCACCCAGCGACATTGCAACAAACGAGCCAAGCAAAACACCAAGAGTTGCCTGAGCATAGAGCTCTCGATCATCAATGAATGCCAGATGCGCAATCAGAAGTGAAACCGTGAACCCAATTCCAGCCAAAAGACCTAGCGGGATGAAATCAAGCACTGTTAATGGAAGACGATCTTTTGGTGCTAGAAGCCTGTTTGCGATAACCGCAGCTATAGAAATTCCAACGACTTTACCAACGGCAAGACCAAAGAAGATTCCAAAGAAAACCGGTTGCGAATCGCCAGCCATTGTCGGCATTACAACAGCAACTGCCGTGAATGCAAAGATTGGAAGAATGAAGAAATTAGTTGCTGGTTGAACCTTGTTCATTACAGTGTGTGCTCTGACAGCGGGAATCAAGATTCCTAAGATCACACCGGCAACTGTTGCGTGAACGCCGCTTTGATAGATCGTGTACCAAAGGACTGATCCAAAGATCGCCCTTACAAGCCACTTGTTTGCAAACTTTGAAGTCTCTGCAAACCTAAAAGCAGTAGCAACCACTGCGCTAGCTACCAGCCAGGCTGGTTCCAGCTTTGTGGTGTAGAAAACCGCAATGATGCTAATCGCAATGAGGTCATCAAAAATTGCCAACGCTAGAAGAAAAATGCGCGCTGCGGGAGGCATGCCTCTTCCAAAAATCGCGAGAACTCCAAGGGCAAATGCGATGTCAGTCGCGGCCGGGATGGGCCACCCGATGATCCCATCGGTGCCCCAGTTTAGATAAGCGTAGATCGCCGAAGGAACGATGACTCCCGCCGAGGCCGCAATAACGGGAACCATGGCTTTCTTGGGAGAGGACAGGGCTCCACTTTTAAGCTCGTACTTGAGCTCCAACCCCGCGGCGAAGAAGAACACAGCCAGAAAAAGGTCAGAAATGATGTGCCCGACGGTGATCTTGATGCCGATTGGTTCCAGATTTAGCGTGGCGGCGATTAGGTCAAGAAGCGGCCCGCCGAAAGGGGAGTTTGCTAAAACTAGCCCAAGCATCGCTGCTGTCATCATGATCATGGCAGCGTTGCGTTCGGATTTCATAGCTCAAAAATACCGTATTTACGAAACAAGATGTTCATCCGAGATTGAAGTTCGAAACATTCTGGAAATCCAATATGCAACTATTTGAAACCTTATGCCTCCATCATCTAGCTAATAGTTTGCACTCACGCTCTTTCGAGAAAGGCTCCCAGTGGATCAAGGAAATACCGCATTCGTTCTGTTCTCAGCTGCATTAGTTCTATTAATGACTCCAGGACTTGCTTTCTTCTATGGCGGGCTCGTGAAGGCAAAATCAGTGGTGAGCATGATCATGCTCTCTTTCGGCTCACTTGCTCTGATATCCGTTTTATGGGTGCTCTATGGTTACGCGATTACCTTTGCAGATGTTGGGGACACTGGCTGGATAGGTATTCCACACATCATAGGAATCGACACCAGCTCGCTTGGACTCAGTGCTCAAGTTGCAGAATCAGCCAACCCGGTTGGCGCTTTTCCGGAACTTGCATTCGTTAGCTTCCAGGCAACGTTTGCAATCATTACAGTCGCCCTGATTTCGGGTGCGATTGCCGACCGAGCAAAGTTTGGAGCTTGGATGGTGTTCGCGGGTCTTTGGGCAACATTGGTCTATTTCCCAGTTGCTGGCTGGGTATTTAACTTCTCTCCTGAAGATGACGGGGGCTGGATTGTAGACAAGCTGGGCGCGATTGATTTTGCTGGCGGAACTGCTGTTCACATAAACGCCGGTGCTGCAGCTTTGGCGCTAGCCATTGTTTTGGGAAAGCGCTTTGGTTTTTCTAGGGGGATAACGCAGCCTCACAACGTTCCGCTGACCCTGATTGGCGCCTCACTGCTTTGGTTTGGTTGGTTTGGCTTTAATGCCGGATCGCAGTTGGCAGCAGACGGTATTGCGTCACTAGTTGTTATCAACACCATTGCCGCCCCAGCAGCGGCGATGCTCGGCTGGATTTCAATCGAGAAAATTCGTCACGGTAAAGGAACATCGATTGGAGCCGCCTCTGGTGCGATTGCCGGCTTGGTTGCAATCACCCCGGCCTGTGCTTCGATTGATCCGGTTTGGGCAATAGTGCTGGGCTTGGTTGCTGGATCGCTTTGCGCTCTGGCAGTTGATTTGAAGTTTAGATTCGGCTTCGATGATTCGCTTGACGTTGTGGGAATCCATTTAGTCGGAGGTGTCATTGGAACACTGTTTATTGGTTTGGTTGGCGTTGATGTTGGATTGTTCTTTGGATTCGGCTTTGATCAACTGATTGCTCAAACAATAGGTGCAGCCGCAGTCTTTGGCTACAGTTTCGTGATGGCCCTCGCCATTGGATTCGCAATCGAGAAAACGATGGGCTTCCGGGTCCAAGCCGATGCAGAGCTAGCCGGAATAGACACTTCAGTCCATGGTGAAGAGGCTTATTCGTTTGGAAGCGACCGCCAGAACTAGCTAGTTGATGCGTGCCCTTTAGAGTCAAGGCTCGCATCGGGGCTACTGGCAGCTAGCTTAGATTTGGGTTAGAGTAGCCAAGCAACCTAGGTTGCACGCGGATGTGGCTCAGTGGTAGAGCATCACCTTGCCAAGGTGAGGGTCGCGAGTTCGAATCTCGTCATCCGCTCGCAGTGGCCATGAGCTACGCATCGGTGGAGTGGCCGAGAGGCTAGGCAGCGGCCTGCAAAGCCGTCTACACGGGTTCGAATCCCGTCTTCACCTCGAATTACCCGGGCGATTGGCGCAGTGGTAGCGCGCTTCCCTGACACGGAAGAGGTCACTGGTTCGAACCCAGTATCGCCCACGAGAATGTATCGAGGTTTCAAAGAAGGAAAGTAAGTGCCAACAACTAGGCAGTACGACTTGATCCTCGTGGGTGGCGGAATCATGAGCGCCACTTTGGCCGTGTTACTTCGTCAGGCAAATCCAGATCTAGAAATGATTGTTTTGGAGCGCCTAGACAAAGTCTCCATGGAATCATCAAACGCTTGGAACAACGCAGGCACGGGACACGCAGCACTTTGCGAACTCAACTACATGCCAGATGACCCAAGTGGTAATCTTCCATCTGCAGAAAAAGCAATATCCATAAACCAGCAATTCCAGGAGTCCAGGGAATTCTGGTCAAGCTTGGTTAAAGATGGTGTCCTTGGTGAGCCAGAAACATTCATTCATTCAGTTCCGCACATGACATTTGTTCAGGGCGCTAAGGACGTTAGCTACCTCGAGCGTCGATTCAAAGCCCTAAAAGACCAACCTCTGTTTGCCGGAATTGAGTTCTCCAAAGACTTTGAAAAGATTGCTAAGTGGGCACCAATCATGATCGAGGGCCGTCCGTCATCTGAAATTGCCGCGACCAGAATCGAGCAAGGTACAGATGTCGACTACGGTGCGCTGACCGAGCAACTTTTTGCCTGGCTGAAAACCAAAGATGTCGAAGTGCTAACCAGTCACGAAGTTCGCTCACTTTATCGCAACAACGGTTTGTGGCAAGTTGCAGGGAAAAACACTGACTCCAAATTTGAATTCAGCTCGCCGCGGGTGTTTGTAGGTGCCGGGGGATGGGCTCTGAAGCTTTTGCAGAAAGCAAAGATCAAAGAGATCAATGGCTATGGAACATTTCCAGTCAGTGGACACTTCTTTAAGACCGAAAATCCTAAACTGGTTGCAAGGCATCAGGCAAAGGTCTATTCACAAGCAGCGGTTGGCGCGCCACCCATGTCTGTTCCTCACCTTGACACCAGAGTTATTGACGGTAAGACCTCTTTACTATTTGGACCCTTTGCTGGTTTGAACCTGAAGTTCCTCAAAAACGGCTCATGGCTTGATCTTCCAGCCTCAATTCGTTTTGGAAACATAGTTTCTTACCTGTCCGTGGCTCTAAAGAACTTTCCTTTGGTTATCTACTTGGTCAAAGAGATTTTCAAATCCTCAAAACAAAAGCTTGAAAGCCTTAGAGAGTTTGTTCCAAACGCGAAGGCGGAAGATTGGCAGCTTTACGAAGCTGGACAAAGAGCCCAAGTTATAAAGCCAGTGAACGGGCTAGGGGTGCTTCAGTTTGGAACCGAGGTCATTAGCTCGGGCGATGGATCGATTGCTGGTTTACTTGGAGCCTCACCTGGTGCGTCGGTTGCGACTCGGGTGATGCTTGATGTTGCGACAAGAATGTTCCCGGAATCTCAGAACGCCTGGATGAAGGGTATTGCAAACTCGGTGCCAAGCTACGGTTTGAAGCTAAATGATGACCCATCAAAAGCTCGTGAATCATTGAGCGCGACGGCAAAGACTCTAAAGCTGAAGGCCTAGGCCACCGCAACGCCAAGGAGCATTCCCACTCCATAAGCTGCTGCCATCGTCACTAACGAAACAGCCACATTCCGAAGTACTGGGCGAAGCGGCTTGGCTCCTCCGATAATTGCGGCAACATATCCTGTGATTGCAAGCGAGATTACCACTGAAACTATCGTTGCTGCTTCGCGATACTCGGTCCAGGGTCCAGTGATGGCAACGATCGGTAGTACGGAACCAAGTGCGAACGAGATGAATGACGCAACAGCGGCTGACATCGGAGAGACGTGCTCGTCTTTTGCAAACTTTCGCGGGCTTCCCTCGTGCTTTATTCTTGAGGCAATCTCGCTGTCTCGTTGTGCGCTGACTGACGCGTATTCGCCTCCTGCCATGGAGATTGATCCCGCTACCAGTGCTGCAACACCGGCAATCAAAATCGCACCATTATCGGTTGTTGCTCCAGCCACACCCATCACGAGGCCCGCCGTAGATACGATTCCATCATTCGCTCCAAGAACCGCAGCTCGCAGCCAATTGAGCTTCTTTGCAAGTTCGAGCGTGATTACGTGAGGCTGAGAGGTTTCCATTTTGCTTCTTCCAAGGCTTATCTAGACTCGCAATGTTACCAAGACCAATGCTCCTAGCTGGTTAGGATTGACCATAGTCAAAGGCCAGATTGGAAGATTCACTTGGAACAACAGATATCCATCGCTGTGGATGGCGTAAAGCAGCAGGTAAAGCCTGGCACCACAGGCTTTGAGCTGTTTGCCGATAAGGCCGTTGTTGCGATGCGCGTTTCTGGTGATCTAAGGGATCTGGCGCACATCGTTTCAGAAGGCGACTTGGTTGAGGCCGTTACTATTTCTTCCCCAGACGGACTGAGCATTCTTAGACACTCAACCGCTCATGTGCTGGCGCAAGCCGTTCAAAGCATCAACCCCAAGGCCAAATTGGGAATTGGCCCACCTATTGTTGATGGCTTCTACTATGACTTTGATGTTGCCGAGGCTTTTACCCCGGAAGATCTAAAAGGTATCGAAAAAGAGATGGAGCGAATTATTCGCTCGGGTCAGCGCATTGTTCGAAAGGTTGTAAGCGAGGAGGAGGCCCGCACGCAATTGTCCGATGAGCCTTACAAACTTGAACTGGTTTCACTCAAAGGCTCTAGTGATCTATCTGAAGGTGCTGCGGAAGTGGGAGCAGGGGAGCTAACGATTTATCACAACACCGATTCAAAATCGGGTGAAACTATTTGGAAGGATCTATGCCGCGGTCCTCACTTGCCAAACACTCGCATGATTGGCAATGGCTTTAGCCTCACTAGGCTAGCCGCGGCTTATTGGCGAGGCAATGAAAAGAACAAGCAGCTACAAAGAATTTACGGAACCGCTTGGGCCTCTAAGGACGAACTAAAAGCTCATTTGGAGCGAATGGAAGAAGCTGCCAAAAGAGATCATCGACGTTTGGGTCAAGAGCTAGATCTTTTCTCTTTCCCTGAGGAAATCGGATCAGGCTTGGCGGTTTTCCATCCCAAAGGTGGAACTATACGTCGCGTGATGGAGGATTACTCGAGACAGCGTCACGAGCAAGCCGGATATGACTTTGTTTATTCGCCTCACATTACTAAATCCAACCTCTTCGAAACTTCTGGTCACTTGGCTTGGTATTCAGAAGGCATGTTCCCCCCAATGAAGCTTGATGAAGAGCTCGATGACAATGGAGTTATTCGCAAGCAAGGCCAGGACTATTACCTGAAGCCGATGAACTGCCCTTTCCACATTCTGATTTACAAATCCCAGGCTCGCTCCTACCGAGATCTTCCGCTTCGAATGTTCGAATTTGGCTCGGTTTACAGATATGAAAAATCAGGCGTTGTTCATGGTCTAACCAGAGTGCGCGGCATGACTCAAGACGACGCTCACCTGTTCGTGACCTTAGAGGACATGGAATCAGAGCTAACGTCGGTATTGAATTTTGTGCTGGATCTACTTCGCGACTACGGGCTTACCGATTTCTATCTTGAGTTATCTACTCGTGATCCAGACAATGACAAGTTTGTCGGCGATGATCAGCTCTGGGAAAAAGCAACGTCCACTTTGGCCAAGGTTGCCACTGATTCAGGTTTGGAGCTCGTTCCAGATCCAGGAGGAGCCGCTTTTTATGGTCCAAAGATTTCTGTTCAGGCCCGCGATGCAATCGGCAGAACCTGGCAGATGTCAACAATTCAGTTGGACTTTAACTTGCCCGATCGATTCGAGATCGAATACACCGCTAGTGACGGTCTAAAAAAGAGACCGGTAATGATTCACCGAGCCCTTTTTGGGTCGATCGAGAGATTCTTTGCTGTGCTTACCGAGCACTATGCCGGACACTTCCCACCATGGCTAGCTCCGGTCCAGGTGATGGGAATTCCGGTCGCCGATGAATTTGCCCCATATCTTTCTTACGTTATAGGAAAACTTAAATCTCACGGGGTTAGAGCAGAGATTGACCTAGGCGATGATCGGATGCAGAAGAAGATTCGCAATCACACCAAGGACAAGATCCCGTTCCAGTTAATCGCGGGTGCGGAGGATCAGCAGTCAAACTCCGTTAGCTTCCGTTACCGATCAGGTGAACAGGTGAACGGGGTAGCCGTCGATAAAGCTGTTGCTCTGATTCTTGAAGCTATTGAGTCTAAGAAGCAGGTTTAGTTGACCGGACCGGAGTTTCTTCCAGGAGTACCAGATAACTATCAAAGGCTTTGGACTCCGCATCGCTTGGTTTACATCCAAAATGGACAGCAACCCAAGAAAGACGAGTGTCCTTTTTGCCTAGCACCAAAAGGTTCTGACGAGGATGGACTCATTGTTTTCAGAGGAGATACCTGCTTCGTTCTTATGAATTTGTTTCCCTATAACTCGGGTCACATGCTTGTGTGTACCTATCGCCACGTTGCTTCTTATGAGGACACAACTCTTGAGGAAGCTGCAGAGATGGCTGCTCTTAGTAAGCGTGGAATGCAAGTTCTTCGGAAAGTCTCCAGGGCTCAGGGCTTCAATTTGGGCATGAACCAGGGCGAGCTTGCCGGGGCGGGGATAGCCGAACACTTGCACCAGCACATCGTTCCACGTTGGAGTAATGACTCCAACTTCTTCCCAATAATCGCTCAAACCAAGGCGATACCAAGGCTGCTGGGTGAAGTACGAGCCGAGATCCAAAAGGCCTGGCTGGATAACTAAATGGCCATTTTGGCGGGTTAGAATATCTAAATGAACCCTTCAAAAAATGAATCAACACCCCTAGTTAAGCGCGGCCTAGCAGAAATGCTAAAAGGTGGCGTGATCATGGATGTTGTTAATGCTGAACAGGCAAAAATTGCCGAAGATGCTGGTGCTGTAGCAGTCATGGCTCTGGAGCGCGTTCCAGCCGACATTCGCGCCCAGGGTGGTGTCGCAAGAATGAGCGACCCAGATCTTATTGAGCAGATTATTGCAACTGTTTCAATCCCAGTTATGGCTAAAGCACGAATCGGTCATTTTGTTGAAGCCCAGGTTCTGGAGTCCTTGAAAGTTGACTACATCGATGAGTCCGAGGTGCTTTCCCCAGCGGACTATGTAAACCACATCGACAAGTGGAAATTTGATATTCCGTTTGTCTGTGGCGCAACCAACTTGGGAGAAGCCCTCAGAAGAATTACCGAAGGTGCCGCAATGATTCGTTCGAAGGGCGAGGCAGGTACCGGAGACGTGTCGGAAGCAACCAAGCACATCAGAACTATCCTTGGCGAGATTAACGTTCTTGCTTCAAAGACAGAGGATGAGCTTTACGTTGCAGCCAAGGAGCTTCAGGCCCCTTACGACTTAGTTAGGGAAGTAGCAAGAACCAAGAAGCTCCCTGTGGTTTTGTTTGTTGCCGGTGGTGTTGCCACTCCAGCCGACGCTGCCATGATGATGCAACTTGGTGCTGACGGAGTGTTCGTTGGTTCGGGAGTTTTCAAATCGGGCGAACCTGCTAAGCGTGCCGCTGCAATAGTTAAGGCTGTTGCCGCATTCAATGACCCTGCAGTGATAGCAGAAGCTTCAAGAGGTCTCGGCGAAGCAATGGTTGGTATAAACGTGAAAGACCTTCCCGCACCTCATCGACTTTCGGAGCGCGGTTGGTAATTGCGTATCGGAGTACTAGCTCTTCAAGGTGACGTTAGAGAGCACATTGAAACGCTCACCAAACTAGCTTGTGAAACAGTAGAGGTTCGCAAGAGCGCAGACCTCGAGAATCTGTCGGGCTTGATTCTTCCAGGTGGAGAATCTACAACAATTTCGAAACTGATGGACATTTTCTCGCTGCGGGAGCCAGTTCTCGAATTTGTGCAATCAGGCAAAGCAATTTTCGGAACTTGCGCAGGCATGATCACATTGGCAAACGAAGTTTTGGATAGCGCTTCTGGTCAGCAAAGTTTGGGGTTGATGAACATTTCTGTTCGCAGAAATGCGTTTGGGTCACAGCTTGATTCATTTGAGGAAGTCATCGACTTTGATGGGACTAATCTGAATGTCGCTTTCATCAGGGCTCCAATCGTTGAGAGAGTGGGGGAGGCCGTCCAGGTCCTCTCGAAACTTAGCGACGGGAGAGTGGTTGCCGTGAGGCAACAAAACATGTTGGCAACATCGTTTCACCCCGAGATAACCGGTGAAACCTTTGTCCACGAGTACTTTTTGAAGATGGCAAGTTCACCCCAATAGTTCTGTTTTAGAATTCATAGCGAAAGTATTCAAGGAGCAAAATGTCAGGTCATTCCAAGTGGGCCACCACCAAGCACAAAAAAGCGATCATCGACTCTCGTCGCGCCAAACTTTTTGCCAAGCTGATCAAAAACATTGAAGTCGCTACTCGAATCGGTGGCCCCGACCTAGACGGAAACCCAACGCTGTATGACGCTGTTCAAAAAGGGCGCAAGAGTTCGCTACCTAACGACAACATCGAGCGTGCTATCAAGCGAGGATCTGGTCAGGATGCGGATTCAGTTGAGTATCAGACCATTTTCTACGAAGGATATGGTCCAAATGGAATTGCGATTTTAATCGAGTGTTTGACCGACAATAAGAATCGCGCCGCAGCTGATGTTCGATTAGCTATCAGCAGGAACGGCGGAACCATGGCTGACCCTGGAAGCGTGTCATATCTGTTTAGCCGTAAGGGTGTAATCACCATCGAGCGCTCGGATTCAGTGAGCGAAGATCAGATCCTCGAGGCCGGTTTGGAGCACGGTCTCGAAGACATAGAAACCAGAGAGTCAAGTTTTGTTCTAACAACCGATCCTTCGGCAATGGTTTCAGTTCGTTCAGCATTACAGAACGCTGGTCTGGATTATGAAAGCGCTGACGTTGAGTTCGTTCCCGCTGCTTCAATTCAAGTAGACGTTGATACTGCGCGCACAGTTATCAAATTGATTGACGCACTAGAAGACTCCGATGAAGTGCAAAGCGTTTATTCAAACTTCGACATGTCCCCAGAAGTGCTAGCGGAGCTAGAAGCCTAAGCGTGACCAGAATCCTGGGAGTTGACCCCGGCCTTACTCGCTGCGGTGTTGGTGTGATTGATCTTGGCAAGTCTCGTAAGACCACATTGGTTTACGTGGGAGTGATTCAGTCGCTGAAAACCGCCGAGCTCGACACAAGAATTGGTGCGATTGGAACCGAGCTCGAGACTTTGATTTCCAAGTTCAAGCCCGATGTGATTGCAATTGAACGAGTCTTTTCGCAACAAAATCTGTCATCGGTGATGGGGACTGCCCAAGTCGCCGGGGTGGCGATCTTCTTGGCTCACAAGTACAAGATTCCAATGGCTATGCATACTCCGACTGAGGTCAAAGCTGCGGTCACTGGGTCTGGTCGTGCGGGAAAAGTGCAAGTGGGTGCGATGGTTGCGAAGCTTCTCGGTCTCGATGAGGTCCCCAAGCCAGCAGACGCCGCGGATGCTCTAGCTATCGCCATCTGTCAGGGCTACAGAGGATCCAATAGCTCCGCTAGCTACACCAAGGCACAACAGAAGTGGCACTCCGCAGTGAAATCAGCAAGAGGCAAATCCAATCGCTAGTTAGGCTAAGTTCGTGATTGCCTCAGTGTCAGGAAAAGTGTTAGCAAGCACGCTTGGCGCGGTCACCCTAGAAGTTGGCGGTGTCGGGCTGCTCGTGCACACCACCAATCGAATCGCATCAACAATGACTATCGGCCAGAACGCGACTCTCCACACGGTGCTTGTGGTCCGCGAAGATTCACTCACTCTCTATGGATTTCTGGACGCTATGGAGCTTGAGACTTTCGATCTTCTTAGATCCGTAAACGGCGTCGGTCCGAAATTAGCACTTTCTATTCTGACTTCACTGTCCGTAGCGGAGATCGCCGACGCGGTTGCCAGCGAATCCGATGCGGTTTTCAGGTCAGTATCCGGGGTGGGAGTAAAGACTGCGAAGTTAATAACCCTCTCATTGGCTGGAAAGATTTCTGGTGGCTCTAGCACGCTTATCACTGGAACAGCTAGAGCAAGCGTGGAAGCACTTATAGGACTTGGCTATAGCGAGAAAGAAGCGACAATCACGGTCCGCAAGGTTTCCAGTCCGAACATGTCGGACCAAGATATATTGAAGCTTGCACTTCAGCATCTTGCGAAGGCGGGCTCTAAGTGAACGACATCTTGAGCCCAGCTCTTTCAGAAAGTGATTTGGCATTTGAGTCTGCATTAAGGCCAACAACTCTTGCGGAGTTTGTTGGCCAAGACAATGTCTCGAAGCAACTGGGTCTACTTCTAAAAGCAGCGTCTTTACAAAATCGCGCACCAGATCACATCTTGCTTGCTGGCCCTCCAGGCCTAGGTAAAACCACGCTGGCCATGATTGTCGCTTCTGAAATTGGATCGGGTTTTCGCATCACAAGCGGCCCTACCATCCAGCACGCGGGGGACCTTGCGGCAATTCTCTCCTCGCTTTCCGCTGGCGAGGTTTTGTTCATTGATGAGATTCATAGAATGGCCAGACCTGCAGAGGAATTGCTATATCTGGCGATGGAAGATTTTCGGGTAGACGTGATGGTTGGAAAAGGTGTTGGTGCATCTTCTATTTCTCTCGATTTGGAACCATTTACTCTGGTTGGTGCAACGACTAGGTCTGGGATGTTGCCGAATCCACTGCGTGACCGTTTTGGCTACACCGCCAACCTTGAGTTTTACGGCAACGAGGATTTAGCTACCGTGCTGGTTCGCGCAGCTAAGCAGTTAGCGCTTGCAGCAGAGACTGAGGCTATCGAGTTAATTGCGTCTCGATCCAGAGGCACCCCAAGAGTAGCCAACCGGCTTCTTCGCAGGGTTCGCGATTTTGCATTGGTTGATGGCGCCGGTGTAATTACGGCCGATGTGGCGACAAAGGCACTTGAGCTTTACGAAGTAGATTCTCTCGGTTTGGATCGATTGGACAAGCAGATACTTGAGGCGTTGATCGTAAAGTTCCAAGGCAAGCCTGTTGGGCTATCCACTCTTGCTGTGGCGATTGGGGAAGAGCCTGACACTATCGAATCGGTTGTTGAACCCTACCTCCTTCGAGAAGGCCTGATTCAAAGGACCAGCAAGGGTCGCCAAGCGACCTCTTTGGCCTATCGGCACCTGGGTGCCAGTGAATCGAGTTAGCTGGCCTACTGAGGGTTAAGTTATAATTAGGGACGCGCAAAAGCGCGTTTTTTGACGTTAGGCCCTCATGTCGGACACCTTATTTTTCTTCCTTGCCCTGACTTTCTTGGGCGTTTGGATCTTTATCTCTGGACGTAACCGTAAGAAAGCTGCTGAAAAGCTTCGCTCCGAAGTGGTGAAGGGTGCGGCAGTGATGCTAACCAGTGGCATTTTCGGAAAGATTTTGAGCGTCAAAGAAGATCGAGTCGAACTCGAAACCGCTCCGGGCCAGAAGCTGACTGTTGCAATCGGGGCAGTAAGCAGGATAGAGCAAGCGCCGAAGGCCGCAGCTGCTTCCAAGTCTTCTAGTTCAACTGCAAAAAAGCCAAAGGCCCCTAAAGCCGATTCTGGAAAGTAATAGGGGAGTAAAGAGTTGGCAGCTAGCAGCACCGTAAAGTCGGCACGCAAATCCCTGATTTGGTTACTAGTAATCATTTTCGGACTCGCTGGACTTATCGGCTTCGGTTCAACTACCGATGAGAACGCTAGCTTCACCCCTAAGTTGGCCCTTGATCTTCAGGGCGGAACTCAGATTATTCTTTCTCCGCTCTTGCTTGATGGCCAAGCTGTTACGACCGAACAATTGGATCAAGCTGTTTCTATTATTCGCCAGCGTGTTGACGCCAGTGGTGTTAGCGAATCTCAGGTGACCACACAGGGTGACACAAACATCATCGTTTCCATCCCAGGTATCCCTGACGAGAACACTCTTGCCCTAATCAAGGCATCCGCAAAATTGGAGTTTCGACCTGTTCTGGTTACTAGTGCCGGCACACCAACTGCCGCGGTTGATGGTTCGGAGACTCCTGACCCAGACGCAACAGAGACTCCTGCCCCAGATGAAACACCAGCAGCAGAAGCACCATCCGCTGTGCCAACTGACGGCAGTGATTTGAATTGGATCACACCAGAAATCCAAAAAGAATTTGATGATCTAGATTGTGCATCTGTGTTTAGAGAGCCTGGCCAGATCGATGATCCAACTGTTCCTTTGGTTACCTGTGACGTTAACGGATTCTCGAAGTTCATTCTTGGTCCTGTTGAAGTCGATGGAGCAAACATCTCGGACGCATCAAATGGAACGGTCACATCATCTACTGGTGCTTCGACTAACACCTGGGCTGTGAACCTTGAGTTCGATGAAGTCGGCACCGTGGGTTTCTCGACAGTGACTCAGAGATTGTTCCCACTTGAGCAACCGAGGAACCAATTCGCAATCACCCTTGATGGATTTGTGATCACTGCGCCTACCACCCAAGCTGTTATTACAAACGGCTCAGCTCAGATCACGGGTAGCTTCGATCGCGATTCTTCTAAAGTTCTTGCTGATCAGCTGAAATACGGATCTCTACCAATTGGCTTCGAGGTTCAGAGCCAGGAGAACATATCCGCGACTCTAGGCCAAGATCAGTTAGTCAGTGGGGTTATTGCCGGTGTTATTGGTTTAGTCCTCGTAGTCATCTACTCCGCTTTCCAATACCGTGGCCTGGCAATCGTGACGATCGGTTCACTTATTGTTTTTGGAATTCTTGTTTACCTAGTGATTGCTTTCTTGTCCTGGAGGCAAGGCTATCGATTATCCATGGCTGGTGTAGCAGGGCTTATTGTTTCGCTTGGTGTCACGGTTGATTCGTTCATTGTTTACTTTGAGCGTATTCGAGATGAAATTCGTGAAGGAAGAAATATTGAGGTCGCTGTTGAAAACGCATGGAAGCGTTCAATAAGAACTATCCTTGCATCGGATGCGGTGAGCTTTCTAGCGGCTGCAACTCTTTTCCTCTTAACTGTTGGAAACGTGAGAGGCTTTGCTTTCACGCTTGGCCTTACAACAATCATCGACCTATTTGTGGTGACCATGTTTACCTATCCACTCATGAAGCTTATGGCTCGAACAAAGTTCTTCAGTTCAGGTCATCCTTGGTCGGGTTTTGATTCCAAAGCTTTGAAGGCCGCGGGTTATGTTGGACGTGGTCAATTCAGAATGGACCCTACTTTGAATCAAGGTAAAATCCTTCGAGTTTCAAATGAGGCCATGAAGAGACAAACAATTGCAGAACGTAAGGCGCAAGCCGCGATTGAAGAAGCCAACAATTCAGGGGGTAAGGGTGTCTAAATTCCGTGAACTTGGAAACGATCTCTACAGTGGCCGTGTTTCTTTCAACATCGTAGGTCGTCGAAAATTGTGGTACACGATAGCTGCGCTGATGGTTGTAATCTCAATCGTTGCTCCGATTGCCCGTGGTGGCTTCAACTTCGGAATTGAGTTTCGAGGAGGTAGCGAGTTTCGAATTGATGGAGTTAGCTCTAGTTCCCAGCAGGTAGCTAGAGACGCTGTTCAATCAGTGGAACCCACTAGTCAACCTGTGGTCACCACAGTTGGAGAGGATTCGATAAGGGTTCAAACTGAGCAGCTCGACGACGTCACCACTGAAGAGATTCGAATCGCTCTAGCTAGTGCTTATGGGTTGAGTTCGGGTTCCGTAACTTCCTCGTTTATCGGCGCAAACTGGGGTGCTGATGTTACATCAAAAGCCCTCACTGGATTGATTGTGTTCCTTCTCTTGGTTTCACTTTTTATGGCACTTTACTTCAGAACCGTTAAAATGTCAGTGGCTGCACTAATAGCCCTGGCGCACGATGTTGTAATCACAATTGGAATCTATGGCCTAGTGGGTTTTGAGGTGACCCCAGCAGCTGTAATTGGATTCCTTACAATTCTCGGATATTCCCTCTATGACACTGTCGTGGTTTTTGACAAGGTGCGCGAAAACACATTGGATGTCGAGTTCTCCGAGACAAAAACTTTCGCTTCTCAGGTGAACTTGGCTGTAAATCAAACCTTGGTTCGATCCATTAACACCTCAGTGGTCGCAGTTCTTCCAATCGGATCGATTTTGCTTATAGGTGCAATCCTGCTCGGGGTTGGAACCCTGCGGGACATTGCTCTCTCGCTTTTCATCGGAATGATTGTTGGCACGTACTCTTCAATCTTTATAGCTTCTCCGGTATATGTTCACCTGCGAGAGAACGAACCTAGATTCAAAACAAAAAAATAGAGCTATTCCCTTCGCAAGAGTAGGCTTGAGCCTGGAAGGGCAAGAGCATGACTGATTTAGACTCCAGTTCAATCAGGTCGCGTCTGCCGCGCATTTTCTCCAAGCAGCCCTCTTATACCCAAGAGCTCCAGCAGGTAATAAAGTCCCTCAAAACCAATCACCCCAAGGCCGATGTTGGCTTGGTGGAGAAGGCATTCGTCGCCGCTGAGAAAGCGCATTCGGAGCAGCTTAGAAAATCGGGTGAACCGTACATTTCTCACCCAGTTGCGGTGGCCCAGATTCTTGCCGATCTTGGAATTGGCGCAACCACCATTGCCGCGGCATTACTTCATGACACCGTAGAAGACACTCCCTATTCTCTGGAAAAACTAAGGGGCGATTTCGGCGATGAGGTAGCCATGCTAGTTGACGGAGTCACAAAACTGGACAAGATCAAGTTTGGAGATAGCGCCCAAGCAGAGACAGTTCGCAAGATGGTTGTTGCAATGTCCAAGGACATTAGGGTTTTGGTGATCAAACTTGCCGATAGATTACACAACGCTAGAACTTGGAAGTTCGTACCCGAAGAGTCTGCTAAGCGTAAAGCGCAGGAAACCCTCGAAATTTACGCTCCTTTGGCTCACCGTTTAGGTATTAGCACGGTCAAGCTCGAATTAGAAGATTTATCCTTTGAGATTTTGTACCCGAAGGTTTATGAGGAGATAGTAAACCTCGTCACCCAACGGACTCCTATGCGCGAGCAGTACTTGGAAGAAGTGATTGGTGCAATCGAGGCAGATCTGAAGGCTGAAAAGGTCAAAGGCAAGGTTGCCGGAAGACCTAAGCAGTACTACAGCATTTACCAAAAGATGGTGGTTCGAGGTCGTGAATTCGATGAGATTTACGATCTGGTTGGCATTCGCGTTTTAGTTCAATCAGTTAGAGATTGCTACGCAGTGCTCGGTGCTATTCACGCCAGGTGGAATCCAGTTCCAGGACGTTTCAAGGACTACATTGCAATGCCCAAGTTTAATCTTTATCAGTCACTTCATACGACAGTCATCGGTCCCGAGGGACGGGCCGTTGAGATTCAAATAAGAACCGCTGAGATGGATCAGCGTGCACAGTACGGAGTTGCCGCGCACTGGATGTATAAAGAGCAGGCTGGAAAGTCGCAAGCTACAACACAGGACGATTTGGTTTGGCTCAAGCACCTATCCGACTGGCAGGCCGAAACTCAAGATCCGGGGGAGTTCCTAGACGCGCTCAGGTTTGAAATCGGAGCCAAAGAGGTCTATGTCTTTACGCCAAAGGGTAAAGTCATCGGTTTGCCCTCCGGAGCAACAGCAGTTGACTTTGCGTACGCCGTGCATACCGAAGTCGGGGATAGGACTATCGGTGCGAAGGTGAATGGTCGAATCAGCCCTTTAGATAGCACTCTAAATTCTGGTGACGTAGTTGAGGTGCTGACTTCTAAGTCATTAGATGCATCGCCGTCAAAGGACTGGCTGAACTTTGTCGCCTCACCACGAGCCCGCGCAAAGATCAAACATCACTTTTCTCAGGAACGGCGCGAGGATGCAATTGAGCTAGGCAAGGAAAATCTCACCAAGGCTATGCGCAAGCTTGGACTTCCATTGCAGCAGCTAATGTCTTCGGACTCGCTCGCCAAGCTTGTCGGCGACCTAGGTTTACAGGACGTAAGTGCTTTGTATGCCGCTCTTGGCGAAGGTCAGCTATCTGCTCAATCGATTATCGATCGCCTCACGGTCAGCTCTAGTTCCGAACAAGAAAGCGATACAGAATTCGAGTTGCCAGTTGCAACCAAATCCCCGCGAAGGATAAATGAGGGCGACTCCGGTGTCTTGGTCAAGGGCGATGGCGATGTGATGGTCAAGCTTGCTCGATGCTGCACGCCGGTTCCAGGTGACAAGATTATGGGATTTGTCACCCGTGGTAGTGGAGTTTCAGTTCATCGGGATGATTGCAAAAACGCAACGGCTCTAAAGCTTGAGACAGAGCGACTGGTTGACGTTTCTTGGGCACCATCTTCAAAGCGAATGTTCTTAGTCCAAATCCAAGTTGAAGCACTTGATCGCTCTGGACTACTAAGTGATGTCACAAGGGTTCTAAGTGAGCACCATGTCAACATTTTGTCTGCTTCGGTATCAACCAGAACAGACCGGGTAGCGCTCAGTAGATTTGTGTTTGAGATGGGTGACCCCGCTGCGTTGGATCATTTGCTTGCCGCTGTCAAGCGAATTGAAGCGGTTTACGACGTGTATCGAGTCTCGCAGTAGTTAGTTCTGGTTTTGCTTGACTACTGTCAGCCAGCTTCTTCTTGCCTCTAGTGCGTCTTTAGCTTCTTGAATCTTGGAGCTATTGCCTGCTAGTTCGGCGGTTTGCAATTCCTTCTCTAGTTTCGCAATCGACTGCTCCAGCTGAGAAAGAACCCCGCTAGTTCGCTCAATTGCAGCAGGATCGGATTTACGCCAATTTTCTTGTTCCGCGTCCTTAATTTTCTTTTCAACCGCACGCATGCGGTCATCGGTCTCGCGAATCTTGTCCTTTGGTACCTTCCCGGCTTGCTCATAGCGAGTTTGAATCAGGAGCAGCTGCTTCTTAGCCTCTGCCAGGTTTGCTACTGGGTCAAGCTTCTCCGCTTCGGCAATAAGTAGCAGTTTGGCTTCATAGTTCGCCTTGAATTCAACCGATTCTTTAGCGATAACCTCCTTGCGAACCGCATAGATACTGTCTCCGGCTGCTTTGAACCTGTCCCAGAGTTGATCATCCTGTGTTCCTTGAGAACGGCCCGCTAGCTTCCACTGATCCAAAAGTTTGCGATAATCGGCCGCTGAGTCAGCACCTTTGGCAACCAGTGCTTCGGCTTGCGCGACGAGAGCTATCTTTTTGGCTCGAACAGTCTTGCTTTCGGCAGATAGAGCAGAGAAGAATGCGCGCTTGTTGGATTCAAACTTGGTTCTAGCCTGCGAGAAGCTCTTCCAGATCGGCTCCGAGTCCTTGCGCGAGATTTTTGGCGCGTTCTTTTGGGATTGCTGCCACTTCTCGAACAAATCGTTCATCTGTGCAGAAGCGGCTTTCCACTGTGTCTTTTTCGGGTCCTTGTCGGCAAGCGCCTGAGCTTTAGCGGCAATGTCTCGTCTGTTCGCAAGTGTCTCAGCAGCAGCTTTCTCGGAAGCTTCACTCTTGTCTTTTTTCATCTGCTCGATGCTTGGAGTGATGCTAGCTACCCGTTCTCGCAGTTCCTGAATGTTTCCCACTGCGGCAGGTTCGGCTAGATCCGAGGATAGTTTCTGAGCGGCTTTAGAGATGCTGGCTGCGTCGGCTTTACTTTTAACACGCTGCTCGAGAATTCTTACATTGCCTTCTAGCTCGGCAAACTTTCGCTCGAAGTAAGCCAGGGCTTCCTCCATGGAGACACCTGGATACTGACCAACCTTGCGCTCCGAACCATTGTCGAAAACGTAGACGTTGTTATCTTCGTCTACTCGACCATGGCTGTTTACTGTTTGTGTCACCGGTTTGCTCCTGCGGGCTAGTGGTAAGTAATTATCTTAGTTCGATTGCGCCAAGCTTAGTTTCCAGGGCCGGGGGGCCATCGACTCCGCCTCCATCGACACCGGCATCAATAACTGACTGCAGATCTTCTAACCCGCTATTGACCTTGCCAAATACGGTGTATCCGCCTGCATCATCTGAAGATATAGTCGAGTCCTCGTAAACAATGAAGAATTGACTTCCCATGCTGGTAGCGGCTGCTTCTGCACCCAAAACCGAGGAACCAACTCGGGCCATCGCAAGTGTTCCCTTTACATACAAGTTATCTGCTGGAGCATTCTCAATTGGACCAAAAGTGTAACCAGGACCACCATCTGGGGTAGTGCTCGATTGTCCGCACTGCAGCACGAAAATGCCACCGGTAGTAAGCCGATGGCAAGTTATCCCGCTAAAAAAATCCTTACCCGCAAGATCAATAAAGCTCGCAACAGCCTGCGGTGCTAATGCACCGTCGAGTTCAATTTCTAGGTTTGCACCACCAACTTGCATTGTGCCTGTCCAGGTTCTTCCCTCAGCAATCGAAACATCAGGAATCGGAGCCGATGGTTCGGTAGGAGTTACCTCCGGAATTATTGCTTCTGGCTCAGGTTTGAGCGCGGTGTAAGTCAGTTGGGAACCCACTGCTAGAGCGATGGCTAGCACTGAAACAACAACGGCAAGACGGTTATCCTTTTTTCTTCGAATAGCTTTACTGGCCTCAAGTTCTTGCTTGGCAGCAAATCTTGCAAGTCGTTCTCGGTCCGAAGATTTTCCGATTGGCGTTTTTGTCAAGGCTGTTCAACTTCCTGTTTGGGTTCATTAGAGAGTTTACAAAGCTTTTCAAGGGCTTTCTAATAGCCTTGTGCTTATGAGCCAATCACTGTTTTCGGGGGGAGCCCCATTGGCTGCTCGGATGCGTCCCAGGACTCTAGAAGAAGTGATCGGTCAGGAAAAGGCTTTGCTTTCTGGCTCTCCATTGCAAATTCTGGCTAAGGCCGAATCCGCAAACTCGTCTCACACTTCAATCCTGATTTGGGGACCACCCGGCACGGGAAAGACCTCAATTGCCAAAGCGGTTGCAAATTCATCCGGGCGGAGATTTGTTGAGTTATCGGCTGTGTCTACTGGGGTCAAAGAACTTCGCGATGTCATTGAGAAAGCTCGCCTAGACCAGGAAACTTACGGCGTAACAACGATCGTGTTTCTTGACGAAATTCATAGATTTTCCAAAGCTCAACAGGATGCTTTGTTGCCTTCGGTTGAGAGCGGTGGCATTCTGCTCATCGCTGCTACCACTGAGAATCCCTCGTTTGCCGTAATTGCACCTTTACTTTCCAGATCATTACTGGTGCGGTTGGAACCGCTATCGCAGGACGCCATTTCCGATCTCATAAAAAAAGCAATAGTCGAACCCCGTGGACTTGGCTCCAAAGTGCAAATTGACGATGCTGCCCTAAATCGAATAGTCGAGGTTTCCGGCGGTGACGCTAGAAGGGCTCTAACCGTTTTAGAAGCTGCGGCTTCTAGGGTTCTGGAGTTGTCAAAGTCCAGCGCTGCGGTGATCGGATTGGAAGACGTGGGAGCGAGTTTGGAATCCGCTCTGGTGCGCTATGACCGTGATGGCGATCAGCACTACGACACCATTAGTGCTTTCATAAAGAGTGTACGTGGCTCTGACGCGGATGCCGCGATTCACTATCTAGCTCGCATGCTCGAAGGGGGAGAGGATCCAAGGTTTATCGCTAGGAGACTCATCTTGCTCGCCTCTGAAGACATAGGCCTCGCTGACCCAACAGCACTTTCAATTGCCGTGGCGGCCCACGAAAGCGTTGCGCTAATCGGCATGCCAGAGGGCAGAATTCCATTAGCGGAAGCAACTGTGTATCTCGCTCTAGCCCCAAAGTCGAACTCCGCCTATCTGGCAATCAACCAGGCCATTGCGGATGTTAGAAACGGCTTTGCCCCCACTATTCCTGCCAGTCTACGTAGCAATTACTTATCCAAAGGGGACACCGAGCAGGCTTATAAGTATCCCCACGATGACCCGAACTCGGTAGTGAGCCAGGTCTATGTTGAGGGTGTGCCAGAGTATTTCACCCCTAAGAGCTCAGGTTTTGAGAAGGGTCTTGTGGATCGCTGGCCAGCACTGAAGCGCATTATTCGAGGCAATAGGGCTTGATGGGCCGCTAGTTGCGGTGCTAAACTGTCAACGTTGCCAATTTGAATCCTGAGCGCGGCTGCAAGGGATTAACCAAATAGACAAGAGTCATTTAGCAGACCTTTCTGGGCACACGGGAACGAACCTCTGTCGTTTCATTCTTTGTTTGCCTAACTTGAAAGGAAGCTGTGTCTAAGACATCGCGTACCCGCAGTAAAACTCGTCTGTCTCGAGCCCTAGGACTAGCGCTAACACCAAAAGCCGCCAAGTATCTTGAAAAGCGCCCTTACGCTCCAGGTGAGCACGGACGAACCAAAAGAAAAGCCGACAGCGACTTCGCCGTTCGTCTTCGTGAAAAGCAGAGACTAAGGGCCCAATACGGTATTCGCGAGGCTCAGCTTAAGAAGACTTTCGAAGAGGCCAAGCGTGCCACTGGCTTGACTGGTGAAAACCTTGTAGAGCTTCTAGAAATGAGACTCGACGCAATTCTTCTTCGCGCAGGTTTTGCCCGCACAATCGCTCAGTCACGCCAGTTGGTTGTACACAGACACATTCTTGTAGATGGCCAGCGCGTTGACAGACCATCTTTCCGTGTAAAGCCGGGTCAACTAGTTCATGTTGCCGAGAAGAGTGAAAAGACTGAACCGTTCCAGGTAGCAGCTGCCGGTGGACACGTCGATGTTCTGCCACCGCTTCCTGGCTACCTAACCGTGGAACTAGAGAAGCTTCACATCACACTTAACAGACGACCATTGCGCTCAGAAGTTCCAGTGACTTGTGAAGTTCAGCTCGTTGTTGAGTACTACGCCGCAAGATAGTTCAATCGCTCAAGGAGATCGCCATGTCACCATCAGAAATAGCGAGCCTAATAGCCGCTGGTGGATTTGTCTTGCTTGTGCTTTTCCTTGCAGTGCCGATCTTGAAGCTTGGAAAGCTGATTGATAGAAGCAGTGAATCTCTAGTTCAGATGACCGATGAGTTAACGCCGCTAGTTAGCGAACTAACCGTTACTTTGGAAGAGACTAATCGACAACTCAAGAAGTTTGATGGGATTTCCACTGATGTTGCTCAGGTCACCAAGAGCTTCGCCTCAATGGTCGCAATTTTCTCATCTTCAATAGGTGGGCCAATGGCAAAGATTGCAGGGTTCGCTGAAATTGTGCGCAAATTAGTCGGAAAGAGGAAGTAGCAATGAACAAACTTTTCTGGTTAATAGCTGGCGTTGCTATTGGTGCCGTCGTTGCTAAGCAAATTGAGGAAAACCCTCAAGCTCGCAAGGCCTATGAGGAAGCAAAGGCTTCTTTGCAAGAATTCGCCGATGCGGTAGCAGAAGGCTACAAGGATCGCGAGACCGAGTTAGCAAAGACATCAGGTAAGAAGTCTTCCAAGTCGACAGCAAAGCCACGTGCGAAGGCAGCTTCACGCTCAACTGCGAAAAAGCCCGCAGCTAAGTCAAAGCCCGCTGGCAAGTAGGTAACTTTGCTTACGGCCGAGATACGTCGCCGCTGGCTCGATTACTTCGCCAGTAAAGATCACGAGATTGTGCCGTCGGCATCGCTGATCTCTGAAGACCCAACTCTCATGTTCACTGTGGCCGGCATGGTGCCATTTATCCCGTACATGACCGGTTTAGTACCAGCTCCTTACAAGAGAGCAACAAGCGTACAAAAGTGCGTTCGCACACTCGACATCGATGAGGTTGGCAAGACAACAAGGCACGGAACGTTCTTCCAGATGAATGGAAACTTCTCTTTCGGTGATTACTTCAAGCGTGAAGCGATTTCTTACGCATGGGAGTTTTTAACATCCCCGCAGTCAAAAGGGGGATTGGGATTTGACCCAGAGAAACTATGGGTAACTGTCTACAAAGATGATGACGAGTCCATCAAGTTGTGGCGTGAAGAAGCTGACATTCCTTTGGAGCGTATTCAAAAACGCGGAATGAAGGACAACTATTGGTCGACTGGGCAACCAGGACCTGCAGGACCATGCTCAGAAATCTATTTCGATCGCGGACCAGACTATGGCGTTGATGGTGGACCTGAAGCTGACGAGAATCGCTTTATCGAGATCTGGAACCTAGTTTTCATGCAGTATCAACGAGGTGCAGGCGATGGCAAAGATGGTTTCGAAATCCTCGGCGAATTGCCTTCAAAGAACATCGACACCGGTATGGGGCTCGAGCGAGTCGCGTTCATCATGCAAGGCGTTGACAACTTGTACGAGATTGATGAGGTTAAGCCAGTTCTAGATCTGGCAGCAAAGCTCTCGGGTAAGACCTACGGAGCGAATGAATCAGATGATGTTCGTCTCAGGGTGGTTGCAGACCACGTTCGCTCCGCTCTAATGCTTATTGGAGATGGGGTAGTTCCAGCTAATGATGCACGCGGCTATGTGGTCAGAAGACTACTCAGAAGAGTGGTCCGCGCAATGCGCCTACTGGGTGTTGAAAAACCGGTCTTCGCGGAGCTATTTACTCGCTCCAAGGACTCGATGAAGGCTAGCTACCCTGAGCTAGACACAGACTTTGCTCGCATCTTGCGAATTGCCGTAGCTGAGGAAGAAGCATTCCTTCGCACCCTTAACGCTGGACTCCTGGTGCTGGACGAGGAAATTTCCAAAGCTAAGAAAGCTGGAAAGAGCAACCTCAGCGGTGAAAGCTCCTTCTTATTGCATGACACCTACGGATTTCCGGTCGATCTAACCTTCGAAATTGCCGAGGAACAAGGTTTATCTCTAGACCGCGAGGAGTTTAATGTTCTTATGAATGTCCAACGTCAGCGCGCGAAGGATGACGCGAAGATGAAGCGCTCAGGTAATGCCGATCTTTCGGTCTACGGAGAATTCCGTGCCCTTGGATCCACTAAATTCACCGGTTATGACGAGCTAGTAACCAGCGCAAAAGTTGTGGGTCTTATTCGCGATGGAGCGGTAGTTTCCAGCATCAAACAAGGCGACGTAGCTGAAGTGATTCTTGACGAGACATCCTTTTATGCAGAATCCGGTGGCCAAGACAGTGACTCTGGATTCATTTTCGCAGAGGGCCTATCTCTTGAGGTTCTGGATGTTCAAAAACCAGTCAAGGGACTCGTTTCTCACAGCGTGACGGTCCGAAGCGGAGAAGTAGGTGTTGGATCTAAAGTTTCCGCGCAGGTTTCGGCTGACTGGCGACTAGGTGCAGCGCAGGCCCACTCAGCGACACACGTGATGCATGCCGCTTTGCGTCAAGTGCTGGGCCCAAGTGCGCTTCAGTCTGGCTCTTACAACAAGCCAGGATATATGCGTCTAGATTTCTCATGGAACGAGTCATTGAGCCAATCTTCAATTACTGAAATTGAAGAGGTTGCAAATCTAGCTATTCGTCAAGACCTTGCGGTGCAGGCGGAGTTCATGAGCGTAGAGGAAGCCAAAGCCAGTGGGGCAATTGCCCTTTTTGGAGAAACCTATGACGAACTTGTGCGCGTGATTCAAATAGGCGGGCCATGGTCAAGAGAGCTTTGTGGTGGTACTCACGTGTCGCGCTCGTCTCAAGTTGGGCTAGTTTCCATTCTTGGCGAAGCATCGGTTGGGTCTGGTTCGCGTCGTCTTGAAGCACTTGTTGGATTCGAAGCCTTTCAAGCCCTCTCCGCAGAGGCTCAAATAGTTGGGCAAATTCTTGAGTCCCTTAGAGTTCCAAAACAAGAATTGGCAGCCAAGGTTAGACAAACTCTTGAGCAGCTAAAAAAAGCTGAGAAGAAGCTAGCAGCTCTAGCACTCGAAGGCTTTCGCTCGCAAATTCCTGTAGTAATCAAATCCGCCAAGACGGTTGGAAAGTTCGACTTCCTGCACTACCCAGCCGGCGAAGATTTATCCGTTGATCAAGTTCGCGAGATGGCGACGGGTCTTTCGCAAGCTTTAGAGAGCAAGGCGTCTGTTGTTGCGGTTACGGCTCTGGTAGATAGCAAGATTGCTTTGATAGTTGCTACATCCAGTAAGGCAAGAGAGCAAGGTGTTTCCAGCGGGAACCTAGTAAAGGTTGCCTCTGGAATTTTGGGTGGTGGCGGTGGTGGCAAAGACAACATCGCTCAAGGTGGCGGTCCAGAGACTTCAAAGCTCAAAGAAGCAATTGCTGCTATCGAGAAGGAGCTGAACTCCTAAATGCGAACTGGCCGGAGGTTAGCGGTTGATGTCGGTAAGGTGCGAATCGGCATTGCGATTTGCGATCGTGAAGCAATCTTGTCCTCACCGCTAGAAGCGGTTGCAAGGTTATCTAGCGCATCGGAAACGGTTACCTCAATTGCTCAACTTGCTGACACGCACGGCGTTATTGAAGTTTATGTGGGGGAACCTCTCTCGCTAAGTGGCAAGGAGACCGATTCAACCAATGATGCGAGGTTTATCGCTTCGGAGCTTTCCAAAGCGCTTTCGGTTCCGGTTCGAATGATTGATGAAAGGCTCACTACGGTCTCTGCTAGCGCAAAGCTTCGCGCTTCAGGCATTAATGCCAGAGACAGCAAATCGATTATTGACAGCGCAAGCGCGGTGGAGATTCTAGAAAGTGCTCTCAGTTACGAAAAGAGTTCAGGGTTAGCTCCCGGACATTTGGTGGGTGATTCTGTTGGGGCGTAGATCGGTGTCTGTTGGCATGTCCAGGGGTTCAAAACTTCTTGTTGGTGCTCTTGTTCTGTCCCTGGTTGGTGGCATTGCAGTAGTAGCAAACTTTGATTGGCTTCGAGATCAGTATCAGAAACTCACAGCTTTGGATTATCAAGGAACCGGCGTTGGCGAGGTAATCGTTCGAATTGAAGCCGGTGAAGACGGACTTATCGTGGCTAACAAGCTTTTTGAAGCAGGTGTTATTAGAGATGTCGACTCGTTCTATCGAGTACTGCTTGAGCGCAATCCAATTTTCTACCCCGGTAGTTTCACTCTGAAGCTCCAAATGAGTAATGAATCCGCGTTGGCAGCGGTTACCGATCAGTCCAACATCCTAAGCTTCCAGGTGACTATCCCAGAAGGATATCGCGTGGTCCAGATATTCAATGAGGTATCCAGAATTACCAGCATTCCAGTCGACGAGCTTTGGTTGGCAGCAGAAGATTTGACCGTGTACGGAATCCCTGAAGAAGCTCCCACGATAGAGGGCTACCTGTTTCCGGACACCTACAGCTTTGATTTGAAGGTAACTGCTGAAGAAGTCATCTCCATGATGGTTACGAGGATGGAAACTGCTCTTACGGAAGCAGGGGTTGCAAAAGAGGATTGGCACGATGTGCTAACTCTTGCTTCAATAACGCAGCGCGAGGCAAAGCAGGAGCCAGACTTTTACAAGGTGGCCAGGGTCTTTGCTAACCGGGTAGCGATTGACATGCCCCTTGAAACCGATCCGACAATTACTTATAGCTATGACGGAACCGACATGTCAGAAGCTTCCAGGCAAGAGCAGATTGCCTATGGTTACAACACGTATTTGGTTCGCGGTTTGCCACCTGGACCAATCAGTTCCCCAGGTGAGCTTGCAATTGACGCAACTTTGAATCCCGCCGTTGGAGACTGGCTGTTCTTCGTGACAATCAATCTTGCTACCGGTGAGACTAAGTTTTCGAAGACTCTAGCCGAGCATGAGTCATGGATTCCGTTGCTTCGGAAGTGGGAGTCAGAGAATCCGGACTGGTATGACGAGTAAATTCTGTGTTGTTGGTTCCCCAATAAAGCACAGTCTCTCGCCAGTCATTCACAAAGCCGCATACGCACGGCTGGGTTTGGATTTCAGCTACGAACGAATAGAAGTTCCGCTAGGCGGCCTAGGGGCAGTGATGGAAGATCAAGCTTTCTCTGGGCTGAGTGTGACCATGCCACTCAAAAACGAAGCTTTCGAGTTGTCAGATTCATACTCGCCAGAGGCCGAGAGAACCGGTGTAGTGAACACCCTGGTTAGATCTTCAAGTGGTTGGGTTGGCCACAACACTGATGTTCTCGGTTTCGCAAAGTGTTTCGATCAGGTCTCAGATCCGCAAAGAATTAACATTGTCGGCTCGGGTGCAACAGCGCGCTCTGCAGCTCTAGCGATCTCAAGAGTGTTTCCTGCCGCGAAGCTGTCGGTTATTGGAAGAACAGCAAGTTCTTTGGATGAGTTCACTGGATATCTAAACGGTCTTGGCATCGCTTCTGAGGTATTAGAACCTGAAGTTTCTTCATTAGTTGGTGCAGACTTGGTTGTCTCGACCGTGCCGGCAGGGGCCTTTACCGAACTCTGGGATCAGCTCGGAGCTACCAGCAGCGCTAGTCGCGGATTTCTGTTTGACGTTGTCTACGACCCATGGCCATCCCTAGCCTCTCGGGCCTGGGCAGGAAAATCTATTTCTGGTCTTGAGTTGCTTGTCTGGCAAGCCATCGAGCAGGTAAAGCTCTTTGTTGACTCAACGGGACACTCGGTTCCGATTGTCGACCAAGAGCTTTATGAGTCAATGATTGGCGCTGTGGCAGACCAATCTGGTTTCAAATAGACCAACTGTGAGAGAATCGAAACTATGTTGCGCTGGTTAACCGCTGGAGAATCGCATGGCCCTGAGCTGGTTGCGATTGTTGAAGGAATGCCTGCTGGGATCGAAATTACCACCAGCGATGTTCAGGATGCACTGGCTAGGCGAAGACTCGGCTTCGGTCGAGGTGCCCGTATGAAATTCGAACAGGATCAGGTTCAATTAAGCGGTGGCGTGAGACACGGCCTATCTCAGGGCGGTCCAATTGCTATTACAATCCAAAACACTGAGTGGCCCAAATGGCAACAGGTCATGTCTGCAGATCCCGTGAATGACGAAGATCTATCGGGCGCACGTGCTGAGCCACTGACTAGACCTCGTCCAGGCCACGCCGACTTCACCGGCATGCAAAAATATGGCTTCTTGGACTCTCGTCCAGTGCTTGAGCGCGCCTCTGCGAGAGAGACAGCCGCGAGAGTTGCTTTGGGTGAGGTCGCTGCGAGATTTCTATTCCAGCTGGGAATCAAACTAGTTACTCACACCGTGGCTATTGGACCAGTGAAATCCGAAGATGAACAGCTTCCAACGCCAGCTGATGTATCAACTCTTGATGAGAATCCGGTTCGTTGTTTTAGTAAGCAGGTTACCGAGGCTATGGTTTCAGAGATTGAAGACTGCCAGAAAAGCGGAGACACTCTCGGGGGAGTAGTTGAAACCCTTGTGTACGGACTACCTCCTGGTTTGGGCAGTTATGTTCATTGGGATCGCAAGTTAGATTCTCAGCTTGCTGGTGCCCTGATGGGAATTCAGGCCATAAAAGGTGTCGAGATTGGTGATGGCTTTAGCACCGCTAGTCGCAGAGGATCGGTTGCGCACGATGAGATATCAAGAGACAACGATGGCCTGGTGAAAAGATCAACTGGAAGAGCCGGAGGCATCGAAGGCGGTATGTCAACCGGCGAGGTGCTTCGAGTGCGTGCAGCGATGAAACCAATTTCAACCGTGCCCAAAGCCTTGGCAACGATAGATGTAAAAACCGGTGAGGCAACCAAGGCTCACCATCAGCGCTCGGATGTTTGCGCAGTACCGGCAGCAGGAATAGTCGCTGAGGCGATGGTTGCACTCGTGGTCGCGAACGCTGTCTTGGAAAAATTCGGAGGGGACTCTGTCACAGAGACCAAGCGGAACTTGGCTTCTTATCTTGAATCAATCCCTGAAGTCTTAAAGTCTGCTGGTAGCTGATGAAGCAGCCTTTGGTTCTGGTTGGACCCATGGGTGTTGGCAAGACAACCGTTGGAAAGAAACTTGCCAAGGAGCTAAATACTTCCTTTGCTGATACCGACAAAATCATCGCTTCAGAACACGGTTCTATCTCTTCTCTTTTTGACCGCCTTGGCGAGCCTGGCTTCAGGGAGATCGAGAGTAAAGTGTTGGCTAAGTGCCTAGAGGGATCGGGAGTTGTTGCAACCGGCGGCGGTGTTGTAACCACGGAGTCAAACCGAAAGCTACTAAAAACCCACAACGTGATTTATCTTGCGACCGACGGTAAGCACATTGCTTCACGAATCAGTACAAGAAATCGTCCACTTCTAAGTGATGGTGAAAACAGTTGGAAAAGCATCTATGAAGCTAGGAAACCGTTTTATCAGGAAGTAGCAACCCACGAGGTCGATACCAGTGGCAAATCTCTTGCAACCATCGTCACCGAGATTTCAACACTTCTGGGGCAAAAATGACTGAGTTAACAAGAATTACTGTTGGTGCTGCTGAACCCTACGAGGTTGTAATTGGTAGGAATCTACTTGATCAAGTTCCCTCTATGCTTGTTGGAGCCAAAAAGGTTTTGATTGTCCACCCAGTTGGACTATCCGTTAGTGCTGAGGCTCTTAGGGACTCTCTTATGGAGGCAAACTTCGAAGTTGTGCTAGCTGGGGTGCCCGATAGTGAGGATGCCAAGCGAATCGAAGTCGCGGCTTTTTGTTGGGGAATCCTTGGCAAGTCAGAGTTTTCTAGGTCAGACATGATCATTGGATTTGGCGGAGGCGCTATAACTGACCTTGCTGGATTCGTTGCGGCAACTTGGCTGAGGGGTGTTGGAATTGTTCAAATCCCTACCACCGTACTTGCGATGGTTGATGCATCAATTGGTGGCAAGACAGGAGTAAACACTGCCGAGGGTAAGAATCTCGTCGGTGTCTTTCATTCTCCTAAAAGCGTCTTAGTAGATCTAGAAACCTTGGGTAGTTTGGCACGAAATGAATTGATCGCCGGATTCGCAGAGGTTGTGAAGTGCGGATTCATCAGTGACACTCAGATACTTGATCTGATAGAAAACAATACTTCCGAAGCTACGGACCCATCATCTGAGCTTTTTCTTGAGCTTGTGACGCGTGCAATCAAAGTCAAGGCTTTGGTTGTGGCTGAAGATTTCCGCGAGCAAGGTCTTCGCGAGACCCTGAACTACGGCCACACTCTTGGCCATGCCATCGAATTGGCGGAGCGGTATAAGTGGCGTCACGGTGCAGCTGTATCAATTGGAATGGTGTTCGCTGCCGAGTTGGCCAGGCTAAACGGTCGTTTATCTAGCTTTGACGTTCAAAGGCACCGTGACATTCTCACCAGTCTCGGGCTTCCAGTTTCCTACCCAGCGGATAAGTGGCCTCAACTACTTGCCAACATGCGAATTGATAAGAAGGCCCGTGCGGGAAACTTGCGATTTATCGTTCTGGACGAGGTAGGAAAGCCAAGAGTTATGCACTCACCAACTGATGAAATATTGTTCACTGCCTTTCAAGAGATTGCTCAGTAGGCTAGTTCCATGAAATCCATAGTGGTACTCAATGGGCCAAATCTGCAACGCCTTGGATCCAGAGAGCCTGATATTTACGGGACTCTTGACTACACAACTCTCGTCAGTATGTTGGAAAAACACGCTGCCGAACTTGGAGTGTCCTTGACTGTGAAGCAGTCCGATAGCGAGAGCGAACTGATTTCCTGGCTACACGAGGCTACTGATTCGGGAGCTGACATAATTTTCAACCCCGCCGCTTTTACGCACTATTCCTACGCCATTGGCGACGCTTGCAAGATCCACACTGAATCTGGTGCGAAGCTAATAGAGGTCCACATTTCAAATCCACATGCCAGAGAAGAGTTTCGTAAAACCAGCGTCGTTTCTCCAGCCGCAACTGGGGTCATAGCCGGTTTTGGGTTTGACTCCTATCTGTTGGCGCTTAGACAGCTCACTTCCTAAACGCTAGACTCCATAGGTAAACCAACAAGAACAAGGATCGAGCGAGCACGAACATGGCAACATCAAATGATCTAAAAAACGGCCTAGTTCTAAACATTGACGGACAATTGTGGACTGTTATCGAGTTCCAGCACGTCAAACCGGGCAAAGGACCTGCGTTCGTGCGTTCGAAGCTTAAAAATGTTTTGACTGGCAAGGTTGTTGAAAGAACATTCAACGCTGGTGTCAAAGTTGAGACGGCGAATGTTGACAAGCGTGAAATGAACTATCTGTATAACGACGGCTCGGGTTACGTGTTCATGGATAATCAGAACTACGAGCAGATGAGCTTGACTAATGAAATAGTTGGCGATGCTAAGGACTACCTACTAGAGAACCAAGGTGCAATTGTCGCAGTCTACGAGGGTAATCCGATCTATGTTGAGCTGCCGGCCTCTGTTGTCCTAGAGATTACTTTCACTGAGCCTGGCCTTCAGGGCGATCGCTCGAGTGGTGGAACCAAACCTGCAACGGTTGAAACTGGCCTCCAGATTCAGGTGCCGCTGTTTATTGAGCAGAACACCAAGGTTCGAGTGGACACCAGAACTGGCGAGTACCTCGGTCGAGTTACCGACTAGCAAGTGAGCTCCCGGACAAAGTCTCGCAAGATGGCACTTGATGCCGTTTTTGCAGCTGACCTTAGGAAAATCAATCCTGAATTGCTTCTGGCAGCATCTGCCGAGGAGCAGCTTGATCGGCAGAATCAGGAAGAGATCGTTGGTTACGCTAGGCAAATCGTCGAAGGAGTCGCGGCCAACTTTGCCGAGATTGACGATCGCATAGAGGCTTTCTCCCATAAGTGGTCTGTTGAACGTATGCCAGCAGTTGACCGGGCAATTCTGCGGGTTGCTTGCTGGGAGATTCTTTTCAACGAAGAAGTGCCAGATGGAGTGGCAATTTCCGAGGCTGTCCAGTTGGCCGCCGAGCTTTCAACGGAGGATTCCAGTGCTTTCGTGAATGGTTTGCTGGGCGCTATTGCTGGCACAAAAACCGCTAGATGATGTAGGGTAACTTCTAGTAAACATCCTTTAAAGATCGTCCTGTGAGGCGAAGAAGGAGGTGGGCGTTGTCAAAACGCACTGTCTTGAGCTCGGACGACATTCGTCGGGCTATCACTCGCATCTCTCACGAGATTCTTGAGCAAAATCGCGGCGTAGATAATCTTCTTTTGCTGGGTATTCCAACCAGAGGTATTCCAATCGCCACGCGCATCGCTCAGGTCATTAAAGAACACTCTGCTACCGACGTATCGGTCGGTTCACTTGACGTCACGATGTATCGGGATGATCTATCAGATCAGCCAACACGGGTTGTCGGCATTACCAATATCCCTACCTCAGGTGTTGCCGGGAAAGCGGTCGTCCTAGTTGACGATGTTCTCTTTAGCGGCAGAACTATCCGGGCCGCTCTTGATGCTTTGAATGATCACGGACGCCCAGCGGCAGTTCTACTAGCCGTTTTGGTTGACCGGGGTCATCGTCAATTACCAATCAGAGCTGATTATGTCGGCAAGAACCTACCTACCGCGTTGACCGAGAGAATTTCGGTGAAGCTTGAAGAGGTAGATGGAGTGGACGAAGTGGTGATCGACGATTGAAGAATTTGCTCTCAGCTTCTGATCTGGCCAAGCCACAGATCATCGAAGTTCTTGATTTGGCGCATGAAATGTCCGATGTAAACGAGCGCGAGATTAAGAAGCTACCAACTCTTCGGGGAAAAACCGTCGTGAATCTTTTCTTTGAAGACTCAACACGAACCAGGATTTCCTTCGAGCTCGCGGCAAAACGGCTTTCAGCCGACGTGATCAACTTTGCTGCCAAAGGATCATCCGTCTCAAAAGGTGAATCTTTGAAAGATACCGCTCAGACCCTAGAGGCGATGGGGGCAGACGCAATTGTTCTTCGCCACGGCTCAAGTGGGTCAGCACATCGCCTGGCACACTCGGGCTGGGTTCGATCGGCCGTAATTAACGCTGGTGACGGCTCCCACGAGCATCCAACACAGGCACTGTTAGACGCTATGACCATAAGGCAAACGCTACTAACCAACCCAATTGGAACTGATCTTTCAGGAATGAAGGTTTTGATTGTAGGAGACATTTCACACTCAAGGGTGGCTCGCTCGAATCTGATTCTGCTAAAAGCCCTTGGCGCGAGAGTAGCTACCTGTGGCCCGGCCACCTTGGTGCCGCGATCTTTGGAGCCAAGCGGCGGAATCTTTTATTCACTTGATAACGCAATTGACGAATTCGCACCTGATGCAGTTTTGATGCTGAGAATTCAGTCCGAGCGAATGGAAGCATCTTTTTTCCCCACAGAGCGCGAGTACTCAAGGGTTTGGGGCATGAACAGTGAAAGGCTTTCAAGGCTTGGAGATTCAGCCATTGTCTTACATCCAGGACCGATGAATCGTGGACTCGAGATAGACGCAGCCAGCGCTGATAGCCCCAAGTCAAAGATTCTAGAACAAGTTCAAAATGGTGTCGCAGTCAGGATGGCTGTTTTATTTCATCTGCTGGCTGGGGACAAGGGGGAGACAAGATGAATTTCATTCTGCAAAACGCCGTAGACACCAAAGGCAAGTCAGTTGAGGTTGTTATTGAAGGTGGCCTCATAGCCTCAACAAAATCCAAGGACATCGACCACGAGTTAGTCGATTGCTCCGGTCTTCACGTGCTACCGGGATTTGTTGATTTACACACTCACCTTCGCGAACCAGGATTCGAAAACAGCGAAACTATAAGAACTGGTTCTATGTCAGCTGCCGCTGGCGGCTATACCGCGGTTCATGCCATGGCCAACACTTTCCCGGTTGCTGATACAGCTGGCGTAGTTGAGCAAGTGCTACGAATCGGTAAGCAGGTCGGCTTGGTACATGTTCAGCCAATCGGTGCAGTCACCGTAGGTCTTGCTGGGGAGCAACTGGCTGAACTTGGTGCGATGCATGACTCGGCGGCTCGCGTTCGAATATTCAGCGATGACGGTAATTGCGTTCACGATCCTCTGTTGATGCGAAGAGCACTTGAGTATGTAAAGGGTTTTGATGGCATCGTTGCTCAGCATGCTCAAGACCCCAGACTCACCAAGAATGCTCAGATGAACGAGGGTGCTATTTCTTCGCGCCTTGGCTTGGCCGGCTGGCCAGCTCTAGCTGAGGAGTCGATTATCGCAAGAGACATTATGCTCACTGAGCTAACTGCATCTAAGCTGCACGTTTGCCACGTGTCGACCAGACGATCGGTAGAATTGATTCGAGAAGCTAAGTCCCAAGGTATCCAGGTAACAGCTGAGGTAACGGCTCACCATTTGTTATTGACTGAAGATCTCGCGGAAAGTTACGATCCGGTATACAAAGTCAATCCACCGCTAAGAAAAGCTGACGACGTAATGGCTTTGCGCGAGGCCTTGGTCGATGGAACGATAGACGTGATCGCAACCGATCACGCCCCACACCCAAAGGAGTCAAAGGACACCGATTGGGCCAGCGCCGCTTTCGGAATGATCGGCCTCGAGTTCGCATACACAGTGGCTCAGCAGGTTCTGATTGATTCCGGGGCATCCAATCTTGAGCGTCTTGCAGAAGTCATGTCTACGGCTCCCGCACGAATCTCTGGGTTGGATGGTCAGGGCAACTACTTGTTACCAGGAAGTCCGGCGAATCTCACGCTGGTTAATTTGGGGCAAGCTTGGGTAGGCGTGGAAAAAACTCACTCGAAGAGCTCCAACAACCCCTATCAGGGCCTGGAATTCAAAGGCCGCGTTGTGCACACAATTTTTGACGGAGAATTTACTTTGAAGGATCAGACGATAAGGGGGGCCAACACCGATGTTTGAGTTGTATCAGGTTGGTCTGGCATTCGTTGCCGTCTTGCTTGGAGTCATTGCTTGGGCCGGAGCGATTTGGCACAAGAAGTCGAAGGCTCAAGACCTAGAACTAGCTACCCCTGAATACATCGAGTTCAGCAACGTGGGAACGAACGGATTTTACGTCGCAACAACTTATGCTGATCTACCTCTGAATCGGGTTTCGGCGCATGGGCTAGGTTTCGCTGGGAAGGCCTTCTTAGATGTTTCAGATCGGGGCGTTAGGGTTCATCGAATCGGCGAACGAAGCTTCAGAATTGATTCATCCGCCTTGATAGATCTCCGCAGAACTTCGGGTGTTATCGACAAAGTTGTAGAGAAAGACGGACTACTTTCTCTGCGCTGGAAGCTTGGAGTAACCGAACTTGAAACACATCTGAGGTTCGCAAATAATAAGTCAAGAGATGAGATTGCTCATGATGTCTCAAAGCTGATTGTTGGTGTCAAATGACTTCGGCAAAGTTGGTTCTCGAGGACGGAAAGGTCTTCTACGGAAACTCTTATGGCGCTGAAGGCCAGGCACTTGGTGAAATCGTCTTTGCGACTGGCATGACCGGATATCAGGAGACTCTCACTGATCCGTCGTACGCTGGTCAGATTGTCGTGCAGACAGCCCCTCATATAGGCAATACAGGGGTCAACAGCATGGACGAGGAATCAAATCGTATTTGGGTTTCTGGTTATGTGGTGCGCGAACCATCGAGGATCGTCTCGAATTACCGTTCAGAAAAGTCCCTTGATGGAGAGCTTGAGAGTAACTTCATCGTTGGAATCAGCGGACTCGACACAAGGGCTCTAACTAGGCACATTCGCTCACTCGGTGCGATGCGCGCTGGTATCTTCTCGGGACCCCGATCGGAACAATCCATCGAGAGATTGCTGGAGATTGTGCGTGAAGCTCCAGAGATGAAGGGTCTGTCGCTTAGTTCCGTGGTGACAACACCAGACGCGTACGAGGTGCCCCACATGGGTCAGTACGTTGGTCGGGTAACAATTCTCGACCTCGGAATAAAGCGCACCACGATAGCCCAAATGATTAACCGCGGGCTTGTAGTTTCGGTGTTGCCGGCCACCTCCGATCTTGATCAAGTGCTGGCAACAAGTCCGGATGCTGTCTTTTACTCGAATGGGCCTGGAGACCCGAGGGCATCCGCCACTCAGGTAGCCCTGCTGCAAGAGATCCTCAAGCGAAGAATTCCGTTTTTTGGAATCTGTTTTGGAAACCAATTGCTTGGACGCGCACTTGGCTTTGACACTTACAAGCTTCCTTTTGGCCATCGTGGCATCAACCAACCAATCCTTGATAGAACCACTGGCAAGGTTGAGGTTTCTTCTCATAACCATGGTTTCGCCGTATCGGTTCCCGGTGGCGAGAATGGAGAAATTGTTGAGTCACCGGCAGGTTTTGGAAAAGTCAGAGTTTCACATGTGAACCTAAACGACGACTGTGTTGAGGGTCTGGAGTGTCTAGAGCTCAGCGCCTATTCCGTTCAGTTCCATCCAGAAGCGGCAGCGGGCCCACACGATTCCCATCATCTTTTTGATCGCTTGGTTGACATGATCTCTAGCCGAAAGGCGCTGAACTAATGCCGAAAAGAGAGGATATAAAGAGCGTTCTAGTAATCGGTAGTGGGCCAATTGTCATTGGCCAAGCGTGCGAATTCGACTACTCGGGAACTCAGGCCTGTCGTGTGTTGCGGGAAGAAGGAGTGAGAGTAATTCTCGTCAACTCGAATCCGGCGACAATCATGACCGATCCTGATTTTGCAGACGCGACCTATGTCGAGCCAATTACGCCAGCGGTTATTGAAGCCATTATCGCCAAGGAGCGACCAGATGCGATCTTGCCAACACTTGGTGGGCAAACTGCGTTGAACGCCGCCATGAAACTTCATGAGCTAGGAGTTTTGGAAAAGTACTCGGTAGAGCTTATTGGAGCAAACGTTGCAGCCATTCGCGCCGGTGAAGATCGCAGCGAGTTCAAGCAAATCGTTTTGGACTCTGGAGCCGATGTTGCAAAGTCTTTTATCGCTCACGACATTGATGAAGCCCTAGCGGCCGCCAAGAATTTGGGTTATCCGGTTGTTGTTAGACCGTCATTTACGATGGGTGGCCTCGGTTCCGGTTTTGCCTACAACAAGGAAGATTTGATCAGAATTGCCGGAGCTGGTCTTCAGGCAAGCCCCACCAGCGAGGTCTTACTCGAGGAGTCGATTCTTGGCTGGAAAGAGTACGAACTTGAACTAATGCGAGACAAGAATGACAACGCAGTTGTTGTCTGTTCAATTGAGAACGTTGATCCCGTTGGGGTCCATACCGGAGACTCGATCACAGTAGCTCCCGCTCTAACTTTGACAGACAGAGAGTTCCAGAACCTAAGAGACATTTCGATCCAGATTATCCGAGCCGTAGGTGTTGATACCGGTGGATGCAACATTCAGTTTGCGGTGAATCCACTCAATGGACGCGTAATTGTTATTGAGATGAATCCCAGGGTCTCAAGATCCTCCGCACTTGCCTCTAAGGCAACAGGTTTTCCTATCGCAAAGATTGCTGCAAAACTTGCACTCGGATACACGCTAGATGAGATTCCAAACGACATTACGGGAGTGACGCCGGCAAGCTTTGAGCCAACACTTGATTACGTCGCCGTAAAGGTTCCAAGGTTCGCGTTTGAGAAGTTCCCGGCAGCGGATTCAACTCTTACAACGACAATGAAGTCCGTAGGCGAGGCCATGGCTATTGGAAGAACTTTCAGCCAGGCTCTGCAGAAAGCCCTACGTTCACTTGAAAAGAGGGGGTCGTCCTTCCATTGGGCCCCTAACACCACACCACTAAAAGATCTTGTCGAGATCATAAGAAAGCCAACGGATGGACGAATTGTCGATGTTCAGCAAGCGCTTTTGAAGGGTGCTTCTATTGACGAGGTGTTTGAGGCCACCAAGATTGACCCCTGGTTCTTAGATCAAATTGTCTTGATAAATGAGGTTGCTGAAACAGTCAGATTGGCAAAGGACTTAGACTTCGAGACCCTCAGGCATGCAAAAATGCATGGCTTTAGTGATCAACAAATTGCCCAGATTCGAAGACTTAGTGAGTTTGACGTCAGGAGTATCCGCCACCAACTAGGCCTTAGACCGGTTTACAAGACTGTTGACACTTGTGCGGGGGAGTTTCCGGCTCTTACCCCTTATCACTACTCAACCTATGAGCAAGAAACAGAGGTTGTTGCATCTGACAGAAGTAAGGTGATCATCCTCGGGTCTGGTCCAAACAGGATCGGCCAGGGAGTCGAGTTTGATTACTCTTGCGTGCACGCTTGTTTTGCTTTATCTGATGCAGGTTACGAGACTGTAATGATCAACTGCAACCCGGAAACCGTTTCTACTGATTACGACACTTCAGATCGCTTGTACTTTGAACCAATGACACTCGAAGATGTTCTGGAAGTGATCCACGCCGAGTCGCTATCTGGCGAAATTGTAGGTGTGATTGTTCAACTCGGGGGTCAGACTGCTCTCGGATTAGCTCAAGGGCTCAAAGACGCGGGAGTCCCGATTCTTGGAACCACACCCGAGTCACTGGATTTGGCTGAGGACAGGGGAGCATTCTCAAAGATCCTTGATCAAGCCGGTCTGCTATCTCCAGCAAATGGAACGGCAACAACCCTTGAGGAAGCTAAGGCAGTAGCTCACAGTATTGGCTACCCAGTACTGGTTCGACCATCTCATGTGCTTGGAGGTCGTGGGATGGAGATCGTTTACGAGGCCGAGGGAATGACTGGCTACTTTGGTCGCATTGAGGGTCAAGCAATTGTTGGTGTTGAGCATCCTTTACTAGTTGATCGATTCCTCGACGATGCAATTGAGATAGACATCGATGCTTTGTATGACGGTGTTGAACTGTATGTCGGTGGCGTCATGGAACACATCGAGGAAGCTGGAATTCACTCTGGTGACTCTAGTTGCACACTTCCCCCAATTACTTTGAGCGATTCTCAGATACAGCGAGTCCGGGACGCAACAGAACTAATTGCCAAGGGAGTTGGCGTGAAAGGATTAATCAACGTCCAGTTTGGCTTGGCCGCGGATGTGCTTTATGTGCTTGAAGCAAACCCGAGGGCCTCGCGAACTGTTCCATTTGTCTCCAAGGCTCTTGGAATAACACTGGCCAAAGCGGCGTCCCTTGTCATGGTTGGCAAAACTATTCACGAGCTACGTGCGGAAGGTCACTTGCCAGCAGTTGACGGCGTTGTTTCTTTACCGGGAGATCCAATCTCGGTCAAGGAAGCAGTTCTTCCCTTTAAGCGGTTCGCAACTCCAGAGGGCAAGTATGTTGACTCTCTTCTAGGTCCGGAAATGCGATCAACCGGAGAGGTCATGGGAATAGACGTGGACTTTCCAACGGCATTCGCAAAGTCCCAAGCCGCAGCTGGTAGCGCTCTTCCCAAGTCGGGAAAAATCTTTGTTTCTGTTGCAGATAGAGACAAGCCACAGATGCTTCTGGCTATCCGAAGATTGGCGCAGTTAGGTTTCGAGATTCTTGCGACCGAGGGAACGGCACAAATTCTGGGGAGGCACGGGGTAACTGCCACGTCTGTGCGAAAGCACAGCCAAGGTTCCTCCGAAACAATGGGCCCAACAATTGTTGAACTGATAACAGCGGGTCAAGTCGATGTGGTTGTGAATACCCCAACCGGGGCCGCGGCAAGACGGGATGGTTACGAAATTCGAGCGGCCACCACAGCAGCCGACAAGCCGATCTTTACAACAATCGCGCAACTGAGCTCGGCAATCGGATCCTTTGAGTCTGTAATTGCAGGTCCGTTCGCAGTTCGATCATTGCAAGAATATGCGCAAGACAGAAAGGCCGCTCTTGCCAAGTAGTTTCGGAGAGCGCCTTGTCAAAACATTCGCCACAAGTGGCCAGCTTTGTGTTGGTATGGACCCGAGTGTGGAACAGCTCAGTAAATGGGGACTTTCCGAAAGCTCTGCTGGCGCTGAGCAATTCTGCATGCAAATCATTGATAGCTGCTCTGGTGAAATTGGTTTATTGAAACCCCAGGTTTCATTCTTTGAGCAGTTTGGTTCCGAGGGCTTCGCCGCTTTGGAGCGAGTGCTTGTTCGAGCTTCTGAAGCGGGTTTCATTGTTATAGCTGATGCCAAACGAGGAGACATCGGAACCACAATGGATGGCTACGCTAGGGCCTGGCTTTCAACTGAGGGTCCATTAGTTGCAGACGCGGTTACTGTTTCACCGTACTTAGGCGCAGAATCCCTCGACCCCACGATTGCATTTGCGTCCAGCAATTCCAAGGGAGTGTTTATCTTGGCGGCAACCTCCAATCCGGAGGGCAAAGTTCTACAATCTTCTATTTCCGATAATCAAAGAAGCGTAGCAAGCAACGTTTCCTCGTATGCAGCTGGTTTCAATAAGGAATCTATGGGTTCGGTTGGTTTGGTCATCGGGGCGCAGGCTAATCTAATTGACATGGATATCGATCCCAAGAAACTAATTCACACTCCCATCTTGGCGCCGGGCTTTGGCGCTCAGGGGGCAAAGCTTTCGAATGCTCGGTCAATTTTTGGAGATCTTGCTGAAGTGACAATTTTTAGCGTTTCTAGATCTGTGGCAGGGGAGTCATCGGTTGGTTTGCGAGATAGAGTTCAGAGCGCGAAAGCAGAACTAGAGATTGGGCTTTCGAGATGAGTGCAAAATTAGTTGTACTTTCCGGGCCTTCTGCTGTGGGTAAAGGAACATTGGCTAGCTACATCATCGAACAGAACAAGGATTATGAGCTCTCGGTTTCAGCCACTACGAGAACCCCGCGTCCAGGAGAAATTGATGGAAAATCATATCGATTCGTGAGCGAAGACGAGTTTTCAAGGATGCAGCAATCAAATGAGCTACTTGAGTGGGCCACCGTTCATGGTCAGCACAGGTACGGCACACCTAGGTTCCCGGTAGAGAAGGCGCTTGCCGAGGGTAAGAATGTGGTTCTCGAAATTGATGTGCAGGGAGCTTTTCAAGTAAAGAAGTCTTTCCCAGAGGCACTTTTGGTTTTTGTGAATCCTCCTAGTTTTGAAGAGCTTGGGGCAAGGATGGATAAGCGGGGTACAGAGAGCCCAGAAGATAAGCTTCGAAGGCTGGAAACGGCTTCATCGGAGCTTTCACAAGCTGATTCCTTTGATTTTCAGGTAATAAATGACGAGGTAGCCAGATGTGCCCAAGAAGTCGTAGACTTAGTTAAATCCAACTAATTGCAGGGAAGTTTGTCATGTCAGAAAAGCTTGAAGGTATTGTTTCTCCGTCCATCGATAACCTAATGGACCGTGTTGACTCAAAGTATGAACTTGTAATGTTTGCCGCCAAGCGAGCACGTCAGATCAACGATTACTACTCCTCTCTGCACGAGGGATCACTTTTTAGCAACGTAGGCCCACTTGTTGATGTAACAATCGACGAGAAGCCACTAACGATTGCTCTGAATGAAGTTGACCAGGGACTTCTCACCAAGAAAAATCTAGACTAAACGGCAAAGCTCAAATGGCTAACGTAGTCGTTGGTGTAACAGGTGGAATCGCTGCCTATAAATCCGCTGCCCTCATTCGACTGCTGTCTGAAGCTGGTCACAGTGTCCAAGTTGTCGCAACAATCAATGCCACGCGATTCATTGGGACAACTACCCTAGAGGCGCTTTCTCACAACAAAGTCCAAATAGTCGACCCAGATCTTTTCACTGACGTTGAGAGCGTGAAGCATGTTTCTCTCGCGAAATCAGCAGATCTTATTGTCGTAGCTCCCGCAACTGCTTCTTTCCTAGCTAAAGTGGCAGCGGGTATAGCTGATGATCTTTTGACAACAACGGTGCTTACCGCAACCTGCCCAGTGATAATTGCCCCGGCGATGCACACTGAGATGTGGGAAAATGCCGCCACTCAGCAGAATGTCTCCACACTAAGAAATCGTGGCGTGCACATCGTAGACCCTGGTGTTGGAAGGCTCACTGGAGAAGACACTGGCGTTGGTCGACTAGCTGAGCCAGAAGTCATACTCTCCGCCGCGAACTCTTTGCTAGCCGAGAGAATCCTTGAGGGTGTTCGAGTGCTTGTCACCACCGGAGGCACCAGAGAGCGAATTGATCCTGCTCGTTATGTTGGAAATTTCTCTTCCGGAAAGCAGGGTCTAGCTTTTGCTAGAGCCGCCCTGGAAATGGGTGCAAGCGTAAGAGTAATCGCCGCAAACGTCGATCAGAGCTTGCTCCAAGGGATAGACCACTCGAATGTGGTCAGTGCATCTGATCTAAGCGAAAGCATTGATGATGCAATTGGCAACTTTGATTTACTGGTTATGGCGGCAGCGGTCGCCGATTACAGCCCGACCATAGTTTCTGATGTGAAGATTAAGAGGTCTACTTCCGGAGAGAACCTCCAGATCTCGCTGACTGCAAATCCTGACATCGTCGCTGCTGTCTCGGAAAGAACCAGAGGCACGGGATCAGACGCGCTTATTGTCGCCTTTGCTGCGGAGTCAGGAGAAGATCTAGAGACTCTGGCCAAGACAAAGCTCCTCTCAAAAAAGTGCGACTTTGTTGTTGCTAACAGCATCAGCTCAGGCGAAGTATTCGGCTCGGATCAGAACTCGGTAGTTTTGGTTTCTGAGAGCGATTCGACTAGGTTCTCGGGTTCGAAGCTAGAGATTGCAAGGGCTGTTTTGGAGATCGTTTCCAGTAAAGTTGTTAGGTTACCAAGAGGGGAATCCAAATGAGCAATTTGCGTCAGTTCACGTCTGAGTCAGTTACTGAAGGCCATCCAGATAAAATCTGTGATCAAATCTCAGATGCGATTCTTGATGCCATGCTAACCGAGGACCCTAATGCGCGCGTCGCGGTAGAGACCATGGTGACAACAGGTCTGGTCCACGTTGCCGGTGAGGTTTCAACCACTGGATACGTTGAGATTCCCGCAATTGTCCGTAAGACCGTACTTGACATCGGTTACAACTCTTCGAGCATTGGTTTTGACGGAGCAAGCTGTGGCGTCTCAGTTTCTATCGGTCAGCAGTCACCAGACATCGCTCAGGGTGTTGATTCGGGGCTAGAAGTTCGAGATGGTGGATCATCCGACCCATACGAGTTACAGGGTGCTGGTGACCAGGGTCTAATGTTTGGCTACGCAAGCAATGAGACCAGTAATTTCATGCCAACGGCTATAGCTCTAGCTCACAGGCTTTCTGAAAAGCTTTCCGCAGTTAGAAAAAGTGGTCAGGTTGACTTTCTTAGGCCGGATGGCAAAACCCAGGTCACTATTGGATACGAGGGATCCACACCTCGGACGGTTGAAGCCATTGTGGTTTCTTCCCAGCACAACGATAAAGTCAGTCAGGCGGAGATCCACGCTGCTATTCGCGAGCAGGTTGTGAATCCGATTCTTTCTGAGTCCGGACTTGATTTCTCGAATGCCAAGCTATTCATCAACCCAACCGGAAAGTTCGTTATTGGTGGCCCGCAGGGAGATGCTGGTCTAACTGGCCGCAAAATCATCGTAGACACATATGGTGGAGCTTCTCGACACGGCGGCGGTGCTTTCAGCGGTAAAGATCCTTCTAAGGTTGACCGTTCCGCTGCTTATGCCATGAGATGGGTAGCTAAGAATGTTGTCGCTTCCGGAGCTGCCGATCGTGCAGAAGTGCAGGTTGCCTACGCAATTGGTGTTGCTAATCCAGTCGGTATCTACCTGGAAACCTTCGGCACTGAGAAGGCTGACACTCAGCAGATAGAGAAGGCAATCAGGGACATTTTTGACTTGAGACCCCGAGCAATTGTTGAGTCACTAGACCTACTGAGACCGATCTACAAAAAGACTGCCGCCTACGGACACTTTGGACGCGAACTGCCTGAATTCACTTGGGAGAAGTTGAATCGAGTAGAGGAACTTCGTTCTGCACTGAAGCTATAGCTATGCCAGTAATTGCGAAGGTTGCCGTAGTCTCGAATCTTCCACAGCTAGACAAACTTTTTGATTACCTGGTACCAGACGAGCTTGTGTCTGTCACTTGGGTTGGCTCAAGAGTGAAAGTCCCTTTTGGTAAGGCAGCGAAAGCCTACGAAGGCTTCATCTTCCAGCTTGAAACCTCATCAGATTTCCCAGGGCAGCTTTCAAGCGTTCAAGAAGTCATAGGAACAAAGCCTGCTCTGTCCGCAGTGCTGATTGAATTCCTACAAGATCTTGCGGTTCGATCTGCGTCATCTATTGGTGAGATTTTGAAGCTCGCTGTTCCGCCGCACATGCCAAGAGCTTTCAAATCCCACATCGATCTAGCTGAACCGCAACTGATTCCTTTGAAGGCGGCATCACTGCTTGAGAACGCACAAGCTCAAGAACTTGTGCGCAAGGATTCGTTGCATGCCGTACTTGAAAGGCCCGCAATCGCTTCGCTTGGAGTAGATCCCGATGTCCGAAACTTCCCAAGCTGGGTGGTTTCGATGTGTTCAGTTGCAGCCCTAAATCTCAATGAAGGAAAATCCTCGATACTTTCTGTTCCAGACTTTCGCGATCAAGAAATACTCCTGGAAGCACTTGGTGGTTACGGCCTTGATGATTTCATAGCGAATTTCTCGCAAGAGCAACCAAAATCCAAAATCTATGAGGCTTACCTTCGTGCTTTGGATGAGACGCCAAGAGTGATTGTTGGTTCTAGATCTGTGATTCTCGCTCCAGCGCACAAACTCGGAACTATTGCTATCTTCGATGATGGCGACCGTAGCTTTACTGATCAGTCTGCACCGTATCTAAACGCTCGAGACAACGCCCTTTTGAGGCAAAGCATTCAAAAATGCTCTCTAGTATTCCTGTCGTACTCGAGATCCACTGATGTACAGCGCCTCGTTGAAACTGGATACCTCAAGGACTCTTCTGAAACATTTCCAAAACCGAAGATTTCTGTTTCAGAACCTGGTTTCAGGGTTGACTCTCACGCCTTCAAAGCTATCAAGAAGGGTTTGGAATCTGGTTCAGTCTTGGTTCAAGTGGCTTCTAGGGGAGAGTCAACAGCTCTGTTTTGTTCATCTTGCGACAAGAGAGTTTCTTGTCAGGTTTGCGCTGGTCCGGTTTGGGTCGATGGTTCTGGTGTGAGAAAGTGCCGTTGGTGCAATGCCTTCTCTCCTGCAGCTGCTTGTGAATGTGGATCAATCGAAATCAGCAAGGGAAGAGCCGGAGCTTCCAGAACAGCTTCGGAGCTCGGGCGATCCTTTCCAAACTCGAAGGTTATTGAGTCAACTGGGGAGAACAGGATTCTGAGCGTTTCTCAGGGAAAGAATCTGGTTATTGCAACAGCTGGAGCCGAACCTTTTGTTGCCGAGGGTTATCGAGCAGTTGTCATGCTCGATGCCCAAACCCTTCTATCGCGACAGAATCTTCGGGCAACCGAGGATGCCGTGAGACTGTGGTCAAACGCCATTTCCAAACTAGCTACCGACGGTGAAGCGGTGCTTGTGGGAGTGTCAGGTTCTTTGTCGCAGAAGTTCTGCCTCTGGCAACAAGTTGAGATTGCCGCCGACGAACTAGCATCGCGAAGGGAGCTAAGTCTCCCTCCAGCTCTTCGACTGGGGAGTGTCGCAGGAAGCCAGGTGATGCTTGTCGAACTAGCGCAATCCCTAGCGAGTTTCGGGAAAGTTAAGGTACTAGGACCAGCTCCACACGTCAAAGGAAATGATTCGAGTGAGTGGCGTCTGATTGTTAAGTACAACTATTCAGATACCGTTGAGGTAGCAAAGCACCTTCGCGGCGAAGCGATTCGTTTGTCTCGCGGCAAATCCGTTCTTGCCGCCTCCGGCAGAGCAGTCAGGGCTTTGAAGGTCCGGATGAGTGACGGAGATGTTGTCTAGCATGACAGCCAAGCTGAGAGTAGTTTTCGCAGGGACTCCCCAAAATGCCGCGGAAACTTTAGATCGCCTTGTGAGCGAGGGAGTTCAAATTGTCGGCGTCCTAACCAGAACAGACGCTCGCGTTGGTCGATCTGGTGAACTTACACCCACCGCTGTCGCACAGAAAGCGCATGAGCTCGGATTAGAAACCTTCAAGACAAACAAAATTGATGACAAGGCTATTGAATGGCTGATCTCTCTCAGGGCGGACATTGGAGCCGTTGTTGCCTATGGGTCAATTTTCAAGCAACCAGTGCTTGAAATACCGCGGCTGGGATGGCTAAACCTTCATTACTCAGTTCTTCCCGAGTTACCTGGTCCAGCACCAGTCCAGCACGCCATCCTGCAAGGGAAAAAGGTAACCGGCGTAACCGTGTTTCGTCTTGACTCAGGTGTTGATTCCGGACCGATTATATCCAGCAAGGAACAGGCTATTGACGATGCCGATACAACGGGATCCTTGCTGAGCAAGCTAACTGGAATTGGTTCCAAATTACTTGTTGACATTCTTCAACAGGATGAAGCCAAGCTCGCGCTGGCGAGACCGCAGGAAATCTCGGGAGTTCATGCATCTGCAACGAAACCGACTCGCGAGCTTGCAAGATTAGATCTCACAGGTGACGCTCTCACACAGCTAAACAAGATCAGAGCGATGAATCCTGAACCGATGGCTTGGTTCGAGTTAAATGGGACAATCATCAGAGTGATTCGAGCTAGATATCACGACTCAATCTCAGAGGCGTCAACTATGAGAATTGTGGAGAAGGAGCTCGTTGCACATTGCAAGACAGGTTCATTAGTTCTTGATCTTGTACAACCAGCGGGTAAGCAGCAAATGTCCGGCGCTGATTGGTTTAGAGGCCTGCGGGTTGAGAAATTGAAACTTTTCTAATGCGTGCAATAGCTTTTGAGCTACTAAGGCGTGTGGCGGAAGATGATTCTTACGCGAATTTGCTTTTACCGAAATTGCTTAGTGACGCGAAAGTGGACTCAAGAGATGCCGGGTTTATCCAAGAACTAGCCTTTGGCACACTCAGAAACAAGTTGCTTTACGAGAAAGTCATTGAGCTAGCATCGGCAAGGGAAATTCGCACCATCGACTCACACGCGCTTATTGTTTTACTTTTAGGGGCTCATCAGATTCTAGGTATGCGGGTTCCTGCGCACGCAGCCATAAATGAGTCGGTCAATTTGGCTAAACAGAAAGCTTCACAGTCTGCAGCTGGATTCGTGAATGCCGTCTTACGTCGAGTTTCAGAGAGGTCGCGCGAACAGTGGATTGAAAAAGTTTTAGAGTCTACTGACTCATCCGACGAGAGGCTCTCTCTCGCTTATTCTCACCCACTTTGGATTGTGAAGGCTCTGAGAGCTGCCCTCGAGAGTCGAGGCTTGGGGGACTCGCTTGAGGATCTCTTGGTTGCGGATAACACTCCGGCCAAGGTATCTGTCGCTGCGCTTCCCGGTTTTGCAGACGTTAGTGAGTTATCGAATTTTGGAACTTTGGGTATCGCGAGCCCGATCGGTTTGGAGCTAAGCGTGCCGCCATCCCGAGTACCACATGTTCAGAGTGGTTTCGTTAGAGTCCAAGATCAAGGTTCTCAACTTGCAGTCCTTGCTTTGTTAGCAGCCGAGCTAAATGTTGAGGACTCCAGTTGGCTGGATCTTTGCGCAGGTCCAGGCGGTAAGGCTGCGCTGATGTTAGCTGTGGCCAAGCAAAGAAATGTGACTTTTGAAGCAAATGAAGTCTCGACGCACCGCGCCAAGCTTGTTCAGCAGGCGCTTGATCCTATTGCGAAGTTGAAAGTCAGCATCGGTGACGGTCGCAAGTTAGCTGAAGGGGGAGCAAAGTTCTCGAGACTTTTGCTCGATGCCCCTTGCACGGGACTTGGGGCTCTCAGGAGACGGCCTGAATCACGTTGGCGCAAGAAGTCAACTGACATCCCCGAGCTAGCAAAGCTGCAAAAGGATCTTTTCAAAGCGTCTTGGGATTCGCTGTTGCCTGGAGGCGTGTTGGGTTACGTTACCTGTTCACCGCACCTTTCTGAAACCACGGCACTGGTTTCCTGGGCCGAGTCACAGTATCGGGTTGACTTGGAGTTACTACCGGCTAACGCGATTTTGAATGAAATCAATCCGAACTTGGGCCTCGATGTCACATTCAGGACTGCACAGTTATGGCCACACATCCACGGAACCGACGCCATGTTCATTGCCTTGTTTCGCAAAAAGGTAAACTCATAGAGTGAAGATGAGAATCGCGCCCAGCATATTGAGTGCTGATTTTGCAAACCTTGAAACCGAGTTACGGACAATTTCGAGCTCAGACCTGATTCATGTCGATGTCATGGACGGTCATTTTGTTCCAAACCTAACTATTGGCGTCCCTGTGGTTGCTCGCTTACAGGAGATCACAACGGTCCCGCTGGATGTTCATCTCATGATTGAAAACCCCGAGCGTTGGGCTGGTAGTTATGCAGAAACTGGCGCATCTTCGGTGACCTTTCACCTCGAAGCTGCCACGAACCCAGAAGAAGTTATTTCTCAAATTAGAAGCTCCGGATCAAAGGTTGGCATTGCAATCAAACCTGGAACCTCGTTTGAGGATGTGTCAGGTCTTGTTGAGTTAGCCGACATGTTGCTTGTCATGACAGTTGAGCCTGGTTTTGGTGGACAGGGTTTGATTGAGTCGGTCATACCTAAGATCACCCAAGCCAGAGATTTTATACATGCTCAAGGTCTTGAGGTGTCAGTTCAGGTGGATGGGGGAGTCGGAGTGGCTAACATCGCCAATCTGGCACGAGCTGGTGCTGACACTTTCGTTGCCGGTAGTGCTGTTTTTTCTGAACTGAACCGAAATGAACGTATTGCATCGCTTCGGTTGCTTGCCGAGTTGGTCTAGTGTTACCAAGTTTTAGACACACGTGCATTGGTTCAACCATTAGAGCCACCTCATGATTTCGCTTGACGAGGCCAAAAAACTCTCGGAGAAATTCCGCGTTATTCCACTGGTGACTACCCTGTTTTCTGGCAGTGAGACCCCGCTTTCAATTTTCGAGAAGATTGCTGGCGACTCTACTGGAAGTTTTCTACTCGAGTCAGCTGAGCAAGGTGTCTGGTCAAGGTATTCGTTTATTGGTGTTTCAAATCTTGGGATGCTACTAAAGGAAGGCTCATCTGTTCGCTGGATAGAGTCAGAGCCAAGTGAGACAAGCTCTTTGGTTGCATCTTTGGTTTCTGATAGCAGCGGCTTAGTCGCAATCGAATCGATACAGGAATTCTTCAGAGCAGCTCCGACGCCAGGGCTTCCTCCATTGGTGTCTGGAATGGTTGGATTTTTAAGCTGGGGTGTTGTCAATGAGATCGAGAATCTGCCTATTCCTAAATCTGGGTCCTATGAGATTCCGGAAATGGCGTTTTCACTGCTGCGGGATCTGGTGGTCGTAGATCACGCTGATTCAACGCTGAAATTGATTTCAAACTTGTATTTGACAGATTCAACAGACATCGGTGCAGAGTACGAGAGATCCGTAGCCCGAATTGAGAAACTGCAGTCTGACCTTCTTTCAACACAGCTACCGTTCATAGTTGAAATCGATACCAATGTAGCGATTGAGTACAGCAGGAGCTCTAGCGACCAAGAGTTTATCGAGATTGTCAAGAGGGCAAAGAGACGGGTTGAGCTTGGGGACGTCTTCCAGGTAGTTGTATCTCAACGCTTTGAGATGGAAGTTTCCGCAACTGCTCTTGATGTTTACAGGAGCCTGCGGGCACTCAATCCAAGTCCTTACATGTATTTAATGAATCTTGAGGATTCAACTGGGGTTTTCTCTGTTGTCGGATCATCGCCTGAAGCCCTGGTGAAGGTGAATCAGGATTCAGCGATACTCCATCCAATTGCTGGATCCAGGCCTAGAGGCGTATCCGGTGAGGAAGACAGCAAACTGGCCGAAGACCTACTGGCCGACAAGAAGGAGCAGGCAGAGCACCTGATGCTTGTTGATCTGGCTCGGAATGATCTTTTGAAGGTATGCGCCCCAGATTCAGTATCTGTCACCGAGTTCATGACCGTCGAAAGATATAGCCACATCATGCATTTAGTTTCAACAGTTGAAGGGAAGATCTCAGCCGGCTCTTCAGCTGTTGATGTTGTTAGGGCAACTTTTCCCGCTGGAACTTTATCCGGGGCTCCGAAACCTATGGCGCTATCGGTTATTCATGAACTAGAGCCAATCAACAGAGGTCTTTTCGGCGGAGTTGTTGGCTACTTTGACTTCTCTGGTAATGCTGATTTAGCGATAGCAATTCGAACTGTTGTTCTTCGCGATGGAAAGGGTTATGTCCAGGCTGGTGCAGGCATCGTTCTAGATTCCGTCCCAGAATCGGAGAACCAAGAAACAATCTCCAAAGCCTCGGCACCCCTGAAGGCAATAGCCATAGCAAACTCAATGAGGAAGCTATCGTGAAAAGAACAAGGGTGCTTCTGATTTGGCTTTTTTCCAGTGGTCTCGTTGCGCTAACAGCAGCTCAGAGTTGGCAAAGTTTTGAAGTTTCGGAAAGTGCTGGTGGGGGAGTAATCCAGATTACGGGCTTCCTGGCCTTCCCGGTTATTGGAACCCTCATTTCATTGCAGGTTGTGATCATTCTGGTTAGCCTGCTTGTGAAACCGATTGTTGCCAGAATTCTTGCTGCGGCCACCTTGCCAATGATGATTTGGGCCTTTTTTGATGTTGTATTGACTTCGGAAAAGCAGGTTCGAGAGACTCTTGTGTCCGTCCTGGCGGCTCAAACCGGTGTTGTGCAAGAACTTTCAACTTCTGAATTCCTGGTGTCTAGCTCGGTTGGTGTCTTTACGACGCTGTTTCTTATAAGCGCGGCTCTAAATGCATTAGTTTTGGCATTTGTGGCACTAATACCCATCGAGAGCCAGAAGCCTAAGGCTGCAAAGTCGAAGCGAGAACCAGAGAACCTCTGGAGCAGTCAGAACTAGTAATCAACTGATAAAGTTGGGTCAAAAGAGGAGAAATCATGTCTGCGAATAGCACCGAGCCTGGTCACGGAGATTCACTTGCCGCGTGGGTAACTGTGTCCGTTGTGATAGTTGCGTTTGCCCTTGGGACTCTCTTTTTTTGGCTAGACCTGGCTTTCATGGTTTGGGCTAGTGCCGGCTTGGCCGGTCTAGGACCAATTGCTGGATGGTATCTCAAGCGCGCAGGTTATGGCGTCGGCGGATCGAAGTCTAAGGACTAATTGCTTTTAGATCTTTACGCGGGAGCCATTCGAGATGCCGCGGCACGCGAAGAACTAATTCCACTTCCACAAATTGAGAAGCTTGCCCTTCTATCTCCACCATCAATTGATCTCGAACCACACCTACTAAGTCCTACGAACATTCGAGTAATTGCCGAAATCAAGAGAGCTAGCCCATCTCGAGGAAGCATTGCGAGTATTGAAGATCCCGCAGCATTAGCAAGATCGTATGAATCTGCTGGCGCTGGAGCCGTGAGTGTACTAACAGAAGGAAGAAGTTTTCTTGGAAGCCTGGAGGATCTCGATGAGGTCCGAAAGTCAGTAAGGATCCCGGTATTACGCAAAGACTTCATAGCTAACGAGTATCAGGTGCTTGAGGCCCGCGCTCACGGCGCGGACATGGTGCTTCTGATTGTTGCTGGCTTGGACCAAAAATCACTTACTCGATTAAAGGCATTCACCGAGCAGCTAGGAATGACCGCCCTTATAGAAACTCATTCAGAGCAGGAAGTCCTCCGTGCATGCGAAGTTGAATCCAGACTTATTGGAATCAACGCTAGGGATTTAGGAACATTCGAAACCGACCGATCCCTGTTTGGCCGATTAGCTTCTCTGGTTCCAGAAGGGTCAATCAAGATTGCGGAATCGGCTGTTCGCAGCGTGGCCGATGTTGAAGAGTATGCTTCCTTCGGTGCGGACTGCGTTTTGGTTGGCGAGGCTCTAGTAACCGGTGACGCCCCAGAACTGGTTAGCACTTTTAGCAAAGTGAAGAAGCCGTAGGCTTATTAGATGTCGGAAAAGCTTGCAGACCAAGTTGGGCCATACTTTGGTGAATTTGGCGGGAGATTTGTTCCCGAATCCCTCATTGCTGCCTTAGATGAGCTTGATCGGACCTACCAAGAGGCCAAGAGCGATCCTTCGTTTGTTGAGGAGTTGGCCCACTTACACAAAACCTATACGGGGCGCCCCTCCATCATTACCGAGGCACCGAAGTTTGCAGCCACCATCGGCGACATTCGAGTATTTCTCAAGCGTGAAGATCTAAACCACACCGGTTCACACAAGATCAATAATGTTCTCGGTCAAGCATTGCTTGCCAAGAGAATGGGCAAGCAAAGAATTATCGCCGAAACAGGTGCCGGCCAGCACGGTGTGGCAAGTGCAACTGCGGCAGCATTGCTTGGTCTTGAGTGCATTGTCTATATGGGCGAAGTTGACACAATAAGGCAGTCACTCAATGTTGCGAGAATGCGACTTCTTGGCGCGGAGGTTGTTGCCGTAAAGACCGGAAGCAGAACACTAAAAGATGCAATCAATGAGGCTTTGCGTGACTGGGTGGCAAACGTAGCAGGCACTCATTACCTTCTGGGAACAGTTGCCGGCCCTCACCCGTTCCCAACTATGGTTCGTGACTTCCATTCCGTGATTGGTTTTGAGGCAAGGCAACAGATGCTTGATGAGACTGGCTCACTTCCAGATGCCGTGGTTGCATGTGTTGGCGGAGGATCGAATGCAATCGGTATCTTCCACGCGTTTTTAGATGATGACGTTCGACTGGTGGGGATGGAAGCTGCCGGTGATGGGGTAGCGACCGGCAGGCACGCGGCTACGCTCAGCGCCGGTCGACCTGGTGTGTTGCATGGGGCGATGAGCTACCTGTTGCAAGACGAAGATGGGCAAACTCTTGAATCACATTCGATATCCGCAGGTCTTGATTATCCAGGCGTTGGCCCCGAGCATTCTTGGTTGAAGGACATCGGTAGAGCAGAGTACATTCCAGTTACTGATTCGGAGGCTATGGAGGCTCTTAGAACTCTTAGTAGAACCGAGGGGATTATTCCTGCAATAGAGACCGCTCACGCCCTTGCTGGTATTTCGCAATTGATGCCAACCCTGAAACCAGATAGCAAGGTGCTTGTGAACCTAAGTGGCCGCGGCGATAAGGACATGGAAACAGCGGCAAAGTATTTTGGATTGGTCTAGATGAGTAAAACTGAACAGACTCTTCTGGCAAACAAGGAGAGTGGTGGCTCTTTGATCGGTTACTTCCCACTTGGCTACCCAAACCTTGATGCTTCGATAGAGGCAGCGGTTGCAATGTGCGAATCTGGGGTAGACGTTCTAGAGTTGGGAATTCCATACAGCGATCCTGTTATGGATGGTTTAGTTATTCAAAAGGCAACTGAAGAAGCTCTCGAGAATGGCTTTCGGCTGAGTGAGGCCTTTGAAGCAATCAAGAAGATCACTGCGCGAGTCAAGGCTCCTGTCTTAGTCATGACTTACTGGAACCCAGTTCTTGCTTATGGAGTGGAGCGGTTTGCTTCCGATCTTGCCGATTCTGGTGCTGCTGGAGCAATCACACCTGACTTGATACCAGATGAGGCTGCCAAGTGGATTGCCGCTACCGATTCACACAATCTTGATCGGGTGTTTCTTGCAACCCCATCTTCTAGTGATTCGAGGGTTGGCAATGCTAGCGAGTTATCACGTGGCTTCGTTTATGCGGTTTCCACGATGGGCATTACCGGACCGCGTGAGGACTTAGATGCTAAGGCTAAGGAAGTTGTTGCTAAAGTTCGCAGCAACGCACCAGAATCTCTCACGGCTGTTGGAATTGGTATCTCAACAGAGGATCAGGTTAGGCAGGTAAACAGCTATGCAGATGGGGCTATTGTCGGTTCAGCGTTCATAGCCGCCTACGCAAGCTCAGGTATCAACGGCCTAACGGCTAAAGTTAGAGAATTAGCAAAAGGAAAGAGCTGAGATGAACCTGTTCCAAATATTCACATCAATCCCGTCACCAGATGTTAGCTACATTGAGCTTGGTCCTCTAAGGATTCATTTCTACGCGCTATTTATCCTCACCGGAATCATTCTTGCCCTTCTGCTTACCGAGTCCAGGCTCAAGGCCAGGGGAGTAGAAGCTGGTGTGGCACTAGACGTTTCTTTCTGGGCGATTCCTTTTGGAATCCTTGGCGGAAGATTCTTCCACGTGATCACTCACCCAAACGACTACTTCTACCAAGGCGCCGACCTGCTCGCACCATTTCGAATCTGGGAGGGTGGATTGGCAATCTATGGAGCCCTACTGTTTGGTGCAGTGGGTGCTTACATTGGATCCAGAAAGGCGGGAATCAAGCTCACTTCCTATTTGGACGCTGTCGCTCCAGGTATCTTGCTTGCCCAAGCAATAGGTCGCTGGGGCAATTACTTTAACAACGAGCTTTTTGGCCTGCCGACCGATCTTCCGTGGGGTCTTGAGATTTCTAGCAGCAACCGCGCTTACCCAGCTGGCTTGCCGGAGGGTGTTTTGTTCCATCCAACATTTTTGTACGAATCAATCTGGTCGCTCGTTGGAGTCGCAATACTTTTAGCCGCAGACAAGAGATTCAACCTGCGCTGGGGCCGAATGATTGGGCTTTACTTCATCTACTACTCGGTGGGCAGGATCTGGGTCGAAGCGATCCGGATAGACCCAAGCGAGATATTTCTTGGCCTACGCATCAACATATGGTCGGCCATCTTTGGCATCGTCGTAGGACTCGCGGTCATGGTCATCTCCTACCGCAAGCACACTGGTCTTGAGCTCACCGCCTACCTTGCAGGTCGCGAGCCAAAACCCAAGGATGACCAGGCTGCAAAGCCAGAGGATAAGCTAGTATCTGAGAAGTAGCCCAACAAGGCTAATTTGGCATCACAAGTGCCTGGTTCCAGTTTTTTGAACTGTTTTGCGGGCCAGCGTTGTCCCTTCAATATTTTGAATGGAGACAACGCGCAATGCCGATATCACCCTTTGAGCGATTTGCCAATTGGCCAAGCTCTGGTTTGTATCAGCAGGATTCCGAAAAGGATGCCTGCGGGCTTGCTCTGGTTGCAACCCTACGGGGAACCCCAGGTCACGACATTATTCAAACAGCACTTGATGCTCTTCGAAACCTTGAACACCGTGGCGCTATCGGCTCGGATGCTGGAACAGGTGATGGCGCAGGAATTCTGATTCAGATTCCTGATGCTTTCTTCAGGCGTGAACTTGGTAGCGATCTACCAGCAGCAGGTAGCTATGGAGCTGGGCTTGTTTTTGAATCTACGGATGAAGCCACACGCAGTGCTGAACGAGCAAAGTTTGCTGAGCTGGCTAGTCAAGAAGATCTAGAGGTCTTGTCCTGGCGTGATGTTCCCACAAATCCAGACGTTCTAGGAAACCTAGCAAGAGAAGCAATGCCGTTTATCGCTCAGGTATTTGTCAAGAGTCTCTCGGGTCTTACTGGAATCGACCTAGAGCGAAAGCTCTATCGCCTGAGAAGAGCCAGCGAGAAAACTATTGGTATTTATCACCCTTCGCTATCGAGTAAGACCATTGTCTACAAGGGCATGGTTACTACCCTCCAACTTGAACCGTTCTTTCCTGAACTTAGTGATCCGGTTATGGTTTCAACTCTCGCCCTTGTTCATTCGAGATTTTCTACCAACACCTTCCCTTCTTGGCCCCTTGCTCATCCATATCGAATGATCGCTCACAATGGTGAGATCAACACCATTCGCGGAAATCGCAACTGGATGAAAGCTCGTGAAGCTCAGTTGGAATCTGATGTGCTCGGTGACATTGAATCTCTCAAGCCGGTTATCACTAAGGGAGCTAGCGACAGTGCATCGTTTGATGAGGTACTGGAACTTTTGTATCTTGCAGGTCGATCGCTACCGCACGCCATGATGATGATGATTCCCGAGGCATGGGAGTCTCAGCAAGTAATTGATCCGGCCAGGAAAAGTTTCTACGAGTATCACTCGTTGATGATGGAACCATGGGATGGTCCGGCTGCTGTTATATTCACTGACGGCGACTTGGTTGGTGCCACCCTCGATCGCAATGGCCTTAGACCGGGTCGATACCTAGTTACCGAAGACGGTCTAGTTGTTTTGGCATCCGAGGCCGGTGTTGTTGACATCGATCCCTCCAAGGTTGTCAGAAAAGGCAAGCTTCAGCCCGGGAAAATGTTCTTAGTCGACACAGTTGAAGGTCGAATCATTGAAGACGAGGAAATCAAGTCTCAGGTTGCTTCCTCTGAGCCATGGGACAGTTGGTTATCGGATAACCGAATCAACCTGCGAGATCTGCCTGAGAGGGAGCACATCGCACACACGTCTTCGTCTGTGAATCGCAGGCAGAGAACCTTCGGTTTCACCGATGAGGAACTAAGGGTGCTTCTGATGCCGATGGCCAAGAACGGCACAGAACCACTCGGTGCCATGGGTTCGGACACTCCGATTGCTGCAATCTCAGATAGACCACGGTTACTTTTTGACTACTTTGTTCAGCAGTTTGCTCAGGTAACAAATCCGCCGCTTGACTCGATACGCGAGCAAGTGGTGACCTCGCTTGCTACCGGTATCGGTCCCGAGAGAAATCTCCTTAGCGCTGGCCCGAATCACGCGCAGCAAGTGATCATTGATTTCCCAGCGCTCAGCAATGACGAGCTCGCGAAGATAAAACACATCGCCGAAATGCCAGGAGGAGGAGAGGCGTTTGTTGTGCGGGGTCTCTACCGGCTATCCGAGGGAAGCACTGGACTAGAGAAGCGTCTTGTGGAGATCTACGCCGAAGTTGATCAAGCCATAGACGATGGGATCACCTATTTAGTGCTTTCAGATCGTGATTCCAATCGTGATTTAGCTCCAATCCCATCACTACTTCTTACTTCCGCAGTGCATCATCACTTGATTAGAACCGGTCGACGCACCATGGTTGGTTTGGTCGTTGAGGCTGGTGATGTTCGCGAGGTTCACCATGTCGCAGCTCTTGTTGGCTACGGCGCGGCCGCTGTGAATCCGTATCTTGCTTTGGAATCTGTAGAGCTAATGATTCGAGAGGGACGTATTCAGGGAGTAAGCCTCGAGCAGGCGGCGAAGAACCTAATTGGTTCGCTGGGCAAGGGTGTTCTAAAGATCATGTCGAAGATGGGTATCTCGGCAGTGTCTTCATATAGCGGCGCTCAGTGTTTCGAAGTAATTGGACTAAATCAAGACGTTGTCGAGAAGTACTTCTATGGCACCACATCTCAGCTAGGCGGCATCGGCATGGAGGTATTACACCAAGAGATCGCGGCAAGGCACGCCAGCGCGTACCCGGTTGAGCGTGCCGTAAACGTTCACCAGTCGTTAGATGTTGGGGGAGAGTATCAATGGCGAAGAGAAGGCCCGCCGCATCTATTCAACCCAGAGACAGTATTCAAGCTGCAGCACGCAACTCGCGAGAAGCGCTTTGACATCTTCCGGCAATACACCAAGCTAATTGATGATCAGTCCTCCAGGCTGATGACACTTCGCGGGTTATTCAAGTTCAAGGACGGAGTCCGCGAACCTATATCAATCGATCAGGTCGAGTCCGTCTCATCGATTGTCAAACGATTCTCCACCGGTGCCATGAGCTACGGGTCAATCTCAAAAGAGGCTCACGAAACTTTGGCAGTTGCGATGAACAGTATCGGAGCAAGGTCCAACACCGGCGAGGGCGGTGAAGATACCGATCGTTTGCTAGATCCGAAACGAAGAAGTGCCATAAAGCAGGTTGCTTCTGGACGTTTTGGCGTAACGAGCATGTATCTAACTCATGCCGATGATCTACAGATCAAAATGGCACAGGGTGCTAAACCTGGTGAAGGTGGTCAACTAGCCGCTAACAAGATCTATCCATGGATCGCCAAGACCAGACACTCGACGCCAGGTGTGGGCCTGATCTCTCCACCACCACACCACGACATCTACTCGATTGAAGATTTGAAGCAGCTGATCTTTGACCTGAAGAGATCAAATCCCTCGGCACGAGTGCACGTAAAGCTGGTTAGCCAGGTGGGTATCGGCACCGTTGCCGCGGGAGTTGTCAAGGCCAAGGCAGATGTCGTTTTGGTTTCCGGTCACGATGGTGGAACAGGCGCATCGCCTCTGAACTCGCTGAAGCATGCTGGAACACCTTGGGAATTAGGACTTGCTGAGACACAGCAGACACTTATGCTCAACGGACTTCGTGACCGAGTATCGGTTCAAGTTGACGGGCAGATGAAAACCGGTCGCGATGTTGTAATCGCAGCACTGCTAGGAGCTGAGGAGTTTGGTTTTGCAACAGCACCTCTGGTTGTTTCTGGTTGCATCCTCATGAGGGTCTGTCACTTGGATACTTGCCCAGTCGGAGTGGCAACTCAGAACCCTCTATTGAGAGAGCGGTTTACTGGCAAGCCTGAGTTCGTGGTGAACTTTTTTGAGTTTCTTGCCGAGGAGATTCGCGAGATTCTTGCAGGTCTTGGCTTTAGGTCCATCGAAGAGGCAGTTGGGCACACTGAGCTGCTTAATGTGGACAGCGCTATCTCACATTGGAAAGCTGATGGCCTTGACCTCTCACCAATCCTCCAGGGCTCGGGTCTGGGTGATTATGCCCCAAGATCCAAGAAGGTAGATCAGAATCACGAACTTGAGAAGCACTTCGATCACAAATTGATTGCCCAAGCATCTGAGTCTCTCCTTCATTCCAAGCCAGTGCTAATCGAAGACACTATTCGTAACACCGAGCAGGCCGCTGGAACTCTCTTGGGTCATCACGTGACTGTTTCTTTTGGCGAATCGGGATTACCGGAAGCCACTATTCATGTCCGACTTCGCGGAACTGCTGGACAGTCCTTCGGCGCATTTATCCCGAGTGGAATCAAGTTAGAGCTCATTGGCGACGCCAACGACCATGTCGGCAAAGGCTTGAGCGGCGGTTTGATCGTTATCCGCCCAGATGAGAATGCAAGTTTTCCTTCCAACGAGAACATCATCGCTGGCAACGTAATTGGCTACGGCGCAACGTCTGGTCAGCTGTTTCTATCTGGAGTTGTCGGCGAGCGGTTCATGGTACGAAACTCTGGAGCTACCGCAGTGGTTGAAGGTGCTGGAGACCATGCACTCGAGTACATGACCGGCGGACGCGTTGTGATCCTGGGTTCTGTTGGAAGAAACTTAGGTGCTGGTATGAGTGGTGGATACGCCTACGTCTATAAACTTCGGGATTCAAGTGTGAACGCTGAGGCACTTAGCGCAGATGATCTCAGGCTTCTCAAGCCTTCCAAAGAGCAGGCTCTCGAGCTGAGAGAGCTCATTGAACTGCACCAGGCCGAGACTCAATCAAGAATCGCTGGATGGATTCTTGAGAACTTTGAATCTGAGTTAGAGAATTTCAGTGTGGTGATGCCAACTGATTACGCTAGCGTTCGCGAGATTCTCGCAGACGCAGAGATAACCGGAATGGACCCGGACGGGTCAGAAGTTTGGGGAAAGATTCTGGAGGCTACAAGTGGCTGATCCAAGGGGTTTTCTAAAGGTTACCGACCGTGTAGTTGCAAAGCGTAGGCCGGTAGACGTGCGCATTATGGACTGGAAGGAAGTCTATGAACGTCGTGAATCTGGAGTTGTAAAGGCTCAGGCCGGAAGGTGCATGGATTGCGGAGTTCCGTTTTGCCATCAAGGATGCCCTCTTGGGAACTTGATTCCAGAGTGGAATGATGCGGTGTGGCGAGCAGATGGATCATCGGCAATTGAACGTTTGCATTCGACGAACAATTTTCCAGAATTTACTGGTCGGCTTTGCCCGGCACCTTGCGAGTCAAGTTGTGTTCTCGCGATAAACCAACCTGCGGTAACAATTAAAGAAATTGAAGTTTCGATAATCGATGACGCTTTCGATAACGGTTATGTTTCGGCCCATCCGCCAGAGCGCCTCACTGGGAAAACCGTTGCCGTGGTGGGTTCCGGTCCAGCCGGACTGGCAGCCGCCCAGCAACTTGCAAGAGCCGGGCATACCGTTGCGGTCTTTGAGAAAGATGATCGAATTGGCGGCTTGCTGCGCTATGGAATTCCCGATTTCAAGATGGAAAAGCGTCACATCGACCGAAGACTCGCTCAACTTGAAGCGGAGGGTGTGCGCTTTAGAACTGGGGTTGAGATTGGTACGCAAATCAGTTGGGAAGACCTACTTCGACGCTACGACGCTGTCTTGGTTGCAACCGGTGCTTCGGTACCAAGAGACTTGCCAGTTGCCGGAAGAGACCTCATGGGTGTTCATTTTGCGATGCCATATCTGGCTCAGGCCAATCGGGCCGTTGCAGGTTTGAGCGTGAGCGATCAGATCTCTGCTGCCGGAAAACACGTCGTGATTCTTGGCGGTGGGGACACCGGTGCGGATTGTTTAGGAACCGCCACTAGGCAAGGCGCTAAGTCTGTTACAACAATCGCAATCGGTGTGAAGCCGCCTGAAACAAGATCGTCAAAGCAGCCTTGGCCCACTTTTCCGAACCTCTACGAAGTATCCAGCGCTCACGAGGAGTTTGGTGAAAGAAAGTTCATGTCTTCAACAATTGAATTTTTAGGGGAGTCTGGTCTCGTAAAGGGAATCCGCGTTGCGGACACTCAAATAGTTGACGGGAAGCGCGTCCCAACTCCAGGCACAGAACGCACCATCGAAGCAGATTTGGTCCTTCTAGCCCTTGGATTTGTAGGCCCTGAAACAACCGGTCCCGTAAATCAGCTGAATCTAGGTTTACAATCGAATAGTACCTTTGTAAGGGCAGATGATTTCTCAACCGAAGTTCCAGGGCTTTTTGTTGCTGGTGACGCAGGAAGAGGTCAGTCGCTAATTGTTTGGGCGATTGCTGAAGGTCGCGCAGCTGCTGCCACCATCGATAGGTTCTTAGAAGGAACAACGGATTTGCCCTCACCGGTGCGGGCTTCAGACCAACCATTATCTGTTTACAGCTAACCGCTCCAAACATAGAAGAGGAATCAAATGAGAAGGGCAAAAATCGTTGCGACCCTAGGGCCTGCTAGCTCTAGCTACGATCAACTTCGAGCAATCATCGAAGCTGGTGTTGACGTTGCCAGGATGAACCTAAGTCACGGTAGTTACGATGTCCACGAGCAGATTTATCGCGATGTTCGTAAAGCTGCCAGTGACCTAGATAAGCCAGTGGGAGTTTTTGTGGACCTCCAGGGTCCGAAGATTCGTTTGACCAAGTTCAAAGATGGTCCGGTAAAGCTAGAAAAGGGTGCCACTTTCAAGATCACAACCGATGAGATAGAAGGCGATGTAAACATCTGTGGCACCACATTCAAGGGTCTTCCAGGCGATGTCAAAGTTGGCGATTTCCTTTTGATTGACGATGGCAAGGTCAAACTTAGAGCGGTAGCAGTTTCTGACACCACTGTGACAACCGAGGTTGAGATCCCAGGTCTGGTTTCGAACAACAAGGGTATTAACCTTCCTGGAGTTGCTGTAAATGTTCCGGCGCTTTCAGAAAAGGATGAGGATGATTTGCGTTGGGCCCTAAAGCTCGGTGTGGACATGGTGGCGTTATCTTTCGTGAGAAACGCTTCTGACATCGATCGGGTTCACGAGATTATGCGCGAAGAGGGTCGCAAAGTCCCCGTAATCGCAAAGATTGAGAAGCCCCAAGCCGTTGAAAATCTTGAGGAGATCATTGATGCCTTCGACGCAATCATGGTGGCTCGAGGTGATCTTGGTGTTGAACTTCCTCTTGAGCAGGTTCCACTGGTTCAAAAGCGTGCCGTTGAACTTGCACGCCGCTGGGCAAAGCCAGTGATTGTTGCAACCCAGATGCTTGAATCCATGATCTCATCGAGCATTCCAACCCGTGCGGAGACTAGTGATGTTGCAAACGCTGTTTTGGATGGGGCTGATGCCTTGATGCTTTCTGGGGAAACCAGCGTTGGATCATTCCCTGTTGAAACAGTTGCAACCATGGCAAAAATCATCCAGTCAACTGAGGAAAATGGTCTTTCGAGGATCCCGGACCTTGGTACTAGACCTCACACTCAGGGTGGAGCGGTTTCGTTTGCAGCAATGGAAATTGCAGAGCTGCTTGGGTCAAAATTTGTCTGCGTGTTCACCGAAGGTGGAGATTCGTTGCGCAGAATCTCCAGATTGAGATCAGCCGTGCCGGTTCTTTCTTTCACTCCGAACGTTCAAACAGCTCGGGAGCTGTCGCTGGTGTGGGGATCGAAAACCTACATTGTTCCAAAAGTTTCACACACAGACGCTATGTTCGAGCAGGTCGACATTTCGGTTCTAGAGCAGGGAATGTGCAAGGTTGGGGATGAGGTAGTTGTAGTCGCTGGCACCCCGCCTGGGGTGTCTGGTTCGACAAATACTCTTCGGGTGCACAAGGTTGGAACCGGTGCCGAGAGCTAAGATTTCGTGGTGCCGGAAGTGGGATTCGAACCCACACGTCCTTTCGAACAAAGCATTTTGAGTGCTCCGCGTCTGCCGTTCCGCCATTCCGGCAGTACCACGTGTTCAACTCTAACCGATTTGTTTTAGCGCTAGTACCCGAAAGTGCCATAAAGTAAGCGACATGGAACACAACTCAAAGCGACGAATAGTAGTTGCCGAGGACGAATCGCTGATTCGGATGGACATTGTTGAAACCTTGAAGGATCAAGGCTTCGATGTCGTTGGAGAGGCCGGGGATGGTCTAAAGGCAATTGAACTTGCCAAAGAACTTAAGCCTGATCTCATGGTGATGGACATCAAGATGCCAGACATGGACGGACTTTCGGCAGCGGAGCAGATTGCCAAACTGCGAATTCCAGTTGTGTTTCTAACAGCTTTCAACCAGCAGGAGCTAGTTTCGCGCGCTTCCGAAGTGGGAGCTATGGCTTTTCTTGTTAAGCCATTCTCTCCGGATGATCTTCTTCCTGCAATAGAGGTTGCGTTATCTCGTTTTCAGCAGCTGACTCAGCTGGAGTCGGAAGTATCAGATCTAACTGAAAGGCTCGAAACAAGAAAACTAGTCGAAAGAGCCAAGGGCGTACTAGGAGTCCAGATGGGACTGTCAGAACCAGATGCTTTCAGGTGGATTCAAAAGGCAGCCATGGATAGGCGTATCGGAATGGTTGATGTTGCCAGGACTATTCTTGATCAGCTGGAGAAGTAGCTTTCCTTATCAGATTGGTTATACGCACGGTGGAAAGTCTTTCGCCGGCTTCGTTTGTCACCACGATTTCGTGAACAGTTAGCGTTTTTCCGAGTGACAATGCTGTCGCTGTACCAGTCACCAAGCCCCGAGTAGCGGACTTTGTATGGGAGGCAGAGATTTCAATTCCAACTGCGTGACCGTTTGGGTGAGCCCAAACGTTAGCGGCGAATGAACCTAAAGTCTCGCCAAGCACAAGATACGCACCGCCGTGAAGCAAACCAATTGGCTGAGTGTTGCCTTCGACCGGCATCGTTGCGACAGCCCGCTCAGCGCTTAGTTCAAGAATCTGGATACCCATTTTCTCAGCGAGAGCCCCTACGCCTCGTTGTGCTGCAACTTGTTTTGCTACGTCGCTAAGAATTGGGTCTTGGCCTGACATGCAACTTCCCTCTCATTGGTTTCACCTACAAGCAAAGTAGGCTTGCAATCATGAATCCTAAGCCTACCTTGATGCTTATTGACGGGCATTCTCTGGCTTTTCGAGCTTTCTATGCACTGAATCCCTCCAACTTCAAAACGCCAGACGGTCAGCACACAAACGCAGTTCATGGATTCATCTCTATGCTTCTAAACCTTCTCGAGGGTGAGAAACCAACCCATCTTGCAGTCGCATTCGACATCTCAGGACCTTCGTTCCGCGCAATCGAGTATCCGGAATACAAGGGAAATCGCGGGGAGACCCCACCTGAATTCTTCGGTCAGACCGAACTTTTGGAAGATGCCATGGAAAGCATGAACATCAAAACGCTTACCAAGAAAGACTACGAGGCAGATGACATCCTTGCATCACTCGCGGACCAAGCCAGCGCCGCCGGATTCAAAGTACTAGTTGTTTCTGGGGACCGCGATACATTTCAGCTGATTAGTGAAGACACCACAATTCTTTATCCAGTCAAGGGCGTCATGAACCTAGCGCGGATGGACGATGCAGCTGTTCTAGAACGCTACGGAATCCATGCAAAGCAGTATCCAGATCTCGCAGCTCTGGTTGGAGAGACTTCAGATAACCTTCCAGGCATTCCAGGTGTCGGTCCAAAAACAGCCGCCAAGTGGTTGCAGCAGCACGGTGATCTCAAGACAATTTTGGACAATTCTGCAGAAGTACCAGGCAAAGTGGGGGAGTCACTCAGAGAGAACTACGAGCTTGCTCTTCGAAACCGAAGACTCAATCATCTTGTTCGGGACCTCGACATGGGTGTTGAATTTGAGTCTTTCCGGCTGACCGCGGTGGATGAGGCTCGAGTTCGCACTGCTTTTTCCAAGATGCACTTTAAGGCTCTTACCGAGAGAGTGCTTCGATTGCGCGGGACAGCCGGCACCCAAACCAACGGTCTAGGCTCCGCTCCTGCGGCAACAACGACTGCACCCTTTCAGGATCATGCACCTAAATCTGCAGTCGCAAAACTTGAAATTCCACCATCGAAGGATTTGTCTGAAGCTGAGCTGATGAAATGGCTTTCGGGCGAGGAAGTTGTTGGCCTGGAAATCGAAGAAATTGACAATGGATTGCTGTTTGGTTTTGCCTCCGCGGCTACAAGAATCTTTCTGTCAGGAAAGCAGTCCTCAATTCTTGCAAGTTGGTTAGCAGATGGGTCCAAGAAAAAAGTCCTGTTTGATTACAAGGGGACAAAAAGACTTCTTATGGAGCACGAGCTAGACATCGATGGTGTTTCAGACGACGCACTTTTGCTCGCATACTTGCTGAATCCGGTACGCAGAAACTTTTTCGTTGATGACCTTGTTGAGGAGTATCTGGGTATTTCAGTGACGAGGTCTGATCCAAACCAGCTGATCCCAGAGCAGGCAATAGACCCGAGTTTGGACGCGTGGCTTGCTTTTTCTCTGGCTCCAATAATGGCTTCACAAGTTGTATCCCAGAATCAAGATTCTGTTTATAGGCAGATTGAGCTCCCAAGCTCAAGATCGCTGGCATTGATGGAGAGTGTTGGTGTTTCGATTGATGCAAAACTCTTGCAGAGTTTGTTTGACACCCTGAGTAAAGAGGTTACCCAGATTGGCGATGAAGCTTTCAAGATTATTGGTAAGGAAATCAACCTTGCTTCGCCCAAGCAGCTCCAGGTTGTCCTCTTTGAAGATCTAGGCATGAAGGGAACCAAGTCTCTGAAGACTGGATTCTCAACGAACGCGGCTGCACTAACCGAACTCTTTGAGCAAACAGGGCATCCGTTTCTTGAGAGACTGCTTGCCCACCGTGATTCAACAAAGTTGAAGCAAATGGTGGAGACGCTACTTAAGGCTGTAGAAGAGGACTCAAAGATTCACACAACTTACGTCCAAACCGGAACCTCAACTGGTCGCCTAAGCTCCGAGAACCCAAACCTGCAGAACATTCCGATTCGAAATCCCCGCGGAGCTCAGATCCGTGACGCCTTTATTGCATCTAAGGGATTTGAATCAATAATGACCGCCGACTATTCGCAGATCGAAATGCGCATCATGGCGCATCTGTCTGAGGACCCAGGTCTTATTGAGGCTTTCAAGGCAGGAGAGGATCTGCACCGCTTCGTAGGCTCGAGAATCTTTGGCGTCAAACCCCAGGACGTAACTTCAGAAATGCGAGCTCAAGTCAAGGCCATGAGCTATGGCTTGGTCTATGGGTTGAGTGAGTACGGGTTGGCAAAACAGCTGGGTCTATCGAACGCCGACGCTAAGCAGCTCATGAAGGACTACTTCGAGCGATTTGGGGGAGTAAGAAGGTATCTCGCAAAGGTCGTTGAAGACGCCAAAGCGGTGGGCTACACCACTACCTATCATGGGCGTCGAAGACCGTTTGACGATCTGAATAGTTCGATTTTTCAAGTGCGGGAGAACGCTCGCCGGGCCGCTCTAAACGCACCGATCCAAGGAACAGCCGCAGACATCATGAAAATGGCCATGAACCAGATTCAGGACGCGCTAGAGACGAAAGGTATGAAATCTAGGATGCTTCTCCAAGTCCACGATGAGCTTGTCTTTGAGGTGTACCCGGGAGAGGCCAAGACCTTGGAAGAACTAGTTTTGGACAAAATGTCTAATGTGGTCAAGCTATCGGTGCCATTGGATGTCCAGATCGGGACAGGCAAGAGCTGGGACAAGGCTGCTCACTAGCCCTTTGTCTCCAGCCTCATTAGCAGGTAGGCTTAGGGGGCGCGAAAGCGCAATCCCTTATCCGCCGTTGCGGTAGCAATTTCTCTCCTATGGAGCGCTATCGCGACCTGAGTATGCAGAGCAAATGGAGCACCTTTCTCTATGACAACAGAATCAACCACAAAAGCCCCAAAGCAAGTAGCCATTAACGACATTGGCACTGCCGAAGAATTCCTAGCAGCCGTTGAAAAAACCCTCAAGTTCTTCAACGACGGAGACCTTATTCAAGGAACCGTTGTAAAAATCGATCGCGATGAGGTTCTGCTAGATGTTGGGTACAAGACCGAAGGTGTTATTCCTTCCCGAGAACTTTCAATCCGTCACGATGCTGATCCAGGGGATATTGTTTCTGTTGGAGACACCATTGAAGCCCTTGTTTTGCAGAAAGAAGACAAAGAGGGTCGTCTGATTCTTTCCAAGAAGCGCGCTCAGTACGAGCGTGCCTGGGGTGATGTCGAGAAGATCAAGGCAGCCGATACCACCGTTACCGGAACAGTTATCGAAGTTGTCAAGGGTGGACTTATCGTTGACATCGGACTTCGCGGGTTCCTACCTGCCTCCCTTATTGAACTTCGCCGTGTTCGTGACCTAGCTCCATACCTCGGCCAGGAAGTTGAAGCCAAGATTCTTGAGTTAGACAAGAACCGCAATAACGTAGTTCTTTCAAGAAGAGCGTTACTGGAGCAAAGCCAGTCAGCATCAAGATCTACTTTCCTTGCAGATCTTGCAAAGGGACAGATTAGAACCGGTGTTGTTTCATCGATCGTAAACTTCGGTGCATTTATTGACCTCGGTGGCGTTGACGGATTGGTTCACGTATCAGAGCTTTCTTGGAAGCACATCGAGCATGCTTCTGAGGTTGTTGAGATAGGTCAAGAAGTAACCGTTGAGGTTCTGGAAGTTGATCAAGACCGCGAGCGGGTTTCGCTTTCCTTGAAGGCAACCCAGGAAGACCCATGGCAAGTGTTTGCTAGAACTCATTCGATTGGTCAGTACGCACCTGGCAAGGTCACCAAACTTGTTCCATTTGGTGCATTCGTTCGTGTTGCTGATGGCATCGAAGGACTTGTTCACATTTCAGAGCTTTCGACCAAGCACATTGAGCTTGCAGAGCAAGTCGTCTCTGCTAACCAGGATGTCTTTGTGAAGGTCATCGACATTGACCTCGAAAGAAGAAGGATTTCGCTTTCCTTGAAGCAAGCTCTTGAGGAAGTTGATCCAGAGGGCAAGGACTTCAACCCAGCACTTTATGGAATGTACGCAGAGTACGACGAGAAGGGTGACTACAAGTACCCGGATGGTTTCGATCCTGCAACAAGCGAATGGCAACCTGGTCACGAAGAGGCCAGAGCAAAATGGGAGAAGGAATACTCCGAAGCCAACGCTCGCTGGGTAGAGCACAAGAAGCAGGTTGCGGTTGCCAACAAGCTTGCTGCCTCTTTACCTGATGCACCAGTGCCAAGCCAAACACCTGCTGAGTCAAGCAGTTCTTTAGAAGAATCAGCTGGCACACTCTCGGACGACGCGTCACTCGGTGCGCTGCGTGACAAGCTTGCGGACAAAGAATAGACAAAAATCAGTCTTTGAATCGGGGCCTGGGTATTCCAGAGCCCCGTTTCGAGCTTTATAGGATGGGCTAATGTATCTCGTCGGACTAACAGGTGGCATAGCCTCTGGAAAGTCCTATGTTGCAAGCTTGCTGGGGGAGCTTGGCGCAAGCATCGTCGATGCAGATCAAGTTGCCAGGGAGGTTGTTGTCCCTGGGTCTACTGGTTTAGTACAAGTTGTTGGAGCGTTTGGCTTCGAGATTCTGTCACCTAGCGGTGAACTAGACCGGGCCAAACTTGGTGAAATCGTCTTTGCGGATCCTGAGAAAAGAATTGAGCTTGAGAGGATCCTGCATCCCCTCATAAAGGCGCGGACAACACAACTCATTAGCGATCAGCCTTCAGAAATCGTCGTCTATGCAGTACCACTTCTTGTTGAGGCAAATGTTGATTACCCCTTCGATACGATCATCACCGTGGAAGCTGGTGTTGAGAATCAAGTTTCGAGGCTTATGACATCTCGTCAGATGTCAGAATCTGACGCCAGAGCGCGAATAGAGGCGCAAACTACCTCGCCCGAACGCGTTGCAAGAGCAAACTTTGTCATCGACAGCTCAGGGCCCAAGGAGCAAACGAAGCTTCAAGTCGTTGAGGTTTGGAAGCAATTACTAGAAGCTGCGAAGGCGAAGGGTTAAATTGCAGCGAACAAGATCCTTCACGCCTTTCAAGGTCGAAAGCGATTTCAAGCCATCCGGTGATCAGCCAGCGGCGATTGCTGATCTGGTCCGCCGGATAAATGCAGGGGAAAAGGACGTTGTCCTTCTAGGTGCTACCGGTACCGGTAAATCTGCAACAACGGCCTGGCTCATTGAAGCACTTCAACGCCCAACTCTTGTGATGGCTCACAACAAAACCCTTGCTGCACAGCTTGTAACCGAGCTTCGGCAGATGTTTCCGAATAACGCCGTTGAGTATTTCGTTAGCTACTACGACTACTACCAGCCAGAAGCCTATGTGCCACAAACCGATACCTTCATTGAGAAGGATTCCAGCATCAACGAGGAGGTTGAGCGGCTACGCTACTCTGCGACCATGAGCCTGCTTTCTAGGCGAGATGTCATCGTTGTCTCCACGGTTTCCTGCATTTACGGACTAGGGGCCCCAAAAGAGTATTTGGACCAGTCCATTCCTCTTCAAGTGGGTCAAAAAATCGATAGAGATGAACTCATCAGAGAGTTTGTAAAGATCCAGTATCAGCGCAATGACATTGATTTCTCCAGGGGAAACTTCCGCGTCAAGGGCGACACTATTGAAATCATCCCGGTTTACGATGAGTTCGCGACGCGAGTTGAGTTCTTTGGGGATGAGATTGAGGCCATCTATTCGCTTCATCCACTCACTGGTGATGTCATTAAGAAGCTTGACTCCGTCGGAATCTTTCCTGCAAGCCACTATGTTGCATCTCCAGTACAAATGGGGCGTGCTATTGAAGAGATTGAAAACGAGCTAGCTGCAAGGCTTCGCGAGTTTGAATCAGCCGGAAAGCTTCTCGAAGCTCAGCGCATAAAGATGAGGACCAACTTCGACCTGGAGATGATACGTGAGCTCGGCTTTTGCTCGGGAATCGAGAACTACTCAAGGCACATCGATGGCAGAGCTCCGGGGGAGCCGCCTTCATGCCTTCTTGACTATTTCCCTGAGGATTTCCTGACTGTGATTGACGAATCACACGCCACTGTTCCGCAAATCGGTGCGATGTATGAGGGGGATTCTTCTAGAAAACGCACACTGGTTGAACATGGCTTTAGACTGCCCTCAGCTCTTGACAACAGACCGCTTCGATGGAGCGAGTTCCAGCAGCGAGTTGGACAAACTGTTTATCTATCAGCAACTCCTGGTAAGTATGAACTTGCTGCGGCAGACGGTGTTGTTGAACAAATCATCAGGCCAACGGGTTTAGTAGATCCAAAGATTGTCCTGAAGCCAACCAAGGGTCAGATTGATGATCTGTTAGAAGAAATCCGCGTAAGAGCAGCTAAGGATGAGCGCGTTCTAGTGACCACTCTCACCAAGAAGATGGCCGAAGAGCTAACCGATTTTCTCTCAGAAGCCGGTGTCAAAGTCAGGTACCTGCATTCGGATGTTGACACGCTTAAGCGAGTAGAGCTACTTAGGCAGCTTCGTCAGGGAGTTTTCGATGTTTTGGTTGGAATCAACTTGCTACGAGAGGGGCTCGATCTTCCTGAGGTTTCCTTAGTCGCGATACTCGATGCAGACAAGGAAGGCTTCCTTCGTTCAGCTACGTCCTTAGTGCAAACAATTGGTAGAGCTGCTCGAAACATAAATGGTGAAGTGCATATGTATGGGGATAACCTGACAGAGTCGATGCGAAAGGCTATCGATGAAACCACCAGAAGACGCGAGAAGCAGGTCGCTTACAACAAGCAACTTGGTGTAGACCCTCAACCGCTGCAGAAGAAGATCATCGACATTACCGATCAGATAGAGCGCGAAGAGCTGGACACTGCAGAGTTAATCGCTGAACTAGGAAAAGCCAAAGGCCGTAAAGCAACCGCAGTTCCACTTAGATCAAACCGAGGGATTGCGGCCATGGCTCAGGATGAGATTCTCGCTGTGGTTCTGGATCTCGATGCCCAAATGAGACATGCTGCAAGCGAGCTTCAGTTTGAGCTTGCCGCGAGGCTTCGAGACGAAATTGCGGAACTAAAGCATGAACTGCGACAAATGAAGAAGGCCGGGCACATATAGTGCCACTTGCCTCAGAGCTAAGCTAGGAAGAATGAGCGCCAAAGACACCATGAATCTTGACCATTTGGTGGTCAAAGGCGCACGCGTTCATAACCTCAAGAACATCACAGTTGAGATGCCGCGCAATTCCCTCGTTGTGTTTACCGGACTCTCGGGTTCTGGTAAGTCTTCTTTAGCCTTTGACACAATCTTTGCCGAAGGTCAACGGCGCTATGTTGAATCTCTTTCGGCTTACGCACGTCAGTTTCTCGGTCAAGTTGATCGCCCTGATGTTGACTTCATTGAGGGCCTAAGCCCTGCTGTATCAATTGACCAGAAGTCAACAAACCGAAACCCCAGATCTACTGTTGGAACAATCACCGAGATTCACGATTATCTCAGGTTGCTTTGGGCGAGAATCGGAATCGCTTACTGCTCCGAGTGTGGCGAGAAGATTGTCAAGCAAACACCGCAGCAGATTGTTGATCAAATCCTTGAGAACCCTGAAGGAACCAAGTTCCAGGTTCTTGCAGAGCTCGTAGATCAGAAAAAAGGCGAGTTCTCAGACCTATTCCGTGATCTCATCTCGCAAGGTTACGCAAGGGCTGTTGTAGACGGCGAAACAATTACCCTGGCTGATGCGAAGCCGCTAAAGAAGACTTTCAAGCACGACATCGCTGTTGTAGTTGATCGATTGGCAATCAAGGCTGGAATCTCTGGGCGTCTCACGGATTCAATTGAAACCGCGTTGAAACTAGCTGCAGGCAAAGTAACAATCGATTTCGTCGATCGGAAGGGCAAAGACGCCAGGCGAAGCTTTTCTGAGCAAATGTCATGTCCAAATGACCACCCACTGACTCTTACTGAGATCGAGCCTCGCACATTTTCCTTCAACGCGCCATTTGGTGCTTGCCAGGCTTGCTCCGGTCTTGGAACGAAGATGGCTGTCGACGAGGATCTAGTGATTGGTGATCCGGACGCGTCGATTCTAGACGGCGTGATTCTGCCGTGGTCCACTCAAGGTAAAGGATTATTCCACTACTTCTCAAGAATGCTGCAGGGTTTAGCAAAGGATCTTTCGTTTTCACTAAAGACCCCATGGAGCGATCTGCCCGAAGAAGTTAGATTCGCAGTTCTAAATGGAAATGACTTTGACGTTCAAGTGAAATGGAAGAACCGTTACGGCAGAGAGTTGCGATACACAACTGGTTTCGAGGGAGTCCTAAAATACATCGAGCGGAAATACCTTGAATCTGAGAATGACTACTCCAGAGGTAAATGGGCAGGATTTTTAAGAGAGATCAACTGTCCAGATTGTGATGGCGCAAGACTTAGACCAGAGGTGCTCGCTGTAAGAATCGGAAAGTCCTCAATTGCGGACGTCGCGTCGCTTAGCTTAGGCGAATGCGTAGCTTTCTTCGCGGGCATAAAACTTGACAAGCGCGATGAGAAGATCGCCGCTCAGGTGCTACGCGAGATTCGAGCAAGGCTCGATTTTCTTATGGCTGTTGGCTTAGATTACCTTTCTCTATCCAGGGCAGCTGGCTCGCTATCGGGTGGCGAAGCGCAGCGCATCAGGCTAGCTACCCAAATTGGATCTGGACTTACCGGAGTGCTATACGTCCTGGATGAGCCATCAATCGGCTTGCACCAAAGAGACAACAGGCGACTAATTGAAACACTGCTAAAGCTACGTGATCTAGGAAATACCCTCGTTGTTGTCGAACACGATGAGGACACTATCAAGACCTCGGATTGGATTGTCGACATCGGTCCAGGTGCCGGAGTCGACGGTGGTTCTGTTGTTCACTCCGGAACATACAAAGATCTCCTGCAGAACAAAGCATCATTGACCGGTGACTACCTGGCTGGTAGGAAGAGTATTTCTACTCCCAAGAAGCGAAGGGCAATAGATCCAAAAAGGACTCTTTCCGTCGTTGGAGCGAAGGCCAATAACCTAAAGAACCTGACAGTGAATTTCCCACTCGGAGTCTTTATCGCTGTGACCGGCGTCAGTGGGTCAGGAAAATCCTCGTTGGTCAATGACATTTTGTACAACGTTTTAGCAAACTCTCTTAACGGAGCAAAGCTCGTTGCGGGAAAGCACACTCGGATTACTGGGGTCAACCAACTGGACAAAGTCGTGCATGTTGACCAGAACCCAATCGGTAGAACACCTCGATCAAACCCGGCTACTTATACAGGCGTATTCGATCACATCCGAAAGCTCTTTACGGAGACCTCTGAATCAAAAGCCCGTGGTTACCAACAGGGTAGATTCTCGTTCAATGTGAAAGGAGGCCGCTGCGAGGCGTGTAGCGGCGATGGAACCATAAGAATTGAGATGAACTTCCTACCGGATGTATACGTTCTTTGTGAGGTGTGCCAGGGTGCCAGATACAACCGTGAGACGCTTCAGGTCAAGTACAAGGGTAAATCGATATCTGAGGTTTTAGAGATGCCGATTGCAGAAGCTGCAGTGTTTTTCGCGGCAATCAACTCCATCTCAAGGTATCTAGACACGCTTGTCGACGTGGGCCTTGGGTATGTACGGTTAGGACAGTCTGCAACTACCTTGTCTGGGGGAGAGGCCCAGCGAGTCAAGCTCGCTACGGAACTGCAGAGGCGCTCAACAGGCCGAACCATTTATGTACTTGATGAACCAACCACCGGATTGCATTTTGAAGATGTCAGGAAGTTGCTGATTGTGCTCAACTCGCTCGTTGACAAGGGAAACACTGTGATTGTGATTGAGCACAACCTTGATGTCATCAAATCTGCGGACTGGCTACTAGATCTTGGTCCAGAAGGTGGATTCCGCGGTGGGGAGTTGGTTGCCGAGGGTACTCCCGAGCAGGTAGCCAAGAATAAGGCAAGTTTCACCGGATCATTCTTGAAAGAAATCCTGAGCTAAATGTCAAACGATCTATCGTTTAGACCTAAAACTTCCGAGATCCCTACACGACCAGGCGTCTATCGCTTCTATGACAGTAAGAGAAGAATTCTCTACGTTGGTAAAGCGAAGAACCTCAGAGCTAGACTGCAGAGCTACTTTGCGCCTCTTGAATCTCTGCACGAGCGAACCAGGCGTATGGTGAAAAGCGCGGTAGACGTGGACTGGACCATAGTCAAGACCGAGTTTGAAGCCCTGCAGCTGGAATTCACCTGGATCAAAGAATTCAATCCACCTTTCAACATTCGTTTCAAAGACGACAAGTCTTATCCCTACCTTGCTGTTTCGATGTCTGACAAGGTACCACGTGTGTTTGTGACTCGAAACCGCGAGCTAAAAGGCGTCAAGTACTTCGGCCCATACACTCAGGCTTGGGCTCTAAGGCAAACACTAGACACTCTTCTAAAAGCGTTTCCAGTTCGATCCTGTTCTTCTGGTGTCTTTGCGACCGCAAAGAGAAGTAATAGGCCATGTCTTTTGGCTGACATTGGGAAATGTTCGGCGCCCTGCGTATCACGAGTAACCGATCAAGAGCACGTTGATATCGCTAAGGAGCTCGTGAACTTCATGAGCGGCATGGACCCCCAACAGGTTGAGATCCTGCGACAAAAGATGCTAACAGCCTCCAAAAATGAAAACTTCGAGCTCGCTGCAAGGCTTAGAGACAACATCGAGGCACTGGAGACTGTTCTTGAGAAGAGCACTGTGGTTTTTAGTGATCTAACAGATGCGGATCTTTTTGGCATAGCCCACGATGAACTAGCCGCTACGATTTCACTCTTCTCTGTCAGAGGGGGCCGAATTCGTGGGGTAAGGGCATGGACTATGGATAAAGAACTAGATCAAAGCCTTGACGATCTGGTCAGGCAGATAATCCTTTTCGCCTACTCACCGGTGGCCGGAGTAGAGGCCCCTTCAATACCGAAGGAGGTCTTAGTCCCGTCGTTACCCGAGGACTCTAGTGATCTCGAACTTTTCCTAGCCGCGTTACGTGGTTCTGCCGTATCGCTACGAGTTCCTAAAAGAGGAGATAAGGCAGCATTGGCGCAGACCGCGCTTGAGAATGCCGAGCACGCATTAGCTCTTTACAAGACCAGAAGGGTTTCTGATTTTGCGGCACGTACCGGGGCACTTAATCGATTGGCTTCCGCGCTTGATCTAACCGACGCGCCACTTCGCATAGAGTGCTACGACATCTCGCATTTATCTGGAACTGACATTGTTGGTTCCATGGTTGTTTTCGAAGATGGCCTACCCAAAAAAGCCCACTACAGGCAATTCAACATTGATTCAGCCCAAGATGACACTGATGCAATCTTCCAGGTTTTGACCAGGAGGCTGAAGTATCTTCGGGACCCTGAGACGGTTGACGAGGGGAGATTCAGTTACTTTCCGTCTCTAATCGTTGTCGACGGTGGTATCGGGCAAGTGAATGCAGCAGCTCGTGCAATTGAAGCTAGCGGTGTAACTGGGCTTGCCGTTTGCGGTTTAGCAAAGCGACTAGAAGAGGTTTGGCTGCCGGGGAACGAAAACCCGATTATCTTGCCAAGAGCATCCGAAGAACTCTTCTTGTTGCAGCGGCTTCGAGATGAGTCTCATAGGTTCGCCCTAACCGCTTCAAGGCGAAAGCGATCTAGCGCGATTTCGTCTTCTCTACTTGAGATTCCAGGGCTAGGTGAAAAGCGAGTCATGGCCCTGTTGAAGCGATTTGGCTCAGCAAAGCGGCTCCGGATTGCCACTTTGGATGAGATTTCAGATGTTGCAGGTATTGGAAGAGAGCTCGCTAGCCAAATTCTGGAGCGACTAAAGATCGAGCAATAACGCACTCGGGCGTGTCGGAATTTCATTAGACTTGTGACCCGAAAGGGTGCAATGGTTGAAAATCTAAGGCACGAGCTGCTGGTTGTAACAGGCATGTCGGGGGCAGGACGCTCGACAGTGGGTAACGCTCTTGAAGACCTTGGCTGGTACGTGGTGGACAATCTTCCCCCAATCATGCTGGGCCCAATAACTGATCTTTTCTCAAACACAAAAACACCCGTTCCAAGACTTGCCGTGATTATCGATGTGCGAGGTGGAGAGTTCTTTACAGAGCTTGAGGAGAACATAGCCCTTCTGGAGGGGAAAAGCATAAGCGTAAGGGTTGCATTCCTTGAAGCTAATGACGGAACGCTTGTAAAAAGGTTTGAATCGGTAAGACGACCGCATCCCCTGCAGGGCACCGGGACAATTCTCGATGGTATCGCCGAGGAGCGAAGAAGGCTTCTTCCACTTCGTGAATCCGCTGACGTAGTTATCGACACTTCTGATCTAAACGTTCATCAGCTCTCGACAAAGACCGCAGAGCATTTCTCTCTAGAGGCCACAAGCAAGCTACTACTTACTATCGTGAGCTTTGGTTTCAAGTACGGTATACCGGCGGACGCCGATAATGTTGCTGATGTTCGATTCATCCCAAACCCTTTTTGGAACGAAGAGCTTCGCCCATACACCGGACTTGACCAACAGGTAAGCGATTACGTCCTGTCTCAGGAGGGCGCTAGGGAGTTCGTAACAAGCTACGTGAAATCTCTTGCACCAGTTCTTGCTGGATATGATCGCGAGAACAAGCACTATGCAACTATCGCGATTGGTTGTACCGGTGGTAAGCATCGATCCGTAGCTGTTGCAACCGAACTGGGTAAGGCTTTACAGGGAAACAAAGACATCGCCGTCACGGTTAGACATCGTGACTTGGGCAAGGAGTAGTAAATGGCACTTACAGCCGATATAAAAGACGAGTTAGCAAGAATCGATGTTCCAAAAAGCGCTGTTCGGGCAGCTGAGCTAGCCACCATCCTTCGACTAGCAGGCGGGTTGCACCTGGTATCAGGCAAGGTTGTAATCGAAGTTGAACTCGACTCCGCGCAAGTTGCCAGGCGAGTAAGAAAAGATCTCACCGAACTTTTTGGCTGTGAAAGCGAGCTATCAGTAATTTCTGCTGGTGGAATCAGAAAAACTAGTAGATACCAAATACGTGTTTTGGGTCAAGGCGATACCCTTGCCAGACAAACGGGACTAGTAGATAGTCGCGGTCGTCCAGCTAGGGGACTTCCAGCAACTCTTGTAGCAGGTTCGATAGGTGAAGCTCAGGCTGTTTGGCGCGGAGCTTTCCTAGCTCACGGTTCCCTAACTGATCCAGGTAGATCTGCCGCACTAGAAGTGACAGCTCCTGGAAACGAAGTTGCCATGGCACTTGTTGGTGTTGCAAGAAGATTGGGAATAGTCGCCAAGCCTCGCGAGGTGCGCGGCATGTTCCGAGTAGTCATCAGAGACGGCGATGCGATTTCAGCGATGCTGACTCAGATGGGCGCCCATGGTCAGCTGCTGAAATGGGAAGAGCTAAGACTACGGCGCGAAGTCAGGGCCACTGCAAACCGCTTGGCAAACTTCGATGACGCAAACCTACGTCGCTCAGCCCAAGCTGCCGTTGCGGCAGGCGCGAGAGTTGGAAGAGCCCTTGAAATCCTTGGGGAAGACATCCCTAAACATTTGAAGTACGCGGGCGAGCTTCGCCTAAAGCATAAGCAGGCAAGCCTTGATGAGCTTGGAAGACTTGCTAATCCACCCATGACCAAGGATGCGGTAGCTGGAAGAATTAGGCGCCTTTTATCCATGGCTGACAAGCGAGCCGAGGAGCTGGGAATTGACGGCACAGACGCCTTCTTGCCTGAAGAGCTTGAAAACGACTAGAGAAGATTCCATAACGCATAATAGAACTATCGACGAATAGGACAGTAAATGGGCAAGTACACTCTTCCAGATCTCGGTTACGACTACGGCGCACTAGAGCCAAACATCTCTGGTCGAATCATGGAACTGCATCACGACAAGCATCATCTTGCCTACGTTAATGGAGCCAACAGCGCTCTTGATCTTCTTGCTGAGGCAAGGGATAAGAACGATTTGACCTGGGTCAACAAGCTTCAGAAGGACCTAGCATTCAACCTCGCAGGTCACGTGAACCACACTGTATTTTGGAGAAACCTGAGCCCAGATGGTGGGGACAAGCCAACCGGTGAAATGGCAGCGGCTATTGACGAGTTCTTCGGAAGCTACGACGGCTTTCGAGCCCACTTCACCGCATCCGCACTTGGTATCCAAGGTTCTGGGTGGTCAATTCTCGCCTGGGACATTCTTGGCCAAAAGCTAATCATTGAGCAGCTCTACGACCACCAGGGAAACCTTGCTCCCGCCACAATCCCGCTTTTGATGCTGGATATGTGGGAGCACGCCTTCTACCTGGACTACCAAAACGTGAAGGCTGATTATGTTGCTGCATTCTGGAAGATCGTATCTTGGCCGGACGTACAGGCTCGTTTTGAGGCAGCTCGCGGCCAAACAAAGGGCTTACTGCTAGTCTGATAATTCCACCCGAGGCTGCGTGGATTTCCTGTTGAAAATCGCGCCTCTGGCGCCAAGCGAAATGGAACATCTTGACTACAAAAGTTGGCATCAATGGCTTTGGAAGAATCGGTCGCAATTACCTTAGAGCAGAACTAGCTAAAGGTACCGACCTAGAGATCGTCGCTGTAAATGACCTCTCGGATCCTAAGGCCCTCGCACATCTACTCAAATATGACTCTGTTACAGGTCGCCTTAACCAAGATGTTCGAGTCGAGGGTCAGCACATTTTTGTCGGCGACTACAGAATCAAAGTTTTAGCCGAAAAAGACCCGGCAAACCTTGGTTGGGGGGATCTCGGTGTTGACATCGTTATCGAGTCAACCGGTCGCTTTACCGATGCCAAAGACGCCGTCAAACACATCGAGGCTGGAGCTAAAAAAGTTCTTATCTCGGCACCGGCCACCGGTGAAGATGCAACCTTCGTTATTGGTGTTAACGAGCATCTTTACGATCCTGCAAAGCATCACATCATCTCAAACGCGTCCTGCACAACCAACTGTCTTGCCCCTTTGGCAAAGGTCTTCAATGATGAGTTTGGGATTGTCAATGGTCTGATGACCACAATCCATGCCTACACCGCTGATCAGAACCTTCAGGATGGTCCCCACGGTGACCTGCGCCGTGCACGAGCTGCAGCGATAAACATCGTTCCCTCATCAACTGGTGCAGCGAAGGCCATCGGCATTGTTCTTCCAGAACTAAAGGGCAAACTTGATGGCTTTGCGCTTCGTGTTCCAGTTCCGACAGGTTCGATCACTGACTTGACACTGGTATCGGCCAAGAAGGTAACAATCGAAGAGATCAAGGCAGCCTACAAGAAGGCAGCAGCTGGACCCCTCAAGGGAATCCTTCTTTATACCGAAGATGAAATCGTCTCTTCCGATATCGTGACCGATCCACATTCCTCGATCTTTGACGCAGGACTTGTTAAGGTAATTGACAACACCGTGAAGATTAGCGCCTGGTATGACAACGAGTGGGGTTACTCAAACAGACTTGTTGACCTTACTGTTTTGGTTGCGAACAAACTCTAGATTTTGAGAACTCTATCTTCCCTTGGGCAGCTTGAATCAAAGCGGGTATTGCTTCGTTGTGACCTGAATGTTCCGATAGAAAACGGTGCTATCAGCGACGACGGAAGAATCCGAGCCTCGCTACCGACCATCAAGTATCTAATCGAGCAGGGTGCAAAAGTCATCATCTGCTCGCACCTTGGAAGGCCAGACGGTGCCAGAGTAGAGAAATATTCGCTACGCCCAGTAGCCAAGAGACTTTCCGAACTTCTTGATCAACCCGTCTCGTTTTCTGAAGATTGCGTGGGTAGGGAAGCCAGTGATCAGGTCTCTAATCTTGAGAACAAAGACGTTCTACTTCTAGAAAATCTCCGCTTTCATAATGCCGAAACTAGTGATTCTGAGACTGAGCGTCAGGACTTTGCGGCAGACCTTGCCGAGCTGGCAGATGTGTATGTGGGTGATGGTTTTGGGGTACTTCATCGAAAGCAGGCAAGCGTTTTTGAGATTGCAAACCTCCTTCCTACTGCAGCTGGCTATCTAGTTGAAAAGGAACTTTCTGTTCTTGAACAGCTGGTAATAAGCGACTCACATCCATACACAGTTGTTCTTGGTGGATCTAAAGTCTCAGACAAATTGGGCGTTATCTCAGCGTTGCTACCAAGGGTAGATAACTTGTTGATTGGTGGTGGAATGGTCTTTACCTTCCTTGCCGCTCTTGGCCACAAAGTCGGCAAGAGCTTGCTCGAAGAGTCGCAAATAGACACCGTCAGGGGCTATCTTGAACAGGCCAAGGCTCTCGGCGTGAACATCGTGCTACCAACTGACATCGTTATGGCAAGTAAATTTGCTGCGGATGCTGAAAACTTAGTAGCTCAAATGGACGAACTCGAGCAAACCTCTTTCGGTGCTAGTGGCATCGGACTTGACATTGGACCAGTATCAGCGAGGGTTTTCGCGGAGATTATTTCTTCTTCAAAACTTTGCTTCTGGAACGGCCCAATGGGTGTTTTCGAGTTTGAAAGCTTTAGTTCAGGGACCATGTCCATAGCAGAGGCTCTCTCAAAGGTTCAGGGTCTTGGTGTTGTCGGGGGCGGTGATTCGGCAGCCGCCGTTAGGGCGCTTGGATTCGATGACAGTGAGTTTGGGCACATCTCAACCGGCGGTGGAGCTAGTCTTGAGTATTTGGAAGGCAAATCTCTTCCTGGACTGGAGGTTCTCGCATGAGCGATCGTAAGCCGCTGATTGCTGGCAACTGGAAGATGAACTTGGACCACCAGCAGGCTATTGCCCTAGTCCAAAAAATCGCGTGGACACTAAAGGATGTCGATCACGACTACGAAAAGGTCGAAGTGGCAGTTTTCCCTCCATTTACTGATCTGCGTACAGTTCAGACGCTCTTGGATGCTGACAAGCTTCAACTTCGCCTCGGAGCCCAGGATGTCTCGAAGCATGAATCTGGTGCATACACCGGCGAGGTTGCTGGCGCATTTCTCAAGAAGCTAAATGTCGAGTACGTGCTGGTAGGCCACTCGGAAAGACGCCAGCATAACAACGAAGATGATGAGCTAGTGCGCGACAAGGTAGCAGCATGCTTCAAGAACAAGCTTGTTCCGGTTATCTGCGTTGGAGAGACGCTTGAAGAATTGGAAGCGGAAGGCGCAGCTGCAGTTCCAGTTAGACAACTAACCAAGGCTCTCGAAGGTCACAAGGACATTGGTGATTTCGTAGTCGCATATGAACCGGTTTGGGCTATTGGCACAGGGAAGGTTGCCAGCAGCGAGCAGGCCGCAGAGGTCGCAAAGAAATTGCGCCAGACCATCGGCGAGCTGGTATCTACCGAGACCGCGGAGCAGACCAGGATCTTGTATGGCGGATCTGTGAAGAGCGCTAATGTCGCTGGATTCCTTGCATCCCCAGAGGTTGACGGGGTTTTGGTTGGGGGAGCAAGCCTGGTGGTTGATGAGTTCACCGGTATTTGCCGCTTCCAGAAGCATGTCAGCTTATAATCTTCTAGTACTTATAAAGAACAGGTAAATCCATGGCTGCAATCCAAATCGCGCTTCAGGTGCTTCTAGCAATCACTAGCTTGCTGCTTATTCTCATGATTTTGCTCCACAAGGGCAGAGGCGGCGGACTCTCGGACATGTTTGGTGGCGGAGTCACTACTAACGTGTCATCTTCTGGAGTTGCTGAGAGAAACCTGAATCGCATCACCATCATATTGGGCCTTGTTTGGGTTGGTTCAGTCATTGCACTTGGTCTTTTCACCAGGTTTGGGTTCTAGGGGGGAATTTGTCAAGCGGAGGATCAGCAATAAGAGGCTCTCGTGTTGGCGCGGGTCCAATGGGTGAGCAATACCGCGGATTCAAGTCCGAAAGAGTTGAGCGTCATTACTACTGCATAAACGGACACACTCAGAGTCCCCAGTTCGCAGCTCATGTAGACCCAGCTGAAATACCCGACATGATTGACTGCCCGAACTGTGGCCTTCCTGCTGGTCAAGACAAAAAGAACCCTCCAGAGATCTTGAAGCACGAACCATACAAAACTCACCTGGCTTATGTCAAAGAGCGCCGCACCTCAGATGAAGCAAAGGCACTTCTTGACGAGGCACTTTCTTCAATCAAGGACCGAAGGGCGAAACTTGCCGAAGCTGCAAAGAAGCAGCTCAAGGAGGAAGCTGCCCGAACAGCAGCAGCAAAAGCTCTGGCAGCAAAGATGGCAGCTGAAAAAGCTAAAGCAGCAAAGGCCGTTAAACCCGTCAAACCGGTCAAGCCTGCCAAGGTAGTAAAGGCTGTGGCCAAGAAAGCTGCCAAGCCAATTACCAAGAAGCCAGTTGCAAAAAAACCCGCCGCTAAAAAGTCAGCACCAGCCAAGGTTGTTAGAAAAGCCGCTAAAGCAGCACCGAAGGCAAAGCTAAATGCAAAGAAGACTGTTGTTAAAAAGAGCGCATCAAAGGTCGCTAAGAAGAAGTAATCCCGAAAGATTAGTTAGCTTCAATAAGCTCTTGGATCAGAGCTAGGGCGTTTTCTTTATCAGCGAAGCGGAGAGCTAGAACTGGCCTTCCCGCCGACGACAAGACGTTCGCATCTCCAACTGCTTGGGAGTTCATAAGTTCAGCAAAACCAAAATCACGTCCAGGAACCGGAATGTCCTCTTGCCCCGTGCCTATTAGTTGCAAGAAAACTCCTTGGGCGGGACCTCCCTTGTGGTACTGACCGGTGGAGTGTAGAAACCTAGGACCCCAACCAAAAGTCGTTGGCCTAGCTGAAATTCCCGCAATCACGCCTCGAAGTTTCTCATAGGCAACATCGCGATTACGGTCGAGATAGGCATGTATGGCGAAGTATCTGTCTTTGTCGGCCGAATCTAAGAGCAAGCGAAGTGCTTCTCGGAGTGTTGACCTAGGCCCTAAGTCCAAGTTTCTTGCAAACACTTCAATTCCAGATTCTGTAAACAGGGAACTTTGGTTAGCTGATTTGTTCTCCAAGAAAGCACGGGACGCAACCTTTGCGGACTCAACATCTGGCTGATCGAATGGATTCACTCCAAGTAGCTTGGCTGCGACAACTGTTGCTACCTCCCATAGAAGAAGTTGGCTGCCTAGAGAACCAGACACTGCGATATCAAAATCGCCCTCGGACACCTTGTCAACAAGTCCCACTGTTAAAAAGTCATCTGCAAGCGTCTTGAGTTCAGGGGAGTTACGATCAAGAACAATGGGGAGAACGCCACGGCCGATCTTTCCCGTGGACTCGGCAATGAGCTGCTCCATCCAATCTCCAAGGCCTACGATTTGATTACTAATCGAAGCAATCCCCATTTTGTCCTTGAAGCCAACACTTGATGCGCTTCTGGCCATGGCCGCCCCTAGAACTAAGCCAGGATTTCCTGGTTCATCACGGCACAAGACATCTGCGGCGGCAACCGCATCCAAAAGGATTGGTTGCATGTCAACGCCTGCAAGGATCGATGGAACAACCCCAAAAGCTGTAAGAGCGGAGAATCTTCCTCCGACGCTGGGGTTTGCAAGAAAAATACGATAACCATCTGCTGTGGCTTGTTTTTGCATCGGGGATCCTGGGTCGGTAACAATAACTATTCTTTTGGTCTTATCTATGCCTGCGCGATCAAATGCGTCCTCGAATGCACGTTTTTGTGAATCGGTCTCCACGGTTGAACCTGACTTAGAGGAGACGACAACGATGGTTCGAGCAAGATCCTTCGACAAGGCTGCACTCACTTGGGAAGGGTAAGTAGAATCCAAAACAACCAACTCAACACCAGCAGTTGCTGCAATGACCTCTGGTGCTAGTGAGGAACCGCCCATTCCACAGAGCACGATTCTAGAGAGACCTTTACCAAGGTGCTCTGTTCTAAGGGCGCTTAGCTCGGGTAGTAGCTCTAGAGACTCGCTAGCGGCATCGACCCAGCCAAGACGAATAAAAGACTCGGCCTCAGCTTCTGGGCCCCAAATGGTGTGGTCCCTGCAGAAGATTCTGCTGGCAATTTTCTCGCGAACTAGTTCCGGTACAAAGAGTTCAACCGCTGCCGCTGACGCACCCCTTGTTGCGACTTCAAAGTTCATTAGTTACCTTGCAGCGCCTTCGATACGGTGTCTAGAAGGTCATTCCAAGAGGCAACAAACTTTTCGACTCCTTCGGACTCCAGCAAAGCGACAACCTCGTCGTATGAGATACCCAGCTCACTAAGTTCCGTGAGAACAGCTCTGGAGTTCGCGTATTCTCCAGTGATGGTGTCGGGGGAGATGACACCGTGATCAAATACTGCCTCCATGGTGGCCTCAGGCATGGTGTTTACAAGCTCAGGTGCGATCAACTCAGTCACATACAAAGTGTCCTGCAATGTAGTGTCCTTGACCCCGGTAGAAGCCATGAGTGGGCGCTGCTTATTCGCACCAGCATTCTGCAGGTCCTTCCATTCAGACGCCGCAAACTCTGTCTCAAAAAGCTCATAGGCCAATCTCGCGTTCGCAAGGGCTGCCTTTGATTTCAAGTCAAGTGCTTGCTTGGTACCAATAGCTTCAAGCCTCTTATTGATTTCAGTGTCAACGCGAGAGACAAAGAATGATGCGACTGAATGAATCTTGGATAAGTCGTGTCCGTTCTGTTTCGCCTTCTTGATACCATCCCTAAACGCCTTGATAACAAGTGCGTAGCGCTGGAGTGAGAAAATAAGCGTGACATTGACAGAAATACCAGCAGCTAGAACTTCAGTGATTGCGCTAAGCCCTGGAACCGTGGCAGGAATCTTGATCATGACATTCTCACGGTCTACGGCTTTGAACAGCTCTTTTGCCTGTGCAATGGTTTTTGCGGAGTCCATCGCTATACCTGGTTCTACCTCAATCGATACTCGTCCTTCAACACCATTGGTCGATTTGTATACATCAGCGAAAACATCGCACGCCATACGAACATCCTGAGTGGTTGCTTCGAAAACAGCTTCTGATGCTGACGCGCCCCTAGCGGAAAGTTCAGCAAGCTGAGTAGCATATGCGTCACCTTTCGAGAAGGCACCGGCAAAGATAGTTGGGTTAGTTGTTACCCCAGAAACAGCCCGAGATTTAATGAGCTCAGCGAGTGAGCCTGACTCAATTCGATCTCTTGATAGATCATCGAGCCAGATGCTCACGCCAGCCTTGTCTAGTTCATGAAGTGGCGAGCTCATTTGCTTCTTCCCAGCACCGCTTTAGCCTTTGCTACAACCGCTTCGGCAGTAATGCCGAACTTTGAGAACAGCGTCTTGTAGTCAGCAGAGGCGCCGAAATGCTCAATAGACACGGAATCGCCTTGTGGAACATACTTTGACCAACCAAGTGCCAATCCTGCTTCCACAGAGACTCTCGCTTGAACACTGGCTGGAAGAACGCTCTCGCGATAGGAGTCGGATTGTTCCTCGAACCACTCCACGCAAGGCATCGAAACAACGCGAGTTTTGACACCGCTTTGCTCAAGCTCTAGCCTTGCGGCTACAGCTAGCTGAACCTCAGAGCCTGTTGCGATCAAGATCAGTTCAGGTTTTTTATCGGACGCGTCCACCAAAACGTAGCCGCCAAACTCCACATTGCTTGCGGAAGACATAACTTGTCCAGTTGAATCGGCTGCAGTTCGATCAAAAACTGGGACATTTTGTCTCGTGAGGGCAATTCCAGCGGGACCAACTCTCCTAGAAAGAATCTTTTTCCATGCGATGCTAACTTCATTTGCATCAGCAGGCCTTACGATGTCGAGACCAGGAATCGCCCTTAGGGTTGCAAGCTGTTCAATAGGCTGATGGGTAGGACCGTCTTCGCCCAGAGCGATTGAGTCATGAGTCCAGACGAAGATTGAAGAGACTCTCATTAAGGCCGCTAGGCGAACAGCCGGCCTCATGTAATCGCTAAAAATCAAGAAGGTTCCACCGTAGGATCGTGTTTTTCCGTGAAGCGCGATTCCATTCAAGATCGACCCCATAGCGTGCTCCCTGATTCCAAAGTGCATCACTCGTCCGTAATCGTCACCCGTGAACTCGTGAGTTGAGTGAATCTTTGGAACGAAGGATTTAGCGCCAGCAATTGTCGTGTTGTTGGATTCTGCAAGGTCTGCCGAGCCACCCCATAGCTCCGGCATCACTTTCGCGATGGCATTGAGTACTTTTCCAGAGGCTGCGCGAGTCGATACATCAGTACCGGCATCAAAAACGGGAAGAACAGAATCAAGATCCGGAAGCTCACCATTATCTAGGCGATCGAACAATGCAGCATTTATTGGATTTGATTTCCTCCAGGCCTGGAAGTTGCTTTCCCACTGCGTGAGAACATCCCTGCTGCGGTCTCTGAACCCCCTGGTGTAGCTGATAACAGCGTCAGATACCTGGAAGTTCTTGGCTGGATCAAAGCCAAGAACAGACTTTAGCCCCGCAAGCTCCTCAGCTCCTAAGGCAGAGCCGTGAACCTTGCCAGTGTTTTGCTTAGTTGGTGCTGGCCAACCAATAATGGTTCGAATAGTTATAAGCGATGGCTTGTTGGTTTCTGCTTTAGCTTTCTGGATTGCCGAGTAAAGCTCCTGCATGTCTTCGACGTATTCGCCAGATTTTCTCCAATTGACAACCTGAACGTGCCAACCGTATGACTCGTATCGTTTCTCAAGATCCTCGGTGAACGCGATCTTCGTGTCATCTTCGATAGATATCTGATTCGAGTCATACAAGACAACTAGGTTTCCAAGCTTCTGGTGGCCGGCCAGGGACGAAGCTTCGGAGGTGACACCTTCTTGCATGTCACCATCGCCAGCGATGCAGAAGATGTAGTGATCAAAAGGGCTAGTTCCTGCAGGCGCCGATGGGTCAAACAGCCCTCTTTCGAACCTTGCAGCGTAGGCAAAACCAACTGCAGAGGCAAGACCTTGACCCAGTGGTCCAGTCGTTATTTCGACGCCCTTGGTGTGTCCATACTCAGGGTGTCCTGGGGTAAGGGAATCCCAGGTTCGAAGTGCCTGCAAATCTGACAGCTCAAGTCCGTAACCAGTGAGGTACAACTGGTTGTAAAGGGTTAGAGATGAATGTCCGACACTGAGAATAAATCGGTCCCTGCCAACCCAATCCGGGTTTGCTGGGTCATGCCTAAGAACTTTCTGGAACAAAAGATGGGCTACTGGAGCCAAAGAAATTGCCGTACCTGGGTGGCCATTACCGACTTTTTCAACCGCGTCAGCCGCTAGAACTCTCGCGGTATCAACCGCTTCTTGGTCTAGCTTTGACCACTCAAGATTGCTCATAACCTACCTGTTCACGTGTCAAACCAGACCTTGCGCGGAATGTCCACCAAACAAGCTTGATCCTTGGGATAAAGGATTGGGGTCTTCCACGACCTTACGATTTACCTTACACATATAGCAAGCAGACCCTTGGTTGCGCAGGGCTACAAGTTGGTCGCTTAGACTTAAATCAAATCATGAGCTCTCAAACCTTAGAAACCTTGCCTGTCAGGCTTGGTTTCTGGCGCAAAGCCAAGGCCTATTTTGACCTCACTAAACCGAGGGTTATTGAACTTCTTCTCATCGCCACGGTTCCGACCATGATTCTTGCCCAACGAGGCATTCCAGACCCCTGGCTCGTGATTGCCACGGTGTTTGGCGGAGCGTTGAGTGCGGGAAGTGCAAACTCATTCAATTGCTACATTGATCGCGACATTGACAAGATTATGGGTCGCACTAAAGGCCGACCACTAGTAACCGGCGATGTGTCACCAAAAGAGGCATACCTGTTCGCTTGGGCTCTAGGCATTCTCTCTGTGGTCTGGCTTGCAGTCATAGTCAATCCACTGGCCGCGGCACTTTCTCTGGCCGCGATACTGTTTTATGTTTTTATCTACACATTGCTTCTGAAGCGTCGCACCCCACAAAACATCGTCTGGGGAGGTGCTGCAGGGGCCATGCCAGTTCTCATTGGGTGGGCTGCGGTTACTGGTGAACTAAATGCTGCCGCCTGGGTATTGTTCCTGATTGTTTTCCTATGGACCCCACCGCACTACTGGCCACTTTCGCTTAGGTACAAAGCCGAATACAGCGATGCTGGGGTTCCGATGCTCCCGGTGGTGCGAGACAACAGAACTGTAGGCATTCAGATTGTCTTGTATGCATGGGCGCTGGTTGTCTCAACGCTGTTGCTGATTCCACTTGGTGAGATGGGCATCATCTACACGGCAACAGCTCTAGTTACTGGCGCTCTGTTTCTTATGGAATCACACCGCCTAAACGCTGAAGCGAAAAAGGGTGAAATCAAAAACCCCATGAGACTCTTTCATGGGTCGATAACATACCTGACTGTCTTATTCGTTGCTATTGCGCTTGATCCGCTATTTTTCTTTAATCTCTTCTAGTCTCCGCAGGCTTTCGTCACGTTCTTTCGAGTGATCGAGCATCGGTTCAGGGTATCCATTTATGAGCCCATCAACTAGTAACCAAGGCTCGTGAACTTCGGATCCTTCAAGATGTGAAAGCTCCGGAATGTACTTACGAACATAGTTACCATCTGGATCGAATTTGTATCCTTGCAAAATCGGATTGAATACTCGGTAGTAGGGCGAGGCATCTGTTCCGCAACCAGCCGTCCACTGCCATCCATGTGAATTCGACGCGGGATCAAAATCTGATAGACACTGCTCGAACCAGTCTGCTCCCTGCTGCCACTCCAGATGCAAGTCCTTCACAAGAAAACTTGCAACAATCATGCGAACCCGGTTGTGCATCCATCCTTCGGCCGCGAGTTGTCTCATACCCGCATCAACCATAGGAAATCCAGTGGTACCCAGCTTCCAGCGTTCAAGTTTCTCAACCGCGTCTTTACCTTTGTCGTAACGCATTTTCGAAAACCTTGGCACGTAGTAGTCGTTGACTGTATGTGGGTTTCTAAAAAGGACATCCGCATAGAACTCTCTCCAAGCGATCTCTTTTCGAAATACATTATGGCCAGGTATATCTCGGAGGTCTGCTAAAAGTGTTCGTGGGTGTATCTCGCCGTGCGCTAGGGCGTGAGAGAGCTTTGATGTGCCAGAAAGATCCGCACGATTCCTGTTTTCCGAATAGTCAAAGAGAGCTCTCTTCTTGAATCGCTCAAAGGTATCCAAGGCGTATCTCTCACCCGCACGAACTTTGAACTGTGCTGGCTTTGTATGTTTAGGAACCTTAGTAATTGAAGCTTGACCCCAGATCATCTTCTTTGGAAGCTTGAAAGGCTCGGGCCAACCAATCTCGAACCAGGCCTTGTAAAACGGCGTGTAAACGCGATAGGCCGAGCCATCTGTTGGTTTGGCTACTGCTCCTGGCTGAACTGCGTAGTTTGATCCTTCCAGCACAAGCTTCTTGCCAACGGCTTCTAAGGCTTTAGCCACCTGCACTTGCTCGACCATTCCTGCAGGATCATAGCTTTGCGTGGCGTGAATAAACTCAACATCATTTTGCTTAGCAAATTTGAGGAGTGCGGCGGCGCTTTCTCCTTCGAGAATGTGCAAAGAATCTGACATTGACTTTCTCAGCGATTCCAAAGATGCAACTAACGAGTGCTGTCTGATTCCGCTCAGGCTCTCGAATGCTTCCTTTCGAAATGTGAAGCATCCAAGAACAGGGGAGCCGCCATCAGCTATTGCTGCCTCTGCGCAGCGCGTCAGAGCCTCGTTGTCTTGCAGCCTTAGATCCTTGCGGAACCAAAAGATCCTGCTCATCTCGACGACTCGATTCCCTTAAATCTTGATCGAAGGGCCAGCAGCTGAAATGTCAGCAGAGAGATGATCAATGAAGCTCCGAGCATGTGCACACCTGCGAGCAGTGCCGGTACTCCCATGTTGGATTGCACCACACCCAGCACTGCCTGTAGTACAGAAACAATCAGGAGAATCCCCAAGGATATCACAGCAGGATTTGAGGTGGGCTTGCTCGGAACGCTTCTCCAAGCAAGTGCTAGAGAAAGCAACACCAGTGCGGTCATCGCGTAGGCAGGCCACGAGTGGTAATGTTGCCAAGTTTCTAGATCGAAACCGTTTCGAGGGGTTAGAGAATCTCCAGCGTGAGGACCAGCACCGGTCACGACAACTCCTACAATCACTGTCACCCAGCCGACCACAAAGATCGGCCAGGCAAGCAAGACTGACTGATAGCTGATTGGGTCATGCTTAGGCGAGTAAGCCCGCCACACCAAAACCGAGGCAATGCTGATAAGAACGCCTGAGACGAGAAAGTGGGCTCCGACCACCCACGAGTTCAGGCCAGTAAGGACCGTGACGCCACCAAGCAACGCTTGAGCGATAATTCCTAGAACTAGCAGCACTGCTGGCCAGGTCAGGCCAAAACGCTGGGCCTTCATAGTCCTGCGAATGACGATGAAAGTGAGGCCTGCGATTATGACCAGAACGAAGGTCAACAGACGGTTACCAAACTCGATTAGACCGTGGATACCCATTTCAGGAACGGATACGAAGGATTCCTCGGTGCACTTGGGCCAGGTTGGGCAACCCAAGCCCGAACCCGTGAGGCGAACCAAACCACCAGTAACGACGATCAAGATCTGACTAACTAGCGACGCCCATGCGTAAGCCCTGAGCCTTGCCGGAGCAAAGATGGTTCTAAAGGGCTGAATCAAGAGCTAATTTCCTGTCTGCTGATGCAATTTTGTGCAATGCTGGTAAACTTTAGTCAATTCCAGTTTCGCATTAACTTTGGCGCGGGAATGCATGGTTGCAAGTGTGGGTTTGACCTAGATGATATGAACAATAAGGAGCCAAATGTCTGACATCATCATTGACCGCCCCGAGCTAGATAGCCTCGGGAATTACGAGTATGGCTGGTCAGATGGCAACGACGCTGGAGCCTTCGCAAAGCGAGGAATCAGCGAGCAGGTTGTTAAAGACATTTCAGGTCTGAAAAACGAACCCGAGTGGATGCTGGACATGCGCCTCAAGGGGTACCAATACTTCTTGAAAAAGCCAATGCCGGCTTGGGGTTCTGATCTGTCGGGAATTGATTTTGACAATATCAAGTACTTTGTTCGCTCAACTGAGAAGCAGGCCCAGAGCTGGGAAGACCTTCCAGAAGAGATCAAGGCTACTTACGAGAAGTTAGGTATTCCAGAAGCCGAAAGACAGCGCCTTGTTGCAGGTGTTGCAGCTCAGTATGAATCAGAAGTTGTTTATCACCAGATCAACGAGGAACTGGAAAAACAAGGTGTTTTGTTCTTGGACACCGACACCGCCTTGCGCGAGCATCCAGAGATGTTCAAGGAGTACTTCGGGACTGTAATCCCTGCAGGAGATAACAAGTTCGCTGCACTAAACACTTCTGTTTGGTCCGGTGGTTCTTTTGTTTACGTGCCAAAGGGTGTTCATGTTGAGATCCCGCTGCAGGCATATTTCCGAATCAATACCGAAAACATGGGTCAGTTCGAAAGAACACTCATCATTGCTGATGAGGACTCATACGTTCATTACATCGAGGGTTGCACCGCGCCAATTTACAAGTCGGATTCTTTGCACTCTGCCGTAGTGGAAATCATTGTCAAGAAAGGTGCGCGTGTTCGCTACACCACAATCCAGAACTGGTCTAATAACGTTTACAACTTGGTAACCAAGAGAGCTATAGCGCATGAGGGTGCGACCATGGAGTGGATTGATGGCAATATCGGTTCAAAAGTGACCATGAAATACCCTTCGGTGATTCTTGCCGGCGAGTACGCCAGAGGAGAGACACTATCCGTTGCATTCGCTGGAGAAGGTCAGCATCAAGACGCTGGAGCGAAGATGATCCATCTTGCTCCACACACCTCATCCTCGATTGTTTCCAAGTCAATTGCACGTGGTGGTGGGAGAACCTCCTACCGTGGTGAGATTCGCGTGAATCCAGGAGCACATCACAGCGCCAACACTGTGCGATGCGATGCACTTTTGGTTGACACAATCTCTAGAAGCGATACATACCCAACTGTTGATGTTCGCGAGGACGATGTATCAATGGGCCATGAGGCGACCGTCTCGCGAGTTAGCGAAGAGCAGCTTTTCTACCTGCAGTCGCGGGGGATGGCTGAAGATGAAGCAATGGCCATGATCGTTCGCGGATTCATTGAGCCAATCGCCAAAGAGTTGCCAATGGAGTACGCACTTGAGCTCAACAAGCTAATTGAAATGCAAATGGAAGGGGCTGTCGGATAGTGGCAGGCGCTTCAGAGACAATCCAGCATGGATTGTCAGAGCATTCCCATGGCTTCGGGGTTCCGATTCAAACTCGATCCGAAAGAGTCAAGTCTGTAAAGTTTGAAGATTTTGACGAAATCTCAACTCGCGAAGAGCAGTGGCGCTACATCGGTTCCGATGAGCTTGGCGGATTAGACAAGTCAGGCCTCGAAGAGTTCTCCGGTGACATTACAGCCAGTACAGCAGACGGTGTCGAGACATCTTGGATCGAATCAGATCATTCGCTTTTTGGGTCAGCTGGAATTCCAGAGGATAGGGTGTCTGCGGCGGGATGGGAAGCAGCAAAGGCTGCTTACCTTATTTCCATTCCTGCAAACTCCTCGCCAGAACCATCTTCTATCGAAATCAAGTCACTTGTTTCCGATCCATCGGCACTGCACGTAATCGTTCACGCCGCAAAGGGTTCACAGGCAACCGTTGTTCTACAACACAACGGTGACGCTGTTTTGTCAGAAAACATTGAAATCATCGTCGACGACGACGCGAACTTGACTCTTGTCAGCATTCAGGAATGGAACACAAAATCGATCCACTCTTCGGCTCAGTTCGCCAAGCTAGGCAGGAACTCTAAGTTCAAGCATGTTGTGGTATCTCTGGGTGGATCGGTAGTTCGCGTAACGCCCTCGGCGTACTTCGATGCTCCAGGTGGGGACGTGTCTCTTTTCGGACTTTACTTCGCCGACGCTGGACAGTATCTAGAGCACAGAATCTTCGTGGATCACTCACAGCCAAACTGTAAATCTCGAGTTACCTACAAGGGCGCACTTCAAGGCCAGAAAGCGCACACGGTTTGGGTGGGAGATGTTCTCATTCGCGCAGCTGCTGAAGGCACCGACACTTACGAACTCAACCGCAACCTATTGTTGACGGATGGTGCCAGAGCCGATTCGGTTCCTAACCTAGAGATTGAAACTGGTCAGATTCAGGGTGCAGGTCACGCTAGTGCCAGCGGTAGGTTCGATGACGAGCAACTTTTCTATCTACAGGCTCGCGGAATTGACGAACTCGAAGCTAGGCGGCTTGTGGTTCGCGGATTCCTAATGGAAATTGTTCAGCAAATTGGAATCTCCGACTTGGAAGACAGACTTGCGCAGGCTATTGAGAACGAGCTCGAAGGAACCGTGAAGTAATGGCAATCAGAATATGCAACGTGGAAGACATAAAGCCCGGTAAAGCCCTGCGCGTCAAAATCGGGGACGAAGCAATCGCTCTTGTTCACACAAAGGATGGTCGCTTCAAAGCACTTGGTGACAAGTGTTCCCATGGCGAAATTTCCCTAAGCGAGGGCTTTGTTGACAATGAGACCATTGAGTGTTGGGCTCACGGTGCCAAGTTCTCACTTGATACTGGTGCGCCTCTTTCGCTTCCCGCATATGAGCCGGTAGCGACCTACGAAGTGATCGTCGAAAACGGCGAAGTATTTATTGAAATCGACAAGGACAGTGAGTAGAAGATGGCAAAGCTACAGATTAAGAACCTACACGTATCAGTTGATACTGATCAGGGAACAAAAGAGATTCTTAGGGGAGTGGATCTTGTTATCAATAGCGGTGAAACCCATGCTGTTATGGGTCCAAATGGCTCTGGTAAGTCAACATTGGCTTATTCGATCGCCGGGCACCCAAAGTACAAAGTAACCAAGGGCGAGATTTTGCTAGATGGCGAGAACGTTCTCGACATGTCCGTTGATGGGCGTGCTCGAGCTGGTTTGTTTCTTGCGATGCAGTACCCAGTTGAAATTCCTGGTGTAAGCGTTTCAAATTTCCTTAGAACCGCAAAGACAGCTGTTGATGGAAAAGCTCCTGCGCTTCGTAGCTGGATTCAAGATGTTCGAGTTGCTATGGAGAATCTAAAAATGGATTCAGCCTTCACTGAGCGAAACGTTAACGAAGGATTTTCTGGTGGAGAGAAGAAGCGTCACGAGATTCTTCAGATGGAGCTACTAAAGCCAAAGTTCGCTGTTTTGGATGAGACTGATTCAGGTTTGGATGTTGACGCACTCCGTGTTGTTGCCGAAGGCGTCAACCGCATCAAGGACTCTAATGACATTGGTGTCTTATTGATCACTCATTACACGAGGATCTTGAAGTACATCAAACCTGATTTTGTGCACGTTTTCGTTGCGGGGCAGATTGCTGAGCAAGGTGGCGCAGAGCTTGCTGAAAGGCTTGAAGCCGAGGGTTACGACAGGTACGTGAACGCCTAAATGCCAAGAGAACTGGAAGCAAGTCTTTACGACAAAGTGGAAGAGGCCCTCAAGGAAGTTATCGATCCCGAGATTGGCGTTAACATTGTTGACCTCGGATTGATCTATGGGCTTGAGATGGCGGATGAGGACGAGTCGCTATTAATTAACATGACGCTAACGTCTGCTGGTTGCCCACTTACAGATGTTCTAGAAGAACAAACTGCAGAGGCGCTAGATGGTGTTGTTGAAGCATTCAGGATTAACTGGGTTTGGATGCCGCCTTGGGGTCCAGAGAAGATAACTGATGACGGTCGCGAGCAAATGCGCGCAATCGGATTCTCTATCTAGCTCTTTTTCCCTAGAAACTTCCAGGCCAGCGGCAAAAGCGCGGCGGCAAGAATCATTTTTAGAACATCGCCCACAATAAATGGCACAAGACCCGCTGTGGCTACAGACGCCAGGTCATTAGCTATTCCTAAGTTCCCAAGCGCAAATGCAAGCCAAGGAAGCCCAAATAGATAGATCACGGTGTTGGCAATAGCAAAGCTCCCCAGAACTCCAGCGACAGATTTATGCCAACCCCGCTCCGATAGCCATCCAACAACGCCGGCTGCAGCAACGAAGCCAACCAGGTAACCAAAGGTTGGTCCAAAGCTCAAGCTAGTTGCGGCGGAGAAAACAGGTAATCCCATTGCTCCCAGGGAAAAGTACGCGATTAGTGAAATTGCGCCCCTGGTTGCTCCAAGCACAGAACCAACCAGTAATACAGCAAGGGTCTGAGCAGTAATTGGAACGGGCCACATCGGGATAACAAGCTGAGCTGCGTACGCTGTGAAGACAGCGCCGGAGAGAATCAACGCAATGTTGTTTAGAGCGGATCGTGGAACAACCCGATCAACAAGTGCCGAATTGCTCGAAAGCTGAATAGTCATGAGATTCTCTTTTCTGCCCAGGGAAGATAAGACGATTGTAGACTATTGCTTTTGTGAGCAAATGAGAGGTTTGTTGATTGCTTAGCGTCAAAGACCTAGAAATCACCATCGGTGCCAGAACCCTTATGAGTGAGGTTTCATTTCGCATAGCCGCTGGGGACAAAGTTGGTCTTGTTGGTCGAAATGGGGCTGGTAAGACCACACTGACCAAGATTCTCGCTGGGGATGGACAGCCTTCGAAAGGGCAAATTGAGCGTCAGGGGGAGATTGGGTATCTACCGCAAGACCCAAGATCCGGAGACCCCGAAGAGTCCGCTCGCGACCGAATTTTGAACGCTCGTGGACTTGGCACACTGCTGAAGCAGATGACCGAGACAACCGAGATTATGGCCTCAGCAAATGGGCTTGAGTCTGAGAAAGCGATGCAGAAATACAGCAAGGTTGAAGAGCGTTTTCAAGCTGCCGGAGGATACGCAGCCGAAGCTACCGCGTCGGCGATAGCCAGCAACCTTGGCATTGAGGAGCGAATCCTGTCTCAGGCTCTCAAGACTCTCTCTGGTGGCCAGCGAAGACGAATCGAGCTTGCACGGATATTGTTTTCAGACGCGCAAACCATGTTGCTCGATGAGCCAACCAACCACCTTGATGCTGATTCTGTTGTTTGGCTTAGGGACTTCCTTCGCGCTTACCAGGGTGGATTGATAGTGATAAGTCACGACGTGGAATTGGTGGAGACAACTGTCAACAGAGTGTTCTACCTAGACGCTAACCGACAAAAGATCGACGTATACAACATGGGTTGGCGCGCATATCAAAAGCAGCGTGAGGCGGATGAGGAAAGACGCAAACGTGAACGCGCAAACGCAGAGAAGAAGGCGGCTTCGCTGAGCCTTCAGGCTGCAAAGTTTGGCGCTAAAGCGACAAAGGCGGTTGCGGCTCAACAGATGCAACGTCGAGCTCAGAGACTTCTTAGCGAGTTAGAAGATGTCGGCCAAGTTGATCGGGTCGCAAAGATTCGCTTCCCAGATCCAGCGCCATGTGGCAAGACGCCTTTGATGGCTCACGGACTTTCCAAAAGCTATGGTTCGCTTGAGATTTTCGCAGCAGTTGATCTCGCTATTGATAGGGGATCAAAGGTGGTGATAATTGGTCTAAATGGTGCTGGAAAAACAACTCTGCTTCGAATACTCGCCGGAGTGGATAAAGCGGATACTGGGGTTATAGAACCTGGCCACGGACTAAAGATCGGCTACTACGCTCAGGAGCACGAGACACTCGATGTCGCCAAAACAGTTCTCGAAAACATGCAGGCGGCAGCACCGCACCTTGGTGATGTTGAAGCCCGCAAGGTCTTAGGGTCGTTCCTGTTCACTGGAGACGACGTAGCAAAGAAGGCAGGGGTGCTAAGCGGTGGTGAAAAGACCAGGTTGGCACTTGCCTCACTCGTTGTCTCCTCTGCAAATGTGCTGCTGTTGGATGAGCCAACAAATAACTTGGACCCAGCAAGCCGAAAAGAGATTTTGAACGCTCTAGCAAGCTTCACAGGAGCTGTTGTTTTGGTTTCGCACGACGAAGGTGCGGTGCTTGCACTCAACCCAGAGCGGGTGCTGATACTGCCTGATGGCACAGAAGATCATTGGTCAGATCAGTACGCTGATCTGATTTCGCTTAGCTAACTTCTTCGATCCAAGATTTCATCCTCGACGCTTGAGTCTGCGTTGGCTTTGCGTCTCAGGCTGCTTGGAACATAGGTTGGATCCTTCTCCATCCTTCGAAATTCCTGCTCTTGTCTAATTGCCCAAAAGAGCGCAAAGAATCCCATAACCGCGAAAATGATCCACTGGACTGCATAGCTAAGATGATTGCCCTCATCTAAGATTGGACGACTAAGCGGCTGCGGATAAGAACTTTCAGCAGGTGATTCAGAAACCATTCGAAGGTAGAAATCTTGCTCAACATCGAGGCTGATAAGTTGCTTGACCTCGGGCAGGTTGATACTGGTGACCTGACCGCTTGGCGATTCCCTGTTTGGAATGGTTTCTCCCAATCGCACTCTTGCGACGAGTGACTTCACAGATTCTGAAGGCAAGAAAGTGTTTGAAGGATTGAGATCGGAATCTGCTGCTATCCAACCACGCTCGACAACCACAATCTTTCCAGTTTCAAGCAAGAAGGGGACCAGTTGAACGAAACCTGGTTGACCTGCGATGGCTCGATTCCGCACCAACAAGGTGTCAGCTACCAGATAGCTTCCAGAAAGTTCCACCTGTCGCCACTCATACGCCACGACAGAATCACCCGAAAGCGAAGAAACCTCTTCGAACGATAGCTTTTCTAGATCGTAGTTATTGGCGATTCTTTCAATTTTAGAAACTGCTTCAGATCTTCTCTCGATCTGCCAGCTAGCAAGACCCACGCACGCCAAAGCGAATGTGCAGGCAACTAGGAACCATCCGGTCCAACGAACCCATGGCTTTACTGTCTTTTTCAACTAAAGTCCGTCTCTCTAAGGAGAAAAGATCGATCGGTGAGGAAGCTTCTTAGGTAACCCAGGTGTTCTTGACAAGCGAGCCAGGTTTTTGATTTTCCGTCTTGATGAATGTTCGGGTTGGCCCAAATCAATGATGTTGTGGCGGGTTCTGTGCAGCCAGCCCTTGAACACATGGCATCAATTGGGTCGAGATTGAAAATCGACATCTAAATCTTGGTTGTTGGCTCGGTGCCTGGAGACGCGTCCACGAGTTTGATTACTCGCGTGACTTTGGAGATTTCACCCTGCTTGGGACCCTGCGCATTGGCCAGCACCACCGCGAAGTAAGGCAGGAATATTGCGCCTGCGAATGCAAGCCACATCAGCCAGCCCTCTACAAACATGGCTGCAACTATGCAAACGACTCGAATTGTCATCGCAAGGGTGTATTTGAGCATACGAGACTTACGCTCGTCGTCAGGTGACTCGCTAACTGTTGTGATGCTTTGTGCTTTAGCCAACGCTACTTCCAGATAGATAGGTTCAATACAAGGGTAAGGCTAGAATTGCGATAGTCCAAACCTGCCACAGGATCACTGCGTTAGAAATGAGCATCAAATGACCCAGTCCCGAGTTGTCTTTATAACCGGTGGAAATAGAGGAATTGGTTACGCTATTGCGCAGCAATTTATCGAACAGGGTCACAAAGTAGCCGTTACCGTTCGATCTGGAACTGGTCCCGAAGGCTCACTATCGCTCAAGGCCGATGTAACAGACTCAACGTCACTAGATGAAGCAATAGCCAAAGCAGAGAATGAACTTGGCCCTATCGAGGTTCTAGTTGCCAATGCTGGTATAACCAAAGACACACTCTTGCTACGCATGAGCGATGAGGACTTCGAAGACGTAGTTAACGTAAACCTCAATGGTGTGTTCCGAGTAGTAAAAAGGGCAACCAAGTCAATGATCAAGCAGCGTTTTGGCCGAGTCATATTGGTTGGAAGTGTTGTCGCGCTTCTGGGGTCGCCAGGACAAGTTAACTACTCGGCAACGAAGGCAGCTTTAGTTGGAATGGCCAGATCAATCACCAGAGAGCTCGGCGGTCGTGGAATAACGGCGAATGTAATCGCACCTGGATTTATTGACACAGACATGACTTCCGAGCTCGATCCAGATCAGCAGAAACAGTATCTCGAGAGAATTCCAGCTGGCCGATTCGCGGCTCCCTCGGAGGTTGCCAAAGTTGTTTGCTGGCTAGCAAGCGATGAGGCAGCTTACATTTCAGGCGCTGTTATCCCTGTTGATGGCGGTTTAGGCATGGGGCACTAGATTTATTTGTTGAAGACTTCTCTTAGAAGTCAAGTTGAAGGAGAGAAATCATGGGAATTCTAGAAGGCAAGAAAATCCTTGTAACCGGAGTTCTCACCGAGGCATCCATTGCGTTCTCCGTAGCTCGTCTGGCGCAGGAAGAAGGGGCAGAGGTAATTCTCTCTTCGTTTGGTCGAATGCTGCCAATCACCACAAAGATTGCAGAGCGTCTGCCAAAACCTGCTCCGGTAATTGAGCTTGATGCTACAAATCAGACAGACCTTGAAGAGCTATCTTCTCGCATCTCGGCCCATTTTGATTCAATCGACGGAATCGTTCACGCGATTGCATTTGCCCCCCAAACTGCACTTGGCGGAAACTTCTTGGAAACCGAATGGCCGGATGTCTCAACAGCGGTAGAGGTTTCCGCTTACTCTTTGAAGTCGATCACAATGGCGGCAAAGCCAGTTCTTAAGAATCCTTCTTCAATCGTTGGTCTAACCTTCGACGCACGTGTTTCCTGGCCGGTTTATGACTGGATGGGTGTTGCAAAAGCTGCATTCGAAGCTACCGCTAGATATCTTGCAAGGTATCTAGGAAAAGATGGCATACGAGTGAACCTGATCTCCGCTGGACCGCTTAGAACGACTGCAGCAAAAGGTATACCTGGCTTTGCAACCATGGAAGAGCTCTGGACTGACCGCGCACCACTTGGTTGGGATCTCACGAACACCGAAACAGCAGCTAGGGGAGTAGTTGCCCTGCTTTCAGATTGGTTCCCCGCCACAACCGGTGAGATGATTCACGTCGACGGTGGTCTTCACTCAACTGGAGCGTAGTTCAAGCACCGAGATAAGTGGCTCTAATGAATCTCCTTCGATGATTAAATCGGCGTGATCTCGAAGGACTTCTTTCGGTCTAAAAGCAACAGCAAATCCCGAGGCCTTTAGCATTTGGATATCGTTAGCTCCATCTCCAACTGCCACAGTGCTAGACATATCAAAACCGTACTCTCGAGCCCACTGAAGCAAAGTGCGTGCCTTCATTTCTGCATCGACAATGTCCCCGATAATCCTGCCGGTCATTACACCGTCTTCTATCTCTAGATCGTTTGCTTTGAAAAAATCCAAACTGAACTTGTCTGCTAGTGGTTCAAGAACCCGCGAAAAGCCACCGCTAATTGCTCCAACCATTCCACCAGATTTGTGAACGGCGCTAACTAGCTCAGGAACCCCAGCTGTTACCCGAATGTCAGCCAGAACTTCTTTAAATACCTGATCAGTTAGACCTTCGAGTAATCCAACCCGCTGCAAGAGCGCCTCCCTAAAATCAATCTCTCCGGCCATCGCCTGATCGGTGAGGATCTTCACTTGGTCGCTTAGGCCGACTCTTTCAGCAAGCAGCTCAATGACTTCCTGCTCGATCATTGTGGAATCGACATCGAGTACGAGTAGGTACTTCTTCATTGTGATACCTGTGGGATATTCAAAATCCTTATGGAAACCATAACTCGATGTTAGAGCAGTCCAAGGCTCAGGCAAGTCATCGATTATGCTGATTTACATGAGCAGGGTTTTGGATTTCAATAACATCACGGTTAGTCGAGATGGTAAGCCAATAATCAACAATCTTGATTGGCAAGTTGAATCAAATCAGCGGTGGGTCATAATTGGCCCTAACGGAGCGGGAAAGACAACACTACTCAGGGTTGCAGCCGCACAAATCCAGCCCACTTCGGGAACTGCGAAAATTTTGGGTCACACGCTTGGCTCGGTTGATGTATTTGAGCTCAAGACAAGGATTGGTTTTGCTTCAAACGCCCTGTCGCAACACATTCCCAACTCGGAGACAGTCCTTGATGCGGTTATGACGGCTAGCTACGGAGTAACGGGTCGTTGGAATGAGAAGTACGAGGATGTTGACAAACGTCGGGCTAATCGAGTCCTGGCGGAGTGGCAGCTCGATGGCTATGGCGACAGACCCTTCGGAACCCTCAGCGATGGCGAGAAAAAGCGAGCACAGATCGCCAGATCAGTAATGACTGATCCAGAGCTGTTACTTCTCGATGAGCCAGTAGCCAGCCTCGACATGGCAGCTAGAGAACACACTATTGAAGTTCTTTCTAGCTACGCACAGGCACCAACCGCGCCGGCAATAGTTATGGTCACCCATCACATCGAGGAGATTCCAAAGGGCTTTACGCACGCGCTTATCCTCAGCAAGGGCCAAGTCTTTGCTGCGGGGGAGCTTGCTGGCACCATCACTAGCGAGAAGGTGACCCAGGCCTTTGGCTACCCGATGCAGGTCACTGATGAATCTGGAAGATTCCGCCTGCGGCCAGGAAAATAGCCGCTAGTTATCCCGTTTTGCCTCTGGTATAGTTGTCAAGTTGCCATCAAGGCACAAAATCCTTGGACCAAAGAAAGATCTCTCATGAAGTCAGAAATTCACCCAGACTACCAGGCAGTTATTTTCCGTGACCTTGCCTCTGGTGAGAGCTTTTTAACACGCTCAACGCTGACTAGCACAAAAACTTTGAAGTGGGAAGACGGCAAAGAATACCCAGTTTTCGATGTTGAAATTTCTTCAGCTTCGCATCCTTTTTACACCGGTAAGCAGAGAATTATGGATGCCGCTGGACGAGTGGAGAAGTTCAACTCCCGTTACAAGAACTTTGGCTCCTAGAGCTTTACTGGCCAACCTCTTACAACCGTAAAATCTGGAGAGCTCTTTCTCCGAAAAATCTCATAAGAATCGTCCTGGGCGACGCTCCAGACTTTCTGAAGATCATGTAGCTCAAAAACATCCGAAGGTAACTTAGCTGCATGTTTTAGAGCTATTGCCTGAGCAACCTTGCCAGCCGCTATTGCGTCGGCCGTTGCATTGTGGGCATCAGATAGCTGGACCCCATAAACCGAAGCGGCTATCTGTAATGTTCGCTTTCCAGATCGGTACTGATCGACGAACTTATCCAAAACGAGAGGATCAATGATTGGCTTTGGGTCAGATAATGGCTCTAAACCATTTCTAAGAGCCTCATGATGCAAAATGGTGAAATCATAGGGTGCGTTGTATGCAACAACGGGGATACCTGCGCTAAAGAATCCGCGTAGAGTTTCCAGAATCTCAGATACTACTTCCTTGCTATTTCGGCCGCGAGCTCGCGCAATCTCGGTAGTAACACCGTGAACATTTGAAGCAGCCACGGGAATCTCGATACCGGGATCTGCTATCCACTCAATGTTGGAGCCAGTGACCTGACCTTGCTCGTCTATAGCAACAGCGCAAGCGGTAACTATCCGAGCTCGTTCAAGGTCGAGACCAGTGGTCTCCAAGTCAAAAACTGCGAGCGACTTTGCCCAGGGAAGTTGGTCACCAAGGTCGAAGCTCAACTGTTCGTTCACACTAGAAGGATAGGGTGCAAATCCTTCCTCGTTTGGGATTACTCATACCCAGTTATCGAGCCTGATTAGACTTGTGACGTGTTGTCAGAGGTATTAACCAATCAAGCTCGCCTTCGCGGACTCAGGCGAACTCTGACACTCTCTGGGAAAGAGTTCGTCTACTACGACTATCCGGCAAGATTAGCCAACCCTGAGACGATTGTGATGATCCACGGCTACAGGGGTAATCATCGAGGGCTAGAGGCAATCGTTGGCGGTCTGGGGGACTACAGAGTGCTTGTTCCGGATCTTCCAGGCTTTGGTGAATCTTCAGAACTTTCGAGTGTGCACAATTTGGATGCTTACGCAAACTGGCTTGGACAGTTTCTTAGCGAGCTTGGGCTAATCAGCACTGCAAATCTAGTCGGTCATAGCTTCGGGACCTTGGTAGTTGGTCGCTACGCAAGCACCAGAGATTGCAAATCGATTGTCTTGATCAATCCGGTATCAGGTCCAGCGCTTTCGGGTCCAAGAGCGTTCTTAACTCGAATCACCTCCGCGTTCTACCACCTAAGTAATCTGCTTCCCGAGTCAATCGGGGGATGGCTTCTTCGAAGTCCCATTGCGGTGATGGTTATGAGCACAGTCATGGCCAAGACAAAAGATCGCAAATTGCGCAGCTGGATCCATAAGCAGCATCTCTCAAATTTCAGCGACTTCGCAACCGTCAGGGTTGCAACCGAAGGCTATGACGCTTCGATTTCTAGCGACTTATCCGTCATGGCGCAATCAATCACGACCCCGGTTCTGATTGTTGCTGCGGAATTGGATGACATCACAGCGATTGAGATCCAGCGCGAAGTTGTCAAACTCTACCCAAGGGCAAAACTAGCTGAGATAAGTAATGTCGGCCACCTGGTTCATTACGAAGCCCCCGAGCAGGCTGCTAATTACATTCAGGCCTTTATAGAAGAACTCAAATGAGTGTCTTCTTTGACTGCAGATTCATTCGGGTAGATCACCATGATGGAATCTCCCGATTCTCTAGCGAACTATTCAAATCACTTTCAAAGACAGTATCTGTAAAAGCAATAATCTCCGACATCCAGCAGCTGAAAGAACTACCCCAAGGAGCCGACTATTTCCTGGCTAATGATCCAAAGAGTCCATTGCTGGAGCTGTTTTTGCCGCGACGGCTGAACAAGCAGGGTGCGAGTGTCGTTTTCTCTCCTATGCAAACCATGGGCTCCTTAGGTAAGAAGTACAGGCTGATTCTCACTCTTCATGATCTGATTTACTACAAGCACCGAAAACCTCCAGTCTTCCTTGCCTGGCCGATAAGACTAGCGTGGCGATTGTTTCACTTGAGCTTTGCACCGGTTCGGCTTCTTCTAAATGGAGCAGATGCCGTTGTCACGATCTCCGAGACCACTAAGTCTTTGATTGAGATTAATCGGCTTACCCGTAGGCCCGTGACGGTTGTTTACAACGCTTCGAGCATCCCTATCGCTGACTCGTCTAAGACAGAGCCCAAGACGAAGAATCTTGTCTACATGGGCAGTTTCATGCCCTATAAAAATGTCGAGTTACTAATCAAAGGTATGGAAGATCTTCCTGCGTTCACACTTACCCTTTGCAGCAAGGTTGATCCAAAGCGTCGTGATCAATTCCTTGCCAGTTCTAGTAAAGAAGCTCGCTCTCGAATCTTGTTTGTAAACGGGATGTCGGAAGCAAAGTACAGAGAGATTCTTGATGATAGTTTTGCGCTCGTGACCGCTTCCAAAGATGAGGGTTTCGGTATTCCAGTTATCGAGGCCATGTCTAGATCAATCCCGGTAGTGCTGTCTGACATCCCAATCTTTCGGGAGGTAGCCTCCGAAGCAGCACACTTCTTCGATCCTGAAAGTCCAAGTGAGTTTGCGTCAGCAATCAAGGGCTTGGACGAGATTGGTTCCTGGCAACAGGCAAGTAAGACAAGCTTGGAACGAGCAAGGTCATTTAGCTGGGACGATTCGGCCGGAAAGCTGAATCACTTACTTGAAAGCCTTAAGGACTAAGCGGGTCCAAGTCGTACTTGGTTACAGACCAGGAAGCTTCTTGGTATGAAACAACATTAAGCGAAGCATTTCCCAGTCTTTCGCCATCACGCGGTAGTTGATTATCACTTGCGATAGTCAGAACGGTTCGGATTAGTGCACCGTGAGAGATAGCAAGAATGCGCTTTCCCGGATGAGAGTCGGCAAATGTGTCCAAGAGAAGTTTGGATCTTGCCAGAAGCTCAGATTTTGATTCGCCTCCTGGAAGTTCATCAAGATTTGAGTACTTTGCCTTCCACTCTTCGTATGCCAATCCTTCGGCTTCGCCAAAGGAGCGCTCCATTAGCAGATCTTGCTGATGGACCTCCGGGAACCCAAGTTGCTCCGCAATGATCTCAGCCGTTTGACGGGCTCTTCCTAGTGGGGAAGTGAGGATGAGATCCCATTCGTTTCCATTTATTGCTCTAGCTGCAGTTCTTACTTGTTCTATTCCTGTTGAATTCATCGGAATGTCGGTTACGCCTTGGAGAAGCATGTTGATGTTCCAGTCGGTTTGACCGTGGCGAAAAAGGCCGATGTGAGTGTTTGTCAAAGACTTTCACAGCTCCTAGATAGCAGTTTATGCTGTCACAATCGACAGTGTCCGAGGGGGGACTCGAACCCCCACCCCCTTGCGAGGACTAACACCTCAAGCTAGCGCGTCTACCATTCCGCCACCCGGACTTACCAGATGTGATGGTATCACGGACCGTCAATGCTTCTTCTGGTACTTGGCATCACGGAAGATTGAAGGTAGTTTTGGGTTATGGCTACTGATCCACGAATAGCACTTACGCAACTAGTTGCAGCGCTCGAGAAACATTTCGAGGCTGTGGCAGCCCGACGCGGTGACGGTGATTCCAGTGTTGAGAGAGCTTATGACAACCTCGAGGACGCCTTCATCAATTACGACGAAGCGCTGTCCGAGGAGTATGGGGAGTTTCTTCCATTCGCAATTCCAGAAGAAGATAATTGAGCTTTCTTGAAGCACTAATACTTGGGTTGGTTCAGGGCCTGACTGAGTTTTTGCCGATATCTTCTTCGGCACATGTTCAAATCGCCCAACAACTCATGGGATTATCAGATCTATCCAGACCCGAACTAACTGCTTTTATAGCAACCATCCAGCTTGGAACAGAGATTGCAGTAGTTGCCTATTTCGCAAAAGACATTCGGAAGATTGTCCTAGCTTGGTTTGGATGGGTGGCTAAGCCAAGATCGGTCATGACATCCGACGCCAAGCTTGGTTGGCTGATCATTATTGGAACGCTGCCTGTTGTTTTGCTTGGTCTTGCGTTTAGGGACTTTATTGAAAATGACGTGCGAAGCTTGTGGGTTATCGCGTACACATTGATTGGTTTTGGAGTACTTCTTGGGATTGCCGACTGGGTTGGAAAAAAGCGAAAGACTATTGCCAACTTGAGCTACAAGCACGGCATCACGTTTGGATTGGGCCAGGCACTTGCGCTGGTTCCTGGAGTCTCTCGATCGGGCGGAACAATAACCGTCGGATTATTGCTTGGTTACACCCGACAAGCAGCAGCCAGATATAGCTTTTTGCTGGCGATCCCAGCAGTGCTGGCTTCTGGGCTGTATCTTTTTGTCAGTACTGTTGGCAATATAAATCAAGGGATGTTGCTTGCGACGATTGTGGCAACAGTTGTGTCAGGGGTTGTTGGACTTGCAGTGATTCACTACCTGCTGAAGTATCTCGAGTCTGGCTCGTTTTTGCCGTTTGTTTTTTGGCGAGTAATTGTTGGGCTCTGGTTGCTATGGATGCTATCTAGCGGCTCAATTGTCGCCTAAGCCTCTGGTGGACGCTGCTCAGACTCTAAAAACTTCTCGAGCTCTCTGGCAATAGCTTCGCCGGAGGCTGCCTCGGAATCTACCTCGTCGCGGCTTGCTTCAAGTTGTTCAATGTAGCCAGCCATCTCTTCATCGTTTTCCGCAATCTCATCGATTCCTCGCTCCCAGGCAAAAGCCTGATCGGCTAGGTCTCCGTGACTGAAACTTACCCCAAGCAATCTTTCAAGCTCAGCCACAAGAGCAAGTGTTGCCTTCGGTGAGGGAGAAGTGTGAACGTAGTGTGGCACAGCAGCCCACAAGGCAATTGTGGCGATACCCGCTTCTTCTAATGCGATTCCAAGAGTTGAAACTATTCCTACTGGACCCTCGTAACTGCTTTTCTCAACACCCTCAATTTTTCTCACCTCAGGGTTCTGACTAGTGGCGGTGACAGCTATGGGTCTGGTATGTGGTGTGTCTGCGAGCATTCCTCCGAGGAAGATAACTGTTTCGATCTCACGGTCTTGAATCATCTCAATGATTTCCGCAACAAAGGACTTCCACCTTCTCGCCGGCTCAGTTCCAATCAGAACACTAAACCTAGAGAGCTTAGGGTCAGGATCATTGGAAACGAGCAAGCTCGTAGTTGGCCAAGTAAGTTCACGGTGACCTTCTTCGGAAAGAGCAACTGTTGGTCTGGTGAATTGAAAGTCGTAGTAGTCCTCGGGGTCGACTTCTGCTACAACTTCGCAGGAAAGTGACTCACTAACGATGTTTGCAGCTGCGCTTGCAGACTCAGCCGCATCGTTCCAACCCTCGAATGCACAAATCAGCACTCGTCCTTGAAACACGCTTTCTACCGTCAATCTAGCGAATCTGCCCCTCTTGAAGATTTTTTCTTGCTTAACTGTAAGGGCAAATAGCGAGGCTAGAATTCAAGCATCATGAATAATTCTTCGTTTCCTGCCGCCGTGCTTTGGGACATGGATGGCACTCTGATTGATTCAGAGCCCTACTGGTTGGCCAGCGAGAGCGCCTTTGCGGCCGCTCACGATAGCAACTGGGGACACGACGATGGCCTTGGGGTTATTGGAATGTCGCTGTACGAGTCCTCAAAGCTTCTAAAGGAGCGAGTGGGTTCGCAACTTGAACCCCAGCAAATCATTGATCAGATTACTGACGGGGTTTTATCCCAGCTTGAGCGAGAAATCCCGTGGCGACCTGGCGCGAGAGAGCTTCTAAAGCTTCTTAGAGACAATAACGTTAAGACGGCTCTTGTTACTGGTTCCATGCATCGAATGGCTCAGAAGGTAGCCGAACAAATCGGCTTCGAAGGTTTTGATGTCATCGTTGGTGGCGATGATGTAGTCAAAGGTAAGCCACACCCAGAGTCATATCTCAAGGCGGCAGGGATGCTTGGCGTCGACCCAACACACTGTGTGGCCTTCGAGGATTCGCTAACCGGCATCACAGCCGCTGAGGCCGCAGGAACGAAGGCGGTTGGAATTGCACACATCGTTGAGATTCCCAAGAGTGAAGGACGTATTCTCTGGCCAACTCTAGAAGGCGTTTCAATGAATGACCTGCGAGCACTGTTCGAATGAGTCCAAAGCAAACTGGGTCGTTCTCAGCAGGGGACAAGGTTCAACTCACTGGACCCAAGGGAAGAATCAACACGATTGTTTTAGCTAAAGGCGGAACATTTGGTACGCATCGAGGTGACCTAAGACACGACGATATCATCGGATTGCCAGATGGTTCTGTTGTCGCAAACCAAAATGGCGTTGAGTATCTCGCGCTGAAACCACTTTTGAATGACTTTGTATTGTCCATGCCGCGCGGAGCGGCGATCATCTACCCTAAAGACGCAGCACATATTTTGGTATCGGGCGACATATTCCCAGGAGCGGTTGTTGTGGAGGCGGGAGTTGGCTCCGGTGCACTAAGCCTTTACCTGCTTCGAGCAGTTGGGGAATCTGGAGAGCTGCATTCTTTTGAACGCAGAGCAGAATTTGCGGAGATTGCTCAAGGAAACGTAACGAGCCAAACCGGATCAAAACCAACGAACTGGAGCGTTCACTTGGGGGAATTGCAGGAAGAGCTTCCTAAAGTTTTCAAGCCACACACTGTCGACAGAGTCGTTCTCGACATGCTTGCTCCTTGGGAGTGCATCGAATCAGTAGCGCAGGCTCTTAAGCCTGGAGGTTTGGTTATTGTTTACGTCGCCACAGTGACTCAGCTATCAAGGGTGGCCGAAGCAATTCGTGCCACTTCGATGTTCACAGAGCCAGAAGGCTTCGAGTCACTAGTTCGCCCATGGCATCTGCAAGGATTGGCAGTCAGGCCAGAGCATCGAATGATTGGGCACACGGGATTCTTGATTACAGCTCGAAGGCTTGCTCCAGGGACCGTCTTGCCCCAGTTCAAAAACAAGTTGAAATCAACGGAATATTCGGATCAGGACATTTTGGCCTGGAACCCAGAAGGGCTGGGGGAGCGAAAGGTTTCCGAGAAGAAGCTTAGAAAGACAGTCCGTAAAGCTACCTCTTAGTCCGCTTCTTGGCCAAGGCCCAGCGACTAAACTTGAGCACTTAGGACCAAAAAACACTGAAGGAAGACCCTCTTGCAGAAAACAGCAATTGCTCTGAGTGCTCTAATTGTTTCACTGACCCTCACTGGATGCAGCTCTAGTGCTACTCTCGCCTGTGATCCTTCGGGAGGTGGCGCGCAAATTGACTCAGTCGAAGTATCTAGTACTCCACTAACTAAGCCGACGGTAACTTTTGCATTCCCGATTACAGCGGATTCAATTCAGTCAAGAATTGTTATCGAGGGTGATGGAGATGTCTTCACCGGTAAGAACATGATTGAGTTTGAATTCGCAGGTTACAACGGAGCAACAGGTGAATTACTGCAGGAAACTGACTTTGATGGCAAGAACCCTTCTCCTGGCTTTTTTGGCCCCGATTCTGTTCCAAACTTCTGCTCCGCATTAGCAGGAGCTAAAGAGGGATCAAGAGTTGTTGCGATCTTCCCGCCAAAAGACGCCCATGACGGCAGAGGGGTTCCAAGCCTTGGCATTGGTCCAAATGATTCCTTCGTATTCATTTTTGATATTTCTAGGGTTTATCTAGAACAGGCACAAGGCTCAGCGGTCGCACCAGAGGCTGGATTGCCAGCTGTAGTCACAACCCCCGCAGGTATCCCAGGGATTACGATCCCAAACACTGAGCCACCTTCGGAGTTGCGGATCGCACAGCTAATAAAGGGTGCGGGTGAAACCGTTAAGTCAGGCGACAACGTCACCATGCACTACAGCGGCTTTCTGTGGGCTGATGGCTCAAAGTTTGATTCCAGCTGGGATAAAGGTTCCCCAGCACAGTTTGTGGTGGCTCCAGGACAGCTGATTGAAGGTTTCCTTAGTGCTGTTGTTGGTCAACCAGTCGGGTCAAGAGTAATAGTGGTAATCCCGCCAGCCTTGGGTTACGGACAGCAGGGTAGTGAAACTATTCCGCCAAACTCAACTCTAGTTTTCGTTATCGACATCCTAGGAACTAGTAGCCAGTAGCTGATGCCAGCAAAAATAGATCTCTCAGAGCGCTTATTCAATCTCACCTGCGCTTTGTTGGTTTCGAGTCAGGGATTAACCAAGGCTGAAATCTTCGCGAATGTTCAAGGGTACAAAGAGCGATACGTCCAAGGCGGAGACAACGAATCTCTTAGTCGCTTGTTCGAGCGTGACAAAGTACTTCTCACCAAAGTTGGAGTAGCCTGGCGATCATTTATCCCACCAGAAGACATGGATGATAATCAGGAGTATAGATACCTGATAGCAAATGAGGACTTCGTCTGGCCGACTGGCACCACGCTAAACGCTAAGCAAGTTGCCCTAATGAATCTTGCCGCGCAAGTTTGGGCCAAAGCATCACTATCCAGAGATGCGAACAATGCAATTATGCGAATTAGAGCGATGGGTGAGCCTGCCGATGCGTCAAGCCTTATTGGAATTGCACCAAGAATTCGCACCCATGAGCTATCTTTCTTACCGCTTTCAACCGCAATCGAAACTTCATCTAGGGTTTCCTTCGACTACCGAAAGCCGGATCAAGAGGTTGCTGAAGTTAGAAATGTCGAACCCTGGATTATCCAAAACATCTCTGGCCAGTGGCTACTTCTAGGCTATGACTTAGACAGGGAAGAGCCGCGGAATTTTCTGCTAAGACGCATCGTCTCCGAGGTGGACATCCAGGACTTCACCTTTGAGCCACCGAGCAAATCTGAAGTCAATGCGGCGATTAGCGATCTCGATAGCCGCAGGAGATCCTTGAAGGCAATTATCAAGGTTCCAACTCGAAGCGCCGCTTGGTTCCATTTTGACCTGCAAGCAGACCAAGAGCGCTTTGAGGTCTCCTACATGGACATACATCTACTGGCGGAAGAGTTAATGGAATTTACTGATCACGTTGAGGTTCTGTCGCCACCGGAGCTTGCTGACATTCTGAAAGTAAGGCTTGAAGCGGTCAGGGTCTCTCATGCCTAAGAGCTCAAAGATTTCAGGAACCGAGCGATACAACTTTATGCTGGCGCTAACGGGATATTTGATTCAAAACAGACAGCAGAAGATTGCTGATGTTGCTAATCACTTTGGCGTCTCCGAACAAGAGATTCATGACGCCGTGGTAACAATCTCGTTATCGGGTGTGGGTATGTATCGACCTGATGAGCTCTTCTTTCTTGATTACGACCTTTTGGAAGTAGGAATCGTAGACGTTAGTTTCGCACCAACCCTAGAATCGGTTCCTCGGCTTTCAACCAGGCAGGCCGCGGCGATTGCAAGCGGTCTTTCTTACCTAGAGTCAGTACTTGATGAATCTGACAGAGTTGAAGTTGCAGAGCTTATGAATTTGCTCTCCGATGGCGGCAAGCGCACCAGCGAGTTGCCATTCAAGGTCCATCCTTCTCGAATCGATGTCGAAGTATCACTTACAAGGCAAGCCATCAGTGAAGATAGATTGCTCAGCTGCTCTTACATAAACGCCTCTAACGAGGTTACTTCAAGGCAAATTGAACCGATTTCCATGGAATCAAGTGACTCAATTTGGTATCTCAGGGGTTACTGTCGCACCAAGAAGGAAGTGAGAGTATTCCGGCTTGACAGGATGCGTGACATTGCTCTTGACAAAAATAAGCTAGTTCGCGCAGAGTATCCGGAAACCGATTCTTCAGGCATCTACTCGGTAAGCGAGAGTGACACCAACGTTGCATTTGACATCGATCCGGAGGGGTTTGGAATGCTCGCTGATTACAAACCCGATTATCCAGCGGTGGGCGATAAGACACTTAGGGTGACGATACCAATCGGGGATATCTCTACTCTCGGGAGAGTTGTTTCAAAGTACTCAGGACATGTCCGAGTAGTCGAGCCGGAAGCGGCACGTAGAGTGGTTTTTGAGTACGCGAGTAGGGCCCTTGGGTCCAACTCTTCCAGTGAGAAAGTGGAGTAAATCAGGTGGAACTTTGGATCTGGTTAGTCGCACTGGGGCTTGGCCTCATAACCCTGATAATTGCATTCGCAAGGTTGAGCATAAGTGGAGTAAAGCTTGCCAAAAAGCTCGGCCCATTTGCCAATCGCTTTGCTAGGTTCCAGAAAGATGCTGAGCGATACCCTGAGGCCGTGAAGTTCTATTCGGACCTGGCCAAGACACAGGAAAAATCAGCCAAGAAGCCCCGGACCCCAAAGGCTAACGAAAGATAGCAAGAGAGCGTAGGCTTATCCAATAAGAACTTGAGCGGATAGGAATTGAGATGCGTCTACAGGGCTGGGAATGGATCATTATTCTGGCAATTGTCTTGCTGCTATGGGGTGGACCAAAGCTTCCAGGTTTAGCTAAGTCACTTGCACAGTCGATGAGGGTTTTCCGCAAGGAGATCAAGTCAACAGACGACACCAAGCAGGCTGATCTGCCTGTTGAGGGTGAGAACACCACTAAGAACTAAGTGGTCAAGAAGCAAAACCCCGAAGGCAAGATGAGCCTGTCGGGTCACCTGAAAGAGCTTCGTAATCGACTTTTCTGGTCGGCAATTTGCCTTCTGGCTGGCTCTATTGCGGGTTGGTTCATGTTTGACGCCGTGTTCGCCGAGTTGCAGCGACCAATCGTTGAACTTTCCACTCAACCCGGATCCAACGCGACCATAAACTTTCCAACCGTTGTCTCAGCGTTCGACGTTAGGCTTCAGGTTTCCATCTTTCTTGGCGTGATGATGAGTTCACCAGTTTGGCTTTTCAACATCTGGTCATTCATCACACCTGGCCTCAAAAAGAAGGAGCGCAAATACACAATTTGGTTTGTGGTAGTAGCTGTGCCACTTTTTCTGGCAGGCACCGCACTTGCCTGGTCTTCTCTTCCAACCTTTGTTCAGGTCCTTGTTGGATTTACCCCCGAGGGCAGTGCAAACGTAATCAACGCGAGCGAATACATCCTGTTCACAATCCGGATTCTTCTCGTTTTCGGTATTGCATTCGTTCTTCCAGTTGTATTAGTGCTACTCAATTTTGCCGGAGTTATCACAGCGCAGAACATACTCAAATCCTGGCGCATGGCAATATTTATCTCAGCCGTTGTTGGGGCAATTGCAACTCCAGTTGCGGAACCCATGGCGATGTTCCTACTTATGGTTCCTCTTCTGATTCTTTACTTTGTTGCCGCTGGGGTTGCCACCTTGCATGACAAGCAACTGGCACGGAAATCAGCCAACATTGATCTTGAACTCGAGACCCCGCAAGCCAACACCTAAAGACTATGGATAATCTCACCGCGTCTGAGCGATATCAGCGTGCTAAATCAAAGAGAGCAAGTCCTAGTTTTGACTCCTTTCTTGAACTTCTGGATTTCCAACTCGACCCGTTTCAAGAGCAAGCCTGTGAAGCACTGGCGCTCGGAAAAGGTGTGCTCGTTGCTGCTCCCACCGGGGCTGGTAAGACAGTGGTTGGAGAGTTTGCTATTCATCTAGCAATCGAGAAGAACCAAAAGGTTTTTTACACCACCCCAATAAAGGCCCTAAGTAACCAGAAGTACGCCGAATTGGTCACGCGCTATGGCCCGGATCGAGTGGGGCTCCTAACTGGTGACATAAACAACAATTCCGAAGCCCAGATTGTCGTTATGACAACAGAGGTTCTTCGCAACATGATTTATGCCAATTCCGAATCCCTAATTGATCTTGGATACGTTGTCATGGACGAGGTTCACTACCTTGCCGACCGTTTCAGGGGAGCGGTTTGGGAAGAAGTCATTTTGCACTTACCCAAGGACGTTGTCCTAGTTTCTCTTAGCGCAACTGTTTCCAACGCCGAAGAGTTTGGTGCCTGGCTAGATGAAGTTCGGGGTGACACGGTAATCGTGGTTTCCGAAATTCGCCCTGTGCCTCTGGACCAGCACGTGTTGTTCGGCGATGAGCTACTGGAACTTTTCGAGCCTGGAACCAAGGGCCAAAGAGTTAGCGCAGAACTTGTTCGCAAACACTCAGCAAAGCTTCGGGTTCCAATCGGGAAAATCAACAAGGGCAAGAAGTCGAACAATTCATTCGACCGAGGTCTCTCACGAATACCGAAGGTTTCAAAGCCTGAGGTAGTCGAAATTCTGGACGACGAGGATTTGCTTCCAGCAATCTTCTTCATTTTCTCTCGTGTTGGCTGCGACACTGCGGTTCGGTCTTGCCTCCAAAGAGGCGTGCGCCTAACAAGTCGAGAGCAGCAAGATGAAATCAGAGAGATCGTTGAGCGTAAGTGCTCCTCGATCGCAGAGGAAGACCTAGATACTCTTGGCTACTTCGATTGGCTGAGTGGTTTGGAGCGTGGAATAGCCGCTCATCACGCCGGCATGCTGCCAGCTTTCAAAGAAGTTGTGGAGGAGCTCTTTCTCAAAAAGCTCGTCAAAGTGGTTTTCGCAACCGAGACCCTAGCTCTAGGTATCAACATGCCAGCAAGAACTGTCGTATTGGAAAGACTCGACAAATTCAACGGGGAATCTCGAGTGCAAATCACTCCTGGTGAATACACCCAACTGACTGGTCGCGCGGGGCGTCGAGGCATCGACACGCTCGGACACTCGGTTATTCAATGGTCGGGAAATCTCGATCCAGCAAGCGTTGCCGGTCTTGCCAGTAGAAGAAGCTACCCGCTGGTTAGCCCGTTTAAACCAACCGCAAACATGGCGGTGAATCTAATAGACGCTTTTGGTCGTTCACGAGCAAGGCAATTACTAGAGACATCCTTTGCACAGTTTCAAGCCGATCGCTCGGTTGTTGGCATGGCTAGGGGGATACGTGACAAGCAGATTTCACTTGATGGCTATGCGAAGTCCATGGAGTGCCATCTTGGGGATTTCTTCCACTACTCATCCATTAGGCGTGAACTCACAGACATAGAGAAGGTGCTCGCAGTTGGCAACACTCGAGCAGAACGAGGAAAAGACATTAGACAGACAAAAGGCAGGCATGAGCTGGAGCGCAAACTTGCCGAGCTAAAAGTCCGAATGAAAACCCATCCTTGTCATTCCTGTAAAGATCGCGAAGCTCACGCGAGGTGGGCAGAACGATGGTGGAAGATGCAGCGCGAGACCAAAGCAACTATTGACCAAATTGAAGGTCGAACAAACCAGGTTGCTTCGACTTTCGACAAGATATGCGAACTGTTAATTGAGCTCGATTACCTGGATGACAACGATCAAGACCTCGCAGTTACTGATTCAGGTCGGATGCTGGCGCGCATCTATGGCGAACGCGATCTCTTGGTTTCCGAGGCCATCCGAAACAAGACTTGGGAAACACTTGACGCTGCAGGGCTTGCCGCCATGGCGGCAGCTCTCGTCTATGAACCTAGAAGAGATGATGAAGGGTTTGAGCCTCGTGTGCCGAAGGGAAATTTCCAGGCCGTGGTGGAGAAAACCCAGCTGCTTTGGGAAGATCTTGAATTTCTCTCCAAAAAACACAAGCTTCCGCGTTCTTCAAAGATTGAGCTGGATCTTTGCTACCCGATATACCGCTGGGCCACTGGAGCAAAACTAGATCTAGTTTTAGACTCCGCTGATTTGCTACCGGGGGATTTCATTAGATGGTGCAAGCAAATTATTGACTTGCTGGAGCAGGTTTCACGCGCAGCAACTGGGGGGCTTTCGGTAAACGCCAAGGATGCCATCGATAAGGTTCGACGTGGGATCGTTGCCTACTCCTACTATGCATAGGCTAGAACTATGACGACCATAAAGCGCTCTAGTGGTTTGCTCTGGAGACTTCCAACAGCTGTGGTCGGTGGATTTGTTTCTTCGCTTGCGATGCCAAGAGAAGACATCTGGCCACTGATTTTTGTCTCCATCGCATTGATTCTGATATCGATACGAGGGTTACGCTTCTGGCCTGCCACTGGAGTCGGGTTCTTCGCAGGCCTGGCTTTCTACATGAGCCAGGTTGAATGGCTTTCTCTATATCTTGGCCCTGTGCCATGGATTGCTCTTTCGGTTATGGAGGCTCTGATTTTTGCAGTCGGGTCCGGCGCTCTTGCAATTGTGTGGAGCTGGGCGGACGCTCTCAGGCAGAGCTTTTATCGCAATGCCTTGATTGCTCTATCGATTGCAACCCTGTGGACAGCAAGAGAATGGGTGGCAATCAATTTGCCATACGGTGGCTTTCCGTGGTCGCGAGTAGCGCAGGCTCTATCTGAGAGCTTTCTTTCACAGCTGGTGTTCTTTGTCGGTATCTCAGGTCTGACCTTTGTTTCGGTTTTTATCACGGTTGCTTTACTACTGGCAATCGAATCTGGGGCTCAGGCACTCAAGAGAAACTACCTGGGGTTGGCGGCAAGCCTGATTGCCATCGCAACGGCTTGGCTATTCGTTGTCCCGACTGGCGCAGAATCAGGCGTACTAACCGTTGCCGCAGTGCAGGGGAACGCTAACGCTGGACTGTTTGCTAATGCAGAGCCTGGAACTTTTCTAAGAAATCACCTTGAGGCAACTGCACTCTTGGATGAGCATCCGCAAAAAGACAATATTGATTTTATCGTTTGGCCAGAGAACGCTTCAGATTTGAATCCTCAGGACAATCCGCTAGCTCTTTCTCAGATACAAGCAGTCGTATCAAACTACGAAGTGCCAATCATTCTTGGGGCAATTACTCAGTCTGATGGGGCTGTGTTTAACAGCTCCCTTTACTACGACGCGGAGGGGTATCAGATTGACCAATACGACAAGAAGCGTCCCGTTCCCTTTGCCGAGTATGTTCCAGACCGAGATTTTTGGAACCTACTTGCCCCGGATCTTATTGGTCTAGTCTCACGTGACTATGCCTTTGGAACCAGGGACGGCATTTTCGAATTCGATGGAAAACCCCTCGGTGTGCTGATTTGCTTTGAGGTCGCAATCGATGACATCGGTCGAGAGTTGGTAGCCGGGGGAGCCCAGATAATTCTTTCCCAAACCAATAACGCTGACTTTGGAAGAAGTGACGAAACTTTCCAGCAGGCAGCTCTAGCGAGGTTGCGCGCCATCGAAACCGGTCGAACTGTGGTGAACATATCCACTGTTGGCGTTTCGAGAATCTTCTTACCAAATGGGCAAATCATCAGTGAGCTTCCTATTTTCGAACCTGGAATCATGGTTGAGAAAGTTCCACTTAGAACTTCGGTAACTCCAGCTATGGCAATCTCGCCGTATTTTGACAGCACTCTAAACATTCTTGCACTTGGTCTCGTGATCGCTGCAACTGTGGGGCAGCTTGGGCGCAGAGGAAAGAAAGCTTGAAAACGCTTGTCGTGATGCCAACTTTCAATGAGTCAAAATCACTAGCCTCAACAGTTTGGGGGTTGCTAAAAGAGATCGCAGGCGTCGATGTTTTGGTCGTCGACGACAACTCCGAAGACGGAACCGCAGCAATAGCCGATTCGCTTGCAATCAATCACTCGAGAGTTTCTGTTCTTCACAGGCCTACCAAGCAGGGCTTAGGTCCTGCCTACATCGACGGCTTTAGATATGCGTTCGCAAACGGTTATGAAGTTGTAGTGGAGATGGATGCAGATGGTTCGCACCAAGCCTCTGATCTGCAAACAATCCTGTTGGCAACAACAGACGCTGATTTGGTCATTGGCTCGCGCTGGATCCCTGGTGGAAGTGTTCAGAACTGGCCGATTACAAGAGTGTTGCTATCAAAATTCGGCAATCTCTACGCAAGATTGATGCTTGGAACACACATTTTTGATATGACCTCAGGATTTCGCGCTTATCAGGCAAGTCTCTTACAGAAACTTATTGATTCGCCGGTTTCCTCGCAGGGGTACTCGTTCCAAGTCGAACTTGCCTATCGAGCGTCTAAAACAGGTGTCGTAAAGGAAGTTCCCATTACATTTGTTGAACGCACTGAGGGAAGATCAAAGATGACGATAGGAATCGTTTTCGAGGCCCTGGTAAAGATTCAGCTTTGGGGTATTAGACGCCTTTTTGGCTAAATGTCAGCCTTGCCAGCTTTTCTTCGCGCTTTTATGTAAGCCAAACGCTCCTTTAAGATAACTTCCAGCTCTACTTTCGAGCGGCGCTCGAGGAGCATGTCCCAGTGGGACTTTGGTGTCTTCATCTCAATGATGCTCAGGGTGATGGGTTTTCCGTCTTTTAGCAAAGTGCCAAACTCTGAGCAGGATTTACATTGCCAGGTCTCTGGCAGCTCGGCATCTTGGGCAAAGACAATTTCAGAGGAATGACCGTTGGGGCAAAGAAATTGGTACTTGGTTCTGGGGGAGTAGCTAACCCCAACTTCGGACTCAAGTGATTGAGTTCCGAGTCTGATGCCACGCATGGTCTGCTGAGCCAATTTGTTCTCCTTGTTTGCGCAGTTTTTGCGCTAAGAGGGTCAACAGACTCACGTGACGGAATCATCCCGACCCTTAGGCTTTAACAGCAAAGTGTCAGCTAAAGACGTTGATTGCGATATCACTTCGGTCGGTAACAATTCCATGAGCTCCGAGGGCAAACAGGCTTACCATCTCACATGGGTCATTTACGGTCCAGTAGTGAATCTCCTTGTTCTGGTTCAACACAGCCTCAACGAATCGTGGATGGGTGAAATTGATTCCATACATTCTCGTCGGGATCTGTAGGGCCTGCACATCATCAAGGGAAGCTGCGAGTTGAGCTGTCATATTCAGTCGCGCCAGCATGTAGCTGGCAAGCACCTTGGAGCTTCCAGCGGACGATGTGATTCGAACAGGGGAGTGAGCTAGAGCACGAACTCTTGAAGATTCGCTAAAGCTAGATACCAATACCCGCTCATGAGCTCCTGCGGCACTGATTACCGCCACACCAGGGGACTCAGTGCTGGGGGTTTTGAAATCAAGATTGAATTTGGCCGAAGGAAATTTCTCGAGGGCTTCTTGCAAGGTTGGAACTGTTCCGCCAAAGGGGAGTCTGATTTTCTTGAGTTCACCAAGAGTTAGGGATGAAATCGATATTTTGGACCCAACCAGGCGTGATAGATCGGAATCATGAAACAGCACTGCAACTCCGTCTTTGGTTAGTTGCAGATCAGTTTCTAAATAGTCAGCACCGGCTGCCAAAGCGAGCTCGAATGAGTCGATGGTGTTCTCATCAACTACTTGCCCGTCACCCTCGTAAACAAGTCCGCGGTGGGCAAAAATTCGTGGTCGTGATTCCGGAATTTCACCCAGATAGCCAGTAGGGTTCATAGGTGCTCCATGAAACCAACCGTAGCTTGCCAATCAGGCTGGTCACGCTATTGGCTGGATTGTTTGTTTATGGCCTAGGAGTTGCCCTCACGGTCCATGCTGGTATTGGAATCGCCCCTTGGGACGTTCTAGCTCAGGGTATTTCTATACAGACTGGGTTGAGCTTTGGCGTGGCAACTGTAGCGGTGAGCATACTTGTCCTTGTCTGCTGGATTCCGCTCAAAGTCAAGCCTGGCTTCGGAACCGTCGCGAATGCACTTTTGGTAGGACTATTTGCCGATTTCTGGCTCATGATTCTTCCTGATCTAAATGCCTACTGGCAGCAGCTAGCTGTATTCATGCTGGGGGTAGTTTTCGTGGCAATAGCCACCGGTCTATACATCAGCTCAAGGCTGGGATCTGGCCCCAGAGACGGTCTAATGCAGGGGACAGCAAATGCCCTAGACAAGCCCTTTTGGATCGTCAGAACGGCTTTTGAGGGCTCTGTGTTGACAATGGGCTGGCTTATGGGTGGCCAGGTTCGCGAGGGAACTTTGATTTTTGCACTAACAATCGGTTATTTGGTCCAGATCTCCCTCAAGGCCTTCAAGATCCCAAAGGGCTAGTTCTAAATGCCTGTTTTGGGCGGGTGCCACGATTGGATCGTTTGCTCGAAGGGTGAGCTGGGTTAGGAAAGATACTGTATGCCGATAATGTACATTATGTCAACAAGCAGAATCATGGCAACTTGAACCCATCCCCACAGATTTTTCTATTTAGACGCCCGAACCCACTGCTCAAGCTTCGAGTTAGCCTCACCTGAATCGAGGGCCGATGTGACTAGCTGAACCGCTGACTCAAACCTCGTTAGAAGTTCAAAGCCAACCAGATTTGGGTCCTTGGCAGCCTGGTAAGCTACCACTCCCCCCGCTGCGTTCAAAATGACGATGTCTCGGACTGCTCCGAGGTTCCCAGAGGTGCCTCCGGCAAATAGATCCCTAGCAATCTGGGCGTTAAAGCTGGCATCGCCACCAAGTAGTTGCTCCAAACTGGCCATTTTTATGCCCAGCAGGCTTGGATCCAACTCCCATTTGGTCACCAAATTGGGCGAAACTTCCCATATTTGGCTCTTGGTAGTTGTGGTTAGCTCGTCCAAGCCATCATTTCCCCTGGAAACTAGGCCAAATCGGCCTCTTTGTGCCAATTCTTGGGCCATAAGTGGGGCAATTTGCTCATTTGCTACCCCTAAAGAGGTCGCTATAGGTTGAGCGGGGTTGGCCAAAGGTCCTAGGAAGTTGAAAGTTGTTGGCACACCGAGTTTCTTTCGGATAGGGGCCGCATGCCTCATTGCCGGATGAAAAACTAGGGCAAAAAAGAAAGTTATTCCGGTCTCTTTGAAGACTTGAGCCACCTGCTGGGGCGATAAATCGAGGTTTAGACCCAACTCTGACAACATCTCGGAAGAGCCGGTTTTTCCAGAGGCTGAACGAGACCCGTGTTTGAGAACAGGAACCCCAGCTGCGGCTGTAAGAATCGAAGCCATTGTGGAGATGTTCACGGTGCCGATCATGTCACCGCCGGTCCCAACTATGTCCACCGCATCATTTCCGGTTTCCAGTTGCAAGCAGTTTTGAAGCATCGTATCCACTAGTCCCGCTAGCTCATCAACGGTTTCACCCTTGGTGCGAAGTGCAACAAGAAAATTCGAAACTTCAGCTTCAGGGGCTTGCCCAGACATGATTTCAGACAAAGCCCAAGAACTCTGTTGCCGAGTTAGGTTACGCTTGGCGTCCAAATCTTCAAGAATTGATATCCAGTTTTTTTGAGATGGCATCAGGTCAGCTTATTACCGAAACACATACGATTTGCTGGCATATTGCCCTAGATGCCAATAATCTCGGGTTATCATATTGGTATGACCTCCGCCCAAATGGCCCAAAACGCCCCAATCGTGATAAATCGCCCTAGCGCGACCTCGGTGGGAACCATCGTTTGGCTTGGTAGCGAGGTCATGTTCTTCGCGGGTCTGTTCGCGATGTACTTCAGTCTTAGGGCCAACTCCCCCTCTATTTGGGCAAACGACACGCAGATTCTTGATGTCACCTTCGCCCTGATCAACACATTGATTCTTGTTGCCTCCTCGTTTACGGCTCAGTTCGGTGTTTTCGCCGCTGAGCGACTTCAACCAAGAGCTACCGGCTTATCACCGGTCAAGTGGGGTTTGGTTGAGTGGTTCTTCCTTAGCTATTTCCTCGGAGCAATCTTCGTGGCGGGTCAGGTTTTGGAGTACGCAACGCTGGTTTCTGAAGGCGTTTCACTAAGCAGCAACTCCTACGGCAGCGCCTTCTACATCACGACCGGTTTCCACGCTCTGCACGTAACAGGCGGATTGATTGCATTCCTGCTTGTAATTGCAAAGACCTATGCAGCAAAGAAGTACGGTCACCTAGAGGCCACTAGCGCAATTGTGGTTTCTTACTACTGGCACTTTGTTGATGTTGTTTGGATCGGCCTCTTCCTAATCATTTACGTTTTGAAATAAAGAAAGCAATTGATGTCACTTAGAAGAAAACTAAACGGCTCACGCCGCACTCCGCTAGCGGCGACGATCGTCATCGCTGCCGGATTGCTGTTTTCTGGTGGTGGCTTCGCTGTTGCAACAAGCGTTGTTGAGTCCAATGTGGCGACCGCATACACAGCTGATCAAATCGCCGAAGGAAAAAAGCTCTTCCTATCCAACTGCGCCAGTTGCCACGGCTTGAACTCTGAAGGAACAAAGGCTGGCCCGAGTCTTATTGGTGTTGGTGCAGCTTCAGTTGACTTCCAAGTTGGCTCTGGTCGTATGCCAGGACAGGGATCTGGTCCTCAACTTCCGAAAAAGACTGTTCAGTTCACCGAAGCGCAAATTGAATTGATGGCTGCCTACGTTGCATCGCTTGCTCCTGGTCCTGCAATTCCAGAAGCCAAGTACCTTGAAGCAACCGGTGACGCAGCTCACGGTGGCGAGCTCTTTAGAATCAACTGCGCGATGTGTCACAACGCTGTTGGAGCTGGAGGTGCTCTTACTGAGGGTAAGTACGCGCCTGTACTGAAAGGTGTTTCCGCCAAACACGTCTATGAGGCTATGGTTACCGGACCTCAGAACATGCCGGTATTCAACGATTCCAACTTGACCCCAACGGATAAACAAGACATCATCACCTACCTGGCTTACATCGACGAGAACGAATCTGCTGGTGGCTATGCGCTCGCAAGCCTTGGACCGGTTGCAGAAGGACTGTTCATTTGGATTTTCGGTCTTGGCGGAATCATCGCCATTACCGTTTGGCTCGCAGCGAAATCGAATTAGAGGGAGAACCTAGTTGGCTGGCAACGAAATAGAACGAAGCAAAGAAGCAGCTGGCTTCGAGCATGAGTTCGAATCTGGCCTGGCGGTAATTTCCCAGGACAAGATTAGCGATCCAGGTCTTGCGCCTCACCGCGTCCGGATGACCGACAAGTCCCCCAAGCATGCCAAGAACGCGGAGCGCCAAGTAGCCGCACTGTTTTTGTTGTCAGTAGTTGGAAGCTTCTTCGCGTTATGGGCTTACGTTGCTTTCCCGATCACCGAAGATCTCTCAACAGTCCGCGCAAACAACCTGTGGCTCGGTCTTGGAATGACGCTTTCACTCCTTGGCATCGGAATTGGTGCAGTCCACTGGGCAAAGACTCTGATGCCCGACTTTGAAGTGTCTGAAGCGCGTCACCAGACTCGCGGCAGCGAAGACGTTCGGGCAGCAGCGGTTGAAATTGTGAAGCTTGCGGATCAGGAATCTGGCTTTTCTCGCCGGAAGCTAATTCGCAGAACTATGTATGGAGCGCTTGCTCTTTTCCCTCTGCCAGCGTTGATTGTGTTTGGTGATTTGGGTCCCGTCGTCGGTGACAGCTTGCGCCACACCATGTGGAAAAAAGGAACCAGGCTCACCAAGGATCCAACTGGAATTCCAATCAAAGCCTCGGATGTAACTCTGGGTTCTGTATTCCACGTTATTCCAGAAGGTCTAGCCGAGATGCACGAGCATAAACTCGAAGAAAAAGCCAAGGCGGCTGTTTTGCTAGTGCGCTTGAATCAAGAAGACCTAAAAGAAGATGAAGACAAAAAGAGTTGGTCATACGATGGAATCGTTGCCTACTCAAAGATTTGCACCCACGTTGGTTGCCCAGTTGCTCTTTACGAGCAGCACACTCACCACTTGCTCTGTCCATGCCATCAATCAACATTCGATGTAACTGAGCACTGCAAGGTTGTATTCGGTCCAGCAGCACGTCCTCTTCCGCAACTACCGATTTCGGTTGATGCAGAAGGTTACCTAATCGCACAAAGTGATTTCTTAGAACCAGTCGGCCCTAGCTTTTGGGAGCGTTAAAGATGACAACAGTAGTTACTGAAAACAAGCCAGAAGGCGCACTCGCCTCTACCGCTAACTACCTTGATGAGCGTCTAGGCGTTGGAGGAATACTGAAGAACTTTGGTCGCAAGGTCTTCCCTGATCACTGGTCATTCATGCTCGGTGAAGTAGCTCTCTACAGCTTCGTGATTCTTTTGATTTCAGGAACCTTCCTGACTTTCTTCTACCAGCCAGCAATGACAGAGATTATCTACGACGGTTCATATGTGCCGCTTAAGGGTGCGCAGATGTCAATCGCTTACGCTTCATCGCTAGACATTTCTTTTGAGATTCGTGGTGGAATGCTCATGCGACAGGTGCACCACTGGTCCGCCCTGTTGTTCGTAGCAGCCGCTGGGCTTCACATGCTCAGAGTTTTCTTCACCGGTGCTTTCCGCAAGCCTCGCGAAATCAACTGGGTTGTTGGTTTCATGCTCTTCATCCTGGGTATGGCAGCAGGTTTCACCGGTTACTCATTGCCAGATGACCTGTTGTCTGGAAACGGCCTTCGCATCATCGATGGAATGATTAAGGGAATTCCAGTTATTGGTACCAGCATCTCTTCAGGCCTATTCGGTGGCGAGTTCCCTGGAACGGAGATTGTTGCAAGGCTCTATGGTCTGCATATCCTTTTGGTTCCTGCGCTGATTCTTATTTTCATCGCTATTCACTTGTTCATGGTTGTTATTCACAAACACACCCACTTCTCCGGCCCAGGTAGAACCGATGAGAACGTCGTTGGCTATCCACTGATGCCGGTATACGTTGCTAAAGCTGGTGGATTCTTCTTCATCGTGTTTGCTGTTGTGATGCTGATCTCGGCAACGTTCACAATCAACCCGATTTGGAACTACGGTCCATACGACCCCTCCCCTGTATCCGCAGGTACCCAGCCTGACTGGTACATCGGCTGGTTAGACGGTGCACTTCGTCTGGCTCCTAGTAACTTGGATATCATTTTGTTTGGCCACACCTACCCATTCGGTGTTCTAATTCCACTGGTAGGAAGCCTTGTGTTCCTGGGGTTGGTTGCGGTCTACCCGTTCATCGAAGCCTGGGTTACCGCTGACAAGCGCGAACACCACGTTCTAGACCGCCCAAGAAACGCTCCTACCCGCACAGCTATCGGTGCTGCTGGAGTTACCTTCTACGGTGTGCTCTGGGCAGCAGCTTCGACAGACTTGATCGCAACCTTCTTCCAGATGTCGCTGAACCAGGTTCTGGTGTCGATGCAGATCATGCTCATTGTCGGTCCAATCTTTGCCTACATTGTCACCAAGAGAACTTGTTTGTCCTTGCAGCGTAAAGATCGCGAGATCGTGCTTCACGGTAGAGAAACTGGGCGCATCGTGCGTCTGCCACATGGTGAGTACATCGAAGTTCATGAACCATTAGATAAGTACGAAATGTACAAACTAGTTGACTTCAAGGACTACAAGCCAACAATTGTCAGACCTAATGAGAAGGGCAAGATTACGGTTGGCACCCGAATCCGATCTGCTCTATCAAGAATCTACTTCGAAGACCGGATTACTCCGGTGTCACAGACTGAACTAAATCAGGCACAGGCTCACAATCACTCCCCTGCTGTTACAGCAAGCGAAACTCAAGAGCAGCTGTCTAAGTAGCTAATCGAAAAAACCTCGGCGCAAGGCTGGGGTGATTTTTAGGGTTTGTATGAATCGACTTCGATCTCAACCAACATGGCCTCGTTGATGAATTTGATTCCAGCAAGCATTGTCGCAGCTGGTCTAATAGCCGAGAACAGCTCCCCGTGAACACGGCCTACCGCGTCCATGTCTTGCGCGTTCGCTAGATACATTCTGGTTCTCACAACATCTTGGAGGCTATGTCCGCCCAACAAAAGTGCCTTCTCGATTACTTGGAAGGCAACCTTGGCCTGCCCGTAAGCGTCTCCCTCATGCTGCAGCACACCATCAACGGTTGCCGTCGAACCAGATACGTGAATGTAGGGACCCGCTACAACAGCTCTTGAATACCCGATTGATTCTTCCCAGGGTCCTCCGGAGGAGATAGTTTTATCTGCAGCCACTAGTGTGCAAAATGTCCGCGGTTGTGTTCAAACACGAAACCAACAACACCAATCAGCGCCAATGGCACGGCTATAAAGGTTAGCCACCAACCCACAGCCAACGACGCAAAGGCAAGAGCTGAAGCAGCTCCAACAAAGATCGGCCACCAGCTCCAAGGCGAGAAGAAGCCAAGCTCAGACTCCCCATCTTCGATATTCGCATCTGGGCGATCTTCTGGAACAAACCCCTGCGTTCTATCTGTCTTCCAAAGATAAAAGGTAATAAAGATGCTCATGAAAGTCAGCATCGCAAGAGCTGAGGTACCGATAGGTTCCCAACCTCCGTAGGTTAGAAACCACCAAACTGCGTATACGCCTGTAATCAAGGCGAAGAAGGCGGTCATGATGAACCACATGCTCACATTGGCCTTCATGACTACTTCCTTTCTTCGCTCGCTGCTGCTTTAGCCTCAGCAGATGCGTGATCGGGGTGATGTAGATCGAAAGCTGGAGACTCAGATCTGATTCTAGGAATTGAATGGAAGTTGTGACGAGGGAATGGACTTGATGTTGCCCACTCCAGAGATCTTCCGTAGCCCCAAGGATCATCCAGGGTAACAGTGGGTGCTCTGCGAGCGGTCACGTACAAGTTCCAAAGGAATGGAATCATGGACAGTGCAAGCAGAATAGACCCCAAGCTAGAGGCGATGTTCATCCAGGTGAAGCCATCTTCAGGTAAGTAGGTTGCATACCTTCTTGGCATTCCAATTACTCCCAACCAGTGCTGCACGAGGAATGTGATATGGAAACCAAAGAATAGGATCCAGAACTGAATCTTTCCAAGGCGCTCATCGAGCATCTTGCCGGTGAACTTTGGCCACCAGAAGAAGAAGCCTGCAAACATGGCGAATACCACTGTTCCAAACACCACGTAGTGGAAGTGGGCCACAACGAAGTAGCTATCGGATAGGTGGAAAGTTAGCGGCGGTGAAGCAAGAATTACTCCAGTCAAACCACCAAAGATAAATGTGGTCAAGAAACCGAGGCTGTAAAGCATTGGGGTCTCAAAAGTAATCGAACCGCGCCACATCGTGCCAATCCAGTTAAAGATCTTCACACCCGTCGGAACAGCAATCAGCATCGTAGTGAAAGCAAAGAATGGAAGCAGAACCGAACCGGTAACGTACATGTGGTGAGCCCACACTGTCATCGATAAAGCGGCAATGGCGATGGTTGCGAAAATCAGTGTCTTGTAACCAAATACTGGTTTACGGCTAAAGACCGGGAATATCTCGGAAACGATTCCAAAAAATGGCAGCGCGATGATGTAAACCTCGGGGTGGCCAAAGAACCAGAACAAATGCTGCCAGAGCATTGGGCCACCATTGACGGGATCAAATATGTGCGCACCAAATCGACGGTCAGCTCCTAGGGCAAACAAAGCCGCCGCCAATGGAGGGAAAGCCATGATGACCAAAATTGAGGTAACCAGAGTGTTCCAAGTGAAGATTGGCATGCGGAACATGGTCATACCCGGAGCGCGCATGGTCAAAATCGTTGTGATGAAATTCACTCCACCCATGATTGTTCCGAAACCGCTGAGCGCCAAACCAAAGACCCAGAGATCTCCGCCTATTCCCGGCGAGAACGTCGTGTTGGATAACGGCGCATATGCGAACCACCCAAAAGATGCAGCGCCCTGTGGAGTGAAGAAGCCAGAGACGGCTACCAGGCTTCCAAAGAAAAAGAACCAAAAAGCAATTGCGTTCAGTCTCGGGAAGGCAACGTCAGGTGCACCAATTTGAACTGGCATAAGCACGTTTGCAAAGCCAGCAAACAAGGGGGTTGCGAACATCAAGAGCATGATGGTTCCGTGCATTGTGAACAGCTGGTTGTACTGCTCCTTAGTTTGCACGATGTCAAGACCTGGCAGAGTCAGTTGAGCACGAATAAGCAATGCCATAACTCCAGCAATTAGGAAGTAAATGAAGGAAGTTATTAGGTAGAGATAACCAATTTTCTTGTGATCGGTAGTAGTGATCCAGTCGACGATGATTTCACCTTTGGATTTTTTCCGAGGTGACTGGTATCCGCCTGTTGGTCTGGTGTCAGTTAGGGTCGCCATACGCCTTGTCCTCTAATCTCTAATCTCAGGATCGTCACCTGGAAGGTTTTGGTTTCTATCAAGTGAAGTATCAAGCTGTCCGGTTTGGCCCTTGGCAGCCAAGCTAGCAAGGTGTGTGTCGTACTCAGCTTGGGAAACTACTTTTACCTGGAACAGCATCATCGAGTGGTACTCACCGCAGAGCTCTGCACACTTACCCATGTAGGTGCCTTCAACTTGAGGCGTGAAGTACATGTGGTTGGTTTTTCCTGGAAACATATCCTTCTTATACAAGAAATCAATAACCCAGAAGGAGTGGATCACATCTCTTGAGGACAGATCTATCTGGACAGTCTTTCCAACCGGAAGATACAGTGCTGGCAATGTCTCAGGCACGCCGGTCTGTCCATCAAACTGTGCCTGAATTCCTGAGTCGTAAACGTTGGCATCAACGTAGTTGAAATCCCAGCTCCACTGCTTTCCAATAACCTGAATCACCACGTCGGGGTTCTCGGTTGGTTGCTCAATAGCTGCAATGTCTCTAGCGGTGAAAGCGAAGAATCCGATGACCAGAATCAATGGAATCACTGTGAAAAGAACTTCGATCGGGTTGTTGTAGCGCAGCTGCGCTGGAATGCCGGTCTCACCCTTGCGACGGCGGTAAACCAAGATGGCCCAACCCATTAGAGCCCAAGCAATGATTCCGACTAACCAGAGAATGATCCAAGCCACAGTCCAGAGCCCAACGATGCGGTCAGTGTGGTTTGTGACCCCCGTAACTCCGGGCAGCCATCCGCGAGAAAACTCATCTGTGCAACCAGTTAACAGAAGAACTAGGCCAGTCACAGCTGGAGCAGCCAACCATTTTGAACGATTCTTCAATTAAAACTAGTCCTTTGAGTTTCTAGAGCTTACTGCTTAATTCTAAGTCAGTGATTTGCTAAAACGTGCCAAAACACCAATAAACACTTGGGTTATTGGGGAATTGGTCAATTGCTAGGTTAGTTAAACGAATCTCCGCAAGCGCATGAACCAGCTGCGTTTGGATTATCAATTGTGAAGCCCTGCTTCTGTATGGTGTCTTCGAAATCAATGGAAGCACCTTCTAGATAAGGAACGCTCATTTTGTCCACGACAACCTCAACATCGTCAAACTTGGCAATCGCATCTGAGTCCTCTAGAACTTCATCAAAGAAAAGTTGGTAGATCAATCCAGAACAACCACCAGGTTGAACTGAAACTCTCAGTCGCAGGTCATCTCGTCCTTCTGCGCTAATCAAGCTCTTTACCTTGTTTTTAGCGGTATCGGTGAGCTTTACGCCGTGGGTAAGGGTTTGTTCCATTGAAATCTCCTTGGAGTCTCTTCTCGGTTATTTCAGTCTATCCCAGCTCTTGGATTTAGAGCTGAAGTTGGTTTCCGCCCAGCAAAATAAGTGTTTGGGCGATGATCGCTTTGCGAAGGGTTTCGATATCTAGACTTTCATTCGGAGAATGAGCTCTAGAATCTGGATCCTCAACCCCCGTCACTAGGACTTGCACTCCTGGAAACACAGCCTCCAGATCGGCAATGAACGGAATTGAGCCACCGATACCGATGTCGACACTTTCGAACCCATAGGCAGATTTAAGGGCCCTGGAAGCTAGATCTTTGGCCCAGCCAGACTCCCCCAAGCTGAAGGGTTTTCCTAGTTCTACGGCCCCAAAATTGATTTCGGCGCCTATGGGGTTATGGGCCAATATGTGGGCTTTCAGGGCCTCCAGAGCGTCGCTGGGGACCTGTCCGGGGGCAATACGAAGGCTCAACTTGGCCCGAACGCTTGGAACCAAGGTGTTTGAGGACATCGCTACCGAGGGGTAATCAAGCCCGATTAGGGTCAATGCCGGCTTGGTCCAGATCCTTCCCAAGATGCCCCCTACCCCAAGGGGCTGCGTGGAGGGCAAAAGCCCAGAATCTGCCCTAAATTGGTCCTCTGAGTAGTCCAAATTGACTATATGGCCCGATATAAGGCCTGAAATGGAGACTTCTCCATTTTCATCCCACATTGATCCCAAGATCTTGGTGAGCGCCAGCATGGCATCGGGAACGGCTCCCCCGTACATTCCGCTATGGACCGCATGGTCCAGGGTTCGAACCTCAAACTCCAGAGAAACTAGACCTCTAAGGGTTGTGGTGATTGCCGGAACTTCGGTGCTCCAGTTTCCAGAGTCGGCCACGATAATCACATCCGACTGCAACTTGCTTTTGTATTCAGCGAGAAAGTTACCAAAGGATGGCGAACCAGCCTCTTCCTCGCCTTCAATGAAGACAACTAGCCCAAGATCAAAATCATTTTGAGTCAGCTCACGAAGGACCTTTATGGCGTAAACGTGAGCAATCACGCCAGCCTTATCATCCGCTGCTCCGCGCCCATACATCCGACCGTTTCGAACCTCAGCTTTGAATGGTTCAGATTCCCAAAGCTCGTCGTCCCCAGGCGGCTGAACGTCGTGATGCGCGTAAAGCAAAACAGTAGGCCTGGAGTTTTGAGCTCTTCTAGTTGCAACAACGGCTGGTGCGCCCATCGGCCCCTGTGGTGTTGGCGATCGCAAAATCTCAACGGCTTCAAAGACTTCGGTTCCTCGGAGCAGTCCCGCTACTGCCTCGGCGCTTCGGTCAAGCTCACTTGAATCAAATGCCTCCCAGGCTATACCCGGGATACTTACCAAACCCGATAACTCTTCTAATGCTTGAGCAAAAACACCTTCAGTGTAATTCTGAACGGCTTTGATGTCAGTGTCGCTAATCGGCGGTGGGGTGATTGTCATAAGGGTAATCTTAAAGGCATAACTCGAAGAATTGAGATCTAATGTCGTCGACACCAGCAAAGCAACCCGAGAGTCCCAAAGCAGGAAAGGGTCGCCCTACTCCGGCCAGGAAGCAGCAAGAGTTGCTTCGCAAGAAGCCAGTAGTCGGTAACAAAAGCCCTGAGGCTAAGAGAGCCGCAAAGAAAGTTCTCAATGCCGAAAGAGCTAAAGCGCGTGAAGGATTGGCCAACGGGGAAGATCGCTACCTAACCAGCAGGGACCGTGGACCTCAGCGAAGGCTGGCTAGAGATGTCGTAGATTCACGCTTCACAGTTGGAGAACTAGTTCTACCAATGCTATTTCTAGTAATCATCGTCTCTTCAATCAGACCAGATGACCCACAGCTGGATTTAACAATTCAGCTGGGAACTCTTGTTGCGATGTGGGGGCTGTTTGTTCTAATTGGAATCGATGGTTACATCATCGGCAAGAAGGCGCTCAAAGTTGTTGAGTCAAAGTACCCTGGTAAGGGTGAAAAAGGCTTGCGCTGGTACGCAGCCATGCGTTCGATCCAAATGAGAGGTATGAGGCTTCCAAAACCTCAGGTCAAGCGCGGAACCAAGATTCTTTAACGAATTGGTTGGCTTTTTTGTTTCTGAACAGGCAGAAAGCAAGAATCCTGCGGCCTTGATTCTTTAGGAAGGCAAGCTAGCGTTTATCTTTCTAGCCCACAAGGGGCCCTGATAGACAAACCCTGTATAGCCCTGGACTAAATCTGCACCGAGCTTTAGGCGCTCTAAAACATCATCGCCGTTAACTACTCCGCCGACAGAAATAACTGCGAACTGCTGGCCGAGCTCTTTCCGCAGAAGCATCAGAACTTCTTTAGCCCGAGTTGCCAAAACCGGCCCCGATAAACCACCCGCGCCATAAGACTCAACTTGCTCCACTGGTGCCATGAGACCCTCGCGGCTAACTGTGGTGTTGGCTGCAATAACTCCTGCCAGCCCAAGCTTTCGAACCAACCCTGCCACCTCTATAACTGCACTATCTTCCAAGTCAGGCGCAATCTTCACCAACACTGGTTTTCCAAGTGCAGAGAGGGAAACTGCAACCAGAATCGGTTCCAGCTGATCAACATCCTGCAGCGATCTGAGTCCCGGTGTGTTTGGCGAAGAAACATTTACAGCTATGTAGTCAGCAACTGGAGCTAAAGCCTTCGTGCTGTATTCGTAGTCAGAAACAGCGTCAACTAGTTCTGTTATCTTGCTTTTTCCGATGTTGACGCCAATAACTGGAAGTATCGCACCCGAAGCCCGGAGCTTGGCAAGGCGACTGGCAACTTGGTCCGCACCTTCGTTATTGAAGCCCATGCGGTTTATCAGGGCTTGATCTTTTACCAACCTAAACAATCTTGGCTTAGGGTTGCCAGGTTGCGGATGCCTTGTTACGGTTCCTATTTCAACATGGGAAAAGCCCAGTTCACCGAGCTCTTTGACGGCTACTGCGTTCTTATCAAATCCAGCTGCGATTCCAAACGGGCCAGCAAAATCGAGACCTAGAGCATGAACTGATTTGGTTTTGACTCGTTGTTGCGAAAACTTGCTCAGCCTCGTGAAACCAAGAAGTTTGATAACAAACATTCCGAGGTAATGCGCTTGTTCGGGATCTAGTTTCGAGAAAACCAGCTTGAACAGGGCTTTGTATAGCACCTACCTAGATTACCTTCCTTGGGGTAAACCAAAGGGTCAACGCAATTCGCGCTGACCCTTTGGCTATAACTTCTTTTCTAGCTGCAACCAGAAGTCGATCCACAACCTTCACAAACGTGGCATGAGCCAGAAGGTCTCATCTTGATTCCACAGTTGAAGCAAAGTGGTGCGTCTGACTCTTTACCTTGCAGTAGCTCGAACAACTCAGCTGAAGAATGAACTTCCTTCTTGGTTGTGATCTCTACTGACTGAGTGATTGATACCACTGGCTCAGCTTGGGCCTCAACCGCAGGTGCTGCGCTTTCAACAGCCGCTGGATCTGCGTAGCTGGAGTTTGCATCCAGTTCTGCAGTGCGCTCGTCAGTTGAGTGGATTCCAATTGCTGCTCTGGTTTCGTATGGCAGGTAATCCAGCGCCAAGCGACGGAAGATGTAGTCCATCAGAGACTTAGCCATTCTGATGTCCTTGTCATCGGTTAGACCAGCTGGCTCGAAGCTGACGTTGGTGAACTTTTTGACGTAGCTTTCAAGGGGCACGCCATACTGCAAACCAATCGAGACTGCGATTGAGAATGCATCCATAACGCCAGCAAGGGTTGAGCCCTGCTTACCTAGCTTTAGGAATACTTCTCCCAAACCACCGTCTGGGTAAGAACCTGCAGTTAGGTAACCCTCAGCGCCGCCAACGGTGAAGCTGGTGGTTGATGATGGGCGTGACTTTGGTAGGCGCTTACGAACCGGGTGAGACATGCCTGAAGCAATAGTTGCTGTTTCGGTCTTGGTTTCGGTTTTTGCCTTACCGTCGGAAAGTGGCTGACCTACCTTACAGTTGTCACGGTAGATAGCTAGTGCTTTTAGTCCAAACTTCCAACCCTGGAAGTAGACCTCTGCAATTTCCTCAACGGTTGCTGTCTCTGGCATGTTTACTGTCTTTGAGATAGCTCCGGAAAGGAATGGCTGAACAGCAGCCATCATTCGTACGTGACCCATTGGCTCAATCGCACGAACACCGATAGCGGTATCGAAGATTGGGTAGTGCTCAACCTTGAGTCCTGGTGCGTCTACGACGTGACCGTTTTGTGCAATGTGATCAACAATTGCCTCAATGGTCTCCTGAGAGTATCCAAGACGGTGCAACGCGAATGGAATGGTCTGGTTCACAATCTGCATTGAACCACCGGTTGATAGCTTCTTGTACTTCACCAAGGAGAAGTCAGGCTCGATACCTGTGGTGTCGCAGTCCATCATGAAACCGATGGTTCCGGTTGGGGCCAGCAATGATGCCTGAGCGTTTCTCCAGCCGTTTTGTGAACCGATCTTGGTGTTCAGTGCCCACTGCTCGGTAGCTGCGGCGTGAACTGAGCGGTCGATTTCGCTAACCGATGTAACTAGTGAATTAGCAGCCTCGTGCTTTGCCATGATGCGATCATGTCCGGCCTTGTTCTTTGCGTAACCATCGTATGGACCGACTACTCCTGCAAGTTCAGCTGAGCGACGGTAAGACGCGGCTGTCATCAAAGAGGTGATTGCTCCAGCAAGAGCAAAACCTTCCTTGCTGTCGTAAGGAACACCGATTGCCATCAATAGGGCACCTAGGTTCGCGTAACCGATACCTAGCTGACGGTAAGCACGGGTGGTTTCGCCAATTGCCTCGGTTGGGAAATCAGCAAAGCTAATGGAAATGTCCATTGCGGTGATTATTAGCTCGGAAGCTTTGGTGAAGGTAGCGGAGTCAAATGATCCGTCTGGGTTTAGGAACTTCAGTAGGTTCAAGCTCGCTAGGTTACAACTTGAGTTATCAAGGTGCATGTACTCAGAGCAAGGGTTGGATGCAGTGATGCGACCAGACTCTGGAGTGGTGTGCCAGTCGTTGATGATGTCGTCGTACTGGATACCAGGGTCCGCACATGCCCAAGCTGCTTTAGAGATCTTGTTGAAAAGCTCTCTTGCGTCAACTTCTTCGATAACTTCTCCATTGGTTCTGGCGCGAAGACCGAACTTGCCGCCGATTTCAACGGCATTCATGAACTCTGCGTTTACGCGAACTGAGTTGTTAGCGTTCTGGTACTGAACGGAGTTGATGTCCCGTCCTCCAAGTTCCATGTCATAACCTGCATCGCGCAATACGCGGATCTTTTCTTCTTCAAGTTCCTTGGTCTCAATGAACTCAACGATGTCCGGGTGATCAACGTCCAAAACAACCATCTTGGCTGCGCGACGGGTTGCTCCACCAGACTTGATGGTTCCTGCAGAAGCATCAGCTCCGCGCATGAATGAAACTGGACCAGAAGCGGATCCACCGGAGGACTTTAGAAGCTCCTTGGATGAACGAATTCTGGAAAGGTTTAGACCTGCACCGGAACCGCCTTTGAAGATCATTCCCTCTTCGCGGTACCAGTTCAGGATTGACTCCATTGAGTCATCAACAGACAAGATGAAGCAAGCAGAAACTTGCTGCGGGCTCTTGGTTCCCACGTTGAACCAAACTGGTGAGTTGAACGCAAACACCTGGTTCAAAAGCATGTAGGTCATCTCGTGCTCGAAGATTGTTGCATCTTCTTCGGTTGCGAAGTATCCATTGTCGCGACCAGCCTGAGTGTAGGTAAGAACAACGCGGTTGATCAGCTGACGCAGGCTGAATTCACGTTCTTCAGTTCCCATTGCTCCACGGAAGTATTTGGTTGTGACGATAGTCGAAGCGTTCAAGCTCCAGAAATCTGGGAACTCAGCACCACGCTGTTCGAAAATGGTTTCACCATTTTTCCAGTTGGTCTGTACAACATCGCGAAACTCCCAGTTGACCTGGTCGTATGGGTGCACACCCTCGGTTGTGTAAATACGGTTAATTGTTAATCCCTTGCCGCTTACGGAGCCAGAGGTGGAGCTAAATGCAGTTGCGTCAGTCACGAGTGTTGCCTTTCCTAGTTTTGGATACTTATGGTTGTTGGGTTGCTACTTGGTTAGTTCTTTGTCTAAATCTGTTGCTTCGTTGTTGCTTGCTCGAAGGACATTTATTGCCGCTTCGAAATCTTCTAGGCTCTCCCAGCCCTGGTAGACGCTTGCGAATCTCATAAAGGCCACCTCATCTAGCAGTCTCAGAGGTTCCAAGATAGCCAGCCCGATCACGTGTGCCTCAACCTGAGCTGCACCTGTGGAACGAATGGTCTCTTCTACCTGCTGAGCCAAAATCGCTAGATCAGCATCTGAAACCGGTCTGCCCTGGCAAGCCTTGCCAACGCCGCTTACGATCTTGTCCCTGCTGAAAGGCTCAGTCACACCGCTGCGCTTTAGAACGCTCAGCGAGGTGGTCTCAGAGGTGGTGAACTTCTTGCCACATTCTGGGCACTGACGCCTACGGCGGATGCTGGTGCCATCCTCGCTAGCCCTGGAATCTGTGACCCTGGAGTCCGTATTGCGGCAAAAAGGACAATTCATGAGCTGATGCCTTTCTCCCGTAAATACAGTGGATTTGGTTGGATTTTAGCCGAATTCCCCGATAACCTTCCACTAGATGTGGAAAGTTTTCGCTCTTCCGTCCCTATATCTTGTGGTTTAAGGGTCATATTTGCAAATTTGTCCGATATTCGGCGTGTCGCGGTTAATGCCCCCAAAAAGCTCGAAAAATTGCGGTTCGATTACCCCAAAATCTCTACTACCCTGAAGAAGATGCTTGACCCCAACCTAAACCCAGACTCCAGCGAGGCCCTCAAGGCCGCCTTCAGGCGCCATGCCTCGGGAGTGGCCGTGATCACGACCAATGACGCGTCCGGCAACCCAGTGGGCTTTACAGCGACCTCAATGACCTCGCTTGGGTCTAATCCAGCACTTGTGACCTTCAACGTCTCTCAAGGCTCATCTTCTTGGCCGGCAATCTCGGCCGCCAAGTACATCGCGCTTCATATGCTCGGTGCAAAAAATCTAGATTTGGCCGAAAAGATGGCAGCCGACAACACGAAGAGATTCCTTGACTCTGATTGGCAGCGATCCGAATTTGACTTACCGGTTTTTCAAAACGTAACTGCAGTTCTCTTTGGGAAAGTTAGGGAATTTCACCACGTTGAACAGAACGCGGTATTTATCATCGACATCATTTCGGGTGTAACTGGAGAGCAAGACAAAGCCCTGCTATACAACCAGCGTGCTTACTTCACTACTTCCGAAGAATCTCTCTGAACAAAACCTTGAGTTCCTAGTAAGGCTTTTAGTTCACCGAGAAGATCATCGGTGATCTTCACAGTTGGTTGGAGTTTGAAGCTTCGCGGATTGCTGTCATCCAAGAAAGTCAAGTGAACTTCTTCTTTTCCAGGATGAGCTTTCAGCGTCGAGTCAAGGTTTTCCAAAACAGATCTGGTTGCCTCAGCCTCTGGTAATTGCAAACGAAGCGGACCACTGGATACCCCCTGTGCTCCGATGGCGATTGGCTCTAGCGAGAAAGCCGAGATAGCAACGCCATCATCGCGCATGTTGATACGACCTCTGATGACCACAACTTCGTCGTTGACAAGTTGCTCTGAATACTCGCGGTAGGTCTTGCCCATGAACATCACATTCACTTCACCCTCGAAATCTTCGATAGATACGTTCGCGTAGGGGTTTCCCGACGAGCGGGCAACTCGATGCGTCACGCTGGAGATCAACCCGGCAATAGTTACCGTTTCGCCGTCCTTGACATCCTCACTGGTTAGCAGATCCCCGATAGTGAACTCAGCGAACTGAGCCAACTGACTCTCTCTTCCCGAAAGCGGATGGTCAGATACGTATAGCCCTAGCATTTCTCGCTCATGCGCCAACTTCTCGGCCTTGGGCCATTCGGGTCTATCAGGAACTGTAACCGAGGTCCCCATACCATCAAACAGGTCACCAAATAGGTCTACTTGGCCAGCTGATTCGTTGCGCTTAGTCACAGAAGAAGCGTCAACAGCCTCTTCGTAGATCTCAAAGAGGGATCTTCTGGTGTGACCGAGCGAGTCAAACGCACCTGCTTTTATTAGTGACTCAATAGTGCGCTTGGAGCAAACCTGCTGTGGAACCCGGGCCAAAAAGTCACTAAACGAAGCAAATGCTTTTCCAGTACGAGCTTGAATGATTCCATCAACCACGTTGTGTCCGACGTTTCGAATAGCTCCCAAACCGAATCGGATGTTCTCGCCAATTCCCGTGAAGGCCTCGACGGATTGATTCACATCGGGAGCAAGAACTTGAATGTTCATTCGACGACACTCGTTTAGATAAATAGCGAGCTTATCTTTTGAATCCCCCACCGAAGTAAGTTGAGCGGCCATATACTCTGCAGGGAAGTTAGCCTTTAGGTACGCAGTCCAATAGCTCAGAACTCCATAGCCAGCACTGTGTGCTTTATTGAAGGCGTAGTCGGCAAAAGGCAACAAAGTTTTCCAGAGAGTTTCGATTGCAGCTTCTGAATATCCTTGCGCCAACATTCCACCGCTGAAGTCTTTATAGGAACGATCTAGTTCCTTCTTATCTTTTTTACCCATCGCTCGGCGAAGCAAGTCGGCCTGAGCCAAACTAAATCCCGCTACTTTTTGCGCAACGGCCATTACCTGTTCCTGATAAACAATCAGGCCATAGGTAGGGTCAAGAATATCTGCAAGTGTTTCAGCAAGCTCCGGGTGCACCGGTTCTGATTTTTGCAAACCGTTTTTTCTAAGCGCGTAGTTGGTGTGAGACTTCTCGCCCATCGGACCCGGGCGATACAAGGCAATAACGGCCGAGATGTGCTCAAACTCGGTGGGCTTTAGCGTGCGAAGCAGTGATCGAACCTGCGCGCCATCGAGCTGAAAAACACCCAGTGTTTCTCCGCGAGAGAGTAGGTCAAAGGTATTCTTATCCGCGTTCAAGTCAAGATCTTCCAACACAACTGTCACTCCGCGGTTGGCCTTGATGTTCACTAGAGCATCATCCAAAACGGTGAGGTTTCTAAGGCCCAAGAAGTCCATCTTGAGTAGACCAAGTTTTTCACAAGGTGGTTGATCAAACTGGGTTATCACCGCTCCGTCATCATCGCGACGCATTATCGGAATCACGTCGATTAGTGGTTCCGCGGACATTATTACTCCGGCCGCGTGAACCCCCCACTGGCGCTTTAGGTTCTCAAGCCCTCTGGCCAATTCGAAGATCTTTGCCGAGTCTGGATCGGACTCGAGGGCTTCCCTGAACTCCGATGCTTCTTTGTATCTCGAGGTCTCCTCTGATTTTTTGTCCTGGGGTTTTTCGACAAGTTCTCCCAACGAGATGTCTCTGCCAAGTACCATTCCGGGCATTAGTTTGGTTAGCTTCTCACCCGCCGCATAGGGCATGCCCAGTACTCGAGCGGAGTCCTTTAGTGCCTGCTTGGCTTTGATGGTTCCAAAGGTCACAATCTGAGCTACGCGGTCTTCGCCATATTTTTGGCTGACGTAGCGAATAACTTCTCCCCTGCGGCGATCATCAAAGTCGACATCAATATCAGGGGGTGAAACTCGATCAGGATTCAAAAAGCGCTCGAAAATCAAACCGTGAACGATTGGGTCAAGCTCGGTAATGCCAAGAGCGTAAGCAACAATTGACCCTGCAGCAGAACCTCTGCCTGGTCCAACTCGAATTCCCTGAGCCCTAGCCCAAGCAATAAAGTCAGCCACTACCAAGAAGTAGCCAGGGAATCCCATTTGTGCAATGACACTTACCTCGTACTTGGCCTGGTTGGCTTGAAGCTCTGGCACGTTCTGGCCATAGCGGCGCTTCATTCCGCGATCTACTTCTTTAGCAAACCAGCTCGCCTCAGTTTCTCCCTCCGGTAGTGGGAACTTGGGCATGAGATCGCGTTTCTGGAACTCCACATTGCAGCGCTCGGCAATCAACAAGGTGTTGTCGCATGCGTCCGGGTGATCGCGGAACAGTTCACGCATTTCGGCCGGTGATTTCAAGTAATACTCAGCGCCATCGAATTTGAAGCGATTGGGATCCAGCAAGTTGGTTGATGACTGCACACAAAGCAGAGCCTCATGAGCGGTGGCCTCGAAAGCATGGGTGTAGTGCAGATCGTTGGTAGCCACCAGGGAGAGCCCTAAGTCCTTAGCAAGTCTCAGCAGGTCAGAAGTGGCTCGACGCTCGATATCGATGCCGTGATCCATGATCTCGACGAAGTAACTGTCTTTGCCAAAGACATCTCTATAGAAAGCTGCCGCCTCAACCGCTTTGTCGTACTGACCCAGTCGAATAAGGGTTTGCACCTCCCCTGAGGCGCAACCGGTGGTTGCAATAATTCCCTTTGAGTATTCCTGCAATAGCTCGCGGTCCATGCGGGGTTTGAAGTAGAAACCATCCAGATACGCCTTTGATGACATCTTAAACAAGTTGTACATTCCCTCGGTGGTTTCGGCGAGCATCGTTAGATGTGTATATGCACCACCACCAGATACGTCATCCTCTCCACCTGTTCCCCACTTGACTCTGGTGCGATCGGTTCTAGCGGTGCCGGGAGCTAGGTAGGCCTCGATACCGATGATTGGCTTTATGCCATTTGCCTTGGCTGTTTGATAAAAGTCGTAGGCACCGAAGTTATTGCCGTGATCGGTGATAGCAATTGCCGGCATCCCCATCTCTGCTGCAGCTTTGGTTAGCGGCCCAATTCGGGCCGCTCCATCGAGCATGGAATATTCGCTGTGCACATGAAGGTGCACAAAAGAATCCTTTGTCGACAACGAAACCCCGCCTAGGTGATTGAGTGATTGAAAATTAGCCTAAGGCTATTTACGACCTCAGCCGTTCAAGCACTACCGCCAAGTCAGCAGGATACTCAGAAACCAAGTGAATCTGCTTGGCTGTGATTGGATGCTCGAACCCCAACTCTTTAGCGTGAAGCCACTGTCTCGTAAGTCCAAGACTCTTAGCCAACTTTGGGTCTGCCCCATACATGGTGTCCCCCAGAAGCGGATGCTTGAAAGCGGAGAAGTGAACACGAATTTGGTGAGTTCTACCAGTTTCCAAATTCACTTCACACAATGTGCTGGCTGGGAAAAGCTCAAGTGTTTTGTAGTGCGTGATTGATGGCTTGCCACCTTCAACGATTGCGAACTTGAACTCAGCTTTCGGGTGTCGTCCAATCGGAGCATCTAGGGTTCCCTCAGAAGGATCAGGTTGGCCTTGGATAATCGCGTGGTAAATCTTATGAACCGCTCGATCGCGAAACGCCTGCTTTAATCTCGAATAGGCAAGCTCAGATTTTGCGAGCATCATTAGTCCACTGGTTCCAACATCTAATCGCTGCACTATCCCCTGACGCTCTTGCGCACCAGAGGTCGAAAGCTGGATTCCTCTGGCTAGCAAAGCGCCGGCGACGGTTGGACCGTGAAAACCAACTGTCGGATGGGCCACCACACCCGCGGGCTTGTCAACAACAACAATGTCCTCATCCTGGTAAATCACGAGCAGCTCATCGACTGGGGTCTCGGTGACTCTAAGAGGTTCTGCAGCAATCGGTGGCTTGACTAGCAAAACATCTGCAAGGTTCACCCGGTCAGACTTGGAAAGAACCTTGCTGGAGACCTGGGCATCACCTCGTTCGCATAGCTCGGCTGCAACGGACCTGGAAATTCCGAGCAGTCTAGCTAGGGCAGTGTCGACTCTCTCACCGGAAAGTGAAGCATCTATTTCAAATCGGAGAGTCATTTGGTCTTAGGCTCGATGCCACCTAGGTTCTCACCCCTCATGACTCGAATGACAGTAAGGATTGCCATAGAAACAATAAATGTGTCCGCGAGATTAAAGATCGGAAAGTTCAGCGGAATCTGAATAAAATCAACGACGTGACCATTGCCAAAACTTGGTTCGCGAATCAATCTGTCAATTAGATTTCCAACTACACCACCTAGAAAAATACCAATCATCAGCGACCAGGAGATAGACTCCAATTTTCTTGAGTACCAAATGGTTGCAAGCGCCGCAATCGTAGAAATAATGGCCAGAATCCAGGTATAGCCAAAACCCAAACCAAAAGCGGCGGAGTCGTTGTACAAAAGCCTCCAAGACAACAAATCCCCTAGAACGGGATAGCTGGTTCCTAGCTCAAAACTTGCAATCGCGAGGTTCTTGGTGAATTGATCAATTGTTATCGCAACTAGCGCAACAACCAGATACAGCCAACGACTTACTTTGGCTCTAGAGCTCATCAAGAAAACTAGATGCTTAGGCCAGGGGTATATCCTGGGGCCTGAGTTGGTGCCACTCCAGCTGCATCAAGGTCAGTAAGTTGTGACTCAATGTACCTCTTGAGCTTGGCGCGGTACTCGCGCTCGAAGCTCTTTAGCTCTTGGATCCTGTGCTCGACAACAGCCTTCTCCTGCTCAAGGCGGTTTAGCTCGGAACGCTGCTGGGCCTCGGCTTCACGAACGATTCTGGCAGCGGTTGCGTGACCTTCGGCGATCAGCTCATCACGCTTGACCATACCTTCGCGAACGTGCTCATCGTGGAGCTTTCGAGCAAGCTGTAGCAAGTTGTTGGTGTTTGAAGAATCAAGTGTGGATGGGTCAGACACTGCCTCTGGGAACGGGGTTACCGCCACTGGAGCACTTACCGATGGAGCTGAGGCAAGTTGTCCTGGCAAGGCCGCGCCACTTCTTTGAAGCTCGGCAATACGGCCATCAGCTGCAAGAAGCCTTCTCCGAAGATCCTCGTTCTCCTGATAAACGCGTCTTAGCTCAACAACGATTTCATCTAGAAAATCATCAACTTCGTCCTGATCGTAGCCCTCGCGAAACTTGGTTGGCTGAAATCTCTTATTGACAACGTCTTCGGGTGTAAGTGGCATTGGGGATATCCTCTTTCGGTTGGCCCTATAGGCCGTAGCTCAAAAAGTCTAACGCAAGATTCTCTGTTGGGCTAGACGAGGCCTAGGGCCAAGTTTCGAAGCAAAATTACCACCAAAACCAATAGAGTCCAGGCAAAGTCTAGAGAAATTGCCCCGAATCTGACAGGTTTTATGAACCTTCTCAGAAATTTAAGTGGTGGGTCAGTTACGGTAAAAATGATCTCCGAAACCGGAAGTAGCAAGCCCTTCGGCCTGAATCCCGGCCTGAATGAAATTAAAAGATCAAGGATTAGTCTGCCGATTAAGGCGTAGAAATAAATCTGCAGAGCCCAGTAAGCAATCAGAGCAAGCATGCTCATATAAGGAATCTAGGGACGAACTAGAAGCTCGTCCACCTCGTTCAGTTGTTGTTCTGGCTCTTCCTGATTCACGGCTACATGAGTCGGGGTCAGTAAGAAAACTTTTGAAGTCACACGACGCATATGTCCTTCAAGACCTTCTTTTAGGCCCAACATGAAATCAAGCATGCGGCGTGAATCGACTTCACTCATCTCACCCATGTTGACTATCACCGGGATACCGATTCGGTAGTGAGCTGCAACCATTGGAGCCTCTTCGTAAGTTCTTGGCTCAATTGTGAAAATTTCTGCAACGTCGCTTGAACCGCGACGAGACCTTTGAGGGATGACTCTAGCTGGACGCTGGGTATTGGTCACCGGCTCCGCACGGGTTGGCAAGTCATTGGACTCCTCAGCAAAACCAAGAAATTCCATGCTGCGCTTCAGTATTCCGGCCATTAGTTCCTCCTGTTATTGGTACAAGCCAAGAATATGCCCACTAGGGCCGCTTGCCCGTTATTGCCGTGCCAATGCGCAAGTGTGTCGCGCCATAGCCAATTGCCACCTCGAAATCGGATGACATGCCCATTGACAGAGATTTGGCCTCAGGGGCAATGCTCTGAAGCTTGGAAGAGAGCTTTGCCAGGCGGTCAAACTCAATTTCGGGGTCTTTATCGAGGCCACCAACGCCCATTAGACCCTCAAGCCGGAGACCTTCGGACTCAAGCACTTTAGTGGCGAATCCGTCCAAATCATCGACTCGAACCCCTCCACGAGCCGGATCTTCGGTCAGATTGACCTGAATGAAAACGCCAAGAGCCTTGGCCCGGCCAACTGTTCGCTTCTGAAGTTCAACCAGAAGAGACTCTCTATCCAAAGAATGAATCGCGTCTGCGTAGTCGAGCACAGACCTGACCTTATTGGTCTGAAGTTGCCCGATGAAGTGCCATCGCATTTGCTCAGAGGACGATTCAAGCACCTCTTTGGCCTTAGGAGCGGCTTCCTGATCGCGGTTTTCGCCAAAGTCCCTAGCACCCAGTGCGATTAAGTCAAAAACAAGCTGCGGAGGGTGATTCTTTGTGACAACAACCAAAGTGATGTCGCTTGCGCTCTTTCCAATGGCGGCAGCGGCAGCGGCAACTTGTTCAACTATTTGGTTATATCGTTGAGCTAATTCGCTCACTTACCCTCTTAGAAATTCTGGGATATCCAGGTCATCACCAAAAGTTCCGTCGGCAGTTTGTGGTCTGCGAGGAAGCTCTGGCGACTCGTCAATCTCAATTTGATCGTCCGACTCATACTCGGAAGCAAAAGACGGTGTTGGGGCCGGGGTTGGCTCAGCCTCAACTAAGTCAAAAAATGAATTCGCTTCGGCAATCACTGGTTCGGCAACAACTGGTGCAGTAAGTGGTTTCGCCTCAGCTACCTCAGCGAATACGGTTCTAGGAATCTTTCTTGGCTTCGGGGCTCCCCCATCAAACCCAGCCGCAATAACCGTGATGCGAACTTCGTCGCCCAAGGTGTCATCAATGGTAGTTCCATAAATAATGTTTGCCTCTGGTGATACCGCTTCCTGGACCAATCTGGCGGCTTCATCGATTTCGTGAAGTCCAAGATTTGAAGCTCCCTGAACCAACAAAAGAACACCGTGAGCGCCATCAATGCTTGATTCAAGAAGTGGTGAGGAAACCGCCATCTCGGCCGCGCGTACCGCTCGGTCTTCTCCCTTGGCTGTTCCAATTCCCATCAGCGCAGAGCCAGCACCTTGCATGACGGACTTGACGTCTGCAAAGTCAAGGTTAATCAGACCTGGTGTGGTAATCAGGTCGGTAATACCTTGGACACCAGCGCGAAGCACGTCATCAGCAGTGTTGAATGCATCAACAACCGAAACCGTCTTGTTTGCAATCTCTAGAAGTCTTTGGTTTGGGACAACAATTAAAGTGTCAACTTCGGCGCGAATTGCCTCAATGCCTACCTCGGCTTGCTGCATGCGACGCTTTCCTTCAAAACCGAATGGTTTGGTGACAACACCAACAGTTAGTGCTCCGACTCTTTTCGCAACCCGGGCGACAATCGGGGCTGCGCCTGTTCCGGTTCCTCCACCCTCACCTGCTGTTACAAAAACCATGTCAGCACCACGAAGTGCTGCTTCAATCTCGTCCTCGTGATCTTCTGCGGCTCGTTTGCCGACCTCAGGATCTGCGCCTGCCCCAAGACCACGTGTTAGTTCGCGACCAATGTCTAGTTTTACGTGGGCTTCGCTCATCAGCAGGGCCTGGGCGTCTGTGTTGATTGCGACGAATTCAACGCCACGAAGTCCTGACTCGATCATGCGGTTAAGTGCGTTTACGCCACCGCCGCCTACTCCTACGACCTTTATAACGGCCAGGTAGTTCTGGTTCAAGCCCATGATGCTCCTTCAAATCCCTAGTCTCGCGAGGTAAAACGCATACTAGCTAAAACCCTCAAGCTCGCGTATAGGGTTAAGCTACGAATGCTTTTATACACCGCGCCAAAAAAATAGGCCCTAATTGCACTGGATTGAGGCAAGAGCGCCTGGCGTGTCTAAAAATTGTCGAAGCGCACGACGGGGGCGTTTGGTGAAGAAACATCAAATGTGACTCCAGTGACATCTTGGTTATTTGCGATGAGCGCTTGAAGAACCTTTGACTTCAAAACGGCATCTGAGCTATCACCCCAGCTGATTCGCTGGCCCAAACTACCACGCAAGCTCATCTGCACATCGTCTCTGGTGTTTGCCTGAATAATCTCCACTTCGGCAAGCAACTCAACAGGCAAAGCAAGCAGCACATCAACAGAATCTTTGAAGGGTTGCGAACTCGAAGGTCCCCCAGTAATCAAAATTCTCGGAAGCAAATCCGTAGGCTCTGCAACAGCGATTCTTACGCCGGCCGGATCGTGCAGCCACAACGCACCTTGGTATTCGACTATGCAAAGTGCCTGGCGCTCTGAAACGCTAACCTGCAAACCGTTGGGAGGAACAGCCGTAGCGGCAAAACTTTCAATCAGAGTAAATCCCGCAAGTGATTTTGCAATCTCATCCTGATTCAGAAGTGGCAGTGGTTTTCCAATCTGTCCGGAAAGCGCCTTGGAAATCTCGTCTGGATTTAGGCGTTGGGTCCCGACAACGTTGATTTGCTGGATGGCAAGCAACGGAGAAAAGGTTGCGACCGCAGTCAGAATTCCCAAGATGAAAATAGAGCCAACCGTTAATGAAGCCGCGATGCGCCTAGCCCTACGAGCCGAGATCATTCTAGAAAAAACAGAGTTTTCAAGATCACGAGCCATTACTCTGCGGGGTGCTCTGGTAAGAGGTGTGCCATAAGTGGCAGCCTTCACCTGCTTCTTCTTTTGATTCGGACGTTCCATAGCTTCTACTAGCCCTCGAGAGCTTCGAGAATTTCTGGGACCATCTTGTAAACATCTCCGCATCCCATTGTGAGTACAAAGTCACCTGGTCCTGCCAAATTCGAGGCAACCTTCGGAGCCTCCGACCAGTCTTTAACGTAGTGAATCTTTTGTTGATCTGCGAAAGCGTTCAGAATCAGTTCACCGGTTACTCCAGGCTCAGGATCTTCCCGGGCTGCGTAGATATCCAAAAGAACAACTTGATCACTGGCAGCTAGAGCTTGTGCGAACTCCGTAGCAAACAACCTAGTTCTTGAATAAAGATGAGGTTGAAACACGGTTATAAGTTTTCCTTTTCCCACAACCGCTCGGGCACCGCTTAGCGCTGCCGCCACCTCCGTTGGGTGGTGTGCAAAATCATCGTAGACCTTCACACCTCGCCTCTCGCCATGAAGCTCAAAACGCCTCTCCGTGCCAGAGAATTTGGCTACCTCCAAAAGTGATTTTTCAAAGTCAAAACCCAAACCAATCAATGTGGCAACTGCACCAGCCGCATTTATTGCATTATGCCTGCCTGCTATACGAAGAGTCGAAGTGATTGTCTTATCTTTGTAACTTAAGCTAAAGCTAACTTGGGCGTCATCAACAATGTCCCTTACCCTCACATCTGAAAAAGCGGATTCACCAAAGCTAATCATTGGCTTACTAACTAGCTTTGCAACGGCTACTGATCCAGCATCGTCTGAGTTGATGACAACTAGTTCTTTTGATTTGTTGGCGAAGTCGGCGAAGACCTGATGGAAAGCCTCAATACTGCCGTAGTGATCAAGGTGGTCGGGATCAACGTTGGTAATTAGCGCAACCGATGTGTCGTAATGAAGAAATGATCCATCGGATTCATCGGCCTCGATTACAAATAGTTCACCCTTACCGCTGCCCGAGCTAGCTCCAATAGAGCTGATGACTCCACCATTAACAAAGCTTGGATCTTGACCTAACCCCAACAATGCGGTGATGACCATGCCGGTGGAGGTGGTCTTGCCGTGCGCCCCCGCTACAGACACAAGTCTTTTCTTGGAAGCTAAATGCGCCAGTGCCTGAGAGCGATGAATAATCGGAATCTGATTTTTGCTCGCGAGCAAATACTCAGGGTTATTCGGCCAGAGCGCGCTGGTGACAATTACGGTGTCGGCATCGGCTACATTAGCCTCATCGTGCCCAATGGTTATCTTGGCACCAAGCTGCTCGAGTGCCACAATGTTGGGGCTGGACCTAACGTCGCTTCCTGATACCCGGTGCCCCAAACCAATAAGGATCCGTGCAATACCGCTCATTCCGGATCCACCAATGCCGATGAAATGGACATTGCCAAGATTGTTTGGAACAGGAACAGAGTAATCGGGTTTTATCATCTCCTTGACACTACCTCTTCGATCAAGGCGACAAATCGCTCGGTTCCATCTAGCACACCAGCCTGCTTGGCCGATTCCGACATTTGGGCGAGCCGCTTTGAATCAGAGATCAAAGGAATCAGTATCGCCCTTACGTACTGCTCATCAAATTCCTTATCTGTGGCTGTTATGGCTCCTCCGGCAGCAAGAACATCTAGAAGGTTAAACTTCTGTTCTCCATTGCCAACCCCGTACGGAATGTAAAGGGCAGGCAAGCCAACCGCGGAAAACTCCGAAACCGTTGCAGCTCCTCCGCGAGACACCGCAAAGTCACTGGCTGCAATAGCTAACTCCATTTGGTTAACGTAGCGAACCCTTTTATACTCGGGCTCCGAAAGCTCTGATAGATCACTCGATGCTCCAATGATGTGCAGCACCTGAACACCAGCTGCTGCGAGAACCGCTCTAGATCTATCAATTGTTTCGTTGATGCTTCTGGCCCCTTGCGATCCCCCTGTTACTAGCAGCGTTGTCGTTTGAGCTTGGAGTCCAAAGAACTTTCTTGCAGCTTCAACATCTTTGGACCTTGCCAGTTTTGTGATTGCCGGTCGGATTGGCATACCAACGAATTCCGAGTTAGCCAGGTTGGCAGATCTAAACGCCTTGCCGGCAGCCGATGCGAAGCGATTGCCAAGACGGTTCGCTATACCAGGCAGAGCATTCCCCTCATGCAAAATAAGAGGAACTTTCAATTGTTTTGCCGCGAGATAAGCAGGGGCGCTAACGTAACCGCCAAACCCAACAACGGCAGAAATACTGTGCTCTTTGATGTAACTCTTAACCTTCCTCACACAAGCAAGAAAGCGAAAAGGAAAGGCGATTGCATAAAACCCTAGCTTGCGCGGAAAAGGGAGCTTTTCAATAAGTAGCAGCGGCAGTCCCGCCTCTGGAACAAGCCTTGACTCCAATCCGGAACTAGTTCCCAGAACAAAGACCTTATCGCCTTGGTTTTTTGCTAGCAGAGCCGAAGCAATGGTTAGTAGCGGGTTAACGTGCCCCGCTGTGCCGCCACCTGTCAAAAGATAATTCGTCATCGCCTGCTAGACCTAGAGCCATTTCGATGATTGTCTTTTTCAATAGCCAGAACTATTCCGATTGCCCCAAGCGTGGCAATCAAAGATGAGCCACCTGCAGAAATCAACGGTAAAGGAACTCCCAGAACGGGAAGAACACCAAGAACAACGGCAATGTTCACTGCGGATTGAGCGACAATCCATACGATGACTCCAATAATTATGATCCTGCCGAAGCTCGAATCAGATCTATTCATTATCCCTATCAGTGAAGAAACTAGCAGCGCAAAAATTCCAATCACCACTAAAGCTCCGATGAGACCAAGCTCTTCCCCAATAACGGCAAAGATAAAATCGTTTTCCACTTCAGGAATCCAGGACCATTTCATCTTGGAATTGCCTAAGCCGACCCCAAACACTCCTCCGGCAGCTAGAGCCCAAGTGCCATGTTCGTATTGCCAGTTGAAAGCGTCGGACGAGGCAGCGTCAGGGTTAAGCCAAGCGTTGATTCTTGCCATACGCGAGGCGCTTGAAAACGCAGCCAACGCACCTGCAATAGCTACTCCAACAAAGACTTGAACCAAAGGCCTGAGCGGAGCTCCAGCGATAACTAGAGTGCCAAAGACGATGAGGGCAATAATGATTGCTGTACCTAGGTCCCTACCAAGCATCACAAGCGCCAATGCCGCGCCACCGACAATTAGAACTGGGAGCAACACTCTTCTCGGGTCATCAAGCTCATGCTCTCGGTTGCTTACAAACCAGGCCATGTACATAATTAGAGCCACTTTTAGAAACTCTGCAGGCTGAAGGGTAAAACCAGCAATCGAAATCCAGTTAGTGTTTCCGTTGACTGTGATTCCAATAAACGGAACCGAAAGCTGAAGCGCGAATCCAAAAACCACCGCGGCTTTCACTAGATTCTGAATTACTTTGAGCTTGAGACTTGAAATGAAAAGCATCACCGCGAGACCAACCACAGCGTACAGCGACTGCCTAGAAAAGACGTAGAAAGCATCTCGGTTTGCAACTAGCGAATCGATTGATGATGACGAAAGCACCATGACAAGACCAAAAACGACCAGAAACCCGGTTAGCCCTGCAAGTCGATAGAAGTAAATCGATTCTGCCTGGAAGTTATCACGAAGCCACTCGGCTATTCTTTGACGCCTTTCACCCTTTGGGCGAAATGACTTGGATTTCTTGCTAGATGTGACTTTGGATTTTCTCAAGTCCTTTACTTTAGGCATTTGAGCCTCCGACTATTTTCACAACTGCTTCCTTGAACTTCATACCGCGATCTTGGTAGCTCTCAAACTGATCCATTGAGGCCGCTGCTGGAGCCAGTAAAACGACGTCGCCAGCTGCTGCGGAGCTATAAGCAAATTCAACTGCTCGTTCCATAACATTCTCACCGTCGCCAACTTCGACCACGGGGACAGCGGGTGCTAAGGCTGCAAAATGCTCGAGAATTTCCTGACGATTGACACCAATTACAACGGCTGACCGCAAACGCTTAGCGAACTTCCCAATCAAGCCCGAAATGTCTACTCCCTTTAGCTGTCCACCGAGAATCCAGACCACGCTCTCAAAGGAAGATAGCGAAGCCGTCGCAGCGTGGGAGTTAGTTGCTTTGGAGTCATTAATGTAGCGAACACCACCATGTTCCAGAACGAGCTCGATTCGATGTGAAGAAACCCGAAAATTCCGCAACGCCTCTCGACAGGCCGCAGGTGGCACCCCAAAGGACCTTGCCAGCGCAGTTGCTGCCGCAATGTTGCTCAGTAAGTGAGGTGTAAGAACTCCCAATCCATGAAAGTCATCAAGGCTGGCAATCTCCAAAGCGCTATCGGCACGTTGGTCCAAAAAAGCTCGGTCGACTAAGAACTCGTCGACGTATCCAACATTGCTAGGTTTTGGTGTTCCGAGCCCAAAACCAATTGCTCTGGCACCATCTTGCACCGTGGCGGCCTGAACCATCTGTTCGGTAGCGGCCTCTTCAAGGTTGTATATGCACGCAACTTTTGTGCCGTCATAAATGCGCTCTTTGCTAAGGCGATAGGCTTCAAAGCTGCCGTGCCAATCCAGGTGATCCTCGGCAATGTTTAGGCACGTAGCGCTAAATGGCTCAATGTGATTCATGTAGTGCAGCTGAAATGAAGAAACTTCGACAACCAGTACTTCAAACTCTGCAGGGTCTCGGATGCAATCCAGAATTGGTTTCCCGATGTTTCCACATGCCACAGCTCTAACTCCAGAAGCCAGCAGCATTGCTTCGGTTAACTCAACCACTGTGGTTTTTCCATTTGTTCCGGTGACGCAGATCCACTCTTGTTTGACATCAAATCGGTCTCTGAGTCTCCAAGCCAAATCAAGATCTCCCCAAATGGGAATCTTCTTCTCAACAGCACTTTGCACAAGAGCATTGGTGGGTGGAACCCCTGGTGAAACAACAATAAGATCCGGGTTGAATTCCTCGATTGCAATTTTTTGATCGGCTAGTTCACCAATAACAGAAGGTATCCCCAGCACTTCGACAATGTCCAAAATTTCAGCAGAAGCCGAATCAGCAACCACTAGCAGTTTGGCGCCAAGCTCATGAAGGGTGTCTGCAACTGAGAATCCAGTTTTTGCCAAACCAACAACCACGACTGAGAGTTGAGTCCAATCGGAGTGCCAACTGGAAAAGTGATCCAGGGAATCCAACTTGTTAGCCATAAATCCACTCAAGGTAGAACAGTCCGATTCCAGACAAGACCGACAGTCCTGCAATAATCCAGAACCTCACCACGACAGTAATCTCGGCCCAGCCCTTCAGCTCAAAATGATGATGCAGTGGGCTCATCAGGAAAATACGTTTACCCTTAGTCATTTTGAAGTAAGCCCGCTGCAAAATAACAGAACCGGTAACAATCACGAACAAGCCACCAACTAGCACAAGCAGAATTTCAGTTCTTGAAAGAATCGCTAGTGCTGCAAGAGCACCTCCCAAGCTCATTGAGCCAGTGTCCCCCATGATGATTTGAGCTGGTGTGGTGTTCCACCAGAGGAACCCAATTCCCGCTCCGGTGATTGCAGCGGCAATAACAGCAAGGTCTAGAGGGTCTCGAACTTCATAGCAGCTGGCGACATTTTCAATAACACGTCCGCAGGCCTGATTAAATTGCCAGAACCCAATCACGGCATAAGCTCCGATGGCCATAATGCTGGCACCGATGGCTAACCCATCCAGGCCATCGGTAATGTTTACGCCATTCGAAGTTGCTGAGATGAGCAGGAAGATCCACAGGACCAGCAAAATCGAGCCGACAACACTGCCAAACATCATCAAGTCAAATCCGGTGTCTCGGATAACAGAAATCTCAGTGGATGCTGGAGTTACCCCACGCTCGTTTGGGCTTCCAAATGCGAAGAACGCAAAGGCCACAGCCACGACAGCTTGACCAGCGATCTTGGCCCAACCGCCAAGGCCCAGTGACCTCTGTTTGTGAGTCTTGATGAAATCATCAATGAATCCCACAATTCCTAGACCAACCATCGCCAGGATGACAAGCAGGGCAGAAATTGAAGGTGTTTCACCGTTCATCAGCTTTCCAGTGAAGTAACCAATGACAGATGCGAAGATAATGACAACGCCACCCATCGTGGGAGTGCCGCGTTTGACGTGATGGGTCTTTGGTCCATCCTCGCGAATGAACTGACCCCATTTCCACTTCCGGAACAGCCAGATAAAGGCCGGGGTTAAGAACAATGTGAAAGCCAAGCTGATAGCGCCAGCGGCAAGTAATGCTCTCACTTGACTGCCTCCATAAGCTGGTCTCCCAGAAACCTTAGGTTTGCTGACTTGGAGGATTTAACCAAGACAGTATCGCCTTGAGAGAGTATCCCACGCAGATACTCCAAAGCCTCGTCAATCGAGGGGAAAAACTTCGATTCGCCGTCCCATGAGCCTTCTTGACTAGCACCCATGTGAATCACTTTGGCTTGCTCGCCGACCACAACGAGTTGGTCAATGTTTAGCCGCACCACAAGTCTTCCAATGCTGTCGTGCTCCGATACCGACAAGTCACCAAGCTCGGCCATGTGTCCAAGCACTGCAATAGTTCTTGACCCGAATCTGCCAAGCTGTGCCAACGTCTGCAGCGCGGCTCTCATGGAATCAGGGCTCGCGTTATAGGCGTCGTTGATTACCGTCACGCCGTCGGCTCTAACAACCCGTTGCATTCTCCAGCGCTCAGCCAGCTGCATCGACCCGAGTGTTTCAGCGATGATCTGTTTGCTCACTCCAAGTAGCTGCGCCGCGCAAGAAGCGGCAAGTGCGTTCATGACGTGAACGTCTCCGAGAATGTTCAGCCTAATAGTTTGCTCATCGCCATCTGGCCAGTGCATCGTGTAGCTGGTTCCATCAACCATCGTGGTCACATTCGAAGCTCGGTAACTTGCCTCAGCGCTTGTTCCAAACCAACTAACTTCTGCCTTGGTTACCTGCTGCATGTCGCGAACGTAGCTGTCATCAACGTTTAGTACCACTTTGGCCCCTGGATGAAGCGAGCTAGCAAGTTCAGATTTGATCTTTGCGGTGACATCAATGCCGCCGAATTCTCCCACGTGGGCCAGGCCAACTTTCAAGATAATTCCAATGTCTGGGTTAGCCGTTTTGGCTAGATATTCAATGCTGCCAATGCCCTCGGCGCCCATTTCAACAACAAGAAACTCGGTCTTCTCGTCGGCACGCAAAATTGAAATCGGAGCACCGACGCGATTGTTAAAGGATTCGATCGGGGCAATGGTTGGTCCCACCCGACTAAGAATTTCTCGAAGCATGTTCTTTGTGGTTGTCTTTCCATTTGAACCGGTGATCCCAACAACTTTTAGCTTGCCCTTAGCCTTAAGCTGCCCAACCAACCAAGAAGCCAAGACGCCAAGTGCTTCTTCGCTGTTATTTACAACTATCTGATTTATTGTCTCCGGTAACTGCCGTTGCACGACCGCGGCAATAGCGCCCCTAGCCAAAGCATCACCAACAAAGTTGTGACCATCTGTGACCTCGCCAGGCCTTGCAAAAAACAGGCTGCCTGAGCTAATTAGCTTGGAATCGGTCTCGACAGTTCCAGATACTTCGGAAGTTGGATCGCCCACCAAGGTGCCATTCAAAATTTGTGCCAGATCGCTGAGCCTTAGATTTATCATGTTCTACCACTCCGTTGGAATGTCTGGAGAGACACTTGTCGAAGGAGAGATCCTGTTTGTCAAAAGCACTTGAGAAAGAATCTTTTGGTAACTGGTCACAGCTGCTTGAGAGTTTGTGTAAACCTGTTTCGGTTTGTAAACCATTACTCCAATCGCATACTGGGGATCTTCAGCTGGAGCCATTCCTAGAAATGAAGTAGCAAAGTAATCCCCGTAGCCAGAGCCTTCTGGGATTTCTGCGGTACCAGTTTTACCAGCGGAACGATAACCAGGGACAGAGGTTGCTCTACCAATCGCTCCATCCTCGACAACTTCTTCCAACATCAAAACGACATCCTGCGCGGTTTGCGCCGATACCACTTGGGTAGCAGTGGATTTAGGTATTGAGGTCATTTCGCCGTTTTCGTCTCTACAGCCAGCAACCAAAACTGGATTCAACCGCACACCAGAGTTTGCCAATGCCTGGTAAGCCGAAGTCATCTGAACTGACGACGCTGATAATCCCTGACCGAATGTTGTTGTCATGTTTGTAACGCCATCCCAGTCCCGGTAGTTGTTTAGCACTCCACTGGTTTCACCTTCAAAGCCAACCTCGGTAGGTTTGCCTAGGCCAAACCGGAGCATGTAGTCATACCTACTGCTGGCCGGTATGTTTTGAGCGATCATGATCGTCCCAACGTTTGAGGAGTACCTCAGCACACCGGCAAGAGTTAATTGCATTGTGTCGTGCGAGAAGCTATCGATGATGGTGCTATCAAAAATCCTTATCGAGTCCGGCGCACTCACTCTGGTACCCATGTTTGCAAAACCCAAATCAATTGCAGTGGCAGCGGTTAGGGACTTCATCGTGGATCCAGGTTCATAGGCAAACTGGAAAACCCTTGCACCACGTTCTTCTGGCGGAGATTTTCCAGGGTCGTTCGGGTCAACGCTTGGTGCTTCAGCAGCTAAAACGATACGGCCAGTCTTTACTTCAATGACCACCGCAGATGCCCAATCTGCATCCAAGCGCTCTACCTCGCTGGCAAGAATCTGCTGTGCCTGATATTGCAAGCTTGCGTCAATGGTTAGAACTACATCCCGCCCATGATTTACTTCCTGGGTCACCACCGCGCTGGCTGGAATCCTTATTCCATCAACGCCAGTTTCAAAACGCTCTTGGCCGTCAACACCGGCCAAGCAGGCGTTGAACTGCCGCTCTATTCCTGCAAGAGCCTTGCCGTCTGTTCCGACAAAACCAATCAGGTTTCCAGCTACCGCGCCGTTTGGATAGAGCCGATTCTGGAAGGCATCAGAGAAAATCCAAGGAATCCCAAGCTCGACAATCTGTCTGTGAGTATCGGCATCAACACGCTTTTTGAGGTTAACGTAGTTCGAGGTTCCACTAAGTTTTGGCAACAAGGTTGCAACGTCTTCCTGCAATATCCTGGCTAACTCTGAGGCAACTTGCTCCACGCTGGTAACTTGGGTAGCTCCATCAATGACTCTCTCGACTGGCCCAACCATCGCTGGCGCCGCGTTTATGTCGTAGCGATAAACAGTAGTTGCCAAAATAGTGCCGTTGGCATCAATAATGTCCCCACGGATAGCAGGAATAGTTCGGGCTACGGCGCGCTTTTCGTAGGAGAGCTGACTGATTTGTTCTGCTCGAACGATCTGAAAATCAATTAGTCGAACTGAAAAAACTAACACCAGAATTGCCGAAAGCGAGAGAAATACTCTCATTCTTCTGGATGTGTTGGTTTGCCCCGCTGGATTCATTAGTGGAGAAACCTCTCAGGACTTATCTTGTCGGTGATGCTGGTATCAGGCTGGACGAAACAATGGGCTCCGATGGGATTGCCACTGGTTCAGTTGCGCTAGCTGGAACAGTCACCTGGTTAATTTGAGTTGACTCAATAATCATTGCTGAATTGGCCACTAAATTCGTGGATTGAGCACTCGCGATTGGTGCAGGAAGCGGCTGACCCAACACTGCCTGATCGGTCAAACGAAGAAACACTGGGTTGGTATTTGCAACCATGCCTAGGCGGCTAGCGGTATTGAGCAAATTCTGATTGGAAGCAAGCGAAGATACTTCTTCGGAAAGAATCTGTGAGGTAGTTTCAAGCTCGCGCTTTTCTCTCTTCAGATCAGATAGCTCATACACAGACTGAGAGGTCAGGATGGTAAGTAGCAGGTGGAGTAGTGATACAGCTACGAAGCCTGTCACCAGAATCATTACCACCGGAGCACTGACGCGAGATTTTCTTAGTGAATTCATGCTACTTTCCTGATTTTTTCCGCCACTCGCAAGCGCACTGAAGCAGAGCGCGGGTTTGCAGCTATTTCTTGGAGGGTTGCCTGCTCGGCGCCCTTTATTACTAATTTCAAAACTGGAGCGTGCTCTGGAAGCTCGAAAGGTAAGTCAATTGGGGCCGATGAACTAGCGGCCTGCACTATGGCCTGCTTCACGATGCGATCTTCCAGCGAGTGATAGGCCAACACCAGCAACCTGCCGCCGACTTCAAGAGCATCAATGGCTGCCGGAATGGCAATTTCAAGAATTTCTAGCTCTTGGTTCACGGCGATTCGAAGAGCCTGGAAGACCCGCTTTGCAGGGTGACCGGATGACTTGCCTGGGATGAAGGGCACGATCTGGCTGATGATGCTAGCCAGCTGTTTACTCGAAACTATGGGGTCGGCAGCTCGTCTAGAAACTATCTCAGCCGCGATTTTCTTCGCAAAGCGCTCTTCACCGTATTCCTTGAAAATTCGAGCTAGTTCTAGTTCGCTAGCGGTTGCAATCAGCTCCGCGGCGGTTTCTCCCGAAGAAGAATCCATCCGCATATCCAGCGGGGCATCAAAACTGTAAGCGAAGCCACGATCTGGGCTATCGATTTGCATTGAGCTAACGCCCAGATCCATCAAAATTGCCGACGCTTCAGAAAAACCGAACTTCGAAAGAGCCTCAGGAATCTGCTCATAGGTTCCGTGAAAATACTTCACGCGTGAGCCAAATGCCTCAAGCCTTTTGCCAGCAAGGTCTAGGGCAACCAGGTCACGGTCGATTCCGATTACGGTGAGGTTCTCAAAGCTATTCAAAAAAGCCTCGGAGTGTCCTCCGAGGCCAAGGGTGCAATCAACTAGCACCGCGGAATCACTTGCGAGCGCAGGGGCCAGTAACTCCAAGGTGCGAGCTAGCATCACCGGCTCGTGTAGTGATTCGAGGTTCTTCTGTGTCATGAGGTGATAGGCCCCTTAGCCGCCTGATTGGTTTTGATGTCGGGGAAGAAAATCAAACCCAAATCAGGCAGTCAAGGTCAAAACAGGCCTGGAATCACCTCCTCGGAAATTTCCGAGAAGTCATTTTCTTTATTGGCTAGGTATTCAGTCCAAGCGGTAGCGTCCCAAATCTCTGCCCTGGACCCAACGCCAATAACAACTAGCTCTTTACCTAGTCCTGCGTAGGTTCTAAGAGCTGGTGGGATGGTTACTCTTCCCTGCTTGTCAGGGATCTCGTCCGACGCTCCGGAAAGAAAGATTCTTAGGTAGTCGCGGGCCTGCTTGCTAGTGATTGGCGCCTGGCGAATAGTTTCATTGATCGCCTCAAACTCTTTTGAGGAGAAAACGTAAAGACAACGGTCCTGGCCACGGGTAAGTACCAGTCCAGAAGAAAGATCATCGCGGAACTTGGCGGGGAGAATAACCCTGCCCTTTTCGTCCAGCTTGGGGGCGTGAGTGCCTAGAAGCATCGGAATCCCCTTCCCCTTGAATTAAGCCGCTTTTGCGATTTCCTCCACTATACACCACTTTGACCCACTTTGTGGTCAAAATTGGGAAAAAAGACCCATTTGGGCGTGTTTGGCCTTAAATGAAAAAAGACCCTCAAAATGAGGGTCAAATAGGGCTAATTACTGGGGTTTACTCTCCTTGCCTCTTATCCCAGCGGTCTTCGAAGAAGTTGCGGCCAGGTTTTGGGGAGTTTGGGGTGGATTGGCCAAAACCTGAACTTAGGTCCGGAAGTTGGATGTTGGAGGTGGCAACAAATAGTCCAGCCAGCATGATCAAGAATCCAACCACGCCAACAATGGAGAACTGAATAAGCACACCCGTTAGAAGCACCCCGAGACCCACTACGGCCAATAGTGCTCCACCGATTAGCTTGGCTGCAGGATTTCCGACCCGCTTAGCCTTAGCGGCTATGCCCTTGTCGCTATCCATTAGCCCGCGCTCTAGCTCATCTAGCAGCTGCTGTTCGCGCTCTGACAAACCCATGAGGAACTCCCAATTCGATAGCTCTTGAGCTCAGTCTAACCCAATCAAGCTAGTTAGGCTATTGCTGTGAATGAATCCGAGAGCCTGCTGAAATTGGTGCAGGAGCACCTGGACGAGTTTTGTGCCACCCAGCTGCGAGAGTTTGGGGCAATTTCGGAAGACCTAGCGCCTCTGGTGAGTTATACCCAAGCCCTACTGCAAGGCGGCAAGCGTTTTCGGGCGTTGTTTTGCTATTGGTCCTGGGTTGGCCACCTTGGCACTGCACCTATTCAATCAAGTGAACAGCGTGCGCGCTCGGCCGAAGCCATGGTTGGAATTGCGGCCTCACTCGAGATGTTTCAGGGTGCGGCATTGGTCCACGATGACCTGATAGACCAGTCCGATCTGCGCCGCGGTCAGCCAGCAGTTCACAAACGATTTGAAACCCTTCATAAAAACTCTTACTGGGCTGGCTCACCGGAGAGATTTGGTGTTGCAGGATCTGTTCTTGTTGGCGATCTAATGCTTGGTTGGAGCAGCGAGATATTCGGTAGCGCGCTATTGAATGCTCCAAGTAACGAAGTTTCGGCAGCTTGCCGAGATGAGTTCAGCCGAATGCGCGTTGAGGTCATGGCTGGTCAGTACCTAGACGTCGTGGAAGAAAATGCCGCAATCACCCGGCCAGTAGAAGATGCCGTAGGCAGGGCCAACAACGTCATTTTGTACAAGAGCGCCAAATACTCAATCGAGGCACCACTTCTAATTGGTGCAGCATTCGCGGGGGCCAATCCTGATCAGCTAAGGCAGCTATCGGAGTTTGGTGTTCCACTAGGAATGGCGTTCCAATTGCGCGACGATGTGCTGGGGGTATTTGGCGACTCGGCCGTTACCGGTAAACCTGCAGGCGATGACCTTAGAGAAGGAAAACGCACTGTGCTTATTGGTTACACCAGGGCCTCTCTGACTGCCTCCGTTGGCAAGCTGTTTGATGAAATGCTCTCTTCGCGAGAGCTAACAGATGAGCAGGTTTCGTTCTTGCAACAAACAATCGTTGGCTCTAAAGCTCTAGAAAAAGTTGAGAGAACCATTACCGAACTAGCCGATCAGGCGATGGCTGCTCTAGAAAGAATTGAAATCGATGGCCAGGCCAAGGCGCAGCTAAAGTCGATGGCTCAAAAGGTTATTAACCGCCAGGCTTAGATATCTAGCATCTGGGCTAGACGCCTTACTGGGGCCTTTTTACCTTCCAAAAGAGATTCAATTGGTGTCTGACCCAAAACATCAGAGTGAGTAAATAGCCAGTCGATGGACTCTTCAATGCTGTAGCCAGAATCCAGCAGCATGATGATGGTTCCTCGAAGTGGAGCCAAGGGCTCTCCTTGAACTATGACATCAGCTGGAATCATTAGCTGTCCATCTTTTTTGACTGCCACCAGGCTGTATTCCTCTAGGAGTCGGTTTACTCTTCCTTTTGGAACGTTGAGTGCTTCCGCGGCTTGCTCCACGGTAATCCAGTTCTTCACTGGATCTGAAGTATTGTTCACGCTACTAGATTGCCACACCCGAGCCCTTCACGGAATAACCAATCTTGCTGTGTGAACATAGAAAGGCTTATGAAGCCACAAATACGCTCAATCAAGCCAATCGAGTTGGCTCTATTGACGCTGCCGAAGCGAAGTTCATACATCTCTATAAGTGCAGGAGAGCTCAATGGCTGACCTTCTGGGTCAACTGGTAGCTGGCCGGTATTTGATCAAGGCCTTTGTGGCCTCTGGAGGCATGGCGAGTGTTTATCGAGCCGAAGACCAAATCTTGGAGCGTGAGGTTGCGCTCAAGGTTATTCACCCACACCTAGCAACCGATAGATCCTTTGTCGAAAAGTTTCGTCGGGAAGCAAAAATGGCCGCTTCGCTATCTCACCCCAACTTGGTAAACGTATTTGACCAGGGAACTGACAACGACATCACGTTCTTAGTGATGGAATTTGTACCTGGCATCAACCTACGAGATGCCCTTAATGACTTTGGCGCGCTATCGCCTGACAGGGTCTTGGAAATTCTGGAGCCCCTGACTGCAGGTTTGGCTGCAGCTCATACCGCCGGAGTTTTACACCGAGACCTAAAACCCGAAAACGTATTCTTATCGGACAACGGAACAGTCAAACTCGGTGACTTTGGTTTAGCTAGGGAAATCTCTTCCCATACGCAAACAGGATCGATTGTTGGAACCGCCGCCTACCTATCCCCCGAGCTGGTGCTCCGCGGTCAAGCTGACGCTCGAAGTGATATCTACTCGCTTGGGGTTATGGCTTTTGAAATGCTTACCGGTAAACAGCCCTACTCAGGTGATCAAGCCGTTCAGATCGCCTACCAACATGCAAATAGCAACATTCCGGCGCCATCTAGTTTGAACCCGAAAGTTCCTGAACTGCTAGATGAAATAGTGCTCTGGGCCACTGCTAGAAATTCGAATGACCGCCCCGCTAGCGCCAAGGAATTACTTCCTGTTATTTCTCGAGCCAAATCAGACATCAAGCGCGGTCTGACTACAACCTTCGAAGACTTTGGAGTTATTAGAAACAACACCGAAGTGTTTGTTGCTCCGGCCGGTGCGACCGAAGTTATTGGTGAATATCAGATAGATCAGCCTTCGCAAATAAATGATGGCTTCGTAAAGCTCAAAAAAGCTAACAGACGCAGCGGGCGTTGGGTAGTGATACTAACCTTGCTGGCAATTTTTGCTTCTAGTGGAGCGGGCTGGTGGTTTGCCAGCGGTCCAGGTGGTCTAGCAATTGTCCCCGAGCTCGAAGGTAGGTCATTAGAAGTTGCCGTTTCTGCCCTTGAGCCAATGGGTCTCACAGTTATTGAGCAAGAAGAGCACGACGCCCAAGTTCCCGTTGGCCTAGTCATAAGAACGGAGCCAACCGCTGGCACCAGAGTTTTCAAGCAGTCCGAGGTGACTGTGTTCATCTCCCTTGGGCCAAAGCAAGTGCTAGTTCCAGAATCCTTAGGTCTAGACCTAGAACAAGCTACCGAGTTGCTGGAGTCAACTGGGCTCATAGTTGGAAATGTTTCTTCGTTTTTTGGCCTCGCAGAGGCAGGTCAAGTTCTAGAATTTTCGAAACCGACTGGGACTTCGCTAGATGAAGGCAGTGTGGTGGATTTACGCGTTTCGCTTGGGCCGTTGCCGGATGTTATCGCGGAGGATTTCTCGCAGGCTACTCAGACCCTGGAAGCACTGGGGCTTACCGTGACTTCCCTAGAGGTGTTCAATGATGATGTTCCAGCAGGGCGGGTTGTTTCCATAACCGCGTCATCTGATCCACTCCCTGAATCAGGATCTGTGACCCTAAACGTTTCTAAGGGTCCGGAGTTTATGACTTTGCCAAATGTTGTTGGAGAGACGGTAGCTGCCGCCAAGAATGCACTTGAATCGCTCGGGTTTACTGTGTTGGTAGACACCGATCAACTCAGTAGTCGATTTGGGGTTGTGAAGGTCACCAGGCAAAACCCTGCAGCATCTACAAGGGTTCGTGTTGGAACCCAAGTAACTATCTATACGCGCTAGCGCTTCGAGAGCTTTTCTGAAACCAAGAAGGCTAGCTCGAGTGACTGCATGTGATTAAGTCTTGGATCGCAAAGCGATTCATAGTGCTGCTCCAAAGTAGCCTCATCAATTTTCTCAGATCCGCCCAAACACTCGGCAACATCGTCACCGGTTAGCTCAATGTGTAAACCGCCAGGGAATGAGCCAAGCGATTTGTGAACATCAAAGAATCCGGAAACTTCATCCATAACATCGTCAAAGTGACGAGACTTGTAACCATTTTTGGTTGTGATGCCATTGCCGTGCATCGGATCGGTTACCCAAAGCGGCTTAGCATCGCTTGCCAAAACGGCCTCAATAAGAGGTGGCAGTTTCTCTCTGATTTGAGATGCACCCATTCGGGTTATAAAGGTAAGCCTGCCAGGCTCACGATTTGGGTCAAGCTTTTCGATTAGGTCCAAGACATCCTTTGGTTTCGTGGCAGGACCAAGTTTTACGCCAATTGGGTTTCTAAGTCTTGCCATGAAGTCAATGTGAGCTCCATCAAGCTGCCTGGTTCTCTCGCCCACCCAAAGAAAATGTCCGCTGGTTCCGTAAGGGTTACCGGTACGAGAATCAATTCTGGTCAGCGGGCGTTCGTAGTCGAACAACAAAGCCTCGTGTGAAACGTAGAACTCGGTGCTCTTGAGAGCGTCAAAGTCAGCGCCGCATGCAGCCATGAACCTAATCGCGCGGTCAATTTCTCCCGCTAGTTGTTCGTAACGAGAGTTAGCTGGGTTATCAGTGAAGCCCTTGTTCCACTCGTGAACCGAACGAAGATCTGCAAAACCACCAGTAGTGAAGGCGCGAATCAAATTCAGCGTTGAGGCCGAGGTGTGATACGCGCGCACCATCCTGGCTGGATCAGTAGCTCTGGATTCGGGTGTGAAATCGTAGCCATTTACCGCATCGCCTCGGTATGCAGGTAGGGTTACATCCCCTCGAGTTTCGGTGTCCGAAGAACGAGGCTTTGCAAACTGGCCGGACATGCGACCCATCTTCACAACCGGCAGTGATGCTCCATACATCAAAACAACAGCCATCTGCAAAATTGTCTTGACTCGGTTACGAATACGATCGGCTGTGGCGTCAGCAAAGGTCTCAGCGCAGTCACCGCCTTGCAACAAAAATGCTTTTCCTTCAGCAGCTGCAGCGAGCCTGATCCTAAGTGTATCTACTTCTCCGGCAAAAACCAACGGAGGAACAGCTGATAGTTCCTGTCGAGCAGCAGCTAGACGAGCCTGGTCAGTCCAGACCGGTTGCTGAGCGGCAACAAGATTCTGGTAATTGTCGAGCCCGCTCAAAACCTTCGGGTCAGCTTGTATGTTTGGCTCCATGATTTATTCTAAGTGGCGAGCGCTGCTCGCTTTTCCTTCACTGTCGAAGCGTACTGATCCGCGTATTCTTGACCGCTTATTCGCATCAGCTCGTACATAATTTCATCGGTAACCGCGCGCAAGACAATTCGGTCACCTTCCATTCCATCAAATCTAGAAAAATCCAAAGGTTTTCCGTAAACAATCCCCACCCGGCGAACCCGTGGAAACCTGGTTCCAATTGGCTGCACTTTTTCGGTGTCAATCATTGCAACGGGAATCACGGGAACTTTTGCCTCTAGCGCCATGCGGGCGATTCCTGTTCGTCCACGGTAGAGCTTGCCATCAGGTGATCTGGTTCCTTCTGGGTAGATACCAAGAAGCTGGCCTTGCTCCAAAACACCCAGTCCGGTATTCAAAGCGGCCTCCGAGGCCTTGCCGCCAGATCTATCAATTGGCAGCTGTCCCGTGGACTTGAAAAATAGCTTCACAAAAAATCCCTTGATGCCCTTGCCTGTGAAGTATTCGCTCTTGGCAAGGAAAACTACCGGTCTTGGGCACTGGAGTGGCAAGAATATGGAGTCCGAGAAAGAAAGATGATTGCTGGCCAGAATTGCAGCTCCTGAGGTTGGCACATTCTCAACCCCGCGAGTCCATGGTCTAAAAATAAAGCGCAGCAGAGGACCTAGAACGAACGTCTTCAGAATGAAATACGTCATGGCTACCTCCCTATCCTGGGCTAAATCTCAAGTTTAGTGTTCGAGCCTAGCTAACGCTATGGCGGGCTAAGTCGGCAGCTCCGATAAGGCCTGCCTGGTTCAAAAACTTTGCTTTCATGATCTTCAGCTCCGGCCGATAACCCTTAGCTGGAATCAATCGCTCAAAAGAAGACCTAATCGGATCAAGTAATCGATCCCCCACCGCGCTAACGCCACCTCCGATAACTACAAGTTCAGGATCCAGCAACGGCACATAAATAGACGCGATAGCTGTCCCAAGGTTTTGACCGAGCTCAACAATTAGCTCATTGGCAGCACTATCGTCTTCGGAAATGGCCTGGTAGAGCTGCTCACCGGATAGCTCACCTGTTGCAAGCATCAATTCATTTAGCCTTGCTGCCTTTGAGTCACTCGATTGGGCAAGCTCACGTGCCGCTTTGAGTAGAGCCGTACCAGAGCAATATGACTCAACACAGCCACTTTGCCCACAACCACACTGCTTGCCTCCTGGATGCAACACCGCGTGGCCAAGTTCTCCCCCGATACCGAAACCACCTTTTAGCAAGATGCCGTCCGAGATAATCGCCCCGCCAACGCCAGTGCCAATTGTGAGCATGATCATGGATTTTGAACCTTCACCTGCACCAAAGCGAAACTCTGCCCACCCAGCAGCGTTTGCATCGTTTTCAAGGAACACGGGAAGCTTGGTTTTGGCCTCTATTCGCTTTTTCAGCGGTTCATTGCGCCAGGCGGCAATATTTGGCGAGTGATACATAATCTCTCGATCGGCGCTCATAAATCCCGCGGCAGCCACCCCGACAGCAACTACTTGCGCACCTTCAGCGAGTGTTGAAATCAGCGAGCCAATGGCCTCGATCATCTGGTCTGAATCATCAATTGGGCTGGGAACCTTGAGCTCACTCAAGATGTTGCCGGAGTCATCAACAAGGGCGCCGGCCATTTTGGTGCCACCGATGTCGATACCTATTGCGTGCATTAGAAGAGCCTGCCTAGAAAGTCCAAATTTGACCAAAAAAGGAGTTTACCTGCCGAATTGAGATTTCGGCAGGGGTAGTTTTGCTCAAAACAGGGATGGATGGGTCTATAGTTATCAAAAATTGCGTGAATTAGGAGACAAAAATGAGATCCTACGAACTGCCTTCCTTGGTCGAAACCGCTGCAAGCGAGAACATAACTGACCTGCTTAGAAACAGAGTCCGAAAGACTCCGAACATCCCGCTGTTCGCAATCGAAAAAACCCCTGGAGTTTGGACCGATGTTAGCGCCAAGGACTTTCTTGAACAGGTAGAGGATCTCGCCAAGGGCTTTATTGCAGCTGGCATAAATCCTGGCGACGCCGTTGCCATTATGAGTCGAACTCGTTATGAGTGGGCACTAGTTGACTACGCTCTTTGGTTTGCCGGTGCGGTAAGCGTTCCGATTTATGAAACAAGTGCTCCAGCTCAAATTGAGTGGGTGCTGTCGGACTCTAACTCGGTTGCGCTATTTGTTGAGACTTCAGAGCACCTCAGCAGATTCGAGAGAATCAAAGCATCGGTTCCTTCAGTAAAACAGGTATGGAAATTTGACGATGACCCGCTGGTAAAACTTGTCGCTATGGGCAAAGAAGTTTCAGCCGAACAACTGGAGAAAGCTCGCAGCTCACAAAACCTTGATTCGCTAGCGACAATAATCTACACCTCCGGCACAACCGGTAAGCCAAAGGGTTGTGAGCTACTGCACCGCGGTTTTGTGGACCTTTCCAAAAACGCCATGTTGGAGCTTCCAGAAGTTGTCCAAGAAGGCAAAGCTACAGTTTTGTTCCTCCCTCTGGCCCACGTTTACGCAAGGTTCATTTCGATTCTTTGCGTGCACGCTGGTATCAAGGTCGGACACCAGCCAGATACCACCACGGTGGCCGCATCCATGCAGTCGTTCCACCCAGACTTCTTATTGGCTGTTCCTAGAGTCTTTGAAAAGGTTTATAACTCAGCGGAGCAAAAGGCAGAAGCTGGCGGCAAGGGCAAGATTTTCCGCAAGGCAGTTCAAGTTGCAATCGACTATTCAAGAGCACAAGACACCAAAGGTGGCCCGTCGCTTCTTTTGAAGCTTGAGCACAAGGTCTTTGACGCGCTGGTTTACAAGAAACTGCGAGCTGCAATGGGTGGTCAGGTTAAGTACGCAGTATCTGGTGGCGCACCACTAGGCGAAAGATTGGGACACTTCTTCCGCTCAATAGGGCTGGTTGTTCTGGAAGGTTACGGTCTCACCGAAACCAGTGCACCAGCCATGATCGGAAGACCCTCTGATGCCAAGATTGGCAAGGTGGGAAGGGTGCTTCCCGGTTGTGCTGTAAAGATTGCCGATGATGGCGAGATTCTTTTGAAAGGCTCGAATGTCTTGCGCGGCTATTGGAAGAATCCAGAAGCCACCAAAGCCGCAATCCAGGATGGTTGGTTTAGAACCGGAGACATCGGCGAACTAGATGAAGAAGGTTTCATATCCATCACTGGTCGCAAGAAAGAGCTAATTGTCACTGCTGGTGGTAAAAACGTTGCCCCTACCGCCTTGGAGGATCCGCTTCGAGCCAGCCCAATTATTGGTCAGGCCGTTGTCATCGGTGACCAGAGGCCTTTTGTTGCAGCTCTACTCTCATTAGATCCAGAGATGATGCCGGTGTGGCTTGCAAATAACGGTCAGCCTTCAGATCTCACCCTTTCTGAAGCGGCCACTAACCCGAGGGTATTACAGGAGCTTCAGAAGGCAGTTGATGAAGTCAATGCAACTGTTTCCAACGCCGAAGCTATCAAGAAGTTTGAGGTAATCGACAGTGAGCTTTCGGAGAAGTCTGGGCACCTCACCCCCTCGATGAAAATCAAACGAGAAGCGGTGGCAAGAGATTTCTCACCCCTAATTGACAAGATCTACGGCGGAGCACCGACTACCTCGGACGCTATTAATCTTCCGAGCTAGTTGGCCATAAACCAGCTGGTTTCGCGAAGCGCTGCCATGCTGATTTTTCTAGCTTCAGGGTCTAAGCGATCTAAATACACCTTGCCGTCTAGGTGGTCTATTTCGTGCTGCAAAACTTGAGCCAATAACCCTTCGGCTTCAATGTTTACTTGATCACCCTCGAGAGTTGTTCCAGAAACTTTTACCTTTGGGTACCTTGGGGTTTTTGACCAGATCTCCGGAAGTGAAAGGCAACCCTCGTCAACTAGTTCTGGTTCACCAAAAGTTTCAACAAGAACTGGATTGATCAGGTGCCCAATAACCCCATCGACCTTATAGCTGAACGCTCGAAGGTTCACACCGATTTGTGGAGCGGCAACTCCTGCGCGACCCGGTAGGTCGGTTGCCCGCTCTAAATCAAGAATCAGGTTTCGAATGGAATCGGTTATCTCAGGTATTGGATCCGACGCAGTTCTAAGAACTGGGTCCCCAAATAACCGAATCTGTCTATCGGCCATAAATTAGAGCGGGGAAAGAATGGAGCCAACAACCTCGGCAGCTAGTTCTCTAGCCGCTTCACGAGTTTGTTTGTTTAGCTCATTGAACTTGATAACTGATCCAGCAGCAAGAGCTGAGTCATATGGAATACGAATTACTGAGCGAACCCTAGTTTTGAAGTGCTGTTCGATCTCGTCTAGCTTTACCAAAAGTGTCGCTTGGGTTGCGGTGTTTAGTGCAACAACAGAGTTTCTAACCAGTTCACCAAATCCGTTCGCTTCTAGCCAGGTTAGAGTCTCCGAAGCCAGTCTTGCTTCGTCAACAGAACCACCGGAGACAATAACCAAGGTACTGGCTCGTTGCAGGGTGGGTCTCATAACCGAGTGAACAATTCCTGTACCGCAGTCAGTAATTACTACCGAATAGTAACGAGCTGCCATGTCGGCAACCACGTTGTAATCACCCTCGTTGAAAGCTTCTGAAAGCATTGGGTCAGCATCTGAAGCCAAAACATCAAGACGTGTCTCATCTCTTGAAACCATGTTGGAAAACTCGGCGAAGCCATCTATTGAAGCAGCTCTATTGACGACGTCTCGAACAGTGAATCTAGTTGACTTGCTAACACGCTCGGCTAAGGTTCCACGGTCTGGATTGGCATCAATTGCAATGACTCGGTCTTCCCTGATCTGAGCTAGTGCCATACCAAGAAGTGTGCTGATGGTGGTTTTACCAACACCCCCTTTTCTAGTGAGAACTGGAATGTACTTTGTTCCACCCTCGAGCAATGCGCCAATTCTGGCATCCATGGCTTTGCGTGCTTTGACTTTGGGCGAATCACCTAAATTAATTAGTTTCAGACTGATAAAGAAAACAAAGCGGCGCCAACCAGATTCGGGAGCCGCACGAAACTTTGCTGATGCGTCAATCAGCCTATCCGCCGTGAGCATCGCGGCTGGCTCTGGTTCGTCAAAAGTCTCGCCACGAAGACTGTCTCTTCGTGAGTATCCAGTTCTTGCTTGGTCCTGCTCTTCGGTGACAATAGGCTCAAGCTCTTGCGCGCTGGTGTCTGGAATCACCTCGATGGAAGATGTGGCTGGTGAGATGTCAACTTCGTTTGAAACCACAGAAAGTTGAGAACTACCCTCAGAACCAAAATCCGCTGGGTCAACATTTGGAGAGTTTTCTCCAAGACCTGCTCCGTCTTCCCCGAATCCAGAACCTTTTTTCTTTGACAAGAACTATCTCCTAAGTGACCGAATCAAAATCAACTATGTAATTCTAAGGCAGTTGCCTAAGGTGCGCGAATTAGCCCTCTATTTCAAGGATTAGATCGCCCGCGTCAACAGACTGGGTGCTGGAAATGGCAAGCCGCTTGACGGTTCCGGCCATGCTGGCTGTAATTGTGGCTTCCATTTTCATGGCCTCAATGCTTGCAACCGGCTGACCCAATTCAACTTTTGCCCCGGCCACTGTTTTTAGGGTGACAACACCCTGAAATGGTGCAGCAACGTGGCCAAGTTTAGAAACATCTGCTTTTTCAGAGCTCACCACATCGCTAACAATCTTTCGATCCCGCACGTTTATTGGACGTAGCTGACCGTTGAGCGTTGCCATAACTGTTCTAAAGCCCTTAGCGTCAGGTGTTCCAATCGCTTCCAGGCCAATAAACAATGTGAGGCCTTTGGAAAGTTCAATAACGTGTTCTTTTCCTTGCTCAAGACCATAAAAGAAGTCGATGGTGTCTACTTGATCCAGGATTCCGTAGTTCTCTCGCATCTTCTTGAACTCCCGGTATGGGTCCGGAAACAATAATCTGTTTAGCGTTGCACGTCGATCAGAACTGCTGCCCGCCAGCAAAGCCAGATCCTCAGCAGAAACCTCGGTTAGCGATAGATCGACAGTTTTGCCCTTGAGTACCTTGCTTCGGAAAGGTTCTGGCCAGCCACCAGGTAGGTCACCCAATGCTCCAGCCATAAAACCGACAACTGAGTCTGGGATGTCATAATTCTGCGGATTATTTGCAAAATCCTCTGGGTCAGCACCCACTGCGACGAGGTGCAGGGCAAGGTCGCCGACAACCTTCGACGAAGGTGTCACCTTCGGTGGCCTTCCTAATATCTTGTTGGCGGCCGCATACATGTCCTCAATCTGTTCGAACTGGTCCCCGAGTCCTAAAGCAATTGCCTGCTGACGCAGGTTCGAGAGCTGTCCACCTGGAATCTCGTGATCATAGATCCGACCGGTAGGTGCCGGTAAACCTGATTCAAAGGGTGCATACACTCGCCTGACGGCTTCGAAATACGGCTCAAGCTGGGTGAATGCAGACAGTGGAATCTGGCAATCGCGGTCCGTGTTCGAAAGCGCTGCAACCAAAGACGAAGCCGATGGCTGTGAGGTGGTTCCACTCATCGGAGCGCTTGCAACATCCACAGCGTCAACACCGGCTTCAATTGCTGCCAATAGTGTCGCTAGTTGACCGCCCGCGGTGTCGTGGGTGTGTAGGTGAACGGGTAAATCAAATTTCTCACGCAGGGTGGCAACGAGCAACCTGGCAGCTTCAGGACGCAACAGACCTGCCATGTCCTTGATTGCAATAATGTGAGCACCAGCGCTAACAATCTTCTGAGCAAGCTTCAAATAGTAATCAAGTGTGTATAGATCTTCTTTAGGGTCAAGTAGGTTTCCGGTGTAGCAGATTCCAACTTCCGCAATCGCGGTCTTGGTTGCAAGTACCGCTTCAATAGCAGGACGCATCTGCTCCACATCGTTTAGCGCATCAAAGATCCGGAATATATCCACACCCGACTCAGCAGCTTCTTTCACAAACGCATCTGTAACAGTTTCTGGGTATGGTGTGTAGCCAACGGTGTTTCGACCACGAAGCAGCATCTGAAGGCAAATGTTTGGGATTGCCTCACGCAGAGCGGCTAATCTTTCCCAAGGGTCTTCGGCCAAGAATCTAAGTGCCACATCATATGTTGCTCCTCCCCAAGCTTCAACAGAAAGAAGCTGTGGGGTTAGACGCGCCAGATGCGGTGCCACCTGAACCAGGTCTCTGGTTCGCACTCTCGTTGCAAGAAGCGATTGATGCGCGTCTCTGAAAGTTGTGTCGGTAATTGCAACGTGTTTTTGGCCTCGGAGTTCCTTTGCAAACGCTACCGGACCAAGAGCCAAAAGTCTTTGCCTTGATCCAGCTGGGGCTGGAACCGTTAGGTCGACAGTGGGAAGTTTGATGGCAGGGTTCACGTAGTTCAGCCTTGGGCCGTTTGGTTGGTTCACGGTAGTTTCTGCTAACCACTGCAACAGCTTTGTTCCACGATCTTTTGAAGGTCTAGTGAGCATAAGCTCAGGTCGCTCTTCTATGAAGGCGGTACTCAAGTTTCCAGTTGCAAAGGTTTCATCTTCTAAAACGCCTTGAAGGAAAGAAATGTTAGTTGCGACTCCGCGAATTCTGAATTCGGCGAGCCCTCTTCTGGCTCTTGCAACAGCTGCCTCAAAGGTTAGACCTCTTGCGACCAGCTTCACGAGCAAAGAATCAAAGTGTGGTGAAACTTCTGAACCGGCTGTGACCGTTCCCCCATCGAGTCGAATTCCTGCTCCTCCGGGAGAGCGATAGGTAGTTATCTTTCCGGTGTCGGGCCTGAAGTTAGCTGAAGGATCTTCGGTTGTGATTCGGCACTGAATCGCAAAGCCTCGCATCGAAATAGTTTCTTGTGAAAGGCCTATGTCCTGAAGGCTCTGGCCCGAAGCAATACGCATCTGAGACTGCACTAGGTCGATGTCAGTGATTTCCTCGGTTACGGTGTGCTCCACCTGAATCCTTGGATTCATCTCAATAAACACGTGCTTGCCCGCGTTTGGGCCTACAGTTTCGACCAGGAACTCAACCGTTCCGGCGTTTTGGTAGCCAAGCTCCTTGGCGAAGTTGACGGCATCTTTGTATAGCTGCTTACGGAGAGTCTCATCGATGTTTGGGGCTGGAGCAATCTCAACCACCTTCTGATTACGGCGCTGAATTGAGCAATCGCGCTCAAAGAGATGAACAACATTGCCTTCGCTATCGGCCAAGATCTGAACCTCGATGTGACGAGGTCTAAGAACGGCTTGCTCAAGAAAGACCCTGGCATCGCCAAATGCGCTTTGCGCCTCCCTTGAGGCCTGATCGATTGCCTCGGCAAGATCCTTGGCATCTGCGACGCGGCGCATGCCGCGTCCGCCACCACCAGCTACCGCTTTAACGTAAAGCGGAAAGCCAATCTTTTCTGCCGCTTTGATTAGCTGCTTTGGATCTTCGGAAGACCCAGAGGATTGCAAAACTGGAACGCCGGCTTTGGTCGCTGCGGCAATTGCGTTTACCTTGTTGCCAGCTAGCTCTAAAACCTCTGAGCTTGGACCGATAAATGAAATGCCGTTTTCACGAGCAGCTTTTGCCAGGTCAGGATTCTCGGACAAAAAACCATAGCCCGGGTAAATGGCGTCGGCTCCGCAGGCTTTTGCAACTCGAATGATTTCGGCAACGTTCAGGTAAGCACTTACCGGGTGACCCTTTTCACCAATTTGATATGCCTCGTCAGCTTTTTGACGGTGTGTGGAGTTCCGATCTTCATATGGAAAAACGGCCACTGTCTTGGCACCAAGCTCATAGGCAGCTCGAAAGGCGCGAACAGCGATTTCGCCTCGATTTGCGACCAAAATCTTGCTAAACATGGGCCCTTACTGATGGTTAGAAACAGTTCGTTTCGCGTAAATACATTAACTCAATAAAAAGGTAGCCTATTTGGGTGCATGTACTAAGCGTGAGTTCCCTAAAGGGCGGTGTCGGAAAGACAACCGTTGCCCTAGGGCTTGCCTCAGCATCACTTTCTAGAGGCCTTCGCACCCTCGTGGTCGATCTAGACCCTCAGTCTGATGCGACCACTGCTCTTGGGGCCACGAGAGAGCTCAAGTTGTCTTGCGCAGAGGTTCTAAAGCTTCCAAAGCACGCCAACGTGGTTCGGGCCATCGTGGCTAGTGACTGGGAGTCTCCTTCTGCGGGAACAATGGATCTTCTCCCGGGAAGTCCCAAGGTAGTGGAGTTCGATAGCCCGACTCCGACCAAGAGGGATCTTTGGAGGCTCGAGGAGGCCTTGAGTCGGGTGGAGACTGATTACGATCTTGTGATCGTTGACACTCCTCCGTCATTGAATGGACTTACCCAACTCGCTTGGACGGCAAGCGACAGGGTTTTGATTGTGGCAGAGCCTTCTATTTTCTCTGTGCTTGCTGCCGACCGGGCAATGCGAGCGATTACAGAAATCAGCAAGCAAACAGCCGGCCGCTTGAAACCCCTTGGTGTTCTAATCAATCGCTACATTCCAGCATCTAAGGAACATCAGTTCCGGCTAGCGGAACTTGAGCAGCTGTTTGGATCAGATTTATTCTCAGTTGCAATTGAGGAACACTCCGCAGTTCAGCAAGCCCAAGGTGCAGCCAGACCTATTCACAGTTGGCCAGGTGAAGTAGCAGGCAATACCGCTAAGTCTTTCGAGTTAGTTCTAGATCAGATGTTCCAGTCGCACAGCGCAGACACCAGCAAGAGATCTTCAAAGCGGAGCTCCAAGATTCTAAAGGGTGCGAAGATTCGACGCGGAGCTATTCAGACAGTGCTTGATTTGGTAGACGAGCCCTAAACGGCTTTTCTGCTGGCTCTTCTGGAAGCTAGCTCGTCCATGTCATCTAGGTGCAAACTCTGAATGTTAACAAGCGATGCCTCAACCTCACGAAGCACTCTTCCAACAGCAATTCCAAATACACCCTGACCACGGCCAAGTAGGTCAATAACCTCATCTTGTGAGGTGCAAAGGTAAACCCTGGCTCCATCGCTCATCAAGGTGATGCGGGCTAGGTCATTCATACCCTCTGAACGCAATTGTTCAACTGCAATTCGAATCTGCTGCAGCGATACTCCAGTGTCAAGAAGCCTCTTGACCAGTTTTAGAACCAAAATGTCTCGGAATGCGTAAAGTCTTTGGGAACCAGAACCGGTTGCGGAGCGAACCGAAGGCTGAACTAGTGCGGTTCTGTCCCAGTAGTCCAACTGGCGGTAGCTAATCCCGCTCGCGGAAGCTGCCGCGGTTCCGCGGTAGCCAACTTTTGGGTCCTGCGAGATCATGCCGTCGGTAAATAACATGTCGTTATCGAAACCGTCGTTTTGAGACATCGCCTAACCTTTCTGTACTGGTTGAATGTTTCAATTCTCCCGCTTTAGTGCCAGCTAGGCCAGTTAATCGGTAAGGGCGGCGTGTCGAGCGCCAAATTAAGGGGTTTTTACTTGTCGATCTTAGAGATGACGGACTTGATTAGCTCGGAACGGATGGTTGCGAACTGGTTCTCAATTTCCTGGGCGTAGTGGGTAGCTCGGGACTTGCTAGCTGCTTCGTTCTTCGAAAGTACCGGTGCGACAACACCCTCGATGATTCCAATCTCGCGATCAGCCGAAGCCTTTAATCCTCTCAAATGCCTGGGTGAAATACCGAAGCGCTGCAGGTGAACAATCGCGCGGGCAATCTCAAGATCTGAACTTTCAAAAGGTTCTTTATTGATCAGCATTAGAGTCTGTGCGTCTTGCAATAAGCCCGCACTGATTCCAGTCTCGCTCATAAGAGCAACCTTGGTGAGTTTAATTGGATTTTTCGGCTGAAGTTTTGCAACCGATGCTTGAACCTGAGGAAGGTTTGGGGTCTTGCCTGAATCAAGCTGCTCTAGGTAGTCGCGAATAACTCTCAGTGGAAGATACTGATCTCTTTGCAGCTCAAGAATGACTCTGGTGCGCTGAACATCTTGTTCGGAGAACTTACGGTAACCAGCAGGTGTGCGCTGCGGTTCAATCAGACCCTGCTCTTCAAGAAATCTTAACTTGGAAGGAGAAAGGTCTGGAAATTCGCGATTCAAAATTGCAAGCACCTGACCGATGGTGAGCAATCTTCCAGAGGAAGATATTGGCCTCACATTGGATTGGGCTTGAGCCATTAGATGTTTCCTGCTGCTTTCGATGGGTAGAACGTGAAGCGGAACTTGCCGATTTGAATTTCAGCACCTTCTTCTAAAAGGGCGCTTTCAATTCGAACCCCATCGTAGTAGATGCCGTTTAGCGATGCCAAATCCTGAACTTGGAAGGAATTGCCATGACGACGGAACTCTGCGTGGCGTCTCGAGACCGTGACATCGTCCAAGAAGATTGCTGATTCTGGGTGTCGGCCCACGGTTGTCACGTCTGCATCGAGCAGGAATCTTGCTCCAGAATTTGGGCCCTGGCGAACTACTAGAAGGGCGTTTCCTCGAGGAAGAGCATCAACGGCTGCCTTGTGCTCCGGATCTAGATCGGGGCTATCGTCGCTGAGCCACTCGGAATTGAACCGAAGGGTCTTCTCGACCTCATCGCGGTTTTCGTCGCCCATTTCACCCTCCCCCTTTGTTATCCAATAGATTACTGCTATTTCCACGCTCCTGACGCCACAGCAAAATCAGGTGCCAAAGGTATACAAATCCAGACCACCAGTAAAGCGCCACCCCCCAAAGAGCAAATGCCCAGGCCAAAGGAAGCAGTATGAACTGTGCCTCAACAAAGATCTTCCCCATCAATAAAAGCGGGAACGAATACAGCAAAGCAAAAGTGCTTGCCTTACCCAGGTAGTGAACCGGAAGAGTTGCGTATCCAAGAGACACCAGAGCTGGCAGTGAGATCAGCATGAGTAGATCCCTACCGATAACAAGCGCTGCAAGCCACCAAGGAATGTGTCCCGTGATTGACAGCGCCAGTAATGTTGCAAAGATGTATAGCCGATCGGCTACCGGGTCTAGAACCTTACCCAGCTTGGTCATTTGGTTTAGCTTTCGAGCCAGATAGCCATCCAAGAAGTCAGTAATACCCGCAACCATCAGAACAAAAATCGCTGACAGAAACATCTCATTCAGTAGCAGCCACAAAAATACCGGAACAAGTGCTATTCGCAGAAAGCTAAGCAGGTTCGGAATGTTCACTACCTCACCCTTGAGGAAGCTGGATTTCCTAGCTGTCGGCATAGCTTGATTGTATTAGATTGACTAACTTGCGAAAGTTCGAGTATTTGCTGGTCGGGCTAGCGGGATTTGAACCCACGACCCCTTGACCCCCAGTCAAGTGCGCTACCAAGCTGCGCTATAGCCCGTCTAAGCAAAAAGCCTAACGCTTACGCTTTTCTCTAACCCGCATGGAGATCTCTATTGGGGTCCCCTCGAACCCAAAGCTTTCACGCAGTCTTCTTTGGATGAACCTGCGGTACTGCGGGTCCAAAAAGCCAGTTGTGAAAAGAATGAACTTTGGAGGCCTAGTCGAGGCCTGGGTAGCGAACAAGATCCTAGGCTGCTTGCCTCCCCTAACTGGGTGCGGAAACTCCATTGCTAGCTCTTGTATAAAGGTATTGAGCTTGCCGGTAGGAATTCTTAGGTCCCAGCTGTGTAGGGACACCTCTAGGGACGGAACAAGCTTTTCTAGGTGGCGGCCAGTTAGGGCCGAGATGTTTACCCTTGGAGCCCAGGAAACGTGAGATAGGTTCTGTTCGATTTCTCGCTCGAGGTATTTTCTTCGCTCATCGTCCATCTGATCCCACTTGTTGAAAGCAAGTACTAGTGCACGCCCTGACTCGAGTGCCAGATCAACAATTCGGATGTCGCCATCGCTTAGCGGTTCGGTCACATCGAAAAGCACTACCGCCACCTCGGCTCGCTCAAGGGCGGCAGCTGTTCTCAAAGATGCATAAAAGTCTGCCCCCTGAGCTAGCTTGATTCTTCTTCTGATGCCCGCGGTATCAACAAAGCGCCAAGTCTTGCCACCTAGCTCTACCTGCTCATCGATTGGGTCACGGGTGGTCCCAGCGATTTCGCTTACTACTGCCCGAACTTTACCCACGGCCTTATTCAATAGCGATGACTTGCCAACGTTGGGTCTACCAATCAGGGCTACTCTTCTTGGGCCACCGAATTCTTGCTCAGCAACTGCCGAGATTTCGGGAAGCTTTGCCATTGCGGCGTCAAGCAGATCCGCTACCCCACGACCGTGAACTGCTGAAACTGGATGTGGCTCACCAAGCCCCAGCGACCACAAGGCTGCCGCTTCTGGTTCTTGTCTGGCATCGTCAATCTTGTTCGCTACCAAGATCACCGGCTTGCCAGATGCACGAAGCATCTTCACTACCCTTTCGTCGGTAGCGGTAGGGCCGACCATCGCGTCCACCACAAACAAAACAGCATCAGAAAGCTCAACTGCTACCTCGGCCTGGGCCGCAACTGCAGCATCAATTCCCTTGGGGTTTGGCTCCCAGCCTCCGGTATCAACCAGGGTGAATTTTCTGCCATTCCATTCGGCCTTGTAAGAAACTCGGTCACGGGTAACCCCAGGAACATCTTCAACTACCGCTTCACGACGGCCAAGAATTCGATTTACTAAAGCGGATTTACCAACGTTTGGACGACCAACAATTGCCAGCACCGGAAGAGCTGGAAGATAACCCTCGAAGCCTTCTTCGGCTAGCTCGATCTCTAAGAGCGCTAAGTCTTCTTCATCTAGCTCGTAGTCGCTTAGCGACCCGCGCAGCACGTCGGCGCGTGCTTGCTCGTCGAGCTGATCTTCTTCCATTTCTTTATTCCTTAGCCAGTTAGTGGTTGATTAGATCAACCAAGGCAGTTACCGATTGCTCGAAGTCGAGTTCGGTGGTATCTAGAAGGGTTACCCCGGGTGCTGGGTTCAAAAAGTCAACGACCTTAGAATCCTTCTTGTCTCGATCGCTAAGTTGGGCTGCTAGAGAACCGCTTCCTAGCAGATCGATTGACCTTCTACTAAGTCTAACTTCTTCGCTGGCGGTTAGCAGAACTCTAACTTTGGCATCAGGCATCACCACCGTGGTGATGTCCCTACCTTCAACGATGATTCCATCGTTTGGGCAGCTGGCGGCCAAGGATCTAGTGATTTGCCTCATAAAGCTCCGCACTTTTGGCTGGGCAGCGACTTTACTGACATTGAGCTCGACTTCTTGGCTACGAATAGCATCGGTTAGGTCTTTATCCCCAACCTTGACCCAATAGTTATCTGGCTCTGTCGAAATCGAATAATCAAACAAGACATCCAGGTCTTGCTCGCCAACGGTTGCAAGATCAATCCCTGAATCTAATGCGGTTTTGGTTAGTGCTCGGTATCCAGCCCCGGTATCTAGATATCCAAAACCAAGCTGCCTAGCGGCTTGTTTTGAAACACTTGATTTCCCAGATCCTGCTGGTCCATCAACTGCCACTATGGTCTTGCTCATCCGACAATCTTCCAACCGCGGCCAGTCAAAGCTGAAACAAGCTCAGCTTCCGAACTTGGCAGAACATAAAGTTCTGGAAGTCCAACCTGTGCTCCGGTTGCGTGCTCCAAGGTTAGGTCTTCTAGGTTGATACCAATCTGGCCGATCTCAGTTAGTAGCCTTGCAAGCTCTCCAGGCTTATCGTCGATCATGACCGTGACCTTGGCGTACTTTGTCGCACTAGAACCGTGCTTACCTGGAATCTTGGACACTCCTTGGTTTCCAGATTCAAGTAGTTTTCCGATGCTCGTTAGCGAACCAGGCTTTGATGTGTCTTGCAATGCTTCGAGAATCTGGTCCAGGTCATCCCGCACACTTCTCAAAACATCAGAAACCTGATGGCTGTTCGCTGAAAGAATTTGCATCCAAAGCTTAGGATCAGATGCAGCAATGCGGGTGGTGTCTCGAAGCCCCTGGCCAGCAAGTGAGACATCGGAACTATCAGCCGTGGCAAGCCTTGCAGCCAATAGCGAAGAAACAATCTGCGGAGCGTGTGAAACGAGTGCGACGGCTCTATCGTGCTCAATAGGGTCCATAGAAACTAACGAGGCTCCAACATCATGAGCAAGTGCTTCCACCAACAGGATTGATTCTTTAGAAGATTTCTTGTTTGGTGTCATCACCCAGGGTCTGCCAATAAACAGGTCCCCTCGGCCTGCAAGAGCTCCGGTTTGCTCGCGACCGGCCATAGGGTGTGATCCCACGTAATTCGCAAGCTCTAATCCCTGCTGTTGCAGCGCTGTCAACACTGTTCCCTTAACGCTTGCAACATCGGTAACTGTTGCCTTGGGATGAGCCTTGAGCTCTGCTGCAATAACGTGAGCCGTTATATCAGGTGGTGTGCAGACAATAACGAGCTCTGGCTCGGTGCCCATTTGAAATTTGCTGCCCGCGCCAAAATCAATTGCCAGATTCAATACCGCTGGTGAGGAGTCTTCAAGCAATACTTCAAGTCCCTTGCTTTTAAGAGCCAGGCCAATAGATGTTCCAATAAGGCCGGTGCCAACAATCTTGATTGGCCCGGTTAGTCTCGAGTCTTTCACTGGGCTAAATCCAAGCGCAGGGCTGTTGCTCCGCGAAGATAAACGTGCTGGATCTGACTTCTTGGAGTGTCTGACTCAACGTTTATAAGAACCCTGATAACTCTTGGCAGCGCTCCCGTCACATCCATTTCAACAAAGCACATCAACGGAACATCTCCGAGGCCAAGCTCTCTGGCTGCTAAGGCTGGAAACTCGGAAGTTATGTCAGGGCTTGCCGTGAAGAGAATAGAGATCAATTGGGACTCATCGACTTTGTTGTCGCCCATCATTTTGGTAAGAAGCTCAGCGGTTGATTTAATCAGATGAGAACGTTCATCAACATCTAGTTGGATGGCACCGCGAATTGCACGAATTGACATGATTATGTCCTTTTCTTGTCAGCGGCTTTCAAAATTGCTCCGAGCTCTATTTTAGACAGTTGCCTCACAGCACCAAGCTTTAGATGGCCTAAATGTAGCGGTCCAAACTGCCTTCTTACCAGGGCCACCACCGGAAACCCAAGAGACTCAAACATTCTTCGGACAATGCGGTTTTTTCCACTGTGTAGCTCAACTTCGACCAGACTGTGGTTTCCAGAAGCGGACAGGAATCTGGCCTTATCTGCCTTGATTGGACCATCCTCTAATTCGATGCCGGCAAGCAGTTGGTTCAATACAGGTTGAGTAATCTGGCCGTGGACTTTTGCCTGATATGTCTTAGACACCTCAAAAGATGGGTGCATTAGCTTGTGGGCTAAATCGCCATCATTGGTCATCAGCAACAATCCGGTGGTGTCAACGTCTAGTCTGCCAACGTTGAAGATGCGATCGTAATCAAGTGCATATTGCGAAAGATCTGGTCTGCCGTGTTCGTCTTGCATGGTGCTAACTACCCCAGCTGGTTTATTGAGCATCAAATAGACCCTTGAGACATCAAGTTGAATCGGAGTTCCCTTGACAACAACCTTGTCTACTTCGGGATTGATTCTGGTGCCCAGCTCTTTGACTACCTTGCCGTTAACCTTGACGGACCCGGATGAGATCAAGTCTTCACAAACTCTTCTGGATGCCACTCCGGCATTAGCCATAACCTTCTGAAGTCTTATGCCCTCGGTTGATTCTCTATCGCTCATTGAAATCGCTATGGATATCAGGCAGGTAAGGGCTAATTGGAGGCAGCTGGTCCAAGGAATTGATTCCTAGCTGCTCCAGTAGCAACGAAGTTGTTCCGTAGTGAATCGCACCGGTTTCAGAATCGGTATACAACTCGGTGACTAGTCCTCTAGAAGTAAGCGTTCTAACAACCGAGTCGACGTTCACGCCTCGAATGGAAGCGATCTGGCCCCTAGCAATTGGTTGCTTGTAAGCGATTACAGACAGTGTTTCAAGGGCGGCTTGAGAAAGCTTGGTTGGGTTTTCGTTGGCAATAAACATCTTCACGGCCCAGTCGTAGTTTTGGCGAACGTAGATTCTCCAACCACCGGCCACTTCTCGAAGCTCAAAACCTCTAGCGCTGATACCGTCTTTCCCGTCGTAGTCATCGCGTAACTTCATGACGGCATCGCGAACTTGGTTGACCGGGATCTCTAGAGCGGTGGCCAGGGCAACCAGCGAGATTGGCGCATCGGTTACCATCAAGATTGCCTCGAGTGCTCCTTCGATGCTGTCTTCTTGCAAGGTGTTCTCGGTTCCTTGATTCTCATCACGCGTCATAATCTGCTCCCAGGGTTGCTAGTTGTTCATCATCAAAGTTATCGGCTTGCCAAGTAATCAATAGATCCGCCAACGGGCCATCCTGCTGCATGGCAATCGCCGAAAGCCTGTATAGCTCTAGCACCGCGAGGAACCTAGCGACTATCTTGGCTCTTTCTGGTTCATCCCGAATTAGATCAAAAAAAGTCAAGCTGCCGGCTTTTCGAAGTCGGAGAATTACCTCGGTTGCCTGCTCACGGATACTTACTGCGGGTGCGTGAAGGTGAGTAAGTCCAATACCCGGAATTTCTCTCGGTGTGAAAACCTCTTGCGATAAGGCGTGAAACTCTTCCAAGGTCATTGTCCAAACAAGCTCTGGGGTACTTTCACGGAACCTGGTTTCAATTGGAACAGCTCTGGCAACCCGAGTAGCTTCCATATCTATCCTGGTTGCGAACCAGGCAGATACTTCCTTGAAGGCCTTGTATTGCAACAACCTAGCAAACAGAAGATCTCTTGCTTCGAGAAGTGCAACATCTTCGGCGTCAACTAGCTCTCCCTGAGGTAGCAACGAGACAATTTTTAGATCCAATAGCGTTGCGGCAATAACTAGAAACTCGCTAGCCTGTTCCATTTCTTCATGCTCGTCTAGCTGCTTAACGTACTGGATGAATTCATCAGTAACACGGCTAAGTGAAATCTCGGTGATGTCCAACTCGTGCTTAGAAATTAGTGTCAACAATAGGTCAAATGGGCCCTCAAAGTTGCTTAGCGTTAGCGCAAAGCCTTTGTCTTTTTCGGGTTCCATGACCTCGAGGTTATGGGGCGTTGCCACGAGACACTAACTCTCTTGCCACGGTTCGGTAATATTCAGCGGCATCTGAAGTGGGCGCAAATTCAGTGATTGGAACGGCTGCGATCGTGGCGTCTGGGAATTTGACGGTGCGGTGCACAATGGTGTCGAAAACCTGATCACCAAAGGCCTCATAGAGTCTTTCCACTACTTCCCTGGCGTGCAGGGTTCTAGGGTCATACATCGTGGCCAAAATACCATCCAACTTGATAGCTGGGTTCAACCGATCGCGCACCTTTTCAATTGTCTCGATTAGAAGGGCTACCCCTCGAAGAGCAAAGAACTCGCAGTTCAAGGGAATCAGGACTCCATGAGCTGCAGTTAGAGCATTTACAGTCAATAAACCAAGAGATGGCTGGCAATCAATAATCACTACGTCATAGTCGTCAGTTACCGGGCGAAGCACCCGAGCAAGAATTTGCTCTCTAGCAACCTCGTTGACTAACTGAACTTCAGCTGCGGAAAGGTCGATGTTTGCAGGTATTACGTCGAGGTTATTCACGCCAGTTGGCAAGATGACATCTTGAGCCTTTAGGTCTTTTTCGACTAGGAGATCGTAAATTGTTTTGATATCGTGCGCAACAACCCCGAGCCCTGCTGAAAGAGCACCCTGAGGGTCAAAATCAACTAGCAATACCTTGCGGCCATAACCTGCAAGAGCAGAGGCCAAGTTGATTGCTGTGGTGGTTTTTCCCACCCCACCTTTTTGATTACACATCGCAATGATTCTTGCGGGACCGTGACTTTGCAAGGTGGCGGGGATGTCAAAAACCGGCCTTTTAGCTGGTCGCTGTGCCATGAATCCTCCCGAGCTAATAGCCTACCTGCCCGTTGCGACCGCTATTTCCTGGCCCGCGGATGGCTGGTGGCGTAAACCTCGCGTAGGGCATCAACCGTAACAAGCGTATAAATCTGGGTGGTGGCAACCGAAGAGTGACCCAGTAATTCTTGGACCACTCGCACATCCGCCCCGCCCTCAAGAAGGTGGGTTGCAAAAGAGTGCCTAAGCGTGTGAGGTGAAACCTCCGATGAAATCTTCGCGGCATCAGCGCTATAGCTAATGATCTGCCAGGCCGACTGCCTGGATAATCGGCTACCGCGCTGATTCAGAAAAAGAGCTGGAGTCCCCTTACCCTTTTTTACCAACACCGGTCTTGCCCGAACCAAATAAACCTCAAGAGCACTCTGGGCAAAACTTCCAACTGGAACCATGCGCTCTTTCGAACCCTTTCCAAACAATCGAATCATTGTTGGGTCAACTAGGTCATCCAAGTTGAGCGCGGTTAGCTCGCTGATTCTGGCACCTGTTGCATAAAGAAGCTCCAGAATTGCCCGATCGCGCACTCTCGCTAGATCGGGTTCACCAGCCTCGAGTTTTTTGGGATCTGGCCCCGAGGCTTCTATTAGTTTCTCTATTTCTGAAACACTGATGGCTTTTGGCAGGCGCTTTGGTAGCTTCGGAGGCTTCACCATAGAACTAGGGTCGCCGATCGTGATGGACTCAAAAAGCCAGAATCTGTGTAACCCTCTAACACCGGCGAGCATTCTGGCAACCGAGTTGGCCGAGAGTGCTCCCGATTCAGAAATCGAACTTACGTAGCCAGTTACTTGAGCTTCGGTGACTTGGCTGGGGTTTGTGATGTTTTGCTTCTCTAGGTAGCCAAGATAGGAGTTCAGGTCACGCCTATAGGCGGCAATTGAGTTCTTTGCTAACCCTCGCTCAATGCTCAGGTGTCGAAGGTAATCATCAACTAGCTGCGCGAGGGTTTTCATTAGCTTTTTTGTGAACCGTCTTTACGTAACTGGTAAGCCATGATTCCAACAACCGCACTCGGGCTCATAATCTTTCCCGTTAGCACGAGCTTCACGGCCTCGGATATTGGAACCCATGATTGTGGCATGTCAACTTCCTCGCCAGTTGCTTCAAATACCAAACTGGTTTCTGAAAGCTGCTTAGCAACAAAGATCGTAATCACCTCGTTGTTGCCGCCCGGGGTGGTGTGAAAGCTAATCAACTCGGACCAGTCAGCGGCATCAAATCCTGCCTCTTCAGCAAGCTCACGCTTGGCGCAATCAAGGAGTGACTCTCCTGGAACATCCAGTATTCCTGCAGGAAGTTCAATTAGGAACTTTCCAACCGGCCTTCGATACTGCTTCATTAGAAGCAGCTCCTCTCTCTCGTTGAAGGCCAATACGGCAACTGCGCCGGTGTGATCCACATACTCGCGAGTAAGACGCTGTCCGTTGAATTCAAATGTGTCTGAAACTAGATCCCAGACCATACCTTTGTGAATGAGAGTCTTTTTGATAGAGGCAATTTCGACGCTCTGGTCGTTAGGCATCCTTGACCTCGAAGAGTCGGTTGGACTCTTGACGCTCCAAACTTGCCTTCACTAAACCAATAAACAGCGGGTGCGCTCTATTTGGTCTGGATTTAAATTCTGGATGCGCCTGAGTTGCAACAAAGTAAGGGTGATCAGCTTTTGATAGCTCAACAAACTCAACGAGAGAACCATCAGGAGAGGTTCCAGAAATAACCATTCCGCCAGCTGTTAGCTGCTCACGGTAAGAGTTGTTGACTTCATAACGATGACGGTGACGCTCAGTAACTTCGTTGCTGCCATAAACCTCGGCGGCAATAGAGCCCTTAGTAAGTTTTGCTTCGAAAGAACCAAGGCGCATTGTTCCGCCCATTTCACCTGCTGCAAGAATGTCGATTTGTTCTGCCATGGTGGCAATAACAGGGTGCTTGGCTTGCGGATCAAACTCTGTCGAAGATGCGTCTTGTAATCCAAGTACATTTCTTGCAAACTCAATAACCATGCACTGCAGTCCAAGGCACAAACCAAGAGTTGGAATCTTGTTCTCACGAGCAAACTTCAAAGCTCCTAGCTTGCCTTCGATTCCTCGAACACCAAAACCGCCTGGAATACAAATTCCATCAACATCGGCTAGCTGGGTAGAAGCGGCTTCTGCAGATTCACAAAGATCAGAAGCGACCCAGCGAATGTTTACTTTGGCCTGATGGGCAAAACCTCCAGCACGAAGTGCTTCGGTTACCGATAGGTAGGCATCTGGTAGTTCGATGTATTTACCCACAAGAGCAATGGTGACCTCGTGCTTTGGTTCGTTTACCGCGCTTAGTACTGAGCTCCACCTAGTCCAGTCAATCTCTCCGGCTTTGAGGCTCAAGGAGTTGATGATGTAGCTATCGAGCCCCTCGTTGTCCAGCACTGTGGGAATGGCGTAAATACTCGGGGCATCCGCGGCGTTTACAACAGCCCTGATATCCACATCACACATCAAAGCAATCTTTTTCTTTATTGAATCAGGAAGTGCCCGGTCTGAACGGCAAACAATGGCATCTGGCTGAATACCAATGGATCTAAGCATGGCAACCGAGTGCTGAGTGGGCTTGGTTTTTAGCTCCCCCGAAGGGCCAAGGTATGGAACCAGTGAGACGTGAACAAAAAAGACGTTGTCCCGACCGACATCGTGCCTGATTTGCCTGGCAGCTTCCAAAAATGGCTGGGATTCAATGTCACCGACTGTGCCACCAATTTCAGTGATGATTACGTCTGGAATTGGTTCTTCATTTGCCTGAAGCCTCATGCGACGCTTGATTTCATCGGTGATGTGAGGAATTACCTGGACGGTGTCGCCTAAGTATTCTCCCCTGCGCTCCTTGGCAATAACGGTTGAGTAAATCTGACCGGTTGTTACGTTAGCGGCTTTTGACAAATTTATGTCGAGGAATCTCTCATAATGACCGATGTCTAGATCTGTTTCGGTACCGTCTTCGGTAACAAAAACCTCACCATGCTGAAACGGGTTCATGGTTCCTGGGTCAACGTTTAGATAGGGGTCTAGTTTTTGCATTACAACGCGAAGACCGCGTGCTCTTAGAAGGTTTCCTAGACTGGCTGCTGTGAGGCCTTTTCCAAGTGAGGAGGCAACTCCGCCGGAGACGAATATATGTCTTGTACGCCCCGGATCCACAGTTTCTACCATGGAATTTTAGTTTACTCACTTTTGCTTGCTAGTCTCAACCCCAGCAAAACGACACGCAAAATTTTTTAGATTGAAGCTCTTGCCAACTCCAAAAGCTCTTTGGCGTGAGTCTTTCCGCTTTCGGATTCGCTCAAACCAGAAAGCATGCGAGCGAGCTCTTCCACCACAGCTTCGCCTTCGAGGCGAACTACGTCGGTCGAGGTGTATTGATCACTGACGCTCTTTAGAACCCTCAGGTGCCTGGTGGCAAATGCTGCCACCTGAGGCAAGTGAGTAACAACGATAACTTGGGCATTTTGGGCCAAGGTGGCAAGTCTTTTACCGACCTCAGTAGCCGCAGCACCGCCAACTCCGGCATCAACTTCGTCGAATATAAAGGTAGGAGCCAGTTCACTACTAGCCAGCACGACCTCGATAGCCAACATGATCCGAGATAGCTCTCCCCCGGAGGCACCTTTGCCAAGCGACCTGGGTTCCGCCCCCGGATAAGCACTTAGCAATATGGCAACCTGGTCTGCCCCGTTAGCCCCCAGCTCTGAGCCCTGGGACACCGTCACCTCAAGGGAAGCACCAGTCATGGCCAGAGCAGCTAGCTCTCCGGTCACTGACTTAGCCAAGGCGCTGGCTGCCTTGTTGCGAAGCTCGGTAATTGTCTTGGCAAGTGATGTGGCCTGCTTACCTAGCAATTGCTCAAGAGCCGTGAGCTCTTGAATCTCTTTGTCTGAAGAATCAAGCTCTAGAAGCCTGGCCCCAGAGTTTTCAAAATATGAAATCACTTCTTCGAGAGTTGGGCCATACTTACGCATCGCGGAAGTCAGATCCGCCCTTCTTTGCTGCACCCGCTCTAACTCTTGGCTACCCTCGCTATCCAACGAGGCTAAGTAGCCAGAGATGCTAGCGCTAGTTTCATTCAGCGAAAAGCCGATCTCCTTTAGCTGCTGCGCAAGAGCGGCTAGTTCTGGGTCATGTTCGCTAACTGCCTCCAGTGATCTTCTGGCTTTACCGACCAAAGTAATGGCATCAGATGAGTCGTCGAAGCCCTCGCTGCTTAGCTGGTCATGTGCTGCGGTGGCAGCGATTCGCAGTTCTTCTAGGTGAGTGAGCTTTGATGCTTTCTCGGCAAGCTCAATGTCCTCTCCCGGCTTTGGATCAAGACTCGTGAGCTCTTCAACAGCAGACCTAATCTGGTCGGCTTCGCGAGATCTAGCTTCTAGCTGGGTAGTGATCTCGGAAAGCCTAGAAGCTGCTTGCTTCCAGTTTGCAAAGACGCTTGTGTACTCGGTCATTACTTTTGCAAGCTCTGCGCCTGCAAATTGATCTAGAGCTTCGCGTTGAGCGGCTGCGGAGCGAAGTCGAATTTGATCGGACTGACCGTGAACAACCACAAGTTGTTCACCAATTTCTGACAAGATTCCAACCGGCACCGATTTACCTGAAAGAGCAGCCCGTGATCTACCCTCAGCTGAAACAGAGCGGTTCACTAAGAGCTCAGCATCGTCTAGTTCGATACCTAGTTCGCGAATTCTTGATACTGCCGAATCGGCAAGCAACCATCTGCCTTCAACAAAGGCTTGTTCCTGGCCCTTGCGAATAGCCGACGAGTCACTTCTTTCTCCAAGTAACAGACCAAGGGCGTTTAGCACCATTGTTTTTCCAGCACCGGTTTCACCAGTTAGGACCGTGAGCCCTGGACCAAATTCCAGCTTGGCTTCGCTAATGACCCCGAGGTCGCGAATAAGAATCTCTTCAATCACGAGCTAATCCTTTTTAGAATCCGGTCCACGCCAACCTTCAACCGGTAACGCAAATTTCTTTACCAATCGGTTTGTAAAGGGACCCTGATTCAATCTGGCAAGTTTCACAGACTTCGAGGATTTCCTTACCTCTACTCTTGCACCAGCCGGTAGTTCAGTCGATCTTCTTCCATCGCACCACAGCACACCGTGGCCAGGAGATCGCTGCAAAACTTCAACAGCTAGTAGTGCTCCTGGGCTGATAACAAGCGGTCTTGCGAATAGGGCATGAGCACTTAGTGGGACAAGTAAGAGTGCATCAACCGATGGCCAAACTACCGGTCCCCCGGCAGAAAATGCGTAAGCTGTGGAACCGGTTGGTGTGGACATCACAATTCCATCGCAACCAAAACTTGATAGCGGCCTGCCATCGATTTCAACAACTACCTCGAGCATCTTCTCGCGAGCGCTTTTTTCAACCGCGGCTTCATTTAGAGCCCAGGTGCGGTATACCTCTTTACCTTCTAGCAAAACTGAAACGTCAAGCGTCAGGCGCTCTTTCACTATGTAATCGCGCTTGGCAACTCTCTCAATGGTGGAACCAATTTCGTTCTTTTCGCTCTCGGCTAAGAAACCAACGTGGCCCAGGTTGATACCAAGCAGCGGAGTCTGAGATTCCCGAACGATTTCGGCGGCTTTCAAGATGGTGCCGTCTCCGCCAAGAACTACCGCGAGCTCAAGCTCTGCTTCTTGACAATCAGATCCAAGCTCAAGAACCTGTTCCATGGTTTTTGCGGCCTGACCGGTAGCAAACTTTTTAGTTTCGGTAATTTGTTCTTTGGTCATTACTGGCGTGATTCCAGCAGCCAGCAGCGCAGTGGCTGACTCTAGGGTTGCAACAATTGCTTCATCCCTGGCGGTATGGGAAACCAGCAAAACTAGTCGTTTTGCGCTCATTTTCCCTCCCTGGCCAGTTTTTCAATTCTCTCAGTCCATTTTGACTGATTTGGTCGCTCGGAACTAGCAACCCAGATTAGGTACTCGATGTTCCCGTGGGTGCCAGGTAGCTCAGAACGCTCCAATCCAAGCACCCCAAGACCCAGTTCGTTACAACAATCCACAACCTGCTTGATGGCTTGGGCCCTAAGTCGGTGATCCGACACTATTCCTGACGCCGAAAGCGATTGCTTACCCACCTCAAACTGAGGCTTTATAAGTAGTACAAAATCAGCCGTTGGCGCCACCTTTACTAGAGCTGATAGCACCAATGTGACAGAAATAAAGGAAAGGTCCGCTACCACCAGCTGAAACTCAAGATCTGCGATCCCGGTTTGCTCGCGAAGCTCAGTCATCGTCACCTCGCGGGCATTAATACCTTCAAAAGAGAGCACCCTCGGGTTAGTAAGTAGCTCTGGGGCTAGCTGATCATGGCCTACGTCAATAGCGACAACCCGGCTTGCTCCGTGGCGAAGTAAGACATCGGTGAAGCCGCCCGTGGAAGCTCCAACATCTAGGGCACATTTGCCGACAACATCGATTTCAGCGAACTTGTCTAAGGCTCCCTTGAGCTTTAGTCCTGCCCTAGAGACATACTCGTCGGCAGCCACCACGGTGATTTGGGCTTCGGTATCAACTAGCTGACTAGGTTTGGTGAGTTCGCGTTCGCCAATAAAGACTCGGTGGGCTTTGACCAGGTCAGCTGCGTGACCTCTGGATCTTGCAAGCCCAATGTTTACAAGGTGCGAATCAATTCGAAGATTACTCAGTTTCTTGTGGCCTGTTGTCAGAAATCATGGCTTCGAGCTTGGCCCTGATGGCCTCGAAAGCTGCTGGTTGCTCGGCAAGCGGCAATTCACGGGCGCTGGAAATCTCAACAGCGAGTTCATCCAATAGATCTGACATGATTACCTTTCCTCTGTTACTAGCTTATTCGTATAGAGCTTGCTCTACATCGAGGGTATGAATTGGCTGGCCACTCTCCCAGATGGTCAAACATGCGCACCTTAAAGCTTCCAAAGACTTTGGGTCTCCAAAGCTCACAAGAACCTTCTGGCCCAGTAGCTCTACCTCAGCGCTACCTAGTTTGTAGCCACGCTTGGTCATTACAGGTACCTGATAGCTACTCAATAGATCCTTTAGTGTTTCAAGAATATATGCCGGCCTCGAGTCAGGCTTTGCTGCCAATAACTCTTTGCGGGTAGTAACCCCGGTCATCACCAAAGCTGAACTAATTCCTGCTCGATTGGCTCCCAAGACATCGGTATCTAACCGATCGCCTACGTATACCGCACTCGAAGAGCCAAAGTGCGACATGGCTGTATCGAAAATTGCTTTCTCGGGTTTGCCTGCAACAACCGGCAGCTGCCCAACTGCGGTGTGAACCGCAGAAACCAATGTGCCATTTCCTGGTGCAAGGCCCTCTTCTCTTGGAATGGTCCAGTCTTGGTTTGTAGCTACCCACTTAGCGCCATTTTGTATTGCATAGCTAGCTTCAGCTAGGTGTTGCCAACCAACAGATGGATCAAAACCTTGAATAACAGCGGCTGGTGAATCCTTACTTGATTCGACTATTTCGAATCCAGCAAGTGAAACATTTGAACGCAGTCCCTCGCCACCGACCACCAGAACTTTTGATCCTGCAGGAACAATCTGTTTTAGTAAACCGGCTCCAGCTTGCGCTGAGGTGATTACATCCTCGGCATTTAGCACCAAACCAAAATCTCTAAGCTGCTTAGCAATCGCTTCGCTGGTTCTCGAGGCGTTGTTGGTTATAAACCCAACCTGAACGCCTTTGGTCTTGATTGCAGTTATCGACTCGATTGCTTCAACAATTGCGCGGCCACCTTCATAGATAACTCCGTCAAGATCCAGTAGCAGTGTTTCAAAACTGTCCAGAACTTTAGCGGCCACGAGGTGCACCTCGTCGTTCGCCGCCTGGATTGTCGAATCCCCTGCGGGGTTTACCTAAGTCACGGCTACCAGAACCAGACCTCCCAAAAGGTTTTCTAGGTTCGCCATCGCTGGAAGACCTAGCTGGGCGATCGGCTAGTTTCGGAATTTCAATTTCTTCAATAATCTCCAGAACATCTTCTGGCTTGCCAGCAAGTGCAACTTCTGCACGCTTGGCCAAATCAAACCATTTCTTGGCGTCAGCTGATCTCCCAAGTAGCTCAAGGGTGTCGGCATATGCCCGAAACAGTGGCGGCGAATACGAAAACACCTTTGCTGGGTTGAGCTCTGGAATTTCAAGTTCGGCCAATGCGAGCTCGTTTTCGCCAAGGTCCAATCTTGCACCGCTAGTGACAATTGCCAAGTTCACTCGAACAGCTGGAGTTAGCTTCTTACGGTCTACCTCGCGGGCCATCTTTAGCGCTCTATCTGGTCTATTCATGCCGCGCTCCGAGTCCACGATTAGCGGAATCTGATCATTCGAGGCAGAAATTCTTCTATGGGCCAGGAGTTCTCGAAGTGCCAGTGTGTAATCGCCAACGGTATACGCAGTTACTCCAACAGTTTCTCGAACAATTGCGATTCGACCCGCTCTTCTAGCTGCAGCAAGTGCGTGTTTATGGGCTAGCTCTGGGTCTTGGTCAATCAACAGATTCACCATTGCAAGATGTCTTGCCACCATTTCGGCATTTTCTGGGGTGAGGGTTTTCAACTGCACCCGAACTCCGAGATCAACATCATCAGGAGTGATGGCATCTGGAATTACAGGAGACTTCTCGCGATTTGGGTCGCGAGTTCGCTCAACAAGTTGCTGCCAATCAGGCCGTTCTGATTCTGGCTGCTGACGCTCTGCGCGACCGGATGGTCTCGGGCGATCGGGGCGAGCAGAATCACGACGAGGCTTACGGTCTCGATCTTCGCTCATATGCAACTTGTCCTTAAATGAAGATGGTCACCAACATACATTGGTGACCATCTCCTAAATTAAGTCCGGCGGTGTCCTACTCTCCCACAAGGTCACCCTTGCAGTACCATCGGCGCAGGAGGTCTTAGCTTCCGGGTTCGGAATGTGACCGGGCGTTTCCCCTCCGCTATGGCCGCCGAAACACTATTGAGTTATGTTTCATTGACACACGAAAGTGTGTTGTTTGGTTCCCATACCTCGGGAACCACATAGTGGACGCAAGCAAAAAAATTGTTATCAAGTAGTTGGCTTATTAGTACCGGTCAGCTCCATGGGTCTTTAGTCCCCACTTCCACATCCGGCCTATCAACGCAGTAATCTAGCTGCGAGCCTCTCGACTAAAAGTCATGGAAATCTCATCTTGAAGCAAGCTTCCCGCTTAGATGCTTTCAGCGGTTATCTTTCCCGAACGTAGCTAATCAGCGGTGCTCCTGGCGGAACAACTGACACACCAGAGGTTCGTCCATCCCGGTCCTCTCGTACTAGGGATAGGTCTTCTCAAATTTCCAACGCGCGCAGAGGATAGAGACCGAACTGTCTCACGACGTTCTGAACCCAGCTCGCGTGCCGCTTTAATGGGCGAACAGCCCAACCCTTGGGACCTACTCCAGCCCCAGGATGC